>CAWFUF010000026.1:0-440404 GCA_963818775.1 uncultured Alphaproteobacteria bacterium | reverse complement strand
GTCTTCTGCAGCAGCCGCTCGGTGCTTTCATAGCTGCCGACCAGGTTGCCGGAGGCTCCCATATGATCAACGAAGTCGAGGCACAAACGCTCCACAACCTCGGACCGCACCGCGCCCAATTGTGACATCGCCGACGAGATGTCCTTGATCTCGTCCTCGTGCATCATGGAGAAGAGCCGCGTGCATTGCTCCTCACTGAGCGCCAGCATAAGGATTGCCGCCTTCTGCGATCCGCTGATGACGCGATAGTCTTCCGACTTCACCTTAACTGTTCTCCTGCACCATCCAGCCGCGCACGATTGACAGCGTCTCGTCCGGATGCTTTTCGACCAGCGCGCCGATGCGCCGCAACGAGGAGGCACGCATCTGGCCCTCGATTTGCGCGATGCTCACCATGCTTTCGTCCTCAAGCAGCGGCAGCGTGCCGGCGGCGCCTGTTGGCGTCGTCGTCGGCGACGCTTGCAATGCCTGCAGTGCCGCACCGGCTGGACCGGTGAGCGAGGCCAGTGCCGCGCCACCGCCGGCCAGTGCCGCTGGTGCGACAGCTGTGATGCGCAGCACCATCGGACGCAGCACGACCAAAAGCGTCAGCACTCCGATCACACCGAACAGTGCGGTCTGCGCCAGATGCAGCAGGTCGGCCTTGTCCAGGTTCAATCCGAGCAGTCCCCCGCTGTCAGCGACCGGTGAACTGTCTTCGTTGGTGAAGCGCATGCTTACCACCTCGACGTGGTCACCGCGCTTCTCGTCGAAGCCGATCGCGCTCTTCACGAGACCAGTGATGTGATCCAGTTCCTCGGCAGTGCGTGGCTGCCAGGAGTGCTTGCCGTCGGCGCCGACGCTGTCGGTGCCATCCACCATCACCGCCACGCTGATGTGATCGATCTGTGGCTGCTCGCGGATCAGGGTGCGCACCGTCTTGTTGATCTCGTAGTTGGTGGTCTCCTCCTGCCGAGCCTCCTGTGTGCCCGCGGCCTCACGGCCGGCATCGGCGTTGGGCAGGTTGTTCTGCACCGTCACCGTGCCGTTCGGTTCGCTGCTCTTTGAGTTGCTGGTGACGTTCTGCGAACTTCGCGTCACCTGGCCATCCGGGTCGTAGCGCTCCTCGGTCTGGTTCAACCGGTCGAAGCTCATGCGCACCGCCGCCTCGGCACGCACATGGCCGGCGCCCAGACTGGGCTCCAACATCGCCTCGACCGCATGTGAAAGCTGCAATTCGGTCGCGCGTCGGACCTCCTCGGTCGAGAGCGCGGTCGCGGCGGGGCCAACCGGCTCGCCGGCGCGCGCCAGCAGGTCGCCACGCGAATCAACGATGGCGATGTTCTGCGGCCGCAGACCGGGTACCGCGGCGGCGACGAGGTTGATTATGGCCTGGATGCCTTCGCTATCCAGTCTCCCCACGCCGGCCATGGTCAGCATCACACTGGCCTGCGCGTCCTGGCGGTCGCGCGCGAATGGCTCGCGGCGCGGCAGAACAAGATGCACTCGCACGGCGCGGATGCCACGCATGGCGCGGATAGTCCGCGCGATCTCGCCCTCCAGCGCGCGAGTCTCGTTGATCTTCTGCTGGAATTCGGTGGCGGCGAAGCCATCGGAGCGATCGAAGATCTCGTAACCGATGGAGCCGCCAGCGGGCAGACCCTCGTGGGCCAGGGCCAGCCGTGCTTCGGCGACATTGTCGGCGGGCACCATGACTTGGCTCCCGTTGCCGGCGATGCGATACTGGATGTGGCTGCGCGCAAGTTGATCCACAACCTGCGACGCGTCGCGGAGGTCGAGGTCACCGTAGAGCAGCGCCATCGGCTCGGTGCCGCCGCGAAGCACCATCAGCGCGAGCATGCCGAGCATGCCGAGCGCCACAGCGCCCATCGCAGCGAGCCGTGCGGGACCCAATGCGCGCAGCCCTTCCATAAGGGCTTTCATTTCGTCACCCCCGCGCCTGGAACCAGGCGCGCATCGCATGTCCCTGGCTCATTCGCCAGTAACCCGGCCTCTTGCCGTTGATCGGAGAATGATCCGCCGCGCTTACCCTGCCGTTAACAGCGCGGCAGATTGTGCCGGGTGGGACCGCCAGTTGCATGACCTCCTGCCGGAGTTGCAACATGACTGCAACACGGGGCCGAATGGATGGAGCGACGATGAAATCGAGCCGAATGACAACCTACATCATCGTGGCGATGGTGCTGGGAATTGCCGCGGGCGGACTGATCCACGACCATTACTCCGATCCATCCACCCGAAAGCTGTTCGCCACCTACATATCATTCGGCAGCACGATCTTTCTGCGTCTGATCAAGATGATCATCGGGCCGCTGGTCTTCTCCACCCTGGTCGTGGGAATTGGCCACATGTCGGATGCCGGGGCGGTCGGGCGGGTCGGCGGCAAGGCCATGCTATGGTTCGTCAGCGCCTCGCTGGTTTCACTGACGCTCGGCCTGTTTCTGGTAGACCTGTTCCAGCCTGGCCTGGGCGTCCACAAAGTCGTCAGCGGCGTGAGCTCGGGCATCGATGCGCACGCGATGACACTCGACGGCTTCGTCAAGCACGTCTTCCCGGATTCGGCGGTTCGCCCGTTGGTGGACAACGAGATCCTGCAGATCGTCGTGTTCTCGATCTTCTTCGGCGTGGCCTGCACCGCCATGGGCGAGCGCGCCAAGCTGTTGCTCGACGGCATCGAGGGCCTGTCGCATGTCATACTGCGCGTGACCGGCTATGTGATGCAGTTGGCGCCGCTCGCGGTGTTCTGCGCTATGGCGGCGACGATCTCCACGAACGGCCTGGGGATCCTCGTCAACTACGCCAAGTTCATGGGCTATTTCTACTTCGGCCTGTTGTGCCTGTGGATCATACTGATCCTCGTAGGGTTCCTGGTGCTCGGTCCCAGCGTCAAACGCCTGATCCTGCTGGTGCGCGAGCCTTTCCTGCTCGCGTTCTCGACCGCCAGTTCCGAAGCCGCCTATCCGAAGATGCTGGAGCAGCTCGCGAAATTCCCGATCTCACGCAACATCTCGAGTTTCGTCCTGCCACTCGGGTACTCGTTCAATCTCGATGGCACAATGATGTACTGCACGTTCGCCAGCGTGTTCATCGCACAGGCCTACGACATTCCACTGACCCTCGGCACGCAGATCGCCATGCTGCTGACGCTGATGCTCACCAGCAAGGGCGTCGCCGGTGTGCCGCGTGCGTCACTGGTCGTGATCGCCGCGACGCTCAGCCAGTTCAACCTGCCGGAAGAGGGACTGCTGCTGATCATGGGCATCGACACGTTCCTGGACATGGGCCGGTCGGCTACCAACGTCATCGGCAATTCGCTGGCGACGGCGGTCGTGGCAAAATGGGAGGGACAACTGATCAGCGATGTCGACACGGCGGCGATGATTGAGGAGATGGAGGTGGAACCGGTATGAGGGGTCTGCGCGCTCTCGCCGGCCTGTCGCTTGCCGTGGCCTGGGCCGGCGGCAGCGTTCTGGCGGAGGAGGGCGCGCCACTCTCCGGCACCCTCAAGACGATCAACGATCGCGGCACCATCCTGCTTGGCTATCGCGAGAGCTCATTGCCGTTCTCGTTCCTGAACAAGGCCGGGCAGCCGGTGGGGTTCTCGCTCGACATATGTCACGGCATCGCCGAGGACGTGGCACGCACACTGAACCGCGACCTGCTGGAGGCTGACGCGCCTGCGTGGCAAACCGGCGTGCGCATCATCTACGTCCCGGTCGCCGCCGATCAGCGATTGCCAAAGGTCGCTTCCGGCGCAGTCGATCTCGAGTGTGGCTCGACAACGGCCAACGCCGAACGCGCAGAGGTGGTCGCATTCTCGCCGGTGTTCTTTCTTAGCGGAACCAAGCTGATGGTCCCGTTGGAGGGAGGCGGTCGAGCGCAGGTGAATTCGTATCGTGACCTCGCCGGTCGCGCGGTCGCGGTCAGCGCCGGCACGACCAACGCCGAAGTCATGCAGCGACTGGCCAGCAAAGTGGCCCCCGCAATTAAGGTGGAAGAACAGCCTAGCCTGGATGCCGCATACGATCTGTTGGCGGCTGGGAAGGCGGACGCGTTCGCCTCCGACGACATCCTGCTGGCTGGATTCATCGCCACACACCACGATGGCCGCGGCTTCGCCATCGTGGGCGACTACCTGTCGTTCGAGCCGTATGCGATCGCGTTGCGGCGCAACGACCCGGCGTTTGCCGATCTCGTCAAGCAGTCGTTTGCCCGGATGGCGAGCGAGGGGACGCTGGACAGGCTCTACACGAGATGGCTGGTGGACCGGTTACCCACGGGTGAGACGCTCGGCGTCCCTATGAGCCCGTACCTGTCGGAGATGTATCGGGCGCTCGGTCAACCGGACTGACCTCTCGCGGACGATCAGCCGTTAACGGCGCGGCAAATTTTGCCGCGCAAACTGCTCAGTGTGTACCGCAATGCCGATCTCACTGGATCGTGGAGAAGTCGGCGATCTCGATTTGACACACTGACAGGGTGATTGCACGACCATGCGACTTTCTGGCGCGGCTCGTGGCTGGCCGTTCGCGCTCATAGTACCGGTTCTCGTTCTTGGCCTGTGCAATGGTGCCCTTGCGGCCGCAGTTGAGGACAGGCCGATGCTCCGCGTCACTGTCTCGACGAGCGGGCGCACGATCTTCGACAGCCTGCTCGACACCATGGCGACCCGCGCCGGTCTCACTGGCCAGCTTGCCATTCGCTACGCCGAACCTCAGCCTGCCCTGCGCGACTTCTGCAGCGAGGCCGCCGGCATCGGACCCGACATCGTGCTCGCAACGGACCGCATGCAGGTCGCTCTGGTCGCCGAGTGCACCAGGAATGGCATCGACGTTGCCGTGGTGGAACTCGGTCGCAGCGCGCTGATTTTCGCCGCGCGCGTCGGCAGCGAACTCAGCGGCCTGACCAGCCGACAGGTCTATCTTGCGGTTGCTCGCGATGTCCCTTTCAAGACGGAGTTCACCCGCAACACAGCGGTGCGCTGGGCGGATGTCGATCGTGCGCTGCCAGCGCAGGACATCCGCTTCCAGTTGCCGATGCGTGGAGAAGGCAGCCGCGCAACATTCGACGCGCTGGTGCTACAGGGTGGATGCCGCAATGAGCCGGCGGTGAGGCAGGTGTTCGATGCGCAGCTGCGCACCGCGCGCTGCGTAGCCACGCGCACTGACCGAGTACGCGAGTTGCCCGGCGCGCAATCCGTGAAGGCGCTGTTGGAGGCTCCGGTGGGCACCGTCGGCGTGCTGTCGCAGCGCGAGTTCTCGCAGGCGGGCGGGCAGCTTGTCGGCCTGGCGATGGACGGCGTCCCGCCGAGTGCAGACGCGATCGCGCAGGAGTTGTATGAATTTTCCACTTCTTACTGGCTGTATGCGAGGCGCGGTGCGCGGGGTGTCGCGCGCCTTCTCGCCGAGGCGCAGAGCGACGCGGTCATCGGTCCGCTAGGGCCCTTGCCGGCGCTTGAGCTTGTCCCGCTACCATCGGATGAGCGTGAGGCGCAGCGTGCCGCGCTCGCCACCGGTGAGGCATACAGCGCGGGCTCGGTGATGGGCTGGCTCAGCGCCACGATCCAGGACGCGTGGCACATGTTCGCCGGTGCCAGGCAACCGATGCCGGCCGGCATGACCAATGCAATGGATTTCACCAGCCTGATGGACATCGCCGGATATCAGATCACCGGTGTCCAATCGTCTATCGGCATCATCCCGGACGCGGTCATGATGTTTGGCATCGCGCGCGAGACATCGGATGCCGATCACCTGTACCTTGAACGCATCCTGTATCATGATTCGCTGGCGCGGCCTGGCGCGATCGCCGCCACGCAGCGCCGGATCATTCGCTCCATTGTCGGGGCGCGCGATGTCGGCGGCTTCGAGGTCAGCAAAGTGGAGGTGGACTTCCTGCCATTGCCGAAGGTGTCACTGACGGTGACGCCGAAGGGCGTCGCGCCCGGGACACACCCACTGGATTCCGGTCCGAGCGAGTCCGAGTAGCCGCGATGATCATCAATGCGGTACGATCGGCGTCGCTCCGTGTCAGGCTCGCGATCTATTGCAGTTTTATCATTGTGCTTGTGGCCGGCGTTGTGTGGGCGCGTCCGCCGACGCATGTGACAATCGAGGCCGGTCCGGTCGGCGGCAGCTTCTATCAGATCGCGCAGCAGTATCGGCAGATCCTGGCAGAAAGCGGAATCGATCTACAAATCCGGCCGAAGGCCAACTCACTGGAAATTCTGCCGGACCTCGCCAATCCCGCAAGTGGGATCGATATCGGCTTCGAGGCGCAGGACGCCAGCGCCTATGCCAACGCTGGCGTCTACAGCATCGGCGAGGTCCAACTGCAACCGCTATTCGTGTTCGCCAGCGCCGATCTGGGCCGCCGCATCGGGCTCACCGACCTGCGCGGCCGCAAGATCGTCATGCCGCCGGCCGATAGCGCCACGAGCGATGCCGCAGAACGGATGCTGCAACTATACGATATCACACCCGACAACACTTCCTTCACCTTCATGCAGCTTGGCGATGCGGCGAATGAGCTGCGCGCTGGTCATTTCGACGCGGGCGTATTCATGTTGGCACCAGAAAACCAAGTTGTACGCGACCTCGCCAGTTGGTCAGGAGTGCGTTTGGTGTCAATCGGCGAGGCAAAGGCTATCGCCAACCATCTGCCATCGCTTCGCCCAATCGTGCTGGCGCGCGGCATCTACGATGTCGGCGATGGAATACCGCCGAGCGATGTCGTGATGCTCGCCGGCACGGTCGATGTCGCGGTGCGACAGGGACTGCATCCTTACGTGATCTACACGTTGCTGGAGGCGATGGCACAAGTGCACCGTGGTCCGACTCTGGTCAGCAGCGCCGGCGCCTATCCCAGCATTGCCGGTGTTGACCTGCCAGTGCACAAGCTGGCGCGGGAATACTATCGCTCCGGCTTGCCGTGGGTTTACGGCAACCTGCCGCCGGCGCTCGCAGCCTTCGTCGATCGCTATCTGCTGGTCGCACTGGCATTTTTCGTGCTGGTAGAGCTGTACGGGGCCTCGCACTATCTCGCCGAGCTTGGCAGCGCCGCCCTGACATGGCCACGCAGTCGAAGGTGCTGAGCCAATGCCATCCCGCGACCCGTTCCGCCCCAGCGACTACACTGGCCTGTTGATGTACGCTTTGCGAGCCGGCGTGCCGGGCTACCGCCGTGGCAGCGGCCTCGATATGGGCGTCGGTAGCGGCGTATTGCTGGCGACGCTGGGGGAGCTGGGCGTCCAGCGACTGGTGGGCGTGGACATCGAACAGGCGGCGCTGCGTTCCACGGCGACGCTGCTCCGTGCCATGCACCTACTGGAGCGGACGAGGCTGCTCCGGGGCTCGCTGTGGGAGCCGGTAGGCGCGGCGCGTTTCGATATCGTGGTGGCGAATCTGCCGCATTTCGCCGCGACCGAACCGAGCGATCCAGACCGGTCGCCGCACTGGAGCATGGGCGGCGTGGATGGACGGCGTTTGCTCGATCCGTTCCTCGCCGGCCTCGCCGTTCACTTGGCCGACGACGGTGTCGCGCTGATCACCCACAATGCGTTCGTCGATGTGGATCGCACCAAGGCTATGCTGGTGGAGCAGGGGCTCGTGTCGCGTGGCGTGCTCGCCACCACGGTGCCGCTGCATCCTGCGAAGACAGCGCTGTTGAAGGCAGCGGTGAGGGCGAGATTTACCGGTGCCGGAATCAGCCGGCTGGGACCCTACGAGTTCGCCGATGTGCAGATACTCGAGATCCGGCGAGCGTAGCGTCCGTTGGGTCGTAATGGCCGGCGGAGCCGGACCCGGCCGGGACGGTCGGACAGCATGATACGCAGCATCTCCGCGTTGCTCGTTCTGTTTGCACTATTCTTACCGGCTCGTGCGGACGAGTCGCCCGCCATGACCGCAGCGCAGCAGATGCTGGACCAGGCGCGGGCCAGCACGGCTGATTGCACCCAAACATCCGAGGTGCTGGTGCGCATCCTGTGCGCGAAACAACTGCGCGTGGGGTTGCGCAGCTACTATCCGGGCTTCTCTGTGCGCGACCAGAGCAACGCATTCTCCGGCTTCGAAGTCGATATCGCCCGTCGCATCGCCGACTTTCTTGGCGTCCGCCTGGTGCCGGTTGTGGTGGACACCAAGACCCGTATCCCATTGGTCGCCGACGGCGACATCGATCTCGTCATTGCGACCATGAGTCACAATGTACAGCGCGACGGCGAGGTGCGATTCGTCCGACCTCATTATTACGCATCGCAGTCCGTGGTAGTCGGCGCACGGGACCGTACAGTGCACGACTGGGACGATCTCGTCGGCCAGACCGTTTGCCTGCCGTCGGGTGCCATTTCCAACATAGTGCTCATCCGCCACCACATTCGCATTCTGACCTTCGATCAGCCAGAGCAGTTGCTGGACGCGCTGGAGTTCAACGAGTGCGCGTTCGTCATGCATGACAACACGTTCTTTTCCGAGGCGCTCATGCGGCCGAACTGGGCAAACCGCTTCGCGGTGAAGTTCGGCTTCGCACCAGTACCATGGGGCATGGCGGTGGCGCGCAGCGGGGCGAAGCAGTTTGCCGCGCTGCTCGACGAGCTGAGTGTCGCGTTCCACGTCGACGGCGTGTTCCTGCGGCTCGCGCGCGACCATGGGCTCGACGACGTCTTCCTTCTGGAGGAGCAGAGTCGCTGGGCCTTGCCCCGCTGCATTGCCGCGGACGGGATGGTAGAGGCGAACTGCCTGATCCCGCCTGTGGACACCTCGGATGCGAACGACGTCTCCATGATGGCGGCGCAGGCGGCGTGGCTGGAGAAAGCGGCGACGAACTGGCTCGGACTGCGGCTCGATCTGTCACCGTTGAAGCACCAGAGCGCAATCGGCCTGCTGCTCGAGGGCGTCGGCTATTCCCTGGCGCTGGTGGTGGGCGTCGTGCTGACGACCACGGCATTCGCGTTGTCCCTCGCATGGCTGATGACGCATGGTCCGACGGCAATGCGCCTCGGCGTCGCCGGCTTGGCAGCGATCGGTCAGACCAGTCCGCTGCCGCTGCTGTTGTTTTTCGGCTTCGTCGTGGCTGGCGGAGTGACGCAATACAGCGGATTCGTGGCGCTTGGCGCGGCCGTGGTGGTTATCGGCTTCTACAACGGCACGAACGCTGCTCAGGCTATCAAGGATGCGCATCAGGCGGTGCAAGGACGCTCATTTCTGTCAGCGGTATCGGCGGCCGGAATTCAGCTTTTCGCATTTCTGATAAACGCGACGAAGGGCAGCCCTGCCGCCGGGATGATTGGCGTGCCGGAGTTCCTCAACGTCACGACGGACCTTACCGCATACTCGCGCGACCGCGTCGCAGTGTACCTGTTGCTGCTGCTGTTCTACACCGGTCTGGTGCTGGCTGTGATCGCTCTGCTGTCCCGTCTCGAGACGTGGCTCGGGAATTTCGTCCGGCGGTCATCATGATCGAGACGATCCGCAATTTTGCTCCGGAACTGCTTGCCGGCATTCTGGTCAACCTTCAGGTAGCCGCCGGTGCAGTCGCCATCGGACTTGGCGTTGGAGTGCCGGTGGCATTGCTGCGGGAGTGGGTGCCGCTCTCGCGACGCATCGTCTGGCCGTGCGTGCGGCTGATGCAGGCGGCGCCGGTCTACGTCGTCATGTATTTCATACTGAGCATGCTGTCGCACGACCTGTCGCTGTTCGGGGAACCAGCGGCGGGACTGGTCGCGGTCACCTTGGCACAGTCGGTCTACATGACCGCCTACGTCGCGGAGAATGGTTATCGCGCGCTGGAACACCTGCGACGGGATGAACGCAATCTGGCGCTGCTGTTCCTGCCCAACCTGCTGCGTGGAGCGGTTCTGGTAGTGATGTCGTCCGGGTTCGGCGCGGCGATCGGCGTCTCGGAGGCAGTCGCGGTGACGATGCGCGAGGCCGCGAGGCTGCACGCCGTGGGTCAGCGAGTGGCGCTGTTCCTGGTGGTGATCGCGCTATTCGCTGCGGTGTTCGGCGTCGCCAATGCAGCGATCCAGACGCTGGTGCGGTGGCTGTCCACCCCGCCCAAACTCGCTCCTCTGGTGTTGGAAAAGGTGTGATTGTTTCTTTCAAGGAGATTACTGGGAGCGAGGCAGCCGGTGCGCTCGCTCTGCCACGTCGACTGCACGGCGCTGGGTCCAAATATCATTCACTCGATGACCGGTCGCACGAGCGGCAATGCGATATGGCCAAGGCGCAGCCATTGTTCGAAGCCTCGAACCGGGCGTCGGCGGAGTAGCGCGTAGCCTCAGCCGAGACGCACGTAGGGCAAACGGCGCGCCAGCCAGCAGCCGACCTCAACGTCGGTAACGCGGCCCGCGGCATCGCGGCGGAAGGCCAGGGTCCAGTCACCAGGTGGCGTGTGGTCCAGCGCGCGCGGACACGGCAGAACCCAGACATCCCGGCCGACCGGCCCGAGCAGTTCCATACGGCCCTGGCCGAGGAAACCCGAAAAACCGCCATACAGCACACCGCCGGCGTCGGACACGGTCAGCTCGGCATCCAGTTCCGCGCAGTGATAGCGTCCTGCGACATCGTTGGCTGGCGCCCCATCGCACGGGATCAAACGCGAACTCTGGTTCTCCGACGGCCGCTCCATCCATAGTCCGCCATCGCGAGGTCGGAGCCGCGCGCTGTCGCTGCTCGCGCTGCCGTCTGCGTTCACGTCGAGCAGGTCCGGGAAATGTCCGTAGCGCAGCCGCACCTGCCCGTCCGCAGCCGCCTCGATGCGCACCGACAGTCCGGTCTCCGGCTCTCGATAGGCTCCGAGCCAGTCGGGTGCCGGGCCAGGTGTGGCACGCGGCGGCCGATCCTCGCCAAGTACAGCGGCGAGCAGGTCCACCGCCGCCTGATGCGCGTCGGAGAGGTGATTGAACATGACCACAACAGAGATGCGCTCCGAGGGCACATACAAACGGTGGCTACGCCAACCGCGCAGCGCGCCGCCATGGGCGGTGACCGGGCGGCCCAGTACCCTCGCCCGGTTCAGGCCGAAGCCATAAGCGGACGGAGTGCCGTCGGCGAAGGTCACCGGAACGGACAGGCGGCTGTACGGTGCATCAGCATCATCGCGCGTTGCGTCGATGTGGCGTTCCCAGGCGATCATGTCATCGAGGCTGGCGCCAAGACCTGCATCTCCGGTCCAAAGGATACGGTTCTCCGCGGCACGGAAGCCACCGGTAGCCGTGCCCTCGTAGCCCTGGGTGCCGTCAGGCATGGCGGTGGTGTCAGCGGCCAGCAGTGCCGTCGCCATGCCGGCGCGGTCGAATACGCGCGTCCGCAGAAGCTCCGCGAAGCTTCGGCCGGCGCGCTGCTGCACGATGTCCGACAGGATGCGAAAATTCTGGTTCACATACGAGTGGCGCGTGCCTGGTGCGAAATGCAGCGTGCGCGTTCCCGCAATCACACGTGCAGCCTCGGCATCGCCGAACGGCGCCTCTGCCGCCGAGCCATGCAGCATCGCCACCGCCCAATAGTCGCGCAGGCCGGACTGGTTGTGACACAAATGCAGCGCACCTGGCGCCGGCTGCTCCAGCAATGGCAGCCGGTCGCGCACGTCGGTATCCAGCACCGACGGATCGGGATAGGCGTCCAGAACAACGGCGCAGGTGAACTGCTTGGTGATCGAGCACATGCGGAACAGCGTGCGCGGGGTAAAGGAGATGCGCCTCTCGGCGTTGGCCCAACCCCATGCGTGGCGAAGCAGCACCTCGCCATTGCGCAGCGCGGCGACCGCACCGCCGGGTCCGGGGTAGGCGCGCGTCAGCATGTTCACAGCCTGGTCGAGGCGTGCGGCGAGCGAGGCGGACATGCCCTGCACTGTCGCGCGCGCAAGCGGGAGGGTAAAGATGGCGTAGGCGCTACGACGCCGGAAAAAACGAAGGGAGAGAAACAATGCTGAAGCACGCCGCCGCGGCTGGCCTTGTGCTGTTCGCCACCACCGCCATCCCAGCCGGTGCCGCGCCCTACATGATTGTCGGCAACGACGAGAAGCCCGGCACCGACCCTCAGGGCAAGCCGATGGTCAATCCAACTGGCAGCGACACCGTGGTGATATTCGACCTGGCGAAACCCGAGGATCCCAAGGTCGTCGTCTCACTGAAGCTGGAGAACTCTGTCGTCGGACCGCCGACCAACCTGGCGATCTCACCCAATGGCAGCATCGCGCTGGTTGCCGACTCGATGACCGTCGCCGAGGACAATGGCGCGCGCAAGATGGTGCCAACCGACAAGCTGTTTGTCATCGACATGAAGGCGAGCCCGCCCAAGCTGGCGCAGACGCTCACTGTAGGCAAGCAGCCCTCAGGCCTGTCGTTCAGCCCCAAGGGCGATATGGCGCTGGTGTGCAACCGCGCCGACGGCACCATCAGCGTGGTCAAGATCGACGGCACCAACGTGACCCAGACAGATACCTTGCAGATCGGCCCCGGCGTATCGCATGTGGTGTTCACGCCCGACGGCAAGCGAGCACTCGCGGTGAGGTCGCCCGACAACAAGGTTGCGGTGCTCGATGTCGAGGGCGGCAAGGTCAGCTATAACAAGCTCGACATCCCGACGTCCCTGTTCCCCTACAACGTGGAGGTATCGCCCGACGGCAAGCTGGCGATCACCGCCGACAACGGCAACAACGGGACGTCCGATGGCAGCCTGGACGCGGCCACCGTGATCGACCTGGAGGGTCCGCATCCGCATGCGATCGCGCACGTCACAGTGGGGGACGCGCCAGAGGGATTGGCGATGAGCCCGAAAGGCGACCTCGCCGCGGTACTGAACGTAAATGGATCCAACAGCAAGCAGGCGTGGTTCTACCACCCGACGGGGGCCGTCACCGTGCTGCGCATCCAGGGCAAGACGGTGACACCGATCAAGACGATTGAGGTCGGTGCACTCCCTGAGCCAATTGCGTTCTCACCCGACGGGCAGTATATCTACGTTGGTAACTACATCGATGAGGATTTCTCCCTCCTCAAGGTGAACGGCACTGACGTTACCAACACGGGCAAGCGGTTCAAGGCAGGCGGCCATCCCGCGTCGATGCGCATGGGACCATGATCGCCCTCAGTTCCCCACCGACTGTACCTGCGAGAAATTGACCGACAGCGCCCCCAGCTCCAGTTGCATGCCGGTCGACTGGCTCTGCACACCGGTCGCGGTGCCGACGACGCTGGTGGGCAGCGTCGTCGTCGTGCCGTCGGCATTGGCGGCGGTCACCACCACCTTGTAGCTGCCGTCCGGTACCGTTGCGCCGGAACCGTTGGTGCCGTTCCAGGACCAGGTGTTGCTACCCGTCGTCGACGTCATCGTGTTGTCGCTCAGCTCGTTGCCATTGGCATCGTAGATCGCGATATCAACCGGCTCCGCCGACGGCGTGGTAAACTCGATCGTCCCCTGTCCGATCTGCAGCGGCACATGATCTGAGCTCACGGTGACCTGCTTGCCGGTCATTGCCGAGGCCTGCATCACCTCGCCGGACTGGGTGAGCTGGATCAATTGCGTCAGGCTGTTGTTGGTGTCGATCTGCTGCTCGACACTGGAGAACTGTACCAGCTCGGTCGTGAACTGATTGGTGTCCATCGGACTGCTTGGGTCCTGGTTCTGCAACTGTGTCATCAGCATGTTGAGGAAATCGCCGAAATTGGCGGTTAGCGAATTCAGGGCGGCACTCCCGGTCTGCGAAGCCGCGGTCGATCCGCTCGTGGTTGTGGTGGCAGCGTTGGCGATTGCGCTATTCTGCTGCGCGGCAACGGAAGCGATACTCATGGGACGGTTCCCTTTCGCGTCATGCGGTGATGTCAAGGCCGCCGCGTAGCCAGCCGCTCAGGCCGATCGGCGTGAATTCGGTTTCGCGGCCATCCTGCGCGGAGGTCTGCTGACGTCCGGACTGACCGCCCTGTCTCGGCGCGCCGTGCGAACCATCGCCGCTCAACCCGCCCGCGGCCACGCCGGGCGCAGGAGCGGTCGCCGGCTCGCTGTTGCGCGACGGCTCGGGTGAGGCGACATGGAACGTGACGCTGCGTCCTTCCGCCGGCACGCCGGCCAAATCCAGCGCATGCTGCAACTGCGGCTGGTCGCGCAACAGCAGAGTAAGCGTCTCGGGCTTCTCGACTGTGATCTCGACGCGGGCCGCGGCTTCGGCCGGGCGATCGATGCGCACCTGGACGAGGCCCAGTTCCGGCGGATCGAGCCGCACGGTCAGCCGCTGCGCGCCGTCCGGCGCATGGCCCATCTGCACGAGCGCCGGCGCGAGTTGGGCGGCGGGCGATGCGGCGTGGGACGGTGAAGCAGCGTCGGTGATAAGGCTGGATGGCGTCGACAAAGCCACTGTCTCCGGCAGAGCCGCGGTCATCTGCGGCGTCAGTTCGACCGCAGGCAGCGCAGCGGATTGTGCGTGCGTGGCCGCTTGCGTATCCTGCGGTGGCATCGATGACGTCGCATCGACAGGGAGCGACGCCGGCCTAGCTGCCGCGTCAACGGTCTGCGGCGACGGGGTGGCTTTGACGGCTTCCTTCTGTTCAGGTGCTTCGGCGTGCTGTCGTGGCGATGCGGGCGTCGCATTCTCCGGTGTGCTTCTGGGCAGCGGCGTCGCCACGGGCAACGGCTGCGGCGCCTTGGATGTGCCAGCGTCGCTCGGCGCGCGAATCGCCGTCTCTGGCAGTAGCGGCGCGGACGCTGCCGGCGCGACCTGCGCGGAGAGCGATGCGGCCGGCGACGGCGAAATCGCGGTGGCCAGATTCGACGGCGTCGACTGCGCCGCTGTCTCCGGCAGAGCCGCCGGCACCCACGGCTTCAGTTCGACGACGGGCGGCGCCGCGGATTGCGCGGGCGCGGCCGCTTCCGCAGCCTGCGGCGGTAGCGATGGCGTCGCATCGACCAAGACCGACGTCGCCTGCGCAGACGAGGCGGCTTTGACGGGTTCATTCTGTTCAGGTGCTTCGACGTGCTGTCGTGGCGCTTCGGGCGCCGCATGTTCGGGCGTGCTAGCGTGCGGCGGCGGCGGCGCAGGCAACGGCTGCGCGTCGGATGGCAAAGCCTGCTGATCAACCGACACCGAGACCGATGTGGCACGCGGGTATGTGCCGCGCCGAACGGGCTGGCTCTCGGGCGGCGCCTTGGACGTACCGGCGTCGCTTGGCGCGCGAACCGCCGTCTCTGGCGGTAACGGCGCGAGCGCTGCCGGTGCGAGCTGTGCGGCGGGCGATGCGGCTGGCGACGGTGAAATCGCGGTAGCCAGATTCGACGGCGTCGACTGCGTCGCTGCCTCCGGCAAAGCCGCTGGCACCGACGGCTTCAGTTCGCCGACCGGCAGCGCCACGGATTGAGCGAGCGCGGCCGCTTGCGCATCGTGCGGTGGTTGCGATGACGTCGCATCGACCGAGACCGCCGTCGGCGCGGTTGGTGCTCCATCGGTCTGCGGCGACGGGGCGGCTTTGACGGCATCCGTCTGTTCAGGTGCTTCGGCGTGCTGTCGTGGCGTTGCGAGCGCCGCATGTTCCAGTGTGTCGCTTGGCGCTCGGGTTGCCGTCTCCGGCGCAGGGCCCATCTGCACGAGCGCCGGTGCGAGCTGCGCGGCGGGCGATGCGGCCTGTGACGGTGACATTGCGGCGGCTAGATTCGATGGCGTCGACTGAGTCGCTGTTTCCGGCAGAGCCGCCGGCAACGGCGGCAGCGCAGCGGATTGTGCGGGCGTGGCCGCTTCCGCATCCTGCGGTGGCGGCCACGGGGCGGTCTTGACGGCTTCCATCTGTTCAGGTGCTTCGGCGTCCTGCCGTGTCGCCGTCGGCGCCGCATTTTCCGGGGTGCTATCGGCCGGCGGCGTCGCCACGGTCAACTGATGCACATCGGCTGGCAAAACCTGCTGATCAACCGGCACCGAGACCGATGTGGCACGCATGGGTCTGTCGCGCCGAACCGGCTGGCTCTCGGGTGGCGCCTTAGCCGTGCCGGTGTCGCTCGGCGCGCGGATCGCCGTCTGCGGCAATGGCAGCGCGTACACGACCGGCGCCCCCGGCGGTGTTTGACCTGGCTGCGGTGTTGGGACGCTCGCTGATGGATCGTCGGTTGCCTGTGCGATCTCCGTTGCGGCATCCGCCGGCAGGGTGGGTTGATTCGCGGCCACCGCAGCCAACAGCTTTCCCAGCGCATCCCCAAACGCGGTCGTCGCGCTCGGCAATTTGCCGCCGACCAGTGGTGTCGAAGCACGCGGCATCGACGACGACGCGGTCGGCAGTTGTTGTGCGAGGGACACGCTCGGCTGCATCACGATCACTCCTGGGCAAGAGCGATCAGCAAGCAATGTGCCAACTCTTGCCACGCTACACGCGGCATGCCGTAGCACCGGGGAAAGCACGTCGGCACAAAATGCCGGGCCAGTTCTGCCACCGAGCATCGTTTCCGCCGCGTTGCAACAACGGATTCAGTGTCAAAACGCTGGCACGCTTCCTGCGATGGAACGCGCAAGCGAACCGTTGGAGCGATTCTCATGTCCTTGTTCGGCGCAATGAATACCGCGGTCAGCGGACTGTCCGCGCAGTCGAGCGCCTTCGGCAACATCAGCGACAATGTCGCCAACAGCCAGACTGTCGGCTACAAGCGCGTCGACACGAGTTTCATCGACTACCTGACTACGAGCACCGCCTCGGACAACATACCGGGTTCCGTGGTGGCACAACCTGACTACGTGAACAACGTGGACGGTACCATCACGCAGACTGATGATCCAACTGCCCTCGCGATCAGCGGCCAGGGGTTCTTCGCGGTCTCGACACAGTCTGGGACGGCCAACAACTTGCCGACCTTTGCGGCACAGCAGGAATACACTTGTGCCGGCGACTTCCAGATGGACAAGAACGGCTACCTGGTGAACTCGGCCGGCGAGTTCCTCAACGGCTGGCCGGTCAGCCAAGACGCCACAACAGGCGCGAACGTTGTCAATCAAAACACCCTACAGCCTATCCAGGTTTCGCAAACCGTGTTCAATCCGATCCCGACCACAAATATCAACCTGTCTGCGAACCTGCCTGCCACACCGACCGCCGGCGCTGCATACACGTCCGCTGACATCACGACCCCCAACCTGCGTGTCATCGCTCTCGCTGCCAACGCTGCCGCTAATAATGCTTCGGCTGCCGGCGCTATACCTGCCGGTAACGGTTATTTGGCTGACGCTGCACAGGCTCTTGCCGATACTACGGCTGCGAACCTGGCGGCCCCGGGTGGTGCTGCGAAGGCAGCCGCTGACGAAGCCACAGTACTTACAGATGCTGCGGGGGTGCCAGGCGCCTATGCTCCGACGGTACCGATCTCTTCCCAGGTCGACGTCTACGATGCGCTCGGCAATATGCAGACCGCGACGCTCAATTGGGTGCAAACGAGCACTCCCAATAAATGGACTGTCCAAATACAGACGGGTTCCCCGGCAACCTCCAACTGTGGTAGTGCCGACGTGACCTTTGACGGCACGAGCGGAATGATATCGAACATTTCGAACGCCGATAACCTCACAGTGCCCGCCGCCAATACGACGGGAACCGCGGCCAAGCTGAGCTTCACAGCTAACTTCGGCGGGACCAATCAGACCATCTCACTAAATCTCGGCACTTTCGGAAAGGCTGACGGTCTCACGCAATTCGCTGGCACAAGCTATAATCTGCGTGGCCTGACCCAGAATGGCGTGCCGCCCGGCGCCTTCTCCTCTGTCAGCACCGCGACCAATGGCGACATCTCGGTGAACTATGACAATGGTCAGTCACGCGTGATCGCCCAGGTGCCGGTAGTGACATTCAATGACCCAAACGGACTGCAGCGTCGGAACGGGCAGGCGTTCACCGTCTCGCAGGATTCCGGTGGTCCGCTTGCCGAGACGGCCAACACCAATGGTGCCGGGGGGCTCGTCACGCAATCGGTCGAGGGCTCCAACGTCGATATCGCCACCGAGTTCTCCAAGCTTATCGTCGCGCAAGAGGCCTACTCAGCCAACACCAAAATGGTGACCACGGCCGATCAGATGCTGCAACTCACGATCAACATGAAGCAGTAGGAGTTGCCCGGTGACGATCAGCGCCGCATTGTCGATTGCCACTGGCGGGTTGGCCAACATCAACAGCCAGTTGGCCCTGGTGTCGCAGAACGTGGCGAATGCCAGCACGCCAGGCTACTCGGCGGAAATCGCCACCCAGCAAAGCCTGGCGGCCGATGGCGTGGGGTTGGGCGTGCGCACCGGGCCCGCCACGCGCGACGTCGATGCCGCATTGCAGGCCGAAGTGTTCAGCCAGAACGCCACCGTCGCTGGTCTGCAGACGCGGCAGAACGCCTTGCAGGCGATCGATGCGGTGCAGGGCACACCGGGTCAAGGCTCCGATATCGCCAGCCTCATCGGCGATCTGCAGAACCAGTTCTCCACGCTGCTGAACGATCCGAGCAGTCAGGCGCAGCAAAGCCAGGTGGTTTCCGCCGCAACCACTCTGGCGCAGGGCATCAACACACTGAGCGATGCCTACGGCACCCAGCGCCAGACCGCGCAGGACAATATCGTCTCCGAGGTGGCGACGCTGAACAGCACGCTCGGCAGTATCGGCGCCCTCAGCGACAACATCGTCGAACTGCAGGCGGAGGGCCTGAGCACCGCAGATCTCGAGAACCAGCGGGACGCCGCGGTGGCGACGCTGTCGCAGCTGGTCAATGCGAAGGTGCTGGAGCAGCCGAACGGCGACGTTATAATTGCCACTACTGCAGGGCTCGTGCTGCCCATCCATGGCGATGCCAATCCGCTGAACACCAGCGACGTGAACGTCGCGCCGGCAACTTATTATCCGAAGGGCGGCATTCCGGCCATCACGCTTGGCGGCGCCGACGTGACCGGCCAGCTCGGAGGCGGGCAGATCGGTGCCAATATCACGCTGCGCGACGCCACATTGCCGACCGACCAGGCAGAGGTCGACGAGCTGGCGCAGAACCTGGCGAGCCGCTTTGACACGCAGGGGCTTACCCTGTTCACCGACCCCAAGGGAGCGGTGCCAGCGAGTGCCCCAGTCGGCGCGCCACCGCCACCTGTGCAGACCGGCTACGTCGGATTTGCCGGTACCATTCAGGTCAACGCAGCGGTGCAAGCCAACCCCTCCATCTTGCGGGACGGCAGCCACGATGTTGCTGCAGTGCCGGACGGCCCGAGCGTGTTCACGGTGAATCCGGCGGATGGACCAGCCGCCTTTACCACCATGATCAACCGCGTGCTGAATTACACCTTGGGTAGCGAGGTGCAGAGCGGCGTGCCGCAGCCGACCTCGAGGACAGCAGGCCTCGGGCCGGCGGGCAATCTGAACGCGCCCTACGTGTCGCCGCCCACGCTGGGCCAGCTTGCTTCCACCATGGTCGCCGCGCAGTCGCAGGACAGCGCCACGACGACAAGCCAGCTTTCGACCGAGCAGGCGGTGCAGACCACGCTCAGCACCAAGCTGTCGTCTGAGAGCGGCGTCGATATGGATACCGAGATGTCAAACATGATCCAGTTGCAAAACGCCTATGGCGCCAACGCCAGGGTCATCGCCGCGGTGCAGTCGATGTGGACGCAACTGCTGAGTTCGGTCCAGTGAGGAGGCGGCAATGAGCGGCATCACCGGCGCTGTCGGTCCAACCGACTATGGCATGATGAGCAGCCTGGTCGCCAACGCGGCCTCGGTGAAGCAGAAGCTTGATCAGCTTACCAACCAGGCGAGCACCGGACTGGTCGGCGATACCTATGCCGGCCTGAGCAGCGGCGCGTCGGTGTCGCTCGACCTGCGGCCGCAGATCGCCAGCATGCAGACCTGGCAGAACAACGTGGATGCTTCGACCGGCCGCATGTCGGTCGCACAAACGGCACTGACGCAGCTCCAGTCGATCGCGTCCAACTTCTATGCGCAGCTCAACAACGTCCAGGGCGTGGACTCGAGCGAGATCGATAGCGTCGCGGCGAACGCCCGTGATGCGCTTGGGCAGGTGGCAGACCTGCTGGACACCCAGGACGGCGGCGTCTACGTGTTCGCCGGACAGGACACCAGCAACCCACCGGTGCCGGATCCTGACGGCATCCTGTCCTCCGGGTTCTATACGGAGATCAATGCGGCGGTCGGCAGCCTCGACCCTAATTCCAACAATGCGACAACCGTCACCCAGGAAACACTTGCTGCCGCCTCGTTCACCGGCACTGCGGGACCCCCATCGCCATTTTCCGACTATCTGTCCGTCAATGATACGCCCGCACTGCCGACCGTGCAGGTTGGCCAAAACAAGACTGAGATTGTCGGACTGTCGGCCAGCCACAACGGTCTGATTCCGCAGCCACCTCCCGACACCGTCAATTTCACGACGACCGGCTCGTATATGCGTGACGTGCTGCGAGCGCTGGCGACGATCGGATCGCTCAGCAGCAGTCAGGCGAGCGCACCGGGCTTCACAGACCTGGTGCAGAATACGCGCATCAGTCTGACCGGGGCGGTGACTGCCATGGCACAGGACACCGGCGTACTCGGCAACGTGCAGTCATCACTGACCGCCACGCAGACGCAGCTCTCGGACACACAGACAGCTCTGACCGGCCAGGTCTCCTCGGCCGAGGACGTCGACATGGCGGCGACGATGTCTCAGCTCTCATTGGTGCAGACACAGATGCAGGCCTCGTATCAGCTCATCGCCACGCTGAACGGCTTGTCGCTGGCGAAGTTCCTGCCCGCATCATGATCAAAGCGCGCCACGTTTCATTGGCCGTTAACTCGGGGACGTCAATATGTCCCCACGCCCGCAAAAGGCGGGGCAATACGTAACTCCATAACAAGAAGGGTGAGACACCATGTCCCTCCTGAACTCTGTGAATACCAACATGGGCGCGATGATTGCGCTCCAATCGTTGAACCAGACGAATACTAACTTGGCTGCGGCGGAGAAACAGGTCTCCACGGGCTACCGCGTGGCCGACAGCACTGACGACGGTGCAGCCTACGCGATCGCCCAGGGGGTCCGTTCGACCGTCGGCGCGCTGACCACTGCCAACCAGCAGCTCGGCAATGTGCAGGGATTGTTGTCCACGACACAGTCGGGTCTGAACGACATCTCCGGCCTCATGTCGAGCATGCGCGACGTGCTGACCAACCTGGCCAGCGGCAGCGTCACCGGCAACGACCAAGCCAACTACATCGCCACGTACCAGAGCCTGCTGAAGAACCTGAAGAGCGACGTCCAGGATGCCACCTATAGCGGCAAGACGTTAATCGGCAACATAACTGCTGGCGGTGGCAACAGCGGCACATTCGCCAACATGAGCGTGGTGCGCAACGAGATTGGCGCACAATACACCGTCGCCACATTCGGTGGAAGTGCAGTGTATGCGTCGCTCAACTACAGTACAATCTCGCTCCAGAATGCGGCCTTTGTGCAGTCGGCCATCGGAGCGTCGGCCACGGCCGCATCATTCATGAACAAGATGAATTCGGTGAACAACGAGCTGAACACGATAGGCGCGGCGGTCAACTATGTGAACAACCAGGTCAGCTACAACAGCGACAAGATCGATGCCTTGAACAGCGGTCTCGGCTCGCTGGTGGATGCCAATCTGGCGCAGGAGTTGGCGCAACTGCAGGCGTTGCAGATCCGCCAGCAACTGGGCACACAGGCCCTCTCGCTGGCGAACCAGGCGCCGCAGTCGCTACTGAGCCTGTTCAAGTAGTCAATCGGCCGAGAATCCGGGCCGGGCACGATGCCCGGTACCGGTGCCACAATGAGCCGGTAAAATGCCGGCGATGCTCTGCACCGCCCCGCATTGCGTCATGCGGGTGTCTGCCAACAAGGAAGAGGCGCATGTCTAATCTTGTCTTGGAGCTGCGCCAGGGCGAAATGATGATCGTCAATGGTGCGCCCATTCGTTTCCGCACCAAGTCTCGCATCGAGCTGACCGCCAGGGCGCGCTTCCTGTTCGGCAAGCAGATCATGGCGCCCGATCAGGCCGACAGCCCGGCACGACGCATCTATTTCGCGCTGCAGTCAGCGTATATCGGCTCCGAGGAGGAACGCGCCCGCGGGCTGATCGTCGCGCACGAACTCATCACTGCGTTCAAGAGCGCGACCACATCGGCGCTGGCCTGCGAGATTCTGGATCGCGCTTTGGCAGCGGCCGAGGCAGACGATTGCTATCAGGCGTTGAAACTCGTTCGACGGATCATTCGTCATGAGGACGCAGTGTTGGGCCGGGTGACTCAGCAGGCCGATTTCGCGGCCCCATCGCCATCTCAGAAGGATAATGTGCAGCCATGCCGAACCTGACCCTCGCGACGCGCGCCTACGAGGCAGCCGCGAACCAGCGCAGCCTACGCGAGCAGGAGGCGGACGTGTTTCGCCACGCGATCGGCGCGCTGAAGGCAGCCCGTGATGCCGAACCTTTGTCACGCGTTCGCGCACTGGCGGACAACCGGCGCCTCTGGCTGACGGTGACGGATCTGATGCGCGACCCTAGCAACGCGCTGCCACAGCCACTGCGGGCATCGATCGTGTCGGTCGGGCTCGCCGTGCAGCGAGAGATGGAAAGGGATGCGCCTGACTTCGACTTCCTGATCGCCATCAACGAGAACATCGCCGCCGGCCTGTCAACGACCGGCTGAGGCACGCCATGAATACGCGACCAGCTATCCGACTTCTCTTCGGCACGCTGACCAACACGTCGGGTAGTTCGCGCGCTGGCGGCGCAGGCTCCGGGGCTTGTCGTGTGATCCACCAAATCAGTTCACCACGTAACGTGGTGCCAAACGCAACATTCGGCTCAAAAGGAGCCCGCCGTGCACGTCCTGAATGCCGCCTGCCAACCTGAAGCGTTGTTGAATTGAGTTGACGCGTTAATCAAGAGTGGTCACGCCGGTGCGGCTCGCTCATTGCTTGCTGCTGCGCGCCGCCTGGCGCCCTCCTCACCGCGCCACGCCGAGTTAGCTGCACGGCTTGCCATAAGCGCGGGTCATCTTGACACCGCGCGGCTGGAACTTGACGCAGCGATCGCCGATGCCCCCACGAATACCAACCTGCGCAAGCTCCGCGCCGAAGTCCGCCGGAAGCTCGACGATTGCACAGGCGCGGCGGAGGATGCCGCCGAGGCTGTGGTGCTGGCTCCCCGCGACCCGGTCGCCAAGGCGTTGCTCGGCGTATTGATGTTGGACCTGCAACGCACAGGCGATGCCGTGGCGTGTCTTCGTGAGGCGGTCGCAGCCTCGCCGGCGAACCCGGCGTTTCACGAGGCGCTGGCCGCCGCGTATGATACGGCCGGCGACCCGGACGCCGCGCTCGCGACGCTAGCCATTGGCATCGCCGCGGCACCCGCGCATGTCGGCTTGCGGAACGCCGCGGTGCTCCTCTGTGTGCGTCACCGCGACTTCGTCAAGGCGGTATGTTTGGCCGAGGACGCGCGTGTCGCCGGGGTAATTGATGCATGCCTGTTTGGTCTGAAAGGTCATGCACTCTCAAGTCTTGGACGCCATGACGAAGCCTCCGAAGCCTATGCCGAGGCGCTGAAGCTCGGACCTGAGGATCCCTATGTTCGGCATCTTGCGGCGTCCGCTGGAATTGTGCCCGGCGCACCGCGCGCTCCCATCGAATACCTCCGCACTGTGTTCAATGGATATGCCGACCGCTTCGAGGCACACCTGCTCTCGCTCGGCTATCGTGTTCCGGGGCTGATGCGCGCCACTTTGCTCGCGCACGGAATTGCGGAAGGCCCAATACTTGATCTCGGATGTGGTACTGGCCTGCTGGCCGTTGTACTGACGGACTTGACTGACGGTCCGTTTGTCGGGGTTGATGTCTCCAACGAAATGCTGGCGCACGCCTCGGCCAAGCAGCTCTATGCCGAGCTGCACCAAGCCGACGTGGTGGATTTTCTGCGTGACGATGCGCGGTCCTGGCCGTTGGTCCTGGCCGCCGACGTGCTGTGCTATTTTGGCGCCCTGGAGAAGCTGTTCGCGCTGGTTCATGCGCGGCTGTCAGCCGGTGGGCGATTCGTGTTCACGATTGAGCTGCTGCAGCCCGATAGTCGGAGCGTCACTCACGGCAACAGCGAATGGGTGCTCGGCAGGCTAGGCCGTTACGTCCATGCCAAACACTACGTGATCGGCAAAGCCAGCGCGGCAGGCTTTATCGTGCGCCGGACAACGCCTGAGGTACTGCGCAGCGAGGCCAATGCGCCAGTGGCAGGCCTTGTCGTCGAGCTGGAGCGCGGCGATGCCTATTGAAGCGGCGCTCGCGCGCCTGCAAGCCGGGGATGCCGCCGGGGCTCTGAAGGTGCTGGAAGCAAGCCCATCGGCGGAGCGAAATGCGCAGCACAACGCCGCGCTTGGCATGGTCCTGTTGGCCGAGAACCGGCCGGCGGACGCTCTGGCCGCGTTGCGCAACGCTGCGACACTTGGCGACAGCTCGCCGCCGACACTGCTGAATTTGGCGATTGCCGAGGATCGTGCCGGGGACGCCGTGCGGGCCTCCGGGCTGATGCAGGAGCTGGAACAGCGTCTGCCGGACTGGGACGAACCACCATTGCGGCTTGCGGAAAGCCTGCGCGCCCGCGGCGATCCTCTGGCCGCCGAGATAGCCTATGCGAGGGTGCTGGCGGTCAACCCGCATCGAGAGGAAGCGTTGCTTGCACTCGCCGGTCTGCTTATCAATCGGGGCGATGCGACTGGGGCGCAACCGTTGCTGATGCACTGTTGCGGCGTCGCCCCGAACCGTGCGGAAGCCTGGGACACACTTGGCATAGCGTTGACCAATTCTGGCGAATCTGCGCGGGCCTACGGCGCATTCGTCAAGGCTCAACGCTGTGCTCCGCTCACTTTGGATTATGCGCTCCGCCGGGTCGATGCGGCGATCAAGGCGAACTTCGCCGGGGCCGATCTCGCGCGGCTTGAACTGGATTGCGAAGCGGATCCACTGAATCCTGTGCCACATTTCGCAATCGGCGTGCTGCTCGAGCACATCGGCCACCGCGCGGCGGCGATTGAGGCATTCGAAACCGCCGTTGCGCTGGCTCCCGATGATGCAGTGCCAGCAGCGCATCTTGCCGAAGTCCTGGCCCTATCGACGCGTCTGCATGACGGCGAGATCGCGCTACGCCGCGCAGTCGAGCTGGACCCAGCCAATGTGAAACTGCGGAACAATCACGCCGCCACTCTGATGCGCATGCTACGCCATGGCGAGGCTCGCGCCCTTCTGCAATCGGCAATCGACGAGTACGGCGACGATTGGCAGATCCTGTGCAACCTAGCCAACACCACCTGCTGTCTCGGGTTGCAGACCGACGCGGCCGCGCTGGCGCGACGCGCCATAGATCATGCGCCCGATGCGCTGAACCCGCGGCGTTCCCTGCTGGGTGCATTGGTTTATCAGGACGGCGTCCTTGGCGCGGACATTGTGGCTGCCGCATGCGCCTGCGCAGAGCGAACGTCGCGCGCCGCAGCGCCGGCCTTCGCAAACACCGTCGAGCCCGACCGTCCGCTGGTGATCGGTCTCCTGTCAGGTACTCTCAAGACGCATCCAGTCGGCTGGCTGACCATTGGCGGTCTGGAAGCGCTCGATCCTGCCGCATTCACCATCGTGGCTCTGGCGCACAACACATGGTCCGACGTCATCGCGCGACGCTTCCGCACCGTCGCCCACGAATGGCACGACATCGCCGCACTGAGCGACGAAGAAGTGGCTCGTAAGGGTCGCGATCTCGGGCTGGACATATTGATCGATCTTGGCGGCTATGGTGAAGGCTCACGCATGTCCGCCTGCGCACACCGGGTGGCACCAGTGCAGATCAAGTGGGTCGGAGCGCAGAGCCAGACCACCGGCCTACCGGACATGGACTGGATGCTGACCGACCGCTGGGAGACGCCGCCCGAGGTCGCGCACCTCTACACCGAGCGCCTGCTGCAAATGCCCGATGGCTACGTGTGCTACAGCCCGCCCCCCTATGCGCCCGATGTCGCGCCCCTGCCGGCTATCGCAAACGGATACGTCACCTTCGGCTGCTTCAATAATCTGGCGAAGGTCACGCCACGCGTGATCGCCACGTGGTGCAGCGTCCTGCATCGTGTGGCGAACTCCCACATGGTGCTGAAGACGCATCCGTTCACCGACCCGGCCACGGCGGAGCGGGTGCGTGCGGCCTTCGCCGCGCACGCCATCCCACCCGAACGGCTGGCGCTGCGCGGGCCATCCGGACATCGCGCCTTCATCGGAGAGTACAACGGCATCGACATCGTGCTCGACCCATTTCCCTATTCCGGCGGCCTTACCACGTGCGAGGCGCTATGGATGGGTGTGCCGACCGTGACGGTGCCAGGTGAGATCTTCGCCTCGCGTCACTCGGTGAGCCACATGAGCAATGCCGGTTTATCCGACTGGGTAGCGCCTGATGTCCCGGCGTATATCGAGCTCGCGGTGAAGAAGGCCTCGGACATCGAGGCACTTGCCGCTCTGCGATCGAGGCTACGAGCTCAGGTCAAGGCCAGCCCGCTATGCGACGCTCCGCGCTTCGGCCGCAGCCTCGGCGCTGCACTGCGCTACGCCTGGCAGGACTGGTGCGGCAGGGGCTAATGGTCCGTTATCGAGAGGAGGGCAAGATGCCCGCGCAGCCAGGCTATGACATCGACGTCAGGGTCCACAACGGGGACCGCGGCCGGAAGCCGCCCGACCGGCGCTTCCGAGAGGCCGGACCGCGCAAGAAGTCGCGTATCCTCTACACGAAACCTTCGATCACCGCGCTCGAGGTGTCCTATGCCACCGACGCCGCGATGAACGGCTGGGGAGAGCACTGCTACGACTACGTCGATCGCTTCGAGGCAGCCTTCGCTGAGCATCTCCGCGTACCCTATGCGATCGCAACGTCAAGCTGCACCGGCGCGCTGCACATGGGGCTGGCCGCGCTCGGCCTCGGACCCGGGGACGAGGTCATCATCGCTGACACGAACTGGATTGCCTCGGCGGCACCCATCACCTATCTCGGCGCGACACCGGTCTTCGTCGATGTCAGGCCTGATACGTGGTGCATCGATCCAGCCTGCGTAGAGGCCGCCATCACGCCGCGCACGCGGATGATCCTGGCCGTGCACCTCTATGGTAACATGTGCGACATGTCAGCCCTGCTGGCGATCGGCGCACGCCACGGCATCGCCGTTGTCGAGGATGCCGCGGAGGCGCTCGGATCAGCGTGGCTTGGCCGCAAGGCCGGGGCGATCGGCCAATTCGGGGTCTTCTCATTCCACGGCAGCAAAACGGTCGCGACCGGCGAGGGGGGCATGTTCGTGACGAGCGACGAGGCTCTCTACGAGAAGGTGCTGGCGCTTTCGTACCACGGGCGCGCGCGCGGTCAGACCCGACAATTCTGGCCCAATACAATCGGCTTCAAATACAAAATGTCCAACGTCCAGGCGGCGATCGGTGTCGGCCAGATGCAACGGATCGACGAGTTGCTGGGGCGAAAAAGGGAAATATTCGCGCGCTATCAGGCAATGCTCGCAGGGCACTGGGAAATCCTGCTCAACCCTGAGCCGGTGGGCACCCGCAATGGCTTCTGGATGCCGACGGCAGTGTTCCAGCAGAAGTCCTGCGTCACTCGGGACATGCTATTGGCGGCGTTCGCCGCGGAGAACATTGACGCGCGCGTGTTCTTCTGGCCGCTGAGCTCACTGCCCGTTTTTCATCCCGCATATGGCAACACTAACGCGTACGATCTGCCCGAACGCGCGATAAATCTGCCCAGCTATCACGATATGATAGACGATGACATCAGCCGGGTGATTGACGTCCTGTTGCGAGTTTCGCAGTGAGCAGCGTGCAGGGGCGACAACGTGAAATGACTATGGACATGCAATTCGAAAGCGAGTGCAGCGGTGAAATCGCGGCTCAGGGCGCCGATGCTGAACTCGCGGCGCGGAGCATCGACTGGCTGGTCAAGACGGCGCGGCACAAATATTCATACCATTTCAAGTCCCTTGGTTTGCCGATCATCCAGTATCCCCACGACATCGTCATGATGCAGGAATTGATCTGGTCAACGCAACCCGACGTCATCGTCGAGACCGGCATCGCTCGGGGCGGATCGCTCATACTGAGCGCGGCAATGCTGACACTGCTTGATTACTGTGATGCCGCGACAGCCGGTCAGGGAATTGATCCGTGCCGGCCGAGGCGACGGGTCATAGGGATCGACATCGATATCCGTAGCCACAACCGCGCAGCGATCGAGCGGCATCCGTTGGCCAGCCGGATCGACCTCGTCGAGGGATCCAGCGTCGAACCCGACGTAGTGCGGCAGGTCGGGGAAAAGGTGGCCAGCCTCGGTCGAAAAGCGCGGGTGCTGGTATGCCTCGATTCCCATCACACGCACGATCACGTGCTTGCCGAACTTGCGGCCTATGCGCCGCTGGTGACGCCGGGCAGCTATTGCGTCGTGTTCGACACGGTCATCGAGGACATGCCCACGGGCTCCTTCCCCGATCGCCCATGGGACGTAGGCAACAGCCCGAAGACAGCGGTCTGGGAGTTTCTCCGTAGCCATCCGGAGTTCGAGATCGACGTTGCGGTTCCCCATAGGCTGCTTGTGACCGTCGCGCCGGACGGATACCTGCGGCGCAAGTAGGAGACTTGAAGATGGCCAGCTTGCCCGTGGTTGACGTCAACATGATTGTATATAATAGCGTGTCTACAGTCGGTGTAGCAATCGAAAGCGTGCTGCATCAGACCTGGCCCGCCGTATCGCTTACCGTTATCGATAACGCGTCGACCGATGGCACATTCGCGGTGCTGCAGAACTACGCAACCGGCAATGCAGCAATTGATATCAGGCGTAACAGGTGCAATACCGGAGATGGAATAAACATTCAGCGCGCGTTCTGGTTCGGTAACGCGGACTATGTCATGCTGAAGACCGGCGACGATCTGATCGCGCCCGATTACATCGAACAGTCGATGGGCGTACTGCTGGCGCATCCCGGCTGTGCGATGTGCCATGCTGCGGGCCTCGTCTTCAGCGGAACCGGAGAGGTCAGTTATTACTATCCGCCGGAGCACTGCCTGGAAGCAACCGATTGCGACCCGGTGGAGCGGGCAAAGCATGTCATGCGGCACTACACCAGCGCACCTAGCTTCTGGGGGGTGTATCGCCGTGATGCGGTGGACCAGAGGTCGATGATCCGCTATCGCGCTGGTACCGATCACTGTATGTTGGCGGAATTGGCGCTTTACGGCGAGATCCGCCATGTTGCCGCGCCGCTGTTCTGGCGGCGTGGCGGCGGCAAGCCAGTGCTGCAGCTTGCGCGTTCTTCCACCGAGCAGGGCAACCGCGGCGTGCCGCTCGACGATGTGCTAGGCGAGCAACGCTGGCGGACACCGCTGATCACCAACGCCTACACACACATGGAAATGTTCGCGGCCGTGCGGTTGCCGTTGCCGCAGCGCCTTGAGCTGATGCAGGCCGCGCAGGAGATATTCCGGGCACGCTGGCTGCCATGCATGCAGCAAGAAGCGGCATCGCTGCGTGCCGCGTTGCCGGGGCTGCTGAAGGTGCTCGCCTGCGCTAAACCGATCGAGGCAGCGTGGCTGGCGCGCACGCTTACCGATGCGCTGCTCGGCGCGCAGACCGTGCTGCCGGAGTATCGTTTCGCCGACGAGTTGCTGGCGGTTGCCGCGGTGAGCGGCGACACTCTATCGGCCTGATTCAGCCGGCTAGAGCATGACCGGATCACACTGATGCATATCCTGCGTGCCTGATGTAGTTGGCGCACTCTGCGGGACTCGGTGAGCAGAGAGCCGGTCTTGTGCCAGACGGCGGCGATGGATCGAGCGTCGGCCTTGCGCAGCAGGGTCTTGAGCTTGGCGAACATCATCTCGATGGGGTTGAGGTCGGGGCTATACGGCGGCAGGAACAACAAGTGCGCGCCGGCGTGACCAATGGCTCGCCGAACCGCGCGACCTTTGTGGCTGCCAAGATTGTCGAGAACGACGATGTCGCCAGGGCGCAACGTCGGGACCAGGAACTGCTCCACCCAAGCCAGGAACAGCTCGCCGTTGATCGGGCCGTCAAAGACGCAAGGCGCCACGATACCCTCGGTGCGCAGGCCGGCGATGAACGTCATCGTCGTCCAACGCGAATGCGGAGCTGCGGCCACCAGGCGTCTGCCACACCCTGCCCAACCATGGGTGCGCGTCATATTCGTCTTTGCCCAGGTCTCGTCGATGAACATCAGCCGGCTGGCCGCGACCAATCCTTGATAGCGCCGCCAGAACAGCCGCTTACGGGCAACGTCAGCGCGATCCTGCTCGCTCGCAGGCTTTTTTTGAAGGTGAGGCGCGCTTGGCGCACAAAGCGCCAGACCGCGTCGTAGCTGACTTCGGTGCCACGCTCAGCAAGTTCGGCCCGCAAGCCACGCAGCGTGAAGTCGGGTCCGGCAGCCATCCGCACCATCAGCCACTCTTGCTCATGCAATAGAGCGAACCGCCGACGACCGCCAATCGGCTTTGCGGCTGGGCTGCCACTCGCGCGCTCACGCCGCACCCAACGCATGACGGTCGACTCACCCAAGTCAAGCAGCCGGGCAACCGCGCGGCGGGAATGGCCGTCTTTGACCAGAGCAACGGCGCGCTCTCGCAAGTCCACAGAATACGGTCGAGTCATCCAAAGCTGGCCTCCGCCCAGCCAGCAGGATGAATCACATAATCTCCCGCGCCGGAATCCCCCGAGTCACTCAGCTCCGGTCATGCTCTGGGCGAGCTACGCGATCCGTGCCGTCATCCCAACGCCCCGTCGGCATACCTCGCCTCATTGAGACGGAGCACCTTGGCCGGATTACCCACCACAACGGCGTACGGCGGGACATCCTTTAAGACCACGGCTCCAGCGCCGATGGTTGCCCAATTACCGATGGTGATCCGGGGTACAAGTGTTGCGTTCGTCCCGATGAAGACGCCATCGCCTATGTCGACCTCGCCCGACACGCTGACCCGGTGCGCCACGAATGTGCTGCTGCCGATCCGTGATTCATGTGAAATCACCGCTCCAAGATGGATCGATGAGTTGTCTCCGATGCTGACGCCGGCCTGCATTAGGACATGCTCCTGAATATAGTTGCCGACGCCGATCCGCTCCGGGTGTCCGGCGGTGGGATGGATGAAGTTGACGAACCTGCCGCCCCGAGCATGCACCGCTCGCGAGGTCTCATAGCGGGCAAGGGTGGAACCCGTAATAGTGTTCACAAACTTGCATCCCTGTTCGATCAGCGTGTCCAGCACCTGAAACCCACCAAACACGGGCAGGCCACAGAACACGGTTCCCTGCCTACGCTGATCGTTGTCAACGAATCCCTGGAACACGTGGCGAATCCCGGTCTGGGCAGCCTCCGCATCGTTGATGGCTGACATCATCCGCGCCGTTTCGGGATTCTTGGCGCCGATTATGACGACCTTGATCGCGTCCAAATGATGCTCTTGGTTCAAACGTCGCACGTTGGCCAGCAAGAACTAACACGCTCACTTGGTCGAGCAACCGTCTCCACTAAAAAAACTCCTCTCATACCAACGCGGAGTGCGAGCCCAAAACTTCGTCCAAGACCGTGCTTCGTTTTGTAAATTACGCACTTTCCTCGCCGTGCCTAGCAGCGAGACATGAACATATTGTTGATGGTCGCGGATACCTTCCACTCCGGGCGCCGCACGGCGTCACAAGCAATGCTGCCGAAGGAGAATTTTACCCAGGCAATGATCGAGGTTGCCGCCGTGACTGGCGAGGTGTCGCGACTGGCGCCGTGTTCGGCGCTGCCGACCTGCGGCTGCGGTCCGGTGTCGATGGGGCCCGATTATGCAGTTCGATGCCTGTTGCCGACACCGTCTGCGCCGGCGGCCAATGTACGCCGGCCGGTGTCGGACCGAAGCGCGTCACGTCCCACTTCTGGTAGGCTGCGAGTTGGCGCTGGCTGGGGACCGACGAGGTGATCGCGCCGCTGTCGTTGCGCATCCCAAGCGCGGCGTCCAGGCGCAAGGTCGGATTGGTGATTGGTGACGCGGCGGGAGCGACTCTGCCCGCGGCGATGGCTCGCTTGTTGGCGGCATCTTCGCCGCGGCGGCACCATCACTGCCAGCGCCCACCGCGGTGACGGTCTGATTTGAATTATCATTGGACGTAGCCGAATTGGCCTTGAAGCCGCGTCCTTCTGGCGCTTGGGAACCATGCATCATGCCACCACTTACGTTGCGATACCGTTAAATGCCCCGCACCAGCACAACCGCCTCGACTTCCACTGCAATGTTGCGCGGCAGGCTGGCCACGCCGACCGCCGAGCGCGCCGGCCGGTCGGCCTTGCCCAGCACCTGCACCTGCACCTGCAGATCGGTGCAGCCGTTGATCACCTCGGGATGTTGGGTGAAGTCCGGCACCGCGTTGACCATGCCCAGGACCTTCAACACCATATCGACGCCCTCCAGCGTCCCGACTGCGGCGATCATGTGTCGATCATGTTGACCAGCAGGTTCAACCCGCACAGTTTCGCTGCCCAGCGAGTCGGAACGGCACGTAGTTGCCGATCGGCTTCGGCGGCGATGGCAGCGTAAGGCCGAGGTCGGCCAGACGTTGATCCGCACTCATCGTCCGATCCTCTTCGGTGCGCCAGGTTCCCTGCCGAGACGGTGGGTTCCCTTCAGCTTCCGCCCGGGGAACCCACGCTCCTTCAGTCAGTGCAGTGCATAGAACCCTTTTGCACCGCCTGCCATCACCTGGCTGATCGTCTCCTGCGATGCCCCTTCAATGAGCTTGCGGACCATCGCGGGTGCGCCTGGGAAGAATCCATCCGGATGCGGATAGTCCGTGGCCCACAGGATCTTATTCGGGCCGACGTAATCCACCAGCGCCTTCAGGCAGTGCTCCACCGGCTCGAACGCAATCCAGCAGTTGCGCTTGAACAATTCGCTCGGACGCGTCTTAAGGCCGGAATCGTTGAACCCTTTGTCGTCGAAATGCCGGTCCATGCGATCCAGCCAACCGGCAATCCAGCCGCCGCCGGACTCCAGGAAGGCGATGCGGACCTTAGGATGCCGCTCGCACACGCCGCCCCAGATCACCGCCATGCACGCCAGCATCATCTCCATCGTGTGGGTGATGATGTGGCGCGCACCGCGCTCCTCGAAGCGGTCCATGCCGACCTGCATCATGCCGCTGTTGCCACCCTCGTGGAACCCGACCGATATGTCGAGCTCCTCCACCATCGTCCAGAACTTCTCGTAGTCCGGGTGATGGATCATCTTGCCGTTATATGGATTGGGCCGCAGGAACACGCCGCGGAAACCCAGCTTCTCGCGCGCGTAGCGCATCTCCTCGATCGCCAGGTCGACATCCTGCATCGGTATCATGGCGATGCCGAACAGCCGGTCGGGATACGGCTTGCAGTAGTCGGCGAGCCACCGGTTATAGGCGCGTGACATCGCCGCGGCGGTCGGCGGATCGTCCACCGCGCCGGCGAACAGGCCGATGCTGGGATAAAGGAAAGCGGCGTCGATGCCGTCAAGGTCCATGTCCGGGATGCGCGCGTGCGGATCGAAGCCGCCCTTGCGTCCCTGCTCGTATTCCATGGCGTCGTCCACCACCGTGCCGTCACGCGCGCCCACCCCGCCCAGGGCGCCCAGCCCCTTCTTGCTGCCGAGCAACTGCTCGCCCACCTGGAGGCGCTGCTTGCCATCCGCGTCGCGGATCAGCTTCGGCGCCTTATCGCGGTATTTTGGTTCGATGTAGTCACTCCAGAGATTGAGCGGCTCCAGAATGTGTCCGTCGGCATCGATGACATTATAGGCGCGAGCCATGGTCGTCCCTCCTTCAGTGCTTGATCCACTCCTTCATGTAGCGAGCATAGCAGTCGCGCTCGCCCGGCATTTTTGGCCAGCCAGCGAGCAGCCGCGCGGTGGCCAGCAGAAGCCGATCGCGCAGATGGGTGGAATTGTGGCCATACTCCTCGAACGTCGAGTGGCTGATCTTCTGGTTGTGCGGATCGTCCTGGAATTTGCAGGCCGTGACCGCGAGACGAGCGAGCAGCTTGCTGCGATCGGCGCCGGTCTGCAGATACGCGTTCGCCACGGAGGTCGCCCGCGCGAAGTCGAACGCCATGATGGCTTCGTCCTGCTCGCGCAGCAGTGCCTCCGGCGTGCGCCCGCCCAGGTCGTTGGCCGCAAACTCCTGTTCGATCACGGAACTGAACAGCTTGTTGGCACGTGCCGCGTCATTCACGAAGTTGGCCATCAGATACAGGACGCGCGGCTGATAGGGGCTGTCAGACGTGCGCATCCAGTAGTTGGCGGTGTTGCAGTAGTCGAACGGATGCTGGCCCTCGGTAAACTTGCGGGGCACTGTGGTCCGCAGCACCAGTTCAGCCGCGCCTAACTGAATACCGTCGCCGAGACTGCGCAACGACACCCCGTTGCGCAGATGCTTGGTGATCTGGTCCCACACGGTCTGACCGTCGGCTTCCATCAGCAGCCGCACCATGTCCTCGACCTGCTCGGCGGTCAGCGGAGCCTGATTGGTCTGCTTCAGGCTTTTGCCGGCATCCGGAAACGCCTCGGTCAACGCCACGCAGACGGCGTCGTACAACGAATAGTACAGCGGCCCCACCGCCATGTCCGGCACGCCAGTGTAGTAGACGCCATGCGCGCGGTCCCAGCCGATGTGATCGGCCAGATCCACGACGGCCCGCGCACGCAGCGCCTTGTGGCCGGTGTTGCGCGCCTTGCGCCCCACTACGGTGTCCTGGAGGTCGATCAGCCCCAGGAACAGCAACTGGTCTCGCAGCCTGGGGCGCGCCGCCTCATCCGCTGCCAGCCCGAGGAACAGACCATACGAACGCTTCACGTCGCCGCTGATCGTCGCGATCATGTGCGAATGCAAACGCTGCTCGAGCGTGCCTTGCTCGACGATCGGTTCCTGGTCCTGGTTCCACACCACCGGCCCGTAGCTCGGCGGCGGCACGTTCATGCCTTTCATCGTGGCATAACGGCCGGGATACTTGCCCAGAAGCTGATTCCAGATGTCGAGGCCGGCCGGGATGTACCACACACTCTGCAGCATCCCGAGCAGCCGATACTCCTCCGGCAAATACTGCGTCAGGTCAGCCGAGGTGCGCAGGCCGAGGATGGTATGGTCGTTGTTGATCAGCGTGATCTGGCCATCGCGCACATCGACATGATTGGGCACCTGGACGAACGGCGCCTCGGCCTCGGTCACCAGGCTGAGCGCATCGCCCATCGACCGGCCGTCGCGTTGCACCAGATCGAAGAACAACTCGGCGGTACGCGGCTGATCGCGCTGAAGAATAGCGTCGGTGAATGCATCGACCGCCTTGTCTTTGCGGATATCTTCTCGGCTTTGCAACATGCACGTTCCTCGCTTCGTCTTTCGGCAGCTACTGGTTAGTAGCCTAGCGCCGCGACGAACCGGACGTAAAGCCTTGGTCGGTGTGAATTATCCCAGGCGTCGCCGATACAACGCGATCAAACGCTCCCAATGCCGTTCCGCGGCGGGCTTGTCGTAGCACCAGCGCTGCGGGAAGGCGAAGCCGTGATGCACACCAGGTTGAAGTTCTATCTCACCCGGTGAACCCGCGCGGGCGAACAGGCCGCGAAGTTCCTCGACCATCGGCAGAGGTGCCAATTCGTCGTGCTCCGCGCAGGAAATGTACAGTTCGCCTTTTACCTTGCCGAGATTGAGGTGGGGGCTTTCCTCGGCGTCGCTCACCAGCCACGTGCCGTAGAAGGACGCGGCAGCGATCACGCGATCCGGATAGCGCGCGGCGGCGGCCAGCGCATAGGGTCCGCTCATGCAGTAGCCATGCGCGCCGACCGGCCCTTGCTTCGCCGCTTCCTGTCCATCGACGAACTCCAGCATCGACGCAATGTCGTCCATCACCGGTGGGATCGTCATCTTGGTACGCACCGCACGCATGCGCTCACGCTCGGCGCTGCCTTGCTCCAGCACATCCGGTCCAAATATCGTGTCGCGGCCAGCGCGATAGTACAGATTGGGCAGCAGTACATAATAACCGACGGTGCCGAGCCGGCGCGCCATGTCGCGCAGTTCCTCGCGGATGCCCGGCGCGTCCATGAGCAGGAAGACAGCAGGATACGGGCCACCACGCTCGGGATGGCAGATGAATGTCTCCATGGCGCCAGCCTCGGTGACGATATCCAGAGTCTGCTCAATCATCGGATGGCCTCTGCCTGGATTCCGGTTGTGCACCGGCGGCGGCTGATCACGACCTGCCATTGCGAGGAGGCGCAGCGGTCCCGAATCACGTCCGGGACCGCTGCGCTGCTCGCAACGACAGTGGTTGTGTAACTACGCAGGAACCTTCGAACGACGGCTTTCCACATCCTGCTTCGCCCGCTCACGCCGCTCGTCGAACCGCGGAACGCGCTTGCGCGTGTTGGGATGTGCGATGTTGTCCGCCTCGCCAGGGCTCTTCTGTGCGCCGGCCCAACCCTCCTGGGCGATGTCAAAGATCACTCCGTTCGGGTCACTGTACTTGACTTCATAGCCACCAGGATTGTTCGGATCGCCCATGATCCACTTGGCGCCGACCGCCTTCACCTGCTCGCCGGACGCAATGGCGTCGTCCACCCAGAAACCGACATGGTGTAACCCGACGTAGTCCTTGCCCGTGCCCTGTGCCGCGTGGTCGTCCTTGAACTTCAGCAGCGCCAGATTCACCACGCCATCGGTCAGGAACACGCCTTCCGCCAGCTTGGCGTCGGTCTCGCCGAGCTCCTCGAGCCCAAACGCCTGCTTGTAGAATTCAGCCGCCGCCCAGGGGTCGGGAACGCTGATCGCGAAGTGGCGGATTCTGCCTTTGCTCTTGGTCGCCATAAGATGATCCTCCTTGCAGTGACGCCTGGGTCAGCATCGCCCTTTGCGGGCCGGTCGGCAAGTTGACAGCGGCCATGCCCCACGTCGCTAATGTCACATGAACTTCGTCACACCCTCAGCCGCAGACCCTGTTGCACGCGCACGAGAACTCGGTCCCGCGATCGCGGCCACCGCTGACGAGATCGAACGAACGCAGCGCATTCCCGAGCCGCTGCTGTCGCAACTGCATGCCGCGCGAAGCTGCCGGATGTTGCTGCCGCGTTCGGTTGACGGTGACGAGGTCGAGCCGTGGATCTACCTCCGTGCGATCGAGGAAGTCAGTCGCCAGGACGGCTCAGTCGGCTGGAACATGTTCGTTGCCAACAGCTCGGCGTTGATCGCGCCGTTCCTGGACCCCGAGGCGATGCGCGCGATCTTCGCTGACCCTCGTGCCATCGTCGCCTGGGGACCGCCGAACGAGTCGAAGGCGATCGCAGTGTCCGGCGGGTATCGCGTCACGGGAACGTGGAATTTCGCGTCGGGTTGCCGCCAGGCGACCTGGATGGGCGCGCATTGCCGCGTGGTGGAACCTGACGGTTCGCTCCGGCTCAATGCTGCCGGCACTCCCATGGTGCGGACGCTGCTGTGTCCCATCTCGCAGGTGGTACTTCTCGACGACACATGGAACGTGATCGGCATGCGCGGCACCATGTCAGGTGCTTATCGACTCGACGATGTGTTCGTGCCCGAGGCATTCAGCAGCACGCGCGATGATCCGTCATCGCGACGCGAGCCAGGCCGGCTGTACGCCTATCCGATGCAGGGCCTCTATGCGGTTGGCGTGGCCGGCGTCGCAATGGGCATCGCGCGCGCCATGCTGGATGCGTTCAAGGACCTGGCGATGCGGAAAACGCCGCGCAACCTCGTGCGCCTCGCTGACAACGCAGTGGTGCAATCGAACGTCGCGCAAATGGAGGCGCGTCTGGGTGCGGCCCGCGCCTTCCTTGTGGAGACGCTGTCCGACATCTGGTCGGCTGACGATGCGTGGGTCATCGACTTGCCGGCGCGGGCACGCGTGCGCCTGGCCTGCGCGTTTGCCATCCAAACCGCCGAGGCCGTGGCTGACTACGCGTACAAGGCCGCAGGCACGGATGCGATCTTCCTCGGCACCGCGTTCGAGCGGCGCTTCCGCGACATCCACACGCTGTCGCAGCAGATCCAGTCGCGCACCGCGCATTTCGAGTCAGTGGGACAGATCATGCTCGGCATCCAGCCGCCGGGCCCGTTCCTGTAACGAGCGCGCGTAAGGGCGTGCTGGGGAATAAGTGAATCGAGTTGGGCACGGTCGTGCTCCTTCGTCATGGTGGGGCTTGGCCCCGCCATCCACGTCTTTGTCGGCTGCTTCGAAGCAAAACCGTGGATGGCCGGCCGGAGCTTGTCCTCGGGCGGGCCTTCGGCCCGACCAGCGGGCCGACCATGACGACGGATGACGCCGCTTGCGACTCGATTAACAAGCCTAAGCCTCCTGCGCTTACTCGCGCAGTTCCGGGATCACCCATAGCGGCTTGTCGCCGCGCGCCACGCGCTCCACGTTGTCGAAGCCATTGCGGAACCGGGCGGACTGATTGTCCCAGGTCGGCCCGGCGTAGTGCGGCGTCAGGATCACGTTGTCTAAGGTGAACAGCGGATTGTTTGCCGGCGGCGGCTCCTGGTCGAACACATCCAGCCCGGCGCCAGCGATCGTGCCGCTGGTCAGCGCCTCATACAGCGCCGGCTCGTCCACCACCGGACCGCGGCAGGTGTTGATCAGATAGGCCGCCGGCTTCATCAGCCTGAACTGCGCCGCCCCCATCATGTGCCTGGTGCTCGGAACCAACGGCACATGCAGCGAAACGATGTCCGACGTACGCAGCACCTCGTTGAACAGGCGGAACTTGACCCCGAGCGTGTCGGCGGCATCCTCGCTGAGCCGTGCGACGTCGAAATACTGCACCGCCATGCCGAAGCCCTGCGCGAGGCGCGCGACCTTCTTGCCGATGTTGCCAAGACCGATGATGCCAAGCGTACGGCCATGCAGTTCGTAGAGCCGCACGCTCGCCACGTCGTTGCCCCGCCAGCGGCCGGACTTCACCATCTCATGCAGCCAGGTCAGCCGGCGACACACCGCCAACATCAGCAGCATCGCGTGCTCGGCCACAGCGATCGCATTGGCGCCGCCGTTGTTGCACACGGGAACGCCGGCGCGGCGCGCGGCCTCAATGTCGACGCGGTCATAGCCGGCGCTCAGCAACTGCACCAGCTTCAGCTTTGGTGCCGACTTGTAGAACGCATCATCCATCTTCACTTCGCCGAGGCCGACGATGTACTCGGCATCCGCCAGTGCTGCGTTGAATTCCGCGCTGCCCGCCCGCGCAATCACCGTGTCGAAACCGGATGGCACCAGTTCACGGGCGATGTCCATCGCGCTCAGCGGATTATCGGTCAGCAAGATCTTCGGCGCCATCTGTCCCTCCTGGTCGGTGGATTTATGGTGAAGATAGCTGCCCAGGTCGCCGTTAGCCAATTGTTCACGTCGCGCGTTGACATTCGCCGCCCGCGGCAGCGGGGCGCAACCGGCGTGCCGCAATCGTCGTGTCGTCGGGTCGGAGGTCTCCAGCAATGAATAACCGCGTGTCCAGCCTGTCATTCATCTCCGACCGCACCATCGGCACCAAGGTTTCGGCCGGCTTCGCCGTCGTTCTGCTCATTCTCGCGGTAAGCTCGGCCCTCGCCTGGCTCGCGTTCGGGCGAACGTCGGGCGCCGTCGCCGACTACACCAGGCTGGTGGTCAATTCCGCGATCTTCCGGGATATCGATCTGGGGGTGACACAGTATCGCGGCCACGTTCGCGAATATGTTTTCTCCAATGATGAAGCCACCGCCGCGACGGCGGTAAAGGACGGCCAGGCGCTCCGCCAGCTCATCGCTTCGGGCGTGGCGAAGGTCACCAACCCCGAACGGCACCGGCTGCTGGAGGATGCGGCCAAGCAGGCCGACACCTACGCGGCCAACTTCGAGCGCATTCGCGCGATGAATCTCGAGCAGGGTAAGCTGGAAGCCGACGTACTTGACCCGGTTGGTCAACAAATGACCGATGGGTTCACTGCGATCATCACCGGCGCGAACAAGGCGGGCATCCCCGATCTGCTGCCGTTAGCGATCGAAGGCCGCCGGTTGAGCCTGATGGCGCGGCTGGATGCGAACAAGCGCCTGGGTCGACATGATGAGGCAGCGGCGAAATCCGCCGCGCAGACATTCGAGGAGCTGCGACACACGCTGGCGCAGATCGACTCTGCGACCAAGGGCACAGATGTGAACGCTCCGGCAGCAGCCGAGACGAAACTGATCGATACCTATCAGGCAGGCTTCACGCGTGCCGCCAATTTGGACACCGATCAGATCGCATTGGTGAACGGCGCCATGGTGCAGGCGGGTGCGGCGTTGGCCGAAGATGTCGTCAAAGCGAAGGACAGCAACCTCGCCGATCAGGCCGCGACCGAGACGGCAGCGCAATCAGTCACCGGCAACGGCGAAACGCTGGTGATGTGGCTGGGCCTCGCCGGGTTGGCTGCGGGTGCGGTGCTTGCCTGGCTGATCGGCCGCGGCATCTCGCGCCCTGTGGTCGGCATGTGCGCGGCGATGCGGGCGCTCGCCGGGGGCGACAAGACGGTCGAGATCCCGTGCATCGGCCGCAAGGACGAGATCGGCCAGATGGCCGACACGGTCGCCGTGTTCAAGAACAACATGATCGAGGCCGACCGTCTGCGCGACGAGACCGAGCGGAACAAGGCCGAGGCGGAGAAGGAACGCAAGGCCGGCATGCTGCGCCTCGCCGACAACTTCGAAGCCGGCATCAAGGGCGTGGTCAACTCGGTCGCCTCGCAGGCCACCGAGATGCAATCGTCCGCGCAGGCTATGACGCAGACCGCCGAGCAGGCGACGCATCAGGCGACCGCGGTGGCCGCCTCGGTCGAGGAAGCGTCGGCCAATGTGCAGACCGTCGCGTCATCCGCCGAGGAACTGGCGGCGTCGGTGCGCGAGATCGGCCAGCAGGTGGAGCACTCCTCGAAGATTTCCAGCCAAGCGGTCATCGAGGCGGACAAGACCAATGCCACCGTCGAGGGGCTTGCCAAGACGGCGCAGCGCATCGGCGACGTAGTGCAGTTGATCGAGACAATCGCCGGTCAGACCAACCTCCTGGCACTGAACGCGACGATCGAGGCGGCGCGGGCGGGCGATGCCGGCAAGGGATTCGCGGTCGTCGCCAGCGAAGTCAAGTCGCTCGCCAACCAGACCGCGAAGGCGACCGAAGAGATCAGGGTGCAGATCAGCGAAATCCAGGGCGCTACCGGCCAGACCGTGGAGGCGATACGCAGCATCGGTGCGACGATCCGCCAGATGAGCGAGATCGCCACCACGATCGCCTCGGCGGTGGAGGAGCAAGGCGCTGCCACGCGCGAAATCGCCACCAACGTGCACCAGGCCGCTCAGGGCACCAGCGACATTGCAACCAACATCGAAGGCGTCAGCCGCGCCGCGACCGACACCGGTTCTGCCGCGACCCAGGTCCTCGGTGCGGCGGGCGAGCTATCAAAGCAGGCCGAGACGCTGCGGCGCGACGTCGACGAGTTCCTGGCGACCGTCAGGGCGGCCTGAGGTCGGTCGCAACCATAGAAGCGGGCATAGCGGCGAACCTGGCGAGGCTGGAGCAGTGGAAATGAGGAAACTCTGTCATTCGACAACATTCGGGTTGCGACCAAGATAAGCGTGATCGTCGGGCTTTTTGCCGTCATTGCCGTAGGGACAGCCGGCTTCGTAGGGTCCCGCATGCGGTCCATCGACGATGCCTACTCCGACCTGATTGCAAACATGGATTTCGCTACGGCAATGACCGCGCGTGGCAATGGGCTCTCACAGGTGTATTTGTCTGCGGGTTACCAACTGAGTACGCAAACGACCACTGCTGGCAACGCCCTCCTGCTTGCGCAGGCCCGCGATGCAAAGCAAACCGCGACCAACGCGTGGACCGATGCACAGGCACACCTCGTGAAGGCCGGACAGACAGCGTTCGCAGCGCGCATGGATGCCAACCTCGCGCAATTTCGCAAGGCTACCGCGGCGTGCGATCCAGCAATGGAGGTCGCAGCATTAGCCACGTCCGACGCGGACAACATGAAGGCAGCGCAGCGTCTAAACACTGCTGTAAGCCGCTCGTTGATGAGCTGTACCTCGGCGTGAGAGCCACCGTAAATGACCTGACGGCTGCCGCGTCGAAAGCCTCCGACGACCTGTCGTCAACAACCGCTGATACGATTCAAACGACGTGGATTGCAATCGGCCTGGCAACGGCGTTTACAGTTGCCCTGGCACTTTGGATCGGCCTGACCCGTATCTCGCGTCCGATTGCCAGGTTGACCGCGACCATGCAGGCATTTGCCGGCAACGACCTTTCCGCCGAGGTTCCCGGACTGCAACGCGGCGATGAACTGGGCCAAATGGCGCGTACCATTGAGGTATTCAAGAACAGCATGATCGAGGCCGAGCGTCTGCGCGAGCAGACCGAGCGGAACAAGGCCGCCGCCGAAACCGAACGAAAGACCGGCATGCTGCGTCTGGCCGACAACTTCGAGGCTGGCATCAAGGGCGTCGTCGACTCAGTCGCCTCGCAGGCCACCGAGATGCAATCGTCCGCGCAGGCGATGACGCAAACCGCCGAGCAGGCAACCCGCCAGGCGACCGTGGTGGCCGCCTCGGTCGAGGAAGCGTCGGCGAATGTGCAGACCGTCGCGTCGTCAGCCGAGGAACTGTCGGCGTCGGTGCGCGAGATCGGCCAGCAGGTAGAGCACTCGTCGAGGATTTCCAGCCAGGCCGTGATCGAAGCGGACAAGACCAATGCCACCGTCGAGGGGCTCGCGAAATCGGCGCAGCGCATCGGCGACGTGGTGCAGTTGATCGAGACGATCGCCGGCCAGACCAACCTGCTGGCGCTCAACGCGACGATCGAGGCGGCGCGCGCGGGCGATGCCGGCAAGGGATTTGCGGTCGTTGCCAGCGAGGTCAAATCGCTCGCCAACCAGACGGCGAAGGCGACCGAAGAGATCAGGGCGCAGATCAGCGAAATCCAGGGCTCGACCGGCCTCACCGTGGAGGCGATCCGCAGCATCGGCGCGACGATCCGCCAGATGAGCGAGATTGCGACCACGATCGCCTCCGCGGTGGAGGAGCAGGGCGCCGCGACGCGCGAGATCGCCACCAATGTCCATCAGGCGGCACAGGGCACCAGTGACATTGCGACCAATATCGAGGGCGTCAGCCGCGCCGCGAGCGACACCGGTTCTGCCGCGAGCCAGGTGCTCGGCGCAGCGGGCGAGCTATCAGAGCAGGCCGAGACGCTGCGGCGCGACGTCGATGAGTTCCTGGCGACCGTCCGCGCCGCGTGACAACAGCGGTGCGCCCATCGCCTGGCGCATGAACAGCCGTTTCAGTGGCGACGCGCGATGCACCGCGGCTATGCCGACATCGCGCGCCAGCCGCAGCAGCGGATTGTCGTTGCTGAACAGCCGATCGAGCGCATCGGTGGCGGCCAGCATCAGCAGGTTGTCCGGCCGCCGCTGTCGCTGGTAGCGCTGCAGCAACTCGGGGGCGCCGCAATCCGCGCCGCGGCCTGACGCCTCGATCACCAGATCCGCTAGCGCCATCGCGTCGCGGAAGCCGAGGTTGAGACCTTGCCCGGCAATCGGGTGAATGGTGTGCGCCGCGTCTCCGACCAGCACGAGACGGGTGTCATGGTAGCGATGCGCATGCAGTGCGCCGAGTGGGTAGCTCCACCGCCGTCCTACCACCTGAAGCGAGCCGAGTCCGTCACCGAGTTGGCGGGCGATCGCCTTGGCAAGGCTTGCGTGATCGAGCGCAAGCATGCGCCGTGCGATCGTGGTGCGCTCGGTCCACACGATGGCGGACATGTTGGGCGCGCCACCTTCCAGTGCGTCAGGGCTGGCGCTCATCGGCAGTTGGGCGAATGGCCCGGACGGCAGGAAGTGCTCGAGCGCCGTATTGCGATGTGGCCGCTGGTGGCTGATCGCGCAGACGATGCCGGTCTGGCTGTAAGGAAGACGGGTCACGGGAATCCCGGCCGCGCGACGGAGCGGCGAGTTCCGCCCCTCTGCCGCCACGACCAGCCGGCAATTGATGCTGGAGCCGCCACCCACTCGAACCGTTGCACTGTCGTCGCGCCGCTCCACCTCGGCTGTCGCCGGCGCGAACACGCGCAGTCCGGGCAACGCGTGCATGCGCGCGTTCAGTGCCACACGCAGGCTCCGCGCCTCCACCATCTCGCCGAATACAGCCGTGGTGTCGCCCGCCTCACGGTGGTCGAAATGCAGGTGCAGCGGCGAGGCCGCGCGACCGAGGCGGCCATCGCTTACCCGGATGTCGCGGATGGGGCAGGCCGACCCGGCCAGCGCGTCCCACACGCCGGCTTCCTGGAGCAGGCGGCGCGAGCCGGCGGCGATGGCGTAGGCGCGCCCATCGAACGCCGGGTGTTCCATCGGCGGCAGGGCAGCACGGTCCACCACTACGGTGGAGATACCGGCTGTAGCCAGTCGGCACGCCAACGCCCCGCCCACTGGGCCAGCCCCGATGATGCACACCTCTGCGGCAAATCGCTCCGTCACGTCCGCACAGTGGCGCCTGGGACACACCGACTGCAAGCCGTGGCAGTACCGCCTTAGCAATCATGCATTTCCGGCATATAGTTCCACCAAAGCTCGAACCTTAGAGGGGCCCGGATTCGCATGGCGACCGCCAGGACCGTTGAGACACGCCGCCTTGCCTCTCCCACCATCCGTGCAATGTTCGAGCAGCGTTCGGCTGAGTTGACCGGACTGGTGCTGGGGCTGCTGGGCCTCGCGCTTCTGGTGGCGCTCGCCTGCTACGACCCGCGCGACCCATCGCTGAACACCGCGACCTCGCGCCATGCCACCAATCTGGCAGGGCCGGTCGGTGCCGTGCTCGCGGACCTGTTGCTGCAAGGCTTTGGGGTAGCGGCGGCGCTGCCGGGGCTTACGATGCTGGCGTGGGCATGGCGGATCGCGTCGCGTCGGGGATTGGGAAGCATGGCCGCACGGCTGGGCGCAATGCTGGCTGCCCTGCCGGTGCTCGCTGCGGTGTTTGCCGGCTTGCCGACGCCGCCGGCCCTCGCCTGGCCGACGGTGGCAGGACTGGGTGGCGCGATCGGCCAACTGCTGGCCTCGGTCGGTCTCGCTGTCGGTCACCGCGTGCTGGGTCCGGTCGGTGCGCTTATGATGTGGACGATAGGGCTGGCGCTCGCTGGGACGCTGACTCTGCTGGCGCTTGGGCTCTCGGCCAGCGAGTGGCGCACCGCCGGGCGCGTCGCCCGCCGAGGTGCGCGGCTGGCGACGCTGCGTCGGCTGCCAATGCCGTCGCTCCGCTGGCTGCACTTTCGTCGCGATGCGGGCCCTATCGTTCGGCGCGAACCACCGGCCGCCACTCGTCTGGTGCCGGCGATGGACGAGCCGCCGCCGGTCGTGGCTCGCACCACGCGTCCCGCCCTGCCACCGCGGCGGCCGCGACAGGAGAGCCTTCCACTGCCGGAGGGCGGCTGGCGTTTTCCGCCACTGTCACTGCTGAAGCCGGCGCCGGCTCGCGCAGCGTCCGGGCCTAGCGAGGAGGCACTACAGGCGAATGCTCGACTGCTTGAGTCGGTGCTCGCGGACTACGGCGTGCAGGGCAGCATCGTGGAGATCCGTCCCGGCCCCGTCGTCACGCTTTACGAACTGGAACCGGCGCCCGGCATTCGCAGTGCTCGGGTGATTGGGCTGGCGGATGACGTGGCGCGCAGCCTGTCGGTGACCGCAGTCCGCATCGCCACCGTGACGGGTCGCAACGTGATCGGCATCGAGGTCCCGAATGCCAGGCGCGAGACGGTATTCCTCTCCGAAATTCTGTCCTCCGACGAACTGCAAAGACACGGCGGCCGGCTGACGCTCGCGCTCGGCAAGGAGATCAATGGCGCGCCGCTCTTCGCCGACCTCGCGCGGATGCCTCACCTCATGATCGCGGGCACAACCGGGTCGGGCAAGTCGGTGGGTGTCAACGCGATGATCCTGTCGCTGCTGTATCGCCACTCGCCCGATCAGTGCCGCTTGATCCTGATCGACCCGAAGATGCTGGAGCTTTCGATGTACGAGGGCATACCGCATCTGATGGCTCCGGTGGTGACCGAGCCGGCCAAGGCCGTGACTGCGCTTAAATGGACAGTGCGGGAGATGGAGCGGCGCTATCGCGCGATGAGCCAGCTCGGTGTCCGAAATCTGAGCGGTTACAACGATCGCGTCGCAGAGGCACGGGAGAAGGGCGAGGTGGTGACGCGTCGGGTGCAGACCGGGTTCGATCCCGACACCAGCCGGCCGACGTTTGAGGACCAGCCGCTCGTTCTGGAGCCGCTGCCGCTGATCGTGGTGGTCGTCGACGAGATGGCAGACCTGATGATGGTGGCGGGAAAGGAGATCGAGGCCGCCGTGCAGCGTCTGGCGCAGATGGCGCGCGCAGCAGGCATCCACGTCATCATGGCAACCCAGCGGCCTTCGGTCGATGTGATCACCGGCACGATCAAGGCCAACTTCCCGACGCGCATCAGCTTCCAGGTGATCAGCAAGTTCGACAGCCGCACTATTCTCGGCGAGCAGGGCGCCGAGCAACTCCTGGGCATGGGGGATATGCTGTACATGGCGGGAGGCGGGCGGATCACCCGTGTGCACGGTCCCTTCGTGTCTGACGAAGAGGTGGAGAAGGTCGTGGAGTTCCTGCGCGAGCAGGGCGAGCCAGCGTATCTGGAAGAGGTCACCGAGCCGACGGACGATGACAGTGCTGCGATGTTGCCGGGGTTCGGGGCAGCCGGCGATGGCGAGAAAGGCCTGTACGACCAGGCGGTCTCGGTGGTGGCGCGCGAGGGCAAGGCAAGCACCAGCTTCATCCAGCGCCATCTGAACATCGGCTACAACCGCGCGGCCAAGCTGATCGAGCAGATGGAGAAGGAGGGGGTGGTCGGACCTGCCAACCACGTCGGCAAGCGAGAGGTGTTGATCCGGCGTGTACCGGCCGACGAGGATTAGCGTGATCGCAGCCGCCGATTGCTCGGCGGCCGCGCTCGCTCTGACTACGTCCTTTCGATAACCTCCATCTGCGCGCCGTCCGGGCATTCCACGAAGCAGACATGGCGGCCGTTGTTGACCGGCAGCTCTTCGAGGATGCGCGCGCCGTTTTTGCGAAGCTTTGCGAGCGTGCCGGCATAGTCGTCGGTATCCAGCGCCATGTGCTCGATGCCGTAGTGCTGTTCGTGGTTCTGCACCGAGATCAGCGTGGTGATGTTGAGCTGCACGCCGTGCAGATCGACCCGCACGCCGCGTCCGGGGATGTCGCCCTTCAGCGTCGCGCCAAAATTGTCGATGTAGAACTGCGCGGTCTTCTGCGGGTCCGGGGTCTTCAGATGTACGTGCTGGACAGTGAAGGTCATGGCCGTTCTCCTCCTTCTTGGCGCCGCACAGGCTGGGAGAATTCCACGCTCTGGTCAAACCCGTTCTATGCTGCGGGGGGGACCGCAGGAGCACGACAATGACCGTAGCCCGTCAGCTTGCCGACTTCCTGACCAGTACCGCGGTGAGCGATCTGCCGCCGCCCGCGCTCGACCACGCCGCGATGCTGATCGCCAGCACGATCGCCAGTGCCGCAGCGGGGAAGCAGATCATCTCGGCGCGCATCATTCGCGAGCTGGCGCACGAGCGCGGCGGACGTAAAGACGCGTCGATCTGGTTCGACCACGGCGCGCGTGTGCCGACCGCCGATGCTGCGCAGGCCAACGCGGTCATGAGCGACGCCGCTGCGTCCGATGACAGCGATCTGCGCAACATCATTCATGCCGGCACGCCGCTTACCGCGACCTCTCTGGCGCTCGCTGAACGCAACGGTGCCCATGGCGGGGCGGTGTTGGCAGCAATTGTCTGCGGCTATGAGGCGGCCGGACGGATCGGCGAAGCCATCACGCCCGGCTTTCGTGATCGCGGCTTTCATGGCTGCCTCGGCGCGGTGTTCGCCGCCTCGGTCGCGGCGGCGCGGCTGTTGGAGCTCGACGCGGCGCAGATGGCGCAGGCGATTGCATTGTCGGCGACATCGATCGGCGGACTGGCGACTGCGGCAAACACCTCTGTCGCGCGTGAGTATCACGCCGGACTGGCGACGATGCTCGGAGTAAATGCGGCACTGGCAGCGCAGCGCGGCTATCCGTGCGAGGAAAGCGTGCTGGAGGCGCGCCACGGATTCTTCGAAGCATTCGGCGGCACCGATGGCGCGGAAGCTGCCGCGACCGTGACGCACGGGTTCGGCGAGAGCTGGGATATCTGCACCGATATGGCGATCAAGCTGGTGCCAGGCGGGCATCCATACCACGCGTTCGCCGAGGCCGCTGCGAATGCCGCCCGTGAGGGAGATGTCGCTGCGGCGGATGTGGAAAGCATAACCATCTCGCGGCCTGGCATGACGACGCTGGGTGGTCCGCTGCATCCCGCTGACCTGATCGACATGGCGCACAGCCCGGCTTATTTCACCGCGGCTGCCGTCGCCGACCGGGCATTTTCATGGCAGCACGCAAGTGCCGCCAAGATCGCCGATCCGATGATCCATAGTTTGATCGATCGCGTTCGCGTCGGTGGAATGCCGGCCGATCCGCGATATCGACAGGGCGCGACGGTCTCCATCCGCACGCATGACGGCCGCTCGGTAACGAACACAGTGTTTGTGCCGAAGGGTGCTGCCACACTCGGCATCGCGTGGAGCGACGTGGATACCAAGTACCGCAGGCTGGTTTCCGGCTCCGGCTTGGACGGATGGAAGATGGAGGCGAGCCTCGGCCTGATCCATGTCTTCCGTAAGATAGAGAACGTTACCCCGTTGATTCAATTGCTGAAGGCAGGTTGACATGAGTGAACCGCATGGCCCTTTGCAGGGCGTCAAGGTAGTTGCGTGCTCCACGGCCCAGGCCGGCACGGTGCCTTACATGCTGATGGCCGATCTCGGAGCGGAGGTCATCAAGATCGAGGTGCCGGAGGGAGGTGACAATTCCCGTGGCAGCACTGTGCTGCCGGGTCTGCCCAGCACTTACTTCGAGACCAACAATCGCGGCGTGAAGAGTGTCACGCTGAACCTGAAAACGCAGGAGGGACGGGAGATCCTGCACAAGCTGGTCGCTCACGCCGAGATATTCGGCCAGAACTTCCGCCCGGGAGCGGCGGAGAAGAATGGCTTCGGCTATGAGGAGCTGCGCAAGGTCAATCCGCGTCTGGTGTATATATCCATATCGGGCTACGGGCCGAAGGGACCGCACGCGGACCTGCCAGGGACGGACTCGATGGCCCAGGCGTTGGGCGGAATTGCCGAGGCGTATTCGACGCCGGGAGTGCCGCTCCGCACGGGTATTGTGTCAGTTGCAGATGAAACCTGTGCGATTTTGGCATTTGGCGGCGCGCTCGCGGCATTGACTCACGCGCGCGCGACAGGGATCGGCCAGAAGGTGGACTGCTCGCTGTTGGGCGGACAGATCAGGCTGATGGGTTGGACGCTCACCACGGCGATGTGGCGCAACCGCGATCCGGTGACCGGACAGGCGCGGGTCACCGGCACAGCCGAACGGCCCGGGTTGAGTGCGAGCTTCAACGATCGCGACGGCAAGCCGCTGGTCTTTCAATTGAACGGCGCGCGTCACTGGAAGACGGCGATGACCGCTCTTGGCTTCTATGAGACCCTGGAGAAAGCGGGGTTCGGCGATCTCGGCGTGATCATCGGTTCTGACGAGAAGCGGACCACGCTGCTGCGCACGCTGGACGATCTGTTTGCGACCGGCTTGCGCGATGACTGGGTTGCCAGGTTGCGCGGCGCCGACATCGTCTCGGCGCCAATCAACACGCTGCTGGAGGCATCCAACGATCCCGACGTCGTGGCGAATGGCTATGTCACCGAGATGGCGTATCCGAAACACGGCCAGACGCTGAAGGTGCATGGCACGCCGTGGCAATTCTCCGAGACGCCGGCGCAAATCGGCATTGCGCCCGAGCTTGGCGCGGACAATGAACACGTGCTGGGCGAACTCGGCTACACTGCGACGGAGATTAACCGATTACGGGAACGGAAGATCATCTGAGAGTCAGCCTGGCTGGACGACGGTGCGGCTCTCACAGCCGGCTTCGACGTCCTCGCGGCGCAGATGCACCACGTGGTACTCGCCGCGCAGCCAGGGCTCGAACTGGTCCTGATAGTGCGGATCGCCTGGCACGCCGGAATTTCCGATGTTCTGCACAGCGAGAAACGAGTCCGGCGTGTCGAAATCGACCACGATGCGGTACTCGGCGCCGGAACTCGCTGCGTGCGGTGGCAACTCGCCGCCGGTGTTGCGCAGCGTGTGCGATCCGCCATCGACTTCGCGTGGTCCGATGTCGAATTCGTTGTCGCCCACGGGATGGTGCCAGTGCGCCTGGTGAAGGCGCCCCCACTGCCAGGACGCCTCATCGCTGCCGAGACGTGATTGCAGCGCTGCGAGCGTGCGCTGTGCAACGGCGACGACATGCGCCGTCGTGCCATCGGCGAAGTAGCTGATCGTAGGGTCCTCCAGCAGGCTGCTGCCGAGACCGGTCTGCTGGTGCGTCAGATCGAGCAGGCGCTCCGGCAGATGCTGGCCGATGACCTCGCGCTGCCACAGCGCCATGAATGCTTCGAACAGCGTTGGGGCGATGCTGGTCAGCGAATAGCGATAGTCCCAATCACCGAGTAACCGCTTGAAGGTCGCCACATCGCCGGCCAGATGCCGCAGGATGTGCGGACAAAGTCGCTCGGCGCGGCAATTCTTCACGTCGTTCTGCAGGTCGATGTTCGCCGGCGTGTCCATCGCTGAGCGGTTGCCGAGCGCCTGGGCCAGCCGCACGCCGCGGTGGCCCTGCGAATAGGCGCCGTAGATCGGTTGCTTCCAATCATCCGGCACGATGCGCTGGTTCGCGCTGGCGACGTATCCGCTCGGCGGGTCGTACATGTGCGGCAGATCGTCGAACGGAATGTACCCCTGCCATTGGCCCGCCGCCGTGTTGGCATCGCGAAAGCCCGACACGACACGCCCGCGGATCGGAATTCGGCCAGCCATCTGATAGCCGATATGTCCCTCGGCATCGGCATAGACGAAGTTGAAGATCGCCACCGACCAGTCGCGCAACGCCGTGCGGAACCCGGCCCAGTCGCGGGCGCGCGCTATAGCGATGGAGGCGCGGATGTCATCCATGTGCTCCATGCCGACCCAGCGCAGCGACAATGGCGGATCGCCGGCGACATCCAGCGACGGTACCAGCGCGTTGACGACCGGCCCACGTACCGTCGATCTAATCGTCAGCGTGTTCGCCGCTGCACCGCGCACCTTGATGCTGACCTTGCGTTCGGCAAATTCCCGCCACGCATCGCCGTCGCGGTAGCGTCGCGAATCCCCTGGATCGATCTGCTCGACATACAGGTCGCGCGTTGAGGCCATGTTGTTGGTGATCGCCCAAGCGATCGTACCATTGCTGCCCCACCACATGCCGGGAAAGCCGGGATGACCCGCGCCGGCGGCATCATCCTCCGGCCCGTGCAGGGCGTACTCGTACCACGTCGACGGAACCCAGAACGGCTGGTGCGGATCGCCGCACAGCACTGGCTTGCCTGTCGGCGTCCTGCTGCCGTGCAACGCCCAGTTGTTGCTGCCCGTCGCATCGTCGGTACCCGCGGCGTGCTGCAACACGCGGTTCTCTGAGGCTTCGGGTGTCAGATACAGACCGCGGAATGTTTCCGGCAGCAACCGCGCTGCCTCGGCCGCCACAATACGGTCGATGCGACCGTTCAGTGACCACCAGATGCCGCGGGCGATCGCCACCACATCGCGCGGAGTGAATGGCTCAGGCGTATAGTCGAGCCTGCGGAACTCGGGCGGCAGGTCGCGCCCGAAAACTTCGATCTGGCGATTGATCCCGGCAACGAGGGCCGACACCACCTGGTGCGTCCTCTCGTCGAGCGTGCCGGCTTCGCGGTCCGCAATCTCGTCGATGCCGACAGTGAGATGGGCGATATCGCTCGCGACATAGGCGGGCCCGAGGATTTCCGCCTGGCGGCCGAGCGCGCGACGGCGCAGCCGGTCCATTTGCCATAGCCGATCCTGAGCCATAGCGATGCCGAGACCAAAATACAGGTCCGGCGTGCTGGCGGCGTAGACATGCGGGACACCCGATCGGTCGCGCAGGATTTCCACGAGGCCGCTCACCGCGCCCGCGATCTGCCGTGTGTTCTGCATGACGTTTCCCCTTCGGTTCAGCCCATCGTCTGCACGGCGCTCGGCGTGATCTCGAATGTCACGCGCACTTCGCCGGGGCGCGACCAGGGATATTTGTCCTGGCCGAGGTATTTCTTCGCCAGGGAATTGATGTGGCCGCCTGCACCTTGCTCGGTCACCCGCGTGACCTTGCCGCGTATTTGCAGGTAGCGGTACGGATTGTCGGGATCCATGATGGACAGCGCGACCGGTGCACCATCCTTCATGTTGCGCGTCTTGGTCCGCCCCTTCGCGCTGTTCACGCGGATGACGCCACCCGTGTAGTCGAACCACACTGGCGTTACCTGCGGCGATCCGTCGGGCATCAGCGTCGCCAGTTCGGCAAATGCCTTCTTCTGTTGCAGCAGGTCGAGATATTCGTCGGGGATCGTCGCCATGGACCGCTCCTTGTCACGCGCCGTTGGGGCGGAGACAGTGCGCCGACGCGCCCCGGCGGTGCAAATCAGCAAGGGAGGAGCACGATGCCAAGCCGCACGATCAGCTTTTTCAGCGAGGGCGTCAGGCTTGCTGGCGACCTGTTCCTGCCCGGCGATCTGAGGCACGGCGAGACGCGCCCCGGCATCGTGCTGTGCCACGGCTATACCGGCGTGCGGAACCTGTATCTGCCGGACATCGCGCGTGTCCTGACCGAGGCGGGCTATGTCGTGCTGACCTTCGACTACAAGGGCTGGGGTGACAGCGAAGGGCCGCGCAGCCGCCTCGCGCCGTACAGCCGAGTCATCGACTCGCAGGCGGCCCTGACCTGGCTTGCCGCGCAGGACATGGTGGACGCCGAGAGGCTTGGCATCTACGGCACCAGCTATGGCGGAGCGACGGTGGTGTGGGTCGCCGCGGTCGATCCGCGGGTGAAGTGCGTGGTCTCCGTGGTGGGTGTCGGCAACGGTCAGCGCTGGATACGCAGCGTGCGGCGCCCGGACGAATATTACGATCTGCTCGGCCAATCCGCCGCCGATCGGGTCAGGCGGGTGATGGAGGGAAATTCCGAGCTCGTCGAGCGCACCAATATTCTGATTCCCGATCGCCAGTCGGCGGAACTCGCGGCGGCGGCGCGGCGCGGCAATCCCGGTGCGGTCAGTCAGATCCCGCTGGAGTTCATCGACGATACGCTGGGGTTCAACGCCGAATGGGTGGTGGACAGGATCGCGCCCAGGCCGGTGCTGTTCATCACGACGGACAATGACCGGCTTGTGCCGCCGGAGGAAAGCGAGGCCATGTTCCATCGCGCCGGCGAGCCGAAGAAGCTCGTCATGCTGCACGGGTTCGGGCACTACGAGGTGTATACGGGAGAGGCGTTCCGTCAGGTGATGGCGGCGACCGTCCCTTGGTTTCAACGGTATCTGCCACTGCGTTGAAACTCGACGCCCGCCCACTCCCGTCGTAGGCTGGCTCCAGCCCCATAGGGAGGGAGTCGTAGTGATGCCGAGTAATGGCCCCGAGACCTGTCTGACCGGCGTGAAGGTGCTGGACCTCACTCAGTTCGAAGCCGGACCATCCTGCACAGAGGCGCTGGCCTGGATGGGCGCCGATGTGGTGAAGGTGGAGAACCCGAAACTCGGCGATCCCGGCCGCACCGCTGGCGGCAAGCCGGGACAGGACGCCTATTATTTTCTCCAGTACAACGCCAACAAGCGGTCGGTGACGGTCAATCTGAAGGACCCTCGCGGCGTCGAACTGGTGAAGGAGATGGCGAAGAAGGCCGACATCTTCTGCGAGAATTTCGCCCCCGGCGCGATCGAGCGCCTCGGCCTGGGTCCGGATGTTATCCGCGCCATCAATCCCTCGATCATCTATTGCCAGACGAAGGGCTTCGGCGCCGGCAGCGCGTTCGAGAAGAGCCTGGCGTTCGACATGATCGCGCAGGCGGCAGGCGGCCTGATGAGCATCACCGGCGAGGAAGATGGTCCGCCCTGCAAGCCGGGTGCGACGATCGGCGACACCGGAACCGGCATGCTGATGGCCATCTCGGTGATGGGCGCCTATGTGCGGCGGCTGCGCACCGGGCAGGGCGAGCATCTGCAGCTCGCTATGCAGGACGCGATCCTGCACTACATCCGCAACTCCTTCACCTTCATGGAGCGCACCGGCAAGGCAGCGCCACGCGCCGGGTCGAAGACGGTGGGCGGTGGCAATCCGCCGATCGGCGTCTATCCGTGCAAGGGCGGTGGACCGAACGACTACGTCTACATCTATTGCAGCCGCGCCAATCCGGAGCACTGGAACCGGCTGCTGAAGGTGATGGGGCGTGAGGACCTCATCGGCGATCCGAACTACGATACGCCGGATGCCCGCACGCAGCATCGCGAGGAGGTGGATGCGATCGTCGCCAACTGGACGAAGCAGCACGACAAGCATGAAGCTATGCGGCTGGTCAGTGCCGCGACAATCCCGTCCGGTGCGGTGATGGACACGATGGAACTCGCCAATGACCAGAGTTTCGTCAAACGCGGCATCCGGCAGGTGATGAAGCATCCACAGGTCGGCGACTACACGATGAGCGGCTGGCCTGTGCGCTTCTCCGGCAGCACACCGCCGGTCAAGGCGGCGCCGTTGCTCGGCCAACACAACGCCGAGGTGCTGGTGGACTGGCTGGGGATGGATGAACCGAAAATCGGCGGCTTGCGCAAAAACTCGGTAATTGGTGGATGATGTCTCCGGCGAAACTCCCCCTCCCCTGGCGGGAGGGGGTCGGGGGGACGGGGCGGCGGTTGCTCACCGCAGCTCCTTTCGGCACATGACGCCCAAATACTGCATCGTGCAGGACGAAGGTCACGTCCGCACCGTCACGCTGAACCGGCCCGAGGTGCTGAACGCGCTGCACGCCGACGCGAACGATGAACTCGCCACCGTATGGGACGAGTTCGCCGCACGCGACGATCTGTGGGTTGGCATCATCACCGGCGCGGGCGAGCGTGCGTTCTCTGCCGGCAACGACCTGAAGGTGCAGGCTGCCGGCCGCCGCCGCCCCAACGGACCGAACGGCTTTGCCGGCATCACGCATCGCTTCAATCTCGACAAGCCAATCATCGCCGCGGTGAACGGTTGGGCGATGGGTGGCGGGTTCGAGACCGCACTCGCCTGCGACATAATCATCGCCGCGGAGAACGCGCTGTTTGCATTGCCCGAACCGCGCGTCGGGCTGATCGCCGGCGGTGGCGGTGTGCATCGGCTGCCTCGCATGATCCCGCGCAAGAAGGCGATGGGCATGATCCTCACCGGTCGGCGCGTCGGCGCACGCGAAGGCTTCGAACTCGGCTTCGTCACCGAGGTGGTGCCGCAGGGCCAGGCGCTGGAGGCAGCGAAGCGCTGGGCCGCACAGATCCTTGAATGCTCGCCCAAGGCAGTGCGCGCATCCAAGCAGGCGACGTATCGCGGCCTCGATGAGCCGTCGTTGGAACGCGCAATGCGCACGGTATACCCGGCGCAGCAAGAGAACCTGGAAAGCCAGGACTACATCGAGGGCCCAAAGGCATTCGCGGAAAAGCGCAAGCCGAACTGGCAGAACCGATAGGAGGAAGTGATGCGGATACACAATCTCTACTGTGACGCGAACGGCGAATCACACTGGCGCGACGTCGAGGTCCAGTGGGTCGAGGAGCGCAATTTTTCCAAAATCTCCGCGCGTCTGCCGGCGAACGGCATCATCTTCCGCGAGACCTCGGGCGACTATGATCTTTCGTGGCATCCAGCGCCACGGCGGCAGTACATCATCAACCTTGACGGCGGCGTGCAGATCACGGCAAGCGACGGCGAAGCGCGGACGATCGGTGCCGGCGAGGTCGTACTGGTGGAGGACATCACCGGGAAGGGCCATCTGTCCAAATCGGTCGGCGGAAAAATGCGGCACTCGATCTTCGTTCCGGTTGAATAGAGGGGGCTATCATGAAGCTGGCGTTCTTCGACGATTACAAACTCGGCGTGGTGAAGGGTGACAGCATCGTCGATGTGTCGTCCGCCGTGCGCGACATCCCCCATCTGGGGCCGCATGATCTGATCAACGGGCTGATCGCGCGCTTCGGCGACTACAAGAAGCGCCTGGAGGATGCGGCGGCAAGTGGCAAGGCGGTGCCGATCTCCAGCGTGAAGCTGCAAGCGCCGCTACCGAAGCCCGGCAACATCGTCTGCATGGCAGTGAACTACATGGAGAACGGCACCCGCAAGGAGCCTGCTCCCATCAACGCCTTCCACAAGGCACCGACATCGATCCTAGGCCAAGGCGGCACGATGGTGCTACCTGACGTGCCCGCCACGATCTTCGAAGGCGAGGCGGAAATGGCCGTGGTGATCGGCAAGCGCGCCAGCCACGTGAAGGCGGCCGATGCGATGGACTACGTGTTTGGCTACACCAACTTCATCGATGGCTCGGCCCGCGGCCTGCCCCCGCAGAGTTTCTTCGCCATGAAGTCGCGCGACACGTTCGCGCCAATCGGTCCGTACCTGGTGACCAAGGACGAAATCGCCGATCCGCACAAGGTGCCGGTGAAGCTGTGGGTCAGCGGCACGGTAAAGCAGGACTTCAACACCGATGACATGGCGCACAATATTCCGCGCTGCATCGAGTGGGTGACGTCGATCCACACGCTGGAACCGGGCGACATCCTCGCCACCGGCACCAACCATCGTGGCCTGTCCAGCTTCATGGACGGCGACACGGTGGAACTGGAATGCGGCGGTCTCGGCAAGCTCAGCTTCAAGGTGCGCGATGATCTGAAGCGCACCTGGTCGCGCGAGACGCGTCTTGATCGGCAGGAGAAGGGCTTCGACACGCCGACGCCCCAGGTCAGCGGAAAATACGCACCGAAATAGCCGCCATCGCGAGGAGCATGAGCGACGAAGCAATCCCCATTACGATCGATGGGGATTGCTTCGATCAGCGAGCCAACAGCTCCACCACGCCCGTTCCGACAACGGACAGCTCGCCATCCTGGTTGTGCGCTTCCTGCGCAATCTCCACCAAATGGCAACCATTTTCGATGAAGCTGCGCACGACAGTCCCGCTGATGAACAGCGTGTCGCCTTCCGGATTGTGCCGGCGTATCTTGCAATCTGCCCGGCGCAATATCCCATCGTCGCCCATCCAATTGGTCAGATGATGCGTCAGCCATGAGCATCGCTCAGGGCCGTAGTCGTAAGCACCTGGCACGCCGACCATGCGCGCGAACTCCGGTTCCCAATGTACGCGCTCGGGGCAATCAGGAATCCCGAACCGGTTGGTGATGCCGAGACCGCGATGCGCATGAACCTGCTTCCATGCGAGCTTATTCGCGCGGATGTAGAGGCCTCCCCAACCCTGCGCGTAGGCGATGAACCCAGTAACGGTCATCGGCCCCTTGACCATCATCGGCAAAGGATCGCCGACGCCAACGTCGTTCCAATAGCGCGGCGTACCTCCTCGCACTTCCTCCTCTGCGTACAGGCGATAAATGCTTGCCAGATCGGCTTCCGAGTAATGCGGCGGCGGCCTTCCCTTCACCGCATCGTACTTGCTGCCCTGCTCCCGCGCCTGATCGCGATCCGTCCGGAAGCACCAACTGTCGGCGGAGGCCACCATCTCGCCACGCTGATTGTGGAAATCCACGTGATAGATCTGCTGAATTGAGCGACCAGCAAAGCGCGTCTCATGCACGATCAGGTCCTTCAGCCACGCCTCGGTTGTGATCGCGTCATTGCGCCGGACAGGATGATGCCAAGTCCATTCGGCACCGGCCCACATCGCATGCACACCCGGCAACCCCCCGACATAGCCTGAAATGATCCGGCTGGTCGCGAACAGGAAACTTGGCAACGCGACAATGCCGCCCCACCGCGTATTCGCCGCATAGTCCGGGTCGCACCACAATGGATTATCATCACCGATGCCGTGCGCGTAGTGGCGGATCGCATCGCGCGTAGCCTCGTGACACCATGGCTCCAGCGTGTTCTCGATCCGCACATTCAACCGCCGCCGCAGCGCATCCAACGCCTCGTCGGTGATCTTCGGGAACAACCTGTGCGGGTCTTCAGTCATGCCGGCTCCTGCTGTTCGCGCTCACGCAACGCCTTGCGGTTGACCTTGCCGGCCGGGGTCTTAGGCAACTCGGCGACGAAGGCGATAATGCGCGGAAACTCATGCTGGCTCAGGCGCGCGCGCACGAAATTCTGGATATCGCCGGCGAGCGCATCGTCGGGCGGCTGGTCCGTCACGACAAACGCCTTGACCACCTGTCCGCGCTGGACGTCGGGCACGCCGATCGCCGCTGCCTCACGCACCGCCGGGTGACGCAGCATGACGCCCTCGATCTCTGTCGAGCTCATCGTCCAACCGGCGGAAATGATCACGTCGTCCGCACGCCCGGCATGGAAGTAGAAGCCATCAGCGTCGATCCAGCCGCGATCCTTGGTCGGAAACCACACGCCGTGCCGCCAGACCTTGATCTCGCCGATCTCACCCGTCGCACAAGCGCTGCCGTCCGGTCGCTGCACCTCCGCCTTGACGCCAGGAACCGGCATGCCAAGTGCGCCTGGTCTTCCTGCGAAATCCCCGGCACCTGGGTAGCTCGCCAGTATCACGCCAACCTCGGTCGTACCATACATGCTGCACAGGCGCGTGCCGAAGGTGTGTTCGGCGAACGCCTGGCTGTCGCTGTCGATCGGCTCGCCGGTAAACGACATCTTGCGCACTGCATAACGGTACCGCGACGCGGCGCCGGACATGCGCATCATGCGGTAGTGCGTCGCCGCGGCCGATAGATTGGTGGTGCCAAAATCTTGCAACGCACGCAGCAGACGTTCCGCATCGAAGCGGCCGGCATAAACGCCGGTCTCGACGCCAAGCGCCAGTGGCGCGAGCGTCCCGTGCCACAGCCCGTGCCCCCAGGCCGGTGATGACGGACAGAAGAACCGATCGCCCGGGCGAATGCCCGTGCCATAAAGCGCAGCGATCATGACCACCACGATGGCACGGTGCGTGTGGCGGATTGCGGCAGGCAGCTCGCGCGTCGTACCAGACGTGTACTGGTAAATCGCCAAATCATCGCATCGTGTTGCCGGCACGAAGGCGGTAGGATACTGCGACAAAGCCGCCGCAAAAGTATCGTCCTGCGCGATGGTCGGTATCGATAGCGCGCCGAGCGATTGCACCTTGTCGGAAGTTGTGAGCAACAGGCGTGGCGAACAGTCGTCGAGCCGCAGCCGCACGCCGTCCGGTCCAAACAGTGTGAACAAGGGCACTGCGATCGCACCAAGCTTCATGGTGCCGAACAACGCAGCGTAAAACGCCAGCGACGGCTCAAGCATGATCGCCACGCGGTCGCCGTGTGCGACACCCATCTCGCTGAGCCAATGCGCATAGCGCGACGATTGCTCGGCGATGGTGCGGAAGGCGATCGCTTCGTCGTGCCCGTCGGCATGAGCGATGCGAATGGCGGTGCGGCCTGGATCGGCTGAATAACGATCGATGCACTCGTGTGCTATATTCAGCCGATAGCGGTCGCCGTCGAACAGCTCCCACAACCGCGCGGGCACAAACTCGCAGAGTGCGTCCGCGTAGCTTGTGTGGTCGGTAAGCAGCGCCACGCGAGCTAGGTCGGCTTTCGCTGCCACCCCAGCCAGTCGCACACGCCCTGCCCCATCACGAGGTCAAGGTCCCTGCCCTTCAGCCACGCCAGTTCCTCGGTGAACATCGTCACGCATTGCCGATAGCTGCACGGCATGCGGGTGATATCGGTGCCCCAGAAGAACCGCTTCGGTCCATAGGCATCGAAAATGCGATGCAGCCCATCATGAATGTCACGGAACGGATACGGCGCATCGGAATAGCCTGGCGCGCCGGTCGCCTTCACCGCGACGTTCGGCAGCTTCGCCAGCGAGCACAGCGTGTCCAGATCGGCAAACGCCGCCGCACCCTTCGCCGAGCGCACCAGACCGAGATGATCGATGATCAGCTTCAGGTTGGGGTGCTTCTCGGCGATCTCCTTGAACAGCGGCAGGAAACGCCAGGCCATCGTTGCGATCGGCGTCCCCGCGCGCTCCGCCGCCGGCCACACCCAATCCATGGTGCCGTCCTTGTGCCAGTTCTCCTGCTCCGGCCGCGTCAGCGACCAGCGCAGGCCGAGCATGCCGGGCCGCTGCTTCCAGGTCTCGATGCGCTTGCGCTCTTCGGGCTTGTCCAGTGCGAACCAGCCAAGGATGCAGAACCTGTCAGGGTATTTCTTCGCGGCCTCCACCGCCATCTCGTTCGATCCAGGATCCCAGCTCGGCGGATGCAGCACCGCGCCGTTCACGCCGGCCTCATCCATCTCGTTGATCAATTCCTCGGCTGTGTAGATCGAGGTCTGCCGATGGTGACCACTCGGCGTCCCGCTGCCCCAGATGTGCACCTGTGCGTCGATGACCTGCATGGTTCGTCTCCTTCCCGTCTCGCCATGCTGGACGCGGCGGGCCGGACGCGTCAAACAGGGCGCGCATAGAGCGGAGCAAGCGCGTGCTGGATCGGATATTGCTGACCAACGACGACGGGATTGATGCGCCGGGGCTGGCGATCCTGGAGGCGATTGCCGCCGAACTGGCGCACGAAGTGTGGGTCGTGGCGCCGGAGCACGACCAGAGCGGTGTGTCGCATGCGATCAGCCTGCACCATGCGCTGCGCGTTACTCGCCAGGGAGAGCGGCGCTTTGGCATTTCTGGCACGCCAGGTGACTGCGCGGTGATGGGAATCTGCCATCTGATGACCGACGGACCGCCGCAACTGCTGCTGTCGGGTGTGAACCGCGGACTGAACCTCGGGATGGAGACCGTATTCTCCGGCACGGTCGGCGGCGCGATGACCGGCATGATGCTCGGCATCCCGTCGATCGCCCTGAGCCAGGCATACAAGGACCGCAACAATGTGCTGTGGGAAGCGTCGCGCACTCTGGGTGGGAAGTTTGTGCGCGATCTGCTGGCGATTGGCTGGAGCAAGGATGCGTGCCTGAACGTCAACTTTCCGGCGTGTTCCGCGGCGGAGGCGGGTCCGGTGACATTGGCACGCCAGGGCGTAGGCATGATCGCTGGAATGCATGTGGATACGCGTGTAGATCCGCGCGGCATGGAGTATCACTGGCTGAACTTTCGCCGCGGCGATCGCCAGCAAGGGCCGGAGAGCGATTATGATGCGCTGCGGGCCGGCAATATTGTTGTCACGCCGTTGCGGTACGACCGCACGGATGAGGACGCATATCAGGCGCTGGCGGAGAGACTGCCGCGGTTCGGTCAGTAGAATTCAGAGGCCGCCGGTCACATCGATCGTCAGCCCCGTGACGAAGTCCGCATCAGATGACGCGAGGAAGCATATAACCTTCGCCTGATCCGCCGCTTCTGCCACACGACGCAGTGGAGTGCGTTCGATCTCCGCGGCCTGATCCTCAGGCGATTGCTGGTTCCAGCGTGGCCGGATCCGCTCAGTCAGTGTGCGGCTCGGCGCAATTGCGTTGACCGTGATGCCGAACGGTCCCAGCTCGAACGCCAGCTTGCGGGTGAACGCGATGATGCCGCCCTTCGCGGCAGAATACGCGCTGCTGCTGGTCAGGCTCAGCCCGCGCCCTGCAATCGAAGCGAGATTGACGATCTTGCCATGCTTGCGCCGTTTCATCACTGGCGTCACCGCGTGGCAGAACAGGAACGTGCCGTTCAGGTTGAACTGGATCAACCTTTGCCATTCGTCGAATGTCAGCTCATCGACGGTGGCGCCCGGCTTCTCGATGATCGTGCTGCCGCCTACGGCGTTCACCAGGATGTCGATGTTGCCGTACTGCTTGGCCGCCCAGGCGACGACTTCGTCTACCTCGCCCTGATCCAGCGCATTGGCGGGACGGCCGATCGCACGACCGCCCGACATGTTCATCGCCTCCATCGCCATGGCGAGGCGACGTTCATCGTTGTCCACACCGACGATGACCGCGCCTTCCTTCGCCATGATGTCGGCCGTGGCGCGGCCGATACCGCTCCCCACCGCAGTGATCAGCGCAACCTTGTCCTTGAAGCGCATGGTTGTTCCTCCCTCAGTTGAGTTGCGCGGCCTGCGCCATCACTTCGATTGCCTCTGGCTGCCGGGAACGCACGGTCAGGCTGGTCGCACCGGAATCTTCCCAGGCGCGGAAACGTTGCTTGATCCGTTCCTGCGGCCCGACCAGCGACTTCATGTCCACCCACTCGTCCGGCACCGCCGCAATCGCTTCATCCTTGCGGTGCGCAAGATAGAGTTCCTGAATACGTTCCGCGGCGTCCTTGAAGCCGCGGCGGATCATCATGTCCTTGTGGAAGTTCGTGTCGCGGTGGCCCATGCCGCCCACGTACAGTGCAACCTCGGGCTTCAGCTTCGCCAGCGCGGCCTTCACGTCGCTGTCGATCTCGACGTGTACTGACGCCTGGACAGCAAAGTCGCGCAGGCTTTTGCCGTTGCCGGCGCGGCGGAAACCTTCCTCCAGCCAGGGCAGATATTCGGGCAGCGAACCTGGCACGAAGCCGAGCGGCAACCAGCCATCGGCGATCTCCGCTGTCAGCTTCACCGTCGATTCGTTGCCGGTACCGAGGTAGATCGGAATGTCAGGGTTCATGTGCAGTATCGATTTCAGCGGCTTCCCCACGCCGGCAGCGCCTTCGCCAGTGTACGGCAGCGAGATCTCGCGGCCCTCATGCGTCACCGGTGCCTCGCGGCGGAAGATCTTGCGCATGATGGCAACGTAGTCCTTGTAGCGATAATAAGGTCGGCCCCAGGGTTGGCCGTACCAGCCCTCGACGATCTGCGGCCCTGACACGCCGAGACCGGCGATGAAGCGCCCGCCACCTGCCATCGCATCGACGGTGGCGGCGCACATCGCAGCATTGGCCGGCGTGCGCGCTGCAAGCTGCATGATACCGGTGCCGAGCTTTATCCGCTTGGTCAGTGCGGCAAGATAGGCGAGCGGCGTGACCGCATCGGTACCATAGGCCTCCGCCGTCCATACGCTGTCGTAGCCGAGCTCTTCCGCACGCTGCACCAGCTTCACAGGAAGCTCGAGATGCGCGCGCGAATAGCCGATCGAGAGGCCCAGCTTCATCGTGCGTTCCTCCATGTCGCGTGCGGAACCGGGATGCCGAGGTTCTCGCGCAGCGTGGTGCCAGAATAGTCCTTGTGATACAGCCCTCGTCGCTGCAATTCCGGCACGACATACTTCACGAAATCCAAATAGGTACCAGGCACGTGCGTCGCTGCCACCACGAAACCGTCGGCGACCGGTTCGGTGAACCATTGCTCCAGACCGTCGGCCACTTCCTTAGGTCCGCCCACAAACGGCTTGTTCGGCCGCGCGCGATGGCTGAACCTGATGAAGTCGCGCGGCGTTGGGTTGGCGAGGCCACTCGCGCGCAGCACGCGGTCGCGCATCGATTGCGTGCCGGAGACGTTCGCCAGCTCCTCGTCCGTGAACGGTTCGTCGATGCCCTTCGAGGCGAAGTCGAAGTTCATCGCCTCCGATAACAGCGACAGCGCATCCTCATCCGTCGCCAGAGTTTCGATCAGCGCCATCTTGTCCTCGGCTTCCGCCTTTGACTCGGCGCAGACCACATAGGCGGACGGCGTGATGAAGAATTTGTCCGGATCGCGGCCCTGGCTTGCCACATCCTCCTTCATCTCGCGATAGAGTTGCTTCCCATGCTCCATGCTGGTGTGCGTGGAGACGAAGACGACCTCGCCCCAACGCGCGGAAAAATGCTTGCCGCGGCCACTCTGTCCTGCCTGGATAACCACCGGATGACCCTGCGGCGAGCGCGGCACGGTGAACGGACCACGCGAGCGGAACCATTGTCCCTGATGATCCAATCGCCGCACCTTGTCGGGGTGCGCGAACAGACCTGTCTGCTTGTTGATGACAATCGCGTCGTCGTCCCAGGAGTTCCAGTGCCCAAGCACCACCTGCATGAACTCGTCCGCCCGGTCGTAGCGTGAGTCATGCTCCAGATGCTCGTCGTAGCCCATGTTCAGCGCCTCGCCGTCGTTCATTGACGTGACAACGTTCCAGGCGGCGCGGCCACCAGTCATCAGGTCGAGCGTCGCGAACACGCGCGCCACGTGAAACGGCTCGAAATAGGTGGTCGAGCAGGTGGCGCCCAGTCCCAAACGCTCGGTCGCCATACCCATCACGGTGAGCACGGTGATCGGGTCCATCTTCACGCAACGTATGCCGTGTTCGACGGTATGGTTGTGGTCGTTGCCGTAGCGGTCCGGCATCGCCAGGCGATCGTCGAAGAAGCCAAGGTGGAACTTGCCTTCCTCCAGCACGCGGCCGATGGTGCGGTAGTAATCGGCTGACATGGAGTCATCGCGTGATTCCGGATGGCGCCACGAACTCACAAGGTTGGTGCAGTTCTGCGCCTGCAGGAAACCGACCATGACCATCTGGCGCATTTGCGACGCTCCGTCCCGATACGATACTCGCAGGTATCATCGCGCGGAATTACAGGGGAGGGCAATCTGATGCTCGGTCTCGTCACCACAATGAACGACAAGGCGCCGGTTGAACTGCGTGAACTTCCGGAGCCGCGGCCGCAGCGCAACGAAGCCGTTCTCGCGGTTCATGCCCTTTCGATCAACCGAGGTGAGCTGCGCTCGGTTCGCAACAATGGGGAGGGCTGGGTTCCCGGCCAGGATATCGCCGGCATAGTGCTGAAGCAGGCCGAGGACGGCAGCGGTCCACCTGCGGGTTCGCGTGTAGTCGCGCTGACGGACGAATTCGGTTGGGCGCAACGGGTCGCGGTGCCAGGCCATCGCATGGCGGTGCTGCCGGACAATGTCGGTTTTGCTCAGGCGGCGACACTGCCGGTTGCCGGTTTGACCGCGCTGCGCACTCTCCGCCACGGCGCACCACTCCTTGGCAAACGCGTACTGGTCACCGGCGCGGCTGGTGGCGTCGGCACTCTCGCAGTGCAGCTTGCGGCGCGATCCGGTGCCCGCGTGACGGCTGTCGTCGGCCGGCAGGAGCGCGCTTCCGGATTGAAGGATCTCGGTGCGCGAGAGGTGATAGAGGGGATCGACAACGCGCAAGGCCGTTTCGGTCTGATCCTGGAATTGGCGGGCGGCGCATCGCTGGCGCAGGCCATCAAGCTTGTCGAGGCGAAGGGCACCGTTGTGGTGTACGGGAATTCGTCAGGCGAACCGACGACGCTTGCGTTCGCTGACTTCCGTGGCGCGCCGAACTCGCGTGTGCAGAGCTTCAGCTATTTCTACTCCGAATCTGAGGATCGGTTTGCGCCAGACCTCGCATTGCTCGTGTCGCTGATCGACGATGGATCGCTGAGGCCGCAAATCGGTTTGGAACGAAGCTGGCGCGACTTCGCCGCTGTGGCCGAGCAGTTGCGTGATCGGCGCGTTGCCGGCAAGGCTGTGCTGCTGGTCGATGCGGGCTGAAGGAGGGAGCGTACATGGAATTCGCGGGCAAGGTTGCCTTGATCACCGGTGGTGGCGGCGGCATCGGGCGCGCCAGCGCTATTGGCTTCGCGGGGCGTGGCGCCAAGGTCGTGGTGGTCGATCTCGACCCGACCGCGGGTGAGGCGAGCGCCGAGTTGGTGCGTCAGCGCGGCGGCGATGCCCGCTTCGTTCGCGCCGACGTCACAAAATCCGCCGACGTGCAGAACTACATAAAGGCGACGCTGGATGCCTATGGCTCGATCGACTGCTTCTTCAACAACGCCGGCATCGAGGGCAAGGCCGCACCGACACAGGAATACGACGAGGCGATCTTCGACCAGGTGATCGGTGTCAACCTCAAGGGTGTTTTCCTCGGTATGCGCCACGTCCTGCCGGTCATGCTGAAACAGGGCAGCGGTGCCATCGTCAATACCGCCTCGACTGCCGCGCTGTTCGGCGGTCCCGGCATGGCGCCTTATGTCGCGTCGAAGCACGGGGTGCTGGGTCTGACGAAAGTCGCATCCGCGGACGTCGCACGCTTCGGCATCAGGGTGAATGCCGTGTGCCCCGGGCCGGTCGAGACGCGCATGATGCGCTCGCTCGAGGCGCAGCGGAACCCCGCCAATCCGCAGGCCGTGCACGACGCGAATGCGGCCAACACGCCGACAGGCCGCTACGCGATGCCGGAGGAGGTGGCGAACGTGGTGATGTACCTGTGCTCGGATTTCGCCGGCGACATCACCGGCACGCATATCGTCATCGATGGTGGTCGTTCTGGGACTGGCGGAGCTCCGCCAGCCGTCCCTCGGCGCGCTTGAGGTTGTAGCGTGCGATCGCACGCTGCTGAAGCCGCACTGGTCCGTCGAGCGCGGTGATAGCATCGCGATAAATCGCAATCGCTTCCTCGATCGATGCGGTGTCGTTCAACGCCGCCAGCGCGTTGGCGAGATTGGTGCTCGCCATCGCCCACTCCAGTGGCGTAGCCTCGCGCGTATAGACGTTGAGGGCCGCGCGGCAGGCGGCGACCGCCTCGGCCAGCGTGTCACGGTCATTGTCACGTTCGCCCAGCACACGGAGTGCCTGGCCGAGATTGCTCTGCGTGACGGCAATATCGATCGGCGAATCCTGCTCCGCGTATTCCCCCAGCGCGGCGCGATAATGATCGACAGCTTCGCGCAGAGACGCGGTATCACCGGTGCGTTCGCCTTGCAGCGACAGCACCGCACCGCAATTGCGCTGCATGCGTGCCCAGTCGGAGGGGGCAGCATCACGTGTGTAGACTCTCGTCGCCAGGTGATAGCTGTTGAGCGCTGCGTTCAGCCAGGCTGGATCGCTATCACGCTCGCCCAGCACGACCTGCGCCGCACCGAGCAGCGCCACCGTCCGGGCCCAGTCCTCGGGCGTGGTATCCGGCCGATACACTTCCAACGCATGGTCGCACGCGGTCATGGCCGAGTGCAGCATCACCGGATCGTCGATGCGTGCACCCAGCGCCCGCAGCGCTGCCGACAGGCGGCTCTGCGTCTTCGCCCAGTCCAACGGTGCATCCGCGCGCGGCGCCATCCGCAGAGCCGTGTTGAAGCCCGAGACCGCATCGGCGATGCCCGAAATGTCTTCCGCCGCCTCGCCTTCGGCCAGCAGGACCTCAGCCTTGGCTATTGTCTGCCGCCAAGCCTCGTCCGCGCTCATTTTTCCGCACGCATCTCCGCGAAGGTCTCTTTGGCAACCAGCAGAGATTCGCGGATCAGCGGCACACCGACATAGCCGCCGAGGTGCAACAGAGAACTCGACAAGTTCGTCCTCGGTCCATCCCTGATTGCGCGCCATGCGCAGATGCAGTTTCAGTTCAGGGTCGCGGCCGGTCGCGGCGTCGGAAATGACGCAGATCAGCGCTCGGGTCTTCAAGTCGAGCCCCGGGCGCGACCACAGCGCGCCGAAGATCGTTTCCTGAGTGACCTCGGCGAACTTGGCCATGATCGGGTCGTTGTATATTGCTTTGTCCATACGATCGACTGTCGCGTCGCCGAGCAGTTTGCGCCGCATCTCGCGGCCTTTCTCACGCAGTGCGCTGTCTGCCATCGTTTGTCTCCCACGAAACTGTCAGCGGTTTCAGAGTTCCACCACCACGTAGTTCTGTTCCACCGACACCGGCACCGTCTCCGCCACGAATGGCCCCTTCGCCAGGGTCTCGCCGGGCACGACCTCCACCTCATAGGTCCGTGCCTTCACGCTCTCCGGATGGCACCATGACTGGCCAGTCTTGATGTCGAACTCCCAACCATGCCACGGACAACGCAGCATCTCGCCGTGACGTTCCAGCCGGTACTCGCCTGGCCGATCCGCAGTGAACCGCCCGAGGATCGGACCGATGCACAATGGTGCACCTTCATGCGGGCAGCGGTTGATCAGCGCGAAAAACTCGTCCTTCACGTTGAAGACGCCGATCGAGCGGCCAGCGATGCTGACGATCTTACAGGTGCCCGGCGCGATCTCGCTCGCGGGTGCGACAACGTGCCGGGCCATGCACTTACGCCAGGCCGTAGAACGACAGCGCGTTCTCGCGGAACACCATCCGCTTCTGCTGCTCGGTCAACGGTGCCTTGAAGGCATAGCGTGGATCGTCCTGGTCCCAGTGTGGATAGTCGGTCGAGAACATGATGCGGTCCCAGCCGATCCACTCGCAAGTCGCCAGCAAATCTTCAGGCCGCTCCGGCTCCTCGATCGGCTGCGTCGTCACCCAGATGTTGTCGCGGATGTATTCCGACGGCAGCTTCTTCAAATGCGGCACCTCCTCACGCAGGCGCTTGTAGTGCTTGTCGAGCCGCCAGGTCAGCGACGGCAGCCAGGCAAAGCCGCCTTCAACGAGTGCCACGCGCAGATTGGGGATGTGCTCGAACACGCCCTCGATAACCAGTGAGGTGACCAGTGCTTCCTTGCTCTGCGGATACGATGGATGCTCCTCGTGATAGAACGAAGGCCAGCCGCCGCCGGTGGAAGGATGGCCGCCGGTGCCGCCGAGATGCAGCGCGATGGAGAACCCATTGGCGGCACACGCCTCAAGGATCGGCCAGTACCTGCGGCGACCCAGAGGCTCCAGTCCGCGCGGCGGGATCATCACGTGGGTGAACCGCCGATCACCGGCGCGCTTCTCGATCTCCTTGATGGCCGCCTCGGTGTATTCCAGCGGGATCTGCACACCGGCCTTCAGGCGCGGTTCGCGGTCGCACCACACCTGCGCTTCCCATTCATTCGCCGCCGTCGCCATCGCCGCGCCGAACTCGACGTTGCGTTCGTCCGAGCCACGACCGAGAAGCGGCATCATCAAGCCGTACGAGACGTTGAACAAATCGAGCAACTGTTCCCGCATCATCTCCAGATCGGAGCCGGGATGCGTCCCGTCCTTCGTATAGGAGTCCATCCGCATGCCCGTGAACGGCGACATGCGCGGATAGTTCGGCGCATTGGAGAATGGCGAACGAGCACGGCCGCCGACCGAGGCGCGATGCTTGCGCCAGCGCTCAGACAGGAACTGGTCTAGATCGGCAGGCGACTTTGTGTAGGGGTGCACGTCGCAATCAACAATGCCGAGCTTCGTCTGCGACGCCGTGTCGGCTTGACGATCCATGACCGTGACGTTCATCGAATGCTCTCCATGCTCACGGGGATAAACGGGGAAAGGTCTTCAGCGCGTTGTGAACGAGGATCTTGCGCAGCACATGTTCAGGCAGTCCGTCGGGCAACGCGTCCTTGTCGTCGAAGTGCCAGTGCGGATAGTCGGTGGAGAACAGCAGCATCTCGTCGGAGCCGATCTCCTCAATGATGCGCTGCAACTGGTCGGCGCGTGGCGGCGCGTCGAACGGCTGGATCGTCAGGCGCACATGTTCGCGCGCGTAGGCCGCCGGCGATTTCTCCAGCCACGGCACTTCGGCACGCACCCCGCGCCAGGTCTTGTCGGCGCGCCACATCCAGCCCGGCAGCCACGTCACACCGGATTCCATCAGCACGACCTTCAGGCGAGGGAACTCGACGAACACGCCCTCGGTGATCAGGCTGTTCAGCACCCCGGCAAATCCGGTCGACCACGAAACATAGTCCTCAAGGTAATAAGACGGCCAGCCAAGATTGGTCGGCGGATGGCGATAGCTGGACCCCGCGTGGATGCCGATCGGCAGGTCTAGCCGTTCAGCGACGCGGTAGATCGGCCAGTGGATACGGCGACCGAGCGGCAGCTCGCTCATCTCCCATACCAGCACCTGCACGAACCGCGGATCGGCGGCGACGCGCTCGATCTCCTTCGCGGCGAGCTCCGGGCTGTGCATTGGCACAACGATGGAAGCCCGCAGGCGATCATCCTTCGACAGCCACTCCGCGGCGAGCCAGTCGTTGATCGCGCGGCACATTGCCGCCGACAGGTCCTCGCTGAAGACCGCCGGGGCTCCGTGCAGAATGTTGCAGATTGCGTAGCGTGAGCCGAACGCATCGAGCGCCTGTGAGCGCAACAGGGCCAGATCGGTTCCGGCACTCCCCTTGGCGGGCTTCCAGTCAGGGCGGCAGTTGATCGGCGCGTTCGGCGGGAATGCCGCAGCGGTGTAGTTGTCCCGCTCCAGCCCGCGCATAAGGATGTGCGACCGCCAGTATTCGTCGAGATATGGCACCAGTGCCTGCATGCTGGGCAGCGCTGGATGAATATCGCAATCGATCGCGCCGGGCGCGGGAACGGTCACAGGCTACAACTCCGTATCGTTGGGAAGGATAGGGCCGAGCGGCGGGGCGTTCAATGGTGCGCCTGCTGCGCCGGGCTCAGCCGCGCAGGGAGCAGAAGCGCGAAGCCCAGCGCCAGCACCGACAACCCGCCCGCCAGCACGTAGGTGTTATGCAAACCGAGCGCAACCACCTCGGTCAACCGTGTCAATTCGCTCGCATTCAGCCCACCACGCTGGAATGGATCCAGCAATCGATCGACCTGGGCAACTGTGTCCGGTGCCTCTCGCAGCAGCGTGAGGTTCAGCACGGCACCGAACGACGCCACCCCCAGCGACTGGCCGACGAAGCGCAGGAACATGCACGACGATGTGGCAGCGCCCCGCTGATGCCATGGCACCGCTGCCTGGATGGATACGATGAACGTGGTGTTGCACAGCCCCATGCCAATGCCGATCAGCAGTGATCCGCTGCTCGCCCACACCACGCCGCGCTCCGGCGTCAGGGTGATCAGTACGGTGCTGCCAGCGATCAGCGCCAGCGTGCCCAGCACCGCGGTCAGACGATACGTCGTGCGCACCATCAGCCGGCCGCCATAAAAGCTCGCCACTGCCCAGGTGACTGACATCGCACCCAGCACCAATCCGCCCGTCAACGCGCTGCGACCCATGGCCCCCTGCACGTAAGTCGGCAGGAATGCCGAAACGCCCGTCATAACCGCCGAGATGACCGCGCCGCCGAAACTGCCAATGGCGATGATGCGGTGCTGGCGCCAAAGATCCAGCGGCAACATTGGCTCGGGCGTGCTGCTCTCGTGTAGCGCCAGCGCTACCAACGTTGCGATCGCAATCGCACCGACAATCGCCAGCGTCGCGTGTGTCAGACTACCGCCCTGCACGAGCACCAGCATCAACGCGGTGATTGCCACCATCAACAGCAGCGATCCCAGATAGTCGATGCGGCGCCTATGTAGCTCCGTCGGTTCAGTCAGGAATGTCGCGATCATGACGATCGCCGCCACGCCGATCGGCAGGTTGACCCAGAACACCAGTTGCCAGCTCACCTGTTCGACCAGGAAAGCGCCAAGCAACGGGCCCAGCACCGCGGCTACGCCGAACACACTCGACACCAGGCCCTGCACGTGCGCCCGTTCGGTCGGCGTGTAGATGTCGCCCAGGATCGTGGTGGCGATCGGCTGCACGCCGCCGGCGCCGAAGCCCTGCAGCGCGCGGAACAGGATCAGCGCCACCATGTTGCCGGCAAAGCCGCACAGCGTGGAACCGACCAGGAACAGGCCCGCACCGAAATAGAACACCTTCTTTCGGCCGTAGATATCGGCGAGACGGCCATAGACGGGAATGCTCACCGCCTGGGTCAGCAGGTAGACCGCGAATACCCACGAGAACAGGTTGAATCCGCCCAGATCGGCAACGATGGTCGGCATCGCGGTTGCGACGATCGAACTCTCCACCGCCGCCATGAATGTCGCCATAAGACAGGCGGCCAGCACCAGGGTCCGGCGAGCCGAGGGCGCCTGCGCGACGTGAAGCGGGGCGGTTGTCGGCTGGAACCCCTCGTCGGGCAACGGCTGGCCTCATTCTGGTGGGGACGCGGCGCGCTTTCTGTCATTGCGGGGGAGGGGTGACAACCTGCGCAACCGCAGCCCTGCCGTGCTATCCAGGCATCGAACCATCTCGGAGGCGATCGGCTCGCGCATGCCCAGCCCTGGACCTGCGGTCGATATCGGCGTCGACATCGGCGGCACCTTCACCGACATCGTATGCCGTCGCGCCGGCGAGCCGATGCGAACCCTGAAGATCCCAACCACCCGCGGTGATCCCAGCGAGGCGGTGCTGAACGCCTTGACCCATCTCGCCCGCGATCTCGGGGTCGCCGCGACCGACATCGCGCGGCTTCTGCATGGCACCACGATTGCCACCAATGCGGTGCTGGAGCGGAAGGGCGCGAAGATTGGCCTGATCGCCAGCGAGGGTTTTCGCGACATCCTTGAGATCGGCTATCAGCTCCGTCAGGACCTGCACCGCATTTTGCTTGAACCGGTCACGCCGGTGTTCCTCGCTCCAGGTGCGCGGCGCAAGGAGGCGCGCGAGCAGGTCTCCGCGCAGGGCGAGGTAATTGTGCCGCTCGATGAAGAGTTGGTGCAGCACGCCGTGGCAGAACTCGTCGCCGAGGGTGTCCAGGCGATCGCGGTCTGCTACCTGTTTTCATTCCTGTACCCGAAGCATGAGCAACGCACGCGCGAGCTGATCGAGGCGACACACCCTGAGATTGCCGTGTCGTTGTCCAGCGAGGTCGATCCGACCTTCCGGGAATACGAGCGCACCGTGGTGACCGCTTTCGATGCGTATATGAAACCCGTCGTTGGCCATTACCTGGAGCGCCTGGAGGATGGCCTGCGCGCGGCGCAAGTGATGGCGCCATTGCAGATCATGCAGTCGCGCGGCGGTCTCGCCGGCACGTCAGTTGCACGCAAACGTCCGGTGCGGCTGTTTCTCTCCGGCCCTGCCGCGGGCGTGATCGGCGGTGCGATCGTTGGGCGTTCGTCCGGATATCGCGAGGTCATCACCATCGATGTCGGCGGCACATCGAGCGACATCGCATTGGTGGAAGGCGGTGAGCCAGTCATTCGCGCACAGGGCAACATCGCAGGCTTCCCGGTGCGTGTCCCGATGGTGGATGTGAACGCGATCGGCGCCGGCGGTGGTTCGATCGCATGGCTCGATGGAGCGGGCGGTTTGCGCGTCGGTCCGCATTCCGCCGGCTCAGAACCTGGCCCGGCCTGCTACGGTCGCGGCGGATCGGAGGCGACGGTCACCGATGCTTCCGTTGTACTCGGCTGGCTCGATCCCACTTACTTCGCCGGCGGCTCGGTTTCGCTCGACCCAACGCTGGCGCACGACGCGATCGAACGTCGCGTCGCTCGGCCGCTTGGCCTGTCGGCGGAGGACGCAGCGCTCGGTATCCATCGGGTGGTGAACGCACAGATGGCCGAGGGCATCAGGCTTGTCTCGATCCGTCGCGGCCTCGACCCGCGCCGTTTCACCTTGGTTGCCCTGGGCGGCGCCGGACCGATCCACGCAACCGCGCTTGCGGCCGAACTTGGCATACTGAGCGTGCTCATCCCACGCCACCCCGGCGTGCTGTCAGCCGCCGGTCTGCTTGCTGCGCCGATCGAGCACGAGGTGGCGATAGCCTTCCCGCGCCCGCTCGCCGGACTCGAATTCGCGGATGTGCGTGGCGTATTGGACAAACTGGATCGTTCATGTGCGCGGCTGATGGCGGAGGAGAACATCGGCGGCATGTGCGTGGCGATCAGGTATTCCGCGGATGTCTGGTATGTCGGCCAGTCCTATCACCTGGAAGTGCCGCTTGACGTTGATGCACCCGATCCGTTGGCCAAGCTCTATCGCGACTTCCTGACGCTGCACGATCGTATCTACGGCCATGCCACCGAGCAGGCCGCCGCAATCGTCAATCTGCGATCAGTGCACCGGGCCGGCGGCAGCGACCATCTGGATGAGGGTAGCTATCGCCCACCTCACGCCGACCCAAGGAAGCAGCCGCGCCCGATTCGTGTGGCCGGCGCGCGCGCTCCAGTGCAGTCGGCGATCTACCAAAGGGCCGCCATGCCAATCGGTCTGACCTTCGCTGGCCCCGCCATCGTGGAACAGGACGACACGACCACGCTGGTCGAACCCGGCTGGCGAGGCACAGTATTGGACAACGGCAATCTCCTGCTGACGCGAGGTTGATATGGACGTCGATCCGATCACGCTCGAGGTGTTGCGCAACAAGCTTGATGGCATCGCCAACGAGATGCAGCTCACGCTGGTGCGCAGCGCCTTTTCGGCTATCGTAAAGGAAGGCCTCGACGCCTCGGCCAGTCTGTTCACGTTGCAAGGCGAGACACTGGCGCAGGCGCTCGCCATCCCGGTGCATCTCGGCGCGCTGACCCCGATGGTGGGACGGCTGCTGCACGACGTGCCGCTCGAAACAATGGGTGAAGGCGACATCTGGATCCTCAACGACACCTACCTCGGCGGCACGCATCTGCCGGACATCGCCATCATGATGCCGGTATTCGCCGATGGTCAGGTAATCGCCATCAGTGCGGCGATGACCCATCATCAGGATGTCGGTGGCATGGCACCGGGCTCCACGCCTACCAACGCCACCGAGATATTCCAGGAAGGCATTCGCATCCCGTTGCTGCAGTTGCGCCGCGGCGATGTGCTGAACGACACGCTGATCGCAATGCTCCGGCAGAATGTGCGTCTGCCAGATGTGCTGATGGGCGACATCAACGCACAGGTCGCTGCGTGCACGATCGGCGCGCGACGGCTTGGCGATCTCGCCGGCAACTTCGGGCGTCACGAGTTGCTGACGCTGTTCGACGAACTGCTGAACCGTTCGGAGACGATGACGCGCCAGACATTGCGCAGTCTCCGAGAAGGGACCTACCGACATGTGGACTACCTCGACAACGATGGGATCGAGATGGACAAGCTGGTGCGTATTGAAGTTGCGGTGACGATCGAGGATGGCCGGATGACATGCGATTTCACCGGCACCTCGCCGCAGGTACGTGGTCCATTCAATTGCATGGCGTCCGGCCCTTATGCCGCCGCGTGCTTCGCCCTGCGTTCGGTGACCGACCCCGAGGGCAGCATTCCCAACAACGGCGGCTGCTTCCGACCGCTTGCGTTCCACCTGCCTGAGGGCAGCCTGGTCAATCCACGCGAACCAGCACCGACGGGCTGTCGCACGTCAACGATAAAGCGGATCACCACGTGCATCCTCGGTGCGCTGCGCCAGGCGGCGCCGGACCGCGTGCCGGCCGACTCCGGTAGCGAGATCGTCATCATGCATTTTGGCGGTCAGCGCTCCGATGGTCGGCGCTATGTGACATCGCAGCTTCTGGTCGCCGGCAGCGGTGCATCGCGCCATCTCGACGGCGTCGATGTTATCGAGACCGATGCGACCAACTGCCTGAACGTTCCGGCCGAAGCGCTGATGCTGGAGGCACCGATCCGCGTGCATCGTGTCGCGCTGAACCGCGACTCCGGTGGCCCTGGTACGCATCGCGGTGGCCTCGGCGGCGTGTTCGAATATGAGCTGCTGGATGGCGAGGCCACGGTCACGTATCGCGGCGAGCGGCATCTCTGCGAAGCGACCGGTGTCGATGACGGCATGGCTGGAGCACGCGCCACGGCAGTGATCTGGCGCGCCGATGGCCGCGAGGAAGTGGTGCCATCAAAGATCGTGTCCACGCTGCGTAAAGGGGATCGGATCTTGATCACCACTGCTGGAGGCGGCGGCTACGGCGCGCCGACAGGGCGTGAGGCAACCTTGGTGCAAGCCGATCTGCGCAACGGCAAGGTCAGCCTGGAGGCGGCACGGGAATTCTACGGATATCGTGGCAATGTCTGAACCGCACGATCTTCACCTCAGGCGAGGGGCAACGTGACGATCGAAAGCCTGCAATACGCGGCCGCTCCCGTTGGCGGTGGCGTTCCTTTGGCATGGCGTCGTATCGGTCGGGGGCCGTTCAGGCGGGTTCATAAGGCAGCGGACAACATCCGGCGCGGCAACCGTATGTGCTTATATCGACAATGCCACATGGCGGTTGCAGGATGAGCCGGCAATCCAGCCTGGGGAGGAAGCCAGAAATGCAGGATACGCCAACCTTTGGCCGTTACGCTGAAGTCCCCTTCGAGCAGATGACGCCGGAACAGCAGGAGGGCTATCGCTCCCTGCTAGAGACACGCGGCGCGCTTGGCGGCCCCAGCAAGATCTGGGTACATAATCCCAAGTTGGCGAAAGTCGCAGGGCCGTTCGGCGCCCATTTCCACGCCGGCCGTTACTCTCTTACCGAGCGCGAGCGTGAAATCGCGGTGTGCATCATCACCAGCAAGTGGCATTCGGCCTACCCGACCAACGCGCATGAGCGGCGCGGCAAGGAAGTCGGGCTGCCATCTGAGAAGGTTGAAGCACTCGTTGCCGGCCTGGAGACCTCATTTCAAGACGAGCGCGAGCAGGTCGTCTATGAGATGGCGGTTGCGCTCACCAATTCGCGATGGATCCCGCAGGGCCTCTACGACCGCGCGGTCAAGGCACTCGGTCATGTCGGCATCACTGACGTGATCACCCTGATGGGCCACTACACCAGCGTCTCGATGACGCTTGCTTTTTATGACGTGCCGGCCGGGGCAACCGGCATGGCGCGCTGAGCAGGAGGAGGCTACACCGACTCGAACTTGAAGCCGTCGCCCCAGCGCTTTATCCGCCCGGAGGAGGGCGACGGGAAGTGTGCCGTGCAGACCAACGTGGACGTATCGCATAGGCAACTGAATAGCTTGCGGCGTGATTCCCCTGCTTGCGGGGAACTGTAGTCGACCCGCATGCCGAGTTCGGGATAACGGGCTTGCAATGGCGAGTGGATCATGTCGCCGGTGATCACCGCATCTGCGCCGGGTCGGCCAACCTGCACCGAGTAGTGATCGATGGTGTGACCCGGTGTCGGGAGCAGCTTCACGATATCGCTGAACTGGTAGTCGCTCTTCACCACCTCCTCGCGCTTCGCGGCGACGATAGGAAGAACGGAGTCCGTGATCCAGGGGGCGGCAGATGGATCTTTTGTCTCTGTCTCAGTCCAGTAGGCAAGCTCACGGTCGGCGAAGACATACTTGGCCTTGGTGAACGTGGGCACCCAGCGGCCATTCTCCAGCCTGGTGTTCCACCCGACATGGTCGACGTGCAGATGGGTGCACATCACATAGTCGATCTGGTCGACGGAGACGCCAGTGCCAGCGAGCCCTTTCTCGAAGCGGTCGGTATTCAGCATGTTCCAGAAAGGACGTGTCGGGCGTGGCTTATGGTTGCCGACACAGCTGTCGATCAGAATGTTGTGGTGCCGGGTTTGCACCAGGTAGGACTGGATGCAGAGCACGAGTTGTCCGCTCTGCCGGTCGAGATAGCCACCCTCGGTCATCCAGTCGCGATTTTCCTCCAACACCTCTCCCGTGAGCGTTGGGAAAAATTCCAGTGGATTGAAGAAAGGACCTTCCTGCTCCACCACGCGGTGGATCGTGATATCGCCGATTTTGAATGTGGTGGTGGCCATGTCCATGTCCCCAAGGTACCAGGGGATGCTAACGGTGCTCCTGTTGCCTGGCTACCCTGGCCGGTCTGGACCGAGGTCGCAAGCAATCGTCAGTCGCCAGGAACAGTGCCCCTTGTGGGACCACGACCGGTTCGCCCGAACGCCGCATGCAACCTCATTGGTTGTTCCCCGGTAGCCCATTGGGAAACAGATTTGCGGCCAGCAACCCGCCATCCACGTCGAGTGTAGTACCAGTTATGTAGCTCGCAAGATCCGAGACCAAAAACAGTGCGGCCTTGGCGATATCATCGGTCCCGCCACGATGCCGCATGGGAATAAGACTTCTTGCATAGCCATCGACCCGTTGAGGGGTATCATACAGACGAGGCGTGACAATGTGGCCGGGAGCGATCGCGTTGACGCGGATCTTATGCGGTGCCCACTCTACCGCCATGGTTTGCACGAGGCTGATCAACCCCGCCTTTGCTGCACCATAGGCACCGCGCATCGGGCTCGCCCGCTGTCCGTCAACCGAAGCAATGCCGAGGATCGCTCCCCCGTTGCCCCGATTGATCATCACCGCAGCCACTTCCTTCGCGCACAGGAAGAAATAGCGCAGATTCAGGTGAAGCTGCTGATCCCAGATTGCCGCCGTCGTGTCCAGGAGGGAACCCCAGACCGCAGCACCAACAATGGAAACCATCACGTCTATGCCACCCAATTGCCGCTCCACGGAAGCGACGATCTCCGGGATCTGGGCGTCGTCAAGTACATCACCGATGATGGACACACCGCGTCGCCCGAGTCCGTTGACCAGGCCAGCCACGCGCTCTGCACGTTCGCGCTCGATGTCGATCACCGCGACATCGCAGCCTGCGCGGGCCAGAATCCGCGACGTGCTCTCGCCCATACCCTGGCCACCGCCGATGACCATGGCTTTCTTGTCGACCAGGTCGAAGAAGGATGATTCCGTTGTCATTTGTCGGTCGCCTCATCTGACAGCGTCGCGGTGATCAGGGCGATATACCGCTACCGACGCTAACCGTTTGATGGATGGTTGGACCGGGTAGCAGCTCGCATTCTCCATCTACTCGCTCCTGCTCTCCTGCGCCAGCGACCTTGCGTGCGGTGAAATGAACGAGATGCCCGCTATCAGATAACGCATCGATCCACTCCTTCACATGGCACGGAAGGATCGGGGGTCGTGTCCACACGTGGGGCTATCTCACCGGGCGGCTGAAAGCCCCATTCCTGCGGCTTGTCGTTATTGAGCCGGCACCGCTTCCTCCGGCCGCTGTTCCAGCTCATGGTCGTGATGGATGCACAATGTGGCAATACCGGAAATAAGGCTCACTCCGGCAATCACCAGCAGTCCCCCATCGAAGCTGCCTGTGAGGTCCTTGATGAAGCCCATGACGAACGGGCCGACAAAGCCGGAGATATTGGCGAGCGAGTTGATATAGGCGACGCCAGCAGCGGCAGCGGTACCACTCAGGAACGCGGTAGGCATGGCCCAGAACACCGGCAGCACTGAAAACACGCCAAACCCGGCAAACGATAAGGCAAGAAGGCGGACGTAAGGGTTCGGGGTCAGCGCTGTGATGACCATGCCGAGCGCCGTGATCATGAAGGCGATGGCGGTGTGGCTGCGCCGTTCCATGAGCCGGTCGGAGCGTCTGCCATACCAGATCATGCTGATCGCGCCGACCGCGAACGGCACCGCCGTCACGATGCCGGTCTGCATGTTGGTCAGACCAAACGCTTTGACTATCTGCGGCATGAAATAGAAGTAGCCGTAGCTGGAATAGCCGATGCCGAAACCACTGAGCCCAAAGGTCAGCACGCGCGGGTTGCGCAGCACCTCCCAAACCGAGAGGTTGTGTACTGCCTCTCGCTGCCGTCGCTCCCCGGCCTGGCGCTGCATCAGCCAATCGCGTTCATCGGCCGCAAGCCAATGCGACTGGGCGGGACTATCGGTCAGATACCACAGCACGAACCCGGACAGGATGACCGCCGGCACTGCCTCCGAAATGAATACCCATTGCCAGCCGCGCAAGCCGAGGAAGCCGTCAGCGTAGAGGATTGCGCTGGATAGCGGTGCGCCGATCACAGCGGAGAACGGGATCGCCACCATGAACATGGCGACCATGCGGCCGCGATAGGCGGCGGGGAAGAACAGCGTCAGATAGAACAGAATGCCTGGAAAGAACCCGGCTTCGGCAGCTCCGAGCAGGAAGCGGACGATGTAGAACGAGGTCTCACCCTGGACCAAGGCCATGGCGCCGGACAGAATGCCCCAAGTGAACATGATCCGCGCAATCCAGATGCGTGCGCCGGTGCGCACCAGGATCAGGTTCGATGGTGTCTCCAGCGAGAAATAACTGATGAAGAACATGCCAGCGCCCAGGCCGTAGACCGTCGCGCTGAATCCGAGATCCTTGTTCATTTGCAGTGCGGCGAAGCCCAGATTGACCCGATCCAGGAATGCGACGAAATAGCAGATGATCACGAATGGGATCAGGCGGCGCGATACTTTTGCCATGGTGCGCACTTCAAGCGCGTCCATCGGTTTCCTCCCCGAGCGTTATTGCATGCGGCACGAGACGCACTCATCCCGGATCATCTGAGGCGTGCCGGGTTGATCTGATGGTCTCGGAATTACCGTGGCGTTGTCAAATGCAGACGTGCCGCCCCCTGCCGGTTAAGTCCGCCCTTGTCGGCCCGGGCGTCGCATGCACACACTCCGATAAACTCGCTCCAAGAGGAGAGGAAACGCCATGAGGACGCTTCTGACATGGGCCGCTGTCGCGGCACTTGCGCTCGGTGTATCGACCGCTGCATCCACCGCGCGAGCCGACGACGATGTGATCCGCTTCGGCATCACAGCGCCGATGTCGGGGGCCGCGGCAAGCTGGGGCATCGGGGCCGACTGGGTCGGCCAGCAGGCGGTGAAGTGGATCAACGAGCACGGCGGCATCACCGCCGGCGGCAAGACCTACAAGGTTGCGCTCACCACCTACGAGAACGGCTACAACTCAGCCGATGGCGGCAAAGCCGCGCAGGCCATGCTCAACCGCGACCACGTGCGCTTCATCATCCAGGGCATCGGCACGGCGCCGGTGAAGGCGTTGCAGAGCCTGTCCGAGCGCGTCGGCGCTCTCATGATGCAGGACGCCTGGGGCAAGAGCGTGAAGGGGCCACAGGCGCCGCTCACCTTCACCTGCGCCAACACGCCGTTCGAGCTGTTCGGCCCGCTGTTCGATCTGGTGAAGCGCCAGCACCCTGACGCCAAGACGGTGGCACTGCTCAACCCGAACGACGCCACCGGCCAGGAAGTCGAGGTCGAGGCGGTGAAGCAGTACAAGGCGCGCGGCTACACGATCGTGCTCAGCGCCTGGTACGAGCGCGGCACCACTGAGTTCCAGCCGATCGCAACCAAGCTTGCGCAGACGCATGCCGACGTTATGGATCTGTCCGGCGCGCCGCCAGCCGATGCCGGATCGGTTTACAAGGAGCTGGCGGTGCAGGGCTGGAAGGGTGTGAAAATATCGTCCTCCGGCACTGGCAGCGACGCGCTGGTGAAGGTCGGCGGAGCCTCGGTCGAGGATGTGTATATGGGCAACGCCGCCGACTTCGGCGGACCGACAGCCACGCCGTTGCAGCGGCAACTCAATGCCGATGGACTGAAGGCCTTGGGCGAGCCGGTGAACATCCTGGACATGGCTGCCTGGGATTCGGCGATGGCGATCAAGGCCGGCATCGAGAAGGCCAACTCGATTGATCCCAAGGCCGTTGCCAAGGCGCTGCCGACGCTGATCTTCGAATCGAGCTACGGCCCGGCGGCGTTCGGTGGCGAAGCAACCTACGGCAACCCCCAGCAGATGCTGGTGCCGATCATCGTCACGCAGATCAAGAACGGCCAGACCGTCGAGATTGAGCGGATCATCCCGGACGAACTGAAGCAGCGACTGGCAAAGACGCAGTAACGGCGAGCACGCGACGCGGATGGGACTGTTCGCGCAGCTTTGCATAAACACGCTGCAGATCGGCGCAGTGTACGTGCTGTTCTCGTTGGGCCTCACGCTCGTGTTCGGCGTGATGAAGATCATCAACTTCGCACACGGCCAGTTCTTCACCCTGGCCGCGTTGTTGATCGCCGCTGCTATGCCGGCGTTCACCGTCCAGTTCGGTCTGCCGGTCTGGCTCGACTATCTGGTGAGCTTCGTGCTGGCGATGATCGCGGTCGGCCTGCTCGCCGCCGTGCTGTACTTCATCGGCTTCGAGCGCTACCTGCGCGACCTGATCGGCTCGTTCATCCTGTCACTGGGGCTGCTGCTGCTGCTCGAGGGCGTCTATCTCTGGCTGTTCACCGGGTCACCGCGCGTCGTCGCCAAGATACTGCCCGGGCAGGTCTCGTTCGCCGGCGGCGCGATGGAGACGCAGCGGCTGGTGATCTGCGGCCTGTCGCTGGCGTTCACCGTCGCGCTGTATCAGTTCGTCCAGCACAGCAGACTGGGCAAGGCACTGCGTGCGGTCGCCGAGGACCGTGAGGCCGCGATGCTGCAAGGCATCCGCTACCGCCGCACCTCGTTCTACGGCTTCATGATCGGCTCGGGGCTGGCGGCGGTGTCCGGCGGCCTGATGGCGCCGCTGACGCCGATCACGCCGGCGCTCGGCAGCGACTACCTGACGAAGGCTTTCATCATCATCATCATCGGCGGCCTGGGCAGCATTCCCGGCGCAATACTCGGTGGTTTCCTGATCGCCGCGATCGAGAGCGTGGCTGGGTATTTCTTCGACCTGTCATACGCGACCATCGCGATGTTCGCCCTGGTGATCGTGTTTCTGCTGGTGCGGCCGGAAGGGATGCTCGGCTATGCCCAGCGCTAGAGTCGATACCGCGGAGCTGCCGCGCACGGCAATGCATCGTGCGCGCACCGGCCCTCTGCTCACCGCGCTCGGAGCGGCCGGCGTGCTGGCGTTCGCGCTGCTGACACCGGACGAATACAACCAGCATGTGCTGATGTGGGTGGCGTTGAACGCCGTGCTCGCAGTGGGCCTGCGTTTCGTGCTGCTGGTCGGCGAGACGAACATCGCCACCGGAGCGTTCTACGGCATCGGCGCCTACATCGCGGCGCTGTGCACGGTGAACTTCGCAGTGCCATTCCCCCTCGCGCTGCTCGCCGGCGCTGTCGTCGCCACGGCGGTGAGCGCAGGATTCGGCCTGGTCACGCTGCGCACCAAGGGGCCTTACTTCATGCTGATCAGCTTCGCCTTCACCGAGGTGACGCGGCTGATCTACACCCGCATCAACTATATCGGCGGCAACTCCGGCATCATGGGCGTGTTCCCGCCACAAAGCCTGGACCCGTGGATGCCGGCGCTGACGGTTCTGCTGTGCGGCGGGCTGATCCTCGCGCTCTATCTGTGTGAGCGCTCCGATCTCGGCCGTGTGTTCCGTGCCATCGAGAACAACGACGCGATCGTGGAAACCGTCGGTATCAATGTGGTGTCGATCAAGCTGCTCTGTCTGGTGCTGGCGTCGTTCGCGGTCGGCCTGGCGGGTGCGCTGCACGCACACATCTACAACGTCATCAGCCCGGGCGATTTCTCTTACCTGGTGCCGGTGTTCGCGCTGGCCTACGTGAAGATCGGCGGCGATTCGCATGTCTTGGGCGCGGTGCTCGGCGCGGCCTTGCTGACGCTGGTGGCGCAGGCCCTGGAAGGCGCCGGCGCGCTCGAGCAGATACTGTTCGGTGGCGCCATCGTCGCGGCAATGCTGCTGCTGCCCGACGGGCTGTGGGGTGCCGGCAGACGCGTGCTGCGATTGTTGTTGCGGCGATGAGCGCGCTGCTTATCGCGCAGGACCTGTCGCGTCGGTTCGGTGGCTTGCTGGCGGTGAGCGATCTCAGCTTCGAGGTCCGCGCGGGCGAGGTGCTTGGCCTGATCGGTCCGAACGGTGCGGGCAAGAGCACTACGTTCAACGTGATCAGTGGCTTCTACCGTCCGACTTCGGGGCGGCTCTCGTTTCGCGGCGAGGACATCACCGGTATGTCAGCGAGCGCGATCAGCCGGCGTGGACTGGTGCGCACCTTCCAGCACGGCAGCCTGCTGCGCGACATGAGCGTGCACGACAATATCCTGATCGGCGCGTTGCGCACCGTGCGGGATCGGCGGGGACGTCAGCGACATGTGCGCGATACCGCGGAATTGCTGGGGCTCGGCGGACTGCTCGACACGACCGCCGGCAGTCTGCCGCACGGCCATCAGCGCATGCTGAGCATTGCCATCGCCCTCGCGGCGCGGCCGACACTGCTGTGTCTGGACGAGCCGCTGACCGGGCTCAACTCAACCGAGATCGCTGCGGCGCTGGGTTCGATGCAGCGCATCCGCCAGGAGTTCGCCACCACGATCATGCTGGTCGATCACAACATGCGCGCGGTGATGCGTATATGCGATCGTATCGTGGTGCTCAACCACGGGCAGAAGCTGGCCGAGGGCACCCCCGCCGAGATCCGCAACGATCCAGAGGTGATCCGCGCCTATCTGGGAGACGACGCGTGAGCGATGCGGTGCTGGAGATCACCGGACTCACGATCAGCTACGGCCAGGTGCGCGCGGTCGCCGACATCCATCTGTCGGTGCTGAGCGGCCGCATCACCACGCTGATCGGTTCGAACGGCGCCGGCAAGACCACCATCATGAAGGGCGTCACCGGTCTCAAGCAGGTGGCATCCGGCGGCGTGCGCTTCCGAGGCGAACAACTCATCGGCAGGCCTGTGGACGCAATCGTCGCAGCCGGCGTTTCTCTGGTGCCGGAGGGCCGCCGCCTGTTCCCCACCATGAGCGTGCGCGAAAACCTGGAGATCGGCGCCTATCGACGTAGCGACGCTGCTGCCGTCCGGGCAGATTTCGATCGTGTGCTGGACTACTTTCCCGCGTTGCGCGAGCGGCTCGATGCACGCGCCATGGCGCTTTCCGGCGGCCAACAGCAGATGGTCGCAATCGGTCGCGCGCTGATGTCGGGTCCGAAGCTGCTGCTGCTGGACGAGCCCTCGATTGGGCTCGCCCCCACGGTGGTGCAGACCATCGGCCAGATCATTCAAACCATCAGCCGCAGCGGCGTGGATGTGCTGCTGGTCGAGCAGAACGCCCACATGGCCCTGAAGTTGTCTGATGACGCCTACGTACTGGAGAACGGCAACATCGTGATGCAGGGCAACGCGCAGGACCTCATGCGCAGCGAGGCAGTGCGCGAGGCGTATCTCGGTCTGTAGCGCGATCCGTCAGCGTATCAGGCTGCCTCGGTCAGCATGTGCGTCAACTCATCCGGCATGCTGAGCATCGGATAATGTCCGGTGTCCAACTCCAGCCATCTCGCCGCCAGGCGGGCAGCGGCGCGGCGTTGATGCGCCTCACCCGGATTGGGCGCCTGGCGGCACCAGATCACCGTCGCTTTCCAGCTCTGGTCCCAGAAATCGGTGAGCCTCACCGGGATCTCCGAGGTTCCGGTCGGATGCGGGGTATAGCGATCGAGCACCCAGGCCCGCGTCGTAGGGTCCAGATCAGCGAACAGTCCCTTTTCCGCGTCTTCGCGCGGCGGCGCGTAGGCGATGCCGGGCGGCACTTGGGTCGCGCGCTTCACGATGTCACGCGAGCGTTCGCCGTTGAACAAGGCCAGCGCATCCACAAGCACGAGGCGCGCGACCCGGTGCCGCATCCTCTCCGCCGCACCGCAGACCACCATGCCGCCCGAGCTGGTGCCGACCAGCACGACATCATGAAGATCTTCGTAGAACAGCAGGTCGGTGGTTTCATCAACGTAGGTCGAAATGTCGAGGCCCGGACGCAGCGTATGCCGGCGTTCGGCGCAGCCATCCATGGTCGGCGCATACACGGTATGGCCTGCCGCACGCAGGCGAGTCGCGACACGTTGCCAGATCCAGCCACCTTGGTAGGACCCGTGCACCAGAACGAACGTCGTCATTGCCAGTAATCCTCTAACACGTGGTTTCGCTGAAGCAGACGATGCTGGCGGGCTCCTCATAAAACTCGGGATCGCGCCGCAACCGCCCGACCATCGCCTCGACATAGGGTGCCGTCGCACAAAGCTGCTGGAAATGCCGCTCGTTCAGAGTGAGCCCGGCGCGGCGACAGACGGCAGCGATCTCATCGCCCCGCGCGGCATCGATCTCCGGTTGTGCTGGCTCGGGGACAGGCGGGAGCGTGGTGGAGACTGTGGCGTTCGGCTCCAACACCGGCCGCCGCGCGCGCCAAGGTGTCGCGGCTTCGTAAGCGTGTGCGACCCGCAGCACGGTCGCGTCGTCGAACGGTCGGCCGACGATCTGCATCGACAACGGCAGCCCGTCCTGCGTGTAGCCAATGCACTGCGCCAACGCCGGACCGCCGGTCACGTTGAACGGCGTCGTCAACGACGGCTTCTGCCAGAAGCTGATGGTGCGCCAGCTATCAAGGCGTGGCGCAGGCCCGGGCGCGGCGGTCACCAGCACGTCGTATTTCGCGTACAGCGGTGCCATCTCTGCGATCAGCACGCGCCGCCAACGCGACGCCTGCACGTAGTCCGCGGCAGAAATCAGCAGCGCACCCAGCGTCCGACCAAGAAAGTCCTCGCCAAAGTCACCGAGCCGGGTACGCAGCGCAGGCTCGTGCACGGCATACAGTTCGCTTTCCGCGCCGGTGATCTTGACGTCGTGGTAGACCTGCGCCGGTCGGATGCGGACGTCCTCCAACACGGCGCCTAACCCGCGCAGTACGTCAAACGCCGCTTCCAGCGCGGCCTTCGCGACCAACGGTATCGGTGCGTCCTCCTCGAACAGATGGCGCAGCACGCCGATGCGCAGCCCCTTGATGCTGCCGGTGAGCCCGGCGCGATAGTCGGGCACCGGCCGGTCCGCGCTTGCGGGATCCTTGGGATCATGGCCGGCGATGGCCTGCAGCATGATGGCGCAGTCCTCGACCGACCACGTCATCGGCCCGGCGTGATCGTAGCTGAACGAGTTGGTATAGACGCCGAAGCGGCTGACCAGGCCGTAGGTCGGCTTCAATCCGGCCAGGCCGCACAGCGCGGCCGGGTTGCGGATCGAACCTCCGGTATCGGAGCCGAGAGCGCCCATCATCAGCCCCGCCGCAACGCCGGCACCGGAGCCGCTCGACGATCCACCGGTAGCGTGTTCGCGGTTCCACGGATTGCGTGCCGGTGGCCAGGGCAGGTCGAAGGACGGCCCACCGTGGGCGAACTCATGTGTGGCAAGCTTGCCGAGCAGGATGGCACCAGCCTGATGCAGCTTCGCGACGGTGGTGGCGTCGAAGTCGGGGACGTAGTCGGCGCGCGTGCGCGAGTGGCTCGTCGTACGGATGCCTGCGGTGCAGTAGATGTCCTTCAACGCGAACGGGATGCCATGCATCGGGCCGCGATAGTTGCCTGCCATGATCTCGGCTTCCGCGACGCGCGCCTGATCCAGTGCCTGGTCCGCCGTGACCAGCACATAGGCATTGAGCTGCGGATCGATCGCGGCAACGCGGTCGAGGAAGGCGCGGGTCAGCGCCACCGGCGAAAGCTGTCGGCGCTCGATCAGGCTCGCGGCTTCGGCGATGGTGAGGAAATGCAGGTCGGTACCAAGATTTGCTGCGTCATTGGGCACGGAAAAATCCTTTCATACCGCGGGACGCGAGCGCATTTCGTCGGCGACCTTGCGCGGCAGGAACTGGCCATCCTTCGGATCGCCAAAGAACTGCCCGCCCTCCACCATCACCTTGCCGCGCAGCACGGTCACGCTGGGCCACGCCGTCACGACATGGCCTTCCCATGGTGTGTAGTCGGTCTCATGCAGGTCGGCGGCGCGAAGCGTCTTCTCGATGCCGGTGTCCAGCACCACGATGTCGGCGTCCGAGCCGACCGCAAGCGCGCCCTTGCGCGGAAACATGCCCATGATCTTCGCCGCGTTGCTCGACACCATGCCGGCGAAGTGTTCCAGCGAGTAGCCACGCTGCGTCACCATCTGCGTATACATCAGCGACAGCCGCGGTTCGACACCGGAATTGCCGCCGGTCGTGTCGTCGATGCGCGAGCCCTGCAGTTTCACGCGCAGCGGGCAGCACAACTCGTCGGTGGCGATCACCTGGATCGCACCGTGGTTCGTCGCCTCCCACAACGCCTTCTGATCTTCCGGGAACTTCAGCGACGGGTAGGTGTGATACATCTGTCCGCCGGGTTTCTTGTAGTCCTCGGCTGAGTACAAAGGGTACCTGGTGCAGCGTTTCGCCATACATCGGGAAGCCGCGCGCCCGCGATGCCGCCAACGCCGCCACGCCCGTAGCGGCCGACACGTGAACCATATAGAGCGCAGCACCTTCCACCCGTTCCGCCAGGCGGATCACGCGATTGAACGACAGCTCCTCCGACAATGTGTTGTGCACCTCCGCCATGTGCTCGAAGCCAACGCGGTTCTCCCGCATCAGCTTCTCGTACATGAACATGACGATGTCGTTGTCCTCGGCGTGAATCGCCGCGACACCGCCCGCCTTCGCGACAGTCTTCAATGCCTCCCAGATGTCGCCGTACTGCACCATGCGGCCGGTGTTGCCGGGACGAATGTCGGTCGTGAAGATCTTGATGCTGGCATGACCGGCCTGCATCGCTTCCGCCAGCTCGTCGTGCTGGCCGACGGGAATCTTGCCCATCAACGTGAGATGGAAGCCGTAGTCGCAGTAGCACGCGCCCTTCCAGTCCGCGTCGGTCTGCTCGATCGCGGTCCGGATCGATCGGTCATGCGTACACTGCACGAAATCGATCAGCGACGTGGTGCCGCCGAACAGCGCGGCGCGGCTGACCTGCGCCGGCGGATCGGTGTATTTCGGCTCCGCCTCGCCGGGGAAGCGGATCGGCGACAGGCAGTGGATATGCGGATCGATGCCGCCGGGGATCACTACCTTGCCGGTCGCATCGACGGTGCGCGTCGCGGCATCCAGCGAGCGCGGCGCACCGATCATCGCGATCTTGCCGCCGGCGATGCCGATATCCGCCGCGGCAGCGCCGCTCGGCAACACGCACGTGCCGCCTGCTATCACGAGGTCCAGCATCATCTTCCCCCTGTTGTCATGTCACCCGTCTCGGCCAGCACCGGATCACCCGCAGCGAAACGCTCCAGCAGAATTGCACTGTCGATGTCGCGCACGATGAACACCAAACGGCTGCGTCGATCTGCGTCTGGCCAGGCGTTGAACCAGCGCGGCGGATACAGCGTGTGCTGCACGGCATGGATCGCCGCCGGCCCCGCGTCGCGATCGGCGAATGCCACGATGCCTTTCACGCGCAGCAGGTCCTCGCCGCGCTCCCGCGCCAGCCCGCCCAACGCCAGGGAAAAATCCAGCCGCGACATCGGCCGGCGGAGCACCAGCACGACCGCGCGAATGCCATGCGCGTGGACGGCGGTCGCCACAAAGCGTGGCCGCGCAACCGTTGTCCGGTCGCCACCGAACAGCGCTGCGGCGGGCGCAACCGCCGCGGAATCGTCAATGCTGGCCGCCGGGTTCAGCGCCTCGAGCCGCTGCCGCAACAAGGGTGGCGGCGTGGCAAGGTCGGTCTTGGTGAACAATAGCCGGTCGGCGCAGGCGGCCTGCGCGGTGGCCTCGGGGAATCGGTCCAGTGTCGCTGCACCGGACACCGTATCGATGGTGGCAACCACGGCGTGCACCTGCAACGCCCGCTCCAGGAACGCATCGGCCGACAGCGTGTAGAGGATCGGGCTCGGCTCGGCGAGGCCGCTGGTCTCCAGCACCAGGCGTTGGAATGGCGGCACTTCGCCGCTCGCGCGCCGGCGCAGCAAACGATACAGCGTGTCGGCGAGATCCTGCCGCACGGCGCAGCAGACACAGCCGTTGGGCAACGCCACGACCTCCTGATCAGCCGCTTCCAGCAGCAGATGATCGAGGCCGACGGCACCGAACTCGTTGACGATGACCGCCGTATCCGACAGGCCCGGGCTGGCCAGCATGCGCGACAGCAGCGTCGTCTTGCCGCTGCCGAGGAAGCCGGTGAGAACCGAGATCGGCAGCGGGCTCGTCGGTAGTTCTGGCGTGGGACGCTGCATGACCAGGTCAATCCCACCATATGAGCGCGCGGTTGGAAATCCCGACGACAGCCGTCTGCGCTAATTCGATGCCTTGAACTGAGCAGAGCGCCACCTGACAGCGGCCGGTACTCCTGCGGTTCTTGCGATCTCGCGAAACTGCGCACCGTGTTCGGTTGCGGTCGCGTAAAGCGGACCGACGACATCGAGCCCGGCATGCAGCGCGGTGCGAAACCCGGCTGCGTCAGCGACGCGATTGACTGCGCGCTTCGTCGCATAGAGTGCCTCGGGCGAGATCAGCGACAGGCGCTTTGCGTAGGTGAGGCTCGCCTCGCGCAACTCGGCGAGCGGCACGATGCGATTGATCATGCCGATGTCGAGCGCGGTCTGTGCGTCGATTTGATCGCCGAAATAGAGCAGCTCGCGCGCCCTTTTGTAGCCGATGATCATCGGCATCACGATAGCCGGACCGACCGCTGAAAACCGTACTTCCGGTTCGCCGAATGTCGCGTTGTCCGCGGCGATCGTCAGGTCACATAGCATCACGAGTTCGCACCCGCCGCCGAGTACATGGCCTTGCACCGACGCAATCACCGGTTTTTTCATCAGCCAGGGCGCCATCTCGAATTCAAGCTGCGGTTCTAAATGCGCGTGCGCCTTGGTCGGATCGCTGCGCCAATCGTCGGCCTCAGGGCCCTTCGCCCCGATGTCGTATCCGGCGCAGAAGCTGCGACCCTCGGCACGCAGCAGCACGACGCTCGTCGCGGCATCGGCATCGGCGCGCGCGAAGGCCTCGGTCAGCGCTTGCTGGAGTTCATGACTGATTGCGTTGAGCTTATCCGGCCGATTGAGGGTCACGACGCCGACTTTGTCGTCAACGTCGTAAAGCACTAACGGATCTGCCAAGGTCACCTCCTCAGCGCGGGCCGCACGGGCGCATTCTAACCGTGGTGTTGGCGGGCAGAAGAAACAGGCGCGGCCACCATGGCTGCCTTGACCTTATCGGGACGGGTAAAGGCGAGGTATTCTCGTGCATACTCGGGCGGGAGGATCTCAACCATCGTTTCGTTCTCCACCCAGACCTCGATCACGTGAAATGGGCCACGATTGCAGTCGAAGCATTGCCATCCCGCGCGCTGGGCGATCGCCTGCACACTGGGCGCGGCGGTTGCGACGCTGAGCGCGAAATGTGTTGATCCATAGCCACGCGCGTCCCTCTTGACGAAGGTGCCGCCAGTGACGCCGCCGGGCTGAAGCTCGGTTCCAGCCGGATAGACCTCCACTCCAGACCCGTGGTCATCAAGCTGCAGCGCGAAGAAGCTTCCCGGGTTCGGCGGGAACGGGACCGCGGATCCGCCCATGAGCTCGGCGAGCACCTCGGCGGCGTGCTTCGGGTCTCGTGCCGCGATAGAAAGATGATGGATCATGGTTTCCTCATGCGTTGAGCCACGGCAATTATTAGCATGAACGCACCCGCTGACGCGATGGGGCCAATGAGCCTGATCGTCAGCTCGCGATCCGGTTGATCGTGTGGACAGCGACGCAGCCCACATAAATTCGGCCGCCGAAGTCGTTTCGGTTCTGGCCGGGTTTGTGCGCCTCGACCAAAAGCCTGACGGCCCGGATATCATCATCGCTCTGGTTCCGGTAGTCGGGATGGACCTGACAGGGTTCCGTATCACCGGTGACGTCGGTCTTGACCTTGTCGATGACGAGGCCGGCATCGGTGAGTATCTTGACGATCTCACTCGCGGTCAGCCGGTTTATGTACTGCACCTTATTGCCGAACAGCCACTCCCAGGTGTGGATGCATTGTGCAAAGAGGCCCTCGCCTCGAGGCGGAGTCAGCTCAGTCAGCTTGCCACTCTCGGCAGCCTGGCCGAGTGGATCGCCCCAACACAAAGCAGATCGGATAATGGCCTTTAGCTGGCTGGGGCGGGAGGATTCGAACCTCCGATGGCGGAATCAAAATCCGCTGCCTTGCCCCTTGGCTACGCCCCATCCGGCTGCCCGTGCATAGGTCGCGTGCCGGGCAAGGTAAAGTCTTTCATCCTTACAACAGCGAACCGGACCAGCACCACCAGGCAGTCTGTCGCATCTCGCTCACAGCGCGTCCGGCTGTCGCGCGATCTGCGAACAGGCCGAAGCAGGTCGCGCCCGAGCCGCTCATCCGAGCCAGCAAACAGCCTGGTAAAGCCGCCAATGCCGCGAGGACGTCAGCAATGACCGGCCGCAGCGTGACGGCGGCCGGTTCCAGGTCGTTGTGCAGCGGTCCCAGGTCATGCGCCATTGCCACGCTGTTCGCCCAGCCAGCGGGCAGCGTCGCCCGTGAGGACCATGCTCCCCGTCGTGTGCGGAACACATCGGCCGTGGCGACGGCGATCCCCGGATTGACCAGCACGATGCCGCACTGCGGCAGGGGGGGCACGGGCTCCAGCCGCTCGCCGATCCCGCCCATGCGGCACGTGCGGCCGAACAGGCAGGCGGGCACGTCCGCGCCAAGTCCGCCCGCCAGCCTCGCCAGTACAGCGCGATCAGGCGACAGCCCCCACAATCGGCACAGCAGCCGCAGCGCCGCGGCCGCGTCGGCCGAGCCGCCACCGATACCGGATGCCACGGGCAGGTGCTTCTCCAGCAAAATATCCGCGCCGTGCGACACCCCGGCCTCCGTCGCCAGGGCCCGCGCCGCGCGCAGCACGAGATTGTCGGATTCGGCGGACACGCCGCCGGCAAACGGGCCTGCCACCCGCAACGACAGCGTCTCCGCGGGTTCGGCGCGCAGCACGTCGCCGATCTCGGCGAACGCAACCAGACTGTCGAGCAGATGGTATCCGTCGTCTCGGCGGCCGGTCAGATGCAGGTAGAGATTGACCTTGGCTGGCGCCGCCTCGGTCAGGCGATCAGGCACAGGCTACTGGCCGCTGACCAGGGTCGGTTGCCGGTCGCCCTGCAGCTTCGCCTCCAACTTCGCCGCATCGTCCGGCTCGGGATTGAAGGTCAGCGCGCGACGCCACTGAAACGCCGCCTCGAGCTTGCGTCCCGCCGCCCAATAGGCGTCGCCGAGGTGGCCGTTGACGGACGAATCCTCGGGATCCAGTTCGACTGCACGCTCCAACGTGTTCACCGCGTCGGTGACCTGACCCTGGCGCAGCATTACCCAGCCCAGGCTGTCCACGATGGCGCCGTCATTGGGGCGACGCTGCACCGCCTTCTCGATCATCTCGCGTGCCTGCGCCAGGTTCTGGCCCATGTCGGCCCAGGAATACCCGAGATAGTTCAACACGTATGGCTCATCGGGCGAGATCTTCAGCGCGTGCTTGAAGTCCGCCTCCGCCTTGCTCCACTGGTGCGAGCGTTCGTAGCAGATGCCGCGATCGTAGTAGACGAGCCAGTCAGCTGGCGTCTGCGTCTTGATCCGAGCGATAGCCTGGTCATAAACCGCGATCGCCTCTGCGAAGCGCTGCTTGCCGCGGAGCATGTCACCCTCGCGCATGGCGGGGATCGGGCTGTCAGGATAGTCGTGGGCGATGCTTTGCAACTCGTGCATCGCATCGTCGGTGTGGCCCATCTCTCCGGTCAGGTCCGCACGCTGCAAGCGGACCACCGAGATCAACGGATCATCGTTGGACACCGTGGCAAGCATCTGCAGGGCGTTCTCGAGATGATGCTCAGATTCCAGTATGTCGGCCGCCAGCAGTCGTGCCGCGGTGAAGTCCGGCCGCAGATCAAGTGCCAGGCGCAGCAGCAGCATGGCGAAATCACCGGCATCCTGCGCGCGCAGCGTGCCTGCAAGCGCGAGATAAGCCTCGGCGATCCCGTCCACTGCACGCGGCACAGGCGGGGACATGGTAGCGGCGGTCAGCGATCCGAGCGCGATGCTCATTTCCGGGGCACTGGCGGCGAGCGCGGCAAGGGTGCGCTGCGCGTCGCCAAAGTGGCCACCGCGGGCCTGCTCGCTGGCGATGATCTGAGCGAGCCGCAGGTTCAGGCTGCCGAATTCCGACTGTGCCTGGTGATACAGCTTGGCTGCATCCACCGAACGCTTGGCCTGGTCGGCGATCAGCGCGGCGTGCAGCGTGTAGACGCCACGGAATCGCGGGGATTCGATGAGCGGACGCAAAGTGGCCAACGCGGCGTCTGTGCGGTCGTCTCCCTGCTGTGCCCAGGCGACCAGCAAAGGTTGCAGCAGTTGGGTGAGGCCCTGGCGCGGAAGCGCACGGAAGCGCTGTTCCGCCGCCTGCCAATGGCCGGCGCGCACCTCGACCTGACCCAGCAGCAGCTGCGCCGCCTGGCTGTCCGGCAGTTGGCGGGCGAGCTGCACCGCCTCGGAACGGCCGGCGATCAGGCTGGCGATAAACGCCTGCTGCTGCAGTTCTGGATCATTCGGGCGGGCGGCTACCGCATGCAGGAACTCGGTGGCCGCGGTCTGCGCATCCGCCTGGGTCATCGCGAAGCGACCGGCGAGGAATTCACCGTAGACCTGGGACGGCGCGTCGCGACTCGGGCGAGTGGCAGTAGCCCGGGTGGGAGAAGGATCGGCCGCCGCGCAGGCTGACAACAGCGTGAGGGCGAGGAGGAGCGCGCGACGAGCGCGGCGGACATGCTGCATCTGCTCAGTTTACGTCAGACGTCCGTGAGAGTCATGCGGATTTGAATGAAGGCCCGTTTAAGGGGGGAACCGTTACTACATGCCGCCAGGGTAGTTTGGTCCGCCGCCCCCTTCCGGCGTGACCCAGTTGATGTTCTGCGCCGGGTCCTTGATGTCGCATGTTTTGCAGTGCACGCAGTTCTGCGCATTGATCTGGAGCCGCGGATCGCCTTCGTCAGCCCCGACGATTTCGTACACACCGGCCGGGCAATAGCGCGCCTCGGGACTACGGTAGCGCTGCCAGTTCAGCGTGATCGCCAGCTCTGGGTCGGCAAGCTGCAGATGGCTCGGCTGGTTCTCCTCATGATTGGTGTTGCTGATGAATACCGACGACAGCCGGTCGAAGGTAAGCACGCCATCGGGTCGCGGATAGTCGATCTGTTGCGCGGCCGACGCATCCAGCAACGTTTCGTTGTCTGGATGAGGATAGTGGAAGGTCCACGGCGCCTTGCCGCGGAGTATGTAGGTATCGAGGGCGGAATAGGCCATGCCACCCCACAGGCCGAACTTCGCGAACGCCGGCCGGACATTCCTGACGCGGGACAATTCATCCCCAACCCAGCTTTCGCGCAGCTTCGACTCATAGTCGGACAGATCGCCGGGGCCTTCGCCGGCGAGCGCCGCGGCGACGGCCTCGGCCGCCAGGATGCCGGATTTCATTGACGTGTGCGTGCCCTTGATTTTCGGCACGTTGACGAAACCGGCGGCATCGCCGATCAGCGCGCCGCCGGGGAAGGTCAGGCGCGGGATCGACTGTAGCCCGCCTTCGTTCAGTGCTCGCGCGCCGTAGCTGATGCGTCTGCCGCCTTCGAAGTGTCTGCGCATCGCGGGATGCGTCTTGAAGCGCTGCATCTCGTCGAATGGCGAGAGCCAAGGGTTGCGGTAGTCAAGGCCGATGACGAAGCCATAGGAAATCAGGTTGTCTCCAAAGTGATACAGAAACGAACCGCCATAGGTGCGAGTATCCAGGGGCCAACCGATCGTGTGCTCGACGAGGCCCGGCTTGTGGTTGGCGGCGGGAACTTCCCACAGCTCCTTGATGCCGATTGCATAGGTCTGCGGATCATGATCATCGCGCAGATGGAAGCGCCTGATGAGCTGCTTCGATAGCGATCCGCGGCAGCCCTCGGCGAACAGCGTGTAGCGTGCGCGCAGCTCCATGCCGCGCTGGAAGTTGTCGGTGGGATTGCCGTCCTTGCCGATCCCCATGTCGCCTGTGGCGATGCCGATGATGCGACCATCCTCCACCAGCAGTTCGGCGGCGGGAAACCCTGGATAGATCTCAACGCCGAGCGCTTCGGCCTGCTGCCCCAGCCATCGACAGACATTGCCGAGTGAAACGATATAGTTGCCGGCGTTGTGCATCTGCGGCGGCGTGGGCAATCGGAACGCGCGCGTCGCGGTGAGGTACAGGAAGCGGTCATCACTGGCGGGCGTTTCCAGTGGCGCGCCCTTTTCGCGCCAATCGGGTATCAGCTCGTTGAGCGCGCGGGGCTCCAGCACTGCGCCGGACAGAATATGGGCGCCGATTTCACTGCCTTTCTCCACCAGACAGACAGCGGCGTCCGGCGCCAACTGCTTGAGCCGGATCGCGGCGGCGAGGCCGGATGGACCGCCGCCGACGATCACGACGTCGAACTCCATTGCCTCCCGCGGGGGCAACTCCTCCGCCATTGCGCATCTCCAGGATCGGTTACGGTAAACTAGGCAGTCTGGCGTGCCGGCGCAAAATCGTGCGTACCGGCATTGAGACAGCTATGGTGGCACCGTGGAAACGCACGACACAGGCGGACGTTCGGGTCGGCACAGCCAGGCGCAAGAATTGAAGCGGCGGATCAGTTCGCTGGAGGCGCACGTGGCCGGTCTCGGTCTCGCCCAGGTGATGACCCGCGGCTTCCCCGGCGAGATTCACTACTGGTCGCGGGGCATGGAGCGACTATACGGGTTCTCCGCGGCCGAGGCAGTCGGCCGCATCTCGCACGAGCTGCTCCGAACCGAGTTCCCCCGCTCGCGCGACGACGTCGATCGGGAGTTGCTGGCGCGCGCAGAGTGGACCGGCGAACTGCGCCACCGGCGGCGTGACGGACACGAAGTGGTTGTGGTCAGCCACCAGTCACTGCATCGCGACTCGGGCGGCGCCGCGGCGCTGGTGACCGAGGTCAACAATGACGTCACCGACGCGCGGCGTGCCTACGAAGCGAGCCAGTATCTCGCCTCCATCGTGGGTTCGTCCGAGGACGCTATCGTCGGGAAGACGCTGGAGGGCGTGGTCACCGCGTGGAACAGCGCCGCCGAGACAATGTTCGGCTACCAGGCCGGCGAGATGATTGGCCAACCTATCGCCCTGCTGCTGCCGGCGGATCGGATCGATGAGGAGGCGATGATCCTTGAACGGCTGCGACGCGGTGAGCGGCTACGACATTACGAGACTGTCCGCGTGCGCAAGGACGGCAGCGAGTTGGCGGTGGCACTGACGATTTCGCCGATACTCGATGCCTCTGGTGCGATCATCGGTGCCTCAAAGATCGTGCGCGACATCACTGCGGAGCGACGCAGCCAGTCGCGCATCCAGGAACTGCAAGCGGAGTTGGCGCACGTCGCGCGGCTGTCCACCATGGTACAGATGGCCTCGGCTATCGCGCACGAACTCAATCAGCCGCTGACGGCGGTGAGCAGTTACGCGGGCGCCCTCGGTCGGATGCTGGGGAGCGCGAATGCCGATCCGGACCGAGTGCGCGAAATCGTCGAGCGGATCCGCCAGCAGACCACACGCGCCGGCGAAGTGATCAGGCGGTTGCGCGACCATGTCGCCAAGCGCCGCACCACGCGCCGGCGTGAGGACGTCAACGGTGTGGTCAGGGAGGCGGTCGAACTCGGACTGGTCGGCACGCTGTATCAAGGCGTGCGCAGGTCGATGGAATTGGACACGGCGGCCGGGTCCCTGATGCTCGATCGGATTCAGATCGGCCAGGTGATCATCAACCTGGTCCGCAACGCCGTGGAGGCGATGGAGGCGAGCACCACCCAAGACCTGATCGTGACGACGCAGGCGTTGCCGGAAGCCGTGGAGATCGCGGTGGCCGACACAGGCCCAGGAATTGCGCCCGAAGTGGCAGAGCGGCTGTTCCAGCCTTTCGTCACGTCAAAGGCCGGTGGGCTCGGGCTGGGCCTCTCGATCTGCCGCGAGTTGGTCGAGGCACATGGCGGGCTGCTTACCATGTCACCCGTTGCGTCCGGCGGAACGCGCTTCGTGATAAGGCTGCCGACCGCAACGGAGTGAGGTAACTTACTGGTCGCTGTTCCAGATATCGGTGTCGAGCTTCCAACCGCCACCGACATTCCGCCACAGCACGACATACTTTCCCTGTTCATGCGTGATCTGCTTCTGAGCGTTCGGTGCATCGAGCGAATACTCGCCGATCTCGCGCGCTGCGTTGCCGAACTGATTGACCTGAACCGACTTCAGCGTGACGTTCTTGACCCCGTTTTTGATCGCACCGTCCCAGAACGCCTGGATCGCCGCACGCCCCTTGGCCATCGGAGCGCCGGGCGGCAATGCAGTTGCCCGCTCGGTGTACAGCTGGGCGACGGCGGCGGCATCGCCTTTGTTGAATGCCGCAATCCACTTCGCGTTGGCGGCATCGATTTCCGAACTGATGTCGCGCGCTTGTGCAATGGTGGCTAGCAGCAGCAGCGGCGCGGCGAGGATGGCGGCTTTCATTGATGCGAATCCTCCAGGTTGTGGCGTGGTGAATATTCAGCCGGTCAGGTCGCGGTCGTCCAGTGCACGCGGATGGTGAGGCCCCACTGCCCCTCCCGCGAGGGGAGGGAAAGCATTCGCCCCCTTCCGTTGCTACTACTTCAGCCCCTGCGCGGCCGCCAGAACGTCCGCGGCATGTCCTGTCACGCTGACCTTGCGCCAGGCCTTGGCTATTTTGCCGGCTTTGTCGATCAGGAACGTGCTGCGCTCCATTCCCATATACTTGCGTCCATACATCGACTTCTCGACCCAGGTGCCGTACTTCTCTGCCACCGCATGCGCCTCATCCGAGGCCAGCGGAAACGTCAAACTGTATTTCTCGGCAAACTTCTCGATCGGCTTCATCTTGTCGGGCGACACGCCGATCACGTCGATGCCGATGTGACCGAGCTGCGGCAGCGCCTCCTGGAATGCGCAGGCCTCCTTGGTGCAGCCCGGCGTATCGGCCTTTGGATAGAAATACAACACGAACGGTTTGCCCCGCAGCGCCTTCTTGCTGACGGTGCGCGTACCGGTCGCCGGCATCTCGAAATCGGGTGCGACATCGCCTTCCTGCACGGTCATGGCTGGATCTCTCCTATGTATCGGACGAATGCGGCACGGACCTGGCGCGCCAGGTCATCCAGGGTGCCGCGCAACCACGCCAAGTCAACGGGGCCGGTCTGATCCATTGCTTCGGCGACCGCACCGATCAGCGCACGTGCGGATGCGTCCGGCAGCTCCTCGCGCGCGCCGCGGCCGACGGTGATGCGGAGCATGCCCTGCACCGTGCGCCATACGTGATCGGCGCTGATCAGCAACCTCGCATCGTCCGCCGGCAATGATCCCGCCTTGGCAAGCCGCGCCAGGGCGATGCGCGTGGTGGGCGAACACAACTCCGGTGCCTCACGCGCATGGATGAGCTGCAGCACCTGGGCAATGAACTCCACCTCGATCTGGCCCCCCGGGCGCAGCTTTACATCCCACGGGCCTTCCGGCGGCAGGTCGCGCAGCATGCGCGCGCGCATCGACGCAGCGTCGGCGCGGATGCGTTCGGCATCGCCGGCCAGCGCCAGCGCTTCCGCGATAGCCGCCTCGATGCGACTGCGCAACGCCGGTGCACCGGCCACCACGCGGGCACGCGTCAGCGCCATGCGCTCCCATGTCCACGCGGATTCGGCATGGTACCGACGGAACGAGCCGAGCGACACAGCGACCGGGCCCTTGTTCCCCGACGGCCGGAGCCGCATGTCGACCTGGTAAAGGGGGCCGTCCACCCCGGGAGCGGTCACTGCGGCAACGTATGCGTGCGAGGCGCGAACGAACCATTGGCTCACCGGCATCCGGCGCGCGCCCCGGCTCTCGCTCACGTCCGGCTCGTGGGCGTAGACCAGCATGAGGTCGAGGTCGGAGCCCGCCATCATCTCGCGACTTCCGGCCTTGCCCAGTGCCACCACAGCCATCGTGCCATCACGTACCCGACCGAAACGGGTGGCAAAATCCGCCAGCACGGGCGGCAACAGCGCCTCCAGCGCGGCGTCGGCGATCGCGGTGCGGCGCAGGCCGGCCTCATCGGCGTTGATCCGACCCTCCATCGTGGCAACCGAGACGGTAAAGTCCTCCTCGCGCACGGTGCGGCGGGTGATCTCGATGACATCCTCGAGCAGCCTCGCATCCTTCAGTCGGCCCCGCAGAAGACGCGCCGGATTGGGGTTCTCTTCGGGGCTCAGCAGTCCATCGAAAGCCGCCGGATGGCTGGCCAGATGATCGGCCAGCGACGGCGCGGCACCGAGCACCGCGGCTATCCGATCGATCAGGCCCGGATTACGCTGGAACAGCGATAGAAGCTGCACGCCGGCGGGCTGACGCGCCAGGAATGCGTCGAACCGGTTGAACACCGTGTCTGGCTGAGGCTGGCGGGCCAGCGCCGCCAGCACGCGTGGCAGCAACTGGGCCAGCAGCTCGCGTGCACGGGCCGAACGCAGCGCACGCACGTGCCCTGCCTGCCAGCCACGCACCGCGGTAACGATGCGTCCAGGGTTGCCGAAGCCAAGGGCGCGCAGCGTCGTGTCGGTGGCTTCCGGAACGGCGTCGACACCGCTGAAGTCCAGTTCCAGTCCGCCTTCGGCGGGGGCCAGCAGCGCCGGCACCAGCTCGAACACCTCAACGTAGCGCGCCCGCACCTGGTGGAGATGGTACAGCAGTTGCGCAGCGAACTCGCCCGCGTCGTTGTAGCCCATGAACGTGGCGAACCGCGCGAGGTCTGCGGGCCGCTGCGGCAGCTCGTGCACTTGGCGGTCGGCGGTCATCTGCAGGCGATGCTCGACGCGCCGCAGGAAGCGGTAAGCCGCGCCCAGTTCGCGCGCGGCACTGCGCGGCACGTGGCCGGCGCGAACCAGCATGCGCAATGCACCCAGCGTCGTGGGCACCCGCAATGCTGGATCGCGGCCACCCCACACGAGTTGCAGGGTCTGAGCCAGGAACTCGATCTCACGGATGCCGCCTTCGCCCAGCTTCACGTTGTGGCCGGCGATGCGCGCCAGCGGGTCCACAGCGTCGGCCAGCGCGCCGCCCTTGTACTCGTCGATGCGGCGCTTCATGGCGTGGATGTCGGCGACCGCGGCGAAGTCCAGGCCTCGGCGCCAGACGAAGGAGCGGATCGCCTCGAGGAATGCGCTGCCCAGCGCCAGGTCACCAGCCACCGGGCGTGCCTTGATCATGGCAGCACGCTCCCAGTTCTGGCCCATGCTTTCGTAGTAGGTGATCGCCGCCGGCAACGCGACAGCGGGCGGTGTCACGGCTGGATCGGGCCGCAGGCGCAGATCGGTACGGAAGACGTAGCCGTTGGCGTCGCGCGTCTCCATGAGCGCCACGAGACTGCGTGCGATGCGGGACGAAAAGAGGCCCATCGCATGGCCATCGGACGCGTCCGTGTATATTGGTGCAGCCGGGTCGTAGAGCAGCACGAGGTCCACATCGGAGGAATAATTCAGTTCACGGGCACCGAGCTTTCCCATGCCGAGTACCCGTGAACCCGCCGCCGCGTGTCGGATCCGCAGGATCAGGCAGGCGCAATTCGCCCGCGTCGTGGGCAGTGCGCAGCAGGTGAGCCATGGCGAGCGACAGGGTGGCATCCGCGAGATCGCTCAGAGTCGCGGTGACGCGCTCGAGTGGCCAGATGCCGCCGATGTCGGCGATGGCGGTCGCCAGGGCGACGATCCGCTTGGCGCGCCGCATCGCGACGGCAACCCGGTCGCGGCGGGCGCCGGGCGGGACCGCTACGAGTTCGGTCATGGCCGTCGCCACGACCGCATCAGGACCGGATGCGATGAGCGTACGGAGGCTGGACGCCTCGCGCACCGCGAGATCGGCAAGGTAGGGGCTGTTGCCCCCGAGCGCGCGCAGCAGCGCGGCCACCGCCGGCCGGGTTGCCAGCCTGGCCTCTCCGCGGCCGAGCTCGGAAAAGCGCTCGACGAGCCGTTCCGCAGCACCCGCGTCATGCGGGTCCGGCCAAGTTGCGGCCAGATGGAATTTCGTGTCGGTCATGCGCGTAAAGGCTGGGCGTGAGGCATCTTCCCGGTCAAGCGGCGATCGGCGCCGCCATGGCGGTGCATCGGTTGTGCACCCTGGCGATTACACTGGCGGTGCTGGGCAGCGTCGGTGTGGGGGCGATCTCCTGGCGGCTGTCGCAGGGGCCGGTCGATCTGGCTTGGTTCAGCGGTCGGCTGGAGGATGCGGCGAATGCCAATGGCGGACCGACGCGGCTGGCGATCGGCTCTGCTGCGTTGGCCTGGGAAGGCTTCACCAAGGGTGTGGACCGACCGCTCGATCTGCGGCTGACCGATGTCACGGTGACCGATCAGTCGGGACGGCGCCGGATCAACATCCCACGCGCCGAGGTCTCGATTTCGCTCTACGAACTGCTGTTCGGACGCGTTGTGCCGCGGGCAGTGGAGCTGGATGAGCCTCAGCTCACCCTTGTGCGGGCGAAGGATGGGGCGATCAGCCTGGATCTCGGCGTGGCGGACAGCGGCGAGCAAGCATCGACGGCGGCGCAAACACCGCTCGCTGACCTGCTCGCGGAGCTTGCGCGCCCGGCCGGCAGCGATCGGGTACGCAGTGCGAATGCGCTGCTGGGACAGCTCCACCGCGTACGCGTCCATGATGCGAGCGTTGCGTTGGTCGATCGGCAACTCGGCGTCACGTGGCGGGCGCCACACGCGGAGATCGATCTCACCCGTCGGCCGGAAGGCGGTGTGGACGGCACTGGCATGTTCAGTCTGGCACTCGGTGATCAACAGGCGAAGTTGACGCTGTCTGCCACTTTGGCGGCGGGTGCCAGTGAGACGCATCTTCGTGCCCGGTTGTCGCCGGTGACCCCGAGTGAGATTGCACGCGCTGCGCCGTCGCTGTCGTTTCTGGCGGCACTCGATGCGCCGGTTGGCGGCGATGCCACGTTCGACCTTGATGCCAACCTGGCGGTGCGCAATGCACGGCTCAATCTGGACGCCGGCACCGGGTCGGTGCGGATCGGCGGCAGTAATGTGCCGTTCCTCGACGCAGGGCTGGTGGCTTCGGGCACGCCCGACGCATTTGCCCTGCAGACGCTGCGCGTGAGCCTGCGTGGTCATGACGACGGCCCGATCACGCATCTTGAGGTGCACGGCGACATGCAGCGCCGGGCCGACCGGATCAGCGCTGATGTCGCGGCCGATATCGACCAGGTGGACTTTGCCGACCTGTCGCGGTTGTGGCCCGAGGCGATCGCCCGTGACGCACGGGCCTGGCTGGTGGCCAACATTCCTGTCGGCATCGCGCGCAATGGTCACGTCGATGTCAGCCTGGCGGCGTCGCCGGATTTTTCGTCGGTGGAGCTGACGCGGGCGAGCGGCACGCTCGACGGCGAGGGGCTGCAGGTGAACTGGCTGCGGCCGGTGCCGCCGATTGAGAACGGCCAGGCGCAGTTGCGCATCGTGGATCCCGACACGCTGGAGATCATCGCAACCAGCGGCCGGCAGCGCATGCGCAACGAGAGGCAAGGCAGCACGGGGAGCCTGCAGATTCGCGGCGGCAGAATGCGCATCACCGGCATCATGCAGCGGCATCAGGTGGGCGCGATCGAGGCTGACATCGCTGGCTCGTTGCCCGACACGCTGGCGCTGCTGCGCGAGCCGCGCCTCGCGCTGCTCGACCGTCATCCGATCGAACTGAAAAATCCGGCCGGACAGGTTGCGGTGAAGCTCAGCCTCACCATCCCGTTGCAGAACGATGTCCAGATGGACGATGTCGCCATCCGGGCACAGGCGCATCTCGACGGGGTGCACCTCAGCGCGCTGGTGGCCGGACGCGATCTGGATCAGGGCGTGTTCGATCTGAGCGCCAATCCCGATGGGATGAAGTTGAACGGGCGCGCTCTGCTGGCGTCGATTCCGTCGAAGCTGGATGCGGCGATGGACTTTCGCGCTGGTCCGCCGACGCAGGTGGTGCAGAGCGTGACGGCGTCCGCACAGCCAGACGCGCGGCAGCTTGCAGCGGCAGGTCTCGACGCGACTTCGGTGATGGCCGGGCCAGCGCAGATGCAGGCGGTGCTGAGCGAACGACGGAGCGGCCAAGGCGATGTGGCGGTGACCGCCGACCTGACCGGCGCGGAGCTGTTCGTCTCGCAACTCGAATGGCGCAAGCCCCGCGCTGCCTCGGCGAAAGCGTCCGCGCGCCTGCTGCTCGACCACGACCGGCTGACCGGGATCGACGCCGTGAGACTCGATGGCGACGACCTCATGGTGCGCGGAAGCGCGCAATTCAGTGGCGGAACGTTGTCGGGATTCCATCTTGATCGGCTGGTGCTGGGTCGAACGATCGCGCAGGGCACGCTTGATCTGCCGTCCGAGGGTCCGATCGCAGTCAATCTCACCGGTACGACGCTCGACCTGGCACCGCGGCTCGAGCGCAGGACGCCGGCAAACGCCCCGCCCCGGACGCGTGCCACAGCAGGAAGCCAGCAGCCGGCGGAACCGGCATGGATGCTGAATGCGAAGTTCGACCGCGTGCTGATGGCCCAGGGCAGCGCTGCGAATGGCGTGGTGGCGCATGCCCGGAGCGATCGCGGCGTGATCCAGACGTTGCGCGTCGAGGGCCGCATCGGTGCACGGGCACCATTCCTTGCGCAGATCGTCGCCGACCGCGGTGGGCGTCGGCTCACCGGCAGTACCGACGACGCTGGAGAGCTGCTGCGCGGCCTGGATTATGTCAGCAGCATGCAGGGCGGGAAGCTGTCGGTGCAGGCGCAGTACGACGATGCGCAGCCGGACCGGCCGCTGATCGGGACCGCCAATATAGAGCAGTTCCGCATTCGCGATGCGCCGGCGTTCGGCAAACTGCTACAGGCGATGACACTGTACGGTCTGGTGGAGGTGTTGCAGGGTTCTGGCTTGGGCTTCACCCGACTGGTGGCACCGTTCCGGCTGACCGACAGCGCGCTTGAGCTGACCGACGCTCGGGCGTTCAGCCAATCGCTCGGGCTGACCGCGAAAGGACGGCTCGACCTGTATGCCCAGACGATCGACCTGCAGGGGACGATCGTGCCGGCATATTTCTTCAACGCACTGCTGGGGAAAATCCCGCTGGTGGGCAAGCTGTTCAGCCCGGAGCGCGGTGGCGGGGTGTTCGCGGCGAGCTACGCGCTGCGCGGTCCGCTGGCGGACCCGAACGTATCGGTCAATCCGCTGGCGGCGCTGACGCCGGGGTTCCTGCGGGGGTTGTTCGGGTTGTTCTGACGGCTTGGCAAGATAGGTTGGCGGCCTGGGCTCGTCCGAATTGGCAAAGAGCTTCCCCAGCACCTCCGCCATGGTCTCGTCCGATGCGCAGCGTGAAGCCGGCTCTGTGAAGCGCTTCAGAGCGGGCCCTCCGACCCACTGTCATCCTACCACCGTCGGCATTCGTAAGTCGGCGCCCCTGAATGGTGGAGACGGGTTATGTGGCGACCGGCAAGTGAGATGAGAGCATCCGTAACCATCGCAGCGATTGCAATTGCCCTGCTTGGAGCCATTCCCGCGACGAACCGGGCCGCATCGCCGGAGCAGGTTGGGCTGGCGGGATCGTACGACGCCCAGGCCAGTCGCCGGGCGGTGGATGAGATGGGGGGCTCGGAGGACGGGCATGATGGGCAAATGTGCTGGTACGACCCCGATGTGCCGCGATGCGAGTGAACTGACCGTCTGGCCTCAGCACAGGAAGCCGCTGCGGCTGTGCGGCGGCACCTTGGCCTGTAACGCCGCGCCGCCAGCACGTCCGCGACCCCGACCCGGTCAACGTGGGGTAGTTGGCCACGAGGACCGGCGTTGCCTCGTGCAACAGCGCTTGCAAATGCGCCGATCGGAGTTGCACTGTGGTGCGCAGTTCGCCTCGCGGTAGATGACGGCACTCCTGAGGAAGATCTGAATGGCTGACGGATCTGAAACCGTCTGGCGCAACGCCCTGACTGCCAAGGGAAAGGACTGGGTGCTGGCTGAACTGCGACGGCGGCCAGGCCTGCCGGGCGACGCCGTCTACGACATAGTGTTCGAAGAGCCCTTGCCGACCAGGGAATTTTGCCAGCGATGGTGTGCCGAAGAGGAAAACCGGCTGGTTCGCTTTTCCTGGGAAAAGGCGGCGGCGCTGATTTTCCTGATCCTGACGATAGTCTGTTCCGTCGGAGCAGTGACGAGCTGGAATGAAACGACACCGCAACAGGGTCGGTCGGTTGCGGCCACGAAGAGTGCCCCTCAACCAGCCCCGATGAGGGGTTCCGGTCAGATCACGAACGATGTGCCGGGAGCGACATCTCCTGGCGCAGCCGGATCTTCGGCGACGGGCAGCAGCCCGCCTCCTCTTTGTGCTTACCAGACCTATGAGACTGCCGAGTGCAAGACGCAGAAGTGAGGTGTGGACCGCAGGGTCGTTAGGTGACGTCGGCCTCTGCCTTTCGACCGCCGAGACGACCGGAGGCGCGCAAACGGTGCCGAGGGTGCGGTGGCCGCCGCAGCCGTCGAACCGCGTCAGGCAAGCCCACCGAGGAATTTGTCCGATCGGTCGCGGCACCAGACAAATGCGGTGGATCAACAGATATGCGGCCAGCCATCGCCATCACGCCGTCCACATTCGTATTGCCGCACATCGTTCCCGACGGTCAGCCAGATCTGGATCACCGGCCGCGTGGAGGGGCGGCTGTTGCGGTAGGACAGGAAGGAGCACAGACACCAGCTTTTCTCGACCGCGGCCTTGACCGCCAAGCCCAACCCGTCCGATCACCCGCCGCCATGTCGCTCCTCACCATCACCGGCGCCGCCGTCCGCCTCGGCGGGCGCAGTATTCTGAACGGCGCCGACCTCACGGTGGACCAGGGCCGCCGCATCGGCCTGGTCGGCCGCAATGGCGCCGGCAAGTCCACGTTGCTGCGCGCCATCATCGGCGACCAGCCGCTGGATGGCGGCGAGATCCGCCTCGCCGCCCGCGCGCGCGTCGCCACCGTCGCCCAGGAAGCCCCTTCCGGCGACGCCAGCCTCCTGGACACCGTGCTGCAGGGCGACCCCGAACGCCTCGCCCTGCTGGGAGAGGCCGAAACCGCGCCCCCCCACCGCCTCGCCGAGATCCACGAACGCCTGCGCGCCATAGGGGCCGATGCGGCGCCCGCGCGGGCCGCCGCGATCCTCGCCGGTCTCGGCTTCGATGAGGCCGCACAGCAGCGCCCGGTTGAGGAATTCTCGGGTGGCTGGCGCATGCGCGTGGCCCTTGCCACCGCATTGTTCGCCGCGCCCGACCTGCTGCTGTTGGACGAACCGACCAACCACCTCGACCTGGAAGCAACACTCTGGCTGGAGACTTGGCTCGCCCGCTTCCCCGGTGCCGTGCTGTTGGTCTCGCACGACCGCGTCTTGCTGGACCGCGCGGTTCAGGCGATCGCCTTCCTCGACCGTGGCCGCATCAGCGTCACCCCCGGCGGCTTCGACGAGTTCGTGCGTATTCGTACCGAGCGCGCGCTTCAGCAGGCCAGCGCCGCCAAGCGCATCGTAAGCGAACGCGCCCACATCCAGTCGTTCATCGACCGCTTTCGCTACAAGGCGAGCAAGGCCCGCCAGGCGCAGTCGCGCATCAAGGCACTCGCCCGCCTGCCGCAGATCGAGACGGTGATCGAGGACGCCCCCACGCGCTTCGACTTCCCCGATCCCGCCCGCATCGCGCCGCCCATCCTGGCGCTAGACCGTGTCGCAGTCGGCTATGACGGCACGCCGGTGCTGCGCAACGTGTCGCTGGCGGTCGACATGGACGACCGCATCGCGCTGCTGGGCGCCAACGGCAACGGCAAGTCCACGCTGGCGAAGCTGCTGGCCGACCGCCTTCCCGCGCTCGCCGGCGAAATCCGCCGCGGGCCGAAGCTGCGCGTCGGCTATTTCGCTCAGCACCAGACGGACGAGCTGGTCGAGGCAGAAAACCCGATCGACCACATGATGCGCGCCCTGCCCCGCGCCACGCCACCGCAGGTGCGTGCCCAGCTCGCCCGCTTCGGGCTTGACGCCGACCGCGCGGAAACGCCGGTGGCCAACTTGTCCGGGGGCGAGAAGGCACGGCTGCTGCTGTCGCTCGCGACCCGCGAAGCGCCGCAACTGCTGATCCTCGACGAACCCACGAACCATCTCGACATCGATGCGCGGGAGGCGCTGGTGAAGGCGCTGGCAGACTTCCAGGGTGCGGTACTGCTCATCACTCACGATCCGCATCTGGTGGAACTCGTCGCCGATCGCCTCTGGCTGGTCGCGGACGGAACCGTCCGACCGTTCGACGGCGACCTGGACGACTATCGTGCGCTGCTCGCCGAACGTTCGCGCGCCGCACCGAAACCCGACGCCGGCAATCGCCGCGATGAACGCCGCGAACGCGCTGATGCACGTGCTGCGCTGGCGCCGCTGCGCAAACAGGCGCGCGACGCGGAGACACGGCTGGCACGGCTGGCGGCAGAACGCGCGACAATTGAACGGACGCTGGCCGATCCCTCGCTCTATGTGCCCACGCGTAAGGCGGAGATCGCCTCCGCCAACGCACGACTGGCCGCCATCAAGAAACTTGCAGCAAGCGCGGAGGCGGAGTGGCTTGCGGCGGCGGAGGCGCTCGAAGCGGCGTCCTGAGGATCATTCACCGTCGCAAAGCGAATCCGCGAGATGGACGAGCCCCATGATCTACCCGGTAGAAATGGCACTGCTTGAGTCAGGCTCGACGTCCACAAAGCCGTCGACGCCTCTGGCGGAATATATTCCTTGCCATCTGCCGCCGACTCATGTTCTTGTTGCGTTCATGCCAGCCGAGGCCAACGTCCCCGATCCATCCACCCGGCCCAGCCGCTCGGCGAACCTGCTCGGCCTCGTCCGCAAGCTGATCGACTACGGCCGCGAACTCGCCGCCACGATCCGCCAGCGCGCCTTCACCGACCCCGGCCCCGTCATAACCTGCTTCGGCACCGCCGATGTCGCGTTGATCCTCGCACGCATCTCCCGCGGCCTGCACCGCGCCAACGCGCTCGAATCGAGGCTCCTCCGCAACGCCGACCGCCTGGACGCGGCCCCCCGAGGTGCTTCGTCCCCAGGGATGTCAGCGATGCCGCGCGCACCCCGGCAAGCCACCGCGCCCTCCAAGGTCGAAGCCAACGTGCGCATCGCACACCTGCCGACCCCGGAGCAGATCGCCGCCAAAGTCCGCCGCCAGCCGATCGGCGCCGTCATCGCCGACATCTGCCGCGACCTCGGCATCATGCCCAGCCACCCGCTCTGGCGGGAACTGCAACTCGTCATCATCAGAGAGGGCGGCAACTTCGCCAACCTGATAAAAGACATCCTCGAACAGGCGTTTCCGACCGCCCGCACACCGCCTCCCGGATCGCCAACACCGCCCCTGCGATTCCTTGCACCCGTCCGCACCGGGCCGCCCTGAAATCTGTCCCGCGCTGGACGAAACTGGTACTCGTCATGGCCGGCGAAGACTGGGCATCCGTCTTCCCTTGGCGCGCGGCACAGTCCGCTCATGGTCTTTTGTTCGAAGTGCAGCGGTCCCGGAGGCGATCCGGGAAGCAGTCTCGGTCATAAGTACGCACCCATGACGGCACACGGTAACGCGGGTGGTCAGATCGTATGGGACTGTGTCGAGCGCCGTGACATGGCAATTGGAGAGTTGTTTGCCAAATTGCAGCGTGACCTCGCTGTACTCGACGCACCTGACGGCGGTGTCGCTGGCCACGGCTGAAAAGCTCAGAATATATTTGCTTTGGGCGGTGCGTGTCGTCGTCCAGTTCTGCCCCGCGTCCGCTTCGACATTTGTCAATCAGTTGCAAAAAGGCTTATCCCTTGCTGCTGACATACGCCAATGGCTCGCTGCGGTCGAAGGCGGAAAAGAGCGGCCCTCCATAGAATGTCTCATAGATGTAGTTGACATTGTAAGCTACGTTATCCAGTCCGTAAGATATGTTATGTAGTGCTTTGCGCAAATTCTCGTCGCTCTGACTCTCCAAGTTATGCTTTGCTAATTCCCTCAGAGTCTCGATGTTCAGCCTCAATTCACGCCACACCTTGTGGTTAGGCGGAAGTTCAGTAAAAGGACCACCCTCGAAGCCGCTATGCGCAGTCATATTCCTTAGGACATCGCGGATGTATGCTAGCGGCAGCAGCTCGGCTGGCGAACTTAGCAGTTTAAGTTGAGATCGAGAATTGGACAACACCTCTTCGAGAGACTCTGCTAGCCCGAAGTTTGCATTTGTGAACTGCGCAAGAGGTTGATTTGATTCCATGATTTGGAGATCAGCCTTTCGGGCTACTGGACACGCGTTGGTTGGATGTTGAGCAGCCTGAATGCGTCCTCCTGGAGCTTGGTTGGCTCGGCATACAGCGTGAACCGATGCGCGAGGCGAAGCGGCACGCGCATGGTGTTGCGGGTCAGTGTGCCTAGATGCGTCATGAGGCCGGCGAAGCCCATGACGCGCAGACCGTTGGCTGAGCGCTTTGTCGCCTTCTTGGCCTTGGCGAGCTCGGATGGCTCGGTGCTGACAATGGGGGAGGATCGTTCTGCCCTCGCGGCAGCACGCCCGGTGTCATGGAACAACAGCGGTGCCAGGGCGTCTCGCAGATGCCATTCGACATGATAGGCGAGCATGCACAGGAAGACGTGGGCGCGCACCCGCGGTGCGGTCCAATGGCGGATCGGGCGGATATCGAGATCGACGGTCTTCAGGCTGCGGAAGGCACGCTCGACGCGGGACAGGTCCTTGTAGGCCTGCACCGCTTCATTCGCATCGAGCTGCTCGGCCGGCACGGATGTGCGGATCACGTAGATGCCGTCGAGACGGGCCTCCTGTTCTATCTGCTGCGTCCGGCGCTGGAAGGCGAAGTGGCCGTCGCGGATCTCCACGGCGAAGTGCTTGGCCATCTTCCGACTGTTCACCACGCCACCGACCGCCAGGCCGATCTCAGCGGCACTGCGCAGCGGCGAGTGCCTGTGGCGGACCTGCGCCTGGATGCGGAGCAACTCGCGTTCGGTGGCGGCCAGCAGTTCCTCGCGCTTGCGCCCACGCTCGGCGGCGAGTTCGCGGTTGCGACAGACGATGAGCCGTTCGCCGGGGAACATCTCGGGCGCGCTGATCTCGGCCAGGTCGCGCTCGTCGAACAGTGACAGCTGCAACGGCCCGTTCTCTGTTGCCAGCGCCTGAATGGCCGGTGCCCGCAGGCAGGTGATCCAATCCACACCGGCCGGCTTGAGGTCTGCGCCGATCCGCGCCGAGGTGATCATGCCGCGGTCGCCGACCAGCACCACGCGGCTGATGCCGAAGCGATCCTTGAGCTTCTCGACCTGCGCGCTCAGCGTCGCCGGGTCGGCCGTGTTGCCATCAAACACCTCGACCGCAACCGGCAATCCGTCTCGTGTGCACAACAGCCCATACACGATCTGTGGGCGATCACCGCGGTGATCACGGCTGTGGCCATGCTGCGCCAGCGGACAACAGCGACCCTCGAAATACGATGAACTCACGTCGTAGAGCACCAAGACACCATCCTGGAGATGCCGCCTTGCCAAGCCGTTCTCAATCCGCTGCTGGCGTTCGAGCAGCCAGTCCAGTGCCTCGTAGGCCTCGCGCTCCTTCACCTCGCCCAGACGCAGCACCGCGCCCAGGCTCGATGTCGCGGTCTCCTGGTCCACCGCGCGGACAAACCCGAGTTTGGAACGCGGCGTGATCAGCCGGTCCACGATCATCGCCACCACCAGATCGCAATGTCGCCGCGACTCCGCGTCCTTCGCCGTGCTCAGGATCAGCCGGTCCAGCGCGATCCTGCGAAGCATGCCGAGCGCCGCGGCCACGTGGCCATGCGGCAACGATCGCTCGATCCGCATCTCGTCCGGTCTGGTGCCGATCACCGTGCCGCCCCTGAGCAGCGCTCGCAGACCATCGACGACATCGTCCGGCAGTTTGCTCAGGTTGGCCAGCGTGCGCTTCTGCGCGCGTCCCTGCTCATCGCGGTAGCTCTCCCGCAACAGCACCGCTGGCGGCGACGTCCGATTGGGCACCGTCTCGATGAACATGGCCCGAATCGAATCACATCCCGGCCTATTTGGGAATCCCTACATGGACACAAAATCAAAAACTCACGAAGCTAACCCACAGAAAGGATTCGTCGTTCAAATCAACGCAAGTGAAAACTTCGGTCTAAGGCGCTTGTTTTGCTACGATAGCTATCCGTCCACCATATCAGCAGAAACCAAGCGCCATTGGCGACAATTGCCAGTACCGATGAACATCGCTACGCCGTACGGGTATTGCCAAGTCATCACGCCGAGCCACAACAACACTACCACCATTCCAAGGCCCGAGCGCGGCGCTCTTCCTCGCAAGATATACATGGCTTCCTCACCGCGTGGCACAGACCTTTAGCACGCGGGGTCCGGGTTTGCTACGCCGTTGCCATTGGGGCCGGATACCAAACCGGACTAGCCAAATCCGCCACCGACGCTCTGCTACATGCTAAGATGACCAGGCGCTGCACAATCGCCCACTGTATCCGGCGAGTCAGCGTGGATAGCCTGTACATCGCTGCTTGGTAGTGGGATGAGCAGGCTCACGTTCGGCTTGCCAGTGACGCGTAGATAGGATGTCGTACCGATCCCATGCCACACCAGGGTGACTCCCTTTATAAGCCAGTAGTCCTTCCTTAGCTCGCACGCAGACATCGGAATGCTTGCAGTACGCGCCAGAGCGTCAACCTTCCGGTAGGACTGTTCAGAAAGAGTTACATATTGGTCTGGCTCAGACCGAAAGCTCAGGATGATCATCGACCTGTCCAAGAGATAGCTAAAAGAGCCGCTGACCAAAAAAAGCAGCAAGACAGGCACAGCAAGAGCGGATAACAACCTTTTTAGGGTGCTGCTGCCCGACGTAAGAGTAATCGGTTCCGTGACGATCAGACAGGCAGCTACAAACCCGGTGAGGGCAAACCAATGCAAGATAGGAAAGGTGACCGAATGCTTGGACGCTGCGACCAATATATAGCTTCCCATTAAAAGGAACATGAAAAACGAGAAGCCGACATGCCACTTGGTTATAGCCGGTCGCAGCCTGACCTTCGGCGGGTGCCCGAATTGACGGGTTGTCCAGGAGATGACCCAGAATAGGGCCACCGGCAACCATATCATGCTGACCACCGCATAAAATGCTGCCGCAGCTACTAGGAAGGAAAATGCGAAGGCGACCAACAACAGAAGACTGATCGCCGCAAGCGAGGATAGATCATAGAAGAAGTGTCTTTTGCGGCGTACGCGATCAACAGAAACGCGCCGATGCCACCCATGATCTTCAGGACTAACGCAATCCAATCGCTAATTGGTTTGGTATCGAGCTTTCTGAAAGTATCCCACAATTCGTGGAATATCGATGCCGGTCCCTTGATCGCTTCATCTGACATTTTTTGGCATCCCCCTTGCTGTCGCTCTCTAACCCGCACTTTTGCGGTGCGCCCCGCCTCGCCACCTCGGATAAGCCGCGCGGCTCCCGTAACAGGCTATGAGATATGCAGCGGGATAATGGTCCCAGGACCGCCCGGTTGGTACATGTCAGTACCCTGCCGTCAGCATCACGCCCGACGAGTTCTGTTCGAGCTGTAGCCCCTGGCCGCCCGTGAGACGGACAGTGTCCACCAGCTCGTTGCCGTTGAACATCTGTAGCATATCATTGCTGAGGTTGGCGCTGGTCGCGTGCAGGCCCAGGAACGCGATGAACGCGACAGTATATGGTGTTACCGGCAGCGCGATAAGCGCATGAAACGTGGCGGGGTCGTCGATCTGTAGAGACGCCGTGGGCGCGTACGCGCCGGGGTTAATATCAAATGTCAGACCCGACGTGACTGACCCATTGATCTCCATCGCGCCACCGTCGTGGTTGCCGCCGTCCACATTCAGGGTGCCGGTACCGGCCAGGTTGTCGTTGAATACTGTGTAGCCGGTCGTGAACTCATTGCCGCCAAAATTGCTGACGCCAGTGAAATCCAGCGTGCCGCCGAAGAAGTGTAGGCTGTCGGTGGCCACGTGCATGTCAGAAAACGTCACCGTACCGGTAACATTGACGGCCTCTGTGTCAAGGTCGCCGACATTGCTGTCCGCCAGTATCACCGCATCGCCATATAGTTGGTTGCCGTTCAGGCTGAGTGTCTCGCCTGCCCCCAAATTGTAGACCAACGGCACGCTTAAGCTGCCAGGAAGCGGACCCTGTGTTAGGTACACACCCTGGCCAGTCGGAAGCAAGCCGAACGAGGGCGGGGTAGTACCTGGTTCGCTGATCTGCACTGAATCGACCAGTGTGGTGCCGTTAAACATTTGCAGCGTGTACGCCCCCGTTGCCGAAACTGCCATGTCGGCGCCGGTGGCCTGAAGTCCGACGAAAAGGATCGGGCTGGTATCGGTGCCAGGCGGTAGGATGATCTCGGCTGTCGGATCATTTTGGAAGTCGTAGAGGTACAGCGGGCCAGAGTTGGCAAGGATATCGACGGCGGTCCCTTTGCCTATATCGATGACGCTCTCAGGGCCGTCGTACGCCAGATACACGTCATCGTTCTGGCCGGCGACGAAGTTGAGCCCATTATTATCGAAAGCAAGGCTGACTTCGTCGTTGTCGCCGTACGTGATCGAGACGGCATTGTTGAGGAAGAAGACTCCTGCGCCTGTTCCGTTGCCGGTGACACCGAAGTACTCACCGTCGAATGCGCCAGTCCCTGGGTCCTCAGTGGGGGCACCGCTGGATATGTAGTCCGCGTTGCCAATGCGTGTTTCGCCTGTGGCCATTTGTTGGCCCTCCTACCCGTTGAAGGCTGCTTGGCACACACAAACTCGAAGCCCGCATTGACATGGATCAATGCCGCTTGACCCACCCGTTGCACTGAAGCGCGACCTCGCGACGCTAGGAAAAGCCGCGCGGCTATGCCGCCTGTCAAAATTGGCAAAACACCGCCATTCGGCTTAGACTTTACCAACATGGCTATCGTCCACACCAGCTATCGCCCGAAGCGGGCGCGCAAACGGAAGGTCTCGCCTCCGATCCCGCAGCGCATTGTCACAATAGCAACGAAGCGCGCCACGGCGGTTGCGCCGCAGCCTCCCGAAACCCAGGCCAGCCGGGAACCCATGAAGTCGCGTATCGTCACGGTGCGGAATCCTCGGTCCAGCCGTTTTGGTCCCGTGCCAGAGATGACACCCGACGAGCACCAGCGGCGCGGTGATGCCGCCGAGGCGCTATTCCGTGAATTGGTACAGCGGGCGGCTGCAAATGAGTGACCTGCCGACCGTCCGCGACTTCGCCGGCACCTCGGGGGTTCATTTGGTGGTGTGGTGCAAAGCGTGCCGCCACCAGGAAACCGTTGCTTTCGCCAAGCTCGCCGAGGCTGGCAAAGGCGACGCGCCCGTGGCCCAGTTGCGGTTCCGTTGCACGGTGTGCCGATCAAGGCTGACCGACTACGTCGTCGAGGGTACGCACCTCGGGCCGAAGGGAAAGCGGTAGCGCACGGTTGCCTACCGCGCGGTGCCGTCTCGTTGCCAACCACGGCATCGGCCCACGTTTGGCCGTTCTACGAGCCCGGGCACCCGCACTCGAACAGTCGTCCGGCGCCCGGCACCCGGTCGGTCACTCCCGCCAGCCGCAGACTGTGCCATGCCAGTGCGTGGTCGCTGGAGGTGACCGGGATGCCCACCTCCGCCTCGATCGCGGCCACAGTCTCGGCCAGCCTCAGACTGGTGCACGACACGAACACCGCATCCAGCCGCGCGCCGCGCGCCAAGCGCGCAATCCCCCCAGCAATCGAGTCCGCGGAGATCCGTGCCGCCTCGCGATCGTCGCGCTTGTCGAACGTCGCGAATGCCGCGACCTGCGGGCCGTGCGCATCGAGATACGCCCGCACCACGGCATTCACCTCCGGCGAATAGGGCGTCAACACGCCGATCCGCCGCGCGCCCAGCGCCTTGAAGGCGGCGAACGCCGCGGTCACCGGCGTGGTGCAGGCCACCTCTGGCCGCACCCGGCGAATTTGCCGAAAAACCTCCGCCTCCCCGAGCGTCATGCTGGCCGAGGTGCAGCCGAACGCCACCACGTCCAGGTGCATCGACGGCAGAATCAGTTCCGTCGCCGGCGCAATGCGGTCGCCGATCGCGCGCAGCGTCTCGGGTGTTATGTCGGCATCGTTGAACAGCCGCGCGCCATACACCGCAACGCCTGGCAGTCGAACCAGGTGGCGGAACTCGTGCTCCATCGTCTGATCGGTCGCCAGCACCAGCAGACCGATCGCCGCCCGCGCCGCAATACCCGCATCGAGCGTGCACGGCAGAACACCGAGATCGATGAAGCCGGGGTCCACATCCATTCGCCGTTCCTTCTCAAGCCTGCTCGACCGGAATCGCCGGCGCTCGGCCGCCGATCAGGTCGGCGGTGATGCGTGCCGTCCCGTGCGACATCGTCCAGCCGATGTGGCCGTGCCCGGTATTGAACCACAGATTGCGATGCTTCCTGCGTCCCAGCACCGGCAGGTTGTCGGGCGTCATCGGCCGCAGACCGGCCCACATCTCGGCGCGATGATAGTCCGCGCCGTCCGGATACAATTCCTGTGTCACCGACTTCATGAACGCGAAATCCTCCGGCCGGTGGCTCGCGTCGTAGCCGGCAAACTCCGCTGTTGCGGTGACACGCACGCGGTCCCCGAAGCGCGAGATCGCCACCAGATTGGTCTCGTCCACCGAGCCGATCGTCGGGGGTGCCTGATGGTTGCCGATCGGGATCGTCAGCGAGTAGCCCTTGATCGGATAGATCGGCAGATCGACGCCGATCGTGCGCGCAAGCTGCGGACTGTAGCTTCCCATCGCCATGACGTAGCCATCCGCCTTGAACGACTGGCCATTGGCGCGCACGGTCGTCACCGCATCGCCTGACGTGCCGATCGCGGTGATCGTCGTATTGGTGTGGATCTCCGCGCCCATCGCGACGCATCGTTCAGCCAGCCCGCTTGTGAACTTGTGCGAATCGCCGGTCTCGTCGGTCGGGCAATAGATCCCGCCGGCGATCTTCGCGGCAGCACCTTGCAGCGCCGGCTCGAGTTCCAGCACCTGCGCGCGATCCAGCACGCGGATCTCCTGCCCGTCATCGGCCAGGATCTGCATATGCGCAACGCCCGCCTCCAGCGCCGCCTGATCGCGATGGAAATACAGCACGCCGCGCGCATTGCGGTCATAGTCCAGCGGCTCGGCCGCGATCACGTCATGCAGCACGCGCTGCGAGTACATTGCGATCTGATGCTTGCGCAGCGTGTTGCGCCGCGCCTTCGTCGCAGTGCACTCAGCCAGGAACTTCAGCGACCACGAATACAGCCGCGGATCGGTCGAGAAGCGGAACCGCAGTGCCTGATCCTTGCGATACAGCGACTTCAGCAGAATCCAGGGCGCCCGCGGCGAGGACCAGACGAACGAGTGCCCCGGCGCGATCATGCCGGCATTGCCCCAGCTCGTTTCGCGCGCCACGCCGTTCTGCCGTTCCAGCAGCACGACCTCGTGCCCATCTTTCAGCAACTGATAGGCGGTGGTCACGCCGACCACGCCGCCACCCATGATCAGAATGCGCATGGCACTCCCTCACGTGAGGCAGCATAGTTGTCCCGACAGCGCCGGAGGCTCAAGCCCCAGGGCTGCAAGCGGTCAGTGGCGCGGGGCGCTGTCCTCAGGCAGCCATGGTCGTGTGCGCGCGATCCAGCCAGGCCGGTGCGGCGCGCGGCTCGTCGTTCCCGACAGCCGCAGCCGGCGACGGATCACGGAGAATATAGCCGCAACCCCAAACCGTATCGATCAGCTTCGGCACGCCTGCCACGGCCAGCTTCTTGCGCAGACGGCAGATAATGACGTCGATCGTCTTCATTTCCGGCTCATCGCCGCCACAGTACAGATGGTTGAGGAACGCGTCCTTGTTCAGGACGGTGCCCTGCCTGAGGAACAGCAGCTCCAGGATGGCGTACTCCCGCCGCGACAGATGTAGCGACGCGCCATGCACCAGGACTTCACGTCGATCGAGCCACAGCTCGACCGGCCCGAGCGTCAGTGCCGACTTGGTGTGGCCCTGGCTGCGCCGCACGACCGCGCGGATACGAGCCATCAGCTCCCGGATATCGCATGGCGTCGCCAGGAAATCGTCCGCGCCCTGGTCAAGCACCTTCACCTTGGCCTCAAGCGGCGCCGCGGCGTCCGACACGACCAGGACAGGTACCTTGTGCAAGGCGGCGCGCATCGCGCGCACGACCTGATGCGCCTGGCCATCGGACAGCCGCAAATCCATCAGCACGAGGTCATAGTCGTAGAGGCGGAGGAACTCCAAGGCTTCGCGCCCCGTGGCCACGCATTCGCTGCGAATGCCGTAGGCCCGCATGGTTTCCTCGAAACTCCCCGGCACAAGAGGGTGGGTTTCGCCGACCCGCAAAATCATCATTGCTGCCAACTCCGTTGGTTGGCAAACCATTACAACTTCCTTTACGTTATTAACAATTCGGCCACACGGCAGAGGATGGTGGTGCTCTGCCTAATCCGAATGGCCGATGGTCAGCGGCCTATCCGCAGCTCGACTCAGTTGCCGTGCGCGTCCGTCGCCCCCGAGGCCACCGACGCCGCGATGGCTCCGGTTGGCGCGATATCGGTCACGACGCCTGCCTTTCGGAGTTCGGCGAGGTCTGGAATCCACAGGTCCTGCGGTGGCGTACGCAGCACGTGCGCAATGAAGGCAGGTGGCAGCGAATAGTTCTGATATGCCAGCCGAAGCAGCAGATTGCTGTCCGCGGGCGTCAGCCCCGGCCCGTGCGCCTGGTGGAAGCCAAGCCGCGCGGCCTCGGTGGCGAACCGTTGATGGCCGGCCAGAAAGGCGAGGGTACACGCCGAAGCGCACATTCGGCCAACATAGGTATCGAGATTGCGGGCATGGATCATGTCGGCCACCTCGAGGGCTGCCTTGATATGGCCACCGGGGCTTTCGAGCCGCACGAGACGCGCCTGCGGCGCCTCGGCCAGTGCTACGCTGACCTGTTGCGGCAGTGCCCAGGAGAAGGTCCCGCTTATCTCGATTTCCGAACCCTGGTGAAGCACCCGCACCGCATACGGACCTTCGAATTCGAAGGTTTCCGCCCGTGCCGTTCCTGCGGCCATCAGTACCAAAGCACCGATAATCAGTAGGGATCCGTACTTATGGCCACGCGCGCGGCCGTTCGGTCGGTAGATCAGATCGCCAGACCGCCGCCCCATGATCACGCCGTCTCGCCTGCTGTGGCTCCGTGTCAGGCATGGCTGACGACGAAACACAATGAACCTTTCGAGCCGTATCAGCAACAAAAATTCCGGTTGCGAATCGCAATTATACCGATGATTGTCCGGCTTGGCTGACCACCGGCTAGTCAAGGAGTGGGAAATGGAGCTGACCGTGCGAGCGGATCCGCGATCATGGCGGCTGCTCGACCGCCTCAAACGGCTCGGCCTTCTGCAAACCGCAACCGTGCTGGCGCTTGCCCTCGCAGGCTGCACCGGTGCACAGCAGGCAGGTCTCTCCCACCAGCCGTCTCTGCGGGTGGCTGACGCTGCTCTCGCGGGAGGCGCGCCCGAGGTAGCCGTGCGTGTCGCGGACCTGACGCTCGAGCGCGACCCGCATAACACGCGGGCGCTGGTTACCAAGGGCGACGCGCTCTACGCGCTGGGCCAGCGAGATGAGGCGCGCGCCGCGTACAGGCAAGCGGTCGCCATCGAACCGAAGCTTGCATCGGCGCAGTTGGGCCTTGGGCGGACGCTGGTCCAGACCGACCCGGCTGCCGCCGAAACGGCCTTCCTGGCGGCCCTGGCGGCGCTCCCCGACGACAGTGCCGCCCTCAACGATCTCGGGATTGCCCGGGACCTGCTGGGTCGCCATGCCGAGGCGCAGGACGCCTATCGACAGGCGCTCGCGATTACCCCGCAAGCCACCGATGTGAAAATGAACCTTGGTCTCTCCCTGGCACTGACCGGCGACAGGGATGCAGCAGTCGGGGTTCTGCGCGAGGCCGCCGCAGTACCGGCCACGGTGCAGGATCGGCCGAAGGAACTCGCCGCCGCCCTGTCGTTGGCAGGAGATCAGAGGGATGCGGATCGGATCCTGAGCACCGGCTCCGCGCGTCCAGTGGCGGACAACGTCGCCTCAGCCGGGATGGCGCCGCCCCCGCTTTTGGCAAGCCACAAGGCGCTAGCGTCAGTCACGCCAATGCAAGAAAGACGACCCGCAGGGAACCTGGCTGTCGCAGCTCGCGAGTCTGCACCCCCAGCGCCGCATATGATGTCAGTGCCCTCTTCCATTCTCTCTGTGCCAGTGGTCGCCGTTGCCCGCGCGACCCGCGTGCCACTCTCTCAGGCCACGCCCGACGCTCTCGTTGATGCCGCGGCGATTCCGGTGCTCGCATCTGTCGCAAAACCCCTGACATTCACCTCACCTCCACGGCGCGCGATCGCCCCATCGACAACTGAGACCGCGGCCTATGTCCAGCTCGCCTCGCTGCACTCCCTCGAGGATGCTTGGTTCGAGTGGCACCGGCTCGTCAGGCGTTTGCCCGAACTGCTCGGCGGACATACGCCGGTGATCGTGCAGGCGGATGCGCTTGGCGAAACATACTGGTGCCTGCGCACATTCGGGTTTGTCGATCTGGCCGCGGCGACAGCGATGTGCTCCGAGGCGCGTGGTGCATCCAGTCTGCGCTGCTGGGCGCGCGCAGCGTTCTGACGACCTCGCCGGCCCTGCTTGCGTTCCCCACGCCGATACCTGAGAGGCTTTAACGGCGCCATCGCGCTTGGCACGTTCGCCCTGCTGACCCTCGGCAAGGCGGCCGGGCAGCAACCATTCGACGAACCCTCTTCAGTGTGCGAACGGGCAGCCGGCCAGGCGGAACGCGAGTGGCGGCTGCCGCAGGGTCTGCTTGCGGCAATCGGCGTCGTCGAGAGTGGCCGTCGGGCTCCTGCCGGGGGGTTCCCGATCATCTGGCCATGGACTCTCAACGCCGAGGGGCAGGGATACTACCAGCCGAGCAAGACGGCAGCCGTCGGCATGGTGCGCTCACTGCAGCTACGCGGCGTACGCGTGATCGATGTCGGCTGCTTTCAGGTTGACCTCTATTATCATCCATACGCGTTTGCGAACCTGGAGGAGGCCTTCGACCCAGATGCCAACGCGCGCGCCGCTGCGCGCATCCTGAGCCTCGGCCGGCTGGGCAACACCGGGTGGGACGGTGCGATCGCCGCTTACCATTCGGCGATACCATTGCTCGGCGCGGTGTATCTACAGAAGGTTCGTGCTGTCTGGCCTTGGATCAAGACGCATTCGCCCTGGGCTCAGCCAGACGTCACCGAATACGCGGTGCTGCTTTCACCGCAGGCGCGCCTCGTGCGGGTGGTGACGCCGTTCGGCCCTGTCGCAGCTTCGCCAGCCGACAACAGCAGACGACTCGATCGAATGGCACCCGCCGTGCAGTGGCTGCGCCAGCCTATGGCCGACCTGCCGCGCGTCGTCACGCCGTGATCTCATAGCAACGCTCAATGAGAGAGTGCCATCGATGTGCGCAGCAAGACAGCGCAGCCCTGCGACTGCGCTGTCCGATAGGTTTCATCCGATGGTTCTCAGTTAGTGTTGTCGGGCAGCATACGCGAGGACGTCAGGCTGGTCCCAATGTTCTTGAACAGGTTGTTCAGCCCCGATGTCGCGTTGGCTCCGGCGGGGCAGGCCGCGGTGGTATCGGCGTAGAACTTCGTCGGGTCGGAGGCAATCGCCAACAACGCCGCGCACGGGGTGATGGTGGGCGACGTATCGGTGCTGCAGCCCGACGACGGCGAACCATAGGAGACCGTGTAGATCCAGGTTCCCGCGGTCTTCGCAACCTGAGCAGCGGTAATGGCCTCGTGGCACTCCTGATGGCCCAGGGCGGTGGTTATCTGGCTCGGTGCGCTCGCGCTGGCATCACCGTCGGTGACCATGATGATCGCCTTCTGAACGCCTGGCCGACCGGTGGTCGTGAGGGTGAGCTGCGCTGCCGTGATGGCATCGGCGTAATAGGTACCCTCACCGCCGGGAGCCTTGATCCCAGAGCAGCCGGAGGCGCCGCCAACCGCCTTCACGATATTGGAGGCCGTATTCAAGCTGGTTGTCGCGTCGGACGTTTTGTAATCAGTCGACAGCCCGACGATCTGGTACACCGGTGCTGGCGTTAAGTTGCCGTATGGCACGATGGTGGGATTGCTGGTCGGGCAAGTGTAGTCCTTCGAGACCGTCGCGCTCGTCATGCCCGGAAACGCCAGCAGGCCGACCTGGTCTTCGGATGGCCAGAACCCGCTCAACATGGCCTGAACACCTCCCAATGCGCAGGCGATTCTTGTTGCGCCGCTGCAGCTCGAATCAGCAGTGTTCATCGATGCAGTGGTATCCACAATTATCATGACATCCATCGGGCTCGCCTTGCCGCCTTTGGACCCGGCAGTGGCAGTCGCCGAGAGGCTCAGCGAGCTGATGCCGATCGCGTTGCCAAAGAACGTCGGCACGGTCGCCTGCTGCTTCACCTGAATGCCGTTGGCGGCTGGAACTCCAGACATTCCAGATACGCATGTCACGCCTGTGCTGGTGAAGCACTTCAATACGGGATAGCCGCTCGCCATGGTGACGTTGAGATTGGACGCAGCATTCTGGTTCCCTGAAGTCGCGCTGTAGCTCGTCGCTGTGGTCACCGGGTTGATGGTGGTGGACCCGATCTCCAGCGCCCCTGCGAGGGCTGCTGCGTCGGTCGACGCCTGAAGTTTCCGCTGCGCATTGACGGCGTAGCCGACGTCAACGGCAATGGCGCCCACGCCAGCCAAGGCGACGATAGCTGCTGCCGTCAGCATCGCCACGGCACCGCGCCGATCGCGACCCAGCTTGCGGAAGCAGGGATATAGGGGCTGTCTCATTCAACGATCTCCGTAGACTGCGCGTTGAGGGTGCAACCCGGTGCAAAGTTGTAACCATAGACCGTCAGGTTGCATGGATATGACGTCGTTATCGTGGCGGGCTGTCCTTGCCCGTTGGTCAGCGCGGTCTGGCACGCACTGTCGCCTGTGCACGCAGTCCCATTCACCTTTAGTGTGAATGTGATGCTTGCTTGCGTGAGGTTGGATGCCGCGTTGTACAAAGCGGTTGTGGTACTGCTGGATGGCGTCGAACTGCCCCGGCTCATTGAGAACTGCCGCGCTGCCGCCTCGGTGCCGCCCGTCAGCATCTCGTAATCGTTCAGCGTTATCCCGAACTGGGTGATGCCCAAGATCAACAGAAACAATACCGGCGCAATCAGAGCAAATTCCACCGCCGCGGTACCGCGTAGATCACGATGAAATAACGCAAAGAATGACTGGCGGCTGCCGGCAGTCATCGTGTCGATCCTATACTCACGTCTGCTCCACTAGCAGGTAGGAACTTTCCGGGGAGTTTCATAACGTATGTATACCGCAATGAATAGGAGAACGCCAGATTTTTCGTTTCTTGGCGCCTATTGAGACGGCCTGTCGCAGCCGCCGGGACAATCCATTTGAAGCACATTTGTAATGTTCCGTATACGTTTTGAGAAAGTGTAGTGACAATTGTGACTCTCACGTCAGAAAGCGCTTGCGTCGGCGCCAATCGCTATGATTGCATCAGGCGTTCTGTTTCAAATGGAGCCAGTTGGTGGTCTGCCTGGGTAAGGCAGTCATAACCGGGGCAAGCAAGGAGCAAGAAATAATTGCGCGGCTCTCGAGTGACTGAAAGTCATCGGGCGCGGATTGTTCGCGCCAAGAAACGTCTGTGGCAAAGTGGATTGCGTGTATCGCCCTGGCTTCGGCAGGCGCCACTCCCCTCCGTGGCACGGCGCAGTGGTTGGGCGGCAAGATGCATCGTCCGCCTGTTGTTCACACTGCCACTGTGCGGACCCGGCATCGCTCAGGCTGATTCGCCCACCGCATCAATCAATCTGTCCGGGGTCGTGGCACAGGCGGCGCCGCCTGCGCCTGCTCCCACGAAACTAACCCCACCTCCGGGCACGCCCGCGCCGGCCGCGACGTCTCCCGTGGCCACCATCAGCCAGCCGATCACCGTGCAGGCCGGCACCGGCGTGCTGCTGCGCCTGCCGCAGCCGGCGGCCACCGTGATGTCGGCGGAGCCCGGCGTCGCACGTGTTCAGCCGGCCTCGCCGACCAGCCTGTTCCTGATGGGCGTCGCGCCCGGACGCACCACCGTCATCGCGACGACCGACGCGGGGCAGGCCATCATCCAGTACGACGTGACTGTTGCGCCCGGCGCAGGCGGCGCTCCTCCCGCCGCCGCGGCGCCAGGCACCATCAGTCCCGCGATGGCGCTCGCCATCCAGGCGGCGGTGGCGCGCACTGTGCAAGGTGCATCGGCCGTGCGCGTTCAAGGCGTGGGAACCGACGCGATTCTCACCGGCACCGTGCCGAATGCCGCCGCAGCCCAGCAGGCAGAAGCGATCGCGCGCGGCTACGTTGGCGACAAGGGCGGCGTGGTGGACAACCTCACAGTGCTTGGCGCCATCCAGGTGAACGTCCGAGTCCGCATCGCGGAGATCAGCCGCTCGGTCACGCGTCAGCTCGGGTTCAATTGGCAGGCGCTCGGCAGCGGTCCAGGCTGGCGCTTCGGATTGCGTACCGGCGCCGCTGCGACCAGCACGATCACACCGCTGTTGCCACTTGGCCTCGCGCCGCTGGCGGGTGCCACCGCCACAGTCAATCAGCTCGGCGCAGGGTTCACCTCGGGGAACAAGCTGTGGGACGTCAACAACATCATTGATGCGCTGGCCGGTGATCAGCTCATCACCATCCTGGCAGAGCCGAACCTCACGGCACTTTCAGGCGAAACCGCGAGCTTCCTGGCCGGCGGCGAGTTCCCCATTCCGATCGCCGGCAGTACCACCAACGGTACGACCAGCATCACCGTCGAGTTCAAGACCTTCGGCATCAGCCTTGCCTTGGTGCCAACCGTGATGTCATCAACCCGGCTCAATCTGCGGGTCCGTCCCGAGGTCAGTGAGCTCACCACCAACGGGGCTGTAAGCGTCCCCATAGCCGGTGGCACCCTGACGATCCCGGCCCTTACCGTCCGGCGTGCCGAAACGACAGTGGAGTTGGGCAGCGGGCAGAGCTTCGCCATCGCGGGGCTGCTGCAGAAGACGACCCTCGACAATACGAATGCTCTGCCGTGGATCGGCGAGGTTCCCGTGATCGGTTCGCTGTTCAAGTCCAACGACTTCCAGCGCGGTGAGAGCGAATTGGTGATCATCGTCACGCCTTACGTGGTTCAGCCGGTCTCCAGCTCGGCCGCGCTGCGGACACCGATGGATGGCTTCCGGCCGGCGACCGATCTGGATCGGATCCTATGGGGCCGTCAGGTGGCACCCGGCCCAGCCGGTGGTCCGCCGCTTGATGCCGGCTTTATCCTGAAGTGAGGAAAGCATGCACCGCATCGCTTGGCTGATTGGCGCACTCATCGTCTCGGGTTGTGCGTCCAGTGACCTGACCGACCCCTATAAACGCCCCGGAACATACAACCCGACCGGAGTCAACGACGCGAACCTGCGAGCCATGGTGGTCAATCCGCATGACCTGGTTGAAGGCACGGGGCAGAGCACGAGCACCGGTGCCGTGGCGGCGCCCCCGGTCGCCCGGCTACTCGCCGGCAAGCGTTATCCCCTGCCAGATCTGAATGCTGCGTCGGTCAACATCGTCAGCGAGCCGACACAGCAGGGGTCTGCCAATCCGGGTTCAAGCCAGTAGCGTTGCGAAGGGATTGGCCGCCATGCTTCTGCATCAGCACCTCGGATGTCTTTGCCGGCGAGATCGCTCGGTCGCGGTCCTCTTTGCTGTGGCCCGTGGGATTGTGGCGTGCTGCGCTCTGACGGCCTGCGCGTCCCTCACGGCTCCCCGCCAGCCCACCTTGACGACGGAAGCGCGGCTACAGGTGGCCGAAGCCGCCGATGCCTCGGGCGACAGCGAGCTTGCGACTTCCATGTACGCCGAAGCCGCGGCGCGCGAACCCAGCAACATCGCACTTCAGATGCGCTGCGCGGATGCGCTCGCCCGATATGGCAAACTCGCACAGGCGCGTCAGATGCTGACCGAGCAGCTGCGCTCGAACCCAGGCCAGCCGGGTCTGACAAGGGCGCTCGCACTGATCGATCTCATCGGCGGACGGCCGGAGCAGGCGATCGCCGGACTGGATCAGGTCCTGGCCGCAAACCCCGCGGATACGAATGCACTCGTCGACAAGGCGGTGGCGCTGGATCTGCAAGGACAACACGCGGCGGCGCAGGCGATTTACACGCAAGTGCTCGCGACTACGCCCGACGATGCGGCGACCAGAAACGATCTCGCCATGTCACAGATGCTGGAAGGGCGCACCAGTCAGGCGCTGGAGACGCTCGCACCGATGCAGAACGCCGACACCTCGCCGCAACGGCTCAAGGTCAACCTGGGAATTCTCTACGCCGCCACCGGGGATCACGACCGCTCGCGACAATTGCTCGGTGACCGCGCGTCCGACAGCAATGTGGAGGCAATTGCCCGGGCCCTGGCGTCGTCAACCACGCAGAACTGATGCATCGGCGCGGCGGGGTCAATCCGCCAGCGATCAGTGCATGCTTGAGAACAGGGACATGATCTGGATGGCCGGGCGACCCATCAAAATGATGAAGAGACAAGGTAGGATAAACCCGATCATCGGCAGCACGAGCAACGCGGGAAGCTTGCCTGCCCGCTCCTCGAACTGGATCATCCGCTCGTTGCGCATCTCCGAGGCGAGGGAGCGAAGCCCCTTTCCCAGTGGTGTGCCATATTTCAGTGTCTGAGCGATGGTGCCAGCCAGGCGCTTGAAGGCGGGTTGACCTGAGCGTTCGGAAAGATTGGTCAGGGCGATCCTGCGGTCCGGGAAGATCCGCATCTCGTGGTTCAGCAGAGCGAACTCGACGCTGACAGGCCGGTTCGACCGCCTCATCTCCTGCGCCACTCGTTCGACGGCTGACTCGAGCCCGAGGCCCGCCTCGGCGCAGACCACCAGCAGATCGAGCGCGTCGGGGATCCCGCGCCGCAACGCCTGCTGATACGGCCGGCGAATCATCGATATCACCCAGTTCGGCAGCATCATCGCAACCACGAGCGACGCGACCGTAGCCAGCACCTGTCGCCCGGTCGTGTAGCCCAGGAGAACCGCTGTCAAATAGGTCAAGGCCGGCAGCAAGAGCAGGCAGGCGATCTTTGCGCCGACGAAGATCGGCATCGCCTTTGACGGCTCAAGGCCCGCTGCCGCAAGGCTCTTCCCAAGCGTTTCGGTATCGCGAGCGGACATCAACCGATCGCGCATGGCGCTGCCAACACGGTGCACCAGACCAATGAGCATCGGCCAGAGACGGGATGACTGCTGTTGCGCCACTGTCGCGCCGTCGCGCAGCCCGCCGATGCGGCGCGCTACCTCCTGGTCAGTGGCCCCCTGGAAAAGCAGCAGGAACGCAGCAGCGACCAGCGCCAGGATACCACCGCCAAACACGGACAGCAGAAGAAGTTGGTCGTGGTTCACGGTTTCAGGCTCCGGCGAATGAGTTGTCGCATCACGAATATGCCCGTCGCCAGAAATCCAAAGGCCGCCAGCAACAAATGGTTGCCTGTCGGCGTGCTGAAAAAGAAGTGGACGAAGCCCTCTTGAATAAAGCTGAGACCGAGAAAGGCGAAGAACGGCAGTGCTCCCAGAATCATCGCCGACATGCGAGCTTCCGCCGCCAGCGCCTTGCCGCGCTTGGACAGTGCCACGCGCCGGCGAACCAGGTCCTGCAGGTTCTCCAGCGTCTCGACCAGGCTACCGCCGGTCTGCGCCTGCAGTCCGATGGTGACCGCAAAGAACGCATACTCGGGCAGATCGACGCGATCGTGCAGCTTCCACAGCGCGGCTTCAAGCGGCTGCCCGATCGACACCTCGTTGACCACGCGCACGAACTCTTCACGTGACGGGCTGCTGGCGTCGCGCGACACATTGCGCAGTGCCTCGCCCAACGGGATGCCGGCAGCGACCGCCCGGCAGATCAGGGCCATCACATCCGGGATCTGCTCGAGCAACGTCTTCTGATAACCCCCGCGTTCCCAGCCGAAAATCAGCCGTGCGATGAACACTGCATCGACCGGCATCAGAAGCGCGGCGACCCACCACCCCAGGAACTCATGGCCATAGAAGAGGCCTCCCAGCGCCGCGGCACAGGAGATGGCGATCACCAGTTTCCAGGGAATGACATTTTGCGCCGCGATGTCCGGATTGAGCCGCAACAGGCGCATGAATTTCGCGGTGTACTCGCCGCGCTGGCCGGTTGACCGCAGCGCAACGGTCCGGACCGGCGCTGATGGCCCTTCGTCGGATCGTAAACGAATCGCACTGACGCGCTCTCGCAGACGGCCAGCAGAGACATCCCGCACCAGCAGTGCGGCACTCGCCGACGACACCAGCAACAGGACGATCGCGGCAAGGATAAGGGGGCTCAGCATGTCAAATGCTCTGCAATGCATCCATCCAGGCGTTTTCCAGGCCGAAGTAAGCCAGCCGGGTCGCGAACGAGGGACGAGCACCTGCCGTATGGTATTTGCCGACAATCGTGCCGGATGACGATTCCCCCTCAAACTCGAACGCTGCAACGTCATTCATGGTGATGACCTCACCCTCCATCCCGCAGATATCCGACACCTGCGAAATGCGGCGTACGCCGTCGCGCATGCGCTCGATCTGGATGATCAGGTGCACCGCGCTGGCGATCTGGGCGCGGATCGCGCGAGCCGGCAGGTTCACCGTGGCCATCTGAACCATGTTCTCGACGCGCGCCAGCGCGTCGCGCGTTGTGTTGGCGTGGACCGTGCTGATCGAGCCGTCATGACCGGTGTTCATGGCCTGCAACATGTCGTACGCCTCGGCGCCGCGGACTTCACCGACGATGATGCGGTCGGGCCGCATACGCAGCGCGTTGCGCAGCAGCTCCCTCTGGTTGATCTCGCCACGGCCTTCCAGGTTCGCAGTGCGCGTCTCCAGCCGAACCACGTGCGGCTGTTGCAACTGCAGTTCAGCCGCGTCCTCGATGGTGATGACGCGTTCGTCGTGCCCGATCATCCGGCTGAGCGCATTCAACAGCGTCGTCTTGCCGGAGCCCGTGCCGCCTGACACCAGAATGTTCAGTCTGCACCGCGAGGCAATCTCCAGCAGGCGCGCAACGGCAGGGTTCATGCTGCCATTCGCCACCATGGAAGCGAAGTCGAGCTTCTTCTTGGTGAACTTGCGGATCGAGATGGTTGGACCGTCAAGCGCCAGCGGCGGGAAGATCACGTTGACGCGGCTGCCGTCGGGCAGGCGCGCGTCGCAGAGCGGGCTGGATTCGTCGACGCGGCGGCCAATCGTCGCCACCATCTTCTGCGCCACCATCGCGGCATGGTCCCAATCGCGGAACCGCACGTTGGATTTCTGCAGCTTGCCGCGCACCTCGATGAACACCGTGTCCGGCCCGTTCACCATGATGTCGCTGATCGTATCGTCCCGCAGCAGCGGTTCCAGCGGGCCGAAGCCCACCATGTCGTCGGTCAGTTCCTGCGCGAGCTGTGCCTGGTCCCGCGCCGAGAGCTGTACTCGCTCCTGGCCGGCGATCTGGTGGATCACGGGTTCCAGCTCTGCCCGCAGTATCTCCGGTGGCATCTCGGCGACGGCGCCCGAGTCGAGCTGTTCCATGATCTTTGCACGCAGGCGAAGCCGCAGCCCCATGTCGGTCACTTCCGGGGTGACGGGCGCAGGGCGCGGCTGCACGACGATTTCTGCTGTGGTGACTTCCTCCAGACGGCGACCGAACGCTTTCATCGGCCGAGCATCCGGCCAAGCAGCGATCGATTGCCTCCACGCGACATTCGGCTGGCGGCGGCGCCGGAGAGCTCCTGAGCCAACTGTGCGATCGCCGTCCTGAAGGATGCACACTCACCCAGGGCTGGCTTGCCCAGATTGGCCGCCCGACCGAGCTGCTTGCCAAGCTCCGGTATCTGCACGGTCGGCTTTGCGCCCAGGCCCTGTTCGATCAGCGGAAGCTTCAAGCCACCGGGCATGCCCACACGATTCAGCACGATCGTCGTGTGACTGGTCCCGAGCCCCATTGCCAACTGGCGCAGACGGTCGGTGTCACGAATGCTCGCGAGGTCGGGCGTCATCACTGCGATCAAATGGCGCGCGCCGCGCAACGCCTGCATTTCAGCCGGCGTGGCGGGCATCGGCATGTCCATGACCACGTAGTTGAACCGCCGACGCAGCAGGTCCAGCACGCGCCGCACGCCGTCCGGGGTGGGCGCGGGAGTCCCGTCGAGCGACTCATCGGCCGCGACCAGCCGCATACGCTCGTTGATTTCCACGGAAACCCGATCGAGGAACAGGGCGTCAGCGCGCTCCGGCTGCTCGAGCGCAGTCCGCAAGCCGCCGAGTGGCTTGACGCCGAGCATCAGTGCCGTGGTGCCCTGCCGCAGGTGCAGGTCCAGCAAGGCGACGTGCCCTCGCGTGCCGGCGGTGAGCTGCAAGGCCAGATTGGTCGCAATGGTCGTCGTGCCGACGCCCCCACGCGCGCCACACACCGCGATCACGGTGCCACCGCGGGCAGCGTTGGCGTCCATCGTGACCCCGGCGATCTGTGGCACCAACAGCCGGGTGACATGGTCACGCGTCAGCGGTTTGTGCACGTACTCGGCGACGCCCATGTTGCGCACCAGTTCGCGATACAGGCCGACGTCGGAATCGTCGCCTATCACCAGCACCCTCACGTCCGGTGTACAGACGCGGGAAAGATTATCCAGCTCATCCAACGGATTTGGCACACGGGCAATGTCAACGACGAGTGCGCGCGGCGTCGACTCTTTGGCCAGATGCTTGATGGCGTGCAGGATCGTCCCGCGGTGGACCTCGACGCTTTCCACAGTGTTGAGCAGACCACCGCGGAGGGCCGCCTCGGTGTCGTCGTCGGCCACGAACGCCAGAAGCGGCACTCGCGCGTGCGACGAATCTCTTACCGGCCCCGTTTTGGCAACCTCGGGAACGACTGCATCAAGGTTGTTGTCCAGCATCTATTTCGCCTTCATCCATCGACGAGCACCAGACCAAACGCGTCATTCACGCGCGATTGTCTGCGAGAGTTTTGGCCGGCAATGGTTTCACTGTCATTGCCAAGTAATCACATGTCACTTGTCACGATCGCATCGTGCGGCATCGCCTGACAGGCAATGACCTTCGAACAACACAGGTCATGGGAACTTCACCTCGCGAGCATCTTTGCCTTCGATGATCCGCATGCTGGGCGATCCAGGCGCGCTTCCGTCGGCGAGAGCGGGTGAAATGTCGCCGCCGTAGACTGAACTCCGGCGGCCGGTCGCCTCCGCCACCGCATCCGCCGAACGAATGGCGAGCGTGATCTTGCCGAGACGGTCCGCGAGGGCCGCTCGCTCGGCTTGCTGCGGCGTCACTTCCAGCGTGACCGTGCGTGCCAGGCGCCCCGTTGTGTTGTCGCCGGCCGCGACGGCGCCCTGCGCGATGCTCTGGTCTACCGCGACGACCCGCACGTCGCTGAGCACTGTCTCACTGACAAAGCGCTTCGCCAGCGGAGTGTCCTTGTCGTCGAGTTGCTGGGTTAGGATCAGATCCACCCGATCGCCAGGCCAGATGAGCCCACCATCGCCGGTGATAGCGTCGACCCCGACGGAGATCGCGCGCGTGCCAGGCGTCAGCACTGCCGCGAGAAAGCCGCGGTCCCGCGGATGCAGCACATCCCCCGCCATCAGAATGTTGTTGGCATCGAGGTAGTGGCGCAGCAGCGCGCCGCGTAGGCTACCGCGGGTCTCTGGGTTATCCGTCAACGCGCCTTTCGGCGTGTCGGCTGACGGTACGGCCCGCTTGGTGAAGTCCTCCTCCTTCATCAGCGTGCCCGCCGGTAGGCTGCGGGCAGCGACGAGAACATCGACGGTGAGCGGCGGTGGCGGCACGTCGGGGACTGCGGCGATGGTCACCGTTTTGGGCGGCCTGGTCACCTGGTAGCCGATGAGGCCCAGGCCCATGGCAGTAAGCAGCAGAAGGCCTGAAAGGAAAATACGGAGGGGCATGATTCACAAGCTCCCGGTGTGAAACAACACAAAGGTGCCGCCAGCGGCGATGGCAACACCGTAAGGCAGTGATCCTCGTCTGCGGGCGCGCCAGAATTCCACAGCCATGACACGGCGAAGTAACGATCTATCGCTCGCTTGGTGTGGCAAACGCGTGCTGCGCGAGAGGACGAGGTAGGCAATTCCGAGCAAGCCGCCAGCGAGCGCCGTGGCGACCACAAAGTGATAACTATTCAGCGGCGAAAGGCCGATGGCGAACGCGGTCATGAGTTTAACGTCACCTCCGCCAATGAACCCGCGCGAGTACGCGACCATCAGCAGCGCGAAGAGAAGCATGGCAGCGACCATCGATGATGCGAGAGCTGAGGGTCCCTCGAACAGGCGGGACAATCCGCCGATCGCGAGAAGCAGCAGGCCGACGGCGTCAGGAATCGTCCTGCTCACCACGTCGCGCCATGCAGCTATAACAAGCAGCAATGCCGACGCTGGGAGCAAAAGTGGCACGGTCATGACCGGTTCTCCTGGTCGACGCTGATCTGGAATTGTCCCGCGTGGTCTTCGACCAGGGAGACAGGAAGCGCCGGCGCGCCCGTGCTCAAATCTTGCTGCCGAAGCTGTTGTACAGTGCTGAAATGCTGCTGCCCAACGTGATGGCGGCTGCGGCAACCACGAAGATGATACCCGCGGCGATCACGCCGTATTCCATCGCGGTTACGCCCTTGCGGTCGGCTCTCAGGCAACCCAAAAGCGCCAGACAACGCGCGACCATCAGTCGGTTCCTTTCATCGGCAGCGGGCCAGCCACGGCACCGCGCGGTTTCGTCCGCGAGGTCAGCCCTGGCTGGTGCCCGCTTCACTACGGATCAGAGCTTCCCGGCGATGCTGGTGAAGAGGGCCGACACGTTCGTGCCCAGTGTGGCGGCAGCCGTTGCGACCACCAGGACAATGCCGGCGGCGATCACGCCGTATTCCATGGCGGTGACGCCCTTGCGGTCAACCATCAGGCGCCCGAGGAGAGAGTAAGCGTGTGCGATCATCAGTCGGTTCCTTTCGTTAGGGTATGTGCCGGCTACAGCCGGGAGGTCTCATCCATGCTCAAGCTGGCACCGCCACGGCCACGAAAGGAACGGGCGGCTTCAACCGGCGCGCTGGGCTTGGGATCAGCGCACGAGCAGATTTTACTCGTGCGCTCTTGCAGTATCGTTTCAAAAACGTCAGAAATGCTCGCGCAGCGTGGCGAAAAGGTATGGCTGCGTCAGAAAGACGTTACCGCGTGCCTGTCAATATCGATAGCGCCATCGTAGTAAAGATCAGTAATCGGCCCAGGCCGCTGAAGTTGCTGCTAACCAGCGGCCTGCCCCGCCCGCGATCCAATAGGCTTTCCTGCGTGCCCGAGAGTGGACGGAATGCCCCAGGCTGCGCTTCCGCCGTGTCGACTCTCTCGCCAGACCAACCATGCGACAGCCGCTATGCTGGCTACCGAAAAAGGCAACGGGACTGGCAGCAGCACCACGGCTCCTGGCCAGAACCAGGCAAAGCCAAGTAAGGCCAATAAGGGTCGGCACGTCGTTGGGGCAAGCACAACGACCGCCACGGACAACGGGATCATGTCGTAGGTGTGGACCCAGGGCGCTGCTGCGACAGCGAGAAGCCCGGTCAGCGCCACTCGCGGGATCCGCTCAAAATAGGGCGCCCGCCACGCCCACCAGGCAACCGCGCCACACAGCAGCGTAACAGCCGTCTGGAGGCCGCAGGCGACCTCGAGGCTCGCTCCGATCGATCGCGCGGCCATCAGAGGGCTCGCGAAGTTCTGTTGCGCCGGCAGCGCCTGCCACGGCGCCTCCAGTATTGCCGCAATCATCGGTCGCGTATGCACAAGGAACCCGACCCAGGCGTCGACGCCAAACAAGAGAGCCGAGGCCACGATCAGGAGGCTCGCAGAGGTCGCCATTGCGAGGAGAGCGCGCCAATTGCCGGCAGCGATGAGGCACAGGGGAATCAGCATCCCCAATTGTGGCTTGATGACCAGTGCCCCGAGGATGGCACCAGCCAGGGCTGGACGACGATGCACGAGAAAAAGACCACCAAACAGCAGTGCTGCCGTCAAACTCCCGTTCTGGCCGGCAAGAGCATTGTCGGCGAGTGCCGGACTGAGCAGCACCGCAGCGCATGCCGGTCTCGTCAAACCCCCGGAGCGCAACGCCAGCCATAACAGCGCTGCCGTGCCCCCCGTGTACAGCAGAAATCCGGGCAGCAGCGGGAGCAGAGACAGCGGGACGGCAAGCAACAGGATCGGCGGCGGATAGGGCCATACCTGGTGCGGAAAGCCCGCACCGAACATGGCATGCAACGCGGCATTGAACGCCGCCAGATCGAACAAAGTATCACCCTGTCCGAGCGCGACGAGGTGACCGGCTATCCACATGTCCGTGTAGTCGCGGGCTGCCATCGCGCTTCGGTCGACGCTAAGGCCGGCAACGGGCAGTATCCAGAGCACGGCTGCCGCGAACAGCGGCGGGATCAGAGCCGCTGCGATGAAGACGGTGTTCGCGTATTCGCCTCTGAGGGATGTCAGCCCGTTTGGCGACTGTCTGATATTGCTCACGGTGCTGGCCTGTGGTCATGACACATGGTCCACCCCTCGACCTCTGGAGATCGCCGAATACCGCGCCGGTGCCGCGAGAGCCGGATCCGACTGAGGCCACCGCGCAGCAAGCGCATGAGCGGAAACTCGACAAGCCGCGACATCAACATCCCGCCGCCGACACCGCCGATCGCCAGTGGCAGAAAGCTCGCCGTGGGTGTCATCGACCTATCAAGTCCAGCCTCAAGCCAAAACACCCACACCAAGGTGATGAACGGCAGATGGAACAGGTAAATCGAATAGGACGCGGCTCCCAAACTTTGGAAAATAGCGGGCACAGAAATAAGGCCGCGCTGCTCCGATCCCACCAAACCTACCACTATTACAGCCGCGGCTACTCCATAGGGGATTCGGCAAAGATTGGCCGAGTTCAGGTTGCCTGCATGGTCGGTAATCGCCACCGCGCACAACAAACCAAACCCGACGAGGAACAGTGATCTCGGTGCCGGCACGGTGTGGTTCTGAAGCCAATAGGCAGCGCCCATCCCCAGAAAAAACTCGATATTCAACGGTCCATATAGGGATTGAGGCAGCCAAGGGCTATTTCCCCCCCACAGTGACGTGAGGATCCACACAAACCAAAGAACCAATACGGACACTCCCACTTTCTTGCAGATGATCAGGGAAGAGAACGCGGCATAAAAAACCAACTCGTACTGGAGCGTCCAAGCGACAATGACAGGTGACCCGTGGCTGGAGGGCAGCAGTAAAGCTGCCACCGCCATGTCAAATGCAGACAGTGCGTGCCCCCCCAGCGTCAAGGTCAACGCCAAGGCGATCCAATAGGTCGGCATGACCCTGGAAAGCCGACGCATCAGGTAGTGACCAAGTCGCGCAGGACAACCGATGTCCTCACGATGTGCATTGGCAATGATGAATCCGCTCAAGACGAAGAAAAAATCGACCCCAACGCGCCCGAATTGGAAGACACCAATAGATGTTTGCGCGTCATAGGTCTTTGTCAGGATAAGAGCGACGTGGCACAGGACAACGCCGATCGCGGCAATGCCGCGCCCCGCTTCAATGCCGGCAAGCCGGCCCACACGTGGCTCAGGGCATCCCCTGAGCAAACCGCGACTACGAGGGATCACAGGCACCCGCCAGGGCGGCGGAACAGGCAAATTTCGGCGTGCCCCAAAGTATCCTTGCCATAGCAGCCCATGCGGGAGAATCCCGGCAGGGCGCCATTCTCGGGCGCGATCAGGAGGTTGAATCTCCTGCTGGCGGCAGCGAAGTCGGCGTCCGGATATTGCGGCACATCCTCGCCGCCTCGCACGACCGATATGGCAAGCCGATTGTCCAGACCGTCGACGTGCTGCGCACGTTCGAATGTCTCGAAATACATTGGGACATCGCGGTGCAGATAAGTATAGCCGCCAGTGCGATACACCCAGAATTCACTGACACCGACACCGCACACGTTCGGGGTGGTGTTTGCTGCAAGAAATGCCCGCGTCGTGGACCGGTCAATGCGCCAGGCCTCGGCAGGCAAGACATGCGCCCGGGCGGCCATCGCGTCGGCAACCGGGAGCAGCATGACAAGGATGCCCGTCGCCGCGGCTGTGACAGGATGGCGACGCAACATCGGCAGCGTGAGCAACCGCGCGCATCCCAAGCCAATCAGGATCGGCGCCGTCGCAATGGCGAGGTAGATGAAGCGCACCTCCTTGTGCGGGGTCAGCGAATGCAACACAATTGTCATGACGACCGCGACAGCAAACGCAGGCGCCCGCGTCGCTCCCACCACGGCAAGGACCACGAACAGCGGGAAAAAAGCACCCCAGGCGACCAGGAAATACGCGGCTAAATAGAACCAGGGTTCTACGCCCATCGCACCGCTCATACCGTCCACCGCATTGCGCTGGAAGTTGAGCCAGATCGATTGGAACGGCGCGCCCAAGGTGAGGGCATCGAGCAGGCCGGACCCAGCGGCCACAACAGCAAGTCCGGCGCCCCCGACCAACAGCAGGCGTCGACGATCGCCGACATGCTGCCACAACGCTGCCGCTGCCAGAGCAGGGCCATACTGATAGCGCAAACACACCGCGAGCCCGAACAATGCACCGGCCAGTGCCAGCCGGCGAGACGGAAGTTCGGGACGGTCAGCAAATGGTTCGCCAAGCCAGAGCGCCAGCAAGGCCAGATGTGCGGCAGGCTCTTCCGTCATCGCGACGGGCGCGTAGTAGATCAGTTCATACCAAAACGCGCAGAGGAGACCAACCGCCACGGCGGGTCCGCAGCCGAAGTGGCGATCCGCCAACCGAAACCCGACATATGGCACTGCAAGCGAGAGGGCGATGCTGACGAGACGAACCAGCATGACATAGGTTTGCGGTTGACCGGAGAATACTGCGGCGATTCGCATCAACCCCGCTATTGCACCGGGGAACAGCCACGAACGGATACCGTCCAGATACTCCCAGGTGACAATGCCGTAGCCAAAGGCGAGGCGGTGGGCTGGTTCGAAATATTGGTATGTTTCGTCAGGATAAAGAATGTAGGTCTGGGTCAAAACTGCCCATAGTCGCACCGCCAGTGCAACGGCGAGGACACCGGCCAAGGCGAGGGTTTCTTGGCGCGCCGCGAAGAGACCTCGCCTGGTATCTTCGGTTGGCTTCGCTATCGTTGGCGGCGGCTCCGCTGTGTTGGAAATGGCCCCGAGGGATTCGTAGTCCTTAGCTGCGGCAATCATCGGAAAACCGCGCACGAATAGACAAAAAACTCATTTGTAGAGAACACCCGAAGCCTTCCATCGATCGGTCTGATGTCCTCAAATCGGACCGGTGATACCCATATGTGCATGGGGGGACTTGCCAACGGTCGGGTTAGCACAAGCGCATCGAGGTCAGGCTCGCTCGCGCAGATGGATGCGAGTTCGTCGCGATCAGCAGATGGTACCGCCAGGGCCGATGCCGACGGGCACGCGGGATCCTGTCCGAAATCCAACGTCCGCAATTGTTGGAAAATCTCATACCTGTGTTGATAGCTGACCGCAGTGTTGCGAAAGAATAGGGATCCCGTTCCTTGGGCGCAAGAAAAGTAGCTGGGTCGCTTCAAAACAAACCACGGTACGCGCACGTCACCTTCCCAATAGACAGATTTCTGATTGAGTAGCCAAGAGGACAGTGGTTCGGGCGCAGCGTCCGCCGTCTCGACAAATTTCGTCCACGGCGTGCGCTGATCCCAGTTGAGGACAGCGATGGAAAACAAACCAACCGCGAACACGGTTAGCGGATAGGTGACTGCTCTGCTGCTGCGTGCGTCAGCGGAGGCATTCAGGTGTACAACGATGGCTAGAGCAGCAATAGTGAGTCCAAGCCCACGCGTTATTTGCCAGAATAAACTGGGCGCGTCCTCAATCCATATCGTGAATGAATACAGGACCAAAAGAGCCATCCCGCACATGGCCCCTACGATCAAAATGCCGAACGTGCGAGCGCGGGCTGGGATTGGTCCACGCCAGGCCAAGGCAAACCCGGCGCATACGATCATCGGTGTCGCAACGAGGTACCCCGCGCTAAGGAACCTCGTCAGGACCAGTGTGCCTATAGCGAGCGTGAGAGCGGCCGTAGTAACTGAAGATCTGCCATTTCCGCGAAGGCGCAGAAGCAGGGGGCCCGCAAAAAGATTTGCCACAACCGCCAACAGCCAAGTGGCACGGTATTGCTGCGCATCGATGATAAGCACGTTGTGGAAGAGATCGCCGCCAAGCAGAGCTACAGCGAGACCACCAACCGCGACGGCTGTCACCGCGGCGATAAATCTCCGCTCGCGCGGTTCAGCCAGGCTCAGCCCTAACGCGGCCAGTGCGAACATGTTGCACGTTTTTAGCCAGTCAAAGGGTGTCCACTGTGTGAGCAGGCAGAAGAAGTCTCGTACCCGCACGACGGCAAACCAGGCCGGATCGAAGCTCTCAAATATCCGCACGAAGGGCTGAACGCCAGCAAATGCCAAACCGAGCAACACGACCACAGCAAGAGCGCCCAACACCCACCAAACACGCTGGCGTGAAGCCTCGTAAAGGAATAGAACGGCGAAACCGGGCAGCGTCATGATCGGATGTATTGCTGCGGAGCAAACAAGAAGAACAAGTGCCCGGACAGACCGACCACGCAGCATCGCCCCAAGTGCCCACAATGTAGCGGCCTCGGCAAAAAGTCGTGGTGTCAGGAACGACTCGCCGTAGCTGAACATTACGCCGCCAGGCAGAACGATGGCCGCCACGACCGCAGCGCGCACGGATCGGCTATCCCGGAAGATACCGCGGCTAAGGTAAATGAGGCCGCAAACCCAGCACCCTTGGCCGAACACTGTCAGTATCATGGCCGCTTTTGCTGTGCCAAAAGTGGCGAGCAAGGGCTTGTAAGCGAGCGTGAACAGAGTGAACTGGCCCTGCGACCCATAGCGGAAATACAAGTCATCGGCGAAGCGCCCGGGGAGCAATGCACTGAGGGTCTGGACAGTATAGAACCTGGAATTCGAGGATAACACCCATGTACGGGTGTGTTGCCAGCCATAGTGTGGCAATTAGAGCTGTCAGGCAGAGTGTGGAGACACGGCTGTCTGCCCAAGACGCGGCAGACAAACCCTGCCTTGCGATTGTATTGCTTGCATAGCCGTTAGCAAGAGAGACGCTCGGCGACCGGGGGTTCATCGCACCGTTTGCCCGCAAGTACTTGCCACCGACGCGGCGTCAGGTGGCGTTGGACAACGAGTGCAGGCGATCGGTACTGTATCGTGAGTTATCAATGTGGCCAGGATGACACTCAGTTTGCTGCGACCTTCGCCCGTGCAAAGCCGTCCATCGCGGCGGTATTGCGGCTTCCACCGATTTGCCGGTCCTCGCTGTTGTGTAAGACGGGGCCGTCAGATGACTGCCGCCTGATGCCGTATTTCAACATAACATAAACAGCGCGAAATGCGTCTTTGAGGCCGATTTTCTTGCCTTCTTTGTAGGTTCGGCCGCAATAAGCGATGCCGACCTCAAAGAAGACCGAATGCTGCCTCGCGAGCTTAAGGGTCATCTCGGGTTCAATGCCGAAGCGATCTTCTTCCAAAGTGATCGACTGGATCACTTCTCGACGAAACACTTTGTGGCCGGTCTCCATATCGGTCAGGTTGAGACCACTCAGGACATTAGACATCAGGGTCAAGATCCGGTTGCCCACCATGTGCCAGAAGTAAGCGACACGGTGCGCCGCATCGCCGCGGAAGCGCGAACCATAAACCACATCGGCGCCCTTATGCAGGATCGGAGCCACCAGTCGCGGATATTCGCTCGGATCATATTCGAGATCCGCATCCTGAATCAGCACGAGATCGCCGCTCACCGCCGCAAGCCCGCTCCGCAAAGCCGCGCCCTTTCCGCGATTCACCGGATGATACAAAATCTTCGACACGAAGGGCGCGATTTTCCGTTCCAGGAGCGCGCGTGTACCATCGGTAGAACCATCATCGACAATGACGATTTCCTTGCGAGCAATCTCCGATTTCTGTACGCGATCGACGATCGCCCACAAGTTGGCCGCTTCGTTGTAACATGGGATGATTATTGATAACGTGTAATTGCCAGGGTCAATTTCCCTTTTTGGGGCGAACGCTGCGCTAGTATTTGCCAAGTTCTTTCGAACCATCGCTCCCTGCACCTGTGATAGTGTTACGTGATCCCTGGCCGTGTCGAACAGTCATGGCGCGCGACTACCGATGCGCCAATGTCACGCTACGGGCGGAGGTCTTTCAAATTGGTTCTAGTGTCAGCTCGAAGGGCGCCAAGCTGGTTTGCTGTTTGCCCAACTCCGCGACGAAGCTGAGCAGATTGCGAATTGCTGCAGCTCCAAACCTCCAACCGGGAGGCTTCTTTCAGTACGAAATCAACTAACGGCCCGGTCCGGCCGCACGAACCGCGCCAATCCCTCAGCCGCTGAACTCATCCACCAGCGCCACGCTATCGGGTAGCTTCACCGCCTGCACATACCCGCCACCGGCCTTGGCGATCGCTTCCACGCGGTTATGCGCGCCGAGCACGCGATAGATCCCAGCCAGGTGCACCTTCACCGTACCGACCGCAAGCCCAAGCCTGCGTGCGATCGTCTTGGTGGCACAGCCCTGCGACAGCAGGTGGAAGACCTCCAGTTGCCGCTCAGTCAATTGCACCGCCAGACGGATCGCCTCCGGCTCACGCGCGGGAGCAACAGCCTGCGCCAGACCAGCCAGCGCCGCCGGCGCGAACACGCCACCCGATAGAATGGTCTCGATCGCCCGCAGGAACTGCGCCAGCGTGGCCGACTTCGGAATGTAGCCGTTTGCACCAGCGGCGAGGCAGGCGAGAATCACCTCGCGCTCTTCGCTGTCGGCTACAATGGCGATCGTCTGATCGGGGAACCGCTCGCGCAGCCGGCGCAGACCGGTCAGCTCACGACCCCCGGCAAGCTGCAGATCCAACAGAACCAGATCGACCGACTCGACACTGAGATGTGCCTGAACCTCTTCCGCCGTGCCTGCCTCGGCAAATGACCAGGCGCCCCTGCGCTCTTGCAGCAGGCGAATGAGTCCATGGCGGAATAAAGTGGCCCGGTCGGCGACAAGGGCAGTAATTTCGGCGAAATCTTCCATTTCTATGGCCATCCTGGCGAACAGAGTAGGAACGGAAGTGCGCCACCCCCCGAAGGTGTTGCATCTTCGTGTCGTTAACTAAACCTAAGGATGGATATATGCGGAATTGAGAAGGATACGCAATGAAAAGTTAACCGGGTCCTGAGTGCAGCGTTCCGTCACGTTCAGCTCACCAGGTGACAAGCGACCGAGCGGCCCGGCGCCGGTTGGGTGAGGGCGGGTTCCTGTTCCCGGCAGATCGGCATCGCGTGCGGGCAGCGGGTGTGGAAGCGGCAGCCGGACGGCGGGTTCAGGGCGCTCGGAATGTCGCCGGCCAGACGTTCGCGCGCCTGTCGCGCCCTGGTGCGCTCCGCCGGATGCCCAATCGGCACCGCGGCGATCAGCGCCTTGGTGTAGGGGTGCTGCGGATCGGTATAGAGGCTGCGCTTGTCGGCGAGCTCGACGATCTTGCCCAGATACATCACCGCCACCCGCGTCGAGATGTGCTTCACCACGCCGAGGTCATGGGCGATGAACAGATAGGTCAGTCCCAGCTCGCCTTGCAGATCCTGCAGCAGGTTCACGATCTGCGCCTGTACCGAGACGTCCAGTGCCGACACCGGTTCATCGCAGACGACGAACTTCGGCCGGAGCACCAGCGCACGGGCTATACCGATCCGCTGGCGCTGGCCGCCGGAGAATTCATGCGGGAAGCGGTCGCGCACGCGGGTGGGAAGGCCGACGAGATCCAGCATCGCATCGACCCTTTGGCGTGTTTCCGCGCCAGCCCGTGCCCCGTGAATCAGCAACGGTTCGGCGATGATATCCGCGACCGACATGCGCGGATTGAGTGCGCCATACGGGTCCTGGAAGATGATCTGCATGCCGCGTCGCTTCTCGCGCAGCTTGGCCGGCGCGAGCCGGGTGATGTCGGCGCCGTCGAAGATGACGTTGCCGGCAGTCGGCGCGATCAGCCGGATCAGCAGCCGGCCGAGGGTAGATTTCCCACAGCCGGACTCGCCAACCAGGCCCAGTGTCTCGCCCGGCTCGATGCGCAGCGCCACGTCGTCCACCGCGCGCAGCGGGATGGTGTGTCGATGCAGCAGGCTGCCGACGCGCACCGGGAAGTGCTTGGTCAGGGCGGCGGCCTCGATCAGCGGCGTCATGTCAGCTCCGCCACGCGGATGCAGGCAGCGGTGTGGCCGGTCTCGAAGGCGGCCAGTGGCGGGAGGGCGACGGCGCAAGCGGCTACGGCATGACGGCAGCGGGGCGTGAAGCGGCAGCCGGCCGGGCGGCGCGCTGGGTCGGGCAGAGCGCCCTGGATCGCCACCAGGCGCTCGTGGTCCTGATCGAGCGAGGGGACGCATTCCAGCAGACCGCGCGTGTACGGGTGCAACGGATGGTCGAACAGACGCGCGACCGGCGCCTCCTCCACGATGCGGCCGGCATACATCACCAGCACCCGGTCGGCCGTCTCCGCGACCACGCCCATGTTGTGCGTGATGATGATGATCGCCATGCCGAACTCGTCGCGCAGGTCCATCATCAGGTCGAGGATCTGCGCCTGGATCGTGACGTCGAGCGCCGTCGTGGGCTCGTCGGCGATCAGCAGGCGTGGTCGGCAGGCAAGCGCGATCGCCAGCATCACGCGTTGGCGCTGCCCGCCGGATAGCTGATGCGGATAGTCGGCCATGCGGCGAGCTGCGGACGGGATGCCGACCTTCTCCAGCATTTCCAGTGCACGCGCATACAGGGCGCGCTGCGAAAGGCGTTCATGGGCGCGGATGGTTTCCATGACCTGATCGCCAATCGTGAACACCGGGTTGAGCGAGGTCATCGGCTCCTGGAACACCATGGCGATGCCGGGCCCGCGGATGCGCTGCATGCGGGAGTCCGAGAGTTTGGTCAGCACTTCGCCGGCAAACCGCACCTCGCCGGCGGCCACGCGTGCAGGTGGCTGCGGCAGCAGTCCCATGATGGTCAGTGCGGTGACGCTCTTGCCGGAGCCCGATTCCCCGACAATGCCCAGGATCTCGCCTTCATCAAGGCTGAACGAGACATCCTCCACCGCGGTGATCTCGCCGCGCGAAGTGGCAAACGCCGTGGTGAGGTTGCTGACCGAGAGAAGCGTCATCCAGGTCCTCCCCCTCCCCTCGCGGGAGGGGGTTGGGGGAGGGGGCCAAGCCACCACCGCCTCACTGCTGCACCCTCAGCCGCGGATCGAGCACATCGCGCAACCCGTCGCCCAGCAGGTTCAGCCCCAGCACCGTGATCATCAACGCCGCCCCGGGTATCGTGATGATCCACGGCGCATCGATCATGTACTGCCGCCCCTCCGCCATGATGTTCCCCCACGTCGGCGTCGGCGGTACCGCGCCTACGCCAAGGAACGACAGCGTCGCCTCGGTCAGCACCGCGTAGGCGAACAGGAACGACAACTGCACGATCAGCGGCGCCATCGCGTTCGGCAGGATGTGCCGCCGCAGGATGCGCCAATGCCCCGCCCCCGCAGCCACCGCCGCCTGCACATACTCCATCTCCCGCAGTACGATCACCGACGACCGCACGATGCGCGCGGTGCGCGGCGTATAGACCACGCCCAACGCGATGATCACGTCGTTCACCGACGGCCCCAGCACCGCGGTGACAGCAATCGCCAACAGCACTGCGGGAAACGCCATCAGCGCGTCATTGACACGCATCAGCACGTTGTCGAGCGCGCGGAAATACCCCGCCGCCGCGCCGATCAGCGTGCCGAACACCGCGTTGATCGCCACCACCGACGCACCGATGATCATCGACAACCGCGCGCCCCACACCACACGCGACCACAGCGACCGCCCGAAATTGTCGGTGCCGAACAGGTGCTCTGCTGACGGCGGCAGGAACTTCTGGCGCATCGCCAGCTTGTCCGGATCAACCCACGCGATCCACGGCGCCAGCGCCGCCACGATGGCGATGACGGCGAACAGCGCCAGCCCGGTGAGGAACAGTCGATGATGCAGCAATCGCCGCAGCGTCGCCCACGCCGGATGACGGTGACGGACCGGGACCGCGTCCTCCAGCTCCGCCGGCAGAGCGATCAAAGCGGTGTCAGGCGCCATCGTAGCGCACCCGCGGATCGAGCAGCGCGTAGCAGACATCGACGCCGATGTTCACCAGCACCAGCAGCGCCGTGGTAATCAGCAGCCCGCCCTGCACCATCGGATAGTCGCGGTTCAGCACCGCCTGCGTCAGCAACTGGCCGAGGCCCGGGATTGAGAACAGCGTCTCGGTCACCACCGCACCAGAGATCAGCAGGCTGACGATGATGCCGATCACGGTGGTGATCGGGATCAGCGCATTGGACAGCGCATGCTTCACCACCACCTTCCGTCGCGGCAGCCCCTTGGCGCGCGCCGTACGGATGTAGTCCTGACGCAGGACCTCGAGCATGGTGGAACGCGTGATGCGCGCCAGCAGCCCTGCCAGCAGCAGCGCCAGCGAGATCGCCGGCATGGTGGAGGTGGCGAGCCAGCCCAGCGGATCATCGGTGAACGCGATATAGCCGCCGGTCGGCAGCCAGCGCAGCTCGACTCCGAAGAAGATGATCATCAGCAGGCCAAGATAGAAATTCGGCAGCGAGATGCCGATCATCGCCAACAGCATCGCCACCTGGTCCACCCAGGTGTTCTGCCGCAGCGCCGCGGCGATGCCGGTGACCAGGCCTATCAGCAGCGTGATGACCAGCGCGTAGGCCGATAGCGCCAGCGTCACCGGCAGTCGCAGCATCGTGGCATACACCACCGGCTGGCCCAGCAGCAGCGAACGGCCAAGATTGCCGTGCAGCAGTCCTGCGTACCAGCGCCAAAGCTGCGTCAGCAGCGGCTGATCGAGGCCGAGATCATGGCGGATGTTCGCAATTTGCTCAGGCGTGGCGGACAGCCCGGCGATCGTCACCGCAGGATCGCCGGGGATCAGATGGATCATGGCGAAGGTGATCAGCGAGACGATCAGCAGGATAGGCAGCGCGCTGCCCAGTCGTCGCAGGATGATGCCCGGCATGCCTCCGGCTCAGTTCGCGAACCACACGTTCGACATGCGCGGGATGCGGTAGGGCACGTAACCCTTCACGTTGGACCGCACAGCCTGCACCTTGGTCAGCGAGCCCAGCGGCAGCGTGTAGACCTGCTCCAGCACATATTTCTGCATTTTGGCGAACGCGTCCTTGCGGCCTTCCACCGTGGGCAGACTGTTCATGTCGTTCCACAGCGCCAGAACCTGGGGATCGTCCTGCCCGCCTTTCGGCATATACACCGCGCCCGGCTGCACGAAGAACTGCATGGTGGCGAGTGCGCCCAGAGCAGGCTGAGTTCCCCAACCCGTGTAGAAGAAATTCCAGCCGGTATCCGGCTTCAGCGCCATGTTGGCCGAAGTCGGCCAGTCCACCACTTTCAACTCGGCCTTGATACCGATCGCCTGCATCTCCTGCTGCATGACCAGCGCCGAATTGTACATCGCCGGATAGTCCTTGTCGGTCAGCAGCACGACCGGCTCACCCTTGTAGCCCGACTGCGCCAGGTACTTCTTCGCCAGTTCCGGGTCCTTGATGTTGTAGGTCTCCTTGCCGGCGTCCGAGTAGAACGCCTGATTGGGATACTGGAAACCGACGTTCAGCCGATAATTGCCGTCCGATGCCGCATCCATGATCTCGTCCATGTCAAGCACCGTCTGGACTGCCTTGCGGAACATCAGGTTGTCGGTCGGTGGCACCGAGACATTCGGCTGCGCGATCTGAATCCACCAGTTCTGCAGCGGGATGATGGTGGTGTTCTTGTCGGCCTTCAAATCCGCCAGTGACTTGGTCGGCAGGTCCTCGACACCCTGCAACTCGCCCGTCCTCAGGCCGGCGACGCGCGCCTGCGGCTCGGTCACGATGCGGAAGGTCACCGTGTCGAAGCACGCCTGCTTGTAGCCGCCGAAGCCGGTCTTCTGCTCGAAGTTGGTGTTAGGCTTGTAACCCTCGTAGCGCTTCATCTTCACGTAGCCGCCTGGCACCGACTCGACCAGTTGCCAGGGCCCGGTGCCGATCGTCTTGAGCTGCATCGGCGGATCGTCCTTCTCCTCCGCCGGGACGATGACGATCGGCGCGCTGAACGCGCTGAGGATCTCAAGGAAGGTCGGCTGCACCTTCTTCAGGTGGATCACGAACGTGTATTTGTCCTGCGCGTCCCAGCGATCGACGTTGGCCAGCGAGCTGCGATAGAGGCCGACCCTGGCGTAGCGGTCGAACGAGGCGACGACGTCGGCCGATGTCATCTCCCTGCCGTTGTGGAACCGGATGCCCTGCCGCAGCCTGAAGGTGTAGGTCAGATGATCCGGTGTCTCCGCCATGGAATTGGCGAGCTCCAGGATCGGATTGAAGTTCTCGTCGCGCGTCATCAGCGATTCGAACATGTTCATGGCGATGTTGCGCGTGGAGATCGTGCCGGACGTCATCTGGTCCAGACTGTTGATGTTGGCTTCCTGGCCGAAGGTGAAGTTGCCGCCGACATGCGGACACTTGAAGGTTTCTGCCGAAACCGACGGCGCGGCGGCCGTCAGACCCGCCAGGGCGCTCAATGTGATGAGGATGGCACGTCGAATCATGTGAGACCCCCGTGGCGCGGCCGCCGTCCCTGGCTCGCAGACTCTTCGCTGCCTGCATGCACCGTGGCGAGGCCACCATGGCCCGTCAAGGGCGCATCCCCTGTCAAGCCGTCCCCACTCATCGCACGTACCCTGTCATTGCGATGAGCGAAGCGACGCGGCAATCTCATTCATTGACTGATCAGCTTGACAGTGCCGATCTCCGCCCGCCAGCCTCGCCGCATGGCTGACACGGAACTGCCGATCACCGGCTATCTCGACCGCTTCTCGCATCGTCCAGGCGAGACATTCACCGCGCATGTCAGCCTACGCACTGGCGGATCGTACCGCGCCCGCCTGGTACGTGTGCTGAGCGGCGACCCCAATCCTGACGGTCCTGGCATGCGCTTCGAGGACCTGTCGCATCGCTTCGACCAGTCGTTCGCAGGACGGAGGCAGCCGATACATCTCGGTTCGTACGGTGTCGTCGGCGCAAGCCCGACGCGCGATACGAATGCAGCCTGCACCTGGACCGTGTTGGCGCGCCTCGGCCTCGCCGACGCCGGCCAGGTAATGCTGGCCGAGGAATCCGGCGAAGCCAGCGTCGCGTTGTTGATTGGCGCAAACGGCGCGACGGCGCGGATCAGGTCACACGGCAAAACGATCGAACTTGCGACCGGCACACCCATGCAGCGCTCCCGTTGGTACCGTGTGTGGCTCGCCGTGGACCCCACCGGCGGCCGTGTGGTCATCGGACAGCACCCGTTGGATGGCGCGCCGGTCACGGCACAGACTTCCGCACCCGGCGTCGGCTTGCCGTCGCGCGGCACGCTGCTGATCGCGGCTGAGAACACGACAGCCCCGCAACACCATTTCACCGGAAAATTGGAGGACCCCGCGATCCTGCGCGGCTTCGTCACGTCGTGGCCTGATGCCGGCGCCCCACTCGATGCGCTTCCTGGCAACCTGCTGGCAGGCTGGGACTTCTCGCGCTGCATCGACACACAAGAATTAAACGACATTGGTCCGCACGCGTGCCACGGCCGTCTGGTGAACATGCCGACACGCGCCATGGTTGGCACGCGCTGGACCGGCCGCGAGCAGTGCTGGCGTCACGCGCCGCAGGACTACGGCGCTATCCATTTTCACGCCGACGATCTGGGCGACTGTGGCTGGCAGGCGGATTTCTCCTGGACCGTGCCGGACGATCTGCGCAGCGGCGCCTATGCGCTGCATCTGACCTGCGACGCCGGCGAAGACTGGCTGCCGCTCTACGTTCTGCCGTGCCGGCAAGGGCCGTTCGCACCGATCGCGTTCCTGGCCTCGACCTTCACGTATCAGGCCTACGCCAATCATGAGCGCAGCAGCGTCGATGCGGGATACTACGAGCGCGTCGCAGCGTGGCGTGCCTATCCCCACAATCCGCGCGAGTATCCGATCTACGGACGTTCGACCTACAACCGGCATATCGATGACAGCGGCATTTCCTTCTCGTCTCGCCATCGGCCGATACTCACGATGCGCCCGGGCTTCCTGACATTCTGCGATCCTCGCGGCTCCGGCATGCGGCATTATCCGGCCGACCTGCATCTGCTGGCGTGGCTGGAGGCGAAGGACTTCGACTTCGACATCGTCACGGACGAGGACCTGGACGACGAAGGCGTTGCGCTGATCGCGCCCTATCGCACGGTGCTCACCGGATCGCATCCCGAATACCACACGCTCGGCACGATCGATGCGCTCGCCGCGTACACGCAGCAGGGCGGCCGGCTGTGCTATCTCGGCGGCAACGGCTTCTACTGGCGCGTCGCGCGCGACAAAGCGAACCCACACCTGATCGAACTGCGCCGCGCGGAGGGTGGCATTCGAACGTGGGCGGCCGAGCCAGGCGAGTACCATCATCAGACCGATGGCCAGTTGGGCGGGCTGTGGCGGCGCAACCGCAGACCGCCGCAGATGCTGGTCGGCGTCGGCTTTTCCTGCCAGGCGGCCTTCGAGGGCACGCACTATCGCCGCCTGGCGGCCTCGCACGATCAGCGCTTCGCCTGGATGTTCGAAGGCATCGAGGAAGACGTGCTTGGCGACTACGGATTGTCCGGCGGCGGCGCGGCTGGTTTCGAACTGGATCGCGCCGAGCCGATGCTTGGCACGCCGGACAACGCGGTGATTCTGGCACGCTCGGAAAACCCGCTGCCCTCGTTCTTCACCGTGCTGGAAGAGTGGCTGTCCAACGTGATCAGCATGAATGGCGAGCCGATCGCGGACCTGGCGCGTGGCGAGATCGTGTATTTCGACACGCCGTCCGGCGGCGCTGTGTTTTCGGTTGGCTCGATCACCTTTTGTGGCAGCCTGTGGCGCAACGGCGGCTTCGAAGGCCCGATTTCCCGGTTGCTGGAAAACGTCGTCCGCCGCTTTTCCGCCGGGTGATGCCCATGCCCGACAACACCGCGCAGCGTCGTTCGCGCAGCTATAAGCTGCCGGTCGAAGATCTCGATTTCCTGCTGCGCGACGAAGTGCGCGACATCCGCTTCGCGCTCGAATACGCGAAGGCCGAGTTGCTGCTGCGCGACTGGGGCATCCGCTCCACCGTCATCATATTCGGCAGTGCGCGCACGCCGTCGCCCGAGCAGGCCGAAGCGGCGATGGCCGCAGCAACCACAGACGCCGAGCGGGCCAGCGCGCAGCGCATGTTGCAGCGCTCGGCGCACTACAGCGCGGCGCGCGAGCTTGGGCGGATCATCTCGGAACGCGGCGGTGCCTTCGCCCCGCACGATCGCTGGCGCGACAACGTCATTGCGACCGGCGGCGGCCCAGGCATAATGGAGGCCGCGAACCGCGGGGCATTCGATGCCGGCGCGCCAAGCATCGGCTACAACATCACGTTGCCCAAGGAGCAACAGCCCAATTCGTACAGCACGCCCGAGCTGACCTTCCAGTTCCACTACTTCGCCATGCGCAAGATGCACCTGGCGATGCGCGCCAACGCTCTAGTGGTGTTCCCCGGCGGCTTCGGCACCATGGACGAACTGTTCGAAATCCTCACGCTGGAACAGACGCAAAAGGCGCCGGCGATGCCGATCGTGCTATTCGATCAGGCCTATTGGCGGCGCGTGGTGAACTTCGACGCGCTGATCGAGGAAGACGTGATCGAGCCCACCGACCTCGCGCTGTTCGAATTCGCCGACACCCCCGAGGCAGCATGGCAGGCTATAGCAAGCCGAGGCCTGAAGGCACACACGCCATAGGCGTCCCGAAGCGGCTCGATCGGGTCGTTCAACGCCCGACGGTTCAGAGGGACCGCGGCGTCACGCTTTCGAACAGGGGTCCCAAGCCCTCGGCGACGGTGAGGTGCGCAAAGACAGCGTCACGCAGCTTCGTATAGGGCAAATCAGCAAGTATCGCAGTCTGTATTGCCGCCATCACCTCGCCTGCCTCGGAGCCGATCATAGTAAATCCCAGGATCCGATCGTCCGTTGCCCCAACCAGCACTTTCATGAATCCTTCGGTTTCGTCGGTCGCATTTGTTCGCAGGACCCGGCGCATGGGTAGCTTTGCCACGCGGACAGGGATGCCCTGGCGCTGCGCCTCGCTCTCGGACAGGCCGACGCGCGCGAGCGGCGGATCGGTGAAAACAACATGCGGAATGAGCCGATCGCTCGTCTTGCGATTTCCGCCAGCCATGTTGTCACGAACGATCCGGAAATCATCGACAGAGACATGTGTGAACTGCGGGCTGCCCGCGCATTCGCCGATCGCCCAGACGCCGGGTGCTGTCGTCTTCAGCCATTCATCGACTTTGATAAAGCCGCGCGCGTCCAAAGCGATGCCAGCCTCATCGAGCCCAATAGCCGCGGTATTCGCAATCCGGCCGACCGCTACCAGCAGATGACTGCCTTCGATCTTCCGTTCTCCGGCCCCTGTCCGGACCGTCACTGATACAGATTGGCCATTCAGGCCATCGACGCGGAGAGGTTGGGCGTTCAGCACGATTTCGATGCCTTCACCGCCTACGAGCCTGCCCATCTCCGCGGCAACATCGGCATCCTCGCGTGCCATGATCTGTGGGCCGGGTTCGATGACTGTAACGCGGCTGCCGAAGCGGCGGTAACCCTGTGCCATCTCGATGCCGGTATAGCCGCCCCCAAGCACGATCAAATGCGGCGGCACGTCGTCCAGTTCGAGCGCCTCGATATGGGTGAGCGCATGCGCGTCTCTCAGGCCCGGAACATCCGGCATGGCGGCATGCGTGCCGACGTTGATCACGACCTCATTGCCGGCAAGCACGCGCGTGCCGCCTTCATTCAGCGCAACCTCGATCGTCTTCGGGCCGATGAAACGGCCGCTGCCCATGATGAGTTCGGCGCCTGTCTGCTTGTAGAGACCAAGGTGGAGCTCGATCTCACGATCGATCATGCCCTGCTTGCGGCGTCGTACCTTCGCCATATCGGTTCTGACCCCATCGACGATCGTGCCGAAGCTGGCCGCATTCCGAACGAGATGCGCCACCCTCGCGCTCCAAATTTCGTTCTTGGAGGGCAGACATGCCACGGCCGGGCACGAGCCGCCGACCCAACGACGCTCCACGACAGCAATCCTTTTGCCGGACTGCCCCAGGTGCCAGGCAAGGTGCTTGCCGCCCTGACCGCTCCCAAGGATGACGACGTCGAAATTTTCATGCTCGGCCATGGCTATCTCCGTCCTTCGAAGCTGCGGCCTCTACCGCCGTCCCACGTATCGCGCGATGAGTTGATCGGCAACATCGTTCAGGTCATCGCCGACGATCTGCGGCTGCGGGCCAACCCCCAGAACGTCGTTGCCGACCCGTTTGATCAGCGCTGCTTCCCAGCCGGCCGCAACGGCGCCGAGCGTGTCCCATGTGTGGCACGCGATAAGGCAGAGCTGCGAGGGTTCCACCCCAAGCTCCCGCTCGACATAGCCATAAGCCTGACGCGACGGCTTATGGTGCTTCACACCATCCGCGCTGAAGCGCCGCTCGAACAGGTGGACAATGCCGCCATGGTCAAGCTGGCGGGTTTGCACCTCAAGCAGATTGTCGGTGAGCGTGAACAGCCGGAAACCTGCATCGCGCAGCTTGGCAAGCGCGGCCGGTACCTCCCGGTGCGGAGGCATTGTCGAAAACTTCTCCTTAAGCTCTTCCTTGTCGGCGTCATCAATATTGATGCCTTGTGTATCCGCCAGCATCTTCATCACGGCCGAACCGATATCGGTGAATGGAACATAGCAACCGGCCACGGTGAGGGCGGCGGAATACATGATGAAATTCGCGAACCAAAGGCGCATGGCCCTCTTGTCGCCGAAGATGCGCTGAAAAGTCGGCTCCATGGTTTGCAGATCGAGAAGCGTCTCATTGACGTCAAACACAATGAGGGGAAGGGTGAGCATTTGATTGACCTTCGATTTGCGAGCGCGCGATTGCGGCTCAGTGGGCGAGGAAGTCGCGAATGGCCGCCGCAATCTCCGCGGCGTGTGTTTCCAGCGCGAAATGGCCGGTGTCGAGGAAACGCACGATCGCTTCCGGAATGTCGCGCTTGAATGCCTCGGCGCCAGGCGGCAGGAAGAACGGATCGTTCTTGCCCCACACCGCAAGGAAGCGCGGCTTGTCGGTCCGGAAATACTGCTGGAAGGTTGGGTAGAGCGCGACGTTGCTCTTGTAGTCACCGAACAGGTCGAGCTGCAGCTCATCGGCGCCCGGCCGAGTGAGATAATAATTGTCGAGCGAGTAGCCGTCCGGCGAAACCCTCGTCACATCGGGAACGCCGTGCGTGTACTGCCAGACGGTCGTCTCGGGCGTCAGGAAGGCGCGCAGCGCCTCGCGGTTGGCGGCCGATGCGTCCTGCCAATAGGCCCGGATCGGGTTCCAGCCCTCGCTAAGCCCCTCCTCATAAGCATTGCCGTTCTGCGAGATGATTGCCGTGATCCGGTCCGGATGCCTAACCGCAAGCCGGAACCCGGTCGGTGCGCCGTAGTCGAACACATAGAGGGCGTAGCGGTCGAAGCCGATAACGTCGGTCAAGCGGTCGATTGCGTCGGCGAGCTGGTCGAATGTGGCGCGGCGCTCCGGCGGGTCAGATTTGCCGAAGCCCGGCAGATCTGGGGCGACGACGTGGAAGCGGTCCGCGAGGAGAGGGATGAGATCGCGGAACATGTGGCTGGCGCTCGGGAAGCCGTGAAGCAGCAACAGCTTCGGGGCGCCGGGCGCGCCGGCCTCGCGATAGAAGATGCTGCGGCCGCCCGCGTTGGCGGTGCGATAGTTGATCGCGGTCATGGCAGTTTTCCTTCGCTGAAGGGTAGCGATTGAATTGCAGTCAGCCCGCGACGGCCTGGTCGATCGCCTCGCGGATGATGTTCACGACGACGGACGGCGCGGTCACCAGCGGCATGTGATCGACGGGATGCGAGCGCGTTCGGGCGTTCATGCGCTCGGCCATGAAACGCTGGTTCTCCCCCACGATCATGCGGTCCTCCTCTGCCACGAGGAACCAGGTCGGCCGGTCCTTCCACAGCGGCCGCCCCACCGGGACGGTGATGCAGGCCGGCGAGATCGGCCGCTGCACCGCCGTCAGCACGGCCAGTTCCTCCGTGGTGGCATGCTGCGCGAAGGCAGTGGCGAAGGCCGCCTCCGGCAGCCAGATCAGCCCGTGGCCGTCGGGCGCCAGCTTGGGCGCCTGTGGATGCGGTTCGATCCGGTAGAAGACATCCGCGACGGTCTCGCCCTCGTCCGGAGCCAGTGCAGCCACGTAGACGAGCGCCTGCACCTTTTCGCTGCGGGTCGCCGCGATCACGGCTCCCGCATAGGCGTGGCCGACGAGAACGACCGGCCCCGTCACGCGCTCCAGGGTCCGATCAAGCGCCGCCACGTCATCGCGGAACGAGGTCAGCGGCAGCGGCGCCGCCACCACCTTGATGCCGTCGGCCGCCAGCGGCCCGATGACCTTTGCCCAGCTGGACCCGTCGGCCCAGGCGCCATGGACCAGCACCACAGTCAGATCATTGGAGGACATCGGCCTCCCCTCTCTAACAAGAGCGGAATGTTGGTAACCCGTTCGTTTCTCCTAAAACGGTTACTTCCCTGGTGTAACTTGTCAATGGCCGCTAGAGAGGTTATTTCGTAGCCGACGGTTCACGGATGGGTGATCAGACACATGGGCCACCGGCCCCCCGCGGTTTTCGTCGGCGGCGCACCAGGGTTGGACTTCCTGAATTCGATCGCGACCCCGGTCGACACTCCCGTCGACTGGATCGATGACGGCGAGGGCCTGCTATTTTGGCTGGAGCAGGCGCAACTCGTGCCGATCGAGGCGATCAGCAGCCTTCGCGCGCACGCGCTACCGGGCGAGCTCGACAAGGTGGCGGATCAGGCCAGGACCCTGCGCGAATGGTTCAGAGGCTTTGTGCGCCGACACAAGGGGCGCCCTCTGGCAGCGGAGGCTTTTGCAGAGTTGGAGCCGCTGAATTGGCTGCTCGAACGCGACGAAACCTTTAGCCGGATCATTCCCCTGCGCGCGGGTGGGAACGGACCTTTCCAGCTTCAGACGCTCCGCAGGTGGCGGACTCCTGCGGCGCTTCTGCTCCCGATCGGGGAGGCTCTGGCACAGCTTGTCTGTGCGGAGGATTTCTCCAACGTGAAGGCCTGCGAGGGTCATCCCTGCACGCTCTTCTTTGCCGACCATACTCGTGGTCGCGCACGACGGTGGTGCAGCATGGCTATATGCGGGAACCGAGCGAAGCAGGCTACGCATCGCCAGCGCGCGAGGGCACACCGAGGTTCGATCGAAGATTTGGGCTGCTGAAATGACCACAAATGCTTGGGGTGGCCTCCTGGGGTACAGGCAAATCAACGGGGCGGCCAAGCGGCTGTCGGCGCTGTATCCTCAGAACAGCATCATCTGCGCCTGCGCGACCCCAAGCCTCCCATCGTCCGGCACAGCGAACCTTGCGCAATCCAATCCCTCCCGCGCCTCATCCAGCCCCCATTGGCGCGTCGCCCGCATGAACCGGCGCAGCAGCAGATCGGCATACACGCCCTGTCCCGAGAAGCGGTGATGAAACCGCGCATCGCTGAGCGCGCCGGACCGCGTGTCGCGGATCAGATTGAGCACATGCTTCGCGCGATCGGGGAAGTGCGTCGCCAGCCAGTCCTCGAACATCTGCCGCAGTTCGTGCGGCAGACGCAGCAGCACATAGCCGGCATGACGCGCACCGGCCCGCGCTGCGGCCTCGACGATCTTCTCCATCTCGGCGTCGTTCAGCCCCGGGATCATCGGCGCCACCATCACCCCCGACGGCACACCCGCCCGCGTAAGTTCGGCGATCGCATGCAGCCGCCGTTCCGGCGTCGCCGCCCGCGGCTCCATCCGGCGTGCAAGCGCAGCATCCAGCGTGGTGACAGACACATACACACGCGCCAGCCTGCGCTGTGCCATCGAGCTCAGGATGTCGAGATCGCGCAGCACGCCCGCCGACTTGGTGACGATGCCGACCGGATGATTGAACCGATCCAGCACCTGAAGCACCGATCGCGTCAGCTTCATCGTCCGCTCGATCGGCTGATACGGATCGGTATTCGACCCCAGCGCCAGCGTGCGCGCTTTGTATCCCGCCTTTCGCAGCTCCTTCTCCAGCAGCTCGGCCACATCCGGCTTGAAGATCAGCTTGGTCTCGAAATCCAGGCCGGGCGAGTAGCCGAGATAGGCATGCGTCGGTCGCGCATAGCAGTAGATGCAACCATGCTCGCAGCCGCGATATGGATTGACCGCACGGTCGAAGCCGATGTCCGGCGAGCTGTTCCAGGCAATCGCCGACTTCGTCGCATCGCGCGTCAGCGTGGTGGCAAGCTTCGGCAACTCACCGAACTCGGCGCCTAGCGTGTCCCAGCCGTCGTCGAACGGGCTGATCACCTGGCTGTCAAAGCGAACCGGCGGATTGGTGACCGCGCCACGACCCTTGCGGGCCAGCGAGGGCATGTTGCCAGCATCAGGCTGATCGCGCATGTTGTGTTCCCCGTTCGTTCGCAAGGAAGACTGGCAAACCGATGCCGGCTGGTCAAGAACAATGTAGGAACACACTCTCGGTCGTGATCCCGACGCTGAATGTCGCGGCATCACTGCCCGGAACCCTGGCGTCGGTCGCAGAGGCGGACGAGGTTGTGGTCGTCGACGGCGGCAGCAGCGACGGAACGCAGACGCTGGCGGCGAGGCTCGGGGCGCGTGTGCTTGGGGCGCCTCGGGGGCGGGGACCGCAACTGGCCGCGGGGGTGGCGGTGGCACATGGCGAATGGCTTCTGCTGCTGCACGCCGATACCCGGCTGCCGCCGGGATGGCGGCGCGTGCTGCTGGACCCCACCCGCGCCGGCTATTTCCGCTTTGCGCTGGACAGCGACGATCCCCGCGCGCGGCGACTGGAGCGGCTGGTCACCTGGCGTTGCCGCGCGCTGGCACTCCCCTATGGCGATCAGGGCCTGCTGATCCATCGCGATCTGCTGACGGCGGTGGGCGGCATCCGGCCGCTGCCGCTGATGGAAGACGTCGACCTCGTCCGCCGCCTCGGCCGCCGGCGGCTGGTGGCGCTGGAGGCAACTGCAGTCACCTCCGCCGAGAAGTGGCAGCGCCAGGGCTGGTATCGCCGTTCGCTGCGCAATCTCGCCTGCCTGATGCTCTATTTCGCCGGTGTGCCGCCGCGGCTGATCGCGCGGCTCTACCGATGAAGGACACGGTGGTGGTGTTCGCCCGCGCCCCACGCCTCGGCGCAGTCAAGCGGCGGCTGGCGCGCGACATCGGCGACCGGGCCGCCTTGCGGTTCCACGTCGCGACAATGACCCGGCTGGTGCGTGCACTGGCGGCCGACAGGCACTTCCGCACCGTGCTCGCGGTCACGCCTGACCATGCCCGGTTCCGCCTGCCGGCCCGGGTGGCGAGGCTGGCCCAGGGCGGCGGAGACCTCGGCGTTCGCATGCAGCGCGCCTTCCGGCGGTTTCGCCACGGTCGCGTGGCCATCATCGGCTGCGACATCCCGGACGCCGAGCCGCTCGACGCGCTCGACGCCTTCCGCGCGCTCGGCAAAGCTCAGGCCGCATTCGGCCCGGCGGCGGACGGCGGCTATTGGCTGGTCGCAATGTCGCCGCGCCGCCCCGCGCGACCGTTCACCGCGGTGCGTTGGTCCACTGAGTTCGCGCTGGCCGACACGCTGGCCAACTTCGCCGGCTGGCGGGTTGCCTTTCTGCGCACCCTGCACGACGTGGACACCGCCGCGGATTGGCACAGGTTGCGCCCGGTGGAACGGCCCTGGCGATAACCCTGCGACGTGGCACGATCGCTCTACCCAGCAGGAGACCCCCCATGCCGAAGCTACGGATTGGACTGTTGCTGTTCCCGCGCATGACGCAGCTCGACCTCACCGGCCCGTTCGAGGTGTTCACCCGGCTGCCCGACGCCCAGGTGCTGCTGCTGTGGAAGACGCTGGAACCGGTCGAGGCGGATTCCGGCCTGCGCCTGCTGCCCTACGCCACGCTGCGCGACTGCCCGCCACTCGATGTCGTTTGTGTGCCCGGCGGCCCCGGCGTCAACGCGCTGATGGAGGACCCGGAAATCCTCGACTGGCTGCGACAGCAAGCGGAGCACGCGCGCTACGTCAGCTCGGTCTGCACCGGCTCTCTGGTACTCGGCGCCGCCGGCCTGCTGCGTGGCAAGCGCGCAACGTCGCATTGGGGCGCCCGCGACCTGCTCGCCGCATTCGGTGCGACGCCGACCGATGGCCGCGTGGTGCGTGACGGCAACCTGTTCACCGGCGGCGGTGTTACTGCCGGCATCGATTTCGCGCTGACCATGGTGGCGGAACTCGCCGGCCCGCAGGCCGCACAGGCAATTCAGTTGCAGATCGAATATGCGCCAGCGCCGCCTTTCGATGCGGGAACGCCCGAGACGGCGCCCGCCGATGTCGTCCAGGCCGCACGCGTACGCGGCGCCGCCATGCGTGAGGCGCGCGAAGCGATCGTGGCCCGAGCGGCTACGCCGCTGCGGTCCTGAGGTGTTCCTGTAGCCGCGGCATCAGCTCCACCAGGTTGCAGGGGCGAAACCGGTTGTCGAGTTGGAACACCAGTATGTCGTCCCAGGCATCCTTCACCGCGCCGGTGCTGCCTGGAAGCGCGAACAGGTAGGTCCCGCCAGCCACGCCGCCCAGCGCACGCGACTGCATCGTCGACGTGCCGATCTTCTGGTAGCTCAGCATGCGGAACAATTCGCCAAACCCCTCGATCCGCTTCTCCAGCACGTGGTCGAACGCCTCCGGCGTCACGTCGCGGCCGGTGATCCCGGTGCCGCCCGTCGTGATGACGACATCGATCTCGCCATCGGCGATCCAGGCACGCAGATGGCGTTCGATAGCTCCCGCGTCGTCCTTCTCGATCGCACGCTCGGCGACGCGGTGGCCCGCTTTGGCAATCCTCTCGGCCAGCGCATCGCCCGAGGTGTCGTTGGCCAGTGTGCGCGTGTCTGACACGGTGAGGATGGCGATGTTCACCGGGATGAACGGTCGGGTTTCGTCGATGCCTGCCATGCGAGTGCTCTCCTGGTCTGACAATGCAAATGCAGCAGCGCGTTCACGGCCTAAGCCGCCCATGCCGTGACTATCCCGTCGGACGCGCAGGCGAGGAATGCCCGCAGCGCGCTGGACATGAACCTTTGGCGATGGCGGACGAATACCGTATCCACCATCGCGTCGGAACGCGCCAACGTGTGGGCGCTCACCCGTCCCGCGTCGCAAACGCCGCCAACCAATGCGCGCGGCAGCAGGGTGATGCCAAGACCGGCGCTGACGCAGCCAAAGATCGCTTCCAGCGTGCCGAATTCCAACTGGCGTTGCACGACGATGCCGCGGCGCGCCAGTAGCGTTTCCAGCATCTGGCGGTACGAACATCCTGCACGGAGCACAACGAGCCGCACTTCGCCCGCCTCCAGCGCGGCGTCAAGCGACGCAACGTTGGGACCAGCCAGCACGACCAGCTCCTCGCGAAACATCGTCCGCTCTTCGAGGTCGGGATGCGCTACCGGCCCGCAGACGAACGCAGCGTCCACCTGCTGTTCCAGGACCTGGCCGATCAGCTCGCAGGTGGTGCCTGTGCGCAGCACGAGATCGACCGCGGGATTGTCAGCCGCAAAGCGCGTCAGCAGCGGCGTCAGGCGCAATGCCGCCGTCGTCTCGAGCGATCCGATAGTCAAGGTACCGCGCGGCGCACCGTCATCGCGGGCGGCGTGCATGGCATCCGCAAGCAGCCGCGACAATTCGCCGGCATAAGGCAGCAGCCGACGACCCGCCTGGGTCAGGGACACACCACGGCTATGGCGCTCGAACAGCGTGCAGCCGATCTCTGCCTCCAGCGCCTGGATGCGCGCGGTCACGTTGGACTGTACGGTGTTCAGCTCGGCCGCCGCCCGATTCATCCCACCGAGGCGGGCCACCGCCTCGAACACTCTAAGATCGCTGGCATCCATCCACTGCCCCGCCTAAGCTATCTGTGCGAACGATTAGACATATCATAAGAAATCGTTTCCTGGAATTGCTGGCGCAGCATACCTCCGCGTCATGCAGCAAGCATCAAGTCCAGCCGGCCACTGTGGGCGCTCAACGACCGAGCCCTATTCCAGCGCGTTCGGCGGCTTGATTGCCCTCGCCACCGCGCTCGGCATCGGCCGCTTCGTCTATACGCCGATCGTGCCGGCAATGATCACGGCGCTGGGTCTCGGCAGGTCATCTGCCGGCCTGATCGCTTCTGCCAACTTTCTCGGCTACCTGATTGGCGCCTTGGTAGCGGCCCGGCCAAATCTGCCTGGATCCCGCTACCGCTGGCTGGTGGGTTGTCTTGCCGTCAGTTCGATCACGACCGGCGCTATGGGGCTGGCACAGTCGCTGTTGCCCTTCCTGGTTCTTCGCTTCCTCGGCGGCGCCGCGAGCGCCGTCGTTCTGGTCTTTTCAACCGCCATGGTCCTGGAGCGCCTCGCCGAAGTGCACCGCCCCGGGCTGTCGGCGCTGCACTTTGCCGGCGTAGGCACCGGAATTGCCGCGTCCGCTGTCCTTGTCGCCGTATTGACCATCGCCGGCGGCTCGTGGCGATCGCTGTGGCTCGGCAGCGGATTGCTATCCCTCGCCGGGACGCTCGCTGCGGCGCTGCTGATCCGCGATGGCGCGGCGCAGACAACACCGGCGGCGCGGCCACAGGCCCGACCCGTGGCCGATCCACGTCTGCGCCGTTTCATCACCGCCTACGGGCTGTTCGGCTTCGGCTACGTGATCACCGCCACCTTCATCGTGATCATCGTCCGCAGCACGCCCGCGACCAGTGCCCTGGAACCCGAGATCTGGGTCGTGGTCGGCGTGGCCGCGGCGCCGTCGGTCGTCCTGTGGACATTGATCTCGACACGCCTCGGCGCACCGATGGCCTTTGCCCTGGCATGCGTGGTCGAGGCCGGCGGTGTGCTGGCCAGTGTTGCCTGGCAAACGGTGACCGGTGTGTTTCTCGCGGCAATCCTCGTGGGTGGAACGTTCATGGGGCTCACCGCTCTGGGTCTGATGCAGGCGCGCGTCCTGGCAACGGCTAATCCCCGTCGGGCACTCGCTCTGATGACCGGCGCGTTCGGCCTCGGTCAGATCGTTGGGCCCACCTTCGCCGGCGTCGTGTCGGAGACCCTCGGGAGCTTCACCGTGCCGTCGATCACGGCAGCCACCGCATTGCTGATCGCCGGCGGACTGACGTTAGTTGACGGCAGACGCCGCATCCTCATCCAGCGTCGCGCGTAGCAGGCGCAGATCATCCCACGCGGCGCGTCGGTTGCTCGGGTCGCGCATCAGCTCTGCGGCGCTGAATGTCGGCAGCGCCGGCACCACCAGCGACGTGCCCGGAACGGCGACATCCATCCACGCCCCTCGCGGCCGGCGGCGTGACGTGGTCTGCGGCAGCAGGGACCGCGCGGTGAGCAGTCCCATCAGCAGCAGCCGGCGCGGCGCGACCAGAGCGATCAGCCGATGCAGGAACGGTAGACACACCGCCAGTTCCGCCGGACTGGGCGGCCGGTCGCCGGGTGGCCGCCAGGGGATCAGCGGCGTCAGCATGAGCCTGCCGCGCTCCAGCTCGATCGCGGCGAGCATCCGGTCGAGATAGGCACCCGCTGCGCCGGCGAACGCCGAGCCCGACCGGTCATCGTCAGCGGCCGGAGGTTCCCCGATCAGCACCAGGTTCGCCGCCGGATCGCCCTCGGCGAACACCAGATTGCTGGCGGTGTTGCGCAAGCCGCACCCGTCGAACGCCGCGATGGCCCCTCGCAGCTCCTCAAGCGTGCCCGCCGCGGCAGCGCATGCGACCGCGCGTTCCACCAGCCCCCCTCCCGCCAGAGGAGGCGGAGCAGAAACCAGTTTCTCCCCCTCCCCCTGCGGGAGGGGGGCGGGGGGAGGGGGCACCGCCCGTAACCGATCCACCGGCGCATCCTCCAGCGCCTCATCCGCCCCCCACTCGATCTGCAGCCGCAGCGCGCTGAGAGCGTCCATGCCCCTCGCTACTCCGCCGCCTCCGCTCGCGCATAGTCTATCGGCTCTGCGCACCAGCCTTCACGCCGGAACCGCCAGTAAGCATCATGCAGGCGCTCGGTCACCGGTCCCGGCCGATCATTCCCCAAAATCCGCTCATCCAGCCGCGTCACGCCCATCACCCCGCCCGCGGTCGACGAAATGAACACCTCATCCGCATTACGCAGCTCCGTCAGCGGCACCGTGCGCACCTCGCAGCGCACGCCAAGCTTCTCGCACAACTGGATCACCGAGAGCCGCGTGATCCCCTCCAGCACGCCGCGATCCGGCGTCGCCACCACACCATCGGTCACCGCGAACACGTTGAACCCCGGCCCCTCGGTCACATTGCCGTCGAGATCGAGCAGCACCGGATTGTCAGCGTCCTTGTCCTGCGCCTCGAACAGCGCCCGCGTCATGTCCGCCCAGTGGAAATTCTTCGCCTTCGGATTGACGCACACCTCGGGGATCCGCGGCGTCGACGCGACAATCAGATGCACGCCGCGTTCGATCACGTCGCGTGGCATCAGCCAGACATACGGCACCGCGAACGCCAGCAGATAGTTCCGCGCATTCGCCGGATGCCGCCGCACATTCGGCGGTGCCGCACCGCGCAGGCAGTCCATCGCGACATACGCCTCGCGCAGCCCGGTCCGTCGCACGAGTTCATGCAGCACGCCGCGGATGTCATCATCGCTCTCGCGCGGCGCGAGGCGCATCCAGTCCATCGACGCACGGAACCGCCGCAGATGGTCGTCCAGCTTGAAGAACGCGCCGTCCCACACGCTGACCACGTCATACGTCACATCCGACCTCCGATAGCCCCAGTCCGTCACCGGGATCATCGCCTCGGCGACCGGCATGAAGCGGCCATCGACATAGGCTGCGCCGGCGGGCCACATTGCGGCGATTGCGGACATCGTGTCGGCTCCTTCCCTGGATCACTGCCGAATGGAGACACGCATGAACGCATTCGCCAAGGGGCATGTCGTCGTACTCGGCCCCGACGAGGGCGAGTCCTTCTGGCAGCCGCTGCCCTCGCGCGGCTACATCGTCAACAAGCTGACGCCGTACAACACCCCGTACGACAGCTTCTCGCTGGGCATCCAGGTGCTGGAGCCGGGCGCACATATCCGCCGCCACGCGCATGAGCGCCAGCATGAGGTGCTGTTCTGCTATGCGGGCGAGGGCTGGGCGGAGGTGGACGGCCAGCGCCACGAGGTGCGGCCCGAGACAACGCTGCTGATCGGCCGCGCCGCCTGGCACACCGTGCAGAACACCGGCAACACACAGATGCGCCTGTTGTGGATGATCGCGCCGGCCGGGCTGGAAGACTGGTTCCGCGCCATCGGCCGCCCGCGTCATCCAGGTGAGGCGATGCCACCGCCATTCGAGCGCCCCGCGGATGTCGCGGAGATCCAGGCGCGACAGCGGTTCGTTCGGGAGGGCTAAAGGCTCTGCGCATAGGTTTTGGCCGGTTGGATGACGAGCTACTGGGCTGCCTGTCCGGCGAGGCGATGTTCCGCGCAGAACGGCCGGTTACGGTAGAGTTGAGGTGTGGCGCGGTAGCTGTAGGTCGAACATATCTGTTGCCGCCCCTTTCGTTTGGCGGTGCCTCACTGGTTCGGCCATGGCTCCGTCTCCACACCCCACTCATCGGTAGGGTCGAGGACTGGCGCGCCGGCCTTGGCCGTCCCGACCATGCCACGTCTCCAGCCCCCTCCACGTCGCACGCAACGTGCGGGTTTCCCGCATTGCGCGCCCCCATTCGCTTCATGCCGAGGCTTATGGGACCTATCCTGCTAGGGCGACTTTCGGCCTGTCGCGTCGCACCCGATAGGCATTGAACAGCCCCAGAGTGTCGTACAGCCACCGCCTACTCCATCGTTCCCAGCCGAAGCCCCTGCGCTTCTGAGCATGCGCCAGCTGGCGCCTGACCTTCTTCTCCACCCAGTCTTTGACGAAGCTGAAGCACTCACTGGAGTGCCCAACCGCGAAGTAGTTCACCCATCCTCGGAGCATCGGATTGATCAGGTTTATCACCCGTCCGATTGGTTGCGACCGGTGTCGGCGAAACACTTCCTTGAGCTCCCGCATCAGTGCCGTCCGCTTTTTCAGCTTGGGCGTGTAATGCGGCCGCATCGCTCCGCGTAGACTGCGGAGATAGCGGAAGTCAAAGCCTAGAAACCCGAAGCTCTCGCCTCGTTCCAGGTCGACTGTCCGGCTCTTTTCATCATTGACTTCAACCTGCAGCTTGCCGAACTCCTCCCGAAGTCGTTTGTCCACTGCCCCAGTCAGCCAGTCATGTCGCTTGTAGGCGTCAATCAAGATCACCAGATCGTCTGCGAACCTCGCATATTCGATGTAGGTGTACTTGCCATTTCGCGTGACCTCCCGCGCTCGTTCCAGCATCCGGTCCACCTCATTGAGGTAGAGGTTGCTGAGCAAGGGCGAGATGACGCCGCCTTGTGGAACGCCCTTCTTGCCAGAAGCTTTCAGCATAACCTTCAGAAGATGCATGACCTCCGCGTCATCAACCCGCTGAGCCACTTTCGCCAACAACCGGTCGTGCCGGACATTGTCAAAATAGGCGCGCAGGTCAAAGTCGAGGACGCGCGTCTTCCGCTGGACTATTGCCCCAGCGACTCGCTCGATCGCGTCATGTGCTGTCCGCTTGGGCCGATATCCAAACGATCCCGGCTGGAAATCCGCCTCGAAGACAGGCTCGAGTATGAGCTTGAGCGCACCTTGAACCACTCTGTCGCGGATCGCCGGAATCGAAAGCACGCGGACTTTGCCCCCGTCCTTCGGTATCTCCTGCCTTCGCGCTGGGAGTGGCTGGTAGGTGTGCCCAGTCAGCTCGTCCCGCAGCTGCCCGAGCAGAGCCTCCGCGCCTTGTGACTCAATGGCCTCGAAAGTGACCCCGTCTACTCCCGGAGCACCATCGTTCTGTTTGGCCATCTCATACGCGACGCGCAGGGTCTCCATCTTGCAGACGTGGACGTATAGACCCCAGAAACGCCAGGACGGTTCAGCCTTCGCCTTGACGTATATCCTCCGTCTCAGGTCCTGCAAATCAATGGACGCCTTTGTCATCTCGTCCTTGCCTTCCCTATGTTGGAGGCATCGCAAATGGCAGGGCCCCTTCGCTCCACGGACATTGCTCCGCTTCATCGCTACTACGGGCCCAGCCGCCACCCTCTCGTCTTCGGCCGACTTCCCGGTTTCGCCGGTTATACGGCCTACCCTGCTCCAGCGATTTCTCGCTGGGACGAGGAGGGCTTCTCCAGTTGCTCAGCATGTCCTTGTCACCGTGCTGTCGCTTCCACCCCGCCGAGGTGAACAGCCGCATCGGTCAGATTTCGGCTGTTCATGTTGCCTTCGCCCTACGGTTGCAGGCTCGGCCCTCGGGGACTTTCACTTTCGAGGCCACAACACGTTCACTTTTGTTACGGCCCGGTGACTCGTGGCCTCCCCTAGGGAGACCTCGTCGATAGGCTTCAGAGTTTCAGTTTCCATCACCTCTGCTATCCAAACTACGGGGCTCTGACTCTTACCCCGGCAGGTTTATCTCCTGCTGAACATGCCAGCCTTCGCTGGACACACAACCGGACATGCAGATCTCCCGCATCCGGCTCTCGGACAAGGCCTCACGCCTTCACCCACGACACGTCGTGCCCAAGCCGACCTAGGCGTACGAGCCCGAAGTGCCCGTAGAGGTGCGAGAGTGGATAGCTCCCGCCTCTGCGTCGCCTGACCTTGTGCTTGGAGCGCAACCACCGGCGCAACCGCACAGCCGTGTAGCTGTCGAGCGCGCGATACGCCTTGCTGACGGTGCCAACGCTGAAGTAGTTGGCCCATCCGCGTAGCGCGCGGTTCACCTTGCTCACCAACTCTGTGGTCTCTTGCCAGGTCCCCGATCGGTCGGTCAGCACGTGGACTTTCTCGACCATGCGCTTGATGCTCTTCTTTGATGGCCGTTGTCCCAGGCGTGCCTGGCCGGTCCTCGCCGAATACATCCGCCCGAACGTGTACCCCAGGAAGTCGAACTCGCCTTCCGGCACCTTGCAGATCCGTGTCTTCTCCTCGTTCACCGTGAGCTTGAGCTTGCCCATGACCTCGCGCAGTCGTTGCAGCGCCGCGTCGGCGTTGCCCTTCCGGCACAGGATCACCAGGTCGTCGGCATAAGTCACGATGCGCGTGCCGAGACGTCGCTCCAGCCCGAGCTTCTTCCAGCCCAGCACGAACCGGCGCATGTAGAGGTTCGCCAGCAGTGGTGAGATGGGTGAGCCTTGCGGGATGCCACGCCGATTGTCCCGAGCTTCGGTCGTGCGCGTCTTCCGTCCTCGATCGTCGGTTTCTTCCACGGGGCACTCCAGCCACATCTTGATGAGGTGCAGCATGCGCCGATCAACGATCCGGCGTGTGACCGACTTCATCAGTTCGGCATGGGGGATGCTCCCGAAGTAGTCCGCGAGGTCGGCGTCAACAACTTCCGGATGACCACGGAACAACAGCTCCTCCACCTCGATCACCGCCTGTTGGGCGTTCCGCCCGGGTCGGTAAGCGTATAGCTCCGGTGGAAGGTCGGCTTCGAAGATCGGTTCCAGCACCAGCATCGCTGCCGTCATGCAGACCCGATCCCGCAAGGTCGAGATGCCCAGCGGCCGGAGTTTGCCGTTGGCCTTCGGTATGAACACTCGTCTGATTGGAGCCGGTCGATAGCTCTCCTGCCTGAGCGCAAGCGCCAGTTCGCCGAGCCACCGCTCCGCGCCATACGCGTCGATGTCCGCGAAGTCCTGACCGTCTACACCCGGTGCGCCCTTGTTGGAGCGGCACTGGGCATAGGCATGCGCCAGAATGTCTTCCCGGCTGATCTTGTCGTACAGGGCGTAGAACCGATAACCGGCTTCTGCCTTCGCTTTCGCGTGCAACGCCATCTGCAGTTTCTGAACACTCTTCGGAGTTGATAGGTTGCCCAATCTCCAGGTCCCTCACCACGTCCTGCGTCTGTCTTGAACTGAGGTCCCTTCCCTCCGCCGGAATTACCCGGCCTCGGCAGTACTACGAACCTCTCCGCCACCCCAGAGCGCCCGGCCCGTTCCTCGCGGGCGTCCGGTTGGTCATCCTTGACCACGCCTTGGGGCTTCCCGTGTTGCGTACGCTTTCCTTGTGTACATGCTGCCGCCACTGCCCCGGTGCAGCAGCTGGACGTACTCTTCGCTCGTCTCGCCCAGCCGTATCAGCCTTCCCCGAAAGGGTTGTCGGGTCGGCCTGCACATCGTCCTTTTCGAGGTTTGCTCGGCGTTCACTCGCGTTGCGGCCTGCACACTCGCGCGGCCACCAATTTGTGGCCCGCTATACCGAAGGCTTCAGCCATTTCGTCACCTCCATGACTGCTCCGGTTGCTTCCGGCTGGAGCGAGTTGCCGGGTGGGCCTTTCACCCACTGGAACGCGCCGCCTTTCACGGCGCACACCCATTGCGGACATTCGCACCGAACTTCTACACCGGCCAATGCATCAATTTCACACAGGCCAACCGTTGGTGCGGAATTCTTGAGCACGACCTGTGTCTATGATCGGGGCCTTCTCGAGCACCAGCCTTTCCAGTAACCCGACGGCCTGCCCAGGCCCGGGCAGAGCTTGCATTTCGCGCCGCAGACGCATGGCGTTCTGGCGGTATCGCGGTTCGCGCAATACATCCATGACAGCTTCACCGATGATCTCAGGGGTGCGCTCCATCGGCGTCACCAGCCGAGCTGCCCCAAGGGTCGCGCATCGCGCGGCGTTCCCGGGCTGATCTCCACCAGCGAGAGGAACCGTCACCATCGGTAATCCATGCTCAAGACAAGTCATTATGGTGCTGAAGCCGCAATGGGTGACCATAACATCGCAGCGCGGCAACAGCAGAGCGTGGGGGATATAGCGTTCTATATGGACGTTTGGCGGTTGTGGACCGAACACGGCCGGATCCTGGTCGGGGCCCACGGTAACGATCAGATTGATCTCTTTGTTCCGCAGCCCCTCGATGATGGCCGCGAGAACACCTGGCGTCCGGTTGAAGACGGTCCCGAGGCTGGCGTGGACCGTTGGCCGGTCCGGCAGACTGGCAAACCATGAGGGCAATGCTTCCGCGCCGGACTGATTGAAACCGGTCATGGAGAAATAATGGACGGTCGGAGGCGGCCGCAAAGCCGGGTTCGGAAATGAGGCGGGCATAAAAGCCAGGTTCAGATAGCGGTGCAGCATCCTCAGTTCGGGGTCCGGCGGCAGCCCGTAGGCGAGGCGGAGCTCATCCAGTTCCGGTCTGTCTACCTCACCGGGGGCGCCATGCCAGGCGCCGTCCCAAAAAGCGAAAAGCGGACCGCTGGCGGCGTGGGGAATGTTCAGGGCTTCGGCCGTGACACAGCCCCCAAATTCCATGGGGTCGCGCAGAATCATGTCAGGCCGCCATGAATGCGCCAGCGCCAACAAATCTGGCACCATCTTGGATGCAAGGAATGTCCCGAAAATGTCCCTTAAGCCCGCAAATCCAACATCACCTCGCAACGACTTCACGGTAGCCGTCAGACGGTCAAGCGCATTGCTATGCCAGTCATATCCCGCCACGAAACAGCGGAAGCCCGTGGTCTCGATCGTTGAACAATAGGATTGCGCCACGGCGAATGCGACTTCGTGACCTGCCTCCTGAAGCGTTCGTGCCAAGGGCACATGAGGATGGAACATCCCAGCGCCAGGCAGGGTCGTGAAGAGCACACGCATGTTGTCTTCTCCCGTGTCCCGGTATGTGATGTCCCGCCAAACGTCAACTGAATCTGTTCCGGTGAGGCGCGCGCGGATGGTGCATCGGCTGACTTACCGTGAACCCCAGTGCCAAAACGCGCTGTTCCGCCGGGTGCCCATGTGCGACGCGCGGAAGCGGCGGCGATATCGAGCGATACCATTCCTGTGGCATCTTAGCTTAGGGAAAATCCGAAATTCTTGCAGACTGTGTCAAAAAGCGATCGCCGCTGGTCCCGGCGAAACCGTGATTTGTCGCGGAGACCGCATAGGAAAGGAAAACTCAAGACTGCACGGGATGGGGCAACGAGAGTGCTGTCACACGGTCTGCTTGAATCATGCAATGGCCGTCTGCCCTGTTTGCGACTGGCCGAACGACCGCTTTCCACCCAGAGCGGCTGCTCAAAGGAAAGTTACCCTGCGACCGGGACGGGGGCGTGGAGTATTAGAGTGAGAATTGCTGCCGCAACCCGTCAAAACCTATGCGCAGCGACACTAAAGACGGCGGACGAACTCGTCACCGCCCAATCGGCTGGCACCAGTCCAACTCGTTTCGTCACGGCCGGCCGTCGCTGTGAAGGCCGACCATTCACGTCTCTCTGGCCCACTGCATCGCCTCGCGCTCGGGCCGGATCAGCGCCATTCCAATGGTGCCCCCAACGAGCATGATGACCCCGCAGATGATGAACCCCGTGTTGAAGCCTTCGAGCGGGGTCGCCGCATTCTCGATGAGGCTGCCCATCACGTAGGGCGCCAACAGCCCCGCCGAGGTGCCGACCGCGGTGCCAATGGCCAGCAACGCGCCACGCTGCGCGGCCGGGGTGATTTCGCCGACCACCGCATTGCCGATGACGTAGATGACCGATGGCAACGCCAGCCCAATCGTCGTCAGCGCGATCTTGATGGGCACTCCCGGCAGGTACGGCATAAGCACCAGCGCCAGGCCGCCCAGCGCAACGCAACCGCCGCCCAGGATACCGCGCGCCACCCGGCTCGATGATCCGCCCGTGAGCAGTCGCTGCGAATACCACCCGGCGGCAAGCATGGCGACCACGCTGGCACCAGCCGGAAGCGGCCCCAGCAAGCCGATCGAGCCCTGCGTGAGGCCAAGCCCCTTGATCAGAAATGCGCCTTGCCAGGACAGCGCCTGCGACAAGCCCCATTGGGCCCCGAATGCCGCGCACCAGCTCGCCAGCATTGTCGGGTTGAACACCAACGTCCCATAGCTGACCCGCGACGGCGTCGGCGCCGCACCGGTTGCGCCGGCGTCCGATGCGAGCGAGCCCTCGCGGCCAAGCGCCAGCCACGCCGCGGTCCAGACGAGACCGGCGATGCCAAGCACCCCGAAGGCCCAATGCCACGAATAATGCACGATGACCCAGTTGAGCAGCGGCAACGCCACCATGATGCCGATGCCGCCACCTTGCACGATGACCGCGGTCGGCAAGGTGCGCAGCTCATTGGGAAACCACTTGTATGCCGAATGCAACGCCACCGGAGCGGCCGGCCCCTCACCGGCACCGAGCGCAATTCTGCAGGCCACCAGCGTCCCGAACCCTGCTGCACCCATCATGGGAAACTGGGTCAGCGCCCAGATCAGACCCATTGCCACCAACACCCAACGCGTCTGCACGCGGTTGACAACAAAGCCTGTGACGATCGCCGACAACGCGAAGAGCAGGTAAAAGCTCGAACCGACCAGCCCGAACTCGCTCGGACTGAGCTTCAGTTCCTGCATGATCGGGACAGCGGCGATCCCGATCACCGTCTTGTCGGCGAAATTGATCAGCATGAATGAAAACAGCAGCGCGACGATCAGCCATGCCCCCTCCGGCGTCCGGATGCGATCCGCGGAGGTGCCCCCGCCAGGCCGCACGGCGGTTTCCTGAACTTCGACGCCGGCAGACCTGAAAGCCTGGACACTCATGAGAGCCTCATTGCAGCATTGACAGGTACCCTTCGGTACCGGCACCCTATGGTACTATCTGGTACCGAGGCAAGGTGTTTTTTGCGGACCATAAAGAAGCCCATCAACCCCGTTCCGGCCGCGCCCGACAACCAAATGCGCGAGCGCATCCTCGGCGCCGCATTCAAGGCATTCACCGAGGACGGTTACGCCGCTACCAGCACGCTCGATATCGCGACGCGCGCCAAAGTCTCGAAGCGTGATCTCTATGCCAGTTTCGGCAGCAAGCATGCGATGCTTGTCGCCTGCATTAAAAGCCGCGCCGATCGAATGCGATTGGCTCCGGACCTGCCTGCCCCACGCACCCGGCAGATACTTTCGTCAACGCTCACCACCTTTGCGACGAACCTCGTGCGTGAGACTTCGCACCCGACAGTCATCGCCGTGTTCCGGCTGGCGATCGCTGAGGCGACACGTTCCCCGGAGATTGCCAAAACTCTCGACTCGTCCGGTCGTGCAGCCGCGCGCGGCACGCTCGCCGGATTATTCGCGAGCGCCCAATCGACCGGGCTTATCGGTACGGGAAAGCCGGAGGAGATGGCGAGGCAATTCTTGGGACTGCTCTGGGAGGACCTGATGGTGGGTCTGCTGCTGCGGGTTTCCGCGACGCCCGCACCGGCCGCGGCCGCGCGACGGGCGACCAAGGCGACGGAGGCATTTATGCAGCTGCATCCCGATCCTGCCACGGACTGATAGCCCCGAGCGCAGCGGCCATATTGCGCGAAGGTCGCCGGAAGTAAATTCGGCCAGCCGTGATCTGCATCGATCAGCGCCCGGTCACGCGACCTCGCCGGCGAGGAATTGTAGGTGGCGCGCATCCAGGATGGTCAGCATGCCGTACTTCGCCGCGATCACATTCCTAACACTAAGGCCGGTCAGAACCTTGTTCACGGTCTGCCGTGACACCCCGCACATCTGCGCCAGGTCCGACTGCGTCAGCCGCATCGCGCTGCCCTCGGGAATCGCCTGTGCCTCAGCCAGCGTCAGCAGTCGCCCCGCGACGCGGACGGTCGGATCGTTCGCCATCAGGTAACCGATGATCGATAGCGCTTCGTCGAGATGCTCGATGCTCATGGTGGCGAACAGGCGACAATGGGCTGGATCGGCAATCATCCGTTCGAACTCAGCAAGTGGCAAATACAGGATATCTGACCTGCCCACGACGCTGAGGGTGATAACCCGATTCTGTCGCCTCATAGCGGCGGTTTCGCCGACCCAGAACCCTGGCCGCTTGACGGTAACGATCTGCCCGGCAGGTAACGTGACGGTCAGCACGCCCTCGACCAACCCGTACACGCCGCCTGGCGGATCGCCAGCGTGGTACAGAATCTCTCCGGCCTCGAACCGCCGCAGATGAGACCGCCGGATGACTTCGGCCCGAAACTCCGCCGGCTGCCGTGACAGCCAACCGGTCGATTCGGCAATACAGGCGGCCGCAGCCTTATCCATGGCGAACAACATGAAAAGTTGATCCACCAGTGTCAACAAGGCGACATTTGCCGGCAAGATCTGCCCTTAGTCTCTTGGCCTGCGCGTTCGCAACAGCGCCTGGACGCGATGGGTTACGTGGCGCAACCTCAAATAAGTTCCTTCACGCTCTGGGGTGTCACGTGGCATTGGATTTCAGTGAGACGACCTGCGGCGTTGCCTCGCCGGACAGGCCCAAAGAGGCCACCGGCGATCTGATCTGGATCCCGGGTGGGACCTTCCTCATGGGTTCAGACACGCATTATCCAGAAGAGGCGCCAGCCCATCGCGTGAGCGTCGACGGCTTCTGGATCGACAGCACACCTGTGACCAACGCGCAATTCAAGCAATTCGTGCGGGCGACCGGTCACGTGACATTCGCCGAGAAAAAACCTGACGCCAAGGACTACCCCAACGCGTTGCCCCACTTGCTGCTTGCCGGTTCGCTGGTTTTCATACCACCTCGCCATCCGGTCGACTTACGAGACTGGTCGCAATGGTGGAAGCTGGTGAGGGGCGCCAATTGGCGACACCCGTATGGTCGTAAGAGTGACATTCACGGACTCGATAGCCACCCGGTGGTGCACGTAGCGTACTCGGATGCGCTCGCCTACGCGCAATGGGCCGGCAAGACATTGCCGACCGAAGCTGAATGGGAATTCGCAGCGCGCGGCGGCGTTGACGGTGCAGAGTTCGCTTGGGGTGACGAACTCACGCCGGGCGGAAAGCATCTGGCCAATACCTGGCAGGGCGCATTCCCCCATCAGAATTCAGCGAACGACGGTTATGAGCGCACCTCGCCGGTGACGGCCTTTCCGCCGAACGGCTACGGCCTGCATGACATGATCGGTAACGTCTGGGAATGGACCAGTGACTGGTACGCCCCCAAGCACCAATCGGATGCACCGAAATCCTGCTGCATTCCAGCAAACCCGAGGGGCGGCCACGAGGGAGACAGTTACGATCCGAACCAGCCAGAGGTCAGGATTCCACGCAAGGTGATAAAAGGCGGTTCGCATCTTTGTGCGCCGAACTACTGCCGCCGCTATCGCCCGGCGGCGCGCCATGCGGAACCGGTAGATACGTCAACGAGCCATGTCGGCTTTCGTTGTGTCGTGAGAGTAGGGGGATAAGAAATGCCAAATAACGACAGCGGACACAAGTTGAACGCAGGCACGCGGGGTCTCAATCGCCGGAATATTCTCCTCGCGGGCACGACGCTTGTCGCCGCGGCGGCTGCGAAAGGAAGCTCGGTGCAGGTTGCACAGGCGCAAACCCCACCGGCCGCACCGGCGTCCAGCGCCAACAAGCCGAACATTATCCTGATCGTATCCGACGACTTCGGTTACGGAGATGCCGGAGCCTATCTGGGTGGCGAGGCCCGTGGCATGCCAACCCCCAACATAGATCGCATGGCGGCTGAGGGAATGATGTTCATGTCATTCTATGCCCAGCCGAGCTGCACGCCCGGCCGTGCCGCCATGCAGACCGGGCGCATTCCGAATCGCAGCGGCATGACAACGGTCTCCTTCCAAGGGCAGGGCGGCGGATTGCCGGCCGCCGAGTGGACGCTGGCCTCGGTGCTGAAGACCGCCGGTTACAAGACATTCTTCACGGGCAAATGGCATCTCGGCGAAGCCGACTACGCGTTGCCAAATGCCCAAGGCTACGACGAGATGAAATATGCGGGGCTTTATCATCTCAATGCATACACCTACGCCGACCCGACCTGGTTTCCGGACATGGCGCCCGAGTTGCGCGCCATGTTTGAGCGCGTGACAAAGGGCGCGATGTCGGGCAATGCCGGCCAGGCCGCGCACGAGGACTTCAAGATCAACGGGCAATACGTCAACACGCCCGACAGGGGTGTCGTCGGCATTCCGTTCTTCGACGAATACGTCGAGAAGGCTTCGCTCGATTACCTTGATCGCAACGGCAGGTCGACAACACCGTTCTTCATGAATATCAACTTCATGAAGGTGCACCAACCGAACATGCCGGCTCCCGAGTTCGAGCATAAATCTCCGTCGAAATCCAAGTTCGCAGATTCAGTGGTGGAGAACGACACGCGCATCGGCCGCATTATGGACAAGGTCCGTGCGCTCGGCCTCGACAAGAACACCTACGTGTTTTGGACCACCGACAATGGTGCCTGGCAGGACGTTTACCCTGACGCGGGATATACGCCGTTCCGCGGCACCAAAGGCACGGTCCGCGAGGGCGGCGTCCGCGTACCGTCCATCGCCTGGGGTCCCAAGATCAAGCCAAATATCAAGAATTCCGAGATCATCGGTGGTCTGGACTATATGGCCACGTTCGCCGCGCTCGGTGGAGCGACGCTGCCAAGCAACGATCGCGAGGGCAAGCCGATCATTTTCGACAGCTTCGATATGGCACCGGTGTTGTTCGGCACCGGCAAGTCGCCGCGAAACTCCTGGTTCTACTTCACCGAGAACGAGCTCACCCCCGGCGCCGCGCGCGTCGATCACTACAAAGCCGTATTCAATCTGCGCGGCGATGACGGCGTCAAAACGGGCGGACTGGCGGTGGATTCGAATCTGGGCTGGAAAGGCGCCGAGGCCTATGTCGCCACCGTTCCGCAAGTGTTCGACCTGTGGCAGGACCCGCAAGAGCGTTACGATATCTTCATGAACAACTTCACCGAACACACCTGGGTCCTGGTGTCCATCAACGACGCGATCAAGACCCTGATGAAGACTTACGCGCAATACCCGCCGCGCAAGATCCAAAGCGAGACCTACTCCGGACCCATTACGATATCGCAATACGAGCGCTTCCAATTCGTCCGCGACCAGCTTTCCAAGGAGGGTTTCACCCTCGCACTGCCAACCGGAAACTGACAGCATCGCTGATATCGAAGCTGCGCCTGCAGCAGGCGTGGCAAACACCTCGGTGTGGTGCAGCGGGTCGGCTTAGCCGGTCCGCTGCATCGCTTGGCGACAGGCAGGCCTGCCTGGTCAAGGAAGGATGCGGATGACCGAGCTCAAAATCGTCGCGCGGCGATTGCGCTCCGCCTCCTGCGCGGTGCCGACCCGGGCCATTATTTCGTCCGCGCGGCTGATCAGGGCGGTGCGCAACTCGGTTTGGTCAGCCTTCAGGCGGATGACACCTTGGCCCCAGGCCAGTTTCTGGTGCGCAAGCATTACATAGACCGAGTCATCCTTGTCCCGCGCTCGATCCTCGGGTAGAGCCGACCAGCCGCGGGCATTCGCCGCCGTCACTCATGCGCTGCGCCCGCAAACGCTTATCGCCGGCCTGCCGAAGCAGCCAAGCGGCTACGTGCTGCACGGAAGCCACGCCTCGGCTGAACGTTGCCATTTGCCACCACAAGTGGTCGGTTGAACTTCTGCCGGCCGCTGGTCAGGGCGAGACTGGCATAACCCTCCTGCATGAAGGAGATGGGTGGCAATGCGATTAACCGCCGTGAGCAAGGTCCTCGACGAAGCCGACATTATCGAGGCATTCGTGCGCCATACCGCGGCCTTTGTGAGCCACCAGATTATTCTCGACAATGGCAGTTGCGATGGCACGGTCGAGATACTCAAGCACCTGCGGGACGAAGGGCTTCACCTCACACTGCTGCAGAACCATTGCCGGCAGTTCAACGAGAAGAAGCTCAACACCGTTCTCTATCACCTCGCTGTCCAATTAGGCGCCCCAGACTGGGTGCTGTTCCTGGACGCCGATGAGTTCATCGATGACAGGGAGGCCGTTCGCGGCGGCGGTGGGCTTGCGGCACTGCTGGAAGGGCAGCCTGCTGAGGTGCTGTGCGTGCACGTCCTGTTGAGTCACTACCAGGCCAGCATCTGGGATAATCTGAATGAACCGATCATTCCTGTCCGTCTGAGTTGGCGTCAGGAGCGCCGGGCGGTGGAGAAGGCCATGGTGCGCGGCAACCTTGCTGCCCGCAATGTGGATATCCTGCCGGGAAATCACGGCGCTGAGGTCGATGGGCAGCCCTGCCCTTATCGGGTTGAACCTACCGTCACGCTGGCGCACTACGCCGAACGGTCGCCGTTCCAGGCCATTGTCAAGTTCATTCGTGGTTGGTCCAAAGTATTGGCAGCGGGTGAGTCAGAGGTCAGGATTGGAACGTCCAACCACTACCGGGAACCTTTCCAGAAGCTGCGCGACAGACCGCAGGACATGTTGCGATCGCCCTGGCTGCATCGGTTCAGCCAGCCGACGGACGGACTGATCCATGATCCGATCGCCTATCGCGGCACCTCGTTGCGCTTCACGCCGACATTGGACGAACCGATGCGCGCGGTGCGCTGTCTGGTCAGGACCATAGAAACCGTCTCCCAGCAACACGGACGGCTTCTGGAGGAATGTCCCGAGGCCCGAGTTCTGGCGACCCAGTGGTCTGAGGACATACAAATTCTGTAGGCTGGCGCGACCACTGTCCCTCAAGTCGCAGACGGATGGGGCGCAATAATGTGCGATATCGCGTCAGCTCTTGGTCGCGCGTCATGAGGCCGATGTGTGTAGATCACCGATAGATGTCACTCCCGTCCCCGATAGAGATGTCACTGGGACAAGCTGTCGTCGAGACGTTCGGGGTGCGTGCGATGACGGTGATCCAAATGAGCACCTATGAGCACCATGTTGGTCCGGCATGCATGTCTAGGCCCTGACCATCACCTCGCCCATCGGTTCGTAGTGTGCTTGTGCCCACGGACCGACATACATGCCACCGCCGGTGTAGGCCCCGAGCACGAGCTCGCGGAGCCGCCGTTCGTCGCGCATGGCGACGACCTTGGCGCAATCGTCCGTGTGGACTTCGAAGAAGGTCAGGTTCTGGGCGCGGCCGGGTGCGCCGCCGCCGGCGACGCGGTCGAGCACCACCGCGGCGCGGTAGCCTGGACAGCTGAGGTCGTCGGGGATGTGCACGTCGTTGCACCAGGCGTTGAACTCCGCGGCGTGCGCCGGGTCCTTCAAAGTCGTCTCCACGGCGAGCAGGAACCTTCTCGTGCCCGGTATTGGTGGCGGCTCGGGAACCGGCGGCGTCGCCTTGTTGCCGAATGGTGCCGGAGGTGTATTGGCCCGGGTCATCACACCGGTCACGGCCTTGTATGCGATCGCCGAAAGCTCCTTCATGCCTTTCACAATCGGGCCAAAGGGAGCAGGGGCGGCCTGGACCGCCGCCGCGATGCGCTTGCTTCGTTCGGCCAGTAGCTTTTCGACGTCGTTGGTCTGCACTTCGTAAACCGTCAGGAACGTGCCGCGGTCGCCCGCCTCGGGTGCGCGCTTGAGCAGCGGCAACACGGTGCGCAGGCTCCACGCCCGGTTGTAACCGGACGTGGCGAGCTCGCCGGGGATTAGAACGGTGTTGAGCCAGAGATGGCACGCCAGCTCCGCCTGGGCGCCACCCTCGCACTCGCCGTCGATGGCCACGAGGTAGACGCCGGAGCTCGGTTCGGTCGGCTGGAAGTAGAGGGGAATATCCGTCATCGCTCTTCTTCCTTCGCGTGAATACGAATGTCTATTTCTTCAGGAACGTCTTGACCGACTAGACCCCAACCTCGACCACGTGCGCCCCGGAACACCTGCCAGCGCAGCGCTGGCAGGCGCGGCGCGCATTAACGGTCCGGGTCCTTGAAGTCCGGCTCGCGCATCTCGTTCCAGGCTTTGACCCCTTCTCCACGGTCCGGATGGAGGACGGATCTCCAATGGGCCTCCAGGTTGATGATCATCCCGTGCTCCAGCGGAACGCCCAGCCCCTCCCTCACGGCAAGCTTGGCCGCCGCCAGCGCGGTGGGTCCGCTTCGCGCGATCTTCTCGGCGATCTCCAGCGCGATGTTCATGAGCTCCGCCGGCGGGCACAGTCGGACGACCATGCCCATTCGGAAAGCGTCCTGTGCCGAGACCGGCTCGCCCGTCATCAGTTGATACATCGCATGTCCGGGAGAGAGTTGGCGCGGGAGGAACCACGTCGATCCGCCCCCAGCGCTGATTCCGACGAGCGCTTCGGGCTGGCAGAAGGATGCGTTCTCGGCTGCGATGATGAAGTCGCAGCTTTGGGCGAATTCGGAGCCGCCGCCGACGGCTCTGCCGTTGACCGCGGCGAAGATGGGCCTTCTCATATTACGCAGCGTGTGGAGCGTCCGATCGAAGGCCCTCCGCTGCCTCAGCCATTGCTCCGAATCCATGGCTTTGCGTTCGCGCAGGTCGGCGCCGCGGCAAAAATCCTGTCCGGCTCCCGTCACGATGGCGCACCGCACGGTAACTTTCGCCTCGATCTCTTCCATGATCTCGGCGAAGCGGACGCCCAGCGCTGTCGTGACCGTGTTGCCGGCTTGCGGCCGATTGAAGGTGATGATGGCCGTTCTTCCGTCGTGGACGTATTCGAGAAGCACGGGATCCTTGGGTTCGTCGAAGTGAGGCGGCGGTTTGGGGTCAACTCCTCCCCACCTCTCGGGGGAATTTGGTGGGACGATCGTCTTCGTTCTTGCCTGTCGAGCCATGTTTTTCTCCCTTTCCCAGTGACGCCTTTAGGCAACCTACACGTTGATCAGGAACCTGCCGACGGAAAACCGCCGCGATAGCTCGCCGATCACCGCCCGGTCAACCAGCGCAACAGTGATCCCAGGCCACTTTGACCGACCGTGGCGACGCGCCAAGACTGCCATCGGAGGGCCAGGCGTCACGCGCTGCCCTGGCAGCGGCAGTTACCTGACTGCTTCGGGCTGACCGGACAGCACTTTGAGTGTGCTGGGCACGAGCGGCGGCCTCAAGGGCTGCGCTGCGCGCACCGGCAACCGCATCGGCCCTTGGCCCCGCCGCTCGCGCTCAGCCAGGGGCAATGGTGCTGTTTCGCTCAGGCCCCGTCCGAAGTGACATCTCTATCGGGGAGAAATCGTGACTTCTCTATCGGCACCGACACGGTTTTCACCGAAGCCAGCATTTCGTTATCTGACGCACATGGGATGATTGCCGTCAACGCACATACCAAGACCGGCGCCACAGCAGAGCTTTGCCTCCCCGCAGACCTGAAGATGATTCGGGGCACTGCAAATAAGGGGGGCAATAAGTGGAAGGGCAGAGGGATACGGGGGCGCGCAGAATCCGTTATCACCCAGCGAGCAACGGCATGACCCAGCCATGCACGTCGCATTGGACTGGCCGCACTTCGTTTGGCAAGTCTCCTGTGCCTCGGATGGCGTCGTCCAAAGCAAGGCACCGGAATATGCACCACCGATAAGGACGGCAAACGCTGCCCCCAACAAGACTGGCCGGTTGGACATTTGCACCTCCTGGCCACCAACCATATGCGATGCCTACTGTCCCAAGAATACAGCTGTGGCAAAATCCGATCCGACAGCGGCAGATCGTGCGGACGGGTTCGCTACAGCGTGACTGGTGAGCCTGCTTTCAGTGGCCTTTGCCACTGCCGTAAGTGTCAGCGCTCTACCGCGGGATGAGACATGCGACAGAGAGCCTTTCCCCGTTGGTCGCCTGCACCGGCAGGGGATGACCGTGACGGAGCTGCACCATACGGGAGCCGCGCGCGGTCGGCGCTGTGCGGGTGGAAGGCAGATTGATCCTAGAGATATCAAAGTTCCCGCCGATGAGTATGCGTCGCATCATGGTCCTTGGCTTGGATGCGCCGGTGCCGGGAAAACGACCTTCGCCCACCGTCTCGGCCAGCGCCTTACTGCACCTGTCATTTGCCTGGACGGCATCTGGCGGCCGGACTGGGACGGAGGCGATCTTGCAGAATTCCGGGCGCTGGTTGCTGAGGAGCACCAACGCGACGCGTGGATCAGCGATGGTAACTTTGCGCGGGCAACCTTCGACCTTCGCTTACCAAATGCTGACATGATCGTGTGGCTAGAACGGCCAACGATACCATGTGCATGGAGGGCGGTGACTTGCGCATTCTGGCGAGGCGAAGCACATCGCTTTAGAGATATCATGAAGGTCTTGCGTTACATTTGGAGCTTCGACCGTGTGAACCGTCCGCTGATCGAGGCCCAGCGGGTAGCGCATGGTCCCGACGTTCCGGTATTGCACGTCCGTTCGAAGGCAGAGACGGAGCGCTTCCTTCTTGAGCTTGAGGTGCGCTAGCTGGCGTGCCCCTTTTCGGTCGGTGCATATGTCAAGAATTATTCAGTCACCGCTGGTTGCGTCAGAGATGTCGGTAGACGAGAGCGCCAGGATTTGGCTTCAGTGCATTTGGGTCGAGTGTCGCACCGAGACGTTCAGCGATTGCAGCCGATGCAAGATTTTCCGGATGCACATAGCTCACCAGGCCATCGAGCCGTAATGTGCGCGTGGCCCAGTCCCGCAGGGCCATCGCCGCCTCCGTCGCGTATCCCCGTCCTTCCTGTCCTTCGTAGAGTTGCCACCCAAGCTCTTTCTCCGGGAACATCGGTCCGTCGTTGATGCGGACTTGTCCGACGCTCTCACCCGTAATTCGCAGATCGACCATCAGTCCGCCGTGGCCAAACAACTCCCAGCACGCGATATCGTGGCAGAACGCACCCCATGCTACCCGTCGCGTATAGGGGCCGCCCAAATAATGTGCGCGTGGAGAGGCGAGGAGCCGGGCAAAGCCCGGAAAGTCCTCCACGACGGGCGCCCGGAGGAGCAGGCGTTCAGTCGTCAGTGTTGGGATGATTTGCAGGGGCATGCAGCACACTCGGCTACGAAGGACGTCTTAATATGAGACGTTCGCGAACCGGTAGTGCCGGCCACGGAGTGCACGATGTCGTCAGCGGTGGGTGCCTGTGCAGAAATCAAGGATTTCGCAGCAAGCAAAGTTACAGAAATCCTCTATGAGGATCGAAAATGATAGGAAAGTGGTCTTCGCTCGGTGCGATTTACTGCAGTCGGCCGTTATGCGGTCGTTGGCGTTGGCGCAGCGGTCAGAGCAGCGGCGTGTCAGGTTCCAGCCCGAACAAAACTCGGCCAGTGGTCACCATCACGCGCGGCTGGACGGCGATGTGCAGCGCCATCGCGTGCACGTCGCGAAACGCGCGTTCCAGCGGGCAGCTCGTGTAAAGCGAGCTTGCGCCAGCCGCAATGTAAAGGAGGTCAATGGCCTGGACCGCGCTGGAGACGGCGTGCGAGGTGGCCAGCCGCACATGCGCACGCTCCTCCAGCGGGGCCTCACCCGTCGCGATCACGATATTCCACAGCCGCTCCAGGCTATCGAATAGAAACAGCCGTGCCGACCGCACGAGCGCTTCCGCGTGGGACACGCGAACTTGCGCATCCTGGTTTTCCCGCAACATCTGAGTTGTCCGCTGCAGCGTTTTCGTGTCGGCGATTCCCGTGAATGTCTCGATTGCAGTTCTGGCGACCCCGAGCGCCACGGCGCCGAGGCCGGGAACGATGCGCGAAGTCGAAGGGATGCGATAACGCGGCTCGGGGAGGACGTGCGGGTCGAAGAAGCCCGACCCATGGCCGGTCGGCACGAACACGTCGCGCACCACCACATCGTGGCTGCCGGTGCCGCGAAGCCCGCCGACGGTCCATGTATCGATGATCTCGCATTGGGCGGCTGGGACGATTACGAACCGGGTTTCGGGCGCTCCTGTCGGCGTCAGGCGGGGCTTGCCGTTTTCATGGACGACGCACAAAAGCACCATCCAGGCGGCGAGTTCGCATCCGCTTACCAGAGACCAGCGGCCACTTGCGCGGTATCCGCCGGCGACGATTTGCGCCTGCCCGGAGGGGCGCGTGCTGTTCGCAGTCACGACATCGGGGTCGGCGTGCATCGTTCGTGCCGCTTCGGGGGCGAGTTGGGCGATAGTCCAATGCGTGTTTCCGTTGAACACGCACCAGGCGACTGAAGCGTCTGCCCGCGCCAACTCCTCGAAAATCTCCGCGCCCTCCATCGGAGTGAGATCGAGCCCGCCATAGGCCGACGGCAGGAAGATGCGGAAAAATCCGGCGCGGGCCAGGTCCCGCGAGACATGTTCTGGCAGCCGACGCGACGTCTCGATATCGTCGCGCTCCGCGAGGATGCGGGGCCGGAACTCGCGGGCGACCTCCAGAAGCGCAGCACCGTTTCGCGTGTCGGGCATCGACCCCTCCCTCCAGATTCAGCTAGATCACAATCCGCTCCACCTCATTGAGGCTCACCTCGTCGCGTCGGCGATCGTTGCGCTGCAGGGTCCGCGTCCAGGCATGGTTGACCGCCGCAGCCTGTTCGGGCGCGCCGCTGTTCTTGGGATAGCCGGTGATCACCAGTTTTTGCCCGATAATCCGGTTTGTCGGGAGCACATCGCGTGATGCCATTTTGCTTCCGATAAGTGGCCTTCTTGGCCGGCAAACGACCCCTCGGTGCGAGGCTGTCGCTAGCCCGATCCGGCACTTTCGGCCGTCAGGCACGGCGCACGTTCCAGAATTTTGGGAATCCCTCCAGCACGCCGGTGATGTCCTGGCGGAACGCCATCGGGAACCGCGCGATCCCGAGCGGCCAGTAGGGCACGCTCTGGAACGCCTGGAGCTGGATGTCGGCACCGATCGTCTTCTGCTCCGCCAGGTCCTGGGTGTTGAACCACGCCTCGCGCAAGCCTCGATCTTCGGATCGTCAGGCCAGCCGAAGAAAGCACTGTTGCCATTGGCGCGCAGCGTCAAATGACTCGCTGGGGTGAGGCAGTCGAGGCCAGCGAAAGCTGTGCAGAACAGGTTCCAGCCGCCCTCTGAGGGCGGCTTCAGAGACGCGCGGCGCTGCAGAAGCGTGCCAGTGTTCATTGCCTGATAGTCCACGTTCATCCCGACCCGCTTCAGCGTGTCTGCCGCAACGTCGGCTAACGCCTTGTAGATCGGGTTGTCGGTAACTCCCATTAGAACCAGCTTCTCTCCCTGATAGCCGGCCACTTCCAACGCCTTCTTTGCCACCACGTAGTCGCGCTTGCCGGTCAGCACGGAGATCCCGGAGCCGCTCGCCAGCGGCGAGATCGGCGGAAAGAAGCCGCACGGAACCGACCAGAGCGAGGTGTCCTCGCCCATCGTTGCGATCATGAACTCCTTCTGGTCGATCGCACCCATCAGTGCCCGGCGGACCGCCGGCTTGTCGAACGGCGGATAAAGATGGTTGGGTCGCAAGAGGGTCACCCATCCCGTGGGATCGATGAAAGGTGTCGCGATGTTGCTCCGTCGCAGCAGCGGTAGCAGATCGGGGGCGGGTTGTGCCCACCAGTCCATCTCCCCCGCCTCCATAGCCGCGGCCGCGGTGGCGGGATCCATTAGCACGTGCCACTCGACGCGGTCGAAATGCACGATCTTGGGACCGGCGGTGAAGCTGGCTTCCCCACCCTCGCGCGGCTGGTATTCGTCGAACCGCTCGTAGACGAACAACGCACCTTGCACCCGTTCGTCCAATTTGAAGCGGAACGGGCCGCTGCCAACGACTTCGGTGGCCTGCTTGAACGGATCGGTCTCCGCAATGCGCTGTGGCATGATAGCGCACATGTTGGGGCCACCGTGACACAACGCGTCAGGCAACAGCGCAAATGGCCGCTTCAGCCGGAACACGATGGTCTGGTCGTCAATTGCGGAAATCTCATCGGTGCGGGCTATCAGCGCCTGGCCGAACGCGTCGCGCGCTCCCCAGCGCTTGATGGAGGCGACGCAATCGCGCGCCAGCACCTTCTCGCCATCGTGGAACATCAACCCTTCTCGCAGTGTGAGCTTCCAGGTCTCGCCGTCATTCTCGATTGTGTGCCCTGCCAGCATCTGCGGCGTGGCCTTGAAGCCGTCCTTGTAGCCACTCTGTCCGTAGAGTGTATCGAACACCATGTAGCCGTGGTTCTGCGTCACGTATGCGGTAGTCCAGACCGGGTCGACGATCGCTAGGTCCGCTTGCGGGATGAATTTGAGGACCCTCTTGTTCTCCGGCCGTGCCACCGACGGCAGGGCCAGGGCCGCGGCCGAGGCCGCGAGGAACATTCGTCTGTGCATTGCTGCGTCTCCCCGCTTGTTGTTGCTCCTTCCGAAACTTGCCGACGACTGCTGCGCAACAGTAACACGATCTCAGCTATCATGCCCGGTTTCGGTGGGCATGCTTGCGCGCAGGGCACCGCTGCAGGTGGCGCGAAGCGTGCTGGACGGCCGCGAGCACGACGGCATCGTCGCAGACGGACGCCAAGACCACTGACAGTGCTGACAGCTTCTCAAATGTCGTCATCCGCTGAACAGATGAAGCGAACCCGCGCCACCTGTTGCGCCATTACTTCCGATAAAGCCGTCTTCCCAGCAGCAGATGTAATCGTAGTCACAGAACCCTGCCCCGGAGCGACGCCGCGCTTGTCCGACAAGCGGCAGGTCACCATGCTCTTGGGATGTTCGTCGTCACCGAGGCCGATGCCGCCGCGATCCGCGCCATCTTCAGCCGAGAGGGTGAGTTGTCGGCTGCTATCGGGGCTGCGCCGGCGATTTCCTGGGATCACCGACAACACGAAGGCGCGGGCATACGTGCGGAGCATCACCGGGTGGATGCCGCTCCAAGCCCTGTGATACGGCTGCGTCCCGGCAAAGATGCCTAGCCCGGCTTCCGACTGCCCACCAAGGAGGCGGGCCCCTGCCAAATTAGCACGTGATAATCCGATCGCCTGTGGGCTGGCGTTCCGCTCGTATCGGGGCTGCCGGCATCCGCCATGCACCCAGCGAGATTGCCGCGCGCTATGAAAAGCCAGCGCACAAGTCAGGCAGGCTGGCGAGCGGCACCAGACCATAGGGTCACGCGCGACCTGATCCCCTGGGCAGCCCAAACGACGATTGTGGATCGAACTGAGCCATCTGATGCCACAACGCGAACGACGGTTCAGCGGCGCGCAGCAGTGGTCAGTCACCCTGACGGCCAGCGTAACAGCCTCGTGCGGATCCGGCACGCGTCGGGTGACGAGCGGCCGCGACTGCGTCGATCACTGACCTAGTTAAGCGCCTTCACATAAAGGCCTGGAGGCTGGGGAGGGAGTTCAGGAAAGGTTCCAAACAGTTCACGAGAAGGCCAGGAACCAATCGCGGGGCTGTGCGCCAAGCCAGTCTCGGCGGCATCGCAGTCATCGGCAGGTGGGAGGCTTCCGTCGCAATGCCGCCCCGAATTAGCACGTGATAATCCTGAGTTTCTGTGAGGTCGCGCGGCACGATAGTAGCAGGCAGGTCAGCCGGTCTTGCGCGCGACCTCATTGAAACCGGATTGAGCTAAGCCGCGGGATGCAAGTGGCGGCTATGGGTATTGTGGTCGGCCCGCAGGACAGCACGACGCCGATCGCTCGTGCATTCGGATGCGACTGGCAAACAATCGATGCAGATTTTGCCGCGGCGCGAGGGGCAGGTACGTCGATTGATGTGCCAAGACCGCCAGACCGGCGCTGTCCCAACCACAGACGGTCGCGCAAGCACGCGCAGGGCAGTGCTTCCGGTACTGAAGCATAAGACAGCGGATTTCATAATCACGGGATGGTAGCTGCATGCCGGTCACGATGTGTCGCAGTAGGCTTGGGGCCGATTGCACCAAGCACGCGGCAGTAAGCCGAGTGGTATCAGCCTCCCGCCGCAAACGGGGCAGATGTCGAGCGACCGCCCCGTCAGTTGGCGATACCGCTCCCGATAGTCAGCGGCAGGTGCAGTCGGCGCCGAGGTCGGTGCCTCCAGAAGATGCCGGCAAAGCGCGAGCTTCGCCGCACGATGGCCGTTCGCAAGAAAGCCATAGTGACGAATGCGATGGAAGCCGTCGGGGAGAGTGTGGAGCAGAAAGCGTCGAATGAACTCGTCGGCAGCGAGTGTCATCACCTTGATCTTGTCGTGGTGGCGGTAGTCACGCCAGCGAAAGTTCACCTCATCGCCGGCGAGCGTGACCAGCCTGCTATTGGCGATGGCGACGCGATGAGTGTAGCGGCCGAGATAGGCCAGCACCTGCTCGGGACCGGCGAAGGGTCGCTTGGCAAAAACCACCCAATCGATGCGTCGTAGTTCGGCCAGGCTGCGGTTGAAGGCCGAGCGGTCGGCCATTGTGGCTTGCGTGCCGAAGAATGACAGGTGTTCAAATTCAGCTTGCAGATGTTCGAGAAACAGTCGTCGGAACAGACGGGAGAGGACCCGGACAGGCAGGAAGAACCCGGCTCGGCAGGAGATCCAGCGAGTACCATCCGGTGACAGGCCGCCGCCGGGGACGAGACAATGAACGTGCGGATGGTGCAGCAGGTTTTGACCCCAGCTGTGCAGCACCGCGACGAGACCGATCTCAGCGCCAAGGTGGCGCGGATCCGCGGCAATGGTGCGTAGCGTCTCGGCCGCAGCCCGAAACAGGATGGCGTAGACCCTCGCCTTGTTCTGGAACGCGATTGCGGCAACTGCGGTCGGCACGGTGAAGACGACGTGGAAATAGGGCACCGGCAGCAACTCAGCTTGGCGGTCGGCAAGCCACTCAGCGCGCGCCAGTCCCTGACACTTCGGGCAGTGCCGGTTGCGGCATGAGTTGTACGCGATGCGGACCAGGCCACAGTCGCCGCAGGCTTCCGTGTGGCCGCCGAGCGCCGCCGTCCGGCACGCCGTGATGGCGCTCATGACCCGGATTTCAGTGCGGCCGAGATGCCCGGCATGGACCTGGCGATAGACATCACCGTGGCGGCGGAATACCTCCGCCACTTCCAGGACTGGTGCCACGACGCTCAGGCCGGCGCCTGGTTCTCCAGCCTCAGCCGGTCGAACGGGCTTTGCGTATTGCCGATCGTGGTGTTGGCGACCTGTGCATAGCGTGAGGTGGTCGACAGGTCGCGATGGCCGAGCAGCACCTGGATGGTACGAATGTCAGTGCCGGCTTCCAGCAGATGGGTGGCGAAGCTGTGGCGCAGCGTGTGCACCGTCACCGGCTTGCGGAACGCGGCCGCAGTACGCGCAGCGCGGCAGGTGGCTTGCAGCACGCTCGGGTCAAGGTGCCGGCTCTGGTTCTGACCAGGAAAGAGCCAGTGACCGGGCCGTGCTGTCTCCCAGTAGCTGCGAAGCATCGTGAGGAGCTGGGTGGAGAGCATGACGTAGCGATCCTTGCCACCTTTTCCCTGATCGACGCGGATCAGCATCCGGCTGCTATCGATGTCGACGATCTTCAGCCGCACCACCTCCGACACGCGAAGGCCTGCAGCATAGGCTGTCGTTCCGGCTTATCACGGGGAAGACACCGGCTACCAGGCTGGCACCTGCACGCCTCGTCGGTTTCCAGGCCAGCGCTGTGTCCGGAACCACTGCTTCGCCGACAGCCGACCGCGTCGCGGTTAGTGTTAGTATTACAGACCCATTGATACCACCGCAGCTAACCACCACATCCACCCATTTCCCCATCACGGACGCCATCTCATGCAATCCACACCACCCCCTCCCAACCCCTCCGGCTCCAACTACCGCGAGACCTTCGCCTACCTCTGCTCCATGCTCCCGAAGTCCCCCCACGACACGCCCGACGTCCGGGCCGTCCGCAACATGGGCGCAATGGACGCCGTCGCGGCGCTCAATCCGGCCGACGCCTTCGAGGCGCGCCTCGCCGCGCGGATCGTCGCCATGGACGCCCACGCCGCCGACGCCCTTCGCAGTGCCAGCCTCGCCGTCAACGACCCAGCCGAGATGCACCGCTGCCGCGCCCAGGCCGCGTCCATGTCGCGCCAGTCGAACGCGGCGCTGCGCGCACTGCTGCGCATGCAGGAGACGCACGGGAAGCAGATGGCGGAAACACACCCGGCCGCCATGGAGCGCGCCGGCTACTGGTTCCACGAAATTCCTACCCCGGCGCACGCACCGGAACCCGCGCCCCCTGCCGACGCCACCCCGTTCGACCAGCTCACCGAGGCCGAGCGCTACGCCGTGATGTACCCGGACCGTGCCGCGCGCATCCGTGCGGCGGGCGGGCTGCCGCCGACGCCGGACTACGGGCCGCCCGAGCCCGAACTCGTCCACGACATCGTCCACGGCTCCAGCCCGATCCTGCAGGCGCTGGACCGCCAGCGGCGCAACGGCGCCGCGGAACCGCCGCGCGTCGCCGTTTCTGCGACAGCGTCTCACGCAGCATCATTCTGAGACAATGCTGAGAGCGTCTGGCTCCAGGACCGTAGAAAAACCCACCAGCCAGCCGGCCCCACGAAGCGCCCGCCAGTGGCACCTGGTGCGACAAGAACGCGTCGGCGCACAACCGGCTGCCCAGGACAGCTCGACAAGCAGGAACCCTGGTAGTGACGACGGATGATGCCGCCAGCGCGCTCCACTCGGTGTTCCTGGTGGACCAGGCAGGCACGCGCTCGACACCGACCGTGGCAGCCGCTACTGCGAGACGCCGGGAGCTTGCGGGCGGCGACTGGTGACCGGAGCCAGACTCCCTCCGTGTGGATAAGTCTGCCGGTATCGGCCCAGTGCCCGCTCAATTCCTGTATTACACCTATGTGACAGGGACTTCCCCATATGGTCACAACCGCGGGCTTCATGTTGCGAATCAATTATATTTCCGCGCCCGGTTCATGTGGACAACTGCTGAGGAAACCCCATCGCGACGTATCCGGCCGGGGGACAGAAACTGGCCGTTCGGCTGGCACGTGGACGCTGCGCCGTTGTATGGGCAGACACAAATACCGCCGTAGCGCGTGTCTCAGCCGCACACGTACGCATGACTTCGGCTGCTGCGGCAGTCCCTCGACGCCAGTGCGACGGAGGCGCTCTTCGTGGGTAATCGCTTGCGGCACCCAACCTGCCAGTTGCAGCGCGCACCCAGCCAGCGCTTGCCTTGACAGCAGCGCGGCAGTCGCTGGAAATTTCGTGTCCCGCGAAATGACGTGGTTCCAGCGTTCGCGCCGAGGCGCACCTGCGCCGTCCGCCATCTCGTAGGAGTTACGATGCTCAGCGCCAGGCCCGATGATGCCCGAAGCAGAAGCGAAGGCAGATTCACCATCAACGCGGCGGCGGTGCTGGAGAGCACGACCGACAGCGTGATCGTGCTCGACCGCGACGGACGCTTCGTCTACCTCAACGAGCGCGCGAAGGCGATGCTCGCTCCCGGCCGCGACCTGTTGGGCAAGAACATCTGGCAGGAGCTCCCACAGCCAACCGACGGCGTGTTCGCAGCTTCCTGCCGGAAGGCGATGATCCAGCGTTTCCCTATACGCTGCGAGGAGTTCTACGCGCCGCTCGGCATGTGGTTCGAGAACAGCATCTACCCGTGTGGGGACGGGATCGCGGTCTATTTCCGCGACATCAGCGAGCAGAAGCGCCAGGAACAGGCTCTGCGTGACAGTGAGGAACAGTCGCGGCAGCAACTGGCGGAGTTGGAAGCGATCTATGCCGCGGCGCCAATCGGCTTGGCGATCCTCAGCCCAGGTCTCTACTTCCTTCGCGTCAATGAGCGGATGGCGCAAATCCACGGCGTCCCGGTCGTCACGCATATCGGCAAGCGGATCCGTGACCTGGCCCCGGCTGTTGCAGACGTCCTGGAAGCCGTTGGCCGGCAGGTGGTGGCGACCGGCGAGCCGGTGCACAACGTGGAAGTCACGGGCGAAACGCCGGCACAGCCCGGGGTGTGCCGCACTTGGATCGGACAATGGCTACCGCAGAAGGATTCGGCCGGGAAGGTCGTCAGCATCAGTGTCGTCGTCGAGGACGTGACTGAACGCAAACGCATCGAAGAGGCGTTGCGCGAGCGGGCGGAAGAGTTGCAGGCGGTGCTCGACGCGGTGCCGGCTGCGGTGTTCGTCGCCTTGGACCCCGCGTGCCGGATGATGACCGGCAACCGTACCTGCCACGACCTGCTGCGGCTTCCACGCGGTGCCAATCCATCCAAATCGGCTGGCGAGGACGCGCCCCGGAGCTTCCGCGCACTCAAGGACGGGATGGAGATCGCGCCGGAGGACCTGCCGGTGCAGAAGGCGGCGGCAACCGGCACTGATATCCGCGGGTTCGAACTGGAACTCGCTTTCGACGACGGCGACGCGATGCATATCTACGGCAATGCGGCGCCGCTGTTCGACGCATCGGGCAAGCCACGCGGCGCGGTCGGCGCTTTCGTGGATGTAAGCGCGATCGTCGCGGCGCGTGAAGCGAGTGTGCGCCGATATGAGGAACTGGAGAGGCTGGTCGCCGAGCGGACCGCGGATCGTGACCGGCTATGGCAGATCTCGGCCGATCTCACGCTCGTGCTCCGGCTCGACCGAATCATAAAGGGGGTCAATCCGGCGTGGACCAGCATGCTTGGCTGGGCGGAACAGGAACTGGTGGGAAGCCACATCGCCAACTTCATCCACCCCGATGACCGCGATATGTGCGCGCAGAATGCCAGACTGCTCGCCGAAGGTGTCGCGCTCCCACGCATCCATAACCGCTTCCTGCACAAGGACGGCAGCTATCGCTCGATCACCTGGACAACGGTGGTGGCCAACGGCCTGATCCATGGTGTCGGACGCGACGTGACGGCCGAAAACGAAAAGACCGCGTCGCTCGAGTTGTCCATGGCCCGTATGCGCTCAATCTTCGAGACGACCTTCCTTTACCAGGGCCTGATGACGCCGGACGGCATTCTGCTCGACGCAAATCCGACATCGCTGGCGGGGATCGAGGCGCGGCTGGAGGACGTGGTCGGCAAGCCGTTCTGGGAAACGCCTTGGTTCACCGGCACGCCTGGTATGCCGGAACAGGTTGCCGCCGCCGTCCGGCTGGTTGCCGCGGGGCAGACACTGCGGCAGGAAATCGTTGTGAACCTGCCGACCGGCCGGCGTGCCTTCGATTTCGCCATGCGCCCAGTGGTCAGCGCGGCCGGTGAGGTCATCGCGATCGTTCCCGAGGCAGTCGAGCTCACTGAACGCAGGGATGCCGAAGAGCAGCTGCGTCAGGTTCAGAAGATGGAGGCGGTGGGCCAGCTCACCGGCGGCCTCGCACACGACTTCAACAACATGCTCACCGGCATCAGTGGCAGCCTGGAACTCCTTGAGAGGCGCCTGGCGCGGGGCGAGATCGGGCAGCTCGGCCGCCATGTCGCGGCGGCTCAGGCCGCCACAAAACGGGCAGCGGTTCTGACGCATCGGTTGCTGGCGTTCTCCCGCCGGCAGGTGCTTGCGCCGATGCCCACGGACGTCAACCGGCTGGTCGCCGGCATGGTGGAACTGATCCGCCGCACGGTGGGTCCGTCAATCGAAGTCGAGGTGATCGCTGAGCCTGGACTGCAGAGCATTCTGGTCGATCAGAACCAGCTCGAGAACGCTCTGCTGAACCTGTGCATCAACGCGCGCGATGCAATGCCGGATGGCGGCAGGCTGACGATCGAGACCAGCACGACGAGGCTGGACGCAGACGCGACGAACGATCTGCTGCCCGGCAAGTATGTCGCGCTGCATGTCGACGACTCCGGCGGTGGCATGCCGCCCGAGGTGGCGGCGCGCGCTTTCGATCCGTTCTTCACCACCAAGCCGCTGGGCGAGGGTACCGGCCTGGGCCTGTCGATGGTCCATGGCTTCGTGCGGCAGTCCGGTGGCCAGGTGCGCATCTGGTCCCAGCCGGGACGCGGCACCACGGTGCGGCTGTATTTCCCGCCCCACGACGGTGCGGACGTCGTGCGACCGGAGAAGCAGGCGACAGCCGAGCCGATCGCGGGCCAGGGCGAGACCGTGCTGATCGTCGATGATGAGGCGCCCCTGCGTAAGCTGATTACCGAGGTGCTGGAAGATGTGGGCTACGAAGCGATCGCTGTGCATGACGCTGCGGCGGCGCTGGAGGTGTTGTGGTCCGACGCTCGGATCGACCTGCTGGTCACCGATGTCGGGCTGCCCGGCGGGATGAACGGCAGGCAACTGGCGGATACGGTGCGGACGGCGCGGCCGAACCTGAAGGTGCTGTTCATCACCGGCTACGCGGAACAGTCGGTGATGAGTGGCGGTGATCAGGAACCCGGCATGCACGTGATGACCAAGCCGTTCGCGCTCGATCAGCTCGCCGGTCGCATCAGAGACATCATCGCCAGAGGCTAGCTCATCCGGCGAGCCGGCCGGGATTGGCATACCGCGAGAATTCCCCAAAGCATGGCACATACGGCACCAGACAGACCACGCGGATCGACAAGGACCACATGATCGCTTCATCCAGCTTTCTCGGCACTGATGTTGGCGGCACCTTCACCGATCTCGCGCTGATCACCAGCTCAGGCGAACTGCATTGCTTCAAGGTGCCGAGTACCCCGTCTCGGCCCGGCGCCAGCATCCTGAGTGGCGTCGCCGAGATCCAGGCGTCCCTCGAAGCCGATGACCTGACGTGGCAGCGGATCATCCACACCCACAGCAGCACCGTCGCGACGAATGCTCTGATTGAACGCAAGGGCGCCCGCATCGGACTGTTCGTTTCAGCCGGCTTCCGGGACCTCTTCGAACTGCAGCGCCTCGCTGTGCCTCATCCGATGCGATTTGACTCCAGGAGGCCACAGCCTTTGGTGCCGCGCGCGGTGGTGCGCGAGATCGGCGGACGCATTGACGCTGACGGGCAAGAGGTCGAGCCACTCGACCCCGCTGTGGTGGTGCGGGCAGCCGGCGAGCTCTGCGACGCCGGGATTGAGATTGCCATCGTCGTGTTTCTGCACAGCTACCGCAACGCAGCCCACGAGCGGGCCGCGCGGGATGCAGTCGCTCGCAGTGGCGTGAACCTGCGGGTTGAGCTGTCCAGCGACGTATGGCCGCAGGCGCGCGAATACGAACGCGGCGTACTGACAGCCATCAATGCCAGCATTCGCCCGCTGGTCGAAGGCTATGTGGATCGGCTCGTAGCCGGTCTTACGGACCATCGTATCCTGACGCCTGCGCGTATCGCGCGCTCCAACGGCGGCGCGGAGCTCGCGACCAGCCTGCGTGGCCGTCCCGTTGTCGCTCTGCTTTCTGGTCCTGCCGCTGGTGTCAGCGGGGCAGCCGAGGTCGCACGCGACGCCGGGTGGGACGCGGCCGACCTGATGACGCTCGATGTCGGCGGCACGAGCGCGGATATCGGCATCGTCCGCGACGGCCGTCCGGTGCTGAGTTCGGAAGAACACATCGCGGAATTCCCGGTTCTGATTCCAACCGTTGCGGTTTCCAGTATCGGGGCTGGCGGCGGCTCGATCATCTGGCTTGATCCGACAGGGTCGCTGAAGGTCGGGCCACGTAGCGTGGGCGCTGATCCCGGTCCGGCATGCTACGGCACGAAGGGCTCGCTGATCCCTGCCCTGACCGATGCGTTCCTGGTCGCCGGTCTGCTCGAACCGGGACAGCGGCTTGGCGGCAAATTGCCGCTGCTGCTATCCCCGGCGCGCGACGCACTTGGCATGATTGCGGCGCGGCTCACCAGCTCAGTGGAGGAAGTCGCGGACGGGGCGATCCGCATCGCGATCGCCATGATGACGGCGGAGGCTTCCAACGTTCTTGCCCGCCGCGGCGTGGATGCACCCCGCTTTCGCATGGTCGCGTTCGGCGGCGCCGGCCCTTTGCTCGCCGCGCTGCTGGCCGAAGAGCTTTCAATTGATACGATCCTGGTTCCGTCGCATCCAGGCGCGCTCAGTGCGCTGGGCGCGGCGCGCGCCGACCTCGAGGGCGACCTGGTGCAGCCGGTCTATACGATGCTCGGCAGACTCGCTGCGGGTCGCCTCGCTGAACTGTTGCGCGAGCTTGAAGCGACTGCCTCGCAATGGATAGCCACCCAGACAGAGCAGATCCCTGCCGCGGCTACGCGCACCGAGATTGCGGCTGAGATGCGATACGATGGCCAGGGCTACGACGTCACCGTGCCGCTTGACCGCGCATGGCTCGCCGAAGGCGATACTGCACGCGTCAGCGCAGCATTTCACGCGGCGCACCGCGCGACCTACGGTCACGCAAACGAAGACGCACAGATCTGGCTGAAAGAACTTCGCGCGCATGTTGTGGGCGAAATACCGAAGCCACGATTGGCACCGCTTCTGGCGTCCACCTCCAGCGCATCCGGCACGACGCGACCGGTTCGTCTGCTCGGGCAGACCTTCTCCGCCGCGGTTATCGATCGTTCCGCGATGGGTACGGACGAAACCATCCCCGGGCCGGCCATCATCAACCAGATGGACACGACAACCCTGGTCCCCCCAGGCTGGCAAACCCGCCGCATAGCAGCCGGCGCACTCGTCCTCGAGCGCACCGAGCCAGAAGGAAAATCAACGTAATGATGGATGCCACCGTTCGTCAGGACGCAATCGGCGTCGAGATCTTCGCCAACCTGTTCAAGGCCATCGTCGATGAGATGGCCTGGATCGTCCTGCGCTCCTCGCACACCACATTTGTGAAGGAGACGCAGGACTTCGCTGTTTCTCTGGTAACCAACGAGGGCGAGATCTTCGCCTATCCCTACGGCAGCGGCGCCACCCCTATCATGGGCGTTCCCATGCACGCCGGTACCCGCGCGTTCGACGACTGGCGGCCGGGCGACGTGATGATGACCAACGACCCGTACACCACGGGTGGCATGGTGATGCATCTCAACGACATCTACCTGTTCAAACCGATGTTTGTGGAAGGGCGACTGCTGTGCTTCGCCTGGACGTTCATCCATTGCACCGACGTCGGTGGTTATGCACCCGGCAGCATCGACATGCGAAACAACGAGGTGTTTCAGGAAGGCCTACGACTGCGCCCGGTCAGGCTCATGCGAAATGGCGTGCTCAATCAGGAGCTGTGGGACATCTTCTCCGACAATTGCCGTATCCCTGCGCTCAATTGGGGCGACATCACCGCCTGCATTGCAGCGCTCGACAAAGCCGAGACGCGGCTCACGCGCCTGACCGAGCGCTATGGGTATGCGACGGTGGAACAGGCGATCTACGCCACGTTGGATCGCACGGAGCAACTCGCCCGTCAGGTCCTGTCGCGCATTCCGCGGGGTGAATATCGCTTCGATGAATACTTTGAGGACGACTATGTCAGTGACCTGCCAGTCCGCATCACCGCCAAGCTGGTTTCCCGTGGAGATGGTAGTGTCTGCCTCGATTTCACCGGCTCTGACCCGCAGGTTCGCGCCGCGCTGAATTTGCCCACGGGATCGATGCGGCATCATCCATTCCTGTGCATGTCGCTGACCAATCTTGTGGTCACGCAGTCCGAGTCCATCCACATCAATGCCGGAATTATCCGCTGCATCGATCTTGTGCTGCCGCAGGCCTCCGTGGTGAATGCACGCTTCCCGGCCGCATGCGGTATGCGTTTCACCACCGCGATGCGCATCCACGATCTTGTCCTTGGCCTGCTTGCTCAAGCCGTTGAAGGGCTGGCGCCAGTCGGCGGATCCGGCGCAGTCGTCATCACCTATATTTCCACCTCTGAGCTAGGGGCGACTGGGCGCGTGGTCGTGGCCAACCCGGTATCCGGTGGTTCAGGTGGCAATGCGCGACAGGACGGTATTTCCGGCTCGGAGCTATCAGTGGCATTTTTGCGTAACGTACCGGTCGAAGTGTTGGAGTCCGAAGCACCCGTGCTGGTGCGGCGCTTTGGGCTCCGGCCCGATTCAGAGGGCGCCGGCCAATTCCGCGGTGGCTTCGGAGCCGAATACGATCTGCAGATCCGCCATCCCAGTGCAGTTGTCGTCATGCGCGGCAAGGACAGACACCGCTTTTGCGCCTGGGGCGCTGCGGGCGGCCAGGCCGCCACGACCAGTGGCAATAGCAGCGAGCGTACCGGAGAGCCGCCGCACGACCTCGGGAAGCAGACCGTCTACCGCCCCACCATGAATGAGGTGATCCGCATCTGGAGCGGCGGCGGTGGTGGTTGGGGCGATCCGCTAGAGCGCAACCCGGAAGCCGTGGTCGCTGACGTTGCCGCCGGGTTGGTCACGACCGAACGCGCCCGAAGTGTTTATGGCGTGATCACCGCGCAAGGTGAGTTGCAGACGATAGAGACGCAGGAATGTCGGGAAGAGTTGGCTGCCGCACGCGGCGTGCTGCCTGCATTCGACTTCGGGCCTGGCCGCAGCGCATGGGAAGCCATCTATGGCGCCGCTGCGGAACGCATCGCCGCATGGCTCCCCTCGCTGTCTGAGGGTGTGCGCCGCTACGCACAAGCCGAGGTGTACCAAACCTTGCGGCAATCAGGACCAGGCCCTTACGACGATGCCGCAACTCAGCAGGCTATCGGGAAGGTTGCGGCGGCGCTGCCGGGAGATGTCGGGAGGGCCGCCGCATGAGCGACAGCGGATCATCATCGGCGGCTCTGTCCTGGACCGAGTCAAACGGCAAGTCGATCAGCAGAACCGTGGCTGGCGGCATGATCGGCAACATCATCGAATGGTACGACTGGACGATTTACGGCCTGCTCTCGAGTGTTTTCGCAGGTCAGTTCTTCCCGTCCGGCAATGCGACCACCTCACTGCTGGCAACGCTTGCCACGTTCGCACTCGGCTTTGTCATGCGGCCGGTCGGCTCGGTCGTGCTGTCACCGCTGGCCGACCGCTACGGTCGGCGCCGGATGCTGTCGTTGACGATCCTGTTGATGGGCGCTGGCAGTCTGATTGTCGCCATCACTCCATCCTATGCCGTGATTGGCATCGCCGCTCCGCTTCTGCTGCTGTTCGCACGACTGCTGCAAGGATTCTCGGCCGGCGGTGAGTTCCAGGGTGCCGCGACTTTCCTGGTGGAGCACGCGCCCGCCGACCGACGTGGTTTCATTGGCTCGTTGCACATCGCGAGCATCGGGTTCTCCATCCTGATCGCCACCGGAGTTTCCGCGCTGCTCACCAAATTCGTCGCGCAACCCACCCTGGGCGATTGGGGATGGCGCATTCCGTTCCTGCTCGGCGCGGCGGTTTCGCTCTACGGTCTGTATATCCGCATCGGGCTGCCGGAAACTCCGTCATTCGTTGCAGCGGAGCAGCGCCGCGCACTTGAGGGCCGACCGATCCTACGCGCCCTGATGGACCACCCATGGGAATCGTTTGTCGTGTTCGCCATGCAAATGGGCACGGTGCAATTCTACATCTGGACGATCTTCCTGCCGACCTATGCGTATCTCGCAGGCGGTTTGCCGCTCAGCGAAGGATTCATCGGGGGCGTGATTTCGCTGGCGGTCTTCTGCGTCGCTACACCGACCGCCGGTGCGGTCTCTGATCGGATCGGCCGACGACCCGTCTTGATCGCTTACGCCATTGGCTTCTTCGTTCTCGCCTGGCCAATGCTACACCTGCTGCAGAACGGCGACTTCACGACGTTCCTTCTGGTGGATATCATTGGCTGTCTGCTGTTGGCGATGGTCGACGGCGTAATGTCGGCCACTTTCTGCGAGCTGTTTCCGACGCAGGTGCGCGTGTCAGGGATCGGCCTGCCTTATGCGGTATGCGCGGCGATCTTCAGCGGCACGGCGCCGCTGATCGCAGCCTGGCTGCTGAGCCGTCAGATTCCGTGGCTGCTCGCGGTGTATATCATGACTATCTCCGCTATCGGTGGCGTCACCTTCCTGAAGATGCGGGAGACACGGGGAATTCCCCTCGATTGATCGCAGTGCAGGCTAAGGGCTTGCCGGGGAACAAGTAGATCGAATTGGCACGGGTCCATGGCGGGGCTCGGTCCCGCCATGGACGGGCCAGCTGTTTTGAAATCCCGGAGCGGATGTTGACGGCGTCACCCTACGCCTCATTCAACCCGGCACCGCGCTTGCCAAGAAACTCTAGGCCCTTGGCTGTGAGCGTGAAGGGCGACCCAGTATGGCTCTCCGTTGGTTCCACGTAATCAATGGATATAAGCCGCTCCAGGTCACGTTTCTGATCGCCGGTAAGCTTGGTCAGCTCAAACTCCCCGATCTCACAGAGCAGCGCGATTTGGGAGTTCGTCAGGTCGTCGGACATTCTGTTCTCTCCGGTCCCGCTCTTGGAACCATTGGCTTAATTGTCGCGGGCGGCAATAGCCCGCCTCGGCTGCGATCTGGTTGAGTTCACTGGCGTCATAGGCTGAACCACTGGCATCGCGGGTGAAAGGGCAACAGCAGAAGATGGCGATCGGTCGAACCGACGAGCGCACACATGACCGCACTCGTACCCGTCGTCAATTCAGCAGTATCGCCCTTGAGCCCAAGGGGCCTCCGCCGGCCATGACGACGAGGAGGATGCCGGCTGCGAGTCGAAGCACTTTTCCGCAGCAGGCCTAACCTCGCACTATCGGTGAACAGGCCATTGCGGCTGCACGAGCCAACACAATCATGCGGCGGGCTGCCACCCCGGCGCCGGCGACGTCGCCCGCCAAATGTCGCAACAGCGGATGCGACACCATCGCATGAGTGGCGGCGTTCACGGCGATCTCCGCAGCGGCGACCGTCGCCGCAGCCAAGGCCGTCTTCTGCAGCAATGCCAGTGTCCCCAGAATGCCTGGGCGCATCCCATGCAGCGCTGCGATCTGGCGTATCAGTCGCACACCGCACCAGCCAACGGTCAGTACGTCCATTGCGGGCGAAGGGGTCGCGGCGACGATCGCAACGCTCTGCAGAGCGGCGTTTCGTCCGAGGACCTCCGTTGCATCGTGCAGCGCTTGCACAGGCCCCGAACGCAAGAGCGCCAGGTCCTGTTTCCGGCGTGTCGGCCGCAGTCAGAGCCGGCAAGATCGCAGAGTGCTGCGGTAGCCCTTCCAGCCAACGCCGTGCCGCCCGCTTTATCCTCTCTGCCTCTCCGCTGGCAAATTCGACGCGGAGATGATCGACCCGGCGCAGCGCCGACAGACCGCGCAGTTCCCGGCCTATGCCCACGCCTATCAGGCCGATCCCAGACAACAAGATCACAAGGCCCGCCCATCCCAGCGCGCCCCAGCGGTCGAACAGCGCACTCGCCAGCCATAGAGCCCAGAGCACCGGAATGCCGAGACCGAGAATTGCCGCGCCGGCGAGGGTCGGCGAACGTAGCCAGCGAACCGGCTCCGCTGTCGGCAACAGAGCCGGCATTGCCTCGAGCCTTGGTGCCGCGTCGGGCTCAAGCAATAGGAATGGCTCGGGCACAGTGTCCATCAAAGAATGTCCGTCAGCAGAAATGCTATCAGCGCGTCCAGTCCCAGTTGCGGTATGCCGCCGCGGCCATCCTCGGGCAAGCGCAGGGGCTCGAAGTCCGGCAAGGCGAGAAAGCGGTGTTGCCAGAACAGGTCGTCGGGGACGCCGTCAGGCACCTCACCGGGATAGAACCGTGCCGCCCGTGGTTCGCCAATTATGCGGCCACGCACAGCAGAAACCGGGCGCCCCGCCAGCGTTTCCACCACATCCTCGGTACAGCGCACCGAGGCGATCGCGAAGACTGCGGACTTCGCGCTGCCTTCCGGCACATGTGTGAGCCGACGCATCAGCGCCGCCAGGTTGCCACGCTGACGTGCAGCGATGTGGTCAGCTTTGGTGGCCGCAAACGCCACGCGTCTGATTGCTCGAGGCGGCAACTGCAATCGCGCAAAGGCCGCCAACAGATCTGTCCACGAGCTGTCCCACCGCAAGGCGTCGGCGGCGGCCGCCAGTGCCGATCGTGCGTCTGCAAAGGCATCCTGTCCCTGGTGCAACGCCGAAAGCAGGTCGGCCAAGACCACGAGCCCATCGAGGTCGCCAAACATAGGCGACATCAAGTCGCGCCTGACGGCATCCACGTACGCATTGAAGCGGGCCTGCATGAGGTTCGCGAGAGGGCTGCGCCCCGGCAGCGGAAAGAACTCCATCCAAGGCGGGGGAGCGCCAGGCGGTGGCATCAGGAAGCGTCCGGGCTGAAGAAAAGCCAGCCCAGCCTCATCGCGCATTCGCCGCAACACTTCGGTGTAGAGCCGGTGTCCCGTCGATGTCAGCGCCTCGTCTGCCTGCACTCCCAGCGGCAGGCCGCGCGCGAAACCGAGAAACGCCCGTGTCATCTCGGAGCGGTTCAAAGTCTCCAGCCGGCGCAGAGTCTTTTCCGACCAGTCCGCAAAGCTCTCACCGAGCAGCGGCAGATCGAGAAGCCACTCGCCAGGGTAGTCCAGGAACTCGAGGCGCCGGCGTTGCGGAGCCAGTGGCGCGAGCAGACCTTCTCTCGGCACATCGATGTCGAGTGCAAGCAGCGATACCGCCGTCGTCCGAGCGGGCCATCTTGGCGGATCGGCAGCAAGCGCTGCGACGTGGGCTGCGACCTCGAATCTTGGAATGCCTGACGCTGCCGCCGGCGCTATGGTTATCTGTGGCCGCCGCCCACGAAGCCGATCGGATACTGCTGGCAGAGACGGCCGGCCGGCTGACAGCGCGAGCATGTTGGCGGCGAGCGAACTGAGCAACGCGGTCTTGCCCGCCCGCGCCAATCCGGTGACGCCGATGCGAATTGTGCTGCGGCGCTGCAGCACGTCTGAAGCCAGGCGGCTGGCATCAAGGATGGTCGCGATCATCAATCAACTGTGGGCGTGAAATCCAGGCGCGCGATGGCGATACCGCTTTCTCCGCCGACGGCATAGAGCAGGTAGGTCACGCCCCCTTCCTCATGGATTGCCGGATCGCGCAATTGGTTCACCACGCCATAGGCTGTGCTCCGGACCGAGGGCAGGTTGGGTGCGTCCGCCCCCTCCCATGGATGTTCAGGACGCATCACCTCGACCGGCGGCTCGTCGCGCCAGCTATGCCAGTCGCCGTCGAGTGCGATGCGGCTGAGCAGGATGCGTTCGGGCGCGTCACCGACCTGGGTCCAGAACACCCAGAGTGCGCCGTCGCGCTTGAGCACGGCAGCGTGGCGTATTTTGGGATTGAACAGTGTCGGCCCTGTCTCGAAACCGCTCAGCCCGTCGGCCGAGCGCGACAGGATGCCTGGCATGGTGAGCGCGTAGGTCATGCCGCCGTGCTGAAAGATGCGCATGTAGGAGCGGCCGATCACCTCGGAGCGGGCGGTGAAGTCGATGCCGTCCGGCGAGATCGCCACACGCGAGACCTGGTGGCCGACCGCGTCCAGGCCGTGGAAATACATCACGATCCGACAGCGTTGCGCATCGACGTGCACATCCGGGGAGGCGATGTGCGGCGTGGTGATTTCCGACAGCACGTCGTGCGAGATCGGCATGCCGCGGGCGCGATACTGCGCCTCGAAGCGGGCGAGCTCGTTGGGTGTGACAGCAGGCGGGGCGGTGAGGAAGCCCGACTGTGCCAGGTGCAGGCTGCCTGGCGGGTGCACGCGCCAGGGACCCGCAAGGTGATCCGCATAGGCGAGGCGGATGTAGCTGCCCTTGTGGTCGGCGAAATACAGGTAGTAGGCGCCGAGGCGGCCCTCGATCCAGTCGGGCACGCGGATCAGCGATGGGCCCTGGATGTTCACGCCGATGCTGGGATGCAGATGCGGCCCAATGATCGGACCGTTGGCCAGGCGGGTCACACGGATGTTCATGAGGCTACTCCTTCTCGCCGACCGGTGGCACGATGCGCCGCAACAGCAAGCAGCGAGGTACGACAGGATGGCAATGCGCATTCTCTGGCCTAACCTTCCGGCCGAATTCCAGCAGATCGCCCGTGATGCGGTCGGCCCAGGCTTCGAGACCGAATTCTGCCCCAGCGCCGCGGAAGTGTCAGACGAACAGTGGGCCAACGCCGACGCCATCGTCGGCTCGTGCCCACCCCAGTACATCGACAAGCTGCGCCAGTGCCGGATCTTCGTGAAGTACGGGGTCGGCTACGACGATGTCGATATCGAGCGCTTCGGCAAGCTGGGCATCCCCGTCTGCAACACGCCCGACTACGGCACGCGCGAGGTCGCAGACCATGCGATCGCCCTGATGATGACGCTGGCCAAGAGCATCGCCTATCACGACTCTGAGCTGCACGGCGACCTGCGCGGCAACTGGCGCCCGGCCCACAACCCGTTCGGCCGGCGGCTGTCGGTCTGCACCTACGGCGTGGTCGGTATGGGCCGCATCGGCACCGCCGCCGCACGTCGCGCCAAGGCCTTCGATATGGATGTCGTCTTCTACGACCCGTACCAGCCGAACGGCTATCAGTTCGCCATCGGCGTGCGCCGCGCCGACACGCTGGCCGAACTTATGGGCCAGTGCGATTTCGTCAGTATCCACGCACCGCTCACGGCGGAGACGCGGAACCTGATCGGGGCGGAAGCCTTTGCAGCGGCCAAGCGCGGGATGATCCTGGTCAATACGGCGCGCGGCCCGATCGTCGATATCGACGCGCTGTATGACGCCATGAAGGATGGTACCGTGCTGGCCGCGGGGCTCGACGTGCTGCCGGAGGAGCCGGCCAACGCGCAGCGGCGTCTCATTGCCGCCTGGCAGCGCAACGAGGACTGGATCCGCCACCGCCTGGTGCTGACGCCGCACTCGGCCTTCTACACGCCCGAGAGCATGCGCGACAATCGCGCCTTCGCCTCGCGCACGGCGGCGCGCTATCTGCGCGACGCGCGGCTGGAGAACTGCGTTAACAAGCAGTTCCTTGTGGCACGTGGCTGAGGGAACAGGGCATGCAGGACAAGGTTGACGTTCTCATCATCGGCTCAGGAGCTTCAGGCGCTGCGGTCGCCTGGAGCCTCGCCGAGACACGGATGAAGATCCTGTGCCTGGAGCAGGGCGACTGGATGAAGCAGTCTGACTATCCTACAAACGGGCGGGACTACGAGGCGCGGGTATTCAGCGACTACGCTACCAGCCCAAACATCCGCAAGCGGCCAAGCGACTATCCGATCAACGACGACAACTCGCCGATCAAGGTCGTGAACTTCAATGCGGTCGGCGGTTCGACGGTGATGTACACAGCGCATTATCCGCGCCTGCATCCCTCCGACTTCCGCGTCCACACGCTGGACGGCGTGGCCGACGACTGGCCGATCGACTATACGACGGTGGAACCGTTTTTTGCCGAGAACGACCGCATGACGGGCGTCTCGGGACTGGCGGGCGATCCCGCCTATCCGGCACACGAGCCGCCGATGCCCCCTCTGCCGCTGGGCAGGACCGGCGCGAAGATCGCGCAGACGATGAACAAGCTCGGCTGGCACTGGTGGCCATCCGACAGCGCGATCGCGACCACCGAATACGACGGCCGCGCGCCTTGCATCAATCTCGGTCACTGCACGCCGGCCTGCGCCCAGGGAGCGAAGGCGAGCACCGACATCACCTACTGGCCGCATGCCATCCGCGCCGGCGTCGAGCTTCGCACCAACTGTCGCGTGCGCGAGATCACCATCGGTGACGACGGCATGGCGACGGGCGTGATGTACTATGACGTCGACGGCGTTGAGCAATTCCAGCCCGCGGAGGTCGTCATCCTCGCCTGCAACGGCGTCGGCACGCCTCGGCTGCTGCTGAACTCCGCGTCCGGCTCGCTTTCCCAATGGGCTGGCAAATTCCAGCGGGCTACTGGGCAAGAACCTGATGTTCCACCCTTGGGCGATCGTTCACGGCTATGTCGACGAACCGATGGATGGGCATCGTGGCCCACCGCTCTGCCTGTGGAGCCAGGAGTTCTACGAGACCGATCGCTCCCGTGGCTTCGTGCGCGGCTACAATTTCCAGTTCAACCGCACCGTCGGGATCGGCACCGAGGCCGTCACCATGGAGGCCAACGGCCTGGTGCCCTGGGGCGAAGGGCACCACGACGCATTCCGTGGTCTTGTCGGCCATCGCATGTCTGTCGGCATCTGCACCGAGGACCTGCCCGAGGAGCACAACCGGGTCACCCTCGATCCGTTGCTCAAGGATCGCCATGGCATCCCGGCGCCCAGGATTGACTACACGATCGGCGAGAACACCAATCGCATGCTCGACTTCGCGATCGACCGCGGCCAGGAGATACTCGCCGCTGCCGGCGCCCGGCATATCAACATTATCCGCCCCGTCGTCTATGGCGGCTGGCACCTTCTCGGCACTGCCCGCATGGGCAACGACCCCGAGCGCTCGGTGGTGAATTCGTGGGGACGCAGCCATGACGTGAAGAATCTCTTCATCGTCGACGGCAGCATCTTCGTCACTTCCGGCGGCGTGAACCCGACCTGTACGATCCAGGCATTGGCGCTGTACATCGCCGACAGCATCAAGCAGCGCCTGGCAACCCTGTTCGATTGAGGCCGACATGAACGACCAGACCCTGACCGAGGCCGAGATCGCTGACCTGCGCTGTCTCGCCGGAATGATCATTCCCCCCAGTGAGCAGTACGCCGTGCCCGGCGCCGACGACGACACGATCTTCTCTGACATCGTGAACAGCATCGGACGCGACCGCGACGACGTGCGTACCGCGCTTGCCACGCTGCGTACGCTGGCCGGCGGTCCCTTCGCTGCGCTGGATGCGGCGCATCGTGGCGAGGTTGCTGTGACGCTTCGTGCCGAGGGCGGTGCCCCCGTCGGCGTGCTGAGCCGGATCGTGCTGCTCTGCTATTACCGCGACGACCGGGTGATGGTTTCGCTCGGACTGGAGGCGCGGCCGCCCTTCCCCAAAGGCCACGTGCTCGAGCAGGGCGACTGGTCGCTGCTCGACCCCGTGCGGGCCCGCAAGCCCTTCTGGCGCCCGGCGTCGTAGGGGCTGCGGAACGGCGTATGCTTCAGTTTCGTGTATCCTCCGGCATCACCGCGCGTTGCGCAATCAGCGTGTCAATCTCATTGGGCCTGTAGCCCGCCTCTGCAAGGATCTCGCGTGTGTGCTGGCCCAGACGAGGAGCGAAACGGCCGCTGGGCGGTACGGTTTCTGACCAAGTGCTGGGCTCACGCATCGTGCGGATGCGACCTTCGGACGGATGCTCCTCGAAGCGAAAGAATCCAATATCGGCAAGGTGCGGGTCCTCGAGCAGGGTCTCCAGCGTATTGGGGCGGATGCACGGGATGTCATTCTGCTGCAGCAGGTCGAGCCACTCGTCGGTGGTGCGATGCTTCAGTTCTTCTCCCAGCATCTCGTAGAGCGCATCGATATTCGCCGTGCGAGCGGTAATGTCGGCGAAACGCGGGTCGGTCTCCACGACATGCGACTTGCCGATGGACTCGAAAAAGCGTCGCCACTGGCCATCATTGTAGGGGAGCACGGCGATGAAGCCGTCCTTGGTCTGATACGGGCGACGATGTTGCGACAGCGTGCGCGCATAGCCGGGTGGGCCGGTGGGCGGATCGAAGGTGGCGCCTTGCATGTGCTCAGCAAGCACAAACTGCGCCATGGTCTCGAACATCGGGACTTCGATTCGCTGGCCGATGCCGGTACGCGCCCGTGCCAGCAATCCTGCGAGCATCGCATTGGCCGCCGCCGAGCCGACGATCCGGTCGATCGCAGCCATCGGGATGAAGCGCGGCTGGCCGGTGGAGCGTTGCAGGAGCATCGGAATACTCGAGGCCGCCTGGATCAGGTCATCGTAGGCAGGACGTCCGGCGTAACGCCCGCCACTGCCGTAGCCGACCATGCTGAGATAGACGATGGAAGGATTGAGCTGCTTCACCGACTCATAGTCGAGCCCAAGACGGTCAAGTGCGCGCGGACGGATGTTCGAGGCGAATGCATCGACAGTCGGCACCAGACGAAGCAGCGCCTCGCGCGCTGCCGGCTGCTTGAGGTCCATGGCTATGCTGCGCTTGCCGCGCGCGTTGTGCTGAAAGCTGCCGCTCATACCGCGATTGCGCGGCACACCGGTGTAGCGCGACGAGTCACCCTCCGGCGCTTCGACCTTGATCATGTCGGCGCCGTAGTCGGCAAGGATACGGGTACACCAGGGGCCCATCTGCACCGTGGTCAGATCGAGCACACGAATGCCGGCGAGCGGTCCGCTCACGGGTCACGTTCCCGTCCGGAATTTGGTCAGGTCGGGTACATTGCTCGCCGAGGCGCTGAGCATCGGGGACCGCGTGACGGCCAACGCAGCAACTGCGGCTTCGTTCTCAGTGATCTTGGCCATGATCGCTTCTCGGCTACGTTCGAACACGGCGCGGTTGTTGGTGACGAAGTCCTGTGACTTGCGCAATCCGGCAAGGTATCCATTGATCTCCGGCACGACGTAGCGCGCCACCATGTCCCAGCTTCGCATGGTGTTTTCCGGGTTGGCCCAGTCGTGCACGAAGCCGACCACAGTGCCGAACCCGCCGCTGAGCTGAAGCACCGATTTGATCCGTTCAATGAGATCGTCAGGTGTGCCGATCGTGGACACGGCGCCCTGCGAGAACGCTGTCTTGTCCACCGCCTCGTCGGGTGTCTTGAACGGCCGCGCGCCGGGGCGCTGCAGTGTGCCTGTGATGTATTCGTTATGGTGCCGCATCAGGCCGTCGCGGGCCTCGGCGCGCGCCTTTTCGCGTGTCTCGGCGATATGCCAACTCAGCAGCACGCGCCAGTTCTTGCGGTCCACCGTCTTGCCATGCTGTGCGGCGGCGGACTCAGCGAAACCCCACTGCGTTGGCAGCGCGTTCAGGCCTTCCTCCGACAATGATCCGATGGAAATGATGCCGATCCCGTGCTTGCCGGCCAGCGTCATGCCGGACGGGCTGATCTGGGAGGCAACGGCGAACGGCATATCCTCCTGCAACGGCAGCAACTGCAAGGCGGCATCCTGCAACGTGAACCACTCGGATTTGGCGGTGACTTGCTCGCCATTGAACAACCGGCGAATGATGCCGATTGCCTCATCCTGTCGATCACGCAGCACCATCGGATCGACGCCGAGCGTGTGCGCGTCCGAAGCCAGTGCGCCGGGTCCAGAGCCGAAGATCGCACGTCCACCGGTCATGTGATCGAGCTGAACCATGCGTTGGGCGACGTTGAATGGATGATGATAGGGCAGCGATACGACGCCGGTGGCCAGTTTGATGCGCCTGGTGCGCTCTCCCGCGGCGGCGAGGAACATCTCGGGCGACGCAATCATTTCCCAACCGCTGGAGTGGTGCTCGCCGCACCAGAATTCGTCGTACCCCAACTTGTCCAGAAGCTCGATGAGATCGAGATCGCGGCGAAACTGCAACATCGGATGTTCGCCGACCGGATGGTGCGGGGCGAGGAAAGCGCCGAAGTGTAGCCGTGGCATGAGGTGGATGCTCCTGGGTCAGGTCGGAGTATCGATAGTGCCTTTCCGCCCGCGGTGGAACTGGCCTGATGCGATGGGCCAGCGCGTCCAGCACTGCGGCAATTCGCCGTCGGCCTCAACGGACGTATCGCGATGCTCGCTGTTTTCGGACTATAAACACACCGTCGGGCGTGCGGTGCCCGGCGTGGACAAACGATCTAGTGTCGCTGCGCATAGGTTTTGACCGGTTGCGGCAGCGATTCTCACTCTATTACTCCACGCCATTACTCCACGCCCCCGTCCCGGTCGCAGGGTAACTTTCCTTTGAGCAGCCGCTCTGGGTGGATTCCGGACATTCCCGAAAGGTCCTCGCCGGCTTCGAGGCCGCCTTGCCGCCACCGTTACCCTTGATGGCAATCGCCGAAACACACCGACAGTGCGAAGCACGTTGCCGAGCCTCGGCGGTGCGTCTTGGTAGCCTGCCACGATGGCGCTCGTGCGGCGGCCTAAAAGGGCCGTGGCAGCCAAGGCGTTCCTATCGGTGCACCCCGGCCGAATGGTTATGATAGCAAATCTTTACCTTTTTCGAGATTCAGCACCAGCGGCGGGCCCAAACTTTCCATAAGGGCACTCATCGTGATCCCTGCGATTGGCTCGGTCGGTGGTTTGAAGCTGTTTGCCACAGCCGGGATAGCAAGTAATCTGTCAACCTCTTGAGGGAAGCGAAGACTTTGGAAGATCGGCACGTTGTCGACCGGAATTGGGCCAATACTCTCCGAATAATCGTTCATGAAAAAAATTACTGAAAGAGGTGCCGTCAGGTCTCCGCTGTTTATACAGTGTTTGGGAAGGCTTCCGAAGACATTATTTTGGTAAATTGGGTGGACGTTTCCCAATAGCGAATAACAGTTTGCACAATAAATCCTTCTCACAACACCATCTTCTCGAAGTTTCCTGACAATCATTTTATCTCGGCCTTTAACGTCGATAATATCCGATCGCATATAATACCAGCGTGGTAGTGCATCGGGTTTGATGCCTCCATTTTTGTATGCCCACTGGAGCGCCTGACGGCAGTCCTCACAACCACAAGGTGGCTTTCCCATCTGCCAGAGTGAGTCCGCAAGCGTTGCATGTACACGCTATTTTCGCTTCTTTTTTTTCACTGGACGGCATGGCTGAAACCTTCCGATCGCTCTTTCCCAGATGCCTGCGCGGCAACAAAGATTGACTTCCCGAGGCCCCGCGTGCCCGAGCGACAGACACAATCCGCAGCTTGGTGGCGTCAAGGGCTCTGGTCAATAGGTCGAACGCGCAGCAAGGGCGCAAGACATGATGGAGTTGGGCCACTTTGAGCCAAACAACCATCGCGGCGCGAAGGACCGCCTTGGGTCGGAACCGGCCGTTCTGCGCGGAACATCGCCTCGCCGGACAGGCAGCCCAGTAGCTCGTCATCCAACCGGTCAAAACCTATGCGCAAAGCCACTAGTCTAGTTCGGCTGGCGGGCTCCGGAGGCAAGCAAGCCTGGCGAGCGAACTACGACGTTGCCGCCATGCTTCTTTGCTGAGTGCCGCCGGAAAGGCGTTTATCGAAATCGAGGACGAGCGCAACGAATCGCCTACATCGTCCTCATCATACGATCGCCTGCGACGGCATTGTGAGCCACGCCAGGATGTCTTGCTTGTGTCGGCTGGCTGAACGGCGTGATGCTTCAGTCAGGCGAAGTCGGCAGGTTCGTCTGGCCGGTGGCAAACATCGATTGCAACATCGCGATCAGTGCCGCGCGCCGGAACGGCTTGGCCAGCAGGGCAACGCTCGGTGGCCGATCGAACAGGCCGGCGTCGCTCGGGTAGCCGGTGATGATCAGAACCTTCAGGCCCGGAAACAGCTCCACCGCCTGTTTGGCCAGATCAGCCCCATCGAGCCCCGGCATGGCGTAGTCGGTCACCAACAGCGTGAACTTTTGACCGGAGCCGAGGCAGGCCAATGCCTCGTCACCGCTGCGCGCTCGCACAACGTCAAACCCGGCCGCTTCGAGGAAGGCCCCCACGCTCACCAGAACGTCGGGATGGTCATCGACCAGCAGAGCAGTTTCGCCGTTGGAAATGATCTTCACAGGCATGCCACTTCAGATCCCATGCCGATGCGGTAGCGGCCCGCACACGATGGCCGCACTCTGGAGGACGGGAGGCTAACGAACGATTAAGTGCCGCCGAGAGCAATCAGGTTGTGATACCGCAACCAAACGCAGCCTTCTCTCCATTGACACTCTCGTGAGCTATAGTTAACCCGCCGCGCCAGCCCATACGGGAGCACACCGCATGCCGGTTCATGCCTTCATCTTCCCGGGCCAGGGCAGTCAGGCCGTCGGCATGGGACGCGATCTTGCCGCCGCCTTCTCGGCCGCCCGCGAGGTATTCGAGGAGGTGGACGAGACCCTGAAGCAGAAGCTCTCCCGGCTGATGTTCGAGGGGCCCGCCGAGGAATTGATCCTGACCGAGAACACCCAGCCTGCGCTGATGACCCACTCGCTCGCTGTGCTACGCGTCCTGGAGAAGGAGGGCGGCTTCACGCTGCGCCAGAAGGCGGTCGTGGTGGCGGGCCACTCGCTCGGCGAGTACTCCGCGCTGGCCGCCGCCGGCGGCTTCTCGGTCGCTGATGCCGCGCGCCTGCTCAAGCTGCGCGGCCAGGCCATGCAGAAGGCGGTGCCCGCCGGCGAAGGCGCCATGGCCGCACTGCTGGGCGCCGACATGTCCCAGGCAGAGCAAATCTGCACCGCGGCGGCTCCGGTTCCCGACAGCGAAACCAACGAACGCGAGGTGATCGAGCCGGCCAACGACAACGGCGCCGGCCAGATTGTGGTCTCCGGACACCGTGGCGCCATCGAGCGTGCCGTCGCGCTGGCCGCTTCCAAGGGCGTGCGGCGTGCCATGCTGCTGCCGGTCTCGGCACCGTTCCACTGCGCGCTGATGGCCCCGGCCGCTGATGTCATGGCGGAGGCCCTGGAGACTACGCCGCCGCACGCCCCCATCGTGCCGCTGGTCGCCAACGTCTCCGCCGCCAAAGCCACCGATCCCACTGAGATCATCGACCTACTGGTGCGCCAGGTCACCGCCATGGTGCGCTGGCGTGAGTGCGTCAACGCCATGGTGGAGCTCGGCGTCGACAGCTTCGTCGAACTGGGCGCCGGCAAGGTGCTGTCCGGCCTGGTCCGCCGCATCGCGCCCGACGCCACCACCGCTTCGGCGGCCACGCCGGCGGAGGTCGAAGCCGTGCTGAAGGTGCTGTGACCATGTTCCGGCTGGACGGTAAGTCAGCGCTGGTCACCGGCGCGTCCGGCGGCATCGGCGCCGCGATCGCCCGCGCCCTGCACGCCCAGGGGGCGGTCGTGGCGCTGTCCGGCACCCGCCGCGAAGCGCTCGAGTCGCTGGCCGCCGAACTGGGCGACCGCGCCTTCGTCTGTCCCGCCGACCTGCGCGACTCCGCCGCAGTCGAGACGCTGGTGGAGGCGGCAGAACAGGCGGTGGGACCGCTCTGGGCATTGGTCAACAATGCCGGCATGACCCGCGACATGCTGGCTTTGCGGATGAGCGACGCTGACTGGCAGACGGTGCTGGATGTCGATCTGTCGGCACCGTTCCGCCTGGCCCGCGCGGCGCTGCGGGGCATGCTGCGCCGGCGGGCGGGCCGCATCATCAACATCAGCTCGATAGTGGGCGCGACCGGCAACGCGGGCCAGGCCAACTATGCCGCCGCCAAGGCCGGACTCGTGGGCATGAGCAAGGCGCTGGCGCACGAGGTCGCCTCGCGTGGAATAACCGTGAATGCGGTGGCACCGGGCTTCGTGACCACGGCGATGACCGACAGGCTGTCCGAGCAACAGCGGACAAGACTGACCGAATCGATCCCATTGGGGCGGATCGGCAAACCAGACGACATTGCCGCCGCGGTGGTCTATCTCACGTCGGACGAGGCCGGCTGGGTCACCGGCGCTACACTGCATGTTAATGGCGGGATGGCCATGATTTGAGGCCGCCGGGCTTGTTGGCGCGCCCTCGGAAACCATGCTAAGCGCCCGAAAGCTTCGTCCGGCGCGGGTACCGCGACACGAGCCCCCGGGCGCGTCCTTCTGAAGGAGTTGCACAGCCGATGAGCGAGATCGCGGACAAGGTCAAAAAGATTGTCGTTGAGCACCTGGGGGTCGAGGAAGCCAAGGTCACCCCGGAAGCCTCGTTTATCGATGATCTCGGCGCCGACAGCCTCGACACCGTCGAACTGGTGATGGCCTTCGAGGAGGCGTTCGGCGTGGAAATCCCCGAGGACGCAGCAGAAAAGATCAGCACCGTGAAGGATGCGATCGAATACATCGAGAAGCAGAAGGCCGCCTGATCGGCCCATCGGGGAGGGTCCAAGTGATGCGCCGTGTGGTGGTGACGGGCATGGGAATTGCCTGTCCGCTGGGGCTTGGGGTCGAGCACGTCTGGCAGCGTCTGACCAACAGCGAATCGGGAATCGGCGCGATCCAGGCGTTCGATACCAAGGAATTGCCCTGCAAGGTGGCGGGCCAGGTGCCAACGGGCGTGAAGGCCGAGTACGGCCTCGACATCGCCGAGTGGATCCCGGTGAAGGACGTGAAGAAGATGGACCGCTTCATCCATCTCGGTCTCGTCGCGGCGACCGAGGCGGTCGAGCATTCGGGCTGGATGCCCGAGAACGAAGACGATCGCTGCGCCACCGGCGTGATGATCGGCTCCGGCATTGGTGGCCTCCAGACCATATTCGAGGCGTCGATCCTGGTGCATGAAGGGCGCGCGCGCCGGCTGTCGCCGTTCTTCATCCCGTCAGCGCTGATCAACCTCGCGTCAGGTCATGTCTCGATCAAATACGGCTTCAAGGGGCCGAACCACTCCGCGGTGACCGCTTGCGCGACCGGCGTGCATGCGATCGGCGACGCCGCACGGCTGATCATGTGGGGCGACGCCGACGTCATGGTCGCGGGCGGCGCCGAGGCTGCGGTGTGCGAGCTGGGCATCGCCGGCTTCTGTGCGTCCCGCGCGCTGTCCACCGGGTTCAACGATCAGCCGGCCAGAGCATCGCGGCCATGGGACAAGGACCGCGACGGCTTCGTGATGGGCGAGGGCGCCGGTGTGCTGGTGCTGGAGGAATACGAACACGCGAAGCGACGCGGCGCGAATATCTACGCCGAGATCGCCGGCTATGGCATGTCGGGCGATGCCTACCACATCACCGCGCCGTCCGAGGGTCATGCCGGCGCTGCACGCTCGATGCGTGCGGCGCTGCGCAATGGACGGATTACGCCGGAGCAGATCCAGTACGTGAACGCGCACGGCACCTCCACGCCGCTCGGCGATGACCTGGAGCTCGAGGCGGTGGAGCTGGTGTTCGGCAGTTCGGCCGAAGGCCTGGCAATGTCATCCACCAAGTCGGCGATTGGCCACCTGCTCGGCGCGGCCGGCGCAGTCGAGGCGATATTCTCCATCCTCGCGATCCGCGACGGCGTGGCGCCACCGACGCTGAACCTGGAGGAGCCGAGCCGGGAGAGCGTGATCGACCGGGTCGCCAACACCGCGCAAGAGCGCAAAATCGACTGCGCACTGTCGAACAGCTTCGGCTTCGGTGGCACGAATGCATCGGTGATCTTCCGGGCAGTGAACTGAAGGTGACCCGTCGGCGTTTTGACTAAACCGACGGGGTTACGGCAATGTAATCCCAATCTCTGCTGCCACGAGCGGGGTCGGGATGCAGGCTGCCCTTGATTCTATACTGAGACGCTTCATCGTGCTCGGCCGTCTGACGGTGCACTGGCCCGACGGACGAGTGACGACCTATGCCGGGCCGCCCGGCTCCGGTCCGGATGCCGCGATCACACTGCGCGATGCCGCGACAGCGCGCCGACTGGTCCTCAATCCCGCGGTAGCTGTCGGCGAAGCCTACATGGACGGCGGGCTGATCCCCGGCGAGGGCGGCATCTACCAGACGCTTGACGTGCTGGTGATGAACCTGACGGCGAACGCCGCGGGCCACCCCATCGGCCGGTTCCGCGCGGCGCTCGGCCAACTGAAGCGGCGCATCGACCAGTACAACCCGGTGCACCGCGCGCAGCGCAACGTGGCGCATCACTACAACCTGAACGGGCGGTTGTACAGCCTGTTCCTCGATCGCGACCGGCAGTATTCCTGCGCCTACTTCCCGCGGGGCGACGAGACCCTGGAGCAGGCTCAGATCGCCAAGAAGCGGCATATCGCCGCGAAATTGTGCCTCGACCGGCCGGATCTGACGGTGCTGGATATCGGCTGCGGCTGGGGCGGGCTCGCACTGACTCTGGCACGCGAATACGGCGCGCGCGTTCTGGGCATCACATTGTCCACCGAGCAGTTGACCGAGGCGCGCGGACGCGCCGCGGCGGAGGGGCTCGGTGATCGCGTGTCGTTCGAACTGCTCGACTATCGCGCGCTGGACCGCACGTTCGATCGCGTCGTGTCAGTCGGCATGTTCGAGCATGTCGGTGTCGGCCATTACCGCGAGTTCTTCGACGCCGTCGCGCGCTGCCTGAACCCGGACGGCGTGTCACTGCTGCACGCGATTGGCCGCAGCGACGGACCCGGCTTCACCAATCCCTGGATCGCCAAATACATCTTCCCAGGCGGCTATTGCCCGGCACTTTCCGAGGTGATCCCGCGAGTCGAGCAAAGCGGCCTGATCGCCACCGACATCGAGGTGCTCCGCCTGCACTATGCCGAAACCCTGCGCCACTGGCGCCGCCGACTCATCGCCAATCGCGACACCATAGCGTCGCTATACGACGAACGATTCTGCCGCATGTTCGAGTTCTACCTATGCGGCTCCGAGATCGCCTTCCGCCGCGAGGGACACATGGTCTTCCAGATCCAACTCGCCCATCGCCAGACCGCCGTGCCGCTGACGCGCGACTACATCACGGCCTTCGAGTTGGCCTCCGGCCGTCAGAAATCCAGCGTGATGAGCCAAGGCGACTGAACCAACCCACTTCTCCCCCTCCCCTAGCGCGGGAGGAGGCCGGGGGAGGGCCGGCGCCGCTTCACTGGCCCCAACTATCCCCGATATCCCCGTTATCCCCGTAATGCGACCGCTGCGACTCCATCCTTGACGCGCTATGCTGCGCTGACCTTGAACACTATCGATTCGCCCCTCCTGGGCATCTCCCAACGGCTCCCGCCATCCAATGTGCAGGCGGAGCAGGCGCTGCTCGGTGCGCTGCTCGCCAACAATCGTGCCTATGAGCGCATCTCCGAATTCCTCGCCCCGGAGCACTTCGCCGATCCGATACACGGCCGCATCTACCAGGCGATCGTCCGTCGCATCGAAGCCGGCCAGCTCGCGGACGCCGTCACGCTAAAGGCGGAATTCGAACACTCCGGCATCCTGGAGGAGGTCGGCGGCACCGCCTACCTGGCCCAGCTTCTCACCGCCATGGTCGGCATCATCAACGCCAGCGAATACGGCCGCACCATCCACGATGCCTGGCTGCGCCGTCAGCTCATAGACATCGGCGAGACCGTGGTGAACAACGCATTCGGCGCCGATGCCGAACTCGACGGCGCGCAGCAGATCGAGGCGGCCGAGCATTCGCTGTTCCAGCTCGCCACCGATGGCGCCGTGGCCGGTGGCTTCGTAACCCTGGAACGCGCGCTGATCGAGGCGATCCACGGCGCGGAACGTGCATTCAAGCGTGCGGGTCACGTGTCAGGCCTCACCACCGGCCTGCACGATCTTGATGCCAAGATGGGCGGACTGCACCCGTCGGATCTGGTGATCCTCGCGGGTCGTCCGGGCATGGGCAAGACATCGCTTGCCACCAAGGTCGCCGTCAGCGCGGCCAAGGCGCTGCGGGCCGAGGCCCGCACCAATGATGCGAACGCGCTGCCGAAGGCGACCGTGGCGGTGTTCTCGCTGGAAATGAGCGCCGAGCAGCTCGCCACGCGCCTACTCAGCGAGGAGTTGCAGGTTTCGTCCGATCGCATCCGGCGCGGTGACATCTCGCAGCGCGACTTCGACAAATTCGTGCAAGTCTCGCGGGACGTCACGTCACTGCCGATCGACATCGACGACACGCCGGCGATCACGCTATCGGCCTTGCGCACACGTGCGCGGCGATTGAAGCGCACCAAGGGACTGGCACTGGTCGTGGTAGACCACATCCAGCTCATGCGCCCGGCCGCCGGCACGAAGCCTGACAACCGCGTGCAGGAAATGGCTCAGCTCTCCCAGGGGCTGAAGGCGATCGCCAAGGAGCTGGCGGTCCCGGTGCTGGCCTTGTCGCAGCTCTCGCGTGCTGTCGAGAACCGCGAGGACAAGCGCCCGCAGCTTGCCGACCTGCGCGAGTCGGGCACGATCGAGCAGGATGCCGACGTGGTCATGTTCATCTACCGCGATGAGTATTACCTCGAACAGCGCATGCCGAAGCTCGCCGCGTTCGACAACGAGGACAAATTCCAGTCCGCCTTGGACGAGTGGCATCGGCAGATGGACCGCGTGCACAACCAGGCAGACCTGATCATCGCCAAGCAGCGTCACGGACCTACGGGCACGATCCAGTTGTTCTTCGAGGCGGAGTTTACCCGCTTCGCCGATCTCGACCGCGTGCACTCTGCTCATGTCGAAAGCTGACCGCGCCGGCGCGATCTTAGAAGTCGACCTCGCCGCCGTCGTCGCCAATTGGCAATTGCTCCGGGCAAAGCATCTATCCGGCCCGGTCGCCGGCGTGGTCAAGGCAGATGGCTACGGTCTCGGCGCGCGCCCCATTGTGCAGGCGCTGCACACCGCCGGCTGCCGGCACTTCTTCGTCGCCTTGCTGGACGAGGCCGTGGAGATCCGCGCGCTGATACCCGACGCGCTGCTCGCTGTGCTGGGCGGGCTGATCACGGGCACCGAAGCCGACTATCTCGCGCACGACATCGTCCCGGTACTCGGCTCGCTCGGCGAAATCGGCGACTGGGCAACGATGGCACGCCGCACAGGGCGCATTCTGCCTGCAATTCTGCACATCGATACCGGCATGTCGCGGCTTGGACTCGATCCGCGTGAACTGGCGGTGCTCCAGCAGGGCCACGCGCGGCTCGCCGGCATCGGGCTACGCTACGTGATGACACACCTGGTTGCGTCGGAGGTTGGGACCGATCCGCTGAATGATCGGCAGCGCCAGCGCTTCGCCGACGCCTGCGCCAAGCTCCCGCCCGCACCGCGCAGCTTCGCCAATTCGTCCGGCATCTTTCTCGGCCCCGGCTGGCATTCCGACCTGGCGCGACCAGGGGCCGCGCTCTACGGCATCAACCCGACACCGAACGCGGCGAACCCGATGGGCCCCACAGTACGCCTGCGCGCCCGCGTGCTGACCGTGCGCGACGTGCCACCAGGCACCAGTGTCGGCTACAACGCCACGTGGCACGCGTCAGGCCCGAGCCGCATTGCGACTGCCGCGATCGGCTATGCCGACGGTCTGCATCGCTCGCTCTCGAATCGTGGCCGGGCGTTCTTTGACGGCACGCCGGTCCCGCTGGTAGGGCGTGTCTCCATGGACCTGACGACGTTCGACGTAACACAGGCTCCGGGCGTGGTTCCCGGCGCGTGGCTGGAGATCATCGGCCCGGAACAGACGCCGGATGATCTCGCCGTTGCAGCGGCAACCAATGCCTACGAGGTGCTGACCACGCTCGGCCGCCGGTTCCACCGGATCTACAAGTCCGCGTGAACCTGATCCTTGACAGCCTCGCTGCCGTAGGGCGCAGCGTGATCGCAGCGTGCCGCGTCACTGGCTCGCTGACGCTGTTCGCCGCGATCGGCCTGTCGCATCTGGTGCGACCGCCACTCTACGGACGGCTGTTCGCACGGGCTTTGCTGGAGATCGGCTATTTCAGCCTGCCCGTCGTCGCGCTCACCGCAGTCTTCACCGGCATGGTGCTGGCTTTGCAGTCCTATACCGGCTTCGCTCGCTTCTCTGCCGAAAGCGCGGTGGCCAATGTGGTGGTGCTGTCGATCACACGCGAGCTGGGTCCGGTGCTGGCCGGACTGATGGTATCGGGACGCATCGGTGCCGCGATGGCAGCCGAGATCGGCACGATGCGCGTCACCGATCAGATCGACGCACTCTCGACCCTGTCGACCAACCCGATGAAATACCTGGTGGCGCCACGCCTGCTGGCCGGCATCGTGGCGCTGCCGTTGTTGGTGGTGGTGGCCGACATACTCGGCGTACTCGGCGGTTTCATCGTGTCCACGCTAAAGCTCGGGTTCAACGTGGACACCTACCTGCGCAACACGTTGGATTTCATGCAGACGATGGACGTGACGTCGGGCCTGGTGAAGGCTGCGGTGTTCGGGTTCCTGATCGCCCTGATGGGATGCTACCAGGGCTACAATAGCCGCGGCGGCGCGGAAGGCGTGGGCGCGGCGACAACGGCGGCGGTGGTCAGTGCGTCGATCCTGATACTGGCGTTCGACTATGTGCTGACCGAGATGTTCTTCGCGCGATAAGCGATCACTCACCCGATCAACCTGTGAAGCGATTCATAGCCGGGGGAACCGGTCCATCAGATCAATGGGGTCACGGCGCGAACCACTGTCGCCGAGGCAACATGGTCAGGAGTGACGACAATGCTCCCCTTCCCGATGGACGAGAATTGGTACGAGAACCACTGGTACGGCAACCAACCGCGCCCGAAGCGGCGGTCGCTCTCGACGAGCATGACGCGCTTCGCGCTCTGCATTCTCGTGGTGGTCGGCGGCGCAGCCGTTGCGAGCCACCTCCGCGGCGGCAATGCGGCCGACACCACGCATGTCAGGCATGCCGGCAGTCTGATGGAGTGATAGCCGGGTGCTGCCCTTCGCGGCGTAGCCCGCGAGCAGCGACCTCGCAGTTGATCGCTTCGTAGGTGGCGCGCGCGCGTGCTGCATGCCAGAAGGTCCCCTGACCTTCCGCCATGCAGCAACGACGGCACGCCACATCGAATGACCGACACACAGCCCAGGATCCGCCTGCGCGATGTCCGCAAATCCTTTGGCGAGAAACTCGTCCTCGACGGGATCGACCTCGACATCATGCCGAGCACCTCGATGGTCGTGCTGGGCGGGTCCGGCTCCGGCAAGTCGGTGCTGCTCAAATGCATCCTCGGCCTGATCGAGCCCGACTCCGGCCGCATCGAGATTGACGGGACCGATATCCTGCCGCTGCCCCGCCACGAGCAGGAAGCCGCCCGCTCCCGCATCGGGATGCTGTTCCAGAACGGCGCGCTGTTCGACAGCCTGCCGGTCTGGGAGAACGTCGTGTTCGGCCTGCTCGCCCAGCGGCGGCTGCGTCGCTCGGATGGCCCCTCGCGTGCGGCCGAGTTCCTCGCCCAGGTCGGCCTGGCGTCCAGCGTAGGCGACCTCTACCCGGCGGAACTCTCCGGCGGCATGCAGAAGCGCGTAGCACTTGCCCGTGCCATCGCTGCTCAGCCTGACATCATGTTTTTCGACGAGCCGACCACCGGCCTCGACCCCATCATGGGCGCGGTGATCGACGACCTGGTGGTGAATTGCGTCAGGCAGCTCGGCAGCACAGCGGTAGCAATCACCCATGATATCGCCAGCGCCCGCCGTATTGGCGACGCCGCGGCGATGATCCATCGCGGGCAGATCGTCTGGAGCGGTCCGGCGTCAAGCCTGATGGACAGCGGCAACCCCGTGGTCGATCAGTTCACGCAAGGCCGACGCGAGGGGCCGATCCAGATGGAACTCCGCCGTTAGCGAATCGGTGACATGTCGCTAGTATCCCGAATCATAGAATAGCGGGACACGTGTCCTGTCATTGCCTGTGTGGCTCCCTTTTCAGCGAAAATGGGAATTCGGACGAAGCCATGATGCGACCGCGTGGGGTGGGGATCATGGCTTACGCCGGGATGATGGCCCTGGCGGCGCCCACCCGCGCGGATGATGCGTCGGATGCCGCCGCGAATCAGGTGGCCGGCCTGTTCATGCAAAGTTGCATCCAGTTCGCCGGCGACAAGGAAGGCGTGCGCGGCTGGGCCAACAAGACCGGCCTGACGCCGCTGCCCGCCGAGGGGCAGAAGCGCTTCCTCTACGGCCTGCCCGGCGTCGTGTTCGACGCGTCCAACACGGCAGGCAAGTTCGTCCTGATCTCCGAGGACGGCGGTTCCTGCTCGGTTGTCGCGCAAAGGGCCAGCGGATCTGGCGCGGTCACCGACCTTGAGCAGGATATGACCGCGGCCAGCATTACCTTCAGGGTGACCAGCGATCAGTCCGACTCCCAGGAAAAGGCCCTCGAGCACCGCGAATACATTGCTTCACGCGGCGAGCGTGAGTGGCGGCTGCTGGTCAGCACAGTGAAGAACGCCGCCGGCGGCCAGGTCATGCTGACCGCCACTCGCCCCTGACGCCCATTGGCCAAGCCAACCTCTCGCTTTGTCTGCCAGAGCTGCGGCGGTGTGAGCCCGCGATGGGTAGGCCGTTGCGAAGCCTGCGGCGAGTGGAACACCATCGTGGAGGAGGCGATCGCCCCGCGTCCCGGCCCCGCCGCCAAGGGCGGTTCGGGCCGGCGTGTCGCATTCGTCGATCTCGCCGGCACCGCAGAGCCCCCGCCGCGCCGCCCCACCGGCATCGCCGAGCTGGACCGGGTTCTGGGCGGTGGACTCGTGCCGGCCTCGGCGATCCTGGTTGGTGGTGATCCGGGCATCGGCAAATCGACATTGCTGCTACAGGCAGCGGCCGCCCTGGCGCGCGACGGCCGGCGCGTCCTGTACATCTCCGGCGAGGAATTGATCGAGCAGACCCGCCTGCGCGCCCGTCGCCTCGGCGTACAGGACGCCCCGCTCGAGCTTGCCGCCGCGATCAACCTGCGCGACATCGCCGTCAGCTTGCAGTCCGCCGGCGACGCCACCCTGGTGGTCATCGATTCGATCCAGACCATGTGGCTCGACTCGATCGACAGCGCCCCCGGCACGGTGGCGCAGGTGCGCGCTTCCAGCTTCGAACTGATCCAGCTCGCGAAAGCCGGTAAATTCGCCCTGGTGCTGGTCGGGCACGTCACCAAGGACGGCGCCATCGCCGGCCCGCGCGTGCTGGAGCACATGGTGGACGCCGTGCTGTATTTTGAAGGCGACCGCGGCCACCAGTTCCGCATCCTCCGCGCGGTGAAGAATCGCTACGGCGCCACCGACGAGATCGGCGTGTTCGAAATGACCGATCGCGGCTTGGCCGAGGTCGCCAACCCGTCGGCATTGTTCCTCGCCGAGCGGAGGGGGAATGTCGCGGGCAGTTCGGTGTTCGCCGGTGTGGAAGGCACCCGACCAGTGCTGGTGGAAGTGCAGGCGCTGCTGTCGCCCAATCCGTCGGGCACACCGCGTCGCTCGGTGATCGGCTGGGACGGTGGCCGCCTGCCAATGCTGCTCGCGGTATTGGAGACGCGCGGCGGCATGCGGCTCAGCGCGACCGATGTGTATTTGAACATCGCCGGCGGTCTGCGCGTCAGCGAACCGGCCGCTGATCTCGCAGTGGCGGCAGCGCTGGTGTCAGCCGCGACCAACTCGCCGACCGATGCCGGGATGGTGTATTTCGGCGAGATCGGCCTCTCAGGCGAAGTCCGCCAGGTCGCGCAGGCCGAATCGCGCCTCAAGGAGGCGGCGAAGCTAGGCTTTGAGCAGGCGACGCTGCCGCGCCGGGTGGCTCGCGGTGGTCGCCCGCCGGCACCCCCGGATGGCCTGGAGCTGACCGAGATCGGTCACATCTCGGATCTCGTTGCGCGATTTGTGCAGAAGGACACGCGTTCCTCATGATCTTGGCTTGGCGATAGGCGTATTGCGTTCGATAAAGCCGCCGACGTTCCTGGCGGATTAATGACCTGGGTCGATTTCGTTGTCCTGGCTGTGCTGGCGGTATCGGCCCTGCTCGCCTTCGTACGCGGTCTGGTCCGCGAGGTGCTTGGCCTTGCCGCCTATATCGGCGCCATCTTCGCGGGCGTCTGGGCGCTGCCGCGAATACGTCCCCAGTTCCAGACATGGTTGGGCCACTCGCCCTGGGTCGATCCGGTCGCCTTTGCCGTCGTGTTCGTCATTACGCTGATCGTGCTGGTTCTGATCTCCCGCTGGATCAGCGCCTTGGTGCGCGCCTCGCCGATCGGCGGCCTCGACCGGACGCTGGGTCTGGTATTCGGCCTTCTCCGGGGTGCAGCGCTGGCCATCATTGCCTATATCGGTGCAGGGATGGTGGTGCCGGTGGTTCGCTGGCCCGAGCCGGTATTGCAGTCCGAATCGGTATGGCCGGTCTATCTTGGCGCCAGGTGGGTCGTGGACCAGTTGCCAGCCGAAATTCGTCCGGGCGAGGTCAGTGCTCCGCCAAGAGGCCGCGACACGGCAGCGGCCGACCTGTTGCAGGCGACGCCGCAAGGCCGGGCAGTCAGGCGCTGAACGTATGCGGATCGAGGAGCGAGATGGCATGGCGTTGACTTCGCCGCAGGACGACAAGTTCCACGACGAGTGCGGCGTATTCGGCGTCTGGAATGTCCCCGATGCCGCGGCCCGCACCGCACTCGGCCTGCACGCGCTGCAGCATCGCGGCCAGGAGTCGACCGGCATCGTCACCTTCGACGGCAGCCATTTCCATTCCCATCGCGGTCTCGGCCTCGTCGGCGACAACTTTGGCGACGCGAGAGTGATCGCGGCCCTCCCCGGCGCCAGTGCGATCGGTCACAACCGCTATGCCACCACAGGTGGCACCATCCTGCGCAACGTGCAACCGCTCTACGCCGACTTCGAGTTCGGTGGGTTCGCGGTGGCGCATAACGGCAACCTGACCAACTCGCATGTGCTGCGCCGGACCCTCGTGCGGCGCGGCTGCCTGTTTCAGTCGACCACCGATTTAGAGGTGTTCGTCCACCTGATCGCGATCAGCCTCTACTCCACCGTGGTCGATCGGCTGATCGACGCGCTGAAGCAGGTGATAGGCGCCTATTCGCTGGTGGCGCTTTCGACCGAGGCGCTGATGGGCGTGCGCGATCCTCTCGGTGTGCGTCCATTGATCCTGGGCCGCATCGGCAACGAGGGCACCGGCGGCTGGGTATTGGCAAGCGAGACCTGCGCGCTCGACATCGTCGGCGCCGACTTTGTGCGCGACGTCGAGCCGGGCGAGCTGGTCGTGATCAACGACCAGGGCGTGCACAGCATCAAACCGTTCGGCCGTTCGCGTGAGCGGTTCTGCGTATTCGAATACATCTACTTCGCCCGGCCGGATTCGATCATGGAGGGCACGCCGGTCTACGACGCGCGCAAGCAGATCGGTGCCGAACTGGCGCGCGAGTCGGGAGTGCCTGCCGACGTGGTGGTACCGGTGCCGGACTCCGGAGTGCCGGCAGCGATGGGCTACGCCACCGAAAGCGGCATCCCGTTCGAGCTCGGTATCATCCGCAACCACTATGTCGGCCGTACGTTCATCGAGCCGACCGACCACATCCGCCATCTCGGCGTGAAGCTGAAGCACTCCGCCAATCGCTCGGTGCTGAAGGCCAAGCGGGTGATCCTGGTTGACGATTCGATCGTCCGCGGCACCACCAGCCGGAAGATCGTCGAGATGGTCCGCCAGGCCGGCGCGTGCGAGGTGCATATGCGCATTTCCTCGCCACCCACGACGCATTCCTGCTTCTACGGCATCGATACGCCCGAGCGCGGCGAGCTGTTGGCGTCGCGGCTTTCGGTGGACGAGATGGCCGATCAGATCGGCGTGGACAGTCTGGCGTTCATCTCGATCGATGGGCTGTACCGTGCACTTGGCAAGCGCGAACGCGACAGCGCCAGGCCGCACTACTGCGACGCCTGCTTCACCGGCGATTATCCGATCGCCCTGCCCGATCAGGCCGACAACTCCGAACGGCAGCTCAGTCTGCTGGCGGAGAGTCATTGACAGCACTGGCCGGCGCCATCGCCCTGGTGACCGGCGCGAGCCGCGGCATCGGCGCAGCGACCGCCGTCGAACTTGCCCGGCTCGGCGCACACGTGGTGATCACCGCACGTACGCAAGGCGGCCTGGAAGAGACCGACGATGCGATCCGCGCAGTCGGCGGCAGTGCGACACTGTTGCCGCTGGACCTGGCGGAAGGCAGCCAGATCGATGCGATCGGTCCCAGCATCCACCAGCGCTTCGGACGGCTCGACGTTTTGGTGCACAACGCCGGCTCGCTCGGCCGCCTGACGCCGGTGGCACATATCCTGCCGAACGACTGGGCCGACGTGATCGCGGTCAACCTGACCGCTGCCTGGCACCTGATCCGCACCTGCGACCCGCTGTTGCGCAATGCCTCGGCCGGCCGCGCCGTATTCGTCACCGACGAGCGGGCGCGCATGCCGAAGGCGTACTGGGGCGCCTACGGCGCGACCAAGGCAGGGATGGAGCACCTCGTGCTCACCTGGGCGGACGAGGTGAAGACGACGAGCCTGAGGGTGAACCTGTTCGACCCGGGTGTCGTCGGAACACGGCTCCGCGCGAACGCCTTCCCCGGCGAGGAGCCGGCTTCGCTGACGCAGCCGCACGATGTCGCGCCGCTGCTGGCCGCCCTCTGCATCCCCGCCGAACAACGGCATGGCGCCTATTGCGCTGCCTTCGATCGTGATGCAGCGGCGATATGAGCTACGAAGGAACCGGCCCCTCGAGGAATGGCACCTCAAGCACCATTTTGTTCCACACCTCGCCGTGACCTACGAAGCCATCTTCGCCGAAGCAGTCGCCGTGATCCGCCGTGATCGTGATGTAGGTGTCTGAGGGAAGCCTGCTGAACAGCTTGGGAATAACCGAATTGAGATAGCGGATCGATTCGATCTGGCGCAGCCGAAGCACGGATAGCAAGGCGTCGTCGTAGGTCGGAATTGTCACCTCTTGATCCGCTGCCGCTGCACGCATCTGCGCCGCGAAGCCGTGCAGGCGGTAAGGCGAGAAATGCGGATCGTAGGCGCCATCGTAGTACGGGTAGTGCGTCTCGCAGACATTGATGATGAGGTATTGCGGCCGGCCGAGATCCAGCTTCGCCAGCACCCGTTCGAGACAGTCATCGAATTGCCCAACTGAGACCAGGCTGTCGACGAAGGAGCTGAACCGCGAGTCCTCCGTCAGCGGATTGGCTGACGTCACGGCATTCAGCTCGTACCCCAGGCGATGCAGTCCGGTCCGCAGATCGCAGTCGGCGCGGAACGGATGGTCCTCTGTGAGACCGAGGCGCGTCTTCCACAGTCGGAGATCCGCCAGCTCGGTCTTCTGCTGCGTCGTCTCGGTGCGCCGATCCGTCCAGGGCAGCCGTCCGAGCGTGAACAGAATGTGCGAGGTGAAGGTCCATGTGGACAGCGAGTAGGCGCGATTGAGTTCGCCGATCCGCGGGATGTTCTGCAGCGCCGGCCACGCGGCGGCCATCGAATTGTATCGGCAGCTATCGAACACCAGCAGCACGTAGGAGCTCATGATGCCTCCAGATCGACGTCGAGCGAAACCTGATCTCTCGCTGATCCTCAATCCTCACCGCAACGATTAAGCCTCAGTTAACGGCCATACCGGTGAGCCGAGAGCGGCAGCGCGGCACTTCTCGGTGGAAGGTCGAGCCGCGGCGTTGCATTGCGACAGGGTCGCAGTGCTGCGATGCAGCATAATTGACTAAATCAACTAACTGACTAACATTGGCAACCATGTCCTCACCCCAACGTCAGACCGTTGCGGTCCTCGGTCTCGGCAATATTGGCGCAGCCATTGCCGGCTGCCTGCGGGCAGCGAACCAGCACGACGTGACCGCCTGCGCGCGACGTCCGATCGACAGCTTCTTCCTGGATCGTAACGACGGCACAGAAGAGGTGCCGCTTCGCACGGTAACCGATCCAGCCCAGGCGCGACCGGTCGACTGGGTGCTGCTATGCTGCAAGGTGCAGGACACGCCCTCTACTGCCCCCTGGCTCGCGCGGCTGTGCACATCGGCGTCTCACATCGCCGTGTTGCAAAACGGCATTGGACGCGTCGCACAAGTCGCGCCTTATGCCCGTACACGATCTTGTCGTGCCGGACGATTCTGCGGGCCAGAGCTTCGCGTGCTTGCTCGAAGGCACATCGTTGAACGTGCTTCTGAGCGCCGACTTCGCTACCCTCGCCTGGCGTAAGCTACTGCTTAACGTGATCGCCAATCCGATCACCGCGCTGACCCTACAACGCCAGTCGGTGTTGCGGCGCGGCGATGTGCATGCCCTGTGCCTGGACATTCTGGCGGAGGCGATCGCCGTGGCGAAGGCCGATGGTGCAGCGCTCACCGATAACGATGCCGCCCGCACGATGGCGACGCTGTTTTCCTATTCGGGCGACTTGGGGACGTCGATGTATTTCGACCGGCAGACCGGGCGAAAGCTGGAGATCGAAGCACTGACCGGGGCGGTCGTGGCCGCTGGTGAGCGGCATGGCATCCTGACCCCGATCAATCGCACACTCCTGACATTACTGCGCGCAGTCAGCGATGCCGCGTCGCCGTGACGCGGCCGCGGCTCCAAAAGCTTTGACTGGCGCGCGCCAGCAGACCTAAGCTCAACCGAACAATCATGACGGACCGGCGCTCACTCGACCGGTCAGCGCAGGGAAGGAACTCCCGTGGCAAACATGAGCCGGCGAACGGTGCTTCGTGGATCGCTCGGCGTGGCAGCGACGGGGCTTCTGACGCGTCCATATATCGCCAACGCCGCGGCCTCCACGGCAACCGTCTGGCAGGTGCAGGGCTTCGTGCCGGAGGAGGACGCGGCCTTTCGCAAGACCGTCACGGACTATGAAAAGGCCAGCGGCAACAACATCGACCTCAGCATCATGCCGTTCACCGCGCTGAACCAGAAGGTGATCTCGGCGCTGACCAGCGGTGAGGTGCCCGACCTCGTCTTTCACGACGCACCAGCAACGATCCTGCCGCAGAACGCCTGGGAAAACAAACTGGAGGATGTCAGCGACATCGTCGAGGCGCACAGATCGGAACTCAGCAAAACCTCCGTGCTGGCCTCCAGCTTCTACAACAGCGTCACAAAGCAGCGTGCCTTCTACCTTATTCCGATCAAGCAGGGCTGCGAGCCGTTCCACATCTGGGGCGATCTGGTGGAACAGGCAGGCTTCAAGCTATCCGACGCGCCGAAGACCTGGGACGCGTTCTGGGATTTCTTCAAGCCGATGCAGCAGGTGCTGCGCAGCAAGGGGAGGCGCAAGCTCTACGCCTTGGGTCTGCAGATCACCACTGTCGGACCGAACGACGGCAATGGGCTGTTCGGACATTTCCTGTTCGCCAACGGCGGCGAAAACATGGTCACTCCGGACGGCAAGCTGCACACCGACGATCCGCAGGTGCGCGAGGCAGCAATCAGGTCGGTCGAGTACATGACGAATTGCTACAAGGGAGGTTACGTACCGCCCGAGGCGTTGAGTTGGAACGACGCCGACGACAATAATGCGTATCATGAGAAACTTATCCTGATGGATCTCGACGGTACGCTGTCGACCGAACTCGCCATGGTCCACGACAAACAGGCATTCGAGGCAATGGTGACGATGGCACTGCCCAATGGCAATGACGGCAAACCGATGCCCGCCCTGCAAGCTGCCGGCGGCGGCTTCATCCCAAAAGGAGCGAGGAACGTCGCTGTTGCCAAGGACTTCATGAAATTCTTCATCCAGCCGCAGGTGATGAACGAAAATCTGAAGCAAGGTCTGGGTCGCTGGGTTCCGGTCATACCCTCGCTGGTGACGAGCGACCCGTTCTGGCTCGATACCAAGGACCCTCACCTCGCACCCTACGTACGGGAAGCCGTGCTGGGACCAACCATGCCCAGCTACAACGGCTACAATCCAGCTTGGGGACAGGTGAGCGCCGAGCAGCTCTGGGGCGTGGCGCATGCCGATGTCATCAAGAATGGGATGACGCCCGCGGCGGCAATTGACAAGGCGTTCAAACGGGCGGACGCCATCTTCGCGAAATACACCTTCGGTTAGGATCGCGCTTCGTCCGACTGAGCCGCTCGGCTCCGGTGCATGGCTGTTGGCAACGCTGATGGCGGCGGCTGAGATTGTGCGCGATTCAGTATATATACTGAGGATTTACTTGCCGGCGTGAATACGCTTACGTGACTCTAATTGCCTTGACTGGCTCGCCCAGGCCGATGCAGGCTGGTCGCAAGTAACAACGGCCAAGAGAAGCCGGCATCAACCAGTCAGGGAAGGAAAGCGGCCATGGAACGCATGAGCCGGCGATCAGTGCTTCGTTCGACATTCGGCTTGGCCGCGACAGGTGTTCTCGCCCGTCCACATATCGCCAAAGCCGAAACGGGGACCGCCATTGTCTGGCGGGACCAAGGCTTCGTGCCGGAAGAGGACGCCGCCTTCCGCACCACGGTCGCGGACTACGAGAAGGCAAGCGGCAACCGGATAGATCTCAGCATCATGCCGTTCATGGCGCTGAACCAGAAGATAATCTCCGCGTTGACCACAGGTGACGTGCCCGATCTCATCTTCCACATCGCGCCCTCGACCATCCTGCCGCAGAACGCATGGAACGATAAGCTTGAAGACGTCAGCGACATCGTGGAGGCGCACAAGTCTGAGCTCAGCAAGACCGCTCTGCTGTCCTCCAGCTACTACAACAATGTCGCGAAGCGGCGTGCCTACTACCTTGTTCCGACGAGTCAGGGGGCGGAACCGTTCCACATCTGGGGCGACCTGGTCGAAAAGGCCGGCTTCAAGCTGTCGGACGCCCCGAAGACCTGGGATGCATACTGGGATTTCTTCAAGCCGATGCAGGCGGTGCTCCGCGGCAAAGGCATGCGCAAGATCTACGCCATGGGACCGCAGATCACCACCGTCGGACCCAACGACGGCAACGGACTGATGGCGCATTTCATGATCGCCAACGGCGGCGCAGGAATTGTCACCGAGGACGGAAAGCTGCATACCGACGATCCGCAGATCCGCGAGGCGGCGATCCGATCGGTCACCTGGCTGACCAATGCCTACAAGGAAGGCTACGTGCCGCCCGAGGCACTGAGCTGGAACGACGCCGACGACAACAACTCATTCCACGAGAAGCTCATCGTGATGGATTTCGACGGCTCGATATCCACCGAGCTTGCGATGATCAAGGACAGGAAGGCCTATTACGAGCAGATGTTGACGGTGGGACTGCCGCTCGGCAATGACGGCAAACCCATGCCAGCCCAGATCGGCGCCGGCGGCCTTTTCATCCCAAAGGGCGCTAAGAACCTTGAAATCGCCAAGGACCTGGCGCGGTTCTTCATCCAGCCCGACGTGCTGAACAAGAACCTCAAAGGCGGCCTCGGTCGCGCGGTGCCGGCGATCCCGCACATCGTGAAGGAGGATCCGTGGTGGCTGGATCCCAGCGACCCGCATCGGCCGCCTTTTGTGCGTGAATTGGTGCTGGGACCGACGGTGGCAGCCTACACCGGCTACAATCCGGCATGGGGACAGGTCAACGCCGAGCAGCTCTGGGGCACCGCGCATGCCGATGTCATCAAGAACGGGATGACGCCGACGGCTGCGGTGGACAAGGCGTTCAGACGAATGGAGGCCATCTTCGCAAACTACACGTTCGGATAACGCGCACCGCAGACGGCATCTGGCGCGACAGCCGCAGCCAGATAATCTGCGTCCATCATGGCAATCCTTATCACCGGTGCCGCCGGCTTCGTGGCGCTCAACGTTGCCGAGTACCTGTTGACTGCCGGCCGCGACGTGGTCGGCCTCGACCGCATCGCGTTGCCCGAACGCGCATGCCGCAGCTTCGCCGCTTTGGCCGGCCGGTTCACGCTGATCGGTGGCTCGATCCTGTCGGAGGCCGACCTCAGCCGCGCGCTGACCATCGCGCCGGTCGAGGCGGTGATTCATTGCGCCGTGATCACCGCCGGTTCGGCGCGCGAGAGAGCCGATCCGGAGACCATCGTCGCGGTGAACATTCAAGGTGCGATGGCCACCCTGATGGCGGCGGCGCGACGCGGCGTGCCTCGCTTCGTCTATACGAGTTCCGGCGCGATCTATGGCACTGCCGCGCGTGACGTGCCGCTGATCGACGAGGACGCGCTGGTTCCGGCGCCGGCCACACTGTACGGCCTGACCAAGCGCGCGGCCGAGACGCTGCTGCCCCGCGTGGCCGAGACACAGGGCGTACGCTTCGCCGCGGCGCGTCTCGGCAGCGTCTATGGAGCGTGGGAATACGCCACGGGCGTGCGCGACACGCTATCGCCGATGCTTCAGGTGCTGGAATGCGCGCGACGCGGCGAGGATGCGGTGCTGGCGCCGGCATGGCGCGGCGACTTCGTCTTCTCGCGCGACGTCGCGGACGGGCTGGTTCGGCTTGCCGATGCGCCCGCCTTGTCGCGTGTGGTCTACAATTTGGGAAGCGGCCGGCTCGGGTCGGCGGAAACGTGGTGCGAGGCACTCTCGCAAGCCGTGCCAGGCTTTCGCTGGCGACACGCCGCGCCGGGCGAGCCCGCGAATGTCGACAGCCACACCGGCTTTCACCGCGGACCGATGGCCATCGGTAAGATCGCGCGCGATACCGGATTTGTGCCGCAGTGGGATTTCGCGGCAGCAGCGCGCGAGTGGCTGGCGTGGCAGCATTGAGGCGATTGTCGATCGCAAGCGGTCCACGCTATTCTAAGCCAAACCCAAGAATGGAGGACTTCGTCATGACCGATTTGCCAGCCGAACTTCACGGCTATCACGTGCATATCTACTACGATGACGCCACCTTGCCGGTCGCCACCAAACTGCGTGACTCGCTGGCAGCGAACTTCCAGGTGCAGCTCGGCCGGAACAGCGGCATAGCCGGCCCGCATCCCGTGCCGCAGATGCAGGTCATCTTCAAGACCGACGTCTTCCAGCACATCGTGCCGTGGCTGATGTTCAACCGCGAGGGCCTCGACATCCTGGTGCATCCCCTGACAGACGACGAGTATGAGGACCATACCAGCCAAGCACTCTGGCTGGGGACACCGGTCAAGCTGAAGCTCGACACCTTGCCGCACGGTCCGTATCCCGCCGCGCTGCTGCCGGCCGCCTGAATCGCGGCGTTTTACGTCACGGCGGCGGCGGGATTGGCACGCCGCCGTGAAAGCTCTGCAGCGTCCACTCGTAGACCGCCGCGCTGGTGCGCAGCGAGCCGTACCGCGGCGATGCCAGGTCGATGATGTCGTAAATCACCACCGTCCACATCAGGGTGAGCAACGCCGCCAGCACGTGGAGCTGATTGCGCCTCAGGCCCATCTGGAACCCGAGGGCGGCCATGCTGATCAGCGCCATGCCGATCAGCAGCCCGAGCAGCTGAGGCGGCAGGCGCAGCGCATAAGCAAAGCGTGCGGCCGTCGTCATGTCGAATGTCTCGTTGAGCGCCGCCATCAGTGAAGCGACGACAGCGTCCGGTCGCTCCCGTGCGATGGCCGACACGTGTCCCCAGATCTGCGTCTGCAGCGCATTGTTGCGCCGGTTCAGATCGTCGAGCGCGGCGGGATCGTTCTTTGCCTGGATGAAGGCGATCCGCAGGTGCGTGTACTGCTCCAGCAGCCTGGCGATCTCATCGCCGCGTGGCAGGCCGATCGCCTCGGCGCGCTGCCACGCCGTACTGATGGCATTGGCCTCGGCCAGCGATCCCGCACGACGCTCGCTGAAGCCTGTATTGGCGAACGAGAGGGTAAGCGCCAGTACGAACGCCAGCAACCCGAGCATGCCGCCGACCACCACGCCCACACTGTCGGTCTGCGCCCCACGCCTGCTGGCGGACCAGAGACCGACCCGGTAGCCGATCTCATGCGCGACCAGTTGGATAAGAAACAGCAGCGCACCAAAGGCGAGCAGGCTCCTGTCGGCGATCGCGGTGATCAGGGTCATCGCTCGTCGTACTGCTGTTCGACTTGGCAGCGCAATATGTGCAAATCTGCCGCGTTGAGGTGGTGCGAATGCCAGTGAGCGCATCTTCAGCCTTTGAACCCGTCGTCGGGATGAGCCGTGACGAATATCGAGCGTGGGCGGAGCAGCAACCGGCCGGCAGGTTCGAGCGGGTGAACGGCGTGGTGGTTGCGATGGCGCCCGAACGAGCCAGCCACAATCGGCGGAAGGCGCTCGTTTGGCAGGTGCTGCGCCTGGCCGTGCAGGCCGCCAGGCTGCCCTGTGAGGTCTACACCGATGGCATGACTGTCGAGGTAGGGGAAAGCGACTACGAACCCGACGCCGTCGTCCACTGTGGCGATAAGTTGCCCGACGACGCTGTCGCAGTGCCAGACCCGCTGATCATCGTGGAAGTCCTGTCGCCCAGCACGAGCGCCACCGATCGGGCCTGGAAACTCCAGGAGTATTTCAGGCTACCCTCGCTGCGCCATTACCTGATTGTCTGGGCCGACAAGCAGCAGGTTGCGCATCACCGCCGCGACGACGACGGCTCGATCGACGACACGTGCCGTCATAGCCGGCGAGATAAGGCTCGAGCCGCCAGGCATCACAATCAGCGTCGAGGACATCTACGCGGTGTGACGCGTCCTCGCCGCCGCAGCATCAGCATCGCCGACCACGCCAGCGAGGGCAGCAGCGCGACCGCCAGCGCCACCCCTGCCCCCAGCGGCACCACAGCCAGATGGAGCGTCAGCATCGCGAGTGCGAACCCAGGCATTGCGCGCAGCGCGCTCACCATGATCGCCGCCGCGACGGCGCCACCCACCCGAGGCAGCACCAGCAGCGCGAAACTGGTGAACGCCACCGGGAACACCGCCGCCATGCCGGTCAGCGCCGGCCCGAGCGCCCGGCTGCCGGTGACCACCCCGCCCACCAGCAATCCCACCATCGCCGCCCGCACCGGAAGCTCGAACCACCGCCGCCGCACCGGCCCGCCCGGCGCGACTGCCTCGCGCTCCACCGAGCGGGTCAGCACCAGGCACACCAGGATGGCAGCCACGTTGAGCACGATAGCGCCGACCACGTCCCACTCGACCTGGCGGATCACCAGCACCGTGCCGGTCCAGGCGCCCAAGCTGCCGACCAACGCCCACCACCAGCGCACCCGCAATGCCAGCAGCGCGAGTGCCGCCAGGAACACGAAACTGGCCGCGTTCACCGCAAGGCTGTTCAGCGCGCTTGCGGCGATGAACGCGGCGTCGTGCTGCAGCGCCAGCATCACGTAAGCTGGTCCCGCCGCCACCGGCAGCGAAACGATCAGCCCGCCCCAGAACGGCCCCGCCACTTCGGCCGCCACCGTGGCACCCACCACCACAAATGCGGTGACGCCAGCGCGAACGAGCAATCCAAGGAAGAAGCTCAAGCCCCCTACTCTCCCCCGCCCCCTGCGGGAGGGGGCCGGGGGGAGGCGGCGAGATTACCCCTCCGCATAGGGATTCCGCGTCCCCCGCAACTGCAATCGGATCGGCGTGCCCGGCAACTCGAACGCCTCACGCAGGCTGTTGACCAGATACCGCTGGTAATCCTCCGGCAGCCGCTCTGCCCGCGTACCGAACGCGACGAAGGTCGGCGGCCGCGCCTTGGCCTGGGTGATGTACCGCAGCTTCAACCGCCGCCCGCTCACCAGCGGCGGCGGGTGCCGCGCCAGCGCCTGCTCGAACCAGCGGTTCAGCCCCGCAGTCGACAGCCGTGTATTCCACACCGCGTGCGCCCGCCGCACCGCCGGCAGCAACCGGTCCATCCCCGCCCCGGTCATGGCCGAGAGCGGCACCACGGGCACGCCCCGCAACTGCGTCAGGCTCATCTCAAGCCGTTCCGTCACTGCCCGCCGCGCCGCCGACCGGTCCGCCACCGCGTCCCACTTGTTCAGCGCGATCACGCACGCTCGCCCCTCGCGCTCGATCAACTGCGCGATCTGCAGATCCTGGTCGTGCAGACCTTCGGTGGCGTCGACCACCAGCACCACGACCTCCGCCAGCTTCAGCGCCCCGATCGCCGCCCCCACCGCCAGCTTCTCCAGCAGCGCCTCGATCCGTGCCTTCCGCCGCAATCCGGCGGTGTCCACCAGCTCGATCAGCCCGGCAGGATCCCGCAGCACCACCGAGACGGCATCCCTCGTCAGCCCCGGCTCCGGTCCGGTCAGCATCCGCTCCTCGCCGATCAGCCGGTTCAGCAAGGTGGACTTCCCCGCGTTCGGGCGCCCAACGATCGCAAGCTTCAGCGGCCGCACGCCCTCCTCCGGCACTTCGTCCGGTACCTCCTCCGGCACCGGCAGCCGGTCGGCGATCTCGGTCATCAGCTCCGAGATCCCCTCCCCATGCTCAGCCGAAACAGCGACCGGCTCGCCGAAGCCCAGTTCGAATGCGTCCAGCACGGAGGACCGCGCCGACCGCCCCTCCGCCTTGTTGGCCACCAACAGCACAGAGCGCCCCTGCCGCCGCAGCCACTGGGCGAAGTGGCGGTCCGCCGGCGTCACGCCGGATCGCGCGTCCACCACGAACACCACCAGATCGGCAGCCGCCGTCGCGACCCCGGCGCCCTGCCGCATCCGCCCGGCCAGCGTCTCCGGCGCCGCCTCCTCCAGGCCGGCCGTATCGACCAGCCGGACCTGCCGGCCGCGCAGCAGCGCCTCCGCCTCCTTCCGGTCGCGGGTGACGCCAGGCGTGTCCGACACCAGCGCCAACCGCCTGCCGGCCAACCGGTTGAATAACGTGCTCTTTCCCACATTCGGCCGGCCTGCGATCACGACCAAGGGCAGCACGGCCGGTCAGCGCAGCGCCAGCAGCCTGCCGTCGTCCGTCACCACGAACACGGTGCCGCCCGCCACAATCGGTCCGAGCGATGCCGCCCCGGACAGTTCCTGCTGGCCAAGAATCGCGCCGGTATAAGGACTGACCGCCAGCGCCTGATCATTCGTTCCAGCCACCACCAGCCGGTCGCCCGCCAGCAAAGGCCCAAACCAGGTAATCGGATCCTTCTGCTTCTCGGCGTCCTTCCACCGAGGAAGATCCGTGACCCAGGCCACCCTGCCATCGTCGCGATTCAGCGCTGCCATCTGCTGCTCGAGCGACACGATGAACAGCCAGGGCCCCGCGGCCCACGGACTGTCTTCGCCCGCAACTTCGCGCTCCCATAGCCGCCGGCCACTCGGCAGATCGATAGCGGCCGCCAGCCCTCCGACGCTGATCGCATAGACCTTGCCATCGCTCACCACCGGCAGCCCGCGCACCGCGGAGACGTCCACCAAGCCCCTGCTGCCCACCGAGGCTGTCAGAGTGTCAGTCCACACAGGGGTGCCGCTTTCTGCGTGCAGCGTCGCCAGTTCGCCTGAACCGAAGCCGCCTACGACCAACCCGTCCGTATAGGCTGGCGCCGGCCGTCCGAGCAGGCTCGTCGTCGGATTGGCGGCCTGGTACGACCACAGTTGCCGTCCATCGTCAGTTGCCAGGGCCAACATGCGGTCCTGTATGGTGGTGACGAACAGCCGTCCCTCTACCACTGTCGGGGCCGATCGCGTGGGCGCGCCGAAGTTGCTGCGCCAGCGAACTGTGCCCTTGGCCGCGTCCAGCGCCACCAGTTCCGCCAGCCCGTTGACCGTGTAGAGCGTGCCCTGATCGACCGCGAGGCCGCCGCCCACGTTGGTGCTGTCGTCCTCATCCTTCCGTGTATCGAACCGCCAGACCCGCCTGCCGCCAGCGATCTCGAACGCCGAAACCACGGCATCGGAGTCCATCACATAGACAATGCCGTCCGCCACCACGGGCTGGGCCATGATCTTGCGCCGATAGCCACCGCCAGCGCCGATATTGGCACTCCATGCTTCGCCGAGGCGTTGGCCAGCGGCGAGGTGGCCCATGAAATGCGCCGGATTGCCCCCTGCCTGTGGCCACGCAACGTTGCTCACCGCCGACGGCAGTTCCACCTTCGGCACGCCCTCGTCAACCTTCAGAGTCCCGCGGTCCGTCGAGATAGCCTCCCGCTTGCCCGGCAGCGGCGTCTTGTGCGTGCCGAACCAGTCGTCCCACAGGCCGCAACCGCCGAGAGCCAACGGCGCCAGCAGCGCACTTCGTCGCGTGAGTCGCGTCATGCCGGTCAACCGCCCAGCCGGCTCAGTAGGCCGCTTGCCCGTCCGCGGACGCCATTCGGCGCCGTGGCGTCCTGTGCCAGACGGCGCAGCGATGTGCGCGCCTGATCCGTCTTCCCAAGCCGCAGGTCCAGCAGCGCCAGCTGCTCCTCAGCCAGCGCATGCCAGGGATTCTCCGGTGCAGCGAGAGCCTTCAGCCGAGCCTGCAGCAGCGAGGGATCACCGGTGTCGATCTGATGCTGCGCCCATAGCAGGCTCGCCAGGTCGCGCAGCAGCGGATCGGCCGATGAATCTCCGGCCACCTGATCCCACAGCTCCGTGGCACCTTGCAGGTCACCCGCATCCGCCTTCAGCGCCGCCTCACGCAGTCGCGCCAGCGTCGCGTAGCCCTTGGGCAACGCGGTCGCCAATTTCGAGAAGGTGGCAATGGCGGCGGTGCGGCTTGCCTCGCTGCTACCTGCGGCCGTTGCGTTCGCGATATTCATCGCGATCAGGTATTGCGCCGCCGCCGCCCGGTCCTGCCGCGCCTCATACCAGCTCCAACCCTGCCAGCCGACCACAGCCCCGACGATCAGCAGTATGGTCGCCACGATCAGCCCGCCGTAGCGCTTCAGCAGTTGCTGCGCGCGTTCGGCGCGTAGTTCCTCATCGACCTCGTCGAATATGTCGACCACGTGGGCTCCCACACGATTCGCCGCTGTTGCCGCTCCGCCGGCGCGGCGGACCATAGCGACGCACCCGCGGCCCCGCAAACGAGATGCAAACCATCGATTTACCTGGCAGGCGCATGCTGTCGCTGTGAGATCCGCGTTGATCCTGCTGCTGCTGCTCGCCGGCTGCGTTACGCCTGAACAGGCGGCAACGATCGGCGTCGGCGTCACCGTCGGCAGCTTCGCGGTGATCCAGCGCAGCCCGTTCGATGCGCTCTATTCGGTATTATCCGGCAAGGACTGTTCGCTGGTCCGTTTGGATCAGGGCAAAAGCTACTGCCGCCCGGTGGAGCCACTCCCCGAGGCACAACCATACTGCACGCGCAGTCTCGGCGTCTCCGACTGCTGGCGCGATCCGGCAAACCTGCCCGACCATCCGCCGCAAGTGGCTGCTGGACCGCAAACGCTCACGCCGGCCCAGGAGGCCGATCGCACTCGGTCCTGGCCCAACCTCTGATCGTTGCCTCGCTCATCGCACATCAGTGTATGGCCGCCGCGATGTCGGTTTCGGTCTGTCGCAGTACATCGACGATCGCCGCCTTCATCGCATCCGCGATCGCCGGCGGCTCATCGCCGGCAAGCCTGACCTCGGCGGTGACTGTCCGCTGCAGAAGCACCGTCGTTGATCCCTGTCGCTGATCAATGAGAACCAGCGCCAATGCTACCCGCGCCATACCCGTATTCAGATTGGCGACGAACGTGTTGAGCTCACCCTCGAGTACGAGATTGGCGTTAAGCCGGCTGCCTGGCGCCACCACAGCGCTGAACCGTCCGGAGTCGGCCAGCCACTGTCGCAGATCGTTTTCAACCGCCTGTGCCGGCGGCACGGCCCATTGTTCATAGAAGTCAACATGCAGGCTGCCATCGCGCTGCAGCCATTGCATGCCGCGCGCCTCGAGGCCGGGTCCGGCCCGCACGCTGCGCAAGAGCAGAACGCGACCACGTTGGTTACGCGGCTCTACCGACGGCCGATGTACATCGAGTGGCCAGTCGCGCCGCTGCACGTAAGGCGTCTGCGGCAGCAATGAACAGCCGGTGAGCGACGTCGCGCCGACCAGCACCCAGCGGCGCCTCATCGCGCCGGCTCCAAGCCGCGCGGTGGTGGCTGTGCAAACACCTGCGCCGGGTAGCGACGCAGCGCATCGGTCATCTCGCGCAGGTTCTGCGCGGTCGCCTGCATGTCGCGCAACAGCGGAATGAGGCCCTGCTCCAGATCCGCCGTGCCGTTGCCGGCCCGCTGCGCCGTCGCCTGGACCGATGCGATCAACGGCGGCAGCCTGGCCGCCGCAGTGGCGAACTGATCCGCCGCCATACCGGCATTGGCCAGCAGCTTCTGCATCTGCTGCCCTTGCACTGTGTCGCGCAACGCCTCCGATGTATGCCTGATGTCCGCGGTCATTCCCGGCAGATCGGCCGCACGCAGGGCCTCGTCGGTGTTGCGCAGCAGTGTGGTCGCCTGCACCAGCGCGTTGTGCATGTCACCGCTGGCAAAGTTGGTTCGCAGCTCGGTGAGCAGGTCGCTCACCTGAGCGGACAGCTTGTCCATATCGATCGCATTCAGCTTCGCCAGCACATGCTGCGCGGCATCCTGCACCTGAAGGAACGTGCTGGGCATGGACGGGATGTACTCGGCCTTCGACTCCCATGGGATAGCCAATGGCGGGTACTGCGCCGGATCGGCGAAATCCAGTTCGAGATAGCTGAGGCCGGTGATCCCTTGCGAGGCAAGGCGCGCGCGCAATCCGAGCCTTACTGCCTCCTTGATGTCCGGGAGGAGTCCGACCTTTGCCAGGTCCACTTCGTAACGCACGAACACGAGGCGATATGTCTGGCTCTCGACCTCGATCGGTTGGCCGTTGCTGCCGTATTCGGCACTCACCAAACCGATGCTGGTCACCCGACCGATCGTCACGCCACGATATTTGACGGTCGCACCAACTTCCAGGCCCTGGACCGATTCACTGAAATACGACTCGAACAGCGTGCCGTGCGCGATCTGGCCGCCGGCAAGAAACCAGATCAGCGCGATCAGTAGCGCAATCCCGCCAAGGATCAGCAGACCGACGCGCAGATAGACACCACGTGCCTCCATCACGCGGCAGCCACGGCCGGCAACTCGCGACGAAAGAAGGCACGTACCCTCGGATGCAGGCTGGTATCGCGCAATTGCCGCGGGTCGCCTTCAGCGATCACACCGCCCGCATCGGAATACGCGCCACGATCCAGCATGATGCAACGATCGGCAATTGCCAGGATCGACGCCAGCTCATGTGTCACCACAACAAAGGTGGCACCGAGATCCTGCCGCAGATCGAGGATCAGCCGGTCCAGTCCAGCCGACGTGATAGGGTCCAGGCCAGCGGAGGGTTCGTCGAGCAACAGCAGAGGCGGATCGAGCGCCATCGCTCGTGCAATGCCGGCGCGCCGCGCCATGCCGCCGGAAATCTCCGCGGGGTTCAGCGAGGCGGCGTCCCCCAGACCGACCAGTCCTAGCTTCACGCGCGCCACGGCTTCGCACCCCTCGGGTGGCAGATCAGTGAACATCTCGAGCGGCAACATGACGTTCTCGAGCAGGCTCATTGAGCCGAACAACGCACCGGACTGGAACATCACCCCCATTTTGCGTTGCACCTCGCGCAGCGCCACGTCGCCATGGGGACCCGTGATGGTCCGACCAAAGATCTCGATGCGCCCCGCACTCGGCGTCAGCAGGCCGATCAACTGCCGCATCAATGTCGACTTGCCGCTGCCCGACCCGCCGAGGATGGCGAATATCTCACGCTGATGGATGGTGAACGAGACATTGCGAAAGACGCTGCGCGTACCGAAGCGCTGCGCCACGCGATCCACGCGGATGATCGTATCGCCAGTCACAGGTCCAGCCGATAGAAGATCAGGGCGAACAGGCCGTCCAGCACGATAGCGGCCACGATGCCGCCGACCACTGCCGCGGTGGTGGACAAACCGACAGCGCGTGGCCCGAGACCCGTGCCGAGCCCCGCACGGCAGCCGATCGCCGCAACAGCGATGCCGAAGCATACGGCCTTGAACAGGCCACCATAGACATCATGCGTGGTCACCCAGTTCTGCACCTGCATGGCGATCGTTACCAGTGGAAAGCCGAAGCCGCGCAACACTGTCGCCATGCCGAGCATACCGGCCAGGTCGAGCGTCAACGTCAGGACGGGCATCACCAGCATCGCCGCGATGATCCTTGGCAGCACAAGCATTGTCATCGGATCGAGCCCCATGGTGATCAGGGCATCGACCTCCTCGTTCACCTTCATGGTGCCGATCTCTGCCGCGAAGGCCGAGCCGGTGCGTCCCGCCAGGATCACCGCCGCCAGGAGGGGACCGAGCTCGCGCACGAGGCTGAGTGCCACCAGATTGGCGACGAAGATGTCGGCGCCAAAGCGGCGCATCGGCACAGCGGACTGGAACGCCAGTATCAGGCCGATCAGATAGCCGAGCATCAGCACCAGGGGCAGCGCTCGCACGCCAGCCTGATCGATGTAGCGCAGCAGATCGGACCAACGCAGCATGCGGTGGCGCGTCGGCAGTCTGGCAATCGCGAATGCTGCCTCGCCGACGAAGGCGACGCTGGCCAATGCAAGCCCGAATGCCATCGCGAGAACGTCTCGCGCCGAGGGACGGGGCGCAGCCTCGCCGGTCGCCCCGTCATGGGCTGCCGCGCGAGCGCGAACCAGCAGTGCCGGCACGTGCTCCGGTGCACCAATGAGTTGCGCCGCGTCGCCATGGGCCGCTTCGACGGCGGCGAGGAAGCCGGCTCCCGCCACGTCACTGAACGACACGGCACTGAGGTCGAACGACAGCGGATGGCCTCGTGCGCGTCCCGCCGCCCGCATCGCCGGACGCCACACCGGACCAATCGACGCCGCATCGAGCCGGCCCGCGAACACCATGATCGCGCGCCCCTCGTGCTGTTCTATGGACAGGCTGGTGGCCTTGCTCAATGCGTCAACCAGGTCTCGAACTGCTGGTGCAGCTTGGCGAGATTGTCGTGCCAGAATGCGGCATCCACGCGAACCGCAGCATTGAGGTTGGCCGGCGCGGTCGGCGAGATCTGCGCAAGCTCTGGCGGCAGTCCGTCATTGGCGCCCTTCGCCAGCCCACCCTCGCCGAAGAGCTCGACCAGCCGCGCCTCGATCGCGGGCGTGCCTGCGAAGTAGAGAAACTGTGTCGCAGCCCGGAGGTTCGGACTGCCCTTCAGAATAGCCCAGCTCTCCAAATCATAGAGGCTCGCCGTCCACTGCACGCCGAAATTGCGATGCGCTGTCCGGTTGACGGCGCCGATCGCCGGTGCTGATGCGCTGGTCATCAGCACATCGCCGGACGCCAGTATGCGCGCCGCCTCGGCATCGTCCTGCCACCACACGATGTAGGGTCTTAGCTGATCCAGCCGGCGAAAGGCGCGATCGACGCCCTCCGAGGTTGCCAGTACCTTGTAGACGTCGGGCGGCGACACGCCGTCGGCGAACAGCGCGAACTCCAGATTGCCCCGGACCCCGCGGTGCAGCCCACGCTTGCCGGGATACTTCGCGACATCCCAGAAATCCGCCCAGCCGGGCGTGGCGGGAAACTTGTCGCGGTCCCAGGCGAGCACGAGGCTCGCCAGACCGGAACCCACGCCGCAATCGCTGACCGCCTGCGGCAGGTAGTGGTCCTTGCCGCCGATCGCTGACCAGTCGAGCTTCTCGAACAGCCCCTCGGAACAGCCGGTCGTCAGTTCGTCGCTATCCACCTGGACCAGGTCCCAGACATTGTCAGGTGCCTTCGATTGCATGCGCAGCGCGTCGATGCCGCCTTCCCAACCCTCAGACTGCACCGCGATGCCGGTCGCCGAGGTGAACGGCTGGATGAACACGCGCTTGATCGCCTCCTGCGTCGGGCCGCGCGCGACCACGGTCAGGTCACGTGCCGCGGCAATGCCATACGAGAGCGCGAGGATCGCCGCGGCGGCCACAAGCGAGCGGACATGCATCTATGTTTGGCTCCGGGTTCCAGCGCTGCGGCGAAGCCCTACAATCCGCGAAATTGGCCGGAAGTGAAAGTCGGGGCTGCCTTGGCGCGCCCAGCGGCGGCGCGCTAGATGCTCTGACCATCCTGGAGAGGCGCATGCAAGACGAACAGACCGTGATCGCCCGACACGACGGGCGCGTGGGGCGCATCGTGCTGAACCGACCGCAGGCGCTCAACGCGCTCGACCTGGCGATGATCCGGGCCTGCACACGGACTCTGACGGCTTGGCGAGACGACCCCCATGTGCACGGCGTGGTGATCGAGGGTGCCGGCGATCGCGCCTTCTGCGCCGGCGGCGATATCCGTGCGCTGCGCCAATACGAGCTGGATGGCGAGCATCACAAGGCCGAGACGTTCTTCCGCGAGGAGTACGAGCTGAATTTGATGATCGCCACCTACCCGAAGCCGTATGTCGCGCTGATCGACGGCATATGCATGGGAGGCGGCATCGGCGTGTCGGTGCATGCACCGTATCGGGTCGCCACCGAGCACGCCGCATTCGCCATGCCCGAGACCGCGATCGGCTTCTTCCCGGATATCGGCGCGACGTTCTTTCTGCCGCGCCTGCCAGGCAGGATCGGGACGTATCTTGGACTGGCCGGGATGCGCATGCAGGGCGCGGACTCGGTCCACGCTGGGCTTGCAACGCACTTCACGCCGCGCGCGGACCTGCCCGCGCTGTCGCATGCGCTAGCAACGGATGGTCCTGGCGCACTCGGCCCACATTCTGCGCCGCTGCCGCCGTTCTCGCTGGCGGCGCAACGCGCGGCGATCGATCACTGCTTCGGCGCCGACGGGGTGGCCGAGATCGTGCGCCGCCTCGAGGCGCTCGGCGACGCCTGGGCAACGAAAACCCTGGCCACATTGCGGACGGTGTCGCCATCGGCTTTGTGCTGGACGCTCGAGGCGCTGCGGCGCGGTGCGAACCTGACCCTGCCACAGTGCCAGGCGGCCGAACTGGCACTCACACGGACCACGATGCGGCATCCCGACTTTGCCGAGGGCGTGCGTGCGATGGTGGTGGACAAGGACCGCAGGCCGCGCTGGCAGCCGTCCCGGATCGAGGAGGTGGACCCGGCTGTCATCGCCGCGATGTTCGACTAAGCTCACTCACGAAGCACCGAGGAAACGATCCCATGGACGGCAGCGGCGCGCAGGCGGGCAGCGTGGAGACGCGGACATCGTGGGTAGTCGCCATCGCGGCGCTGACCGTGCTGAGCGTGTCATATGGCGCGCCGCTCACCACCGTGGTGGCGCTGAAGCCGATCGCCGAGGAATTTGGTGCGACGCGGTCGGCGCCGGCATTGGCTGTCGCGCTGACCTTCATCGGTGCCGGCTGTGGCGGCATTGCGATGGGCTGGATCGCCGAGCGCATCGGCGTGCGTGCGGTGGTGATCTTCGGCGGAGCGATGATCGGGACCGGGCTGACGATTTCATCGCTGGGCGGACTGACGCAGCTTTATATCAGCAGCTTCCTGCTGGTCGGACTGCTCGGCGCCGCCGGCATGTTCGCGCCACTGATGACCTATGTCAGCCGCTGGTTCGACGTGCGCCGCGGCACCGCGATCGCGCTGATCTCGGCGGGCCAGTACATCGCCGGGGCGCTGTGGCCACCATTGTTCCAATACGGCATCGGTGCGATCGGCTGGCGCGGGACGATGCTGGCATACGCGGTGTTCGCCGTCGTCGTGATCGTGCCACTGGCGGCGATATTCCTGCGCCGCGCGCCGAAAGCGGCGGCGCTTGGCGGCATCTACGACGGACCGCGGGTCGGAGAGAAGGTCCTTGGACTGCCGCCCAATCTGGTGCTGGCGGCGCTTGGGTTCGCCACCTTCTGCTGCTGCATGACGATGTCGATGCCGATGGCGCACATGGTGGCGTTCTGCAGCGATATCGGCATCGCGCCAGCGCAAGGTGCGGCGATGCTGTCGGTGCTGCTCGGCTCGGCGTTCTTCGCACGGCAGTTCTGGGGCTGGTTGGCGGATCGGATCGGCGGCCTGCGAACCATCCTGTGGGCCTCCGCGGCGCAGGCCACGGCGATGGCCGGGTTCCTCGTGACCCAGGACGAGATCGGCCTCTTCACGATCTCCGCGGTGTTCGGCTTCGGCTTCGGCGGCCTGATCCCCGGCTACGTGCTGGCGGCGCGGGAACTGTTCCCGGCCTCCGAGGCAAGCTGGCGCATCCCCACCATGCTGCTTCCCGGCTCACTTGGCATGGCAGGGGGTGGCTGGCTGGCTGGCGTGATGTACGACCGATTTGCCTTCTATGCGCCCGCCTTCGCGGTTGGCGTGCTGTTCAATCTGCTGAACCTGGCGGTGATCGGTGCCCTCGTGATGCGCAGCCGGCAGTGGCGGCCGTCAACCGCCCTTGCATGAGGGCTTCAGTTCGCCAGAACGATCAGCAGGACGCCTGCCACCACCAGAACAAGTCCGGCAATTTCGCCTGTCTTGAGGGTTTCCTTCAGATAGAACCGGCTGAACGTCAGGGTGAACACGATCTCGATCTGCCCGACCGATCGCACCAGCCCAATCGGGGCAAGCGCGAATGCAGTGAACCAGCACGCAGAACCGAGTGCGGACAACGTACCGACCCAGGCTGAACTCCGCCAGGTGGTGAATGCCTTGCGCAACTCACGCGGTTCGCGCAACGCCAGGAAGCCGCCCTGCATCACGATCTGCAGCGTGTTCGTGACGACCAGCACGAACAGCGCACGGACGAACAGGCTGGGTCCGGTCAACGCCTGATTGGCGAGCTTGATGAACACCGTGGTGAGCGCAAACAGGAACCCCGCGCCGAGACCGGCCAGTGCCGCGGGCTGCACCGTCGCACGTGCAAGCTCACTTGGTCGCATGCCACGCCCGGCAAGCGAGAGCGTCATCACGCCGGCGAGGCCGATGCAGATGCCGATCCAGGACGCCGGAAGCAGCACCTCGTGCAGCACGAACAGCGCGATAATGGCGCTCTGTGCCGTCTCGGTCTTGGAATAGGCCGTGCCGACCGCAAAGTTGCGGTAGCCGAACGCCATGATCAGCAGATTGGTGGCGAGGATCTGCATCAGCCCTCCCACCGCGCAGTGGACCACGAAGGCAACGTTCGGTGCCGGGAGCGGCAGTCCGGTGCCAACCAGCGCACCGACCAGCAGCACCAGCGCCGTGGGTGCGCCATACAGATAGCGAACGAAGCCTGCGCCGTTGACCGACAGCAGATGACGCAGCTTCTGCTGCATCGCGGTCCGCCAGCACTGGAACAGCGCGGCGGAGACGGTGACGGGTAACCATACGGGCATGGTGCCGCGCTCCAGCCTCCGGTTGCGGCCGGCGCAGTCCGGCAACGTCGATGCGCGAACGTAAGGCGGTGCGGCTCGGCGTCAACTCATCAGGCGGTCACACCACCTCCATGTGCCCACAGCGCAGCAGGGCGTCCCGCATGTGTTGGGGAACCGGCGCTGTCGCTGCAACCGGAGGGTCGAGATCCAGCGCGATGCCGCGCGCCAACAGATGGAGCCTGCCAGGGCCGTCGCCGTAGGTCGCATCCCCCACCACGGGACAGCCAAGAACGGCACAGTGAATGCGCACCTGATGCGTTCGACCGGTACGCGGTGAAAGCTCAAGCCACGTCAGCGCGCCCTCCTGCCCGAGCATGCGCCAGTCAGTGATCGCTCGCTTCCCGGCGGGATCCACCACCATGCGCCAGCCGCCGCGCGTGCTCCGTTTCGCGAGCGGCGCATCGATCGTGCCGTGCGTCACCCACGGGGTGCCTTGCACCACCGCCCAGTAGGTCTTGCGCACGCGGCCTGCGGCGAATTCGGCCTGTGCGGCGAGCAGCGCGGGACGGCGCAGCGCCACCAGGAGACAGCCGGAAGTGTCAGCATCCAGTCGGTGCGCCAGCCAAGGCCCATGCCTGCGCGAGGACAGCAGCGGGAACCAATCCTCTACGCTTGCTCCACCGCGCGGTCCCGGATGCACCGGCAGCCCGAAGGGCTTGTCCAGCACCACAAATCTGGCATCGCGAAACAGGATCGGAGGCACCCTGACTCAGTGCCGGAATTTGTCCGCGATGGCAAAGCCGTGGCAGGCTGCGGGCCGATGCGCATCCACATCCAGAACCCGGTCGACGACCCGCTGTTTCTGTTCTCCCGCGCAATGTGGGACGCGGCGTGCGCGCGTGCTCCCGATGTCGGTGCGGCCCATGAGGTGACGATCGGCGACAACGATGCAGACTTCGCCGACGGTATTGCCGAGGCGGAAGCGCTGATCACCGAGATCGGCGTGGTAGCGGCGAAGTTCCCGTGCCGTGCACCGCGGTTGAAACTGCTGTTCATCACCAATGCCGGATTGGATCGGCTGGCGCCGTTCGACTGGCTGCCGCCGGGAGTGGCGCTGCTGAACAACGCCGGGGTCCACGCCGTGAAGGCCGGCGAGTTTGCTATCATGTCAGTGCTGATGTTGGCCAACCGCGTGCCGGAGATGGTGACGCATCAGCGCGCCGGGCGGTGGCAGAAGCTGTGGGGCGCCGTGCTGGACGGGCGCCATGTCACTATCGTGGGGCTTGGCTCGCTTGGTGGTGCCGCGGCGATGCAGGCGACGCGGTTCGGCATGCGCGTAACAGGTGTCCGAGCGACAGCAATGCCCCATCCGCATTGTGCGGAGGTGATCACCACTGCCAGCCTCGACCAGAAACTGCCCCGGACGGAGTTCCTGGTGCTTGCCTGCCCACTCACCGATGCGACGCGCGGATTGATTGACCGCGAGCGCCTGCGCCTGCTGCCACGCGGTGCGGGGGTGGTGAACATCGGACGCGGCGCGCTGATCGATCAGGATGCACTGTGCGATCTGCTGGACGATGGTCATCTGTCGGGTGCGGTGTGCGACGTGTTCACGCCGGAACCGATCCCGCCTGGGCATCGATTGTGGACCACGCGCAACCTTGTCATCAGCCCGCATACTGCGGCCGACGATCCTGACAGCTACAATCGGCACAGCCTGGACCTGTTCCTCGACAACCTGCGCGCCTGGCGCGACGGCCGTGCCATGCCCAACCTGTTCGATCCGGCACGTGGCTATTGAAGGAGAATGACGACAATGGAATTCGGCATGTTCCACGAGTTTCAGCGGGTGCCGGGACAGACCGAGGAGGATGCATTCACCGAATCCTTCGAGCAGGTGGATGCGGCTGAACGCTACGGCCTCGACGTGATGTGGCTGGCCGAATTGCACACCGCGCCTGAGCGGTCGGTGCTGGCCTCGCCGCTGATGATCGCCACCGCGATCGCCGCGCGCACCAAGCGGATGAAGATCGGCACCGCGGTGCAGGTGCTGCCGCTGTGCCACCCGCTACAGCTTGCCGAGGAGGCGGCGACCGTCGATCAGATCAGCCATGGGCGGCTCATCTTTGGCGTCGGGCGCAGCGGATTTCCGCGTGTGTATCAGGCGTATGGTGTGTCCTATGCCGAGAGCCGCGAGCGGTTTGTCGAGGTGCTGGAAATCCTCAAGCGCGCCTGGACGCAGGAACGCTTCAGCTTCGACGGCCAGTACTATCACTTCAAGGACGTGTACCTGGTGCCGAAGCCGTACCAGAAGCCGTATCCGGAAATCCGGGTCGCTGCGACCAGTCCGGACACATACCCGGCCAACGGTGCGGCGGGCCATCCGATCTTCTGTGCCACGCGCTTGGGCGATCTGTCGGAACTCGGGCCAAACCTGGCGGCGTATCGCGAAGGCTGGGCCGCCGGTGGCCACCCCGGCGACGGCCAAGTGTTCATGCGGGTGCCGGTCTATGTCGCACCGACCGAGCAACGCGCGCGGTCAGAGCCGGAAGAGAGCGTGATGCACTTCTACCGCTACCTCGGTCAGCGCATCGAGGAGTTTGCCAGCCTGGACGGCGCGCGCGCCATCGAGAACCGCGCCGCGCGGGGGCAACGGCTGCAGAACATCACCTACGACGAGGTGCTGGGCAGCAAGATCATCGTCGGAACGCCACAGCAGGTGGTGGATCGGCTTAGCGAACTGCGCGAGAAGCTGGGGCTGAGCGGCATCCTGGCGGAAATGAACTGCGGTAACCGCATCCCGCACCAGCAGGTGCTGACCTCGCTGCAACTGCTGTGCGAGGAGGTGATTCCGAAGTTCAAGTCGTGAACGCTGCCCCCTTGCCCCCTCCCGCGAGGGAGGGGGAAGTTTAAGCGTCACACCCGCATGGGCATCAGGACGTACAGTGCGCTGGCGTCGGCGGCATCGCGCACGACCGTGGGTGCCGAACCGTCAGAAAAGCGAAATTCGACGTCGCCCTCGATCTGATCGGTAATGTCGTTCAGGTAACGCGCCTGGAAGCCGATCTCCAGCGGGCCGGCCTCATAGGTGACGTGATCGGAGTCCAGTTCCTCGGTCGCGGTCCCCTGCTCCGGGCTTGCTGCCGACAGCACCAGCAGATCGCGCGCCAGCGACAGCTTCACAGGACGCGACCGTTCGGCGGAGATCGCCGCCACCCGGCCGACCGCATCGGCAAAATCCTTCTTGCCGACGCGCAGCACCTTGTCGTTGCCACGTGGAATCACCCGGTCGTATTCGGGGAATGTGCCGTCGATCAGCTTGCTGGTCAGCAGCACCGCATCGGCGTGGAACTGGATGCGGGTGTCGGAAAGCGCGACCTCCACGTTGCCGGTTACTTCGTCCAGCAGCTTGCGCAGTTCATTCACCGTCTTGCGCGGAATGATCACGCCCGGCATCGAGCCGGCGCCTTCCGGCAGCGGCTCCTCCACCCGGGCCAGCCGATGTCCGTCGGTCGCGACCGCGCGCAGCACGCGCGTACCCTCGCTTTCGGCGGCATGCAGATAGATGCCGTTGAGGTAGTAGCGCGTCTCCTCGGTGCTGATGGCGAAACGTGTACGGTCGATAAGGCCGCGCAGCACCTGCGCTGACAGATTGAACCGGTGCGGCAACGCGCCGGCGGTCATCGAGGGAAAATCCTCGGTCGGCAGCACCACAAGGCTGGTCGAATAACGCCCTGACCGCAGCGCCAACTGTGCATCGCCGCCCGGATGGTCCAATTCCACCTCGGCGCCGTCGGGCAGCTTGCGGACGATTTCGTACAGCGTCGCGGCGGGCGCGGTGCAGGAGCCGTTGCGCGTGGTGCTGGCCGGCACGTCCTCGACGATGGCGATTTCCATGTCGGTGGCCGTCAATGTCAGCTTGCCGTCGCGCACGGCGAGCATCACGTTGGCCAGGATAGGAATGGTGTTGCGGCGCTCCACCACACTCTGCACGTGGGCCAGCGCCTTCAGCAGCGTCGCCCGGTCGGCCTTCAGCTTCATGGCATCCATCCTCACAGGGCCGGGTTACAGGGTGCCCAGGCGAATCCATTGCGCGCACTGTAGCAATGACGCGGTCCGGCGGGGAAGGCCGATCGCGCGGTGGCCCTGTATTGGCCTCTGCTCAGGATTCCAGCAAACGGCGGAGCAGTTCGACGTCCTCGGCGAAGACGGCGTCGCGGGTCATCAACTCGCCGACGCGGGAGACGGCGTGCATCACCGTGGTGTGGTCGCGATTGCCGAAGCGGCGCCCGATTTCTGGCAGGCTGCGCTGGGTAAGTTGCTTGGCCAGGTACATCGCCACCTGCCGCGGCCGCGCGACCGCCCGGGCGCGCCGCGCCGACGACATGTCGGTCAACCGGATGGAGAAATGCTCGGCTACGCGCTTCTGAATCTCTTCAATGCTCACCCGCCGGTCGTGCGCCTTCAGGACGTCGTGCAACACCTCCTGAGCGCCTTCCACCGTCACCGTGCGGCCGAACAGTTTGGCGTGCGCGATCAGTCGGTTCAGCGCGCCTTCCAGCTCACGCACGTTGCTGGTGATCTTATGGGCGAGAAAGTCCATTACCTTGGCGGGCACCGCGACACCGAGCCGTGCCGCTTTCGCCTCCAGGATCGAAATGCGCAGCTCGAAGGTGGTGGCGTGCAGATCCGCCACCATGCCATAGCCGAGCCGGGTGCGCAGGCGATCGTCCAGTCCTGAAAGATCAGACGGCGACTTGTCGGCCGACACCACTATCTGTTTGCCGACATCCACCAAGGCGTTGAAGGTGTGGAAGAATTCCTCCTGCGTATTGTCTTTGCCGATCAGGAACTGCAGGTCGTCGATCATCAGAACGTCGACGCTGCGGAGCTGCTCCTTGAACTGCATGGTGGACTGGCTGCGGATCGCGGCGATGAAGCGATACATGAACTTCTCGGCCGACATGTAGGTGACCGAGACCGCACGCCCGACGCCGCTGTTGCCGCGCGCCACCAGTTCCCAGGCGATGGCGTGCATCAGATGCGTCTTGCCGAGGCCGACGCCGCCATACAGGAACAGCGGATTGAAGCCCGGGCTGGATGGTGCCTCGGCGACGCGACGCGCGCACGCGTGAGCGAACTCATTGGGCTTGCCAACCACAAAGGCATCAAAGGTGAAGCGCGAGTTGATGGTCAATTCGGGACGCTGATCCATCCGTTCCTCAAGCCGATTCGGGACCACGGTATGCGGCGCGGCTGTGGTTGCGAGACTTTCAGCCAGTCCAGCCCCGGGTGCGGCTTCGCCGCCAACCCGAATATCGACCCGACGGACGGTCGGGTTCTCTTCATGCCATAATGAATTCAATCTATCACCGTATCGGCTTCTCACCCAGTCGCATAGAAACCGCGTTGGCAATAGCACGGTGATCTCATCGCCGTCGATTCCGGCGAAGGTCATCTGGCGCAACCAATTGCGATATTCGAGTTCGCCCACTTCGCTTTGTAGTCGGCCGCGGATGCGTGTCCATTGGGTCGGCAACTGCGAAATGTCCGCAAATGGGTGTTCGATAGTCGCGGACAAATCGTGTTCCATACGGTCGCTCCCCGACGCCACGAACCGAGCTTCAGCACGACGGTCTTATCGCCGCCGCTAGACGAGACGCTCACCGTCGGTTGCGACGGCAGGCCGATAGATCAAGAGATTTGCGGACCATCAGCAGGACTGCCGATACAAAATTCATTATGTCATGTCTACGAAAACAGGGGCAATGGAAATCTATCTGCAGAAAGAGGCCAAAAGTAAAAAGCAACAAGATTGCCGGACGGTGTGGATAGTACTGTGGACGCCTGGAGTATAAAAAGTCCACGCAGCCCGTAGCACTTGTTCCGCTCACGATGCAAGCGGCTGCCACCATTCCTGACGGCATCGCGCTCCGGACAGCCGGAGCAGCGACAGTGGTCAGCCCGCCGGTATCGCCTTGATCCGTGCGGACAGCCGCGACAGTTTGCGAGCAACTGTGTTGCGATGGGTCACGTGCTTGCCGGCGGCACGCTGCATCTCAGGCTGCGCCGCACGCAATGCATCGCCGGCCGCCTCCTTGTTGCCGCTGGCGATCGCAACTTCGACCTTCTTGACGAAGGTCCGCATGCGCGATTTGCGCGCCTGATTGCGCTCCGTGCGGCGTTCGGTCTGCCGGTTGCGCTTTCGCGCGGAAGCCGTGTTGGCCATTCGCAATCCTGCTGCTTCGTCAAATACAAATGCCCCGGCTGCTGGCCGCGCCGGCCCCCGGGGTGGCAGTCTTCTATGCATCACCCGCCCCCGAGTTAAGGAACCCTCCGGCACCTGTACGACGAGACCCAGATCGCCTCTTGCACAATCGCACCAAACGCGATCTTCCGGTGGCCGCGGTCCGTACGTGCGTGGGGCCAAAAAGCTTCAGCAAGAATTCACAGTTGAGCGCGGTCACTGTCACGGTGGTGGATCGTTGCCGCCAAATCGCGAGAGAAAGCCGCACGGTAGGGGCAGCATCGAAGCCACGACGCACCGCCGCTTGGCGTTGTCAGAGCCCGCAAGAGTGTCGCTGCATATTAGCGCATCGCTGATGCCGTCATCACGGTCGAGGCCGCGTGGCATTGTGCGCCCACCACATGTGGACGCAATCAGCGGATGCAGCGATCCTCGTGGCGCTACCTCCGCGCCCACGCGTCTGTCGAACCAGGTGACCGTACGGACAACGAGACGGGACGGACGGTCACGCCGCCATGCGCTGTTGCTGGCGAACCAGATCGGCAGCCTTCTCGCCGATCATGATCGTCGCGGCATTGGTATTGCCGGAAATCACCGTCGGCATGATCGACGCATCGACCACGCGCACACCCTCGATGCCGTGCACACGCAGTTCGGGGTCCACCACCGCCAGCGGATCGACACCCATCTTGCACGTGCTGGTTGGGTGGAACACGGTGCCTCCGGTGTTCCTTGCATGCTCCAACAACTGTTCATCGGTCTGCACCGTCGTGCCTGGCTGGTATTCCGCGGTGATGAAGTGCTGCATGTACGACGTGGCGAGGATGCGGCGGCCGACCTTCAGGCCATCGATCATGGCGCGGCGATCGGTCTCGGTCGCCAGATAATTCGGATACATCGCGGGCGGATCGGAGGGATTTGCCGACTTCAGCCTGATCTCACCGCGGCTTTCGGGGCGAAGCTGGTAGACGGTGAGCCCGAAGCCCGACCATGGATGCAGTCCGTCCTGCAGCCGGTCGGAGCTGAATGGGGCGACGGAAATCTTCACATCCGGCGTGGCAAGCCCTTCGCGAGTGCGCACGAACAGCGCCGCAGGCCCGGCCGCCATGGTGAGCGGGCCAGTACGGAACAAATAGTACTGCAGCCCGACCTTCAGCTTCTTCACGCTGCTCTGCATCACGTCGTTGACGGTGATCGGCAGGCGGCACTTCAGCTTGATCGGCGCCGAGTAGTGATCCTGCAGGCTCTGACCGACGCCCGGCAGATGGTGCACCACGGGCACGCCGAATTGCGCAAGCTGGTCCTGCGGACCAACGCCGGACAGCAGCAGAAGCTGCGGCGAGTTCACCGCGCCGCCGCACAGGATCACTTCGCGGGCGGTGCCAACGGTGCGCGACTGGCCATATTCGCGGAACGCGACGCCGACGGCGCGCCTGCCGTCGAACAGAACCCGCTCAGCCAGCGCGCCGGTGATGACGCGAAGGTTGGGCCGGGAGCGCACCGGGTGCAGATAACCGACCGCGGTGGAGCAGCGTCTGCCGTTGCGCGTGGTCGTCTGATGGTAGCCGACGCCGTCCTGCCGCGCGCCATTGAAGTCGTCGTTGCGCGGATAGCCGAGTTCCATGGCACCCTTGATGAAGGCTTCGCAGATCGGGTGGTGCTCCGATGTGTCGGACACGCAGAGCGGGCCGCCAGTGCTGTGGAACGCGTCAGCGCCACGGGTCTGGTGTTGGGCGCGCTTGAAATAGGGCAGCACGTCGGTCGATGACCAGCCGGTGTTGCCGAATTGGCGCCAGAGGTCGAAGTCCTCATGCTGACCGCGGATGTAGACCATGCCGTTGATGGAGGAGGAGCCGCCGAGAACCTTGCCGCGCGGCCAGAAGATGCTTCTGCCGTTGGCACCGGGATCGGGCTCCGCTTGATAGCACCAGTTCACCGAGGCATTGGCGAAGGTCTTGCCGTAGCCCAGAGGGATGTGGATCCAGCGGTTGCGATCCTCGCCGCCGGCTTCGAGCAGCACAACGCGGGTTGACGGGTCTTCCGAGAGCCGCGTCGCCATGACGCAGCCGGCAGAACCGGCACCGACCACCACGAAATCGGCTTCGAAGTCATACTGTTGATTGGCCATCGCGCTTCCCCTTCGTCATGGCGCTGTCGTTGCGCGGAGCGCAGGGCGCACCCGTAATGGAGATTGCTTCGTCGCTGCGCTTCTCGGTGTGCGGCTCAGCCGGCCGCACGCATCTCCGGCTCGGTGCGGAATGCCGGCATCACCTCCTTGGCGAAGCGGCGCAGGTTCTCGCGCGAAGTGCCGCCACCGTTGAGCAAGACATATTCCACGCCCATGTCGCGCAGTTTTTCGACTTTGCGCGCGATCTCGTCGGGGTTGCCGTACAGCGCACTTTCCTCGCTCGCGGCGCGAGTGTCGGAGAATGCCATGATGCTGGCGGTGTTATTGCCGTCCGGCCGCTGCGAGATCGCGTGCAGCCGGCGCTGCCCGGCGATGCGACGATCCAACGCCGCCTCCTTCTCCGCGTTGTCGCGCGCCACGTAGAACGCGCGCGCGACGCCGACCTGGCTTGGATGGAAGCCGAAGCCATTCGCCTGCATCGCGTCGCGGTAGGTCGCAAACCGGCTGCCGGTCTCGTCGAGCGAGGCGAACTGATCCAGCAGCAGGTTATGACCGCGGCGCGCGACGCGACGGATCGATTCCGGATGCCCGGCACCCTGCCAAAAGGGCGGATGCGGCTTCTGGATGGTTGGTGGCTCGACGACGATGTCGTCGTACTGCCAGTACTTGCCGCGGAACGAGAACCGCTCGTTCGAAGTCCACGCTTTGGTGATGATGTCGATCGATTCTTCGAAGCGCGGCGCGGCTTCCTCCATCGGGATGCGGAAGCCGACGAATTCATTGTGGCGGTAGCCCTTGCCGACGCCAAAATCCAGCCGGCCACCCGACAGCAGATCGACGGTCGCCGCCTGTTCGGCAAGAAGCACCGGATTGTGCCAAGGCAGCACAATCACCGCGGTGCCGAGACGCAGCGTTCGGGTGCGCGCGCCGATCCAGGTGAGCAGGTTCAATGTCGCGGAGACCTGGCCGAAGCCGGTGAAATGATGTTCGACGATGAACGCACTCTGATAGCCGAGCGCCTCGGCCTCGATGACGTATTCGATGTAGTCCTTGAAGCCGGCTGCGCTGTCCACATCTGGGCCGCCGCGCTGCGCCTGCGCCGCGCCGAAGAGTCCGAACTGCATGCTGCCGCTCCGTTGCCTCGCGAGACGTTATCCCGATACGACGGCTATTGAAATATCTGCCGCAGCCAGCGGCAGGACTCCGCCATCGCCGCGTCTGCCTTGGTCACCCGGCCGGCCCAGAAGAAAAAGCCGTGGTTCATGCCATCCCAACGCGAGGTGATCGCCGGCGTTCCCGCGCCGCGCAGCTTCTCGGCGTAATACTCGCCTTCGTCGCGCAGCGGGTCGTATTCGGCGGTGACCACCAACGCGGGCGGCAACCGGCCCAGATCACGTGCCCGCAGCGGCGACACGTAGGGATGCGCGGCCTCTGACGGATCGCTGAGGTAGTGGTCCCAGAACCAGACCATCGTGTCGCGTGTCAGCCCGTAGCCATCGGCGTTCTCGCGATACGACGGCGTGCCCGGCGTGTGGTAGTCGGCAACTGGATAGATCAGCAGTTGCCCGATGAGGCGCGGGCCGCCCTCATCGCGGATGCGCAGCGCCGCCGCGGCCGCGAGATTGCCACCGGCGCTGTCGCCACACACCGCGAGCCGGTCAGCGCTGCCGTCAAGTTCGCCGGCATGTGCGGCAATCCAGCGCGTGGCGAACACGCAGTCGTCGAGGCCTTCGGGATACTTGTGCTCGGGCGCCAGGCGGTAATCGACCGAGACCACGATGCAACCGGCGCCGGCGCATAGGTTGCGGCACATGCCGTCATGCGTGTCCAAACTGCACAGAACGAAGCCGCTGCCGTGGTAAAATGCGAGCAACGGAAACGGTCCCTGGCCCGCGGGGCGATAGATGCGCAACCGCAGATCGCCGCCAGGACCTGCGATCGTGCGCTCGGTGACCCCGGCCACGGCGGCAGCCGGCGCCATGAGGCGGGCACGCGCCTCATACTGCGTGCGCGCCTCGGGAACCGACAGCGTGTTGGTCGCCGGCACTCCGGTGCCCATGTCGAGCAAAGCCTGAATCTGCGGATCGACTGGCATTTCCTACCGAGCCCTCGGCATCACTGTGGTGGTGGTCATGGGAAAGTGCGTGATCGGTCCGGTGAACGGTGGAAAGCGGTGGAACGAGGCGCGCATCTCGTGCCGCACCGGCGAATTGAGCGCTTCGGCCAGCGCCGCCTGATGGTCGAATACCACCTTGTTGCGCTGCATGTGCGCCGCGCGCGGCCACGGCAGGCCGCCGCACCAATCTATACAGGTGTATATCTCAATCTGGCGGATGCCGGGAAACCGCGCCATGATCGGCGGATGATCCGCGATGTAGTGGGCGAGCCAGGTGGGCAGATGGTCCGCGGGCCCCTCATAGGCGACCAGATAGGTGCAGGGAAGCTCGCCAGGCGGCGTGCGGAAGGTGGGATCCGGCACCGGATACCGTCGCACGAGCATCGCCTGCTGGACAGCGCCGCTGCCGCCCAGCGCAGCGAGCCGTTGCAGGTGGCCGTCCGCGGCCAGCACGGCTTCAAGGTCCGCGATATCGTCGAAGTAGAGCTGAAGTCCAAGCTGTGGCGGCGGCCCATCATCCAGGTAGGGATCATTGGTGCTGGAAGGCCTGAGGATAAGTCCTTGTTGCAGTGCGGGTGTGTCAGCGATCACGTCGGACAGCCGCGCAACCGCCGGCGGCGGCGCATCAGCGAACAGCGCGAACCAGCAGACCGTCACGTGCGGAACAGCCCCGCCGTCGCGGCCGGCGAATAGCCGGGTGCAACGCGCACGTCGACCACCGCGACTGCGCCGCCGGCGACGGCATCGATCGCCTCACGGAAGATCGCTCCGAGGCTTCCGCCATCGGTGACCGGGCCGAAACCTTGAGCGCCCTGCGCCCGCGCGAGCAGTGCGATATCGACCTCCGGATCGGCGATCCGCTGGCCGATCCAGCGGTTCTCGACCGGGCGATTGCGGGTGCGCGCCACGCGCTCCTGGTGCAGTTCGTCGTTGAAGAACGAACGGTTGTTGGCGACCACCAGCAGCAGCGGAATGTTGTAGTGCACCGCCGTCCACAGCGCGGTCGCGCCCATCAGGAAGTCGCCGTCGCCGCAGACCGAGACCGGCAGCCGCCCGCTGCCACGCAGCGCAAGCGCGGCGCCGACGGAAACTCCTGGGCCGCCGCCAATCCCGGCGCCTCCGGTGGATCCGAAGTAGTCGAGCGGATGGCGCAGCGGCCAGAGCCCGGCGCCCCACGAGGTCGAGACGTGCAACAGCGATGCCGGCCGGGCGCCAACCGCCTGACGCAGCGCCTGCGTCATCTGCGCCACGGTGATGGGGTCGGTCTCCGCCACCGCCTCGGCTGATGGCGGCGGCGCCTCGGTCCGCGCGGCAGGCGGCGGCAACTGCTCCAGCATCGCGGCGACCACGGTGTCCGCATCGGCGGCGATGAACAGATCGGCCGGCGGAAACGCCTGGTGGTCCATGCTCCAGCCGTTGTGGAGCTGATGATCCAGCGTGACGGCGATCACCTTGGCGGGCGGAGCGACCGTTCCGCAGGCGACCTTCAGCGCACCCGCGAGGTCGACCCAGTCGAGGCTCAGGATGACGTCCGCCGCGGCGATCACCTGCCCCGCGTCCTGCGTCAGAAAGGTAGACGGTGCGCCGACATGCAGCGGATGCTCGGAGGGAAACACCGCGGCGCACTTCATGTCGGTGACCACGCGGGCATCCAGCGTCTCCGCCAGGGCAACGCGGGCGGCCCAGTCCTCCTCGCTGCGCGAACCGCGACCCATCAGGATCACCGGCCGCTGCGCCCCGCGAAGCAACGCCATCGCGCGCGTCACCTGCTCCGGCGCCACCGCGGAGACCACATCGGGCACGAAGCGCGCGGCATCGATCGGTGGCAGCGGCTCGGCCAGCGGCGCCTCCTGCATCCCGGCGTCGAGATTGACATAGACCGGCCCCATCGGCGGCGACCGTGCCAGCCAGTAGGCACGCAATATCGCCTCGCGCGCCGCCTCGGGTGAGGCCGGCTGATCGTCCCACTTGGTGTAGGGGCGGATCAGCGCACCCTGATCGCGCGCCGTGTGGATCCAGTCGATCCAGGGACGGCGCTTCGGCGCATCCACCGGACCGGTTGCGCCGAGCAGCAGCACCGGCATGCGATCGCACCAGGCGTTGAACAACGCCATCGTCGCGTGCATCAGCCCGACATTGGAATGGACAGCGGCGGCCATCGGTCGGCCGGTCACTTTGGCGTAGCCGTGAGCGATCGCGACCGCGTGCTCCTCGTGCAGACACAGCAGCATCTGCGGCTGAACGTTGCCAAGGTGGTTGACCAGGCTGTCGTGAAAGCCGCGATAGCTGGAGCCCGGGTTCAGCGCGATGAACGGGATCTCCAGAGCGCGCAGCGTCTCGGCGACGACATCGCTGCCGAACAGCGCATTGCCCGACGGCAGCGGCAGTGGCCGCTCAATCGGTGTACCCGACCGATCAGCGAGTTGGTTGGGGAAGTCAGCCATGCAGCAGGTCCTTGTTCCAAGTCCGTCGCATCCCTGTGCCGCAGGAATCACCGACGCGCAGCGGAGCTTATTTGGGCGGATTTTCCGGTCCCATGCAGCCAGAACCGCAAGAGAACTCGCAACAATGTTATGTGCCACAGTTAATGTGGCCGCCACCTGCTTGTCCATATAGCTTTGTGTCAGCTTCACATCACAACGAAGGAACGCTGCGATGCCCTTCGATGCCTTGGTCGCCGTCACGCGACGGAAAGCACTCTCCGACGCACTCGATGATCACCGTCTGGATCCGGTCTCCTGGGAAAAGCTGGCAGCACACAAGGTGGAACAGCAGCGACGATACGGACCAAGCTTCTGGTATCGCCATCAGGCTGTAGTGTCGATCATGCTTGTGGTCGCCAGCCCCGCAGCAGGCGCAATTGCCGCGGCAAGCGGAGGCTTCAATGCACACTCCGGGGTCCTGGCGATCACCGGCAGCTTCGTGTGGATGTGCATGGTCGCGCTGGTCACCGGCACGGGCATTGTCCGCCTGCGTGCCGGCTCGCACTGGGAAGAGCGCGAAGTACTGACCTATGACGATGTCCCCGAGCCAATCGCCAAACTTGCACGCGTGCTCAAGGACGATGTGCCTCGCGCGCGGGTGATCCTGGGTGAGCTGAAACGGGAAGAGACGGTGCTCGACCCCTACCTGTTGATCGAGCACGACGGCGAGTGCGTTTGCCTGGGCATCTGGGAGAATGACCGCGTGATTGCCTGCGCCGGGTAGGAGGCATCGCGCTGCGTGTTGCTATGGCCGGTCCCACGTGCCGGCCATGGCCCGCGCCCTCAGTGTTCAGTGCTGCCCTTCCGGCATGCGGACCAGCAGTCCATCGAGTTCTTGTGTCATCGTGATCTGGCACGACAGCCGCGAGTCCGGTTGCGCAACTGCAGCGAAGCTCAACATGGCCGCTTCCTGCGAGCCCGGCACCGGCGTGCCGATCATCGGCAGCCAAGCCGCATCCACGTAGACGTGGCAGGTCGCGCAGGCACACTCGCCGCCGCAATCCGCATCGATGCCGGGGATGTTGTTATCGACCGCCCCCCGCATGACCGAGGTACCGACCGGCACGTCCACCGTATGCTCGTTGCCGTTGTATTCGACGTACGTGACCTTCGGCATAGTCCTCCCCTCGGTTGGCTAGGCGGCCAGTTCCCGAATGGAGCATGACACGTCTCGCAGTCTTGCCGCTACCACCTGCTTGCGGCGGGCGATCATCATGCGGCCGGCCATGAATTCCGCCGGTGCGCTGACCGCTTCGACGGCCTGAACGGCACCATCTGCCGCGAGATGGAAGATCGCGAATGATCCGGTTTCGGGGTCACCGCGCACTACGATTTCAGCGACGTCGAATGGCAGGCCGGCGATCTGCAGCCTGACGTCATACTGGTCGGACCAGAACCATGGCACTTCGGGCGCCGGCAATGCCCGGCCGCACAGATCGGCAGCGGCCTGCTTGGCCTGCTCGATCGCGTTCGGCACGCTTTCGAGACGGACGGTGCGATTGTACCGGGGCAGCGGGCGATGGGTGCAGTCGCCAATGGCGTGGATGGCGGCGTCCGAGGTCCGCGCGGCCAGATCGACGACGATCCCGTTGGTGCAGGCAAGCCCGGCTGTGCGTGCCAGAGCATCACTCGGCGCAGCACCGACGCCGACCAGCACCGCGTCGCACGGAATTGCCGCGCCGTCCGACAGGCGCACCTCGGCCACCCGGCCGGCGGTGCCGCAAAACTCCTCCACCGTTGCGTTCAGAATGATGCGAACGCCGACGCCCGCGTGATGGCGGTGGAAGAACTCGGCCAGCGGCAGCGACGCCACGCGCGCCAGGACACGCGACTCACGTTCGATTACGACGACTTCGGCACCAAGCATGCGTGCCGACGCGGCGACCTCCAGACCGATATATCCCGCGCCGATTATCGCGATGCGTGCGTTCGGGCGTAGCATCGTCCGGAGGCGGTCGGCATCGGCAAGCGTACGCAATTCGACGATGCCCGCGAGGTTGTGCCCGGGAACGGGAAGCGACCGCGCATGGGAGCCGGTAGCCAGGATCAGATGGTCGTAGGGCAAGCACTCGCCGGTCTTGAGGCTCACAGTTCTGGCTGCGCGGTCAATTGCTGCGACGCGACACGAAGCGCGGAAGTCGATGTGGCTGTTCTGGTAGAATGCCGCCGGCCGCAGCAAAAGGTCGGCGAGATTGCCATCGCCCTTCAGCCACGCCTTGGACAGTGGCGGGCGTTGATAGGGCGGGACCGGTTCCGCGCCGATCAGCGTGAGGAGACCTTGCCAGCCGTACTGACGCAACAGGGCTGCGGCCGATCCCCCTGCATGGCCGGCGCCGACGATCACCACCCGCTCGGACTTATTCATGGCGAGAGCCTAGGCACCGCGCGATACAACGCAAGGACCCCCGCACGCCTCAGCGTTTGAACGGGGGTCGGGTTGCGAAGTTTGTGTTCTTCGCGCCTGGCGCTGATCGTCAGGCTATGGCGTGGACTTCGTGATCAGTCGCCGGTGCCACGTCGGTCGGCAACTGGGAGATTGCCCGGTGGAGTCATGCTGCGATGCACCCTCCTGTTCCGTTGAAGATCAGATGCTGCGCCCGTTATGCCATCAATGTCAAGAGTTATGCCGCAGCAGGATCAAAAAATCTGTAGCTGAATACAGCGGTGTTCGCCATTCCGCTAATCTGTAGCGGCATCCTGTTCAATCGTGATGACATCGCCACCAAGCGTCGTACGCCGCACATCGCGCTTCTCATTGCGGTCGAAGCGACGGGCGCGATGCATCGTGGTGCGATTGTCCCACATCACCAGATCGAACGGCCGCCAGGCATGCGAATAGACGAACTCGCGCTGCGTCGCGTGCTCCGTCAGGTCACGCAGGAACATGCGTGCCTCAGGGACGGTCCAGCCCTCGATCGCACCGGCATGCGAGGACAGGAACAGCGATCTGCGTCCCGACACCGGATGCGTACGCACCAGACGCTGACGCACCGGCGTGAATGAGGCGATTTCCTCCTTGGTCAGTTCGGTGAAGCCGATCGCCTGACGCGAATAGATCAGCGAATGCAGGCAGACCAAGTCCTCCACCTCTGCCTTGGTACGTGCATCGAGCGCATCGTAGGCGGCACGCATATCGGCGAAGTCCGTGTTGGCGCCCCATGACGGCAACACCCGTCCCGATAGCAGCGAGTATTTCGCCGGCACCGGCCTGAACGAGCTGTCCGAATGCCACAGCCGGTCGCCGAGTTTGAAGAACCACACCCGGTCCTCGGCCGACATGATCTTGCCGTCCTTGTCCAGATTGGAGAAATCCGCGATGCCCGGACCAAGCCGGCTGTCCGTTCGCTTTCTGATGTGACCGCCGGCTGCATAATTCTCCAGCTCACCGAAATTCCGGGTGAAGGCGAGCTGCTGCTCGTCCGTGATCTTCTGGTTCGGAAACACCAGAACGGCGTAGCGGTCCATTCCTGCTTCCACCGCTGCGATCTCGTCCACGCCAAGCGCTTTGCCACAGCCGATCCCCGAGACCTCGGCCGCGAAGGCCGGATGCAATTGGCGAAATGACACCGGCATTTACGTCTTTCCCTTGCAGACCGGCGGCATTGAAATCCTTTCCTGCGGCCTCCGTCCAGGGTAAGGGGGGCGCGGAGGTGCCCGCATGTTCATCGCAATGAACCGCTTCCGGGTCGCGCCCGGTTCCGAGGCAGATTTCGAGAAAGTCTGGACGTCGCGAGACAGCCACCTGTCGGATGTCCCGGGCTTCGTCGCCTTCCACCTTCTACGAGGGCCGGAACGCGAAGATCATGTGCTGTATTCTTCGCACACGATCTGGCGCGACCGCGAGGCCTTCGAGGCCTGGACGCGGTCCGAGGCATTTCGCCGTGCGCACAGCGACGCCGGCGGCAATCGCAGCCTCTATCTCGGCCATCCGGAATTCGAAGGCTTCGACGTTATCCAGACGATCGAGCCCGGCAATAGCTGACAGGGAGGGGTTTCGATGCGCTTCGACGGCAAGGTGTGCCTGGTCACCGGGGCTGGCTCCGGGATCGGCCGGGCGACCGCAACAGCGTTCGCGCAACTCGGCGGCAAGGTCGTGGTGTCAGACGTGAATGGCACCAGTGCCGAGGAGGTCACGGGTGAGATCACCGCATCGGGTGGCACCGCGATCGCTATCGTGGCGGATATGGCCCGGCGCGCCGATATCGACGCGATGGTGGCCCGCACCGTGCAGACATTTGGCCGGCTGGACGTGTTGCACAACAACGCCTTCGGTGTGCCGGCGGAACTACGCGAGAAGCGCCTGGCGCGTGTCGCGGACACCGATCAGGCGGTGTGGGATTATACGATCCAGGTCGGCCTGACCGCCGTCATGCAGGCGACCCGCGCCGCGCTGCCGATCATGCGCAAGCAGGGTGGCGGCGCCATCGTCAACACCGCGTCGATCTCTGGCCTGTTCGCCGACTTCGGCATCACGTCGTACAACGTGATGAAGGCCGGTGTAATCAATCTGACGCGCGGCACCGCGATCGAATACGCACCGTATGGCATTCGCTGCAACTGCATCTGCCCAGGCGCGATCGACACGCCGCTGCTGCAACGCGCCTACGGCACTCCCGGCTTTGTCGAACAGACGTGCGCCGCCATCCCGATGGGCCGCTTCGGCAAGCCCGAGGAGATGGCGAACGTCGTCCTGTTCCTCGCCTCCGATCTGGCGTCCTATGTCACCGGTGCCGCCTTCGTCGCCGATGGCGGCCTGACGGCACAGACCGGCATTCCAACGCGGTTCAGGGACTGAGCGCTACCGCCTTCGCGGTGACGCGGCGGTGGCCAGCGGCGAGGTGATGTCGGCGAACGACTGCGCCAGCGAGGTCCGCACATCGATCACCGTCGGCACACGCGCGTTCAACGCCTCGCGCAGTGCAGTTCCCAGTGCGGCCGGTTCAGTGACGCGCACGCCGTTACACCCCATGGCGCGTGCGATGGCCGCGTGATCGAAGTCGGCGAACTCCGCCGCGAACGGGCCGCCGCCGTGCAGCACCCAGCCGAGTGCGTTGTTGTTGAACACCACTGTGATGATCGGGATGTCCTGTTCGATGCCGGTCATCAGCCCGTTCATCGTCATCGCGAAGCCGCCGTCGCCGCACACCGCGACGACCGGACGATCGGGATGCACCAGCTTCGCCGCGAGTGCCGCGGGAATGGCAAATCCCATCGGTCCGGAGCCTGCCGCCTGGAGAAAACCACCCGCCTGCTTCGTCTGGTAGAAATGCGTCATCATGATGCGGTTTTCGCCGGCATCGCAGGTGACGATGGCGTTGTCCGGCAGGCAGCGCATCAGCTCGCCGATCGCGCGTTGCGGCAGGATCGGCGTATCGTCGGCGAAGTAGCCCGGCGCGTCGAAGTAGCCCTTCTGTTCGCGCCACTTTGTCACGCGAGCCTCGCCGGTCTTGCGGCGCCCTGCCGCATGCGGATGGACCGCTTCGTGCAATTGCTGCATGACCTGCGCGGCATCGCCCAGCAGTACATGCTCGGCCGGGAACGTCCAGGATGCGTTGCGCGGCTCGATGTCGATCTGGATGAAGGTCTGCCGCGTCGGATCGAGCAGATCGCGATTCTCCCACGCGGTATCGCTCGGCCCCAGCTTCGTGCCGATGGCCAGCACAAGGTCGGCTTCGGCGAGACACGCGTTCGCCGCCTCGGTGCCGAACGTGCCGAAAACTCCCAGCGCCAGGCTGTGGGTTTCGGCAAAGCACCCCTTGCCCGCCGCTGTCGTCACCACCGGTAGTCCCGCTGCCTCGGCCAGTGCCGCGAGCTGTTCATAGCCCTGCGCGATACGCACGCCATTGCCGGCGATCACCACCGGGCGTTCGGCTGCCAGCAGGGCCATCGCCGCCTCTGCCACGCGCGCGGCATCGGCTGGCGGTGGCGGCGACGGCAGGTAATGACGGGTGGGATACAGTACCGGCTGCGAGTCCGGCTTCACCGTGCCGGACAGCGAGTCCATCGCGAACAGCACCGCCACCGGACCCGCCTGCCCGGCCAGCGCATGCTTGATCGCAAGCTGCGTCGCCTGCACCGCGGCGGTAGGCGTGTGCGCCTGCATCACCTGCTTGGTCACGCCGCTGAACGCCCGCCGCGCATCCCAGCTTCCGTAGTCGCCGGTCGCCTGTTGATACGGCGCATGCAGATGGAACGGCGTCGAGTCAGAGAAGTCGGTGAGCAACAGCATCGGCGAACTGGAAAGGAACGCCTCCATCGTACCGATCAGCCCGTTGCCCAGCACCCACGGCCCCTGCCCGATCATGACTCCCGGCCGCCGCGTCAGCCGTCCATAGACCTCGGCCATCACACCGGCGAGCGACTCCTCGCGCACCAGCACCATACGGAGCGAATTCTGATATTTGCGCAGGCCCGAGACGATGCGGCCTGTGTGGCCGCCGGAGATGCCGAAGACATACTCGATCCCAGCTTCCTGGAGCACGCGTCCGACCAGTTCGCCTGCCGGTTCTTCCTCTGTCAGCATGCGCTCGACTGTCATTGCTTTCCTCCCATGGATTGCCGGACCATACACCAGGATCGAGCAGGTTTCACTTGGCGCCCGGCGCCCGGTCAGCCATTGTTCCGCCATGGCGTCATTACCCAACCGGCTTCCCTGCCTTAACTTCGACCTCGGCGAGGCGGCCGACATGCTGCGCAGCACGGTGGAGGGCTTTGCCGCCGATGAAATCGCGCCGCGCGCGGCGGCGATCGATCGCGACAATGCCTTCCCGATGGACCTGTGGCGCAAGTTCGGTGATCTCGGCGTACTTGGCATTACGGTGGAGGAAGACTACGGCGGCGCCGGCATGGGCTATCTGGAGCATGTCGTGGCGATGGAGGAGATTTCGCGCGCTTCCGCCTCGGTTGGACTGTCGTACGGCGCGCATTCCAATCTCTGCGTCAATCAAATCCGCCGCAACGGCAGCGAGACACAGAAGCGGAATTACCTGCCACGGCTGATCTGCGGCGAGCATGTTGGGGCACTGGCGATGAGCGAGCCAGGCGCCGGGTCGGATGTCGTCGGCATGCGTACCCGGGCGGAGAAGCGCGGCGACCGCTTTTTTCTCAATGGCTCGAAGATGTGGATCACCAATGGGCCGGACGCCGATGTCCTGGTGGTCTATGCGAAGACTGACCCGCAGGCGGGACCGCAAGGCATCACGGCATTCGTGGTCGAGAAGGGTTTTTCCGGATTCTCCACCGCACAGAAGTTGGACAAGCTCGGCATGCGCGGGTCGAACACCTGCGAGCTGGTGTTCGCCGACTGCGAGGTACCGGAAGACAACGTACTCGGTCGCGTCAATGACGGTGTGCGCGTGCTGATGAGCGGCCTGGATTATGAGCGGGCGGTGCTCGCGGCTGGACCGCTGGGAATCATGCAGGCCTGCATGGACGCGGTGGTGCCGTACGTCCACGAGCGGAAACAGTTCGGCCAGGCGATCGGCGAGTTCCAGCTCATGCAGGGCAAGCTCGCCGACATGTACACCACGATGAATGCCGCCAAGGCGTATGTGTATACGGTGGCGAAGTCGTGCGATCGCGGCGAGACGGCGCGCAAGGATGCTGCGGGTGCGATACTCTATGCGGCGGAGAAGGCGACATGGATGGCGCTCGAGGCGATCCAGTGCCTGGGCGGCAACGGCTACATCAACGACTACCCGACCGGACGTCTACTACGCGACGCAAAGCTGTACGAGATCGGCGCCGGCACCAGCGAGATCCGTCGCATGCTGATCGGCCGCGAGCTGTTCCGCGAGACGGCATGATGCGCACACTGAACTCCCCCTCCCCTTGCGGGAGGGGGTCGGGGGGAGGGGGCCGCACCCATTTCTCACAGTCCCCCCTCCCGCAAGGGGAGGGGGAGTAGTACATGACGCTGCTCCGTTCCGACATCGACCCGCGCTCCGCCGAATTCGCTGCCAATGCGGCTAATATGCGTGAGCTGGTCACCGACCTTCGCACACGTGTAGCCGAGATTGGGCTGGGCGGCGGTGAAACCGCGCGGCAACGCCATCTGGCACGCAACAAGCTGCTGCCGCGCGACCGTGTCGCTGGACTGATCGATCCCGGCTCGCCGTTCCTCGAACTGTCCCAACTGGCCGCCTACGGCCTGTACGACAATGAGGTTCCGGCGGCGGGCATCGTGACCGGCATCGGCAGTGTCGCCGGACGCGAATGCGTGGTCGTCGCCAACGACGCCACGGTGAAGGGCGGCACCTACTTCCCAATCACGGTGAAGAAGCACCTGCGCGCGCAGGAGATCGCGCTACAGAACCGGCTGCCCTGCATCTACCTGGTCGATTCCGGTGGCGCCTTTCTGCCTATGCAGGACGAAATCTTCCCCGACCGCGAGCATTTCGGCCGCATCTTCTTCAACCAGGCAAACCTGTCCGCTCAGGGAATTCCACAGATCGCATCTGTGATGGGATCATGCACGGCGGGTGGTGCCTATGTGCCGGCGATGAGCGACGAAACCATCATCGTGCGCAAGCAAGGCACCATCTTCCTTGGCGGACCGCCGCTGGTACAGGCAGCGACAGGCGAAATCGTCACCGCGGAAGATCTTGGCGGTGCTGATGTGCATGCCCGCACTTCAGGTGTGGTCGATCACTATGCACATGACGATCGACATGCATTGGCACTGTGCCGACGCATCGTGGCGGGGCTCAACCACATCAAGCAGCCGCAGGTCGCTATGCGCAAGCCGCTGCCGCCCCGCTACGATCCTGCCGAACTGTACGGCGTGGTGCCCGCCGATCTGCGGGCGACGTACGACGCGCGAGAGGTGATCGCCCGCATCGTCGATGCCAGCGAGTTCGATGAGTTCAAGCGCCTGTATGGCACGACGCTGATTTGCGGCTTTGCCCATATTCACGGCTATCCGATTGGTATCCTCGCCAACAACGGCATCCTTTTCTCCGAATTTGCCCTGAAGGGCGCGCATTTCGTCGAGCTGTGCAGCCAGCGCGGCATTCCGCTGGTGTTCCTCCAGAACATCACTGGCTTCATGGTAGGGAGGAAATACGAGGCCGGCGGTATCGCCAAGGATGGCGCGAAGCTGGTCACCGCCGTCTCCACCACGTCTGTGCCGAAGCTGACCGTCATCATTGGTGGCAGCTATGGCGCCGGAAATTACGGCATGTGCGGCCGTGCCTACGAGCCGCGCTTTCTGTTCATGTGGCCGAACGCACGCATCTCGGTGATGGGGGGCGAGCAGGCAGCCACCGTGCTCGCACAGGTACGCCGCAACAGGGACTGGAATACGCATGAGGAGGAGGCTTTCAAGGCACCGATCCGCGCACAGTACGAACGGCAGGGCCATCCTTATTTTGCCACCGCGCGATTGTGGGATGATGGCATCATCGATCCGGCCGATACGCGCCGCGTACTTGGCCTCGCGCTGTCGGCGGCATTGAATGCGCCCATCCCGCCGACGGGCTTCGGTGTGTTCAGGATGTGACGATGTTCCACACTCTCCTGATCGCCAATCGCGGCGAGATCGCCTGCCGCATTGCCCGCACCGCACGGCGCATGGGTTTCGCAACGGTCGCCGTATATTCAGCGGCCGACGATGACGCGTTGCATGTAAAGGCCGCCGATCGCGCCATCCAGATCGGACCGGCGACCGCGCGCGAAAGCTACCTCAACATCGGCCGCATCATCGAAGCGGCGCGGCGCAGCGGTGCCGATGCGATTCATCCCGGCTATGGCTTCCTGTCGGAGAACCCGGCGTTCGCCGAAGCCTGTGCGGAGGCGCGCATCATCTTTGTCGGACCACCGCCGTCGGCAATGCGCGCCATGGGGTCCAAATCAGCGGCCAAGTCGCTTATGGAGCAATCGGGCGTGCCGCTGCTGCCTGGCTATCACGGCGAGCGACAGGGCGCTGCGTTTCTCGCCGATCAGGCGGCGCGGATCGGCTACCCGCTGATGATCAAAGCAGTATCCGGCGGCGGCGGTCGAGGCATGCGGATCGCGTCTCGCGCCGACGAATTCGCCACGGCCTTGGATTCGGCGCGGCAGGAGGCCGCATCGGCGTTCGGCGACGACCGCGTGCTGCTGGAACGCTACCTGCAACATCCGCGGCACATCGAGGTGCAGGTGTTTGCCGATCGGCATGGCAACGCGGTCCATCTGTTCGAGCGTGACTGCTCGGTGCAGCGGCGCCATCAGAAGGTTATCGAGGAGGCACCCGCACCTGGTCTCGATCATGCAAGACGCGCCGCGATGGGGCGGGCCGCCGTCGCTGCGGCGCGGGCAGTCGGCTACGAAGGTGCGGGCACCGTGGAATTCGTCGCCAACGCCGACGGTTTCTTTTTCCTGGAGATGAACACCCGTTTGCAGGTCGAGCATCCTGTGACCGAGATGATCACCGGCTTCGATCTGGTCGAATGGCAATTGCGCGTGGCGGCGGGCGAGCCTCTGCCTGCCCAACAGGACGCGATCCGCGTTGACGGCAATGCGATCGAAGTCCGTATATACGCCGAAGACCCGGAGCGCGATTTCGCGCCTTCCACCGGGCGTCTCGCGCTGTTCCGAACACCGGAGCCGTCGGCGGATGTGCGTGTGGATACTGGCTTCGCCACCGGCGACGTGGTTTCCGTCCACTACGATGCAATGTTGGCCAAGCTGATCTGCCATGGAGCCACACGTGACGAAGCGCTGCGGACGCTACGTCGTGCGCTCGCGGCAACCGACGTGGTCGGCGTCGCCAGCAACGTGGACCTGCTAGGTCGCATCGCGGCGCATCCGGAGTTCGTCGCCGGCGGCGTGGACACCGGCTTTATTGCGCGCCACGCCGACACGCTGTTGGCACCGCAGCGCGAGCCACCAGAGGAGGTGCTGGCTGCCGCCGCGCTTTGCGTGCTGACCGATGAAGCCACCGAGGCATCGAATGCCGTGGCGTCGAGCGCCGATCCACACTCGCCGTGGCACGTGCGCGACCACTGGTGGTTGAATGCCGTCTTCGAGCGCGAGCTGCCATTCATCGCGGGCGGAGCAGCGACGCCGGTCAGAGTGTCCCGCGACGGCCCGGACTGGCGGTTGAGCATGGGTGATCGCCAGATCACGGCCACAGCAATGCGCGCGCCGGAAGGCCGCATGGAAATCGTGCTGGATGGCATGCGCGAGCTCGTGTCCGTGGTGCGCGTTGCAGACAACATCACCGTCCGCCGCAACGGCGAGACCTGGCGGCTCCAACTGCCCGATCCGATTGCCGCCGCAGCCGAGGAAGACGACGCCGGGGGTAGGCTTGTGGCGCCTATCCCAGGACAGGTCACGGAGGTTATGGCGCAGCCGGGAATGACGGTCTCGCGCGGCCAGATCATGGTCGTGCTGGAGGCCATGAAGACGGTGTTCCGCCTCACTGCGCCATCGGATGGCATCGTCGCGACGGTTTCATGCCAGGCCGGCGACAGCGTGGTCGAAGGCCAGGTTCTTGTCGATTTTGCCGAAGGCGACGCCCCGACACCGAAATGACAGGTGTTGCATCAATCGGTGCGACATGGTCACAGTGGGTCGCCAGGCGGGCGAAACACCGCAGTTTGGGCATGTGGCTATCCCGTGAGAAGGACTGGAAACTCGATGACTGGAAGGAAAGCGTATCTGGCCGCGGCGATGTTGGCCGTTGCTGTCACGACCGGCGCGACGGCCGCGGACACGCCAGGTGTCACCGCGACTGAGATCAAGATAGGCAACACCGTGCCTTACAGTGGGCCCGCGTCGTCATACAGCGTACTTGGCAAGCTGGAGAGCGCCTTCTTCGGCATGGTGAACGAGCAGGGCGGCGTGGCCGGTCACAAGATCAACTACATTTCGCTGGATGATAACTACAGCCCGCCCAAGACGGTGGAGCAGATTCGCCGCCTGGTTGAAGAGGAGAAGGTCGCGTTCACCTTCGGGACCCTGGGCACGCCGACCAACAGCGCCATCGTGCACTACATGAACCAGAAGAAGGTGCCGCAGCTTTTCGTCTCCACCGGCGCCGACAAATGGGGCGACTACAAGCAGACACCATGGACCATAGGCTGGCAGCCCAGCTACCGGACCGAGGCGCAGATCTACACCAAGTACATTCTGCAACAGAAGCCGAACGCGAAGCTCGCGATTTTGTATCAGAATGACGACTTCGGAAAAGATTATCCCAACGGGGTCAAGGACGTACTCGGCGACAAGTTCGGCAAGATGGTTGTGACGGCGAGCTACGAGACAACCGACCCAACGATCGACAGCCAGATCACGGCACTACAGTCGTCCGGCGCGGATGTTCTGCTCGTGGCGGCCATCCCAAAATTCGCCGCGCAGGCGATCCGCAAAGTGCACGACCTCAACTGGAAGCCGATGTTCTTCATGTCCAATGTGTCGATTTCGGTGGGCGCGGTCATGACCCCGGCTGGACCGGAGAATGGTGTGGGCATCCTCAGCGCCGCGTATCTGAAGGATTCGTCCGACCCGACCTGGAAGGACGATCCGGGCATGAACGAATGGCGCGCCTTCATGAACAAGTACATGCCGGGTGCCGACCAGACCGACGGCGGCTACATTGCGGCATACGGCCTGTGCAAGACGATGCTGCAGGTGCTGCAGCAGGCGAATGGCGACTTTTCGCGGAGCAACATCATGACACAAGTGACCGGCATGCATGATGTCTCGAACCCCGTGCTGCTGCCGGGCATCAAGATCAGCACGAGCCCGACCAATTACCACCCGATCACGGCGATGCAGCTTGAGAAGTGGGATGGCAAGACCTGGGTTCTGTTCGGCAATGTGATCCAGGGCGCCGGATCCTGAGTTACACTCGGCGATGTCGGGGATGACTGCGTCCCCGACATCGCAGCGTTGACACCCATCGACCTGCCGCACAGTCTCCGCCGCGCCCGCAGCAGGAGGGACGGTCATGGCTGCAGATGACGGCAACGGGAGGCGGTTACGCTCCCGCCGCTGGTTTGACGATCCCGCCGATCCGGCGATGACGGCGCTCTATCTCGAGCGCTACATGAACTACGGTATTACGCCGGACGAGTTGCGGGGCGGCAAGCCGATCATCGGCATCGCGCAGACCGGTTCCGACCTGTCGCCGTGCAACCGGCATCACATCGAATTGGCGAGCCGGGTGCGTGACGGTATCCGAGCGGCCGGCGGCGTGCCACTGGAGTTTCCGATGCATCCGATCCAGGAGACCGGCAAGCGGCCGACCGCGGCACTTGACCGAAACCTGGCCTACCTGTCGCTGGTCGAAATACTGCACGGCTATCCGATCGATGGCGTGGTGCTGACCACCGGCTGCGACAAGACGACGCCCGCCTGCCTGATGGGAGTGGCGACGGTGAACATACCGGCGATCGTGCTGTCGGGCGGTCCGATGCTGGATGGCTGGTGGCAAGGACGCCTGTCCGGCTCTGGCACAATCATCTGGGAAGCCCGCAAGCTGTTTGCCGAAGGCAAGATCGGCTACGACGAATTCATGCAGATGGTGTCCTCTTCGGCACCATCTGTGGGCCATTGCAACACTATGGGCACGGCGACGTCGATGAACTCGCTGGCCGAGACGCTCGGCATGTCGCTGCCTGGTTGCGCGGCGATCCCTGCGCCGTACCGCGAGCGCGGCTGGATGGCGTATGAAACCGGCAGACGCATCGTCGGCATGGTGCAGGAGAACTTGCGGCCGTCCGACATCATGACGAAGCAGGCATTCGAAAACGCGGTGGTGGCCGCCGCCGCGCTTGGGGCGTCATCCAACTGTCCGATCCATATGGTGGCGATCGCACGCCACATGGGCGTTGAGCACTCGCTCGACGATTGGCAGCGCCTCGGACCTGACATTCCGCTGCTGGTCGACCTGCAGCCGGCTGGCCGCTTCCTGGGTGAGAAGTTTCACCGGGCCGGCGGTGTGCCCGCGGTGCTGAAGGAACTGCTGGCCGCCGGCAGGCTGCATGGCGGCGCGATGACCGTCACGGGCAAGACGCTCGCCGAGAACCTGTACGACGTGCCGGACGGCGATCGCGAGGTGATCCGCTCTTACGGCAAGCCGATGAAGGAAGCGGCCGGCTATGTCGTGATGTCCGGCAACCTGTTCGACAGCGCGGTGATGAAGATCAGCGTCATCGACCAGGACTTCCGCAAGCGCTTCCTGTCGCATCCCGATCGGCCGAACGTATTCGAAGGCAAGGCGGTCGTGTTCGAGGGGCCGGAGGATTACCATCACCGCATCGAGGATCCCGATCTTGGCGTGGAAGAACAGTCGGTGCTGATCATCCGCAACTGCGGTCCGGTTGGATATCCCGGGAGTGCCGAGGTGGTGAACATGCAACCGCCGGCATCGCTGCTGAAGCGCGGCATAACGACACTCCCGACCATGGGTGACGGGCGGCAATCCGGCACATCAGGTTCGCCTTCGATCCTTAACGTGTCGCCCGAGGCGGCGGTGGGCGGTGGATTGGCATTGCTGCAGACGGGTGATCGCATTCGCATCGACCTCAACAGTCGCAAGGTGGATGTCCTGTTGCCTCCGGAAGAACTAGAGGCGCGCCGCTTCGCATGGAAGCCGCCGAAGCTCGGCCACATGACACCGTGGGAGGAGATCTATCGGTCGATGGTTGGTCAGCTCGGCACCGGCGCGTGCCTCGAGCCGGCGACGCTGTATCTCAATGTGATAGAAACGCGCGGCGAATCACGCAACAACCACTAACTGTCATTGCAAGGAGGCAGCCGACGAAGCAATCCTATCGTGCGTATTCCCGGTGGGGATTGCCGCGTCGCTCCGCTCCTCGCAAGAATCCATGAGTAGACTGTGCCGCGCGCATCAAGGGAAGACGTGGATGGCCAGCCTTCGCCGGCCATGACGAGTACCGGTTTCGTCCAGCGCGGGTCCGCCGCCAAGCGGGTGTGGAACACGCAATGACAAGGGAACGCACCATGCAGTTCGGCATCGCCATCCCTACCGGCGCAGACTCGTGGCGCCTGGTGCGTCGCGCGGAGGAACTAGGCTTCTCCCACGCCTGGTTCTTCGACACGCAGATGTTGAGCGCCGATCCGTTCGTCGCCATGGCAGCCGCGGCAATGAAGACGACGCGCATAACACTCGGTACCGGCGTGCTGATCCCTTCCAACCGCATCGCGCCGGTCGCTGCCAACGCACTGGCGTCGTTGAACAAGCTGGCACCGGGACGCATCGCGTTCGGCATCAGTACCTGGCTTCACCGGACGCCGCACCATGGGTCTCGGCGCCGTGAAGCTCGCCGACATGGAGGAATACATCCGGATCATCCAGGCCCTGTGGCGCGGCGAGACCGTCGAGATGGAACTCGAAGGCGGACGTCGGCCGATCCGCATGCTCAATCCCGAGATTGGCCTGATCAACACGCAGGATCCTATCCCGTTGTTCATTGCCGCCTCTGGTCCTCGTGCGCGCAAGCTCACCGCGAAGCTAGGGGCCAACTGGATCGACAATGTTGCCGACGTCGAGCGCGGCAAAGCGACGCTGGAGCAGATGCGCGCGGCATGGCAGGAGGCCGGCCACTCACGCGACGACCTGCGGGCGGTTGCCTGGATCGGCGGCGCGGTGCTGGAGGAAGGTGAGCCGGTCGACGGCCCACGCGGCATGGCGCTCGCTGCGCCGCGTGCGGCAATGCTGCTGCATCGGGCGGCCGATACCGCATTGGCCGGACACCCCACGCCACTGGCGATGCGGCCGGAATTCGCTGCATCAGTTGAGGCCTATGTCGCGCATGCGCGGAACTTCGAGCCAGCCGATGCCTACTACCTGTCCAACCACCGCGGCCATCTCATGTTCGTCCGCCCCGACGAACGCCCCTTCATCACCGCCGAGATGATCCGGCAAACGTCGTTCATCGGCACGGCGGCCGATCTGACGCAGCGCGTCGCCGCGCTGGCCGACGCGGGATTCAACCAGGCGGTCTTCTCGATCCCACCGGGCCAGGAACACGCGATCGAGGACTGGGGACGCATTCGTCGGGCCTTCCGCTAACGGAGGAAAGCTCGTATCGGAGGCACACCATGCCTGGACAGCTTGCCAACAAGACCGCCTTCGTCACAGCCGCCGGTCAGGGCATCGGGCGGGCCACCGCGCTTGCCTTCGCCGCCGCGGGCGCGCGCGTGATCGCAACCGACATCGACGCCGCGAAGGTGCAGGCGATCGCGAACGACAGCATCCACGCCGCCGCCCTCGACGTGCTGCGCGCGGATGACATTGCCCGCGCCGCGCGCGATGCCGGCGCGATCGATATCCTGTTCAACTGCGCGGGCTTTGTGCACCAGGGCACGCTGCTGGAAGCGACCGACGATGAGTGGACGTTGGCGTTCGAACTAAATGTGCGCTCGATGTTCCGCACGATGCGCGCGTTTGTGCCGGCAATGGTGGCGCGCGGCAGTGGTGTGATCCTGAACATGGCGTCGGTGTCGAGCAGCCTGAAGGGCGTGCCGAATCGCTTCATCTACAGCGCCACCAAGGCGGCCGTGATCGGCATGACCAAGTCGGTGGCGACCGACTACATGAAGCACGGCATACGCTGCAATTGCCTTTGTCCCGGCACGGTACTGACACCAAGCCTGGAAGAGCGCATCGAGGCGAACGCGACGCAGGCGGGTTCGGTTCAGGCGGCGTACCAGGCGTTCGTCGATCGTCAACCGATGGGCCGGCTCGGCACGCCGGAAGAGATCGCCGAGCTCGCTGTGTATCTCGCGTCGGATGCCGCGCAATTCATCACTGGCCAGGCCGTCGTGATCGATGGCGGGCTCACGCTTTAGGAGGGGATGGAAAAATGAAACTGCTACGCTACGGCCCATTGGGCGCCGAAAGGCCGGCGCTGCTGGCGAATGACGGCACGATTCGTTGCCTGTCCTCCGTGGTACGCGACATCGACGGGTTCGCTCTATCGGAACCCGCACTGAAGATGATCGCCGACATCAATCCGGGGACCTTGCCGAAAGTGGATGCGAGCGTGCGGCTTGGCTCCTGCGTGGCACGACCAGTGAATTACGTGTGCATCGGGCTCAACTATGCCGATCATGCGGCCGAGGCGGGGATGCCTGTGCCGAAGGAGCCGATCATCTTCCTCAAGTCGCTGGGCGCACTGTGCGGACCGGATGATGACGTGAAGCTGCCGCGCGGGTCGAAGAAGCTGGACTGGGAGGTCGAGCTCGGCATCGTCATCGGCAAGACCGCGCGCTACGTGTCTGAGAAAGAGGCGATCGGCCACGTCGCCGGCTACTGCGTGTGCAACGACGTATCCGAGCGCGAGTTCCAGATCGAGCGTGCCGGCACGTGGGACAAGGGCAAGGGCTGCGACACCTTCGGCCCGACCGGTCCCTGGGTGGTGACGAAGGATGAGATACTCGACCCGCAGGCATTGCCGCTGTGGACCGAGGTGAACGGCAAGCGGATGCAGAACGGCACGACCAAGACGATGATCTTCGGCGTGGTGAAACTGGTGAGCTATGTCAGCCATTTCATCACGCTGCACGCGGGCGATGTCATTGCGACCGGTACGCCGCCAGGGGTCGGTCAGGGCGTGAAGCCAAACCCGGTGTTTCTGAAGGTTGGGGACACGATGCGACTCTCGGTCGAAGGACTGGGCGTGCAAACGCAGCGGGTGGTCGAGGCATAGGGCGTCTATTGCTCCAGCGGCAGCCCGACGTAATTCTCGGCCAACGCCAATGACGCAGCGCGCGAACTGAACACGTAGTCGAGCTCCGCCGCCTGGATGCGCTGTTCGAACGGCGTATGATCGAAGAACCGGTGCAGCAGCGTCGTCATCCACCAGGAGAATCGCTGCACTTTCCAGATCCGCCGCAGACACGTCGCCGAATAGGTGTCCAGCCGGTCGGTCGTCCCTTGCCGATAGAACGCGACGATGCCACGCGTCAGGACAGCGACGTCCGCGGCGGCAAGGTTCAGCCCCTTCGCCCCCGTCGGTGGCACGATGTGCGCGGCATCACCGGCAAGGAACAAGCGCCCGCACTGCATCGGTTCCACCACAAAGCTCCGCATCGGGGTGACGCCGCGCTGCAGGACCGGCCCCTCGGCCAGACTGAACCCGTCCCGCGCTGCCCGCGTCTGCAGCTCCGTCCAGATCCGGTCATCTGACCACGCCGCGAGGTCCTCGTCTGGTGCGCACTGCAAATAGAGCCGGCTTAGAGTCGGCGACCGCATTGCCAGCAATGCGAAACCGCGTTCGTGGCTGACATATACATTCTCTTCCGTGGGAGGTGGTGTCTCGGCCAGGATGCCCAGCCATCCAAACGGATATTTGCGCTCGAATATCCGTAGGCGACTATTCGGGATAGACGGACGGCAGACGCCGTGAAAGCCGTCGCAGCCAGCGAGGATGTCGCACTCGAGGTTCTGCACCACGCCCCCGTGCCGATAGCGGATGCGCGGCCGGCCGGTCTGGAAGTCGTGCACGCTGACATCATCGGCCTCGAACACGATTTGCCCGCCCGCGGCCAGACGCGCAGCGATCAGGTCCTGCACCACCTTGTGCTGGCCGTAGACCATCACGTGCTTGCCGACGAGATCGGCAAAATCAATGCGATGATCGGCGCGCCCAAAGCGCATGATCACGCCCGGATGCCGCATACCCTCGCGCCGCATCCGCTCGCCGACCCCAGAGTCATTCAACAACTGCTCGGTGCCGTATTCCAGAACGCCGGCGCGAATGCGGTTTTCGACATAGCCGCGCGATCGCGCCTCGAGAACGATCGACTCGATGCCCTCCAGATGCAACAGATGCGACAACAACAGCCCTGCCGGACCTGCGCCGACAATGCCAACTTGCGTGCGCATCCTCGCCTCCTTCGGCGTCGAGTGTAGCCGCCCCTCGCACCGCGTGCATAATCGCCGAAACTTCACCTGGAGGACCCGACGTGGCCGAACCCCTCTCGCCGGAAGCGCTGGCAACCGAATTCGACTGCCTGATGGCGCGCGCCGGCATCACCGTCCCACCGCAACGCCGTGCCGCGGCGCTCACCGCTTACGCGGACCTTCGCGGCCAGATTGCATTGCTGCACGGCCGGTACGGGCCAGAGGCGGAGCCGTCAAACGTCTTCCGCCTGGGAGACAGGTAATGGACACGCAGGATCTCTCAATTGCTGAAATGGGCCGCCTCCTCCGCTCCCGCGCGGTGACCGCGGAATTGCTTGCACGCGACGCTCTGTCCCGCGTCGCTGCGCGCGACGGAGCGTTGCATGCCTTCGTGCTGGTGACCGAAGATCGCGCCCTGGACGATGCCCGCCGCGCCGATGCGGAACTGAGGGCGGGGCGTGACCGCGGGCCGTTCCATGGCATCCCGTACGCGCTGAAAGACATTTACGACACAGCCGGCATCCGCACGACCTGCCATTCGAAGTTGCGCCTGAATGTCGTGCCAAAGGAGGACAGTGACGCCGCCGCACGACTGCGCGAAGCCGGCGGCGTATTGCTGGGCAAGCTTGCCACACACGAGTTCGCCATCGGCGGTCCTAGCTTCGATCTCCCATTTCCACCAGCGCGCAATCCGTGGAACCCCGAGCATATTACAGGAGGTTCTTCGTCCGGCTCCGGCACCGCGATCGGCGCGCGCGTGGTGCGCATAGCAATGGGCTCCGACACCGGCGGCTCGATCCGTGGACCAGCAGCCTGGTGCGGCACGGTCGGCATCAAGCCAACCTATGGTCGCGTCTCGCGCCGTGGCGTGTTTCCGCTGTCCTGGACGCTTGACCACATCGGCCCGCTGACCCGCAGCGTCGAGGATGCGGCCATTACTCTCCAGGTGCTCGCCGGCTACGATCCGCAGGATCCCGCCAGCGCCGACGCGCCTGTTCCCAACTATCGTGCCGATATCGAGAAGGGAGTGTCTGGTCTGCGCATCGGAATTCCGCGTGCCTTCTTCGCCACCGCGCCGGCGACGACAGCCGAGGTGGTCGCGGGACTTGACCGCACCGCAGCACAGTTGCGGGCGACGGGTGCTACAGTGGAGGACGTCGAACTGCCCGAGTACCAGTTGTTCTCGGCTGTCGGACGCGTGATCATGATGGCGGAGGCTTTCGCCATCCATGAATCCGACATGCAAACCCGGCTGCTCGACTACGGCGAGATAACCGCTGGCCGCTTCATCCTCGGCGCCGCGATCACCGCGGCCGACTTCATCCATGCGCTGCGCGCTCGCCGCGAACTGACCGACGCCGTCAATGCCGCGCTGACGCGCTACGACGCGTTGCTGACCCTGTCGGCGCTGAACACGGCCCCACGTTTCGATCAACCGACCGATTCGCTGTCGTCTGCATCGCCAATCCAGACCATCCCGTTCAATGTCACCGGCCATCCAGCCATGAGCGTGCCGACCGGGTTGAGCGCAAGCGGGCTGCCTATCGGCGTGCAGATCGTCGGGCGGGCATTCGATGAACCGATGGTGTTCAGGGTCGGTCGAGCCGTGGAGCAACTGTCTGGCTGGGAGAGCGTAAGTCTACCTGGGGGATAGTGTCCCAGGGAGGCTGCATATGGCGCGTGCCGGAACTGTTCGCATCGGCATTTCCGGCTGGACCTACGCGCCCTGGCGCGGCGTGTTCTATCCAAAGGGCCTGCCGCAGAAGCGTGAGCTGGAGTACGCCACGACCCAGTTCAGCTCGCTCGAGATCAACGGCACGTTCTACGGCATGCAGCGACCGGACGCGTTCGCCAATTGGGCCGAACGGGCACCCGACAACTTCGTGTTCGCGGTGAAGGCGCCGCGCTTCATCACCCACATACGACGGCTGCGTGATGTCGCGACGCCCCTGGCGAACTTCATTGCCTCAGGCCTGCTGCGGCTTGGACCGAAACTGGGGCCGATCCTCTGGCAGTTCCCGCCGAACTTCCGCTTCGACGCCGAGAGGATCGAGGAATTTTTGAGATTGCTACCGCACGATACCGGCACGGCCGCAGGGCTCGGACGCAAGCATGATGAACGGCTGAAGGCGCCCGCCTGGCTGAAGGTGGACACGGAAGGCAAGATGCGGCACGCGTTTGAAATCCGTAATGAGACGTTTCGCACTAGCGCTTTCGTCGAGCTCTTGCGCGAGTACAACGTGGCACTGGTGTGCGCCGACACGGTGGAATGGCCGCGGCTGATGGACCTAACGTCAGATTTTGTCTACTGCCGGCTGCATGGTTCGGAAGAGCTGTATACCAGTGGCTATGACGACAAGGCACTGGATGATTGGGCTGCACGGGTCGCGACCTGGGCGAAGGGCAGCGAGCCTGTGGATGCCGAGCGGATCGATGGCCCGGGACACAAGCGCAGGCGCGACGTGTTCGTGTACTTCGACAACGACGCCAAGGTGCGCGCACCGTTCGATGCAAAGGCCCTGACAGAACGCGTAGATCGATTGCTTGCGCCTACTCGATCGCGTTCGCAGACTTGGCGAGATCGCGCAGCACGAACTTCTGGATCTTCCCGGTCGAAGTCTTCGGAAGCTCGCGGAACACAAAGCTTTTCGGCACCTTGAAGCGCGCCATGTGCTCGCGGCAAAAGTCGCGCAGCTCATCCTCGGTCACGCTCGCCCCCGGCTTCAGCTCGATGAATGCACACGGCGTCTCGCCCCACTTGTCATCCGGTTGCGCCACCACGGCGGCACCCAGCACGGCAGGGTGGTGGTACAGTGCCTCCTCCACCTCGATCGATGAAATGTTCTCGCCGCCCGAGATGATGATATCCTTCGAACGATCGCGAATCTTCACATAGCCGTCTGGCTGCATCACGCCCAGGTCGCCGGTATGGAACCAACCGCCGGCGAACGAGGCATCCGTCGCCTTCGGGTTTTTAAGGTACCCTTTCATCGTGATGTTGCCGCGGAACATGATCTCGCCCATCGTCTCGCCATCCCACGGCACTGGCGACATCGTTGTGGGATCGAGCACCGTCATCGCCTCCTGCATCGGCACCCGAACACCTTGGCGTCCGTTGCGCTCCGCGCGCTGATCGATCGGCATCGCGCTCCAGGCGGCATGCTTGGCGCAGACCGAAGCCGGGCCGTAAGTCTCCGTCAGGCCATAGACGTGGGTAAGCTCGATCCCGATTTCCTCTGCGCCCTCGATGATCACGGCCGGCGGTGCGGCGCCGGCGATCTGCCCGGCCATACGATGATCGATGCCGCGCCGCAGTTCCTCGGATGCATTGATCAGCAATGAATACACGATTGGCGCGCCGCACATATGCGTCACGTGGTGGTCGCGAATCGCATCGAGCGCCGCCTTCGCCTCGACACGGCGCAGGCAGACGCTGGTCCCGGCACGCTCGGCGAGCGTCCACGGAAAGCACCAGCCATTGCAATGGAACATGGGCAACGTCCACAGATACACGGCGTGCGACGGCATGTCCCAGTCCAGCACGTTGCTGATCGCATTCAGATACGCGCCGCGATGGTGATAGACGACGCCCTTCGGATCGCCTGTCGTGCCCGACGTGTAGTTGAGCGAGATCGCATCCCACTCGTCCGCCGGCCCCTGCCATGCATAATCCGGATCGCCCTCGGCAAGAAATGCCTCATAGCCAATCTCGCCCACCGTCTTGCCCCCATGATAATTCGGATCGTCGACATCGATCACCAGGGGCCGATCGTCCAACAGCGCCAGCGCCTGCTCGACGGTCGCAGAGAATTCGCGATCGGTGATCAGCGCGCGGGCGCCCCCATGACGCAACATGAAGGCGATCGTCTCCGCATCCAGCCGGGTGTTCAGCGTGTTCAGCACCGCGCCGCACATAGGCACACCGAAATGCAACTCGTACATCGCGGGGATGTTCGGTGCCATCACCGCGACCGTATCGTTCTTGCCGATCCCGCGCCGCGCAAGAGCCGATGCAAGACGACGACAGCGCGCATAGGTCTCGCGCCAGACGAAGCGCTGCGCGCCATGAACGACCGAGGGGTGCTCCGGATGAACATAGGCAGCGCGCGCCAGAAAGGTCAGCGGTGTGAGCGGCGCATAGTTGGCCTGATTGCGCTCAAGTCCCGTCAGGTAGGCGCTATTGCCGTTCATGGGTTTTCTCCTGCGCGCTTGGCGAACTCTAGGCAAGCAGATCGCGCACTGCCTGCACCACTGCATCCGGTGTTTCGCGCGCCAGGAAATGACCGGCAACCGGAACCACTCGACGTTCGTAACGCGCCGTGAAATGCCGCGCGTGCGTTTCCGACTGCTCGGCTGGCCCTACACCATCGCAGGCACCGTGCAGCACGATCGTCGGCACAGCGATCGATGGACGTTCCGCCAGGCGCTGTTCGAGCGCATCCAGCGTTGGATCGCCTGGCGCGTTGCCATAGCGGTGCCTATAAGACTGGATCGTCACGTCGACGAAGTCTGGGTTGTCAAAGCTTTCTGCCGTGGCCTCAAACGTAGCATCGTCGAACTGCCAGTTCGGTGACCAGAGTCTCCATAGCAGCCGGGCAATGTCGCGGCGGTTCTGTTGCAGACCTGCGCGACCGCGTTCCGTATGGAAATACCACTGATACCAGTGACGATGTTCCTGCGCCGCCGCCGCTGGTTGACCGGCGGTGGGAATGTTCTGGATGTTGTAGCCACTGATCGATACCAGCCCAAGCGCGCGCTCGGACCACAACGCTGCCGTCACACATGCACCACGGCCACCCCAATCGTAGCCGGCAAGCAGCGCCTGCCTGATGCCAAGCGCATCCATGAAGTCGCGTACATCCGACCCAAGGGCGGCCTGCTGGCCTGATCGCGGCGTGGCCGGGTCGAGAAAACGCGTAGGGCCAAACCCGCGCAGCCAGGGAACCAGAACCCGGCACCCGTCGGCAGCGAGTGGTTTCGCGACGCCGTCCCAGTCATGCGGATCGGAAGGCCATCCATGCAGAAGGATCACCGGCGTGCCGTCTGCTGGACCGCTTTCCTGATAAGCAATCTCCAGCTTCGGAGTGCGTACTGTCTTGACCATCAGCGTCACTCCATCGGCGCGCCGGCGAGCCTCGTGCCCTGATCCGCGATGGCGAACGTCTCGAAATAGCTGACACGTGGCTCACAGTCGTAACGGCGCCTGATGCCTTCGAGCCACGGTCCGTTGTAAAATGCCTTCGCCGACGCGAGATCCTTCCAGATATACGATCCACCCGCCACGCCGCCGTTCACGTCGTATATGAATTGCTTCCGGATGAATCCCGGCACATCGAGAAAGTCCGGTGCAATCTTCAGGAAATGCTGCCGGCATGCCTCGCGGTCGATATGCGCCGGCAGATCATAAAGGACTATGGCAGTGATCATCGCGCGCCTCCTGTCATGTCTCTCGCATGGTCACCTGAAATCATTATCGCACCATATTATTGGTCACCGCGCCGCCGGTCGCTGTGCGTCCGCCATCGACCACATACTGTGCGCCGGTGATATTGGTTGCCAGATCGGAGCAGAGGAACAGCACGAGATTGGCCACCTCCTCTGGCGTCCCGTAGCGGCCAATGGGAATGTTGGATTGGTAGCGGTCGCCGATGCTGCCGGGATCGGTCGGGCTCAACATTGACTCCAGTGAATGGATCATGCGTGTGTCGATCGGTCCGGGGCATACCGCGTTGACCCGCACACCGGACCGCGCAACCTCTCCTGCCGCGGTCTTGGTCAGTCCGATCACCGCGTGCTTCGAAGCGACATAGGCCGGCATCCCCGGCGACGCCACCAGACCGGCAACCGAGGCGGTATTTACGATCGCACCGCGCTTCTGCTGCAACATCACCGGCAGCACGTGCCGCATGCCGAGGAAGACCCCCTTCACATTCACGCTCATCACTGCGTCGAACATCGCCTCGTCATATTCCGCCGTCGGCGCGACGTTGCCTTCGATACCGGCGTTGTTGTGAAAGCAATCGATCGAACCGTAGGCATCGAGCGCCGCCTTCACGTAGGCCTGTACATCGGCAGATTTCGTCACATCCGCAGTGACGAACAATGCCTCGCCGCCCTGCTGACGAATGATGCCCGCGGTACCTTCGCCGCCGGCGGTATCGCGGTCCACCACAACCACCTTGGCACCATTGCGCGCGAAGCCGAGAGCGGTGGCGCGGCCGATCCCGTTGCCAGCGCCGGTTATCAGCGCGACCTTGCCCTTGAAGTCCATGGCGTCCCTCCGATGCAGCTCTTCGGCGAGAGCCTAGCACGGGGTGCGTCAGGCGAGGAACTCGCGCCGCGCCTCCTCGAGACACGCCCACACGTAAGGCGCGAACGAGCGCGCAACCTCGATGCGGAAGTTCTCGGGCGCAGTTCGCCAGAGCACGATCTCCGCCTTGCCAAAGACGGTTCGCGTGCACATGCCGACCGGAAATGCACCCAGTTGCAGATCCAGCGCGCAGAATGCATTGATTGCCCAAGCGGCACGGGAACCGGATACGGCGATGCCGGTCATCGCATGAGACACATCCACGATGCTCCCGCCCGGATACGCCGCAGGCAGCTCGACACCCTCGTCTGCCAACACCAGCCATTCGTCGGGTCCGAGCCACAGCGCAACGCGATCATGACATTGGTTACTGAGGCATGGCACCGTTGGCAGTTCCACGCCCATCATGTCCCAGAGCACCTTAACCGAATCACGGTCGGCGCGCGCGACTTTGCGGGTAAGCGGTGGGGTGACGGACAGAGACACCTCGGTGCACTGTGCAGAATTCGCAGCGAGTGCGCGCAAGGGAAAATCGCGCTCACCCATGCAATCGCACACCTTGCGGATCGTAGAACATGGGCGTGGTTACCCGCACCACGACGGAACCCGCCGACCGAGCCACGTACAGCATCTGCCTGATTCGCCTCCTGCCACCGACCAGCAGAGCCAGGGCGATTGGACGGTGGAGCGTTTCGCTCCAATAGGCTGACGTGACATGCCCAAGTGCAGGCATGGGAACCGGGGCGTTCGCATCGGCGACCACCTGCGCGCCTTCCTCAAGCATATCGGATGACAGAAGCCCGACGAGTTGCCGGCGATCCGCACGGAGCATATCGGGCCGCGTCAGCGAGCGTTTGCCGACAAAGTCGCGTTTTGCCTTGCCGATTGTCCATTCCAGGCCGAGATCGGCGGGTATCACGGTGCCATCGGTCTCCTGCCCGACGATAATATAGCCCTTCTCGGCACGGAACACGTGCATCGCCTCGGTGCCGTAGGCAGTGATGCCGTGCTGAGTGCCGGCGGCGAACACCGCCTCCCAAACGGCACGTCCGTAGTCCGCCGGCACGTTGATCTCGTAACCGAGTTCGCCGGTGAAGCTCACACGAAACAACCGCGCGGGAAGGCCGCAGACACGGCCCTCGCGCACACTCATATGCGGCATTGCCTCCGGCGCGATGTCGATGTCCTGGACCAGCGGCTCGATCGTCCGGCGCGCCAACGGACCCTGTACGGTGATGACTGCCCATTGCTCGGCGATCGACGTAAGCCAAACGCGAAGTTCGGGAAACTCGGTCTGCCGATAGTCTTCCATGTGATGCAGTACGCCAGCGGCACCACCGGTCGTCGTCGTGACATGGAAGCGATCTGGCGCCAGCCGCGCCACGACACCGTCGTCCATTACGAAACCGGCCTCATTCAGCAGCACGCCGTAGCGGCAGCGGCCTGGCGCGAGCCCCGAGAAGTTGCCGGTGTAGATACGGTCGAGGAATTCAGCCGCATCCGGGCCCACCACCTCGATCTTACCCAGCGTGGTCGCGTCGAACACGCCGACCGCATTGCGCACAGCGCGGCATTCGCGCGCGACTGCGCGGTGCATATCTTCGCCCTCGCGGGAGAAGAAGCGAGCGCGCTGCCAGGTGCCAACATCTTCGAATGCCGCGCCGTGCGCAGCAGCCCAGTCGTGGATTGGTGTCCGACGTACCGGCTCGAACAGTTCTTCTCGCGCCGTGCCCGCAAACGCACCGAAGGTTACCGGCGTGTAGGGCGTGCGGAACGTGGTATGGCCCACCTGCGGCACGGCTCGATCCGTCAGACTCGCAATCATCGTCAGGGCATTCACGTTTGCCGTCTTGCCCTGGTCCGTCGCCATGCCAGTTGTCGTGTAGCGCTTCACATGCTCGATCGAGCGGAACCCCTCCTGAGCAGCGATGGCAAGGTCCTTGGCTGTCACGTCGTTCTGGAAATCGACAAATGCCTTGCCACTGTTCGTGGAAGGTTGCGCCACGGCTGGAGATGGCAGGAAAGTGCGTGTATGCGCGACCGTGAATTTCCGCTGCAAGTCCCCCGCAGCGTAGCCTTCCTCGAGGCATGCGGCCAGCCCGAACGTTCCGTTACAGGCACCCACCGAGCGAACCTGCGAGGTCCATTCTCCCGGCAAAAACGCTTGCAAGCGTTCGTCGAAGCACAATTTTGCACGCGATTGCGAATAGAGATGCACCGACGGAGTCCAGCCGCCACACATCAACACCAGATCGCAAGGGATAGCGTCACCATTGGAAAGGATGGCGCGATTGACACGCTGTCGTCCGCTAGTGGCAACCACGCTCGTCGCCCTTCGTACCGGCAAGCCGGACGCTTCCGCCACATCGCTGATGTCGCCGCGTACATCGGCGACGGCGCCGATGACGACGCCAGCTTCGCGCAGCGCAACGCCGGCCGCATAAGCAGTATCGTCCGATGTGGTGATTACCGCGCGCGCTCCGACCTTCGCGCCGTAGCGCTGCAGATAGATCCGCGCGGCATCGGCCAGCAAAACACCCGGCCGGTCGTTGCCGGAAAACAGCAGCGGTCGTTCCAGTGCGCCGGCCGCGATCACCACCCTGCTGGCTCGCACGTGCCACAGCCGTTCGCGCGGCAGCCGAAAGTCGGGTTCTGTGATATGATCGGTGACACGCTGCACCAGACCAATGAGATTGTCGGGATACCAGCCAAATGCCGTGGTGCGCGGCAACAGTGTCACATCGGCGCGCCGCCCGAGTTCGTCCAGCGTCTCACGCAGCCAATCCGCGGCGGCCTCACCATCGATGCGTGCGCCCGTCTCGGCCAATAATGATCCGCCGAGTTCCGACTGCTCGTCGCACAACACGACACGCGCGCCGCTCTCCGATGCGGCCAGAGCAGTAGCCAGACCGGTCGGTCCGGCACCGATTACCAGCACGTCGCAGTGCGCATAGTGGTGCAGATACCGATCGGGGTCGGGCATGGTGGGCGCTCGTCCGAGACCGGCGGCAGCCCGGATCGCCGGCTCGTAAACACGTCGCCAGAACGCGCGCGGCCACATGAATGTCTTGTAGTAGAAGCCAGCGGTAAATATTGGAGCAATTATGTTGTTGACCGCAGCGAGATCGAAGTCCAGCGAAGGAAAGCGGTTCTGACTGAAAACCCGCATTCCGTCATATAGCTCGAGCTGCGTCGCCCTCAGATTCGGCACGATACGTCCCGCGCCGCGATCAATCGTCACCAGCGCATTGGGTTCCTCCGAACCCGCGGACATGATGCCGCGCGGCCGATGATACTTGAACGAACGGCCAACAAGATGAACGCCATTGGCCAGCAGCGCCGAGGCAAGCGTGTCACCCTGACAACCAAGGTATTGCTTGCCATCGAAGCTGAATGATAGCGGTGCCGAGCGGTCGATCCGGCCACCATCGGGCGTGCGGAATCCGTCCGTCATCGCGGCGGAGGCTCGCCGGGTCTGTACGTGGCGCGGATGCGATCGGTCACGGTGTCGCGCACGCAGTTGAAGAAGCGGCCGCAACCGTGAATGTGGCGCCAGCGCTCGGCGTGCTCGCCCTTCGGGTTGCTTCGCATGTAGAGGAAGTCCGCCCATGCCGCGTCGTCAACTGAACCGGGATCACGCGGCCGGACGATGTGTGCTTCGCCGCCGTAGCGGAATTCGTTCTCCGGACGCGTGCCGCACCACGGACAGGCGATCAGCAACATCAGTGCGCCACCGCCGCGGCGGCAGCCTCATCTATCAGCCGCCCGGTGCGGAACCGATCGAGCGAGAACGGTGCAGCGATCGGGTGCGGTTCGTTACGCGCAATCGTCGCGGCAAAGACGTGACCCGATCCCGGCGTCGCCTTGAATCCGCCGGTTCCCCAGCCACAGTTCACATAAAGGCCAGGCACCGGCGTCAGCCCGATGATCGGTGATCGATCCGGCGTAACATCGACGATGCCGCCCCAGTTGCGCAGCATGCGCAGGCGTCGGAATGTAGGGAACAGCTCGCAGATCGCCTCCAGCGTGTGCTCGGCGATATGCAATCCACCGGCTTGGCTGTACGACACATAGGCATCGGTTGCCGCGCCGATCACGAGCTCGCCTTTGTCGGACTGGGAGATGTAGGCGTGGATGCTGTTCGACATGACCACGCAAGGCAGCACGGGTTTCACCGGTTCGGACACCAACGCCTGCAACGGGTAGCTTTCCAGCGGCATGCGTAGGCCGGCCATCGCCATCACCACGCTGGTGTGGCCCGCCGCCACCACGGCAACCTTGCGTGCCGCAATGCGTCCGCGCGTCGTTTCAACTGCATTCACGGCGCCGGACGGCCCCTGACTGATCGCAGTGACCTCGCAGTTCTGTATGATATCGACACCAAGCGCGCTCGCACCGCGTGCATAGCCCCATGCCACCGCATCGTGCCGCGCAACCCCACCACGGCGCTGCAATGCGGCGCCCAAGACCGGATGGCGCAGAACCGACGAAATGTTGAGCGGTGGACAAAATGACTTGACCTGTTCAGGCGTCAGCCATTCGTTGTCGATGCCGCTGAGCCGATTCGCGTGCACATGGCGCTTGAACACCTGTACGTCGTGGGACGAATGCGCGAGCATCATGACGCCGCGCGGCGAATACATGACATTGTAGTTCAGCTCCTGCGACAGGCCTTCCCACAGCCTCAGGGAATGTTCGTAGAGTGCGGCGCTCTCCTCCCACAGATAGTTGGAGCGGATGATCGTGGTATTGCGCCCGGTATTGCCTCCGCCGAGCCAGCCACGTTCCAGCACTGCGACGTTGCGGATGCCATGCTCGCGTGCGAGGTAGTAGGCGGTGGCGAGGCCATGCCCGCCGGCGCCGACAATGACCACGTCGTAGTTCGGGCGCGGCTCCGGCGAGCGCCACTGCTCTGGCCAGGTGGCCCCTCCCACAGCGTGGCGCATCAGACTGTAAATGGAAAAACGCAACGGTCCCTACCCCCGCGCATCCTGTCGCGCGAGTTGTGTTGAGGCAAGCGGCCGCACCCGGTAGCATCCGCGGCGAAGGGGACAAGACGATGGCGCACTACGACTACATCATCATCGGTGCTGGTTCTGCCGGCTGCGTGCTGGCACATCGGCTGACCGAGAGCCCAGGCACCAAAGTACTGTTGCTGGAGGCCGGACCAAAGGACGACTCGATGTGGATCAGCATCCCGGTCGGCTTCACCAAGCTGCTCAACAGCCCGCGCTACAACTGGAATTTTGCCACCGAACCGGAGGACAACGTCAAGGGCCGATCAATTCCAATCCCACGCGGCAAGACGCTGGGTGGCTCGAGTTCGATCAACGGTATGCTGTATGTCCGAGGCAACCCGCTTGACTACAATACCTGGTCGCAGTTCGGCAATCGCGGCTGGTCGTACGACGCAGTCCTGCCTTATTTCCGGAAGTCCGAGCATTTCGAGCCAGGTGGCGACGAGACGCGCGGCCGTGGCGGCCCGCTGAACGTCGCCAACATGATCGAGCGCGCCGAATTGCTTGACGCCTTCATCGATGCCGCGGCAGCCGAGGGCTGGCCACGCAATCGCGACTACAACAACGGCCAGCAGGAGGGTTTCGGATACTATCAGGTTACCCAGAAGAAGGGCCGGCGTTGGTCCACCGCACGTGCCTTCCTCGATCCCGCGCGTGGCCGGCAGAATTTGCGCGTCGAGACCGAGGCCCATACGACACGCATCCTGCTGGAGGGAAAACGCGCCGTCGGCGTTGAGTATAGCCAGCATGGGCAGGCGCAACAGGTGCGATGCAACGCCGAAGTGATCCTGGCGGCAGGAGCGGTGAAGTCGCCGCACGTGCTGGAGCTATCGGGCATCGGCCAGCCGGCACTGCTGCAATCACTCGGCATCGAGGTTAGACATGAACTGCGAGGCGTCGGCGAAAACTATCGCGACCACTTCGCGCCACGGATGAACTGGCGCGTGAAGCTGCCGGTCACCCTGAACGAGCATACGCGCGGCCTGCACTTTATGAAGGAGATCATCAAGTACTATACGCAGCAACGCGGTGTGCTGACGTTCACCGCGGGCATTGTCTATGGCTTCGTCAAGACGCGGCCGGAGCTGGAAGAGCCCGACGTGCAGTATCATTTCACCCACGCCAGCTACGCAACGGCACAGACGCGTGTCCTCGACCGTCAGCCGGGCATGACCCTGACAGCGTACCAGTGTTCACCGGAATCGAAGGGATCGATCCATGCGAAGTCGCCCGATCCGCTGGCCGCGCCCGCGATACGGCCGAATTTCCTGGCCGAGGAGCTGGACCGCCGCACGATCGTCGAGGGTATGAAGATCGGCCGACGCATCATCAACAACCCGGTGCTGGACAAATACCGCGCATTCGAGATGAACCCGGGCGATCAGGTTCAGACCGACGATGAGTGGCTGGACTTCGCGCGGATCAACGGCCAGACGACCTATCACGTCACCGGAACATGCAAGATGGGTCATGATCCGATGGCGGTGGTCGACGACGAACTCCGCGTTCACGGAATCGCGGGACTGCGGGTGATCGATGCGTCGATCATGCCAACGCTGGTGTCAGGCAACACCAATGCCGCGGTGATCATGATCGCGGAGAAGGGGGCTGACATGATCAAGGCGGCGCAGCAGCCGGTGCGCGCGGCAGCGTAAACTTTAGCCGAATCGCACCAACTGCCCGCTCGGACTGCCCACCACCTCGTCATCGCGCATCACCGTCCGGCCGCGCACGATCGCTCGGACCGGCCAGCCGGTGATGTCCATGCCGGCAAACGGCGTCCAACCGCAGGGTGAAACAATCCATGATTCTTCGATGCGGCGCCTACGCTGCATGTCCACCAGCGTGAAATCCGCGTCGTAGCCGGCGGCAAGCCTGCCCTTGCCCACCACACCGTATACGCGCGCCGGCCCCGCGCACATCAGGTCCACCATGCGCGTCAGCGACAACCGGCCGGCATTCACGTGGTTCAGCATCACCGGCACGATAGTCTGCACGCCGGTCAGGCCGGCAGGACAGTCCGGCCACGGCAGCATCTTTTTGTCCCGCGCATGCGGTGCATGGTCGGAGCCAATGGTGTCCACCGTCCCATCGTTGATCGCGCGCCATGCCGCCTCGAGGTGACGCGGTCCACGAATCGGTGGGTTCATCACACCGAAGCCCTTCAAATTGTCATAGCAGTCCGGTGCCACCTGCGTGAGGTGGTTCACCAGCACCTCGCAGGTCGCCAGATCGCGGAAGTCCTTCAGATAATCGAGTTCCTCGGCGGTGGACACGTGCAGGATATGCGCCGGACGCCCCGTTGCGCGCGCCAGTGCCATCAGCCGGCGCGTGCCGAGAAACGCAGTCTCCTCGTCGCGCCATTCCATGTGCCGGCGGTAGGGATCGCCCGACTTGAACAGAGGCTTGCGCTCCTGCAGCCGGTATTCGTCCTCCGAGTGGTATGCGATGCGCCGACGTCCTGAGCGCATCACACGCTCCAGGTGCTCATCGTCCTCCACCAGCAGATCGCCGGTCGAACTTCCGGCGAAAATCTTGATCCCGCACACACCACGGCCAAGCTCCAGCTCCGCGAGCTCCGGGATATTCTGCTTGGTGCCGCCGACATAAAGCCCGATGTCGCACCACGATTCGCGTTCGACGTATTCCTGCTTCCACGCCAGCTTCTCGGCATCAACGATCGACGGGGCGGTGTTCGGCATGTCGAACACCGCTGCCAGCCCGCCCAGCACCGCGGCCCGCGTCCCGGTGGGGATCGACTCGATCGTCTTGTCGCCGGGATCACGCAAATGCACGTGTGGGTCGATCAACCCCGGCAGAACGTGCAAGCCCCCGGCGTCGATCGTTTCCTCCGCGGAGGCGTCCCCCGCGACGCCGAGTGCGGCGATGCGGCCGTTGCGCACGCCGACATCCGTCGTCTCGGCCCCCCACGGCAAAATGCATGTGCCATGGCGGATCAACAGATCGAAATGGGCTGGCATGGCTCGATTCCCTAAGCTTGCCGCAGCATAGCACCAGAACCAGCTATGCAGGAGGCCGAAGCGGGAGAAGCCGATGGGTACGTCTGTCCCCCGAGTAAGCTCGGTGCTCGAAACGTCACTCTACGTCGCCGACCTCGATCGGGCCTGCGCCTTCTACCAGCGCATATTCGGCTTCGAGCGCTTCGTGCACGACGGCCGCATGTGCGCTCTCGGCGTGCCGGGCAGCCAAGTGCTGCTGCTGTTCCATCACGGCAGCACCAATGAACCGGCCCCCGTCCCGGGTGGGGTCATCCCGCCCCATCACGGCAGCGGCGAATTGCATCTCTGTTTCGCCATTCCGCTTGGCGAGCTGGCCGCATGGGAGGAGCATCTGCGCCGGGAAATGATCGTGGTGGAGAGCCGCATCCATTGGGCTCGCGGCGGCACCAGCCTGTACTTCCGCGACCCCGACGGCAATTCGCTGGAGGTCGCAACGCCAGGTCTCTGGCCCAATCACTGAATGACCGGACGATGGCTGCCGCTGGCGAGCCTGATCGCCGTCGGGCTGCTGCTGGCTCTTGCCGTCAGCACCGCCGCCCTGCCCTGGATCATGCCCGAGCACGACGCAGCGGCCCGTCGTCTCGCCGCAATCGCGATCTTTGCCGCAAGCTACGTCGCCCTGGCGATCGGCAAGGTCCCAGGTCTTTCTATCGATCGCGCCGGCGTAGCACTGGTCGGCGCCTGTCTCATGGTGGCATCAGGCGTCGTTCCGCTACAGGAGGCCTACCAGGCTGTCGATCTGCAGACCATCACGCTGCTACTCGGCATGATGATCGTGGTCGCCAATCTGCGCATCTCCGGCTTCTTTGCATTGGTCAACGCCTGGGTCGCGCGTCGCGTGCATCGACCATTGCTGTTGCTGGCAGCCATCGTCGCGGTTTCCGGCGTGTTCTCCGCCTTCCTGGTGAACGACGCGATTTGCCTGGTGATGGCGCCGCTGGTGCTAGAGCTGACGCTGGGCCAGAAACGCAATCCAGTGCCGTATCTGCTGGCCGTTGCGATGGCATCGAATGTCGGTTCGACAGCGACGATAACCGGCAATCCGCAGAACATGATGATCGGCAGCTTTTCACGAATCCCCTATCCGCAGTTCGCCGCCGCCCTGGCGCCGGTGGCGCTGGTCGGGCTTCTGCTGACGGTCGCGCTACTGGCAGTGCTGCACCGCAGCGAGTTGCGCGGTGGCGTGCAGGACGCTCGTGTGCCGCGACTGCGGATCAACCACGTGCTGATGATCCGCGCCTTGACGGCGACCGCGCTGGTGGTCGCGCTCTTCTTTGCCGGCCAGCCGCCGGCAAAGGCGGCGATCATCGTTGGCGCGCTGCTGCTTCTCACGCGCCGGGTGAAGAGTGCGCGGGTCTATGCTGAGATCGACTGGTCGCTGCTGCTGATGTTTGCCGGCCTGTTCATCATCGTGGCTGGCGCCGAGCGCGAACTGCTGACGCCGCAGGTGGTCGAGGCTGTCGGACAACTGCACCTCGCCACGATACCTGTGCTCAGCCTGGTGACTGCATTTCTCTCGAACCTGGTCAGCAACGTCCCGGCCGTGCTGCTGCTGAAGCCGTTCGTCGCCGCACTGCCTGACCAGGATCGTGCGTGGCTGGTCATCGCCATGGCGTCCACCCTTGCCGGCAACTTCACGGTGCTGGGCTCGATCGCCAACCTGATCGTCGTCGAGAAGGCAGCGCGGCGTGGCGTAGTGATCGGCTTCTGGGACTATTTCCGTGTCGGCGGTCCTCTGACAGCTCTGACCCTGCTCGTGGGAACATTCTGGCTGATGTGGCGTTAAGCACTCGATTCACACCAGGAGCGCAGAAATGGATCGAATCCGAGTGCTGGAAGAGGCACTATGGCGGGATGTTCCCGCCGACGTGATCGAGGAAGCCAAGCGTGCTGCCAAAGCCGAGCCGAGTTGGATCGCCATGCAGGGCAACGGCCACGTCGTGGCGATGACGGCGCCTGGCAGCCCGGATGCGGCGACAGGCGATATGATCTACATCGCGGAGGTCAGTCCGGCGAGCGCACGGTAGGCCGCTCTCCGGCCGCAAGCCGCGCATCGATTGCCGCGATCGCCTGCGGCAGATCTGCGATGCTGTCGATCACCATATCCGCATCGCGCAGCTCGGCGGCAGCATGTTGACGCAAGCGACTGCGTTCCGCCTGTGGCAGCGCCGCCAACTCCTCGGCTGATAGACCGACGGCATTGCCGGTCAGCGCGATGCCAATGGTCCACGTCCCCGCCGCTTTGCCTTCGCCGACGCCGGGCGCGGTGTCATCCGCCTTCACAACGCTAGCGGCTGGCCACACACCAAGCTTCGCCATCGCGTACCACATCATCAATGGAGTCGGCCGTCCGGCAGGAAGGTCGCCCGCGCAGACGGTCAACTCCGGCACGTAGCCCGAGGCAGCGGCAAGTGGCTCCAGCACATCCATGATCGGACGCGTATAGCCGGTCGTGCCGGCAATGCGGATGCCACGGGCGCGCAAGGTATCGATCGCAGCGATGGCGCCCGGGATGATATCCGCATGATCGCGAACCGCCGCAATGTTCATCGGCTCGAACACCTGAAAGATCGCATCAACATCGCCTTCGGAGAAGGCACGGCCATGCCGCGACCGCCAGGCGGCAGCCACCGACGGAACCTGACCTACCGCGCGGATATGATCCCACTTCGCCATGCCCATCGGCCCGCGCGCCTCGGCGATGCTGATTGTCACGCCGAACTGCGCGAACGCGCGCACAAAGGCACCCATCGGCGCGCGGCTGCCGTGGTCCACCACGGTGCCTGCCCAGTCCAGAATGGCGGCCTGCACTTTCATGGCCTGATATCAGCATGCTTGCACATCGGACGCCATCCGGCTCAGCATGGCCACGTGGCCGATGCCAGCGAAGGTGACATCAATCTAGGCGACTCACGCGCCGTGTGGCAGCGCGGCTACATCGATGCCGAGACGCGGGCACTGCTCGATGAGGATGCACGCTGGTTCCTGCATCAGGCACTCTCCACGCCGTGCCTGAATGTGGTTGAGCGTGCAGAGGGAATCTACCTCATCGATACGGCGGGTCGCCGGATCATGGATTTCCATGGCAACACGGTGCACCAGGTTGGCTACGGCCATCCGCGCGTAATCGAGGCAGTGACGCGGCAACTGGCAACCCTGCCGTTCTCGCCGCGACGCTACACCAATCGTGCCGCGATCGAGCTCGCCAGACGTCTGGCTGAGTTAGCTCCGGTGGGAGTGAACAAGGTGCTGTTTGCGCCAAGCGGCACAGCGGCGATCGGCATGGCACTGAAGCTGGCGCGCCATGCAACAGGGCGACACAAGACCATATCGATGTGGGATGCGTTTCATGGCGCCTCGCTCGACGCGATATCAGTGGGCGGCGAGGCGATCTTCCGGCGCGATGCCGGACCCCTGTTGCCAGGCACCGAACACGTGCCGCCGCCATCACTGGCGTCCCGATTCTTTGGCGACGATGGGCGCGCACATGAGCGATTGGCCGACTACATCGAGTATGTGCTGGCGGTGCAGGGCGACGTCGGCGCGGTGATCGCCGAGCCGGTGCGCTGGACAACGTTGGAGGCGCCACCAGCGGATTTCTGGCCACGTGTGCGGGCAAGCTGTGACCGGCACGGCGCGCTGCTGATCTTCGACGAGATTCCGAGCTGCCTCGGACGTACCGGCACGATGTTCGCGTGCGAGCAGACGGGCTGCGTGCCTGACATGCTTGTGCTGGGCAAGGGCCTGGGCGGCGGAGTGTTCCCCATGGCGGCACTACTCGCGCGCGAGGGTCTCGATGTCGCAGGTGATCGGGCGCTGGGGCATTACACGCACGAGAAGAGCTCAGTCGGATGCGCGGCGGCACTGGCGACGCTGGACGTGATCAGGGACGAGAAGCTGCTTGAGCGCTCGCGCGAGCTGGGGGCGCACGGGTTGCAACGATTGCAGCGCTTGCAGCACGAGCAGATACGTGCGGTGCGAGGGCTTGGTTTGTCGCTTGCCGTGGAAGTTGCCGGTGCTGCACTGGCAGAAGCGGCAATGTATCGCTGCCTGACCGACGGCCTCAGCTTCAAGGTCGGCGGCGGCAACGTCCTCACGCTGTGCCCGCCGCTGACGATCACACGCGCCGAACTGGACACCGCGCTCGACATTCTCGACCTGTCATTGCGAGGAGCGTAGCGGTCCCGGACGTGATCCGGGAGACTATCCTCACCATGCCATGATGCCTTCGGCGGCTACAGCGGCTTCAATGGTGGCGTTTCTCCGGCGGGCAGCGGCACGCCATCGACATTCAGCACCATCGAGACCAGGCTGTAGTAGCCGACCGCGCCGATCAGATCGATCACGCCACGCTCGCCGAACCGGTTCTTGATGCGCCCATAGTTCGTGTCCGACACATGCCCGCTCGACAGCAGCTCGGTACAGAAATCATAGACCTCCACTTCATCATCCTGCATGCCCTGCGGTCGCGTCCCCGCGGCGATCGCATCGCAGATCGCGGTCTTTAGACCCGCCTCTATCGCCAGCCGACGATGTGCGTAAAACTGGTACTGCGCTGTCCATTTCCGACCGGCCATGATGATCGCCATCTCGTTCAGCCGCGCCGGGATCGCACTGGAATACCGCACATGGGCGCCGACCCGTTGCACCAGATCGCACAGATCGGGACTGCGCAGCAGCGCGTTGAACGGACCTCGCAGGCCCGCACCGCGCGGGCCGGACTGAATCGCATCGGCAACCTTCTTCTGCTCCGGCGTCATGGTCTCGGGCGTCAGTTCCCGAAAACGTCGTTCGCTCATCGCATTCCTCCTCCTGTTATCACGGCGATGCCAGGATCAGGCCGCCATCGACGATGATCTCGGTTCCCGTGATGTAATTGGCCTCGTCAGAGGCCAGGAACAGCACAGCATGCGCCACATCCCACGCAGTGCCCATCCGCCCCATCGGCGTGCGCGCATTGCGGCTGGCGATCAGCGCCGCAGCGTCATTGCCGCCGACCGTGCGCGCCAGACGATACTCCACCAGCGGGGTGTGCATCAGGCCAGGCACCACGGTGTTGCAGCGGATGCCCTTCTTCACGAAGGCACCGGCAGTCGAGCGGGTGAACTGGATCACCGCCGCCTTGCTCGCACTGTACCCGACATGCACGCGACCGCCATGGCCGTCATTGCGCAGACCGGCGACCGACGACAGGTTTACGATAGCGCCCTTGCCCTGTGTCTCCATCACCGGAAGGACGTATTTGCACCCCAGGAACACTGTCTTCAGGTTCGTGTCGATTTGGCGGTCCCAGACCTCCTCGGTCATCGACACCGGATCTCCGGGCGCGGAGCCACCGACATTGTTGACCAGCACGTCGATTTGCTTGAAGCGGTTCAGACAGGCCTGAACCATCTCCTGAACTTCGGCAGCGATCGTCATGTCACAGCGATGCACCGCGCAGGTGCCGCCTTCGCCTTCGATGATCTGGCGCGTTTCGCCGGCGGCAAATTCGTTGATGTCCACCAGGAACACTGACGCGCCCTGACGCGCGAGCAGTGTGGCCGTCGCCTTGCCATTGCCCCAGCCAGGACCAATCGACCCGGCGCCCGTGACGATCGCCACCTTGTCTTTCATGCTCAGCATGCTGGTCTCCTTCAGGCCGCAGTAGGTGCGGGCGCACGCTGCTTCCGCGACTTGCGCCATTCCTCGAATCTCTGCATGACGACGAAGAACGACGGCACGAACAGCACCGCAAGACAAGTGGACGCGATCATGCCGCTGAGCACCGCAAGGCCCAGCGAGACACGTGCACTCGCTCCTGCACCAGTTGCAGTCACCAGCGGCACGACACCCAGGATGAATGCGAACGATGTCATAAGGATCGGTCGGAAGCGAACACGTGCCGCATCGACCGCTGCCTGAACTATGGGCTCGTTCTGTAGCATGCGCCGCTCGCGCGCGACCTCCACGATCAGGATTGCGTTCTTCGCCGATAGCGCGATCAGCAGGACAAGTCCGATCTGGGTGTAGAGATTGTTGGACAAACCGAGGCTGGTCAGCGCTATCACCGGACCCAGCAGCGATAATGGAACCGCAAGAATGACCGATATCGGTGCAATCCAGCTCTCGTACTGGCCGGCCAGGCACAAATACACCAACAGCATGCCCAGGCCGAAAACATAGATGATCTGATTGCCGACGATCTTCTCCTGATATGACATCGCAGTCCACTCAAACCCTGCGCCGCGCGGCAGCGATTTGTCGGCGATCTCCTCCATCAGGCTCATTGCCTCCCCGGAGCTGAAGCCCGCTGCCGGTCCGCCCACGATGCTCGCCGTCGGATACAGATTGTAGAGGCCGACGAGCGAAGGCCCGACCATCGGACTTATCTGCACCAGGGTTCCCAGCGGCACCATCTTGTTGTCCTGGCTGCGCACATAGAGACTCTCGATGTCGCGCGGCAACAGGCGGAATTTTGAATCAGCCTGCACATACACCTGGAACGTGCGCCCGAACTTGTTGAACTGATTGACGTAGCTTGCGCCGACGTAACCCGCGAGCACATTGAACACGTCGCCTACCGCGACATGCAGGGTTTCCGCCTTCACCCGGTCCACCGTCACACGAAGCTGAGGAACTCCAGCACGAAACGATGAATTGAGCCGTTGCAGTTCAGTTTGGGTGTTTCCGTCATGCACCATCGTCTGGACGACGGTCTGCAGCTTGGCATAGTCGAAACTTCCGTCGCGCAGTTCGATCTGCATGGTGAAGCCACTCGCGTTGCCAATGCCCTGAATTGGCGGCGGTATCAGCACGAGTGCCACCGCATCCTGCAGTTTGTCGAGCGCCCCCTGAAGATTGGCGTAGACCGAACGCAGGTCCGCACCGCTACCAGGCTTGCGCAGACTCCAATCCTTCAAGATCACATAGGCGACACCGGCATTCGCCAAAGTTGCGCTGTTGTCGAGCACCGAGATGCCGCTGATCGAAATCACCTGATCGACGCCAGGGACACCCAGCGCGATCTTTGTCACCTGATCCATCACCTGCTGCGTGCGACCCGAGGCGGCACCGTCCGGAAGCTGCGTCGCCACCAGCACGTAGCCCTGGTCCTCTACAGGAATGAACGACGTCGGCAAGCGGGCGATACCCCAGACACCGACCCCGGCGACGACAAGCGCGACGATCACCATCAGGCCGCTGTGGCGCGCCATGGCACCGATCAGCCACGCATACCCATTCTCGATCGGTTGATAGACGCGGTTGAACCCACGGAAGAAGAAGTTGCGCTTCTCGGGGGGCACCGGCATGCGCAGCCACAGCGCGCACTGCGTCGGCTTCAGGGTTGCGGCATTGATCGCGCTGATCAAAGCAGTCGCCGCGATCACCAGGGCGAACTGGGCGTACATCTGCCCGGTCAGTCCTGGCAGGAACGCGGCCGGGATGAACACCGACATCAACACGAGCGTGATGCCGATGATTGGCCCGAACAGCTCCTCCATTGCCTTGATGGCGGCATCGTGCGGTGTCAGGCCGCGCTCGATATGGTGTGCCGCACCCTCCACCACGACGATTGCGTCATCGACCACGATGCCGATGGCCAGGATGATTGCGAACAACGTGGAGAGATTGACCGTGAAGCCGAGCGCTGCCATGGCAGCAAAGGCGCCGATGATCGTCACCGGGACTGTCGTCGCCGGAACCAAGGTGGCGCGCCAGTCCTGCAGGAACACCAGGATCACGATCAGCACGAGCACCGCAGCCTCGATCAGCGTCTTATAGACCTCGTGGATAGAGGCATTCACGAAGCGCGTGGTGTCGAACGGCACGGTGTAGGTCAAACCTTGCGGGAACGACTTGGCCAGCTCCGCCATCTTGGCGTTGACCCGCGACGCAACGTTCAAGGCGTTGGCGGTAGGCAACTGGTAGATGGCGACGCCTGCCGAAGGCTTGCCGTCCAACCTGGACGACTGGGAATAGGTCTGCGCGCCCAGTTCGACGCGTCCCACGTCCTTCACCCGCGTGATCTGGCCGCCGTTGGCGCTGTCCACCTTGACGATAATGTTGCCGAATTCCGCCGGATCGGCGAGCCGTCCTTCGATGTTGACGGTGTACTGAAAGGCCTGACCCGGCGGCGCAGGCGGTGCACCAACCTGTCCGGCGGTGACCTGCTGGCTCTGCTGCTGGATCGCCTTGATCACGTCCTCGGGCGCCAGGCCGCGTGCCTGCAATGTCTGCGGATCAAGCCAGATGCGCATGGAATATTGCCCGACACCGAACACGCCGACATTGCCGACGCCAGGAATGCGGGAAAGTTCAGGGACCAGACTGATGGTCGCGTAGTTGCTCAGGAACAGGCTGTCGTAGCGGCCATCCGGCGAGGTCAGCGTCACGATCTGCAGGATCGACGTGGACTTTTGCTGCACGGTGACGCCCTGCACCTGCACCGCCTGCGGAAGCGACGCCATAGCCGCGGAGACGCGATTCTGCACAAGGACCTGTGCAAAATTGAGATCGGTGCCGATTTCGAAGGTCACAATGAGCGAATACGTGCCATCGGACGCGCTGGTCGACTGCATGTAGAGCATGCCCTGCACGCCGTTGACCTGCTGCTCGATCGGCAGCGCCACGGTGTTCATCACGGTATCCGCGCTCGCCCCCGGATAGCTCGTGGTGACGGATACAGTCGGCGGCACGACGTTCGGGTATTGCGCCACCGGCAGCGTGAACAGCGCAACCCCGCCGATCAGCACCATCACGATTGCCAGCACATTGGCCAGCACCGGCCGGTTGATGAAGAATTTCGAGATCATCGGCTTCGGCCGCTCGCCGTCACGACTTGCCCGGCGGCGTGACGGCCTCGGCCGTGATCGTAGTCACCTGCGGCGCAACCTTCTGCCCCGGCACTGCCCTCTGGTTGCCGCTGATCACGACCAGATCGTCTCCCGTGATCCCTGAGGAGATCACGCGGAGCCTCCCTTCCAACTGGCCGGTCTGCACTGTCCGCTGTTGAACGACATTGTCTTTGTTGACGACGAGCAGGTAGTTGCCGCTCTGGTCGGCACCCAGCGCTTCGTCGGGTACCAGCAGAGCATTCGCCTTCTGCACCGCCAGGGGTATGCGGATGCGCAGGAACATGCCGGGGAGAATCGCACGATTGGCATTGTCCAGTACGCCGCGGGCGGTCAACGTTCCGGTCGATGGGTCGAGCGTCGGGGCGACGTAATCCAGCGTGCCGTTATGCGGATACCCGTCCTCGGTCATCAGCCCCACATCCACGGGCACGTTCTTGATTTCTCCCGCCTTGATGCCGCGCTCTGCCAGTGCCGCCTTTATCCGCAATACCTGCTGCTCGCTGACCGTGAACGTGGCGTAAATCGGATCGAGCTGTACAATGGTGGCGAGCTTGGTGGGCCCTGAGACACCGACCAGACCGCCCTGCGAAATCAGATGTGCGCTGACCACGCCATCGAACGGTGCGGTGACCCTCGTGTAACCGAGGTTGATCGCCGCTATCGTCACGCCTGCCTGGTCGTTCTGTATCTTGGCCTGATCGCTGTCGAGCTTGGCGCGGGCCTGATCAACCACCGACTGCGACGCGAAGTCGCTCTTGCCAAGCGTGGACTGCCGGTAGTACTCGGCTTTGGCCTGCACGAGGTCGGCCTGAGTCGCCGCGAGCGTGGCCTGTGCCTGCTGCAACTGCGCCTGATAGGGCGCGGGTTCGATGACGAACAGCGTGTCCGCTTGCTTGACCGGCGCACCATCCTGATAGTCGATCTGCTGCAGATAGCCTTGTACCCGGGCCTCGAGGTCAACCTGGTTGTATGCAACTGCGTTGCCAGTGATTTCCAGGTACGGCGTTACTTCCTGCTGGACGGGCTTCGCCACGTTGACCGGCGAAGGCGGCGGCGGGACGTAGGCGTTCTCCTTCTTACACGCCGCGGTTCCCGCCAGCGTCAGGCTCAGCACCACGAGGCACGCCAGTCGTGGCCGCCGAAACGTTATCCGCACTCGAGCCCCCAAGCTTGGTCGGGAGCAGTTCACCCGATTTCGAGCGCCGGCGGAAGCGTGCAAATAACGAGCCAATGAAGCTCGCCGCACCGCCCGGCATCAGGAACATCACGGCAATCAGGATCACGCCATAGACCGCGCCGGGCGCGGCCTTCGACACCTGCTCGGCGAGGTTCGGGACGAACTCGATGAACAGACCGCCGAGGATGGCACCGCCGATCGAGGAGACACCGCCCACCACCAGACCAACAAAGAAGTAAATGGAGACGAAGATGCCGAAGCTGTCAGGGGCGACGAACTGCACCACGATGGCGCCGAGAGACCCGGCCACGCCGGTGAACATCGCACTCAGCGCGAAGGTGCGCGTCTTAAGCAGCGCGATGTCGATGCCCATCGCCTCGGCTGCCAGCGCGTGGTCGCGAATTGCCATCATCGCGCGGCCGATGCGCCCACGCACGATGTTCCAGGCCAGCAGAAACAGTAGGCCGCCCACGAATAGTGTGAACAGGTACAGCCATTGGTCAGGCGACATGTCGAGGCCGAATGGCGGATCAGGCTTGTCGATGACGAGGCCCTGCACGCCGCCGGTCCACGGGGAAAGGGCGTCGTGCTTCAGAAGCTGCGGAACTGCGACGGCGAGCGCGAAGGTGGTCAACGCGAGGTACAGGCCAGCAAGCCGAAGTGCCGGAAGCCCAATCAGGAAACCGATCACCGCGCAGACGATTGCCGAGACAGGCAGCGTCGCCCAGTACGGCACATTGTACTGATACATCAAGACAGCGGTGACGTAGGCGCCAATGGCATAGAACGCGCCGTGACCCAACGAGATCTGGCCGTTGAAGCCGGTCAGGATGGCGAGGCCAAGGATCGCGATGGCATAGACCACCACCATGGTCAGCTGGAACAGATGGTAGTCGCTGAACAGTAGGGTGGGCAGCAGTGCCACGGCGAACCACACCAGAATCGCCAATAGGGCGTTGCGCGCCATCGCTTACACCCTGCTCAGCACGGTCCGGCCCAGCAGACCAGACGGCTTAACCACCAACACTGCGACAATGATGATCAGTGCGACTGTCAACTTCAGCTCGGTCCCGACCAGATAGGCACCGGCCAGATTCTCGATGATCCCAACCGCGAAGCCGCCCAACACCGCCCCAAGTGGATTGTCGATGCCCCCGAGCAGCGCGCCGGCGAAGGCGTAAAGCAGGATGCCGGCCATCATGTTCGGATCGAGATAGACGATCGGCGCCACCATCATGCCGGCGACCGCACCGATCGCCGCGGCAAGGCCCCAGCCCAACGCCAGCATCCAGCCCACACGGATACCGACGAGACGCGAGGAAACCGGATTGAACGCGGCGGCGCGCATCGCCAGGCCAAGCTTGGTGTGGCGGAAGAACAGATAGACGGCGGTCAGCACAATCAGCGTGACACAGGTCGCGCCGAGCTCATGGCCGGAGACATAGCCACTGAACAGTATCGGCCCACCAGGGAATGGCGTCGGGAACGTCTTGATCATGTAGTCGAACATCCAACCGGTACTGCTGTTGATGATCAGCAATAGCCCGATGAATACGCCGACCGATGCGAGAACCGGCGCATCCATCATCGGCCGCATCAGGATACGTTCGATCAGCAGGCCGATGACAAACGAGACGACAATTGTTATCGCGAAGGCGATCCAATAGGGCAGACCGGCGTTGATCAGCGTGAGCGCGATGTAGGTGGACAAAGTCGCCATCTCACCTTGCGCGAAATTCACGTGATGTGTCGCCTGATAGATCATCACCAGGGCAAGCGCGACAGAGGCATAGATGCCACCGCTGGCGATGCCCGACAGGACCTGGTGGAGTACGCCTTCCACGCTCAACGCTCCCGTATCAGTTTCAGTACCCCAGATAAGAACGCCTGACAAACTCGTCGCGCTTGATCTCCGCCGCCGGGCCGGAGATCACGATGCGTCCGGTCTCCAGCAGATAGGCCTGCTCCGCGATCTCCAGCGCCAGACTGGCGTTCTGCTCGACCAAGAGGATCGACACGCCTTCATCGGCGCGGATGCGATGCATGATCGCGAAGATCTCCTGCACGATCAGCGGCGCCAGGCCGAATGATGGCTCGTCCAGCAACAGCAGCTTCGGCCGTAGCAACAGCGCTCGCGCGATCGCCAGCATCTGCTGTTCACCGCCCGAGAGCGTACCGGCCTGCTGGCGCAACCGCTCACGCAGCCGCGGAAAGTAGCCGAACACTCGTTCGAGATCCTGCGCGATGCCATGCCGGTCGCGGCGGATGTAGGCGCCCAGCCGCAGGTTCTCTTCGACCGTCAGCTCAAAGAAAGTGCCGCGACCATCGGGTACATGCGCAACACCGCGCTGCACGATGTCCTCTGTCGCCTTGCCGTCGATGCGCTCTTCGCCAAAGCGGATTTCGCCACTCGTGCGGACCATGCCGCAAATCGCTCGCAGCGTGGTGGTCTTGCCAGCGCCATTCGCACCGAGCAGCGCAGTGACACCGCCTTGTTCCACGGAAAAGTCGATGCCGTGCAGCACGCGCGTCTCGCCATAGCCCGCATGGAGGGAACGGGCCTCAAGCAGCGCCGGCATGCTGCTCTTCCCGCGTCTCGCCGAGATAGGCCCGGATCACCTCGGGCTCGCTGCGCACCTCGTCCGGCGTGCCGTCGGCGATCTTCAGGCCGAATTCCAATGCCACCACCTTGTGTGAGACGCGCATGACCAGGTTCATGTGATGCTCGACCAGCAGGATGCTGAGGTCGAAATGAGCGCGGATGCGCTGCAGCAACAGCGCCAGTTCATCGACCTCGCTGTGGTTGAGGCCGCCGGCCGGTTCGTCGAGCATCAGCAGCTTCGGTCCGCCGATCAGCGCGCGCGCCAGCTCGACTCGCTTCTGCGTGCCGAACGGCAGGCTGCCCGCCTGCGTGGCGGCGACATCGTTCAGTTCGAGCAGATCGAGCAGGTCATGCAGCCGCGCGATAGCGACGGAATCCTCCTGCCGCACCACAGGCAGCCGAAGCGCATTGGCGATGAAGCCCGAGCGGCCGAGATGATGCGCACCGACCAGGATGTTGTCCCGGACGCTCATCCGGCGGAACAGGGCGACGTTCTGGAAGGTGCGTCCAAGGCCCAGGCCGGCCATACGGTAGCGGCTGAGGTTCTTGAGCGAGCGGCCCTCGAAAAGGATGTCGCCGTCGGCGTAGCGGTAGAAGCCGCTTATGCAGTTGAACAGTGTGGTTTTGCCGGACCCGTTCGGTCCGATCAGGCCGCATATCTCGCCATAGCCGACATCGAATGACACCCCGGCAAGGGCGATCACGCCGCCGAAACGCATGGCAACCTTGGAAACCCGCAGCAGGGGGGAATCGACCAATCCCGGCGGCATCAGGTCGCGCGCATGGCCTGTCGGCCAATCCGATCGGCGCCGCGACGGCTTCCCATACGTAACTCCCTGATGGCTGGCCCACGCTGCCGGGGGGGCTTGGCCGCGAACTAGACGCAGCCACACGGACAAGTCAACCGTGACTGGACTTGCGTCGGCCCGACAGTTTGGTCTAGTCCTGGTATACAAAGAAGGCGCTAAAGTTGGTGTGCCAGGCTCGGGAGTGACGTTTGCACGAAACCGCCGCCGAACCGATCGCGCTTAGCATCGGGCTGCGCAAGCAGGCCTGCGAGGCGATCAAGCGCGCGATCACCGAGATGAACATCTACGGCCATCCGCTGGAGATCCGGCTGGATGAACGCCAGCTTTCGCAGGACCTCGGCATGAGCCGCACGCCGGTACGCGAGGCGCTGTCGGTGCTGGAGCAGGAGGGCTTTGTGCGCTCCGTGCCTCGCCGCGGACTGATCGTAGTGCGCAAGTCGAAGCGCGAAGTGGTCGAGATGATCACCGTCTGGGCGGCGATCGAAGGCATGGCCGCTCGCCTCGCCGCGCCACGGATCACCAAGGCCGGGTTTTCCGAATTGCACGCGCTGGTCGACGTGTTCCAGGAGGACCCTTCGGAGCAGATCAGCGAATATTCGAACGCAAATATGCGGTTCCATCAGGCAATTATCCGCATGGGCGGCGTCGACCTGATGACCAGCCTGACCGACAACCTGTTCATCCACATGCGCGCCGTGCGCGCCGTGACAATGACGCAGGACAACCGGGCACAGCGCTCGATCGTCGATCATCGCGACATCATCGCCGCGCTTGAGCAGCGCAACGCGGATCTGGCCGAGCGGCTCGTGCGCCAGCACACCATGGGGCTGGCAGCGCATGTCGAGCAGCACGGCGATTTTCTTGACCGAATGGCCGGGTCGGACGACGAACGGCGCCGGCAATACGCATAGGGGAGAAGTCCAATGTCCGCAGCACTTGAGCAGACGGTCGGCGAAACGGAAGCCGAACTGACGGACGGGTTCCACCTGGTCATCGACGCGCTGAAGATGAACGGCATCAAGACGATCTATAACGTCCCGGGCATACCGATCACCGATCTGGGTCGTTTGGCGCAAGCCGAGGGGATGCGGGTGATCTCGTTCCGCCATGAGCAGAACGCCGGCAACGCAGCGGCCATCGCAGGCTTCCTGACCAAATCGCCGGGCGTGTGTCTCACGGTCTCCGCGCCGGGCTTTTTGAACGGCCTGGTGGCGCTCGCCAACGCGACGACGAACTGCTTTCCGATGATCCTGATCAGCGGCTCGTCGGAACGCGAAATCGTCGACCTCCAGCAGGGCGACTACGAGGAGATGGACCAGCTCGCGATTGCCAGGCCGCTATGCAAGGCGGCGTTTCGCGTGCTGCACGCGGCCGATATCGGCATCGGTGTTGCGCGCGCGATCCGCGCCGCGGTTTCGGGCAGACCGGGCGGCGTGTATCTCGACCTACCAGGAAAACTGTTCGGCCAGGTGATGGAGGTCGAGGCTGGCCGGCGCTCACTCGTCAAGGTGATCGACCCGGCGCCTGCGCAGCTCCCGGCACCCAGCGCCGTCGAGCGCGCCCTCGATGTGCTGCGCGGCGCCAGGCGTCCCTTGATTATCCTCGGCAAGGGCGCCGCCTATGCGCAGGCTGACAACGACATCCGTGCATTGGTCGAGAAGAGCGGCATTCCGTACATTCCGATGAGCATGGCCAAGGGCCTGCTTCCTGATCTGCATCCGCAATGCGCCGCCGCCGCGCGTTCGACCGTGTTGGCCGACAGCGATGTTGTGCTGATGATCGGCGCGCGGCTCAACTGGCTGCTCAGTCACGGCAAGGGCAGGCAGTGGGGCAAGCCGGGCTCTAAAAAGTTCATCCAGATCGACATCGAGCCGCGCGAGATGGACAGCAACGTCGAGATCGCCGCGCCGCTGGTGGGCGACATCGGCTCCTGCGTGGCGGCACTGCTGCACGGCATGGGCGGCGACTGGAAGCAGCCTCCGGCGGAGTGGACGCAGGCAATCAACGAAAAGAAGGAATCCAACATCGCCCGGATGGCGACCAGGCTTGGAAAAAATTCGATCCCAATGGACTATCACTCCGCGCTGCGCGTGCTGCGCGACGTGATCAAGGAGCGGCCGGACGCGATCCTGGTGAACGAGGGCGCCAACACGCTCGACCAGGCGCGTGGCGTGATCGACATGTATCAGCCGCGCAAGCGACTGGACGTTGGCACCTGGGGCGTGATGGGTATCGGCATGGGCTTCGCTATCGGTGCGGCGATCGAGACCGGAAAGCCGGTGCTCGCCATCGAGGGCGACAGCGCGTTCGGCTTCTCCGGCATGGAGGTGGAGACGATCTGCCGCTACAACCTGCCGGTCTGCGTTGTCGTGTTCAACAACGACGGCATCTATCGCGGCGATGGTGTCAATCTGGGCGGCGGCGCCGATGCAGCCACGACCGCGTTCGTCAAAGGCGCCCGCTACGACAGGATGATCGAGGGTTTCGGCGGCATTGGCGTCAATGCGACGACGCCAGATGAACTCAAGCGCGCCGTCGACACGGCTATGGACTCCGGCAAGCCCACACTCATCAACGCGGTGATCGACCCGGCGGCGGGAAGCGAGAGTGGCAATATTGGCAATCTCAACCCTCGCAGCGCTCTGACGAAGAAGGCAGGAGCATAAGATGTCCAAGGCACTCGACGGCGTTAAGATCCTCGACTTCACCCATGTGCAGTCTGGGCCGACCTGCACGCAGTTGCTCGCCTGGCTCGGCGCCGACTGCATCAAGGTCGAACGCCCCGGCGTCGGCGACATCACGCGCGGGCAACTTCAGGACATTCCAAAGGTGGACAGCCTCTATTTCACGATGCTGAACCACAACAAGCGCTCGATCACCATCGATGGCCGCAACCCGCAGGGCAAGGCGGTGCTCGAGGCTCTGGTGAAGTCCTGCGACGTGATGGTGGAGAATTTCGCGCCGGGCGCGCTCGACCGCATGGGCTTCACCTGGGAGCACATCCAGTCGCTGAACCCACGCATGATCCTGGCCTCGGTGAAGGGCTTCGGACCCGGCCCGTACGAGGACTGCAAGGTCTACGAGAACGTCGCACAGTGCGCCGGCGGTTCCGCTTCAACCACCGGCTTCGATGACGGCCCGCCGATGGTCACCGGCGCGCAGATCGGCGACTCCGGCACCGGCCTGCATCTTGCCCTCGGCATCGTCTCGGCGCTGTTCCAGCGCAACACCACCGGCCGCGGTCAGAAGGTTCTGGTGGCGATGCAGGACGGCGTGCTCAATCTATGCCGCGTGAAACTGCGCGACCAGCAGCGGCTCGCACATGGGCCGCTCACCGAATATCCGCAGTACCCGGATGGCGAGTTCGGCGACGCGGTGCCGCGCGCCGGCAATTCATCGGGTGGCGGACAGCCGGGCTGGATTCTGAAATGCAAGGGATGGGAGACTGATCCCAACGCCTACATCTACTTCATCGCCCAGGCGCCGGTGTGGGAGGCGATCTGCGACGTGATCGGCAAGCCGGATTGGAAGACCGATCCGGAGTATGCCAAACCGCCCGCGCGGCTGCCGAAGTTGAAGCAGATCTTCGACACGATCGAACAGTGGTGCATGACCAAGACCAAGTTCGAGGCCATGGACATTCTCAACAAGTACGACATCCCCTGCGGCCCGATCCTGTCGATGAAGGAGATCGCCGAGGAACAGTCGCTGCGTGATACCGGCACGGTGGTCGAGGTGGATCACCCGACGCGCGGCAAGTACTTGACCGTCGGCAATCCGATCAAGATGTCGGACAGTATTTCGGAGGTCACGCGCTCCCCGCTGCTCGGCGAGCATACTGACGAGATTCTGCGCGACGTGCTGCGCTTCGACGAGGCGCGGATCGCCGAGGTCAAGGCGTCCGGCGCGCTCGGCGGTCCACCGGCGCGCGCCGCCGCCGCGGAGTAGCCGCATCTCCCAACCGTCATCCCCGCTTTCGCGGGGATGACCAACTTCGTTGTTAGGCCACCGGCGCGGTGTACTCCGCGTCGGACACGTGTTCACCCCACGATGTGCCAGCGCCGGTATCGCTGTTCTCCGACATCGCCAGATGCGCGAACAGCCGATCCGGCGCTGCACCGTGCCAGTGCTGCACGTCGGGCGGGATCATCACCGTGTCACCGGGGTTCAATGCCTGCGGCTTCTCGCCCTTGAAGCAGATGCGACCCACACCGGATAGGCAATACAGCGTCTGCCCGACCGGATGCGCGTGCCACGCAGTGCGTGCACCCGGCGTGAACGACACGACCGAAGCGCGCATGCGCGACGGTGCGGCGCCAACGACGACCTCGTCCTGAAACACGGTGCCGCTGAAAGTGCTTGCAGCACCTTGCTTGGTCTGGCGTTCTGACGCTCGAACAACTGGCATCTTCGATCTCCTTTCCTAAATCGTCCGCACCTTTGCGGCCTCCGGCTGTAGCAGAGCTTCATCGATCTCCTCGAGCGAGCGTCCCCTCGTCTCGAAACCGAGGAACAGGAACACCAGCCCGGCCATGACGCTCCACGCCGCAAGATAATTCATCGCCGGCCCAAGCGCCGCAAGGTCGGCCTTCGGATTGACGTAGTTGGACGATCCCGCGATCAGCGCGAGCCCAAGCGGCCCCAGCACCTTGCCGAAATTCCCCAGGCCATAGCCGAAGCCCATGCCGCTCGCCCGCAGGCCGGAGGGCCACACCTCCGCGGCGTATGGCCCAACGACTGCGTAGCCGCCATCGCCGAAGAAGCGCGACAGCGTGATCCCCAGGAACAGCATCGAGACGCCGCCGATGAAGTCGGCATGGTACACGCCGGCGAGCCAGCAGAAGATCGCCGCGCCGAAGCTCAGCAAAACACCCGAAGGCCGCCGGCCGATCGCTTCCGACAGCCACGAGAACAGGAAGCGCCCGATCAGCCCAGCGAAGGCGACCCATATCATCAGAAACGATGCTTCCGCCGGCCCGATTGACAAGGTCTGTGCGAACAATGTCGGCGCCCATAGCACAAGGCCGATGCCGGTCGTCTGCACGCCGAGACTGGTCAGCGTCGAGGATGGCGGCGAACACTATCTTGCGCTGATTGTTGGTCAGCTTTTGCTGCTTTTCCGAATGCTCCAGCATTCCGGCATTTCCTCGCGTCTTTGGCGGTCAACCCATTGATCTCATCTCCATCTTCGGACCATTAATCTGCATCTCCGTCTGCCTCAAGTCGGCCGAGCTCGATCTACGCTCACTATATCTTCTTGATATGCCGCGGTGGACATCTTCTTGATATGCCGCGGTGGACCAGCGAATGGCTGGGGATGTTGTGACGGTTATCTCAGCCGCAGCCAGCATGGCCCAGCGCCACTGTCGGGAGGTTCTTTCAGTCCCTCGGCCGCCCAATCGGATAATAGGCGCTGTAGCCCTTCGAGCGTTCCCGCCGGATGTACCCGACCTGGACGAGCCGCTTGCACGCATCGTCCACATCGGTGCCGATCGCCTTGCGCAGTTGCTCCCGGGTGATACCGGGGCGCTCGCGCACCAACGCGTCCACTTCGTGTGCAATTGCCATCGTGAGCCATGCGTATGGCCCCGGGATGCCGCGAGTTGAGACCACCGAAAGGACTAGTCAAATAGGGGACAGTCCTATCTGTTTAGGATCGCGCTTCCTCCGTTCAGTACAAACGGATAGTCAGCATACTCGAGACAGTGCGCTCAGCGAAGCGCACCTGCAAGACCGCGCTCCTCGCAACGCTGGGCCATTGCGTTACCGTGGGCTACTTCCACACCAGTGACGCCACGAGCGCCAGTGCAAGCAGTCCGGCTACGACTTGCCAGAAACGAACCGGCGCGCGCTCATACAGGGTGAGCGGCCGACGCACCGGCGGGGGTGCGTGCAATGGCCCCGCCTCGAAATCACCGGCGAACTCCGCCATGTCGGCAAATCGCTCGGCGGGATCGAGCGCGATCGCGCGGCCCAGCGCGGCCTGCAGCCAGGCCGGCAGATCAGGGCGAAGGATTGCGATATCCTTCGGCCGTTCAAGACGTGGCGGGCTGATCGCGTCCGGATTGCCGTAAGGAAATTCGCCGGTGAATGTACGAAACAGAGTCACGCCCAGCGCATAGATGTCGGTTGCCGCATTGCCGGCTTCGCCCGTGAACATTTCCGGCGCCATGTAGGCGGTCGTGCCAGGAATGGCTTCAGGCGGGAAATCCTCCAGCCCCGGCAGGCGCACCACGCCCAGATCGAGCAGCTTGAGCGATCCGCCCGCCTCCAGCATCACGTTGTCCGGCTTGATGTCGCGATGAATGATGCCGACGCGATGCAGCGCCGCCGCTGCACGCGCAAGCCTGATCGCGATGTTGCGGCCTTCCTCCATGCCCACGCGCGGCGCGCGCGCGATGCGCGTCTCCAGCAGCTCCCCGGTGTAGAGCGGCATGACGGTGTAGAGACAGGTCTGTCGCTCCGGCGGCAACTCGATCACATGCGCAACCCAGGGACTGGTGACCCGCGTGCCGACCCACGCCTCGCGGACAAAGGCCGCATGGAAGGTCGCGACCGCGGCGACCTGCGGTTTGGGGAACTTCAGCACCACCGTGCCGCCGTCCACCTCATCAATCGCCCCGAACAGCCGGCTGTATCGGCCATCGGACACCAGAACATTCAACACGAACCCGTCCACCGTGTCACCGACCTGCGGTACGGGAATCAGCGGCAGGCGCATGATGGCGGTACCGACATCATCGGAGCGCGCCGTCGGGAGCGCCACAACGTCCAGCACGAGCGCGGTGCAATTGTCGGTACTGCCGGCCTCGAGTGCTGCATCGACCAGCGCTCGGCTGGTATCCGCGGGCGCCGAACGTACCCGCAGGATGTCGGCGATGGTTTCGTCCACCAGAGAGCCATGCACCCCGTCGGTACACAGCAAAAAGCGATCGTGCAGCGCGATCGGCTGGCTGGTGTAGTCCAGGCGAAGTTCCGCTTCGATGCCGACTGCGCGAGTGAGCACCGGCGAATTCGCCCTGCCCTCGCGCACGTGGTCGGTGGTGAGGCGCAGCAGGCGATCGCCGCTCAGCCGGTAGGCACGTGTATCGCCGACATGCAGCAGATGCGCGAGACGGCCGCGTAGGACCAACGCAGTAAAGGTGCAGCCCATGCCGACGAGGCTCGTGTCCTGCTGCCCTTGGGAGTGAACCCACGAGTTGAGCGCATCGAGGATGCGGGCCCCGGCACGACGCACCTCCATAGTCTCCGGCACGTCCCAGAAGCCGTCGAGGAAGCCTCGTACCGCCGTCTCCGCCGCTACGCGACCGCCCTTGGCGCCGCCAATGCCGTCCGCGATGGCGGCCGCCACGTCGCGTCGCTCCGCGGCAAGCTCGGAGCCCAGCACCGCGCCTGCGAAATCCTCATTGCGCGGTCGTGGACCCGTGGCCGAGAAGTAGCCGATGCTTGCCCGCGGGGTCGCACGATCGTCGCTCATCCTGCTCGCCTCGCGCATTCGAATTTCAAGGCGGCAGCGCGCAGCGATGGTGCAGGAAATAGCCGCCCGTGCTGGACGCCAGAATGACCGTCAGATCACCGGAGCCGCGGTCGAGCGTGTAGTTGCCGCCATCCTTGGCGTCGTGCCAGGAGATCCGAGCAGTGCTGATTCGGGCAGGATTGGCATCCACGGTCGCGCGGCCATAGTCGATGCTGATCTGCCAGGTCGCGCCGCTGGCGGGATTCGTACAGGTGACCAGCAGCGCCTGTGTCGAGGGCTGCCCGTCACTGGAAGCAGCCGTAACACATGTTGCCAGCGCGGCGATGGCAGCCACGATATGCCGGGTCAGGAACATGACCTCATCTGCGAGGGCGGCCGTCCCCATAGCCAGTTTCCTCGACGTTGCAAAGTGTATCGCTCACATTCGCGGTTCGATCCGCGGTCCCGCGGCGGCGCGGGCATGACCATTATTGCTTACTCGTTATGCAATGCGCCGCTTTGGTGATCTTTGCACGAACCACAACGCCTTTGCTGCTCGAGGCGACTATGCCCGTGAGGCCTTTAGTCAACCGTTGCGAGAGGTGTTTCAGATCAATACAATCGTAGCGGGTCACGAGTTGCCGCTGCTAACCGGGTTAAGCGCGCTGAGGGGGCGAGAGAATATACGCGGCATATATTTTGCTTCGCCCGCATGGCTCGGCGTCTGTCACTTCCAACAGCCCCGTAGCGTCGGGCGTTGCTGTTGGTGATGGACGCTATTGTAAACGAACGACCTCGGGGGAGAAACCTATGCTCGTACCGTCACCAAAATGGCTTGATACCGGCAACAATGCCTGGCAATTGGCAGCCGCAACATTCGTCGGCCTACAAAGCATCCCGGGACTCATGGTCCTCTATGGCGGTGTCGTTAAGAAGAAGTGGGCGATCAACTCGGCATTCATGTCGCTGTACGCATTCGCCTCGGTTCTGGTCGTCTGGATCCTGTTCGACTACAACATGGCTTTCGGGCCGCAATGGTTCCCCTTCCTGGGCACGCCCATGCCCGCGACCTCGGCCGCGTTCGCCCTCGGCCAGGCAACCATTCCCGCCGCTGCGTCCGGCATGCCCGAATTAACTTTCCCCATGGCGACGCTGGTGTTCTTCCAGTTCGTGTTCGCCGCGATCACGGTGATCATCCTTGCGGGCTCACTGCTCGGGCGCATGAATTTCACCGCCTGGATGATCTTCTGCCCGGTGTGGATGACACTGGTCTATACAGTTGGGGCCTTCAGCCTGTGGGGTGGCGGGTGGCTCTCCGCGCTGGGGGTGCAGGACTTCTCCGGCGGCTATGTCATCCATCTTGCCGCCGGCGCCTCCGGCTTTACTGCCGCCGCCATGATCGGCCCACGTCTGCAACAGGATCGCGAACACTTCCCGCCCAACAGCCTCCTGGTGACACTGATCGGCGCGGGCATACTGTGGCTTGGCTGGAACGGGTTCAACGGCGGTGACCCATACTTCGCCAACGCCGACGCCGGGGCTGCGGTGCTCAACACCAACACCGCCACTGCGGTCGCGCTGCTGGTCTGGACCCTGCTCGACAAGATGGCCTACGGCAAGCCATCGGTCATCGGCGCGGTCAACGGCATGATCGCCGGGCTGGTCGCGATCACGCCGGCGGCCGGCTTCGTGAACGGCTGGGGAGCGATCATCATCGGCATCGTCGCCGGCATCATCCCGTGGATGAGCATGAACTGGCTGCAGAAGACCAGCTTCATGATGCGGGTGGACGACACGCTGAGTGTGTTCTCGACGCACGGCGTTGCCGGCCTGACGGGCGGCCTTCTGGTCGGCGTCCTCGCTTGCCCCGACATGCTGGAATACATCGGCACCGACAAGGAGGCCCCGGGGGTCAGCGTCACCGGCCTGCTCTACGGCGACACCGGCCACCAGCTTCTGATGCAGTTCTACGGTGCGGCGTTCATCATCATCTATAACGTTATCGCAACCGCTATCATCCTCAAGGTGATATCGTTCATCGTTCCGCTGCGCATGGATGAGGCAACACTGCGGGTCGGCGATGACGCAGTGCACGGCGAGACCGCGTACGCAATTGGCGTCGAAGGCGAATAACCCAACCCTGTGGGGGTGGGCTGCCTGTCCGCCCCCACCTGGTCTCGCGTCAGCCTCCCAGGATCGCGCCTATCGCAACACCGGCGTCGGCCGCGACACTCTTCCTGCCGCCATCAGGCCGTGCGCGGGCGATCTCGATGAAGCCGCCCTGGCCATGCACGATCATCGCACCATTGTTGATCGCCACCACCTCGCCAAGCTTCTTCCCCTTAACTTCGGAGAACGTGCGCGCGATGCGCTTCGTCGCGTTGAACACGAACAGCTTCTTGCCATCCGCCGTGGTCCACGCGCCAGGTGCCGGATCGCAGCCGCGGATCAGGTTGAAGATGATGTCAACATGGTTCGCCCAATTGATGCGCGTTTCCGCGTCGCGGATGATGCCCTCGTAGCCGGCATTCGGCTCGTACTGCGCGAGCGCGGGCGCGCGGCCGGCCACCACCTGTTCCGCCACCTCCACCAGCGCCGCCACCCCCATCGGGAAGATCTTGCCGAAATACAGCGAGCCCAGCGTGTCCTCCGGCTGGATCGGCACAGCGCGCATCAGGATCACCGGCCCTTCGTCCAGCCCATCCGTCGGGCGGAAGATCGAGAACCCGGTCTCGGTCCGCCCACAGATGATCGCCCAGCTCATCGACGAGGCGCCGCGGTGCAGCGGCAGCAGGCTGGGGTGGAACTGGATCGTGCCGAACTTCGGGATGTTGCAGAAATCCTGCGGCGCGAACTGCGTCACGTACGCCATCACGCCGACCTGCGCATCCGCCGCCCGCATCGCCTCCAGCGCCGCAGGATCGGTGAGCTTCGGGAACTGATGCACCGGCACGCCGTGTTCCTCGGCTGCGACGCGCAGCGGGTCAGGACGCCCCTTCTCCGGCGCGCAGAACACCGCCGCGACCGTATCGCCGCGGTTGAGGAACGCCTCCAGCGTTGCCTTGCCAAAATCCTGCTGGCCAATGATGGCGATCCGCATACGACGCCTCCCGCTGCTGCGCTTCGATCTGGCGCCAGCTTGCACGCCGGCCCGGCCTTGGCAACCGTCGCGCGACGGCCCTAGCCTGCGACCAAATGCGCGGGGAGGGCGACGATGCCGTTCGACGAACAGGCTGCGATCGACGAGTTCTGGGCAGCACGCACGCGAGGCGAGTATTTTCCGGCGCAGTGGTTCGATCGTCTGACGCTGGATGAGGCGTATCGCATCCAGCTCGGGATGATCGAGCGTCGCATTGCCGCGGGCGAGCGGCAGATTGGCTGGAAGGTCGGCCTGACCGCGGAGCCGATCCAGCAGCAGTTCGGCTTCCACGAGCCGGTGTTCGGCTGCATCCTGGACAGCAAGCCATCCGGTCATGTCTTCGGCCGCGACGAACTGATCCGGCCTGGGTTCGAGTCCGAACTGTGCCTGCGGGTCGGTCAGACCCTGAGCGGCGAGGTTGATATGGCGACCGTGCGTCGTGCAATCGATGCGGTGTATCCGTCGCTGGAGATCATCGAGACGCGCGGCGACTTCACCGCGCAGATCGCGCTTGCGATGGCGGACAACGCGCAGCAGAAGACCGTCGTGCTGGGCGATCCGGTGCCGCTCGGCGCGCTGGCCCTGGATGCGGTCGCCGCGACGGTGCAGATCAACGGCGAGACCGTCGCGACCGGACGCGGTGATGCGGTGCTCGGCAATCCGCTGAACTCGGTGATCTGGCTGGCGCGCAAGCTCCAGCAGTTCGGCCGCGCCATCCAGCCCGGCGAGATCATCATGAGCGGCTCGTTCACGCGGCAGTTTCCCATCGCGCCAGGCGATCGGGTGCAGGTGGAGTTTATCGGCGTAGGGGCGGTGCAGGCCGCGATGCGGGGGTAGTCGGCGGCCAGCGCTGGTCGCCTGCACTTTAACCGTTCGTTCAGACTCCGGCCGATAAGCTCTGCCCACTATAGCGTGTAAATGGCCCCAACGGCGAGCACCGGACCGTCCCATGCGTTCAAACTCCGAACAGGCGTCACCAGTCAAAGTGCCCACCGTGGCACGCCGCGGCGTTGCGACGTGAGAGCGCCGCGTCGGGTCAACGGGCGCGCGGTTGCGGTAAAGCCTGCCGCAAGCAAAAAGCTAGTGCCACATCACTCCGAGGATGAACACGCGGACGACGCAAGTCGCGGCGAAGTTTCGGCCAGTCCGGAAGCAGAGCCACGACTTATCGCGTTCTACCTGCCGCAATATCATCCCATTCCAGAGAATGACAGGTGGTGGGGCAAAGGCTTCACCGAATGGCCGGGTACCGCTGGGGCGCAGCCGCTGTTCGAGGATCACTATCAGCCGCATATACCGGCCGACCTTGGCTTTTACGATCTCCGCCTTCCCGAAGCCCGTGCTGCGCAGGCCGAGCTTGCCAAGCAGTACGGCATCCACGGATTCTGCTACCACTACTATTGGTTCTCCGGGCGCCGCATCCTCCAGCGCCCATTGGATGAAATGCTGCAGTCCGGCAAACCGAATTTCCCATTCTGTATCTGCTGGGCGAACGAGCCCTGGTCTCGACGCTGGGATGGATCCGAAAGCGAAATTCTGATCGCCCAGGAGCACGACCTCGACTTAGACAAGAAGCTGATCTTCGACCTGCTGCCACTATTCGCCGACCGTCGATACATCAAGGTGAACGGCAAGCCGTTGCTGGTCATCTATCGGGTCGGGCTGCTGCCCAACCCGGGCGCACTCTTCGCAGCCTGGCGGGAGGCAGCGCGCCAACACGGATTGCCGGACCTCCACATCTGCATGGCCGAGACGTTCGGATTGAACGATCCCTTTGCCAGTGGCTGCGATTCGGCTGTGGAATTCCCGCCGCACCAGCTTGTGGCGGGGCCGGTCAACGACTCGCTGAAGGGACTCGCTGAGGGCTTCTCCGGCACCGTGTACAACTACGCCGACGCCGTGATGGCTGAAACCGTGGCGGCGCCGGCCGACTACCAGCGTTACCGGTGCGTAATGCCAGGCTGGGACAACACGCCGCGGCGAGGCCGCAAGGGGAATCTCTTTCACGGCGCAACTCCGGAACTCTACGAATTGTGGCTGCGCGAGGCGATCGGCTTCACCCGTCGGCACCTTCCGGCCGGCCAGCGCCTGGTTTTTATCAATGCATGGAACGAATGGGGCGAAGGCGCGCATATCGAACCCGACATTCGATTCGGCCGACAGTTCCTCGAGGCGACCCGGCGGGCGATGGCCGGACTATCCGAGTGGCGCACGATAATGACGGCGACGAAGACCAAGCTGCCGGCAGGCGAAGAGGACCTGACCGCGCTTGAGGCGTGGCTCCGGTCGTTCGAAACCGCCCTCAAGTATATGTCGAAACAATATCTGTCGTTGGAAACCCAGAGACTCGGCTTGCAGCCTGCGTTCGTCAATTTCTCGGAGTCCGTGCTGGCGCCGCTCGGCGTCCAATTGAAAGGCTCCTGCAATATCGAGCGCATCAACCAGATCAGCGACGGCGATATGATCGCGGTCGACCAAACGGGTTACCTGCAAATCTCCGGCTGGAACCTGATCGCGGGAGAGGAGATGACCGCGGAGACGGTCAGCTACCTGACCTTGCTCTCTATGGATGGTGAGCAGGCCTTCACCGCTCGGATCCAGCAGCGGGTTCCCCGGGCCGACGTGGCTGAATATCACAAGCTGCCGTCCGATCAGGGGCTTTGGTCCGGAATCCGCTCATCCGTGCGATTGAGCAGCGTCGATCCTGGCAAATACGAGATCGGTATCGACACCAGGATCGGCTCCTCCTGCCTGAGGGCGCTCTCCAGCAAGGTCGTCGTCATTGGCCAGCAGTGACGCAATCGAGGGGCTGGTGAGTGTCGTCATGCCCAGCTTCAACCACGCCGCGTTCGTGGCAGAGGCGATGCGTTCGGTATTCGACCAGTCGTACCGCGACGTCGAATTTCTGGTCCTGGACGACTGTTCCACTGACCAGACTTTCGCGGTTATCCGCGACGTGGCGGACGTTAAGCAGTTCAGACGGCGCTTTCGGAGGCTGGAAATCAGCCGCAACCAGCAAAACCAGGGAGCGCACCATAGCCTGAACCTGGGCCTTGCGGCGGCACGCGGCGAATTCGTCACCTTCATCAACTCGGACGACTGCTACGAGCCCGAACGGCTGCAGCTTCTGACGTCCCGCAGCCACCAGGCAGATGAGCCATTCCTCGCATTCAGCGCACTGCGGCTGATCGATGCGTTGGGACGTCGCGTAAGGCGTCACGAACTGAAGGATGTCCTGGAACTGGGGCCGAATCGGCTCAGGGCAGCGTTGCCATCGCTGAGCTTTGCATTCCTGCGCTATCAGCTCGCCGGGTCCACTGGAAACATCTTCCTCAACCGGACGCTAGCGACCGAGATCGGCGGCTTCTGCGCCCTGAAGTACTGCCATGACTGGGAATTCATGCTGCGAGCCATCACCGTTGTCGAACCTTGCTACGTTCCCGAGACCGCATACCGCTACCGCATTCACGGCGCGAACGCCTTCAGCAACCTGCAGCATTTGGCCACCGATGATACTGAGGCTTCCCTGGGAAGCTACTACCGACGCATCGCGAGCCGCCGCGTCAGCAACCCTATGGCGCCGACTCCGGCAAATTGGCCCTACGTATTTGATATGATCGCGCGGCAGTTCGGCGTGTATGATGCGTGGCTTCGGGAAGCCGAGTATTCACCGCGGTATGCCTCACGCCTGTCTGAAATTTCGGAAGAGGTGAGCGGTAGCGAACATGCCAACTGAGACGGATCTAACCATGGTTCCGCAGCCGGGCAGAAAGCAGGTCTATATCCATATCGGATTTCCCAAGACTGGAACGACATCCATCCAGGTATGGTTGTCAGGGAATGCGGACGCTCTGGCCGCACAGGGGGCGCTCTATCCAGTCGCCGGGCGCGGCGAAGGTGATTACCGGTTCGGACATCATCTGTTCCCCAACGCCCTGGCGCAGAACCCCTTAAGTGAACTCGCCACGTCGTGGCCAGATATGGATGAGCTGCACAGCGAGATAGCGAACAGCGCAGCCCGAACAATCATTCTTTCATCGGAGGATTTCGCCACAAAGCTAGACCGACCGGCCATCCATCTCCTCGCACACAAGCTTAGCGACATCGATGTTCGGATCATTTGCTATGTCCGTCGCCAGGACGAGTTCATTATCTCGGTCTGGTCGACGGCGGTCGCCAACTATGGTGAAAAAAACTCGCTTTCTGATTGTCTCGTGCAACCTTGGTTAGACTATGCAGGAACAGTGGGACTGTGGGCTAGCGCCTTCGGCGTCGGAGCAATCATTCTGCGAGCATACGAAGAATCACAGCTTGTCGGCGGTGACGCTGTGGTGGACTTCCTTTCGGTCTGTGGTTTGGATCCGTTGATGGACTGTGGGTCACTGCCTCAGGAACGTCATAATCAGCGCCTGCCTGCACACATCGCGTTGATTTTGGCTTATCTCAACGCGCACAATGTCGACCGTTCGGTGGTCACCCACTTGCATACGCTGGGAGCCAACTCCGATGGCGGGAACAATCAGTTGCAGTTGCTGACGCCGCAGGAAAGGTCGGCGCTGCTTGCCAGACACGCCGAGGGCAATACTGTGCTGGCGCAAACCTACCTCGGCCGCGCTGATGGGCGGTTGTTCCACGATCTGACGATCTCGGGGAAAGGCGATTGTCAAGCGGCACAGGGCACGGATATTCACAATGGCCTCGCGGCCGCGCTGGCGCTACTGATCAATGACGCGCATGCCGCGATGGCGCCTCACCCCGCTGTCGCCAGTTCAAGTAGCGTTGCCGCACGAGACCTTCCCCAGGAATTCCGCGCCATGTCGGACGAGGCATGGCTGGCAACGCTACTACAAACTACAACTAAGCCGGAGGTCCGAGGATTTAGGTTTCCATGCTTCCCGGACCCGGAACTACAGGCAGCTTTCGTGGGTACCTCGGACGAAGCCACCATACGTGAGGCGTTCAGTTTTTATATAGCCACAAGGGGCTACGCCGAGGCTCTGGGTCTTCCACTAGCGCTAGACAGAAGGTTCTTAGATTTCGGAGTTGGTTGGGGAAGATTCCCTAGGATATTCTGGAAGGATATCAGCGCTAGCAATCTCTATGGCTGTGATGTCGATCCCGGGGCTCTCGACCTATGCAAGAGCACTCGCGTTCCCGGGAACTTCGATCGGCTCTACCCTCGAGGCAGATTGCCATATCCAGATTCTTACTTCCAGGCAGGCATAGCTTATTCGGTATTCACACACTTGTCCGAAGAGGCGCATCTGCACTGGATGCGCGAGCTTGCCCGTGTGCTGCAGCCTGGTGCGGTATTCTGCATGACGCTCGAACCGCGGCGGTTTGCCGCGTTCATTGAGCAGCTGCCGGACCAACCGGTATCGAAGTGGCATCAGGGACTCAAGAAATTCGCGCCTCACGCTGGCCAGTTGCGGGCTCAATTCGATGTAGGGCAATTCTCCTACATGCCAACGGGCGGCGGCACACACCGGGAGGCATCAGAATATGGTGACGCCATTGTACCGGCTGTTTTCATTGAGCGTGAATGGGGCCACGCGTTCGCCTTGCGCACCTATATAGACGAACCCTCGCGTTATTGGCAGGCCGTCGCAGTCATGCAGCGCATCTAAACGAAGGCGTCCCAACTGAGGTGAGCAATTCTGAATTCAATGCGCTTTTTCCCGACTGGCTGACCCAGTCGCTGTCTTTGCCACCCTATTTTTGGAACATCAACGGTTATTCGGCCGACGACGGCATGATTGAGTTCCGCGGTTGGGCACTTCCTTGGTACGGCTATCCATTTAACCGAACGCTACGGCGCGAGGGTGGCACGGGGGTGGAAGTGGTCACAACGGTCGACAAGGGGTTTGCGATGCACTTCCCATACTGGCCAAATGCGCCAACCGCTCCGTTTGCAGCACGGAGCGAGTTAGGTGTAACAACGCTAGACTACATCTCTATTGAGAGTTCCCCGGCAATCGCGGCGGCGCCTCTATCGCACCCCCTCAATCAGTTCTCGAGATGGTTGTTCGTCCCGACAACGAAGGATTTCTTGGTTCCACCGCCCGATATTATCGCTCATATTGGCAAATCATCTGCCGATTATTATCTCGTATCGGGCTGCACACTGTTCAACGGGTTTAAGTCTGCCTTCGAACGCTATGCTGGGCGCCCGCTCCTAAGTGCCGTGAGGATTCTCGACTGGGGCTGCGGACCCGGGCGCATCGGCCTTCACCTGACTAAGGCAATCGCTCAGGACAGCGCGGCCACCGAGTATGTAGGCGTTGACATCGATCCACTTTCGCTCACTTGGGCCGAGCGTTCGCTGCCGGGCACGTTTATTTGCACCGGGAGGCTGCCGCCTTTGCCGTTCCCTGATGGTCACTTCGATTTCATATTTGGCTATAGCGTATTTACGCATCTAGACCGGCCAATCCAACTAGCGTGGATGGCGGAATTACGCCGCGTGTGCGCATCCGGCGGAATTGTCGCGGTTACCGTCATGGCTGAATTGGCGCTGTTCTACTTCGAACCATTCCTTCGGGACGAAGAGGCACGAGCTCGCTTCGTCGATGGAATCTATGCCAACATGCCCAACACGCAACTCGAGGAGAGTGGAATCGGCGGTGACTATTATCGGAATGTCTGGATGAGTCGTGACTTCATCTTGGACAATTGGACGGAGCACTTTGAGATCCTTGCTGTCCATCCCAATTTTCATCACTATCAGGATCTAGTGGTCCTGCGCGCCCTTTGAATGGAACGGATGCTTGCCAACTCTCCAGATAGAACAATGACCGTCTCCCACTCCGGCAACATGTCTCGCGATCCCTCGCGTCACCGAATCGCTGAACCGCACCTTTTAGCTTTCCCCCCACCGGCTCCATGAACCGATCCGTCACGTCGACGCACCCTCGCGCTACCGCCCCATCCAGTCTACCCTCCGCTCCACACTACGCGCGGAAACCGCCCACCCCCATGAGCTACGACCAGCCATTCGCCGGCCTCAAGGTGATCGACGTGAGCCAGGGCGTCGCCGGCCCCTACTGCGCCATGCTCCTCGCCCAGTACGGCGCCAACGTCATCAAGGTCGAACCCCCCGGCGTCGGCGACTGGGCGCGCAACCTTGGCGTCGTCTACGGCGACCAGTGCGCCTATTCGCTCCCCGCCAACCTGGGCAAACGCGCCATCGCGCTGGACCTGAAGCAGCCCGCCGGCCGCGCGATCCTGTGGCGCCTGATCGCCGGCGCCGACGTGTTCCTCCAGGGCTTCCGACCCGGTGTGATCGAACGCCTTGGCTTCAGCTACGCCGACGTATCCGAGCGCGAACCCCGCATCATCTACCTCTCGGTGTCCGGCTTCGGCCAGATCGGACCGCTCGCCGAACGCCCCGCGATGGATCCGATCCTCCAGGCCTACACCGGCCTCACCGTGGAGAACAAAGGCGAGGACGGCATCCCGCACCGCACGCCGATCATCGCCATCGACATGAGCACCGCGCTCTACGCCTATTCAGCCGTATCCACAGCCCTGTACGCCCGCCGCGACGAACCGCGCGGCCGCCACATCGAGGCAAGTCTGCTTCAGGCGGCCGCCGGCCTCCAGGTCGTGCGCATGATGCAGTCGTATCTCGAGGGCGGCGCGATCCGCCCGCCCGGCGCGCCAAGCGGCGTCTATCAGGTCGCCGACGGCTGGATGACCATCACCGTCGTCCGCCTCCACGAATGGCTCGGCTTCTGCAAGGCGGTGGACCTACCCCTATTCGGCGCCGACGAGCGATACCGCACGACCCAAGGTCGCTACGACCACGCGACCGAGATCAACACGGCGCTGCGCACGCTGCTCGCATCACAGCCCTTCGCCTACTGGTCGCAGCGCCTGGCCGCCGAGCGCATCATGCACGAGCAGCTGAACAGCTACACCGGTTTCCTCCAACATCCGCATGTCGAGGCAAGCGGTGCCATCGCCTGGCTGCATCATCCGCACGTGCCGACCGAATTCCCGATGCCGCAACTCATCGGCGCACCGCCTCTCATCGACGGCAGCCGCCTCGCCACCTCGCCCGGACTGGGCGAACACACCGAGGCGATCCTGCACGAACACGCCTACACCTCCGCCGAAATAGCCGACCTCATAAACCGCGGCGTAGTCGCCACCTCTGTCATCCCGAGAAGCGAAGCGACGAAGCAATCCCCATCGTCCTGAGAACCGCCCCGCCGCCCGCTCCCGCAACCAACAGTGCGAAGCGTTCAGCCCTGTCGCACGTGGTCGAAGAACCCGGTAATCGCCGCCAACCGGTTGTCCGGCGCTACGACACCAAAATCGGTGCCGCTCACCACCGCATTCCCACCTTCCGGCGCAAGCTCCCACGTGAAGCGAACCCGGTCGTGGTGGCTTTCGACCTCGCCGGTGCGCCGGAACCGGTGGCCCGGGAACTTCTCCTGCACACCGACAATCATCGTGTCGATGCCCTCCCTGCCTTCGCCTTGCAGCATGGGATCGAGGTAGCTCGCCCCCTCCGCCCAGGTCTGTGCAATAAGATCACGGCGACGCCCGCCGTCAGCCTCGTTCCACGTCGCGATATAGCGATCGATCAGATCGGTCAGCGTATTCATGTGTGGCTCCTTGGTTTGCCGCACCCGATGTGGTGCGGCGGCACACATCGCCGATGCCGCGCCGCCGGTCGATTACATCGCAGGTAATTGGATGCGGTCGCACGCACGCGTTATCGTCGCGCCATGTCAGTCACCGTCAGACCGATCGGCGACCTGCTGCGCGAGTGGCGCCAGCGCCGCCGCCTAAGTCAGCTCGAGCTGTCGCTGGAAGCGGAAATCTCCACGCGCCATCTCAGCTTTCTCGAGACCGGCCGCTCGCAGCCAAGCCGCGACATGGTGCTGCGTCTCGCCGAACAGCTCGACGTCCCGCTGCGCGATCGCAATCTCCTGCTGCACGCCGCGGGCTACGCGTCGGTGTTCCCCGAACGTCCGCTCGACGATCCCGCGCTGCGAATTGCGCGCCAGGCGATGGATCAGGTGCTCGCCGGACACGAACCGTATCCCGCACTCGCCGTCGATCGTCACTGGACGCTGATCGCATCGAACGCCGCGACGCAGCGCGTGATTGGCGATGTCGATGCGGCGTTGCTGAAACCGCCGGTCAACGTGATGCGTCTTGCGCTGCATCCTGCGGGGATGGCACCGCGGACGGCGAACCTGGCCGAGTGGCGCGCCCATCTGCTCGCCCGTCTCGGGCATCAGATCCAGGTGAGCGGCGATCCGGTGCTGATCCGTCTGCTGCGCGAACTGCGTGACTATCCGGCCCCCGACGACGCGACGCATGAAGTCGATGCCACAGCCTTCGTCGTACCGTTCAAGCTGATCACGCCAACCGGTATTCTTTCCTTCTTCAGCACGACAACGGTGTTCGGCACTCCTGTCGACATCACGCTGGCGGAACTGGCGGTCGAGGCGTTCTATCCGGCAGATGCGGCAACCGCGGAAGTCCTGCAACGACCGCCCGCCTGACTGCCAGTCTTGCCACGCCGCGAAAAAGGCGCGCAGCATCCCTCCAAGAAACGCTAGGGAGAGAAACGATGGTAAGGTTGGGCCAGACCGTCCTTCCAACTGCCGCCGCCTTGCTCGGTCTGCTGTGCGCGCCGATGGGGCTCCAGTCACGCGCGATTGCTGCGCAACCCGCCGGACCGACCGTTCGCACCGCCGAAGGCCCGGTCCAGGGCTCCACAAGAAACGGGATGAGCGAATTCCTCGGCATCCCTTACGCCGCTCCCCCTGTCGGCGATCTCCGCTGGCAGCCGCCCAAGCCTCATGCAGGCTGGACGCAGACGCTGAACGCAACGAAGTTCGGCAACACCTGTCCGCAGATCACCGAGCTCGGCGTGTTCGCAGGTCCGGTCAGCGTCACCGAGGACTGTCTCTACCTGAACGTCTTCACCCCACGGAACAAACCGGCGAAGCAGCTTCCAGTCCTGCTCTGGATCCACGGCGGCGGACTGTTTGACGGTGAGAGCAACGACTACGACGCCAGCGCTCTCGTCAAAGGCGGCCCGGCGGGCCCGACGGTCGTCGTAACCATCAACTACCGTCTCGGCCTCCTCGGCTATTTCGGCCATCCCGCGATCGACGGCGAAGAACATGATTTCGGCAACTACGGACTGATGGACCAGCAGGAGGCGCTTCGCTGGGTGCAACGAAATATCGCCGCGTTCGGCGGCGATCCCGGCAACGTCACCGTCGGAGGCCAGTCGGCCGGCTCGACCAGTACCGCGGCTGCCGTGATATCTCCGGCGAGTGCGGGCCTGTTCCATCGCGCAATCTTCGAGAGCGGGCCGTTGCTCACCGTCGCGCCGCTGTCACTGGCGGAGCAGCGCGGCACGGACTTCGGCAAAGCTGCCGGTTGCGGCACCGATGCCGCCCCTCAGGTTGCCGCGTGCCTTCGGGCGCTGAGCGTATCGAAAATCCTGTCCCTGCAAGGCACGGCCGCGGCAAATGGTCCCTACGTGAATGGATTGCTGGTTGATGGAAGAATTCTGCCGATCCCTGCCGATACCGCGTGGAGGACGGGAAAATTCAACCACATGCCCGTCATGAACGGCGCAGTTGCGAACGAGGGCGCATTCGCTGCGAGCATCGATGAGCTGTTCTTCGGGCCCATGACCGAGGAGCGGTACGTCAATCTCGTCAAGACGACCTATGGCGGCCCGGCCGGACCTGGCGCGGGGCCACCCAACTATCCCGAGGGGACGCCGGAAAAGGTTCTCTCCAAATACCCTGTCAGTGCCTATCCGAGTCCCGGTGCGGCCTGGGTCGCGGTCGGCACGGACGCCAATGTTTGCCGGCATCCCTACCTCAATGACAACGTGTCGCAGTTTGTGCCGCTCTATGCTTATGAATTCGCCGACCGTAACGCGCCGTGGTACTTTCCTTCGCTCAACTTTCCTCACGGCGCAGCCCATACGATCGACATCCAGTTCCTGTTCCCGGATTGGCATGGCGGTCCGTTGGGGATTCTGCACAAACTCAGTCCACAGGAACGCGTGCTCTCGGGTCAGTTGGTAACCGCGTGGACAAACTTCATGTACACCGGCAACCCGAACCTGAAGGGCGATCAACCCTGGCCGCGTTACACCAAGGACTCGCAGATCTACCTGTCGCAGAATGTGCCGCGCTCATCAGCGATCGCCGCGGCGGAGTTCGCTGCCGCCCACAAGTGCGCGTTCTGGGACACCGTCCTGATCTACTGAGCCGCGACGTCAACCAGCCGCATAACACTTCTCTTGCGGAAGCCAAATCCTGCGGGTGGGCGTTCGGCGTACCCGTGTCCGCAGCCCCACACAAAATCGGGAAGAACATTGGACCAACCATCTTGGCGTCAGCCGGCCCTTCCGAACCGGTAAGGCATCCTTTCCGATCGGTCCGTTTGTAGTCGCGGAGCAACCGAATGGCCGACGCCTATCCCGTGACCAGCCGCAATCGTGTCCGCCGCCGTTATGAGCGCGGCCACTACGATCGCGAGACCGTCCATGCGCTCCTCGACGCCGCGATGGTGTGCCACATCGCCTATGTTATCGGTGGCCAGCCGTTCTGCACGCCAATCTCATTCTGGCGCGAAAGCGACCGCCTCTATTGGCACGGCTCCTCCGCCAGCCGAATGGTGCGCGCACAGGCGAAGGGCTTGCCGGTCTGCCTGACCGTCACCCACCATGACGCGGTGGTTCTGGCGCGCTCGGGCTTCCACCATTCGGTGAACTATCGCTGTGTGATGGCTTACGGTCAGGCCCAGGCGGTAACCGATCCCGCGGCAAAGCTTCGAGCGATGGACGCCTTCATCGACCGTTTCTATCCCGGTCGCACCGCCGCGCTGCGGCCACCCACAGCGCAGGAGATCAACGCCATCACTATCCTCGAGATGGAGATCGAGGATGCGGCAGCGAAGATCCGCGCCACCGGCGTCAGCGACGAGGAAGAGGACTACGCGGTGCCGGTATGGTGCGCCGTGTTGCCCCTGCGGACAGTATTGGGTGAACCGCAGGAGTGCCCGCGCCAATTGCCCGGCGTCACGCCGGGCGCCAGTGGAATGCTGGGCTATGCACCGGGGCGTCAGTTCGATGAGGTGATGACTGAGAGTTATCGAAAGGCATATCCAGTGGCGATCAATCCTGCCACAACCTCGCGTTGAGCGTCCGCCCAATAAGTCCACTCCTGCCGCAATGGTGGCCGCCCGCCCGGGTTTCCTCTGGCATTCCCGGGCGCGAAGGCCCACATATCGGGCGTGCTTCGTCAGAAGGGTCCGGTCCGCCTGCTGACGGCCGGAGAGGTGTAATTGTGTCGCGTCACAGATTTAAGGTGGGTCAGACAGTACACTTGGTGCCGAATCGGCTGGAACGCCATGTGCCAGGCGGAGCCTACGTTATTCAGCGCACATTGCCGGATGAAGGTCGCGATCTCCAGTATCGAGTGAAGAACGTACAGGACGGTCACGAACGCGTGGTCAGCGAAGCACAGTTGCGTCCCGCACAGGCGCTCGCTCCGCAGCACTGAGCATTTGGACTCGCGCCGCGATCACGCAGCCGTGGCATCTGCCTTAAGCCGATATTAGCCAAATCAGTCCCACGCTGCGGGAAATGCCCGCACCTGCGCGGGTCTGGAGCAATGACAGGTGAAGGGGTCGGGGCAATCGCCCTTCAGTATGTCAACGAGTTCTATCGGGCGATTGAACTCCCCCGGCGAGACCGTGACATTGCTACGCCGGGATGGCCTTGTGCCGGCACGCTTTCCCGATCCCACCCATGACGTCGGCAATATCATGGCGGCGATCTCGCCCAGCTTGTCGCTGGACAGTCCATGGCTGGCAGAACCAAATCCCGACCGAACCGCGTTGTGCGTACCTCCAATCAGATCTGGTGGCACGCTGACCGTTTCGGGATGTTCGCGGCCAGGAGACCGACCAAGCGGCCTGCTCCACCACGTAGCATCAACGGTATTCCTGTGTTCGATTCGACCGGTGATTTCACAGGCTATCGCGGCACTGGGCGTGACGTGACCGCTGAGGTCGAGGCGGCGCTGAATGCCCTGATCGATCCTCAGAGCTGATTCGTGACCAGCACGTCGACTATCCCACAGAGATCAACACGGCCGGCCATCACCTGCTCGACATGATCAATGACGTCCTCGATCTCTCGAAGATCGAGGCAGGCCGTTATGAGCTCGCGGAAGAAACTGTCGAGGTATGGTGGTTCGTGGCTGCGTCGCCGTGCTGCGGCCGCGGGCGAACGAAGGCGGTGTGCGGATCGACAACAGAATGAACGGAATGCGCATAGCCATGCGCGGGGATGGGCGCGCGTTGAAGCAGATTGTGCTCAACCTGCTGTCCAATGCCGTGAAGATTCACGCCGTCGGGTAGAGGCGATGGCGCCGGTCGTGAGCGGGATCGGCATCGGCGCGCCGGCGCTGCGATCGCTGGGCCAGCCGTTTCAGCAGGCGGACAGCTCGATCGGACGCAAACTGCCGGCCCTGCATGGCGGTGCATTGACCATCGACAGCACGCCCGGCTATGGCACCACAATGCGTGCCTTCATTCCGCGCGAGCGGATTGTCGAAGCCACGTCAATGGAAAGAGCGTCTACACCCATGTCGGCGTTATCTGCCTGACGCGCTCGACGAGCGAGCGCCGCGCCGCAGCCGCATCGACGGACAGCGCCAGCAGCGCCGGCAGTTGGCCAGGCCGCGCGGTAAGTGAGGTGATGACGCGCCACACGCCGATGACGCCGCGCGCGTCGAGTGCGGCCAGCGCCACCGCAGGCAAGCTGCGTTCTGCCGGATCGCAGATTGCGCGCAGCACGGCGAATGGCATGCCATGCGCTGTCGCAACACGTGCTACCGAGCCACTCTCCAGATCGACCGCCGCGGCAGACGTGCGGCAATGAAGGCGATGCTTATCCTCGACACCCACCGCAATAGCATCGGCACCTACTACCGTATGCGGCGTCACCCCACCCAACATGCGGGACAACCCCGGATCGGTGTGAAATCGCACTTCATTGACAATGACAGCGCACGGGACAATCAGCGCACCCGGACGGAGTGCCGGATCCAGCCCACCGGCCAGACCGAAACTGACCAGCGCGTCGATGCCTGCATCGATCAGCCCCTGCGCCGCGGTCAGCGCACCCGAGGCGGTCCCTCCGCCGATCGCCACCCGCCATCCAAACGGTCGCGCGATCCGCGCCTCCGCCGCCAGCCCGACGACTACCCCAAGTCGGGGGAGGGGGCAGTGGCGCCTGAGCACCGCATCAAAACCCAAACGCCACCTTGCGCGCGTTGCCGCATCGCAGGTTGCGGTAGCGCGCCAGCGCCAGCAGCGGAAAGTACCAACGATACCCATGGTACCGCAGGTAGAACACGCGCGGAAAACCCACGGCGTTATACGGCAGCTCGCGCCATCCGCCGTCATCCGCCTGCGTCGCAGTCAGATACGCGACGCCCCGCGCCATCGCTGGATGATCGGCCTCGCATGCCGCCATCAGGCCAAGCAGCGCCCACGCCGTGTGGCTCGGCGTGCTCTCCTTGTATCTACCGTGCGGCGCATCCCGATAGGTTTCCTCGTCTTCCCCCCAACCCCCATCGTCCCGCTGTACCTCGAGCAGCCACGCCACCGCACGCCGCACCGCCGGATCATCCGGCGCGACACCCGCCGCATTGAGCGCGCTCAGCACAGACCACGTGCCGTAGATGTAATTCGAGCCCCAGCGGCCGAACCAGCTCCCTTCCGCCTCCTGCTCGCGACGCAGGAACGCAAGGCCACGCGCCAACACGGGATCTTCCGACGATATGCCGATCTGCGCCAGAAACGACACGCAGCGCGCGGTGACATCGGCAGTGGGCGGATCGAGCAACGCGCCATGGTCGGCGAACGGTATGTTGTTCAGATAGAGATGCGTGTTCTCCGGATCGAACGCCCCCCAGCCACCGTCGGACGACTGCATGCCAATGATCCATTCGCGCGCACGCTCGATCGCCCCGCCAAACCCGAGGTCGCCATTGCGATGCAGCAGCATGGCAATGACGGCAGTGTCATCGACATCGGGGTAGTGCGGATTGGCGTACTGAAACGCCCAGCCACCGGGGCGCAATCCTGGCCGACGCACTGACCAGTCACCGACCACATCCAATATCTGCCGCTCACTCAACCACCCACAGCTCATGGCCGTGTCGGCACCAACTTCCGCCATCGCATGTCCCGCAAGCCCGGTGTCCCAGATCGGGGACAGGCATGGTTGGCAATAGGCGCGATCCTGCTCCACCACCAGCAGCTTGCGCACCGCCTCCCAGGCTATCGCGGCGGCCGGATGCTCCGCGGGGTAACCCAGAGTGTCGAACATCATCACGCTGTTGGCGATCGCCGGGTAAATGCCGCCCAGACCATCGTCGCCATTCAGCCGCTCGGTGACGAAGCACACCGCCTTGTCGATGGCACTCTGCCGGCTACGCAGCGGAAACACCGGCTGCACCACCCGCAACACCGAATCCACGGCCTTGAAGAACGGCCCCCACCACGCGGAACGATATGGCCCGCGGATCCAGTCGCGCACCAGTGCGGGCGGTGCGCAGAACAGCTCCTGGATCCCGACGTTGCGCGGATTGCGTGCCACCGGCCGCAGCGCCATCAGCACCAGCAGCGGCACGATCACCGTGCGCGACCAATACGACACCTTTGACAAATGGAACGGGAACCACAGCGGCAGATGCATAATCTCCAATGGCATCACCGGCACCGCGCGCCACGGCACCTGGCCGAACAGCGCCAGTTGCGCGCGGGTGAACACATTGGTCCGCTCCGCCCCGCCCTCTGCCAGGATGGCCTCGCGTGCTCGCGCCATGTGCGGCGCGTCGGTTGCATCGCCGATTGCCTTCAGCGCGAAATACGCCTTTACGCTGGCCGACAGATTGAACGCCCCATCATGGAACAGTGGCCAGCCGCCGTGCGCGCCCTGGATTGACCGCAGGTAAACCGCGATCTTCGCTTCCAGCGCTGGATCGATGCGGTCGAGGAAGTGCTCCAGCAGCACATACTCCGCCGGGATCGTCGCGTCCGCCTCCAGCTCGAACAGCCAGTGCCCGTCGGGGTGCTGTTGCCGCGCCAGAGCCTCGCTCGCCCGCGCGACCGCCCGATGCAGTGCCAAACCCGGCGCGATCTCATTCGGCAACAATGTTTCACCCGGCATCGCGCGTCCTCAGGCAGCGAGCAGCACCTCGGCCGCGGTTCGGCCGGACCTGATGGCACCTTCGATCGTGCCGGGCAACCCGGTTGCGGTCCAGTCGCCGGCAAGCACCAGATTGGCAATGCTTGTTCGCGCGCCCGGCCGCAGCCGCTCCTGTTCCGCCGTGGCGGCGACGGTGGCGCGGCGCTCCTTCACCACCCGCCACGGCGGCATCTCACCCTCCAGGTCAAGCGCCGCCTGCACGTCCGGCCAGACAGCCCGCGCGATCGCCTCGGCCTCCTGCTCGATCATCCGGTTGGCCGCGCTGACGGTGACCGACACATGACCACGCTTCACGAACACCCACTCCGCGATCCCGCCGACCAGCCCGACGAAGCCGGCCGGCCCAGGATCAGCCTCGATCCTGAAGTGAACATTCAGAATAGCCTGGAACTCGGTCGGACACTTCTGGCCAGGCAACAGATCGGCAGCCACCCACGGCGGGACGGCAAGCACCACCGCCTCGACCGGCGTCGCTGCCTCGGTTGTGGCCAACTCCCTCACCCGGCCAGCCTCGATCCGTAGCTCCGTGACGCGCCGGCCGGTCACCACCTCACAGCCACGCGCACGCAGCCAAGCGACCGCGGGATCGATCAGACTCTCCGACAGTCCCTCGCGTGGCACGGCCGAAATACAGGCGCCGCCGCCCCGGAACAGCGTCTCGCGCATCACGGCGCCCAGCAGCCGCGCCAGCGCAACATCCGGCGGCGTGTTCAGCGCCGCCACGGCAAGCGGCTCAACAAGTCGCCGATAGAGCGTGTCATTGCGCAGCGAGGTGGCGACCGTGGCGTCGTTCCTGATGCGGCGCAGCCGCAGCAGAGCCAAGTGGTCGGTCGCACGAGTGCCGGGCACGCGACGCTTCCCCGACAATACCCACCAGGGGATTCGGCCGCGATTGGGCCGCAGGACCCAGCGCAGTCCGTTGCTGAGATCAACGAACGGAAAGACCGGCTCTGCCGGCATCGCCAGCGTCGAACGCGCGCCAATCGTCTCCAGGAAGGCGAAGGCCGATCGGTTGCCCGAGAGCAGCAGGTGATTGCCGTTGTCGATCCGCAACCCAAGTTCGCGATCGAAGTATGATCGGCACCGGCCGCCACCGGCCGGCCCCGCCTCGATGACGGTGACGGCGTGCCCCCGCTCACGCAGCGCGATCGCAGCCGACAGGCCCGCGAGCCCGGCGCCGATGACATGGACGCGCATTCAGCGCTGCGCCAAACCGTAGCGCAGTGCGAGCCAGAGCTTCTGCCACGCCGGCAGGCTTACGCGTTCATGCGGCGGCGACCAGCCGCGGCGCTCCAGGCGCGAGAGGATCGCGGCATAGGTGGCGCCCATCAGCCGGGCTGGCTTCATCGCGTTGGGATCGCAGCGCCGCATCGCCTCGGTGGCCGCGCGGAAATGCTCGTGCGCCAATGCTGCCACCCGCGCGCAGACCTGCCGCAGGCCAGGCGCGCGCAGCGCCGCTGACGGATCGCGCGGCACGCCGGCCGCGTCGAGCCACTCTCGCGGCAGGTAGAGCCGGCCGCGCTCGGCATCCTCCTGGAGGTCGCGCAGGATGTTGGTGAGTTGGAGGGCGCGGCCGAGCGAGTGGGCCACCTGATCGGCGGCCGGCGACGAATCGCCGAAGGCGCGCACCGAGAGGCGCCCAACAGCCGCGGCGACACGGTCGCAGTAGAGGTCGAGCGTGGCCAGATCAGGCGCGACAATGGTTGTCTCAGCGTCCATCTGCATGCCGTCGATGACGGCGAGAAAGTCCTCCTGGCGCAGCGCGAAACGACGCACCGCAGCCACCAGCACGCGGGTGACCGGACCGTCCGAGCGCCCGTCGTAGAGGCCCGCTACGCGCTCCCGCCAAGCCGCCAGCTCCGGCAGTTTGGCGGCAAAGCCGCCCTCGTCATCCGCCACATCGTCAACCAGGCGGCAGAAAGCGTAGATCGCATACATGGCGTGACGGCGGTCCGGCGGCAGCACCCGCATGCCGCGATAGAATGAAGTGCCGGCTGCGCGCACGATTGCCTCGACCGCATCGAGATCCGCCTGGGCAGCGTTCAGGGGCGTCACCAAGCCTCCCTCCCTCCAACTCCCTCCCGCCAGGGGAAGGCGAGAACGGAAGCTACTCCCCCTCCCCTTGCGGGAGGGGGTTGGGGGGAGGGGGCGGTCCTCATGCCCACCTTAACGCCGCAAACGCGCTCGCCACTGCGTCTCCCTTAGTCAGCCGCACACGCCGCGCGATCGGATCACCGCGTCGCAACCGCTTCGCCAAGCGATGCGCCAGACCAACAATCACCGCAGTCTCAAGCCGGAGCCGCCTGCTGCGCGTCAACCGCGGCAAATCGACCGCCGAACGGTTCAGCGCTTCGACGCGATCCAGCAGTTCATCAAACACACGTCGCAATTCATGTGATGCCGCCGGGGCGCGCAATTCACCAACCGACACGCCCGGCAGGTAGCAGCGATCCAGTACCGCCAGGTCCTGCCCGCAGTCCTGCATATGGTTCAGCACCTGCAGCGCCGTGCACAGTGCATCCGAAGGCACATACGTCGCACGATCCTCGCCGTGCAGATCGAGCACGTGTCGCCCGACCGGCATCGCCGAGTAGCGGCAGTAGTCGTAGAGCTCGCCCCAGTCCGCATATCGCAGCTTGGTCGCGTCGCGACGGAACGCTATCAGCAGATCCAGCGAATGCCGCGGCGTGACACCCGTCTCGGCCAGGCTGCCACGCAGGCGAATCGCGCTCGGCGAACCGCTGTCACGTCGACCAAGCAGCACATCCTCTATCACGTCGAGCCGCGCGATCTTCTCGTCTGCCGTCAGCGAGCCGGAATCCGCAATGTCGTCGGCATTGCGTGCGAAGCCATAGAACGCATGCACATGTGTACGCAGATCGCGGCGGATCAGCAGCGAGCCGACCGGAAAGTTCTCATCACCGCGGTCTTTGCCCGACCACGCCTCGACTGTCGCAGCGCCACTCATCCCCCCGCACCCTGATAGGCACGTCCCTTCCACGCCACGCCGCGACCAATATGGTGATTGACGGCAGAGCCAATCGTCGCCGCAAGGTAGAACGCGGCGATCGCCGGCAGGCATGGCGCCCACAGAACCGAGCGATGATACCGGTGCAGCGTGGGCTGGTACGCAGCCGCCATCGCGCCCCAGGTCAACCAACCGAACCAGCGCGCCATTCCGTGGCCGAACAGCGCCACAAGTGGCGGCACCAGAAACGTCAACGTCATTGCCACCACCGTTCCGATCAGCAGCAGAGGCGAGAAACGCAGCTGCACGTAAGCGCTCCGCGACACCATGCGCCAGATGTCCGCTGCGGCAGGATAGCTCCGTATCGAGCGCGCCAGTCCGGAATGGCCGAGTAAGATGCGGCCGCCTCGCTTGACGGCCGCCGCCAGCGCCACGTCGTCGATCAGAGCACCCCGCACCGCCGCAATCCCGCCAATACGCCGCAATGCCCGAGGCCGTATCAGAAGCGTGCCGCCGGCCGCCGCCGCGGTGGCGCGCAACGGATCGTTCACCCAGGCAAACGGGTACAGCAACTGAAAGAAGAACACGAATGCCGGCACCAGCGCATGCTCGGCCGGTGTGTCGCACGCCAACGTCACCATTTCCGATACCAAATCGAAATCGCCGCGTTCCATCTGCGCAACCAAGGTCGCGACGTGACTTGGGTCGTGCACGATGTCGGCGTCGGTCAGCAGCACGAGGTCCGAAGCGTCGGCTTCCGCCAGTCCCTGCGCCACCGCCCACAGCTTGCCGCTCCAGCCGGGCGGCCGAGCCGCTCCACTGACAACAATGAGCCGCTCAAGCGAACGCGCAATCGTGCCCGTGCCGTCGCTGCTGGCGTCATCGACCACAATGACGCGCAGTGGCCCTGGGTAGTCCTGCGCCAGCAGTGAGCGCAGCGATTGTCCGATCAGCGATGCCTCGTCGCGTGCCGGCACCACCACGGTGACGGGCGGCGCGGCGACTGGACGCTCCGGTGCCAGTTCGGGGCCTGAGTGCCAGAACCGGCCATGCGCCAGCAGCAAATAGAGCCAGATCAGCAGCGACAGCACCGCCAGCGTTGTCATGACCGGAGCATGCCGTTGGCACGGAACCAGGCCACCGCGTCCTCGATCGCCGCGCGCAAAGGACGCGGCGAATAGCCCAGTTCGTGCATCGCCTTGGCCGAGGAGTAGAACATCTTATGACGCGCCATCTTGATGTGGTCGCGTGTCATCATCGGCGGAATGCCGGTAAGCCGCGCCAGCCCCTCCATGAACCAGGCGGCCGGCCAGACCAGCGCCTCGGGGACCTCGATCCGCGGCGGCCGGCGTCCGACCACCTCGGCGACCAGCGCCAGGATGTCCTTCAGAAGCAGGTTCTCGCCGCCCAGCACGTAGCGTTCGCCGATCCGCCCGCGTTCAAGTGCCAGCGCGTGGCCCTCGGCCACGTCATCCACGTGCACCATGTTGAGGCCGGTATCGATGTACGCCGGCACCCGGCCAGCGGCGGCATCCCGGATCATCTTGCCCGTCGGCGTCGGTTTGATGTCGCGCGGACCGACCGGGGCCGAAGGATTGACCACCACTGCGGGCAGCCCCTCCTGTCGCACCAGGTCCATCACCGCCCGTTCCGCCAGAAACTTCGAGCGCTTGTAGGTACCGATGAAGTCCGCCTCGTTGGTCGGCGTGGTCTCGTCGGCCGACGTACCGTCCTGCGTCCACCCCAGCGCGGCGACCGAACTACAGTGCACGATGCGCTCCACGCCTGCCGCCTGCGCCGCGCGCATCACCGCCAGTGTGCCTTCGACGTTGGCCCGCAGCATAGCGTCAGGATCGGGAACCCAGAACCGATAGTCGGCCGCGACGTTGAACACATAGCGGCAGCCGACGGCGGCGCGCGTCAATGAGGCGGGGTCGGTGAGGTCCCCAAGCGCCAGCTCGGCATCCACATCGGCGAGGTTTCGGCGGTCGCTGGTGGGTCGCACCAGCAGGCGCAGGCGATGCCCTCGCGCCGCCAGCACCCGGGCCACCGCGGACCCAACGAAGCCGGTCGCGCCGGTCAGCAATGTCACGCCGTCCGCTGGCACTTGCCGATCCCTTCAACGCAAAGCGCCTATATAGCCCACGGCGGCTGAATTGGTGTAGAGCCGCCCACTCGCTCTCCTCTGCCAGCCGGAAAGCCCAACGCCTTGAAAAAGCTCTCGATCGCGCTCGCCCTGGCTGGTCTGTTGCTCGGCACCGCGCTGATCGGCTGGTTCGGGATCGACCGCGTCGTCAGCGGCGTACGCCGCGTCGGCTGGGGGGATTTTGCGGTGATCGTCGGGTGGCAGCTCGTGCTGTTCGCCGTGCTGGGCCTGGCGTGGGACGCAATAGTGCCCGCTCGCGAGGCCCGCCGGCCCTGGGTCTTCGTCTGGGGCCGCATGGTGCGCGATGCCTCGGCCAATTGCCTGCCGTTCTCGCAGGTGGGCGGCTTCGTGTTCGGCGCGCGGGCCGCGACGCTTCAAGGTGTGTCATGGTCGCTGGCGACCGCCTCCACCGTGGTCGACGTCACCGCCGAATTCCTCGCCCAGCTTGCCTTCACCGCCATTGGTCTCGGTGTCTTGCTGGCACGCGCCCCGGAATCGTCCCTGGCCGTGCCCGTGGAGGTCGGGCTCGGGCTTGCGGTGATGGCAGGCGTGGCGCTGATCTGGCTGCAGCAGGGCGCGGCGCCGCTGTTCGCCAAACTTGGTCGGCGCATCGCCGGACGGTGGTTCGAGAACGCGCAGGATCGAGTCGACGTGCTTCAGGCGGAACTGACGCTGATCTACGGCCATACGGTGCGGCTGGCGATCGGCTTCTTGGTCCATCTGCTCGGCTGGCTGGGTACCGGCGTCGCCGGTTGGATTACCTACCGCGCCCTCGGCGTGCCAATCGACTTCGACGATGCGCTGGCGATCGAAGCGCTGCTCAGCGCGTTGGCAGCCATAGCGTTCCTGGTCCCGGTGAACGCTGGGGTGCAAGAGGCAGGGTATGCTGGCCTGGGGGCAATCTTCGGTGTGCCCCCGGAACTGTCGCTCGGTGTCTCGCTGGTACGGCGGGCGCGCGACCTGGCGGTCGGGATCCCTATCCTGCTGCTCTGGCAATTCCTCGAAATGCGCCATCTGCGTGCCGCACAACGCATCGCGGTGCGACGGTAGTTTACCGGATCAATGGGGGCCGGAGAATTCACCATTGCCGGTTTCTTGTCCCGTCAGCCGTGCGACGCAGCGCGCCCCAAGCCAGACCTCCATCGTGGAGTAATCCCCGACCATTTCCAGCGCCTCCGCCTGGGCCTCCTCGTCAGAGCCGCAATCACGGTTCTCCGCGGCCTTGATGTGGCCATCTGAGCCGAACCAGTAGAACCGGTACAGGGCCATCACCCCTCCATCTGATGTCAGGGGAGTGCATGAACCTTCCGCCTCGCTGTCCTGACTGCCGTACCTGCTGGCGGTAGCCCATTGCCACATGAATGGCACTACGTGTCCAGTTATCTTTCGATCGTCTAATTACGGCCATCAATCATCCAATTCCAAGGAAACGCGTCGTCCTGCGAGAGCCTGTTCCGCCCACTTGCTGGACATATTAGCAATGAATTAATTCTGTGTAGAATTACCGTCATCGCTAACGGCGTCGCCGCCGAACAGGCGCCGGGGCCGAGACGCATGACTTCCTCTCACCTTCGGAATGATAAGCTATCATTTGTCAGCGCCTGCTTGCCGTCCCTTGTGCAGACTCCGCACAGTTCTGGTTCGGCCGAGCCGACGGACAGAATGACGAAGACGATCATGAGCAGTGCGTACAAGGGCGCATGCCTCTACGTGCCGTCGAGACGAGCTGACCGGACAACCCAATGCCAAGGGCTATTGCCATTGCCGATCCTGCGGGTCCTGGTCCGCCAGGCCGGTGAACGCCTTCACCCTGTGGTCGCCCGAGGGGTGACGGTGACCAAGGGCAAAGATGACCAGCTACCCGCCGTTGCAGATGGTGGACGTCTGCGCGGCTGATGCGGGATCAGCCAATGCGAGGCCACGGGAGGCAGCATCGTGGCCTTCAGCGGCGCGACATCGTCGGAACGGTTGAGTTGGATGATGCTGCGGTCAATCTCGCTGATCGGTTGCTGACCTTCCGTGCCAAAATTCGGCCATGTGGCGTCAATTCGAGTCGCCGCGTAAGGCGCTTGAACAGTGCAAGCCCAAGCTCTTCCTCCAATCCACGGATGCGGTGACTGACTGCGCTCTGCGTAAGGCTCAGTTGGCTCGCGGCCTCAGTGAAGCTGAGACGCCGCGCAGCCACGGCGAAAATCCGTAGCGTGTCAAGCGATGCAGTACCGGGTAAGTGCTGTTGTGGAGATGAGGAGCCCGAACATGGTGTGGGGGTCGATCCGATCAATGCATGGATTCCGATCGCTTGCATTATGAGCATTGAACCTTTGTCATCCTGACAACTCCTGCGTAATTGCGCCGCCGTCAGCCAATATTCTTATCGATTGCTACCGGTTACTGAGACGATACACCTCCAGGTTGAGCGCCTCACCTTCCTTCTCCAAATCCATTTGCCTGTGATACAGATCACAGCGGCCGGTCGGGCTTCGGGGTTCTCTGGAAAAAACGCGGGGAAAGTGAATGGTCCGGAATCTCAAGCCCGATCGAGGCCTGTGCCTCGACGCTCCATCCGCGAATTCGCCAAACGGCGTCGGATTTCCGTTCGCCGTGCATCGCTTGTCAAATAGTGACCTGATTGCAGCAATCGCAATGGCGCTCGTCAGTGCCGCGATCCTGGTTGCCTATGCCACGCTGCTGCCGCGGGACAGCCTGCCGTCAACCGTACCGGCACTGTGTGCCGTGCTGCTGGCTTCCACGCTTTCGAGCATCGCCGGATTCGCCTTCTCGGCGATCTGCGGCGTGATGCTGCTGCATATGATGAGCGATCCACTGCAGGTCGTGGAAACCATGATGGTGTGCAGCATCGCCATCCAGTCGCTCAGCGTTGCAGCGTTGTGGCGCGATGTCGAATGGCGCGAACTTCTGTCGTTTCTGGCCGGTGGCACGATTGGGCTGCCGTTCGGCGTCTGGCTACTGCTGAACCTCGGGCACGCCGGATTTAAAGAAGCGGTTGGCGCGCTTCTGACTGCATATGCGGCCTACGCGTTGCTCAAACGACCCGTCACGATCAGGTCCGGCGGCAATCTGGTTAACTCATGCGTCGGGTTTCTCGGCGGAATAACCGGTGGACTGGCTGGCTTTCCCGGCGCCGCGGTGACGATCTGGTGCGGCATGCGAGGCTGGGACAAGCGGCGCCAGCGCGGAATTTACCAACCCTTCATCCTGACCATGCAGGTCCTGGCGCTTTTGCTGATCCAGATCATGCGCCCCTCGGCAACGCGAAGCGTCGGTCCAAGCCTCGTTCCACTCGAGTTTGTTCCAGCGGCCCTGCTCGGCACCTGGTTCGGCCTTGTGATCTTCAGGTGTCTGTCCGACCGGACTTTCACGTTGACCGTAAATCTTCTGCTGCTTGCCTCGGGCTTCGGCCTACTGGTCTGAACAAACCCGTTGGGCAGAGATCTACCGCCCAGATTCCATATACCTCTGCTGTACCGGCGTGCCCGACATTCAATCTATCTGAGGTTCCCGCTTGCTTTCTGGGCTGCCTCCTCGATGACCACCGGTCATCTGCTGCTCGGGCTGGCGACCACTGGCCATATCGCAATTCAGCTCGAAGAACACGATCTCATCCAGATGTTCTGCGAGCGGTATCGCTGCTACCGACAGCAGGTCGCCATGCTGCGTCCACCGGTCAACACATTCATCGGGCTTCTCAAGGATACCTGCTTCCGGGGATGGCCTGTATCGTGACCACTCCGGACGCGGTTGAATGGTCGGATGGCGACTCGCAGCACCCCAGAACCACCTGGCCTCGGAGCCCTGTTCCTCAGCTTCCTGACCATCGGCTCGACCAGCTTCGGCGGCGGCCTCTTGGGTTGGATCCGCCGCGAACTGGTCGAACGGCGCCGCTGGATCGACGACCAACAGTTCCTCGTCTTCTACGGCATCAGCCAGATGGTGCCTGGGGCAACCAACGTTAACCTCTCGGTGATCATCGGCACACAGCTTCGCGGCGTTCCGGGCGCGTTCGCGGCGGTCGCCGGACTGCTGCTGGCGCCTCTGGCAATCCTGCTCGCGCTCGGCGCGCTGTACTTTGCGGCCCGCAATGTCCCTGGCAGCCGGCTGATCAACGCCGCCCTGATTGGCGCCGGAGCCGCGGCGATCGGGTTCAATCTGGCCACCGGCATCCGGCTCGCGCATCACAACATCCGCCGCATCGGACCGGCGCTGGTCGCCGCGGCCATCATCATCGGCATCGGCATCCTGCGCATCCCGCTGCTAGAGGTCCTACTGGTCATGCTGCCAGCCAGCCTGCTGGTCACCCTGGCGGAGCGCGCGCGCTGATGGCGACGCTGCTGCAGATCGCCGCGGTGTTCGGCGTGCTGTCGCTGCTCGCGTTCGGCGGCGGCGCGGCGGTGCTGCCCGACATGCAGCGCCAGGTGGTGGACGTCCATCACTGGATCACCTCGCGCGAGTTCCTCGACATGTTCGCGCTGTCCCGCGCGATCCCGCCCGGCTCGATGATCGTCGTGCTGATCGGCCAGAAGACCGCCGGCATCGCCGGCGCACTGGTGGCACTGCTGGCGATGTTCGGACCCTCCTCGCTGCTCGCCTTCGCCCTGGGGAGGATCTGGCATCGCGCCGGCGCAGCCGCCTGGCGCGAGACTCTGGAGCAGGCAATGGCGCCGGTATCGATCGGCGTCACCATCGCCAGCGGCATCGCGATTGCTCGCAGCACCGAGCATGACTGGGCGACCTATGCGGTCACTGCGGCAACGACGCTGCTGCTGGCACTCACACGGCTGCATCCGCTCGCAGTGATGGCCGGCGGCGCGTTGCTGCTCGCGCTGGTCGGCGGCGGCTGACACACCGTGCTTCTCCTGCGCCGGGACGGCTGCTAATACCAATTCCCAGTGACCATGGTGGGGCTTGGCCGGCCATTACGGAATGAGTTGCACTCGCCAGGGCTTGGTATAAAAACCGAAGGACGCCATGGCGATCCACATCGGGATTGGGATCATCACCTGCGATCGCAAGGACGTGCTGGCGGAGACACTCGCTCGCCTGCGTGCACACACCGCCTCACCCTACACACTGGCGGTGGCGGACGACGGTTCCACCGATGGCACCGCGGATCTGGTTCGATCGCAGAACGTAACCCTGGTGACCGGGCGCAATATGGGCATCGCCTGGAACAAGAACCGCGCGCTGTTCCTGCTGGATGCCATCATCCAATGCGACGTGGTCATCCTGCTGGAGGACGACTCGTACCCCACCCAGGACGGCTGGGAGCATGAATGGGTACTGGCGAGCCAGCGCTGGGGGCACGCCAACCTGGCGGGTGCGTGGTTGAGCGACAGCTTCCTCGCTGGCACCGGCACCGTGGACGATCCGATCCTCAGCATCAATGTCAGCGCTCAGTGCAGCAGCTTCTCGCACACTGCGCTGCTGTACGGCGGCTATTTCGACTCACGTTTCCGCGGCTATGGCCAGGAGCACGTTGAACATACGCGCCGCCTGCTGCGGGTCGGCTACGGCGGCAGCTACGAGGAGATAGATGGCGAGGTCAGACCGCTCTATAAGCTCCTGAAGAGCAGCATCGCGGTGACCAATCCGGGCAGTTTCTCCAACACGCCCGACCGCGACCGCAACTTGCTGATGTGCCACGAGCTATTGTTCGACGAAGCCTACCGCATGCCCTGGCGCGACGACGCAGAGCTTACGCAGTTCCGCCAGGAGATGGCGAACGCAATGCGATAGCAATCATCAAACCGACAGCGCAAATATGCCACGACAGATCGTTGAGCCTGTCGCTGTCTGCGTGTTCTGCGTGATCTTCTTAAATCTGCGTTAAGGTCCTTACTTTTCGACGTCATGGCACGCGATCCGCTGGAGTGGCATCGGCAGAACCTGGGTGTTTTGCCTTGACACGGCTGGGTTTCTGCGGGAAGCGCGACCGGTATGCCGTCCGCAAGTGACAAACCGGAAGCGACGTCCTTCGCCGATCTGGGCGATGCTCTGTCCGGACTCTTCGATCCGGCCTGGTATCTGTCACGCTACCCGGACGTCGCCGCCTCAACTACCGACGCACTGCACCATTTCGTCCACTATGGCGCCGCCGAAGGCCGCGATCCCAACCGCTTCTTCGACAGTGCCTGGTATCTTGCGCACTATCCGGACGTCGCCGGTTCCGGGCAGCATCCGCTGCTGCACTATCTGCAGATGGGCGCTGCCGAGTTGCGCAATCCGCATCCGCGCTTCGATGCGGCGTATTTCGTGGAACAGCATCCCGAGGCCACAGCCAATCCGCTGCTCTATCACCTTCGGTTCGGCGTGGTAAGCGGGTGGCTGACCGAGAAGCCAATTGCGATCAGGGACTATTTGCCGAGCCGCGCCAGGTCACTGTCCGCCCCGGCCGATGTGGCCGTGGATATTGTCATACCGGTCTATCGCGGACTGTCGCAGACGAGGCGCTGCATCAACTCGGTCCTGGCTGATCCCGCTCGTCCGACCGGACGGGTGATCGTGGTGGACGACCACTCGCCGGAACCGAAACTGTCAGCATGGCTCGATGGTCTGGCAAAGAAGAGACACATCGAACTGCTGCGCAATCATCGCAACCGCGGTTTCGTCGCATCGGTGAATAGCGGCATCGAGGCGGCCGGTACCCACGACGTGGTGCTGCTCAACAGCGACACCGAGGTACCGCATGGCTGGCTGCGACGGCTGGCCGGTCACGCCTATGCGACGCCGCGGGTGGCGTCAGTTTCGCCGTTTTCCAACAACGCGACGATCTGCGGCTATCCATCCATCACAGGCGGGCCACCTGCGTTCGGTCTCGGTGTGGCCGAACTGGACGCTGCCTGCCAAACGGCGAACGCCGGGCGCAGCGTCGCGCTCCCCACCACGGTCGGCTTCTGTATGTACATCCGCCGTGCGGCGCTGGCTGAAATCGGCCTGTTCGATGCCGAGACGTTCGGGCGGGGATACGGCGAGGAGAACGACTTCTGCCTGCGCGCGAGCGCGCGTGGCTGGCAGCATCTCCTCGCCTGCGACACCTTCGTCTACCACGAAGGTTCCGTCAGCTTCGGCGCCAATGCGTCCGCCACGGCGCGGCGGGCCATGAAGGTGCTTTGCGAGCGCTATCCCAGCTATGCGCGGCTGATCGCGCAGCATGTCAAAGTCGATGCGGCCGGACCTCATCGCCTCGCTATCACCATGGAGCTGTTCCGCCGGTCCAATCTGCCGACCATTCTGATGGTGACCCACGATATGGGCGGCGGTGTGCGCCTGCATATCAGGGACCTGGTTGAACGCACCACGGGCCAGGCCAATTGCCTGCTGCTCGAATCAACCGCGCGGGGCGCGGCGCTGTCGGTGCCGAAACTGCCGGGCCATCCCGAGCTTGCCCTGCCCGCCGATCGCATGAACGACCTCGCCATGGTGCTGAAATCGGCGGGCGTGACGCGGGTGCACATCCATCATCTGATGAGCATGGACGTCGATGTCCGCGCTCTGGTTCACCGGCTCGGCGTGCCGTTCGACGTGACAGTGCACGACTACTTCGCAATCTGCCCGCAGGTGAACCTGCTGCCCTGGCCGCATGGCGCCTACTGCCACGAGCCTGACATAGCGAGCTGCAATGCATGCATCGCCGATCGTCCAAGCCACGGTTCGGGCGACATCGTGTCCTGGCGGCGCAGCAACGCCTGGCAATTCCTCGAGGCGGAGCGGGTCATCTGTCCGAGCGAGGACGTCCGTGCACGCCTCGCACGTCACGGTGTCGCCCGTCACGCCGTCGTTGTGCCGCACGAACCGGTCACCATGGGTCCGTGGCCGCTGTCACCATCGATGCCGGGCAAAGGCCGTCCCCTGCGCGTCGCGGTGATCGGTGTGTTCAGCAACCATAAGGGCGCGGCCACCGTGATGACCCTCGCTTCGGCAGCCAATCCGGCCGAACTGTCAATCCACGTGATCGGTCACGCGGACACAGAACTGCCGAGACCGCTCGCAAAGCGCATCGCAATGACCGGCGAGTACGAGGAGGCTGACCTGCCGGCCGTGCTCGCCATGGTGAAACCCCATGTCGTCTGGTTTCCCGGGCAATGTCCGGAGACCTACAGCTACACACTCACGACGGCGATCAACGCCGGCCTGCCAATCGTCGCCACGCAAATCGGCGCGTTTCCGGAGCGATTGGAGGGGCGCCCCCTGACCTGGCTGGTCGATCCCGAGGCATCGCCCGAGGAGTGGCTTGCCGTATTCGCCAAGGTGCGCGGCATGCTCGCGAGTCAGCGCAAGCCCCCGGTGGGCAGGCCGCGTCGGGCCGTGGCGGATTACTACCGCGATCACTACCTGAAGGCACCCGTCGTTCGCGCCGCAGGTGAACTGGTGGATCTGCGCAGCGACGAGCGCGTCAGCGTTGTGGTGATACCGGAGCGCTTTCCCAGCGGTGCGCTGACACCGTGTTCGTATATACGCCTACTGCAGCCGCTCGACCATCCCGCGATCGGCGGCGACTTCGAAATCGTGCTTGCCGATGCGGACGAGGCGCTGAAGTACCGCGCCGACGTCATCGTCACGCAGCGCTACGCGGTGGAGGATCTTGACGCCGCCGAGAGTTTGATAAGGCACTGCGACGAGCGCGGCATCACGCTGCTGTACGACGTGGATGATGACCTGCGCCACATTCCCCGGGGTCATCCCGATGCACAGCTGCTGCGGCCACAAGCGCGGACAGTGTCGCGGTTGGTGCGCAGCGCCGACGCCGTGTGGGTATCGACACCGGCGCTCGCCGCGACCTTGGCGGAACTGCGTGACGACGTGCGTGTGATGGAGAACGGGCTCGATGAACGGCTCTGGGTGGCAGCGCCACCATCAACGCCACCGCGCCAGGGGCCAGTACGCATTCTCTTTATGGGCACCGCCACCCATGACGCCGATTTTGCCATCGTCGAAGGTGCGCTCGCGCGGCTGAAGTCGGTTTTTGCCGAATATGTAGCGGTCGATCTCGTCGGTATCAGCAGCCGTTACGATATGCCGTCCTGGGTCAACCGTATCGGGATGCCGGTGCAAGTGGGTGGCTCGTATCCCGGCTTTGTCAACTGGATCACGCAGCAGCACTGGGACATCGGCATCGCTCCGCTCACCGATACTTCGTTCAACCGCTGCAAGTCCGCGATCAAGACGCTGGACTATGCGGCGATCGGCTTGCCGGTGCTTGCGTCCGACCGCGAGGCGTATCGTGGCTCGTTGGCCGACGGCCCCGGCGGTTGGCTGCTGCCCGATGATGAGAACGCCTGGTTCGTGGCACTCGCCCGTCTGGTGCGTGACGCGCAACTGCGGAGGCGCCTTGCCGATGGTGCGCGCGCCGCCTTCGCCGCCGGCACGCTCGCGGCGCAGGCCGCCAAACGTCGCGCTGCCTGGCTCGACCTTGTGCCAGCCAAGGAACGATCGAAGCGCGCGACCCTCGCCGCACAATAGCGGACATCACGATTCGGTTCCCCGGCGCAACCGGCAGCAATCGCATCAGTTCAGCGATGCGAATGCTCGTACCGAGGAGACAGCCATGATGAAGGTCCGCAATCTCGCCGCGCTGATGGCGCTTTCCAGCGTTGCCGTTCTGCCCGCCTGCTCGTGGCTAGGCATCGGCGACAACAACCGGCAGACCAACCGTGCCGCTCCCGCCAGCCAGAACTACGCGGCTGCACCGACATCCCAGACGACGGCCGCGCCTGAACTGACACCCGACATGATCCGCAGCGTACAGCAGAACCTGCAGCAGGGCGGCTTGTATCATGGGCGCGTGGATGGCGTCTGGGGACCGTCCACGCAGGCCGCGGTGCGCACCTATCAACAGCAGCACAACATGAATGCGACGGGGCAACTGGACCAGGCCACGCTGGCCGCAATGAACCTGGGCCCGGCCCAGAACAACGCCCAGGAGCAACCGCCCAACCAGACCTACGGCAGCAACTACAATCCGCCGCCGCCGAATAGCACCAACAACCCGCAGCCCGGCAACCCGAACCCGCCGAATACCAATACCACGCACTGATCCGAGGCGGGCGCGGTCAAAGCATGTCCCGCGCCCGCTCGATGTCCTCGAGCACGTCGTGATGCGAGACGAGAAGGATCTCATCGAAACCGATCTGCTTCATGCGGTTCAGCTTATGACGCACCTCGTCCGGTGTGCCGATCAGCGCCGGCTCGGCGACCTGCGCGAGTTCGGCTGATCCAGGCCGATTGCCGAAATCCACGGTGATGTTGGCGAGGACGGCGTTCGTGCCGCCGGCCTCGCGAAACACGCGCATGCCAGCCTCAAGATCATCCCAACTGCTGTAGCGGCCCGACGGGGTCCAGCCCTGGTATTCCTTGGCGGCCAGAGTGATCCAGCGATGGCTGCGCCATGCGCCGATCAGGATGGGCGGACCGCCTTCGCAACCCGGCCACGTCGATAACGTCCCGCCGGTGTTGGCAGGCTCGCCGCGCCATGCGCGACGCATGATGCCGAGCGAGGAACGCAGCATGCGGAACCGCGCGTCGTAATCGTAGCCGAGCAGATCGAAGTCAGCCTTCGTCGAGCCGCTGCCGACACCGAGCACAAGACGGTTCCCCGACAAGGCCTGCACGGACTGCACGCGGTGCGCTAATTCGATCGGGTGACGCAGCGGCAACTGCAACACCCCGATACCGAGCTCGACCTTCTGCGTGACAGCGGCCAGTGTCGCGAGTTCTACCAATGGATCGAGTGTCGGTCGCCCGCGACCGAGTGAGTCGCCCACCCAAATTCCCGGGAAGCCGCTGGCCTCGATCCGACGAGCATAGTCAGCGACCCGGTCCAGCAATCGGTCATGTTGGTCGGTGCCGGGACTGAACCGTATCATCGTGCTCACGCGCATGATCCACCCATCCGTCAGTGGTTGAGGACGGCGAGATTGCAACACATCCGCTACGCGCGCCATTCTTCCCCTCGCTGCCATTCACTGGGGAGGCCACGACCATGCCGAAAGAGGCCCTGCGCTCTATCCTGCCGGTTGCCGGCGTATCCGCTGCACGCGCTGACAGCGTGACGTTCACCGGCGGCACCGATCCCATTCTGCCGACACCGTTCCGCATCGGAGTGGCCGGTGCGGCGACACTGGCCGCAACGGGGCTTGCGGCCGCGGATCTGTGGGAAACGCGCACCGGGCGCCGCCAGTCCGTTTCGGTCGATGTGCGGCAGGCCACCGCGTCGCTGCGCAGCGGCCACTACATGAAGCTGGGCGATGGCGAGGTGTCGCACCGGCGCAACTCCATCATGGGCGTGTATCCCACCAAGGATGGCCGCTGGAGCTACCTGCACTGCAACTTCCCCAACCATCGCGCCGCCGCGCTGAGCGTGCTCGGGGTGGCCGAGGACCGCGACGCAGTGGCGAAGGCGGTGTTGAACTGGAACGCCGCCGATCTCGAGGAAGCGATCATCGCCGCCAAGGGTGCCGGCGGAATGGTGCGAACGAAGGCCGAGTGGGCACAGCATCCGCAGAGCGCCGCCATCGCCGGCCTGCCCTTGCTGGAGATCGTGCGGATCGGCGACAGTCCGCCTGAGGCGCTGCCCGCCGGCAATCGGCCGATGTCGGGTGTCCGCGTGCTGGACCTGACGCGTGTGCTCGCCGGGCCGACATGTGCTCGCACGCTGGCCGAGCACGGCGCGGACGTGCTGAAGATCACCGGCGCGCATTTGCCCAATCTCGGTTACCAGGAGTTCGACACCGGGCACGGCAAGCTATCGGCACAACTCGATCTGCGCGAGCAACGGGATGTGGACGTGTTGCGCGGGCTGGTGAGCGAGGCGGACGTGTTCTCGCAAGGCTACCGCCCGGGCACTCTGGGCATGCGTGGACTGTCGCCTGGGGAACTGGCGGCGTTGCGGCCGGGACTGGTCTATGTGTCGCTCTGTGCGTTCAGCCATGCGGGGCCTTGGGCATCGCGGCGTGGCTTCGACACGGTCGTGCAGACCGTCAGTGGCATCACGTCGCGGCAGGCCGAGGTGGTGCCGGGCAAGACGCCTGGGCCACAGTTCTATCCGGTGTCCGCGATCGACTATTGCACCGGCTACCTGATGGCGTTCGGTGCGATGGTCGCGCTCGAGCGGCGTGCGCGCGAGGGCGGCAGTTGGCTGGTGCGCATTTCGCTGGCGCAGATCGGCAAGTGGATCGTCGATCTGGGCGAGGTGCCGGAAGCGGCCGCACGCGATGCACCGGCGGAGTTTGCGCCGGAGGAACTGGAGCGCTGGGCGACAGTCACGGAGACGCCGTCAGGGCGGTTGCGGCATCTGCGGCCGACTGTGCAGTTGTCCGAGACGCAGCCCTACTGGGCACGTCCATCGGTGCCACTGGGATATCACAAGCCAGAGTGGCCCGCGCGCGGAGCAACCTGATCCGGCGAGACAGCGGGGCGCTGACAGGATAGGCTTTTGTCCCAGCGACCCGCAGAAGTCGCGACAGGCAGGAGGAAACGCCATGACGATCACCGCCGTGACGTTGAATGGGGCCGACAGCAATCTCAGCGACGCGGCCATCGACGCATTTCGCAGCAGCATACGCGGCGAACTGATCCTGGGCGGCAGCACAAACTATGAGACAGCGCGACAGGTCTGGAACGGCAACATCGACCGACGTCCGGCACTGATCGTACGCTGCACCGGAGCCGCCGATGTTCAGCGCGCCGTCGACTTCGCGCGCACGCACGAGCTGCTGCTCTCCTTGCGCGGCGGCGGGCATAGCGCGCCTGGCTATGGCACGAATGACGGCGGCATGGTCATCGACATGTCTTTGATGAAGGGCATACGTGTAGATGCGGGCAGCCGCACGGTGAGAGCGCAAGGAGGTGTGCTCTGGAGCGAGTTCGATCACGAGACGCAGGCATTCGGACTGGCCACGACCGGCGGGACGGTCTCCGATACGGGCATCGCCGGGCTGACGCTTGGCGGTGGGCTGGGCTGGCTGATGGGCAAGCATGGGCTGTCGATCGACAATCTCATCTCGGCCGACGTGATCACCGCCGATGGCCAGTTCCGTACCGTGAGCCTTGGCGAAAACCCTGATCTGTTCTGGGCCTTGCGCGGTGGCGGCGGCAATTTCGGCGCGGTCACGTCGCTCGAATTTCGCCTGCATCCGGTGACCGAGTTGTTGAGCGGTATCGTGCTCTATCCGCTGGATCGGGGCCGCGAGGTGCTGCGGTTCTACCGCGACTTCTGCACCACTCTGCCGGACGAGGCGGAGGCGTTCGCCGGTTTGCTGACGCATGACGGCGTGCCGGTGGTCGCGCTGCTGCTTGGCTACAATGGACCCATCGAGGTGGGCGAGAAGGTGCTTGCCCCGGCGCGGCAGCTCGGCAGCCCGATTGCCGATCTTGTCGCCCCGATGCCTTACGGCGTTCGCCAGACGCTGATCGACGAGCCGAACGCGAAGCACGGTCTGCATCGCTATTGGCGATCGGCGTTCACTGAGCAGATTTCGGACGAACTGATCGACAGGTTGATAGCGGGAGCCGCGACGTTCAGCTCACCTCTCAGCCTGCTCGGGCTGTTCTACATGCATGGTGCAGCGACGCGCGTGCCGGCAACCGCGACTGCGTTTTCGGCGCGGCGGCCGCAATGGGACTTCGACATCATCGGGCAGTGGACGGACGCGGCGGAATCCAGCGGCCACATCGCCTGGGTGAAGGCGCTGTGGGATCGGCTCGAACCAAATCTGCTGGGCTCCGTCTACATCAACCACTTCGCGCCGGAGGACCGACCGGAAAAGTTCCGCGCCTCCTATGGCGAGAATTACACCCGGTTGCGTCAACTCAAGGCCGTCTATGACCCGATGAATCTCTTTCGGGTCAATGCGAACGTGACGCCGCAAGCATAAGGCCGCGGAAGTGAGACGTGGATGGCCGGGCCAAGCCCGGCCATGACGAGCGCGGCGAAGACGATCAGTTCGGATAGACGATCGTGCGCAGCATGATGCGGCGTTCCTCCGGGCGGTAGTCACCGGCGCCGCGGTGCATCGTCGCGCGCTCGTCCCACATCAGCACATCGCCGACCCGCCAGCGATGATAATAGACGAACTGCTCCTGGGTCGCGTGCTCGGCCAGTTCTTCGATCAGTGGCCAGGCCTCTTCCTGCGCCATGCCGACGAAGCCATACGTGTGCATCGGGTTGACGAACAGGATCGGCCGATCCGTCACCGGATGGCGTGTGACCGCCGGCCAGCGCACGTCGCGATATGTCTTGTCGGTCACGCCTTTTTCGTCGCCGTACAGCTTCTCGCCGGCGGGACCGATGCTGCGGCCGTGTTGGGCGGTCAGACCTTCGAGCTGCTGCTTGCGTGCCTCAGGCAAGGTGTCATACGCGGCGCGCATATCGGCGAACATCGTGCCGCCCTTTTCCGACGGCACTTCCTTCGCGTGCAGGATGGCGAGCAGCGGCAGGTGGTCCTCGTACGTGGAGTTGGTGTGCCAGTCGGTGGCGCGCTTGACGCCGTACCAGTCGACCTTGCCGTCCTCTTCGACGTTGGTGAGCCAGGAGACCTCCGGGCAATCCGCATGGCGGTACTTGATGAGCGAGTGCATACGCGGTGTGCCGAAACGGCGGCCGAACGCGGCAAGCTCGGGCGCGCCGAGGTCCTGGTCGCGGAACACCAGCACCGGATTTTCCGCGAAGGCGCGCACGACCCATTCTGAGGTCGCCGCGTCGAGCGCTTTGGAGATGTCGATGCCGACGGCTTCGGCTCCGAGCGTCTCACCGAGGGGACGGATTTGCGGTGTGTCTGTCATGGCCAATCCTCCATGTTTTGCCAGCGAGTATGGGCCGGAGACGGTGACGGGTGCAATCGCGCGGCGGCGTGTCCCACCGTTGGACACGCTTCTGGTGGAATCTCTTCGCGATGGGAGCGAGCTTATGAGCGGGATTCGTCGCTGCGCTCTCTAAATATAGCTGCGAGCCGATGGAATCAGCGTCGACCTGTTCGGTCAGATCGATTTGAATCGCGCTGTTGACGCGGAACCCTGCGGCACATTCGGGGGCGACGTGGGGCGCCTTGCCGAACGTGATAAGCTGCACAATCTCGGCGTTGCGCAGTGTCGGCGCGCTTGATCAAGGCATCAGTCAGTCGGTGGGGCGCGGCTGCGTGAAGCTCCTGGACGCGTGCCGCTGTCGCCATGACCGACCGATGCTCTAAACGTAGTGCTCCGCCAGCGGCGCGAAGCCGTTGAACCGCTGACTGGCATACGTCGTCACGTATGCGCCGGTGGACAGCAGTTCCACTCGATCGCCAGAGCGCAGCGCCAGCGGCAGCCGATAGTTGGCTCTCTCATAAAGGATGTCCGCGCCGTCGCAGGTCGGACCGGCGATCGCCACCGGCCCCATCGCCGTGCCGTCGTGCGGCGTGGTGATGCGATACTTGATCGCCTCGCCCTCGGTCTCCGCCAGCCCACCGAAGCGACCGATGTCGAGGTACACCCAGCGCACCGGATCAGTGCGGTCGCGCCGGCTCACCAGCACCACCTCGGCGCTCACCAGACCCGCGTCGCCCACGATGAAGCGCCCAGGCTCGATCAACATTTCGGGCAGCGCATTGCCGAAGTGCTCGATCATCGACGTCATGATCGTATTGCCGAACTCATCGATCTCGGGCACCGGATCACGATACCGCGTAGGGAAGCCACCACCGAGATTCATCATGCGCAGGTTCACACCCGCCTCGGTCAGATCGGTGAACAGCATCGCCACCTTGGCGATCGCCACCTCGTAGGCGCGCGTCGTGGTCTGCTGGCTGCCGACGTGGAACGACAACCCGTAGGGATCCAACCCGAGTTCGCCGGCCCGCAGCATCAGGTCCCGGGCGTTCTCCACCGTGGTGCCGAATTTGCGCGACAGCGGCCAGTCGGCGCCCTCGTTCGCCACCAGGATGCGGCAGTAGACCCGCGCTCCCGGCGCGTTCTCGGCCAGCTTCTCAAGCTCCTCAGCCGAATCGAACGCGAACAGCGTCACCCCGCGCTGGAATGCCGCGCGGATCGCGCTCGCTTTCTTGATCGTGTTGCCATAGCTGATCGCCTCAGGCCGGGCGCCGGCGTCCAGGCAACCGGACACCTCCTCGAAGCTCGCCGCATCGAAGCTCGAACCGAGACGCGCCAGTCGTTCCAGCACGGGACGCGCCGGATTGGCTTTCACCGCGTAATAAATTCGCGCCAGCGGCAACGCGCGTTGCAGGGTGAGGAAATTGGCTTCCACACGGTCCACGTCGAGCACCAGGCACGGCGTGGCCGGCTGCTGCTCAGCAAGGAATTGGGCGATTTTCGGGGTCATCGCACCGGGCCTCCTTTGGCTGGACGCCCGCCTGATCAAGGCAGCGAGCGTTAGTTGACGAAACGGTCGAACGAACCAGCGACCAAACGATTGCCAGAACGCTTGACGTCGTTGCGTAACCACGAGGGCCAGAGGCACGTGCGTTGCTGCGTGGGGGCCACATAGGACCCCTGCCCCCCCGACGCAAGACGGAATCTCGATCAATCCGCCAGAAAAATGTCGTCTCACTGCATCGCGCGCTGCGGTTCGGCGTTTTCCCTGCCAGGATCACGGGGGAGCAGGTATGGATGCGAGGAGCCTATTGGACACGATGACGTCACCCGGCCGACGCGCTTCCGGCAAACCCGGCTGGCACCAGGTCATCGTTCGCGCTATGCGCGAGGCCGTAACCGATCGGGTCTCGCTCGCCGCCGCGGGTTGCGGGTTCTATGCCACGATGGCGCTGTTCCCGGCGATCAGCGTCCTCATCTCGGTCTACGGCCTGGCGTTCAACGTCGAGTTGGTCGAGCAGCAACTCGCCCTGCTGCGAGAACTCCTGCCGCCGCCGGCCTTCGCACTCATCAGTGAACGCGTGCACGAACTCGTCAGCCAACCCAACGACACCCTGAGCATCAGCCTGCTCATCAGTCTTGTCGTCGCGTTCTGGAGCGCCTCGGCCGGTACCAAGTCGGTGCTGTCCGCGCTGAATGTTGCGTATGACACCGTGGAGCGGCGCGGCATCCTGGGCTTTCAGCTCACCGCTTTGGCAATGACGCTGTGCGCCGTCGCCGCTGCCGTTCTGGCGATCGCGGTGCTGGTGTTCCTGCCGACGGTGATCTGGTTCATCGGCCTTTCCGACTATAGTGCTTCGCTGATCAACATTCTCAGCATGGCCCTGCTGGTCGTGCTGGTGGGCGGTTCGATCGCGCTGCTCTACCGATACGGACCATCACGCGAGCGGCAGCGAGGGCGGCAGATCTTTGCCGGCGCAATCTTGGCGACGCTGTTATGGCTCATCGCCTCGACAGGGCTGTCGTACTACGTCGCACACATCGCGCGGTTCGGCGTGACCTATGGCCCGCTCGGCGCGGTCGTCGCTATCATGCTGTGGTTCTACCTGACCGCCTACGCAGTGCTGCTCGGCGCGGAGGTGAATTCGCAACTGGAACATCGAAACGCGGCGCCCAAGGACCTTTCGGCTGGCAAATGAAACAGCCGCCTGTTACCTGACTGGCGCACGCGTACCTCGAGTAGGGAAACGCCGCGAATGGCCCAGTGGGACGACGGCTACGTCACCGACGTGGCTTACACCAGCAACTTCTACCGCGAGATCACGCCGAGCTGGATCGCCCTGACGAGTTTGCTGCTCGGCCATCGGCCGCCGGACCTCGCGGCGCCATTCACTTACGCCGACCTGGGCTGCGGCAACGGCTTCACCAGCCTTATCATCGCCGCGGCGTGTCCGCATGCGGAGGTCTGGGGCTTCGACTTCAATCCGGCGCATGTCGAGTTTGCCAACGGTCTCGCCGCCCGCGCCGGACTGACCAATGTGCGGTTCGTGGAGACCTCGTTCGCCGATCTGGAGGCCGCGTCAAACCGCGAGCTGCGCGACTTCGACATGCCCGACTTCGACATGATGGTGTCGCACGGCGTGCTGAGCTGGATCTCGCCGGCGAACCGTGAACATCTGGTCGGCGCGGTGGCGAAGCGGCTGAAGCCGGGCGGCTTGGTCTATCTAAGCTATAATGTCACTACCGGTTGGACCGGGATGGTACCGGTTCGTGTGCTGATGCGGATGCTGACCGTCGCGAGCCCGGAGCGCACCGACCTTGCGGTGCCCGGCGTGCTGGATTTCGTCGATCGGCTGAAGCAGGCGGGCGCATCGTTCTTTACGGCCAACCCGGCTCTCGAGAACCGGCTGACCGACATTCGCAAGCAGGACGCGCGCTATATAGCGCACGAATACCTGAACCACGACTGGCATCCGCTGATGTTCACCGAGGTCGCTGGCGCGATGTTGGAGGCAAAATGCCGCTACATCGGCAGCGCCACGCTGGCCGAGAACATCGACACGGTCTCGGTACCACCCAACGTGGTGCCCATCCTTGCGGAAACGCGCGATCCCTACCTGCGCGAAACGTTGCGCGACCTCGGTTGCACTCAAACGTTTCGCCGGGATCTGTACCGCAAGGGCATCGCGCCGATACCGGCGGCCGAACAGCAGATGCTGCTGGAGGATCTGACGCTTGCCGGAATGGGGATGGCGGTGCCGGAGGGGGGCATTACGTTTGCCACACCGATCGGCAACGTCACCGGTCGGCCGGAGGTCTACGAGCCACTGCTGACCATGCTGGAAGCGGGCGCGCTAAGCGTTCGCGAGGCGCGCGCGGCTCCGGCTTTTGCCGGCCGGGCGCTGGTGGAGCTGATGCAGGCGCTCACGCTGCTGGTCGCTGGCGGCTACGCGCACCCGATGCTCCCGAGCGACGGTGCTGCGGGGAGGCATGAGGCCGCGCGGCGGCTCAATCTGGCGATCGCGCGGGCCAACGCAAACGCGGGCGATCTGCCGCGGCTGGCCGCGCCGGCGATCGGGTCGGCGATCGGTGCGGACATCCTGGAGACACTGCTGGTGGGCGAGTTGCTCGCAGGGCAGCCGGCGGACGTCGGGGGCCTGGCAGCCCGACTTGTGGAGTTGCTGGGACGCAGCGGGCGCAGCGTGCAGCGCGACGGCAAGCCGGTCAGCGATCCCAGCGAGACAATGCAGATCGTGACCGAGGCAGTGGTCGGGCTGCTTGAACGGCGGGTGCCGCTGTTGCGGCGACTTGGCGTGCTGGAGGGCTAGGAAACAACGAGCAAAGCCGCCGGCCTGAGCCAGCGGCGCGCCCCCGCGAAATCAAGCCGCCTCGCGCCTTTCGTCACGCGGTGTCACGTAGTCCATGCCGCCGCAGAGGTGGAGTTCCAGCATCGTGACGCCACTCGTGGCCGGCAGCGGCAACACCGCCTTACCGTCCGTCCAACGCCGGATTGCCCACCCATCCCGTTCGACCGCCCACCAGCCCTCCTGTAGATCGGGGTGGTCCATCGGGATCTCCCACACCTGGGTTGCGTCGCGGAGCACGATGCGCGCCAGACACACGCCCAGCCGACGGCGATCCTCCAGCCACGGCCGCACATCAGTCGGCGCACTTGCGCGCGAGACCAGTTGCACCGTCCCGGCGTTGCGGGGCAGCACGAAGATGAACCGTCCTGTGTCAGCATGGACCGGGCGCAGCTTGCGCCCCGCGGCAACGATGTGAAGCGCGGGGTCGTCGCTGGCCTCGACCGGCCGCACGGGCTGACCAAGCATTGCGGCACGCTCGGCGAGGCGCTGCCAGATCGGGCGAACATTCGCCTCGTCCCACACGAACGGAGCGCACGATCCTGCCTCACGCGTCGGGTAGTCCGTCTCATCGGTGAGGTCTGGGTGCAGTACCAGCGGATCTTTCGAATTGGCGAAGAAGCCGCCATTGCCGGTGTTGAGGTAGCTTTCTGCCGGCAAGCCTTCGGCGAGCAGGATAGCGTGCGCTTCGAGTTCGACGTGGAAATACTCGGCTGAGACCAGGCCCGTCTCCTGCCGGATCGTCGTGCCGTTGATCAACTGCCGAGCACAGATCAGCCGGCCGTCGACCAGGATTGCGTGGTCCGGCGACACAAGAAGGTCGGTGTGCGGCACGTTGTCGGCGAACGCACTGCGCTGGATGCGAATTGGCGCAACCGTCTCCGGCCGTGGATGCGTCATAAGATCAATGCGTCGCCTGCCAACCCATTTGACCGGCTTGGGGCTCAGTTCATCGCCGGCCAGCGTGAGCACGATGTCGCCCTGTATCAGGGTCTCGATCATCCGTTCGCCGGTGGCGGTGAGGATTCGTGTGCCGGCCGCGAAGCAGACGGCCTCAATTGTGTCGCCGAACACCGCGAGGTCATTCTGCGCGCCCGTCTGCAGCCCCACGTTGTTCATCGTCAGGATGGTCGAACTGCCATCCGTCACGGTGAGGACACCGGTCGACGTGTCCAATGTCGCGACGTCGCCGGTGAAGTCGGCACCGTCGAAAACTATCTGGTCGCCCCACGCGAGATTGCTGATTTGCTGGCTCGTCACGGTGGACATCGCGACGAAACCCGACAGGAACTCGATCTCGCCGGTGTTGAGCGTCGTGGCGCTCGTGTTCGCGAAGCTCGTGGTGACGTTGCTGTTGTCTACCGAGGTGTTGCCAAACTCGAGATGGCCTCCGCCCCCGGTGCCTGCAATTGTGATCGTCTGCGCGGCACTGCCTGCGTCATAAATATTCGTCCTGATGTCGAACAGACCGCCCGCACTTACGGTGATATCGGCCGGACCCCCACCAGCATAAGCGAGCGTGTCGGTCAGCAGGTTTCCCCCGACTGTTAAGCTCGGGAAGCTATGGACTCCATGGCCAGTGAAGAGCCTGAGGCGGGCAAGGTCAAAGGTGCTGCCCGCGTCAAGCGTCACGGTGTAGGTGGTTCCGGGACCGGTTGACGTGGCGCCCAACACAGCCACGTCCGTGTCGGGAGTTCCCGCACCCGGTGTTCCGGTAGGCGACCAGTTGTCGGTGGTACTCCAGTCTCCCGTGGTGCCGGCTGACCAAATGAATCTTGTCATTCGCCGCCCCTTTCAAACGGTGATCCAGTGCACCGCTTCCATAGGCCAGCGTTTGGGGTCAGTGATACAAAAAATTAACGAATTAACGGTTCGATCATCGTCGCTCGCTGGGCTCCGATCGAGAAGGCGCCGCGCCCGAGCGCCGGCGTTATCTGATCAGCCCAGTCAGCGGGCTGGACGGATCGGCCCCGAGCCGGCGCGGCATCCGCCCGGCGAGGTGGGCGAGGCGCCCCGCCTCGATCGCCAGCTTCATCGCGCGCGCCATCCGGATCGGGTCCTTGGCGTGCGCGATCGCCGAGTTGAGCAGCACCGCGTCGCAGCCCAGTTCCATGGCGATCGCCGCGTCCGAGGCCGTGCCGACGCCGGCATCCACCAGGAACGGGACCTTGGTCTGCTCGCGGATCATCCAGATCATCGCCGCGTTCTGGATGCCAAGACCCGAACCGATCGGGGCGCCCAGCGGCATGATCGCCACGCACCCCATGTCCTCCAGCCGCCTGCACGCAACCGGGTCGTCGGCGGTGTAGACCATCACCTCGAACCCGTCCTTGATCAGCGCCTCGGCCGCCTCTAGCGTGCCGGTCATGTCGGGGTACAGGGTCGGCGGCGGACCGAGCACTTCCAGCTTCACCAGGTTCCAGCCACCCGCTTCGCGCGCCAGCCGCAGAGTGCGGACCGCTTCGCTGGCGGTGTGACAGCCCGCGGTGTTCGGCAGGTAGGTGTATTTCTTGGGATCGACGTAGTCCTGCAGCATCGGGGCCTTGGGATCCGAGAGATTGACCCGCCGAACCGCCACGGTGACGATTTCCGCCCCGGAGGCCTCGATCGCCGCGCCGGTTTCCTCGAGGTCCTTGTAGCGACCCGTCCCGACGATCAGGCGGGAGCGAAAGCGGCGTCCGGCCACCGTCCAGGTGTCGTCTTGCGGCAGCGTTGCATCCATCTCAGCCTCCCCCGATGAAATGCACGATCTCCAGCGCGTCGCCGCTCTGGAGCCAGGTCTCGGCGTAACTGGAGCGTGGCACGATCGTCTCGTTGCGCTCCACCGCCACCTTGCGTGTCTCCAGCCCGAGCGTGGCGAGCAGGGCGGCGAGGGTCATCGGTCCGTCGAAGGCACGGGCTTCGCCATTCAGCGTCAAAGTCACCGCGGTCTGCATGCGCGGGAGTATGGGCACGCTGGACCGGCGGGGCAAGGAACCGGAACGCAACCGGCTTGCGGATTTCCCTGCAGGACTCTGTCCTGGGTGGCGCCGGGCAGAGTGCGGAAAAAAGTGGCCAAAAGCGTGTAACGCAGGTATAACGTAATAGTTACCACTGTATCACGCTATTCAACGGGCTGGTCATAACGGGTTTAGACCAAAGGGGGTTTCGTGCGGCAAGTCATCGCAGCGGTTCTGTGCGTCATGTTTTCTGGCGCCGCCATCGCCCAGCAGCAGGCGCCCGACGCGGTCAATCGGGCCAATCAAGGCTCTGTTGGCGTCATTACCGGAATGGAAGGAGGCACCTACGCCAGGACCGGTGCGGACCTGACGATTCTGGACGACGGCACGCTCCGCGTGTTGCCGATATTGGGGAAGGGCTCCCTGCAAAATCTCTCCGACATCCTTTACCTCAGGGGCGTGGACGTAGGCTTCGTCCAGGCTGATGCGCTGACCTACGCGCAACAGCATGGAATGTTCCCCAACCTCACGCAGAAAATCCGCTACATCGCCAAGCTGTACGACGAGGAGATCCACATCCTCGCCCGCAAGGACATCACAAAGCTTGAGGACCTGAACGGCCAGCGCGTCAACGTCGATGTCACCGGCAGCGGTTCCGCGATGACCGCTGAAATCGTGCTGGATGCCCTCGGCATCAAGCCGAAAGTTGAGCACGAAAAGCAGGTCACTGGCGTGCAGGAGTTGAAGCACGGCGACATCGCCGCCGTCATCCATGTCGGAGGCGCCCCGATTCCGCTGTTCTCCGACATATCAGCAGACAGCGGCATCCATCTTCTGCCGATCGAGCTCAACCAGACCCTCGCCCAGACCTACCTCCCTGACCAGTTCACCCACGACAGCTACCCCTTGCTGATCCCTGCCGGCACGACGGTGCCGACCATTGCCGTCGGCGACGTGATGGCAGTGTTCGGCTGGCAGCCACATACCGAGCGTTACAACAAGGTGGCCCGCTTCGTGACCGCCTTCTTCAGCAAATTTGACCAGTTCCAGCAGCCGCCGCGCCATCCCAAGTGGCGCGAAGTGAACCTTACCGCTCAGGTACCCGGCTGGACGCGCTTCCAGGCGGCTCAGGACTGGCTGGAGCAGGAGACAACGGCAGGCACCGCCGGCGGGACCACGCAGGAACGCTTCGATGCCTTTCTGTCCCAGACGAAACCCGGCGTGGGCGGTGGTTTGACGGAGGCGGCGAAGGCAGCGCTGTTTCAGCAATTCCTTGCCTGGGACAAACAGCGGTCGGCGGGACGTTAGCAGTGCCAGGGGGGGCCGCGCGTAGACGCGCACATCACTGGGCGCTGGTGGCACTCTGCGCCAGCCCTCTGTTGACGGCGGCCGTGTGCTTCGCGGCTCCGAGCAGTCCCGAGAAGGAACAGAGCTTGCCAGCGGTGCCGCCCGATCATGAGTGTGAAGCGCTCCTGACCAAGGTCCAGAAACAGATTTCCGATGGCCGCACCGCCACCCCGCCCGATGACAACGCGCTGCTGACATGGCAGAGCGTGATCACGCGCGTCGAACCTGCCTCGCCAGCAACACAGCGTGCCTTGCAGGACTTCGTGACACGCTTGGCCTACCGCGAAGCCGAGGAACATGCGGCTGGGAGACGAACGGTCGAGGTTGATCTCAAATTGTTCGAGGGCCTCGCAAGCGAGCTGATTTCTCGCGGGGCGGCGTCGCTGAGCAGTCAGCCGGCGGCAGATAAGGCGGCCGCTGAAAGTGACACGCCCGAAAGGCCCGAGAGCCTGGCGGCGGCATCAGCTGGCGCCGCGTCAAACGGTGCCCCTGCCACCCCTGACACACCGACTGCGGAGAAGGACCCGGCAAACCCTTCCGCTGCGCCTGCCGATACGCCCCCGGATACCTCTCTGGCGCTCGCAGATCCATCAGCACGCCCGTCGACCAACGCGCCCGTCGCACGGGACACGGCAATGGCAGCTTCGCTCGTGCGTCGCGGCGATGCGATGCTGGCGATCAAAGACATATCCGCCGCGCGCAAGCTGTATGAATTTGCCGCCGATGCCGGAAGCGCCGCGGGCGCGACGGCGCTCGCCAGAACCTATGACCCCGCCTACCTCGCAACGCTGGGTGTGGTTGGCCAGAGGCCCGATCCGGCGGCGGCCGCCGTTTGGTATCGCAAGGCGGCAGCACTGGGGGATCGGGACGCCGAGACGCGTCTGCGAATGCTGGCGCGGTCGGCCAACTGAGGCGGACTGCGGCGAGGTCGAACAGTTGAGCCGATATCGCCGCCGGTTGGACCGGCGCGACCAGCTATGCTACGCGCGCCCTAATGTCTCAATCGGCATCCCCACCCCTGGTCGCCGTGCTGAACGGCCCAAACATGAACATGCTCGGCCTGCGGCAGCCGCACCTCTACGGCAGCGCCACGCTTGACGACGTGGAGCAGCTCTGTGCGGAAACTGCCGAGCAACTCGGGCTTGCCATCGACTTCCGTCAGACCAATGGCGAGGGCGAGCTGGTTTCATGGGTGCAGGAATGTCGCGGTCGCGCCCAGGGCATCGTGATCAATCCGGCGGGCTACACCACCTCGATAGCGTTGATGGATGCGCTGCTTGCCGCTGACATCCCGGCGATCGAGGTGCATGTGACCAACATACACCGGCGTGAGGAGTTCCGTCAGCACTCCTACGTATCGAAGGCCGCCGTCGGCGTGATCTGCGGTCTCGGCGTCCGCGGCTATTCGCTGGCACTGACCGCCATGGCCGACCTCCTGCTGGAGGCCAGCGCATGACTCGCATCCCGTTTGATCCCGACGCGATCCGCGCGCTCGCCGCCGTGCTGAACGAGACCGGCCTCACCGAGATCGAGATCGCCGAGAAGGACAGCCGCATTCGCATTGTGCGCGCCGCAAACCCCACGATGGTTGCCGCTGCGCCGGCCGGGCCGCTCGCCGTGGCGCCACAGATCACCGCGTCCGCGCCCGATGAAGCCAGCCACCCGGGCGCAGTCATCAGTCCGATGGTCGGCGTTGCCTATCTCTCGCCGGAGCCCGGCGCGCCACCCTTCGTCACCGTCGGCCAGAGCGTCGCCGCCGGCCAGACGCTGCTGCTGATCGAGGCGATGAAGACCTTCAACCAGATCAAGGCGCCCAGGGACGGCACCGTGACGCGTATTCTGGCGGCCAACAGCACGCCGGTGGAATACGGCGAAGTTCTGCTGATCCTGGAATGATCGGTTGTTTCAGAAGATTCTCATCGCCAATCGTGGCGAGATCGCGCTCCGTATCCAGCGGGCCTGCCGCGAGCTAGGCATTCAATCAGTCGCAGTGCACTCGACCGCGGACGCCGAAGCTATGCACGTGCGCCTGGCCGACGAGAGCGTGTGCATCGGGCCGCCGCCGGCAAAAGACAGCTACCTCAACATGCCCGCCATTCTCTCAGCCGCGCTGGTGACCGGCGCCGAGGCTATCCATCCGGGCTACGGCTTCCTCGCCGAGAATGCGGGGTTCGCCGAGATGGTGGAGGCGCATGGCCTGACCTTCATCGGTCCGTCGCCCGCACATATCCGGATGATGGGTGACAAGATCGCCGCGAAGGCAGCCGTCGCGCGACTCGGTGTGCCGCTCGTGCCAGGCTCCGATGGCGCGGTGGCGGATGTCGCGAAGGCGCGCGATGTGGCGGGGCGCATCGGCTATCCGGTCGTGATCAAGGCTTCCGCCGGCGGCGGCGGGCGCGGCATGAAGGTGGCACGCGATGCCGCCTCGCTCGACGAGGCGTTCGGCATAGCCCGGACCGAGGCGCGTGCCGCTTTCGGCAACGATGCCGTCTATGTCGAGAAATATCTCGACCACCCGCGACATATCGAGCTGCAGGTTCTCGCCGATGGGCATGGCAACGTCGTGCACCTGGGTGAGCGCGATTGCAGCCTGCAGCGGCGGCATCAGAAGCTGCTGGAGGAAGCCGGCTCGCCGGCGCTGAGTACCGCCGCGCGTGACAAACTGGGCGTCACCGCCACCGCCGCTCTGGCAGTGCTCGGCTACCGCAACGCTGGAACTCTGGAGTTCCTGTATCAGGACGGGCAGTTCGCGTTCATCGAGATGAACACGCGCCTGCAGGTTGAACATCCGATCACCGAGATGGTGTGCGGCATCGACCTCGTGCGCGAGCAGATCCGCATCGCCGCCGGCGCGCCGCTCGGCTTTGGACAGAGCGATGTTCGGTTTTCCGGACACGCCATCGAGTGCCGGATCACCGCCGAGGACCCGATGACTTTCACCCCGACGCCTGGCCGCGTCACCGCGTTCCACGCGCCTGGCGGCCTTGGGGTGCGAGTTGATTCCGCGCTGTACGCCGGGTATTTCGTGCCACCATACTACGACAGTCTGGTTGCCAAGCTTATCGTCCACGCGCCGACCCGTGCCGATGCGATCAACCGGATGCGCCGCGCGCTCGACGAATTCGCCATTGTCGGCATCCAGACGACGATCCCGCTGCACCAGCGGATTGTCGATGACGCGGAGTTCCAGCGTGGCGATTACACGATCCACTGGCTGGAGCGCTTCGTCTCCCGCTGATGCATCGCACCGCAGGGCCGCCCTATCCTCATGCCGAGCGAAGGCCAGGCATCCACGTCTTTGCAGCTACAAGCATATACGCAGACGCCAACCTTCGTCGCCATGACGATGAAGCAGCATGGCGGGTCATTGCCGTGGGCATTATCCCTCGCGACGCGACCGATTTAACAAATTTGTAATGGAAGACCCGCCGTGCCTTTGACGGCTGCATGGTCTGGTTTCAGCCGCGGAGGAAACCAGATCATGTACTGGTGGCAATGGGTTCTACAGATTACCGGCGCCTGGTTCTACCTGGGGTTGTTGGTAGCCTGGATCTGGAGCGTTGTTTTGAGCCAACTAAGAGCGAGAGACGACGAGCGAGAAGAGCATTTCCGTCACGCCGCATAACGCTCGGACTCAACGGCCGCGCCGCTCGCGGACAACATCGCTAATCCTTCCTCAACGCCCCTGCGCCTATTCTTCGGTGCATGGACATCACCGTCTGTATCTGCACGCGTGACCGCCCGCACTATCTGCGAGACTGTCTGAACGGGCTGTCCCGCCAGACGGTCGGAGCGGGACGGTTCGACATTCTGGTGGTGGACAGCGCATCCTGTGGCGATACACCCGCGCAGATTGCACGTCTGGTCGCCGGCATCGCCAATGCGCAGCTGCTGCGCATGGAGCGCCCCGGTGTCAGCTTCGCCCGCAACGCCGGCGCGGCGGCCGCTCGCGGCAGCTACATCGCCTATATCGACGATGATGCCATCCCCGCGCCCGACTGGATCGAGCGCATCCTGGAGACGATCGCCGAAGCCGACCCGCCACCGGCACTGATCGGTGGACGCATCATGCCTCGTTGGGAAGCGCCTCTGCCGATGTGGTGGCCGCCGCATCTGCGCGGCACCCTGTCGATCATCGAGTGTGAAGGCCAGGGCGAATACCGCGCCGCACCGCTCCCTGCCCGCCTGGAACCGTATGGCGCCAACATGATTGTGCATGTGCCGACGTTGTTGGCGCTCGGCGGCTTCGGTCGCCACAGCGGACGAGTTGGCAAGGCGCTGCTGTCCGACGAGGACGTGCAGCTTGCCTGGCGCCTGCAGGCGGCCGGTCATTCGGCGCGCTACGACTCGCGGATCGTGGTCCAGCACCAGATTCAGGCGGATCGCCTGACCCCGCGTTGGCTGCTGTCGCGACTCTATTGGCAAGGCGTATCCACCGTGCTGACCCGACGGCTGCTCGGTCAATCCGCCGCGGTCTGGCGCGAGCTACCGCGCCGCTTTGCGGTGGCCGTCCTGCTGGCGCCGTTCGGTCTGGTGCCGAGGCGCAGCACCTACCTGGTGCCCTGCCGCTGGCGGCTCGCCTACGCCGTCGGCTTCGTCCGGTCCGCGCTCGGCCCCAGCCTGGAGGCCGGCGAGTAGCGCGTGTGCAACTCTATCACTGGCGCGGTGCTGCGCGAAATTTCGGCGACGAGCTGAATACCCTCCTGTGGCCACGGCTGCTCCCAGGCTTCTTTGACGATGATCCTGCCGAACGGTTTCTCGGCATCGGCTCCGTGCTCGACGCGCGCCACGACGCCGGCGCGGTGAAGCTGGTCGCCGGCACCGGCTACGGCGGTTACCGGGCCCCGCCAACGCTGGATACGAACTGGATCATCCACTGGGTCCGTGGGCCGCTTACGGCCCGGCAGCTCGGCCTGCCGGAGGCCTGCGGTCTGGGCGATCCCGCCATGTTGCTTCCCGGGCCTTGCGCCGGTGGTCTATCGATCGGCTTCATGCCGCACTTCGAGAGCCTCGAACGCGGCGCGTGGGTTGAGGCGGCCCACGCGGCGGGCATCACACTGATCGATCCGCGCGGCGATCCGTCCGCCATCCTTGCCTCGATCGGCGCCTGCCGCGTGATGCTCAGCGAGGCGATGCACGGCGTAATCGTGGCCGACGCGATGCGCGTGCCGTGGATCGCGCTGCGCCCGCTCGTATCAATCCATCGTGCTAAGTGGCAGGACTGGGCTGGCGCGCTAGGCCTCCGGCTCCGCTTTCAGCTTCTCGCCGCTTCCTCGCTGGCGGAGCGGCTGCACGCTTCGCCGCTCGCCGCGCCGCGACGCTGCCGCCATCTGCTCGACCTTGCGCATCCCACCCTGCATGCCGCCGCGCGGCGCCGATTCATCGAGCAGGCCGCGCGGTCACTTACTGCCGCCGCTGCCTCCGCGCCACAGCTCTCCACCGCGACCGCGCTGGACCGCTGCCGCACACGGATGCTGGATCGGCTGGATGCTCTGCGGCGCGATCCGTGGCGGCCGGGGAACGCACCCGTCGGCTAGGTCCCTTCTTCCTTGCATCGCCCCTGCTATTCCGCGTACCACGGCTGATCGCCGCGCCAGGCAACCTCCGCCCTCCGGCTGTCACGGAGCGTCCGCCGCCTATGTCCCGCTATCCCGACCAGGCGAACAACGACCTGCTGGAGCGCATCCCCCTCGACGCCAGGGTGATGCTTGATGTCGGCTGCAACACCGGCGCCCTGGGCGCCGCCTATCGACGGCTCAATCCGCGAGCGCGGCTGCTCGGCATCGACAAGGATCCCGCGGCGGCCCGGCAGGCAGCGCGACGACTCGACCAGGTGGCGGTAGTCGACGTCGAGCACGATCCGATGCCGTTCGCGCTGGATCGCCCGATTGACTGCATCGTGTATGGCGACGTGCTGGAGCACCTGAGCGATCCGTGGCCGGTGCTGCGCCGCCACGCGGAGGTGCTGAGCGACAATGGCACCATGCTGATCTGCGTGCCGAACATGCAGCACTGGAGCTTCGCCGACCGCCTGCTGCGCGGCACCTGGAAATACGAGCCGACCGGTCTACTGGATGAGACGCACCTTCGCTGGTTCAGCCTGGAGACGATGCGCGAAGGCCTCGAGGCAGCCGGCCTCGTGCCGCACGAAGTCTCGCCACGGGTTTTCGACGCCGCCAGCGCACAGGAATTCGCCAGCATGATCGCGCCGGCGCTAACGAGGCTCGGTGTCGATCCGGCGGCCTACGCGAAGCGCGCGGCACCGCTCCAGTACATCTGGCGGGTGTTCAAGACGCCGCGGCAGATGATTGCGGTGGCGGCAAACATGCTGGAACCGATAGGCGGCGTGTCGCATGTACGGGTCGTCTATCCAATGCAGGCAATGCGCAGCGATCCGACGGTACTGACCCAGCTCGTGACTGGCAGCGACATCAAGGTGCCAGGCAGCGACACGCCGCGCATCTTCGTGCTGCACCGGCCGACGCTGTCGGGTGATCGGGGTGCCGGTGTGATTCGCAAACTGCTGGCGGATGGCTGGGTGGTGGTGACGGAGTTCGACGATCATCCGGATCACTTCGGGATGCTCAATGCCGACGATGAACTCGCGTTCCGCGGCGTTCATGCGGTGCAGACCAGCACGGCGCCACTCGCCGAAATCCTGCGCACGCGCAATCCCGAGGTCATGGTGTTCCCCAACATGGTTCGCGTGCTGCCGGATGTGCGAAATTTCCGCGACCCGCAGGCGCTGACGCTGTTCTTCGGGGCGCTGAACCGCGAGCACGACTGGGCGCCGTTGATGCCGGCGCTGAACGATGTGGCAGAGAAGGCAGGCGAGCGGCTGCGCTTCAATGTCGTGCACGATCAGGGTTTCTTCGATGCGCTTCACACGCCGCACAAGCGGTTCACGCCAATCTGCGATCACGACACCTATCTCGCGCTGCTCGGCGAGTGCGAGATCTCGCTGATGCCGCTGGAGGACACACCGTTCAATCGCGCCAAGTCTGATCTCAAGTTCATCGAGGCCGCCGCGTGTCGCGTGGCGGCGCTGGCGAGCCACATCGTGTATGGCGACAGCATCGAGGATGGCCGAACCGGACTGCTGTTTCACGACGCCGGCGAGCTGCATGGCCGACTGCTTCGCCTGGTGGCGATGCCGGAACTGGCGCGCGGTCTGGGCGACGCGGCGCGGCACTACGTCGCCGGCGAGCGCATGCTGGCCTATCAGATGGCGCCGCGGATCGCGTGGTACCGCTCGCTCTGGGCGCGGCGTGCGGAACTCAGCAACGCGCTGTACGCCCGGCTGCTGGAAGTGCCGCTGTTGGCCGACGGCGCGCCGATGGAAATGGGGACGCTGCCATGACATTCGATGCCGCGACTTTCGAGCTGCTGCGTACGACCCCGGAAGTCTGCATCCTCGCCGGCAGGAACAAGGCGCGCCCGGTCACCATCTGGATCGTGGTGGTCGACGACGCGGTGTTCGTGCGCTCGGTGCGCGGTCCGCGGGGAAAGTGGAACACTGCTGCGCGCGCCGATGGCCAGGCGACACTGGAGGTCGATGGCCGGCAACTTCCGGTTCAGGTCGCGCCGGTAGGTGACGCGGCGACGGTGGACGCTGTAGGCCGGGCCTTCCTGACCAAGTACGCGGCCAGTCCGTACGCCAAGTCGATGGTAGCACCCGAGACGCTGCCCACCACCCTGCGGCTAGACCCGGCGTAAGGCTTCAGGGACCGTCAGCGCGGAAGGTGACGACCAGCACATCGCGGAACCCCGGCTGCGCCGGATCGATCGGCTCGACCGGCGTCACCCCGTGCATCACCCGGTGATCATCCACCCACGCCGCATCGCACGGTTCGGCCAGCGTGAAGCTGCCCAGATCCCGCCCCTCCGCATCGTGGATCGAGGTGACGCCGCTCTGGATGTTGCGCCGCCCGACAAGCAGCACCAGCACGTAATCGACGCCGTCGCGGTGCATGCCCTCCGGCGTCGGCTGCCCTGCCGCGCCACTGCGCGCCTCGATGCGGAACTGGTGCACCTCGATGTGCCAGACGCGCGTTGAAGCCAGGCTTTCGAACAGCGCACGGCACGCCGCAAGGATCGCCGTCATGCTCTCGCCGTTGGCGACCTCCGGCAGCACTGGGTCGAACCACCGCGCGATGCCGCCGTTCAGTGGATTGTAGTCGCGGCTCTGGTAATGCGGCTGGTTCGGCTTGCGGTGTATCGGCTCGCCGGCACGCGCGCCGAACGCGGCATGGCGACGCTTCCGATAACGCCCGCCGTCCGCCATGTAGGTGTCCAGACCGAGATCGTTCCAGCTCGCCGCGAACGCCTGCCAGTCCGCCATCGGGCCAAATAGTGCGCGCATCTCCGCGCCGTGCACGAAGGCAAACCCCTCGACCGCGATCATGGCATCAAGCTGCTTCATGGCTGCCTCTCAGCCGAGACCCGGCGTACAGCGACCATGCGTCCCACCGGGTTGTAGAGTTGGATCCCCAGCTCTTCGAACCGCATCTTCATGCGCCGATTGAGCTCGCGCTGCACGTTCCAACGCCCTGAATCCGTGCAGACCACTTGGCCGGCAATTGTCGCCGAGGCGCCGTCCAGTTTGTCTACACCCCAGAGTTGCAGATCGCTCAGCATTCGCGCCGCGAAATCCGCGTCCTCACGCATGCCCGTCACGATCTCCTTCAGCACATCGCAAACACGGTCAGTATCCTCGTCCGCCGCAACGCTGACGGTCACCGATGCGTTGCCCAGCCCGCGATTCAGATTGGTCACCGTCGTCACGGAGCTGAACGGGATGAGGTGCACCGAGCCATCGCTGGCACGCAGGCGAATGCTGCGGACCGAGAGGGTCTCCACCGTGCCCGTCAGACCCGACACGATGACCGTGTCGCCGACCTGCATCGCGTTCTCCAGCAGCAGGAAGATGCCGGTGATCAGGTCGCGCACCAGCGTCTGCGATCCGAAGCCGATCGCCACGCCTATAATGCCCGCGCCTGCCAGCAACGGGCCGATGTTCACGCCGATCTCTGACAGCACCATCATTCCGGCGACGGCAACGATGGTGATCGACAGCGTGGTGCGCACCAGCGGCAGCAGGGTGCGGAGCCGCGCCGAACGCGCTGCCTGAGCCTCGCGGGTCAGCATCGCGAGATGGCGCTCGATCGCGGCGTTGACCGCTTCCCATACCGCGACGGCCAGCAGCACCGTGATCGCAAGATTAAGCAGGCTGGACAGCAGGCGGCGACCGGGTGTGCTGACTACCAGCCAGTCGAATGCGCCGAGCCCCCACAGCTGTAGCAGGGCAATCGCGGCAACGAGGAAGACCAAAGCGCGCGCAATGCTGATCAGCACCGGGTGGTAGAGCGCGAGCCGCGCCTGGATGCCAGGAAAGCGCGACGCCGCATCCGGAGGCAGTGACATCGCGCGATCCAACGCACCGAGGATCACGATCTGCACCAGCCGCGCCACGATGAGCACCACGATGACGCTGCCGAAGTTGCGCAGCAGGCTCGCGTAGCCGTGCTGCACTTCGATCGCCGAGGCCAGCCATAGCACGGCGAGAAGTGCCAGCGCCAACCAGTGCCAGACCCGCGCCAACCGGTTGCGCAGCACGGCGACCGGGCCGCTGGCTCCTTCCGGCGCACGCAGCGCCTCGCGAACCGTCGTTCGCTGCTGCAGCACGATGATGGCGAGGAAGACGTGGTCCACGAAGGCGACTGCCTTCAGCAGCGCATCGTGCGCGGTCTCTGACAGGCCGAGCAGCACCCCCACCTCGGCGACCGCGTAACCGAACACGCTGACCACTGTGATGCGCCTGGCCCAGCGCATGGCGTAATCGGCCAGATTGTCCGACATGGCGAGCAGCCGCAGACGCGGCTGCCTAGGCGAGAACATGATCCGGGCGACGCTGAGAATGGCGGCGCAGAGCGCATACGCGTCGACCACCGCGAGCAGCACGAGACGCGGCGGGTCCTGGCCGCCGAGAGAGGTCGCCGCGAGCAGATGTCCGACGGTCAGAAAGGCGAGCACCGGCAGCAGTTCCAGGACGCAGCGGGCGAGAACCAGCGGCATGCGTCGCAGCAGTGTCAACGCCGCCAGTCGACGCGAATGGGGCGGCTCGGTTTCACCATGTTCGGAACGCGCCTCGGCGTCCTCGTCGGTCGGCGCGCTGCCATTGGGCGACAGACGGACCAGCGCCAGGATCGGACGCCGAACCACGCGCTGCACCGCCCACTCCACTGCAAGGCCCGCCGCGAGGATCACGACGAGACGCCAGGCAGTGTCCAGCAGGATGTCGTGCGCCCACGGCTCCGTCGCCATGATGCGCAGCCAGGCCCACAGCTGCGGCACGCTGCGGATCGCGCCGAAGGTGGCGGCCGTCTCGCTGGACACGTGATTGAGCAGCCTCGACGCACCCACCAGCACTTCGGCGCCGAGACTGCCCGGCGCGATCGGGACTGCGGTCTGGGCTGGCGCGGCCTGCTGCTGCGCCTGCGCGATGCTCTTCAGAGTACCGATGAGCTGGTCGCGCTTCTGCGGGTCCTGCAACACGTCGAGGGTGTGGCGAGCGTCGTCAGGACTGACCTGGGCGTGAGCATGCGGCCCGATGGCAAGCAGGCTGACGAGGATCAGCAGGCGCAGCATCATCATACCTCCGGACAACAGGAAGCGAGATTGGTCAACAAAATGGCAGTGCGCGGGCGGACTCCTGCTCCTGCGAATCGCCGTGGGTTGGGGTGGGGGTTGTTGCTCGCTATATCACCCCGGTGAAGACCTTTCTCGCCATCCTGGTCGCCCTGCTGATGTTTGCCACCCTCGGCGTCCTGTTTGCCGGCTTTTTTGGCCTGGTGCGCGGTGGTGGCGACCCGGCGCGGTCCAACCGGCTGATGCGCTGGCGTGTCATCCTGCAAGGCGCGGCACTGCTGTTGTTCGCCCTGCTGATGACCCTGCTGAAGTCCTGATTCGGTGCGTTTGACAGGCTACCGGCCCCTGCATATGGTCCGCCGCCTCTATTGCAGGTGCGAACAGGCGGGCGGTCCGGCCCGCTGGTGTGCAACATTCCTGGAAGCGGCACGGTCATCCTCATGAAAATCCTGGTCCCGGTGAAGCGGGTGGTCGACTACAACGTGAAGGTCCGCGTGAAGGCGGATGGTTCCGGCGTGGAGACCGCCGGTGTAAAGATGTCCATGAACCCGTTCGACGAGATCGGGGTTGAGGAGGCGGTACGCCTCAAGGAAAAGGGCGTCGCCACCGAGATCATCGCTGTCTCCATGGGCGTGCCGCAGTGCTCGGAGACTATCCGCACCGCACTCGCCATGGGCGCCGATCGCGGCATCTTGGTAGAGACCGACGTCGAGCTCCAGCCGCTTGCGGTCGCCAAGCTGCTGAAGGCGATCGCCGACAAGGAGCAGCCGAAGCTGATCATCCTGGGCAAGCAGGCGATCGATGATGACATGAGCGCCACCGGCCAGATGCTGGCCGCGCTGCTCGGCTGGCCGCAGGGCACCTTTGCCTCGAAGATCACGATCGAGGGCGACGGCATCACGGTCACCCGCGAGGTGGATGGCGGCCTGGAGACTGTCGCGCTGACCTTGCCGGCAATCGTCACCACCGATCTGCGGCTCAACGAGCCACGCTACGCCTCGCTGCCCAACATCATGCGGGCGCGGAAGAAGCCGATCGATAACGTCAAGCCGGCCGATCTTGGCGTCGACCCGGCGCCGCGCCTGACCACGCTGAAGGTGGCGGAGCCGCCCAAGCGCAAGGCAGGCGTGAAGGTCGGCTCGGTGGCCGAGCTGGTGGCGAAGCTCAGGACGGAAGCGAAGGTGATCTGACCGATGACCGCACTGGTTCTGCTCGAGTTCGACGCCTCCGGCATCAAGCAGCCGTCGCGCAGCGCGGTCGCCGCGGCAGCCAAGCTGGGTCAGGTGCATGCGCTGGTCGCCGGCAGTGGCGTGGATGCCGCCGCGCAGGCCGCGGCGAAGCTGCCTGGCGTCGCGAAGGTGCTGACGGCGGACGCTCCGGCACTCGACCATCTGCTGGCCGAACCCACGGCTGCGCTGCTGATCGCGTTGGCGCCGAACTACGACCATCTGCTGGCGGCGACCACCGCAGTGGGCAAGAACATCATGCCGCGCGTCGCCGCACTGCTCGACGTGCAGCCGATCAGCGACATCGCTGATGTGTTGGACGCCGACACCTTCATCCGGCCGATCTATGCCGGCAACGGCATGGCGACGGTCAAATCTTCCGATGGGAAGAAGGTGATCACCGTCCGCGCCGCCAGCTTCGACCCCGTGGCGGCGGAAGGCGGCAGTGCGCCGGTCGAGGCCGTGTCGATCCCCGATCTGCCGGCCATGTCGCGCTTCATCTCGGCCGAGCTGTCGAAGAGCGAACGGCCCGAGCTGACCGCCGCGCGCGTGGTGATTTCCGGCGGCCGCGGCATGCAGGCCGGCGATAACTTTAAGCTTTTGGAACCAATTGCCGATAAACTCGGCGCCGCGGTGGGGGCATCCCGTGCCGCGGTGGATGCCGGTTTTGTGCCCAACGACTATCAGGTTGGCCAGACCGGAAAGATCGTCGCCCCGGAGCTTTACATTGCTGTCGGAATTTCGGGTGCCATCCAGCATCTGGCCGGCATGAAGGACAGCAAGGTGATCGTGGCGATCAACAAGGACGAGGAAGCGCCCATCTTCCAGGTCGCCGACTATGGCCTGGTGGCTGATCTGTTTGCGGCATTGCCGGAGTTGGCAAAGGAACTGGAGCGCTCCTGAATGAATGTAGAAGTCAAGCCGACGCCCGCCGGCGGCACGCTGCTGGCGGAGCCGCCGGATATCGCGCGTATCGGCGTCGTGGGCGCCGGCCAGATGGGCAACGGCATCGCCCATGTCTGCGCGCTGGCAGGCCTGCCGGTCATGCTGCTCGACGTCAAGGCCGAGCCGCTCAAGAAGGCGATGGCGACGATCACCCGCAACATGGACCGCCAGGTCAACCGCAGCCTCATCTCGGCCGAGGATCGCGACGAAGCGCTGGCGCGCATCGCGACCAGCACGGAATACGGGGCGTTCGGCGAGGCCGATTTCGTGATCGAATTCGGCGACCGAGAAGGAAGATGTGAAGCGCGCCATCTTCAAGCTGCTCACGCCGCATCTGAAGCCCGCCTGCCTGCTCGCGTCCAACACCTCGTCCATCTCCATTACCCGGCTGGCGGCGACCACCGACCGGCCGGAAAAATTCATCGGCATGCACTTCATGAACCCGGTGCCGGTGATGAAGCTGGTGGAGATCATCCGCGGCATCGCGACCGACGAGCCGACCTTCCAGGCGGTGCACGCGCTGGCCGAGCGGCTGCACAAGACCCCGGCAGTCGCCGAGGACTTCCCGGCGTTCATCGTCAATCGCATCCTGGTGCCGATGATCAACGAGGCGGTGTACGCACTGTATGAGGGCGTAGGTTCGGTCGCGGGCATCGATGTCTCGATGAAGCTGGGCGCGAACCACCCGATGGGACCACTGGAGTTGGCGGACTTTATCGGTTTGGATACCTGCCTGTCGATCATGCAGGTGCTCTACGAAGGGCTGTCGGACAGCAAGTACCGGCCCTGCCCGCTGCTGGTGAAGTATGTCGAGGCCGGCTGGCTGGGGCGGAAGACCAACCGCGGGTTCTATGACTACACGGTGACGCCGCCGCGCCCGACGCGGTAAGGGCGCTTCATCGGGCTTGACGATCGCAAAGCACGAGATGCGACCTTGACGTCAGCGCTGGGCCGGCCGCGCCGCGCAGGGTGACCGCGGGCCGCGTGCGGTTCCATTGGCCCAGCGCAGTGAGATGACCATCGTTGCGCAGGAACTCCGGGTCACGCGCACCGGCCGCGATGAGCTTATCGATGTCGCCGGCGCGCACGCTGCCCGATTGCGGGGGCGCAACGCCGACAGCATCGTCCCGCGCGGCCAATGCGCTGCGGAGTTTGGCGATCCTGGCCACCCGGCGACCGATATTTTTCCCCATGACTTGATCTATAGACGGGAGAATAATCCCCTCAGTGCTCGGTTTCGGCCGGCGCGGTTCGATGTCGAGCAGCCTGGCGTCGCGGAGCTGCAGCAGCATGGTCATGCGCGGGTCGGGCTCGGCGAGACGCGCACGGTAAGCGATATGCTTTCGTCCGGTTGGCGCATCGGTGGTGGGCTGAGATCGAGCTCGTACAGCTCACCCTGCTCCCCGCGATCGGTGTTGAATGGCCAGAACCACGCCACGCGGCCGATGTTGCGAACGAGCAGGAGGTGGCGGGCCGGGAAGGCTGTTTATTGGTGGCATATGCAGCCCGGAGCGGTGCGCACGCCAACCTACTGGATTCATTCGACGGCTGCGGCACCGCGAAAGTCCTGAGATGGGCGGTCGTTCACTTCAGAGACTTCCTCACCCTCCCTCCAGACAAACAGCATGATCGCCGCTACGAAGCACAGGATCTTCGAAATGACGTTTAGCGCGAGCGGTAGCGGTTCCGCGGGAAAGGCGAACCCAAACGCAGCCCAGACGGCGAATACCACAAACATCCCCGCCACCGCGTAAGAGGAGTACGCGGTCACCCGCACCGAAGGCAGCAACGTCAGCAGCGATATCGTTGACAACTCGACCAGGAACAACGGCAGGAAGAAAAGCTGCCGATACAATATCGGATGGGTCGGGATCGGCGGATTAGTCCGTGCCATGATGATCAGATCGAAGGGAAACTCGAAGATCATCGGCGCGGCGGCGGTGCCGATGACGGCATTGGCCAGCGCGACCTTCCAGCCCCAACGCCGCGTAAGGTAGAGAATCACCAAGAAGGTCACCGGCGCATCGAGGAACGTGCCAACGCGCACGCGGGGCGCGACAAAGCCCGGATAGGCCTGCTTCACTTGTAGTCCATAGACGAACGTGGCGACGAGGACGTTGTAGATAACCAGCAGCCAGATCGCGATCATGAACCCAGCGGCGATGCCTCCTGGCCGCGTGATCTCGAGCGGGGCGCGTAGCCGTTTTCCGGCATAGGCAAATCCGCTGGCCACCACGAGCAGCACGATCGCCAGGAGGATCGCCCCGCCACCGCCATAGGAAACCCAGGAGGCGGGCGCGTACGGTGGCGGCGCGGCTCCTTGGGCCTCCGTAAGCCGCAGAAGCGCGTCGGCGCGCGCTAATCCTTCAGATATCCCTGGTCGCATCGATAGAGATACCGATCGAGATACGTAATTCTAGTAAGCGTCTGCCGACGACCGCGGCATGGGTGCTTCATCGCGATCCCTGAGCTGGACTATTGTGTCCAAAGCCAGGGGAGCAGGGCGTCGATCTTGTGGATGGGATGATCCGCGATGCGTCCGAGAACGTCGGACAGATAGGCGTGCGGATTGATGCTGCTCATCTTCGCCGTTTCGACGATGGTGTAGACACAAGCGGCGCGTTGTCCGCCGGCATCGGAGCCACAGAAGAGGTAATTTTTGCGGCCGAGAACTGGCGCTCGCATGCCGCGCTCGGCGGCGTTGTTGCTCATTTCCAGCCGGCCGTCTGCCAGGTAGCGCAGCAGCGCGTTCCATCGTGTGAGGGCGTAGCGGATAGCTCCGGCGAGCGCGCTCTTGCCGCTGATCCGTTTCAGGGAGCCCTGGAGGAATTGCTTCAACTCGTCCAATCGCGGCCGGGCGTATTGGACGCGCGCGGCCAGGCGTCGATCAGGCGCCTGTCCGCGAACGCTGGTCTCGATGACAAACAGGGCGGCGATGCGCTCCATTGCTTCGCGCGCGATCGGCGAGGCCGAGGCGTGGTGGATGTCGTAGAATTTCCGGCGTACGTGACTTCAGCACGCCACCTCGATCAGCGGCGGCGCGCCGTCCGGCGTGGTGGGCCGATAGAGACTGTCGAAGCCGGCATAGCCATCGGCATGAAGGAAGCCGCGGCAGCGGCCGAGCAGCGCCTGGGCGTGGATGCCCTTGCGGTCCGGCGAGTAGCGATAGTAGGCGGCCGGCGGAATGTCCGATCCGAACGGACGTTCGTCCCGCACGACCACCCACAGCCGGCCGGTCCTGGTTTTCCCCGTGCCGGGCGCCAGCACCGGGAGGGTGGTGTCGTCGGCATGCAGCACCTGCCCAGCGCGCACGTGGCGGCCGATGGCCTCGGCCAAGGGATCCAGCAGAAACACCGACTGACCCACCCAGTCGGCCAAGGTCGAGCGATCGAGTTCGACGCCTTCGCGAGCATAGATGCCGGCCTAGCGGTGCAGGGGTGTATGGTCGCAGAACTTTGCCACCAGAACCTGGGCGAGCAGGCCCGGGCCGGGCCGGCCGCGTTCGATCGGCAGGCTGGGCATCGGCGGCTGCACGATCGTCTCGCAAGCGCGGCAGCTCAGCTTCGGGCGGATATGGCGGATCACCTTGAAGCTGGAGGGCACGTATTCCAGCACCTCGCGCTCGTCCTGGCCGATGCGGCTGAACACCGTGCCGCCGCAGCTCGGGCAGGTGCAGGCTGCTTCGTGGGTGATGATCTCGCGCGGCAAGTGTGGCGGCAGCGGTTTACGGACCGGCTGTTGGCGTTCCCGCCGCTCGACGGGTTGCTTGGTGTCCCTCCTGGCGTCGGGATCGCCGACGGTTCCGCGCGCCTCGGCACCGGCATCCGTTTCGAGTTCGCCGATCAGCAACTCGAGCTGCTCGATCGCGTGGTCAAGCTTCTCGGAGGAGCGGCCGAAGCGCGCGCGGCGCAACACCGCCAGCTGCATCTTCAGCTTCTCGATATACAGCGTCTTGGCATGGATCTCGGCCGCATTGGCGGCGATCTCGATATCCTTGCGTGCCAGCTCTGCCTGCAAATCAACCGCGAGGTTGCGCAGCGCGATGGGGTCGTCCGGCAGTGGCAAGGTCGCTAACGACATGGACGCGAGATACAGAATCGCGGGCTGGCGTACAAGGCCTGACGCACAGAATATTGCTCAGGCCGGCATTTTTCTCAGCCAACCGCCATGGGTCTTCGTGGCACGTCCGCGGCAACTGTCCGCCGCCAATCCATCGCCTCGATGAGCAGTGTGAGCTGCGCCGGCGTCAGAACCATCTTGCCGTCCACGATCGGCGGCCAGACAAACTTGCCGCTCTCGAGGCGCTTGGCGAACAGGCATAATCCAGTGCCGTCATAATACAGCACCTTCAGATAGTCGGCCCGCTTGCCACGAAAGAGAAACAAATGGCCCGAGAACGGATCGCCATCAAGCACCTGCGCGACACGTGCCGCCAAACCATCAAATCCCAGGCGCATGCTGACAGGATGACAGGCCAGATACACCTTCGTACCCGGCACCATCGGAATCACGACAGGCTCCGCAACACGCACAGGACACGCCGCAGCGTCCGCTCATTGACGAACGCATCCACCCGAAGACGCGTCCCACATGGCAGGTCGATCTCGACCATCCCCGGGCGTTCGTCCATCGCCGGGCGCGCATCCGCACCGCGATCCTGCGGCGACTACCGAGTAGTAACTAACTGGGACAAATGTCACCGCAAAGCTCACCAGGACGCAATGAGAAGCAGCTGCGGGCGAGCGTCGTGCGCGGGGCATCACACCGGGTGCGGTGCACGATGCGGGGGCGCCGGCTGTCGCGGTCGCATCGCAGTGCGATTTCGGAACAGTGGTGGTGCCCGATGCGGGGCAGGTGTTCGCCGTGGTGTTCGTCTAATCGCGGCAAGCGCGTAATTGTGTGGTCACCGGATGCGCGATGTGCCTCTGCAACAACGCGCTTACGCAAGCGACGATTTCATGGATGGCAGCACAAATCGATGAGTCGCTATTGCCTAGGACGCTTCTGACAGATCGATGAACAGACCGATTGAGTCCTCGATAATCCTGCTGGAATGCCCTGTTCCCCAAGTGTCCTCGCAGATCGTTACGTCACCTGCTTTAAAAGAGCGGACAGTACCGTCCCCTGCAATGACCTCGTGCTTCCCGCTTACGACGACCACTAGCATGCGACGCGGATTAGGGTGTGGCGTCCCACCCATCCAGTCGGTTGATCCACCTACCCAACGGCACTGGCCGAGACGCACAAATTCAGCCGAATATAGCGGTTCGGCAGGTGGCACAGCAAAGCCGGGAAGTAACTCCATCTCCAAGTCTTCGAAGTGGGATACCCCGTCGGCATCGGCGAATATGCGCGTATACTTTCCTTTCATGCGTTTTGCCCCACATTTTCCGGATGGCTGATCTGACCGTCCGGACGGCTGAGCGAAGGCCGCTGACTGGTGGTGCCAAACGGCGGCGGCAATCGTAAACATCGCATCGCGCAATTTGCGCGTCGTCAAGGCGCTGCAGCGACCTACCAAAACGGGAAGAACCCTCTCTGAGCAAGGGATGCTGGGGCTGCTGCGGCCATGCGCGGCTTCACCCGTACCGGCTGCACCGTGACCGGGCAACATCCGAAGGCGGTAATGAGAAAAGCGCTACTGCGCCGGTACCCGCGCCTCGGCCAGTTCCGACTCGACCGCCGCCTTCACCACGTCGAGCGTGTGCTTCACGTCAGCCGCATCGTGGGCGAGCGAGACGTAGAACTTGCTCTCGCCCTTGAGGATACCGTCGTCGCGGAAGCGACGATTGAACCGACGCTGCATGTCGGTGTCGGCGCGCAGCCAGCCGCGGTAGTCCGCGATATCGCCGGCAGCGTACACGATGTCGAACAGCGGCGGCACACCGATCACCTGCGCCGGCAGTCCGGCCTTCTCCAACGTGGCAGTCATGCCCGCCATAAGTTCGCGCCCGGTCTCGAATACCTTGTCGTAGGCGCCCGGGCGTCGCAGCACCTCCAAAGTCGCGAGGCCCGCCACCGCGGCCACGGGATTGCCGGACAAGGTGCCGATCTGCGTCAGGAACCTGTCGTCGCCCACCTTGCCGCGATCGAACAGCGACATGATGTCCTCGCGACCGGCGATCGCCGCCAGCGGGAAGCCCCCGCCGATGACCTTGCCCAGCGTGCACAGGTCCGGCGTCACGCCATAGAACTCCTGCGCGCCGCCGTACGAGAACCGGAATCCGGTCACTACCTCGTCGAAGATCAGCGGAATGCCGTGCTCCTTGGTCGCATCCCGCAGCGCCTGGAGGAACCCTGGCTTCGGCGGCAGCAGGCGCTGGAACGGCTCGACGATCACGCCGCCAAGCTCGTCGTGGTGCTCGTGGATCAGGCTGGCCGCCATCGCGGCATCGTTGAACGGCGCGATGATCATCTCGTCGCGCACGCTGCGCGGGATGCCCGGCGAGTCAGGCACCGCCTGCGGGAAGTTGCCGGGACGCTTCGGGGCCAGGCTCATCAGGCTGTAGTCGCTCATGCCGTGATAGCCGCCCTCGAACTTCAGGATCTTGTCGCGGCCACGGAACGCGCGGGCGACGCGCATCGCGTAGGCATCGGCCTCGGTGCCGCTGGAGACGAAGCGCACCTTCTGCGCGCAGGGCACCGCATCGACGATCTCGGCCGCCAGTCTGATGCCGTGCTCGTTGTTGGCGAAGAACGTGGTGCCGCGCGGTATCTGCGCCTCCACCGCCGCCATCACGTCGGGATGGCAGTGTCCGATGAACATCGGACCAGAGCCCAGCAGGAAGTCGACATACTCGTTGCCGCTGACATCCCAGACGCGTCCGCCGCGACCCTCGCGGATCACGATGTCGCCCGCGAGGTTGCCGAAACTGCCGGCGGGCAGCACGCGCTGCGCCAGCTCGAGCAGTGTCTGTTCTTCCTCGCCGCGGGTCCGTCCAGCCATATTCATCACTCCGCCAATGCCATACCCATCGCCCGCCGGCGCGATCTCCAGTCGCCGACCAGGACCGTCATTACGGTCGCCAACATGAAGCAGACCGAGCTGTAAAAGATCCAGCGGGGCATGCCATTGTCCATGAACCAGCCGCCCAGCATAGGGCCAATGGTGCCGCCGATGTTGAATCCGGTGGTCACGATGCCGAACACGCGGCCGGCCATGCCGGGTGGTGCCGCGGCGCGCACCAGCATGTCGCGGGACGGCATGATCATGCCGCCGAGGAACCCCGCCGCCGCCATCGCCACCACCAGCAGAATCACGCCTAGGTTGAACGTGCCGATCGCGAAGGTGATCGCCGCCGCTGTCCCGAAGCCCACGGCCGCCACTTCGGCGTGGCGGCGCGTCGCATCGGCGACGAAGCCGCCGGCGAGAACGCCGATCGCCGTCGCCATCAGGTAGGCCGACAGCGCGATGTTCGCCGCTGACACCTGCACGCCGTACAGCGCGACCAGCGCCACCACGGAGAATGTCGTGATCGCGCCGGACGACAGGCTCAGCAGCGCGAACAGGCCGGTCAGGCTGATCACGGCAGGTGACAGCAGCACGCGGGATGGCGCGCGATCCATCTCCTGTCGTCTCGCCGCGGCTTGGTGCGAAGCGACGCCGTCGAGCGCGGGTGTCAGCAGCAGGGGCAATGCCGCCGCGGGACCCAGCAGCCCGGCGAAGATCAACGCGGCACGGAAGCCGGCAGTGCTCGCGACCAGGAGCATCACGGTCGGTGCGATGGCGCTGCCGAGGAAGCCGGCAAAGGTGTGGATCGAGAAGGCGCGGCCGACCCGTGCGGGATCGATCATCGAGCCCAGGATCGAGTAGTCGGAAGGGTGGTAGACCGAATTGGCGACGCCGGCGAGCACGGCGGCGGCGATCATCCAGGAATAAACCGGAAACACGCCAATCGAGCCATAGGCGATGCCCGCTGTGCACAACCCGAAGATCAGCATGCGGCGCGGGCCGACGCGATCTACCACGTAGCCCATCGGCGCCTGCACCAGCGCCGAAGTGACATTATAGATCGTGATCACCAGGCCCAGCTCGACGAAACCCACGCCAAGGCGCTCACGCAGCACATAGAACAGTGGTGGCAGCACGAGGTAGTGGAAGTGGCTCACCAGGTGAGCACCGGAGATCAGCCAGAGCGCTCTGGCTTCGCTGACTTTTCTTGTCTCGGACGTCATGCGCTTTCTTACGGCATTCCCGCCCACGCGGGAACCCGGGGGCCGTCATGGCGGCGTGCGATCCGCGGGGCTGGCGCCTGGCCGCGATCTCTGCCTGCGTTGTCACCCATTCCTTTGGCGAAGGACACAGCGAAAGCCGACATGGCTCGTCGAGGTGTCGACCGGCTGTGCATGGCGCGCGGCCGGGCGATAGCGGCGGCAGTAATTCGGGGCGCACAAATGCGACCCGCCCTTCAGCACCTTTCGTGGAATGCTGATCTCGGGCTGGGCGGGGTCATAGCTGGCGGCCTCTGGGGCGCGGCGCGGCGTTGATGGGATGCAGCAGGGGTTGGGCGCGTCGCCTTCGTGGCGTGGCGAGTACCAGTCGGACGTCCACTCCCAGACATTGCCGATCATGTCGTACAGGCCGTAGCCGTTCGGCGGGAACGCGCCGACCGGCGATGTCCGCTCATAGCCGTCGGTTGCGAGGTTCTCGTGCGGAAAATCACCTTGCCAGGTGTTCGCAAGATGATTGCCGTCTGGGGTGAATTCATCGCCCCAGGCGAACTCGGCGGAGCCATCCAGGCCGCCGCGCGCCGCAAATTCCCATTCGGCCTCGGTTGGCACCTCCTTGCCGGCCCATTCCGCATATGCCAGCACATCACTATAGGCGACATGAACCGCCGGATGATCGGCCAGTCCCGCGATCGAACTGCGAGGCCCATAGGGCCGTCGCCAGTTCGCGCCGAACCTGAACTGCCACCATTGGTCCCAGCGGCGCAGATCGACCGCATGCTTCGGGGGCGTGAAAACCAGCGAACCGGCGCGCAGCATGTTCGGCAGCGCGCCGGGATAGTCGGCCGCCTTGGGCACAAGCTCGGCGACCGTCACGTGACCCGTGGCGCGAATAAACCTGTGGAACTCGCTGTTTGTGACCGGCGCGCGGTCGATCCAAAATCCGGCGACGCTTGCGCTGTGCGCGGGCGCCTCTTCGGGATAGTGCCGATCCGACCCCATACGGAACGTGCCGCCAGGCACCCACACCATGCCCGGCGGAATATGCTCGTCGATCGGCCCGTCAGATGCTCGGTGTATCCAGGTGTTCATCAGTCGCCCGTTGGTTGCTGCAGCTTCTCCATGATCTGGTCAACGGAAAAGCTCTGTGGCCGCTGCCGTGGCGGGTAGTCCTTGAAGGTGGCGACGAACTCCGCGACGAGCGCCTGGAGCCCATGAGCAGGTGCATTTTTCGCAGCGACCAATCCCAGTAGGTGTTCGAGGTGATGTCCGCTCGCTCGTAAGGATCCATCCGAAGATTGTAAATTAGCGGAACCCGACGAACGGTGAACGGCTCTCCCCAGATGTCCAGTGTGCCTGCCGTCTTCTGCTCGGCGAACACCAGCTTCCAGTTCTCGAAGCGCATCGCGACCAGGTGCCCGTCATCATCGAAGTAGATGAAGCCTTTGCGGTCGGAATTGTCCTGCTGCGCGGTCAGGTAGGGTAGCTGATTGTACCCGTCGAGATGAACCTTGAATGTCTTGCCGGCAGCGGCGTAGCCCGTGAGCAGCTTCTCCTTGATGCCAGAATCGCCTGCCGCGGCAAGCAGCGTCGGGAACCAATCGTGCCCCGAGAAGATCTCGTTCGATATGCTTTCCGGCTTGATGTGCGCAGGCCAGCGCACCATCGCCGGTACACGAAAGGCGCCTTCCCAGTTGGTGTCCTTCTCGCTGCGGAATGGCGTCATTGCCGCGTCGGGCCAGGAGTTCATATGCGGGCCGTTGTCGGTCGTATAGACCACGATCGTGTTGTTCGCGATGCCGAGGTCGTCGAGTGTCTTCAATAGCTTGCCGACATCGCCGTCGTGCTCGATCATGCCGTCGGCATATTCGTTGTCGGGCATGCCGCTCTGGCCGCGCATTGATGCGCGAACATGCGTACGCAGATGCATCCGCGTGGTGTTCATCCAGACGAAGAACGGCTTGCCGGCTCGCGCCTGACGCTGGATGAAATCGATCGCGGCACCCGTGGTCTCGTCGTCGATCGTTTCCATGCGCTTTCTGGTCAGCGGTCCGGTGTCTTCGATCTTCTGTTTGCCGACCCTGCCAAAGCGTGGATCGACCGTTGGATCATCGGTGTCGGTCGCGGCGCATTTGAGCACGCCCCTCGGGCCGAACCGCGCGGCAAATCTTGGATCCTTGGGATAATCCGGATCTTCCGGATCTTCTTCCGCATTCAGATGGTAGAGATTGCCGAAAAACTCGTCGAAGCCGTGCACAGTCGGCAGATATTCATTGCGGTCGCCAAGATGGTTCTTGCCGAACTGACCGGTGGCATAGTCGAGAGGCTTCAATGCCTCCGCTATGGTAATGTCGGCGGCGTTCAATCCTATAGTTGCGCCTGGGATGCCCACCTTCGATAGCCCGGTGCGCAGCGTCGCCTGGTCGGTGATGAATGACGATCGTCCCGCCGTGCAGCTCTGCTCTGCGTAGTAGTCGGTGAACATCATCCCTTCGCGCGCAATCCGGTCGATGTTCGGCGTGCGATATCCCATCAGCCCGAAGGTGTAGGCGCTGAGATTGGACTGGCCGATGTCGTCGCCGAAGATGACGAGGATGTTCGGCTTGCGACCGTCGCCGGTCGAGGACGCCGTTGACTGACCTTGGTTAGCGCCCTGTGCGCGTGCACCTGGCATCAGCGCGGCTGCCGTGACCAACGCGCTGCCGCCGAACAGCATCGATCGACGGTTTGGCTGCGTGGTCCGCGTGCTTCCGTCCGTCATAAGCGATCCCTCCCCCTGGGCCTCAATCATCGGCGGTTATGGCGTCGTCCTTAAAGTCGTCCGCGAGGCCACGCTGAGTTTACTCACTGGCCCTTGGCAAGCCTGCGTTCCATGTTACGGCCGTAAGCAGACATCGCGTAGCAGCAGACGAAGAACACGATGGCGGAGAAAACATAGCCCTCGGTCGCGAAACCGAGCCAGGCCGGATCCTTCAGCGCCTGCTCGACCGTGCCCAGCAGGTCAAACAGGCCGATGATCGTCAAGAGTGTGGTATCCTTGAATAGGTCGACGACGGTGTTGATGATCCCGGGCACGATAATCCGCAACGCCTGCGGCAAAACGATGAAGGCTTGCGCATGCCACCAGCGCAGCCCGAGCGAAGCGGCGGCCTCCTCTTGGCCGGACGGCACACCTTGCAGACCGCCGCGCACCACCTCCGCCATGTAGGCAGCATTGAACAGCACCAGCGCCGCAATGGCGCGCAGCAAGCGATCGGGCAGAAAACCATCGGGCAGGAACAGAGGGGCCACCACCGTCGACATGAACAGCACGGTCAACAGCGGAACGCCGCGCCACACCTCGATGTAGCCGACTGACAGGATCCGCACGACCGGCAACTGCGAGCGCCGCCCGAACGCCAACAAAATCCCGAGCGGCAAGGACGCCGCCACCGTGACGAATGATGCGATGACGTCGAGCATCAGCCCGCCCCACAGCGAGGTGTCGACGTAGGGCAGGCCGAGCACTCCACCCCACAATAGCACCGCAGCGAGTCCAGGGAACACGATGAGCAGCAACAACACCCAGACCCAACGATGCCGTACCCCGTCCCGCAGTACCGGCGTGCAAAACGCCACCAGGAGGGCGAACGCGACATCGACGCGCCAGAGCTGATCGGGAGGGTAACTCCCATAGAAGAACCGCGGGAGACGCACGCGGATGAAGGTCCAGCAGGCCCCGTCACCGGTGCACGCCGCCCGCGTCATCCCCGAGATCGTCGCATGCGTAACAGCCCAACGGAAAAGTGGCGGCAGAACGAGCCACGCCAGCAGCAGGACGATGCCTGTCAGAAGGCTGTTGAAGACCGAGCTGAACAGGTTCCGTCGTACCCAGTCGATGGCGCTCGGCGGCCGCCCGCCGGCACGCCGCGGTAACAGACCGCCCTGCGAAGGCTGTCGCTGTCCGGCGACAACGTCGCTCATCGTCCCACCAGCGCCACCCGGCGATTGTACCAGTTCATGAACGCCGAGACGATGAGATTGATCGAAAGGAATACTCCCATCAGGAGGGCGATCGAACTCGATTTCGCGGTTCGACTGCATCATCGCGGTGCCGGCAAAGATTTGGTACAGTTCCGGGTATGCCACCGCCGCGCCGAGCGAGGTTGACTTGATGATGTTGAGGTACTGGCTGGTCATCGGCGGCACCATCACGCGCAACGCCTGTGGCAGAATGATCTTCGACAGCACCTGACGCGGCCGCAGCCCCAGGCTCAGTGCTGCTTCGCGTTGGCCTTTGTGCACCGACAGGATGGCGGCGCGCACGATCTCGGCGATGAAAGCAGCGCCATAGATCGAGAGGCCGGCACACAGTGCCACCAGCTCCGGCACCACCTGGACGCCGCCTGCGATATTGAAGCCACGCAACGCGGGCAGTTCGATGTGATCGATGCCCACGACGAACAGCAAGGCTCCCAGCGGCACCAGCAGGAGCGATTTCGCGCCCACTGGAAAGCCACGCCACGGCACGCGCCACACAAACGGTATGGCCAGCAACAGAGCCAGTGCGAGCGCCCATAACGTTGCCGCGCTATCGTCGCCGACGAAGCTGGGCAAATACAGGCCGCGGACATTCAGCAACGCTCCTCCCGGCAGCAGGATACTTTGCCGTGGCCCTGGCAGGGTTTGAAGTACCGCGACGTACCAGAAAATGATCTGCACAAGCTGTGGCGTATTGCGTACCAGCTCGATGAATCCGAGCGCAATGTTGCGCACCAACCAGTTGGTCGACAGCCGCATGATACCGACCAGTAAGCCGAGCAGCGTGGCCGCGACGATACTGATTGCCGCGGCAAGAAGCGTGTTCAACACGCACACCAACAGGGCGCGTGCATAGGTGTCGCCGACGGCCCACGATATCAGACGAAATGGGATATCGAAATTCGTCGGGTCGGCGAGAAAACTGAAGCCCAGAGAGCCATGCCGTTGCGTTGAGGTTCCGACGGCTATTGAACCAAGGAACCAGGCGACCGCCACCACTCCGGCGAGCAACAGCCATTGCGCGGCACGTGCGTGCCGTGACGGTCGCCTGACCACGTCAGCCGATCACTTCCAGCTCGCCGTCATGAACAGTCCGCCCTTGAGGTAGACATTGTTCATGCCACGCGGCAGCCCGAGACCTTTCTCGCCGAAGTACGCTTCGTACACCTCGCCGTAATTGCCGATATTCTTGGCGATGCGATAGGCCCAGTCATTGTCGACGCCGAGCAGCTTGCCGAAGTCGCCTTCCAGGCCCAGATAGCGCCTCGCTTCCGGATCCTTGGTCGATTGCTTGATCTGATCGACATTGGCCTGGGTGACGCCGAGCAGCTCGCCTTCGATCATCGCGTTCTGCACCCACTTCACCAGCCGTGACCAACCCTGGTCGCCCAGCCGGGTGAACGGGCCGAGCGGTTGCAGTCCGCCGATCGTCTCGGGGATGAACATCCAGTCATCCGGCTTCTTCATGGTGGAGCGCGCGGCTGCGACCGATCCGCCGTCGTCTGTGTAGCCGTCGCAGCGTCCGGCGTCGGCGGCAGCGAAAGCCTCCTCCGGCTTGTCGAACAGCAACGTGTTGATCTTGATGTTGTTCGCCCGGTTGTAGTCAGCGATGTTGGTCTCGAGCGTGGTGCCGGTGAGCAGGCAGATCGTCGCGCCGTTCAGGTCCTTGGCATGAGCCACGTTGAGACTCTTGCGAACCATGAAGGTCTGCGCAGTGTAGAAGTTGAACGACGGCTCATCGAGGCCAAGCTGTGTGTTGCGGATGAAGGTCACCTCGGAGTCGCGTATCAGCACGTCGATCTCGCCCGACTGCAGGACGGAGAAACGGACTTTGGATGTGAGGCCGATGAATTTGACCTTGGTCGGCGAACCGAGCAGGGCGTCGGCGATGGCGCGGCAATAGGCAACATCCAACCCCATCCATTCGCCTTTCGAATCCTGGAAGGCATAGCCGGGAATGCCGGTGTCGACGCCGCAGACGAGCTGGTCGCGTTTCTTGATCGCGTCCATGGTGGGGCTCTTCAGTTCATTCTGCGCGCGTGCAATGCCCACGCTTGCGAGCATCGCTGCAAGGGCGAGACTGCACACGGCCCCGATATGTTTCCGTACCATGAATCCTCTCCTGTATCGTTGCGGGTTCGCCAGGGAAACCTCCGAAGGCGCGCCAAGGCCACCCTGTCACAGCACCGCCTATCCGACCAACACGATCAGCGCGGTTCACTTCGCGGCTGGGCTGGAATCTCCAGAAAGGGCCGGGAGGCGCGCCTAGCCCAGGGCGAGCTCGCGATAGCCACCAGCGGCGACCGCATCGCAGTGCTCACGATAGGCGGGATAGCCACCGCTGTAACGCATGATCTTGCGAGTCTGCTTGCCCGCGACATTGCGGTTGATGCCGGTCATCCACGAGTTGACCTCGTTGGCGAGCAGCCCCTGGCCCATGGCCTTGACATGGTCGGTCCACAGCGCGGTCCCCGCCTGAGTGGCCTCGATCCGCGCCAGGCCGTGGTTGCGCGCATGGCGAACGAGACCGGTCACCCACTCGACGCTGTATTCGGCGGCGCGCGGGAAGTTGCCGAGCCCGGCATGCGGGCCCATCACCATCAGCATGTTGGGGAAGCCTTCGACCAGAACGCCGAGATAGGTTTGCGGCCCGGCATTCCACTCGTCCTTGAGCCGACGCCCGTCGACGCCCCTGATATCGATACGGTCGAAACTACCTGTAATCGCGTCGAAGCCGGTCGCGTAGATGATGAGCTCGAACTCGTACTCCGCATCGCGGGTCTTGATGCCGACCGGCGTGATGCGCTCGATCGGCGTTTCGTTGATGTCGACCAGCCTGACGTTGGGCTGATTGTAGACCTCGTAATAGTGCGTCTCGAGCGGCAGGCGCCTTGTGCCGAAACCATGGTTCTTCGGGATCAATTTGTCGGCCACGGCGGGATCCTTGACCCGCTGGCGGATTTTGCGCGCGACGAAATCCGAGATCAGCGCGTTGGCCTCGCGATCCATGAGGATGTCGCGGAAGTTGGCCTGCCAGATGCCGAAGCCGGGCTCGCTGTAGAGCCTCTCAAAGAAAGCCTCGCGTTCCTCTGGTGTTACCTCGAGCGCGGAGCGCGGATCGGGGCTATGGATAAAACAGCCAGGTGTTTCGTGGCAGCGCGCGAAGATCTCGGGGTAGCGCGATCGTATCTGGCGCATCTCTTCGTCGGTGATCCTGGAGTTGTGCAGTGGAGCGCACCAGTTGGGGGTGCGCTGGAAGACGGTCAGGTGGCCGACTTGCCCGGCGATGGTCTGGATCGTCTGCACGGCGGTCGCGCCGGTGCCGATCACGGCGACGCGCTTGCCCTCGAAGTTCACCGGTTCCTTGGGCCAGTGCGCGGTGTGGCACGACTGGCCCTTGAACGTTTCGAGGCCTGCGATGCGCGGCATGGTTGGCGCCGAGAGCACGCCGATGGCGGTAATCAGGAGACGTGTGCAGTAGCGCCTGCCGTCCTCCAGTGTGACGTCCCAGGTGCGCATCGCCTCCTGGTAGTGCGCGGAGGTCACGCGGCTCTTGCATTGGATGTCGCGGCGCAGGTCGAACTTGTCTGCGACGTAGTTGAGATAGCGCTCGGTCTCAGGCTGCGACGCGAAGTGCTCGGCCCAGTTCCATTCTTGCAGCAGCTCCTCGGAAAACGAGTAGCCGTAGGTCCAGCTTTCGGAATCGAAGCGCGCGCCGGGGTAGCGGTTCCAATACCAGGTGCCGCCCACGTTGGTGCCGGTCTCGAACACCCGCACGTTGAGACCGAGTTCGCGCAGTTTGTAGAGCTGGTAGAGGCCGGAAACGCCGGCGCCGACGATGATGGCGTCAAAATCCACGGTCGTGCCTGTCGTGGTTTCGTGTGCAACTGGATTTAGGGCAACCATGCTTGCTTTCCCTGAAGCGAGGTAACCGAGGTTCCGTGGCTAACCGGGAGCAGAATTTGTACGCCTTTCCGCAACCGGCGCCCCCATCTGCCAAGGTTCAGGAATTGTTCGGCCCTGTCCATAGGAACCAAAGCGCCAGCAGCGGTCGTTCCTCCGAGCGCATCGCATGCACAATGTTCGGAGGATTGTACACAAGGCCACCGATGCCGGGCTCGTGCCATGGATCACTCCCCTGGCGCCATTGTCCTTCCGAAAGCACCACGTATATTTCCTCGGGCGGATGACGGTGGTCTGGATATCGCGTATGCGGAGCCAGAAGGCTCACGCCGATCCGAACATCGCTGCGTATCTCAAGCCCCTCCGAACCGGCGATTGACGCGTTGGCGTGGTTGTTCAGGAACTGGTCTCCATGTGTCTCAGCACCAGCTCTGGCCTGCCAGTTCAGCTGTGGTTCGATTGCCGCGAATGCGCCGGCCAAGGCGCCGATAGGGCCTGGTTGGCGGCGCACGTCCTCCAGCGCCACCTCAAGATGGCGGCACACTGGCAATCGCGATGATCCCGACCGCCCGGCTTGTGCGGACGGCGCTTGCAGAGCCGTAAACATCCGTTCGGCAGCCACGCGCACTGGTCCTTTGGCATTGGGGCTGTCGCTTATCGCTGCTTCGGCCAAAGTAAGGAACTGCTGGAAATCGGGGGAACGGAGCGACATCATCACTGGGATCCTCACCCTGCGGACGCACACCCTGGCACACAAGCGGAGAAGGCGACATGGACTATCCTTATGATCTCGGCCCCTACTCCCGGAAGGTGACCACCACATCGACGGATGCCCAGCGCTGGTTCGACCGTGGCCTCAACTGGTGCTTCGGCTACCACCACGAGGAGGCTGTCGCCTGCTTCGAGAAGGCGCTGGAGGCGGACCCAGACTGTGCCATGGCTCATTGGGGCGTCGCATATGCGGCTGGGCCCAACTACAACTTCCCCTGGGAACTGATGGATCCCGCCGGCAAGGCCGCGGCGCTCGCCAGCGCCTATGACGCGACCCGTGCAGCCCTCGCACTAACAGGCGGCGTCACCGCGCCGGAACGTGCGCTGATCGAGGCGCTGCCCGCCCGCTATCCCCAGCGCGACACCATCGACGACCAGCGTGCCTGGAACGACGCCTATGCCGACGCCATGCGCCTCGCGCACCAGGCGCATCCCAGCGATCTCGAAGTGCGCCACATCTTCGCCGAAGCGATCCTCAACCGAACGCCTTGGCAGATGTGGGACCCGCATACCGGCGAGCCCACGCTCGGCGCCGGCACGCTCGAGACGCGCGAAGTGCTCGAGTCCGCGTTCCGCGATCTGCCCGAAGCGATGGACCACCCTGGCCTTCTGCACCTGCACGTGCACCTGATGGAGATGTCACCGCACCCGGAGGCGGCGCTGATTACCGGCGACCGGCTGCGCGAGGTGAGCCCCGATATGGGCCACCTCGTGCACATGCCCACCCACATCGACATCCAATGCGGTCACTACCGCGACGCGATGCATTGGAACCAGAAGGCGATCATCGCGGACCGCAAGTTCTACGACCGCGCCGGGCCGATGAATTTCTACTCCGGCTATCGTGTGCACAATTACCACTTCGCCGCCTACGGCGCGATGTTCCTCGGCCAGTACGCGCCGGCAATCGCCGCCGCGGACGAGCTGATCGAGACCATGCCCGAGGCGATGCTGCGCATTCCCTCGCCGCCAATGGCCGATTTCTTCGAGAGCTACGTTTCCATCCGGCAGCACGTGCTTATCCGCTTCGGCAAATGGCGCGAGATCATCGCGCAGGATCTACCGGCGGACCGCGACCTTTACTGCAATACCGTGGCGATGATGCACTACGCCAAGGGCGTCGCTCATGCCGCACTGGGCGACGTGGCGGCGGCGGAGGCCGAACAGGCGCTGTTCCGCGAAGCCGCGAAGCGGGTGCCGAAATCCCGGCAGATCCACAACGTGCTCTGCGTGCAGTTGCTGGCCATCGCCGAGGAAATGCTGGCGGGCGAGATCGCCTACCGCCGCGGCGAGCACGACGCGTGCTTCGCCCGTCTGCGCGCCGCGATCGCGCTGGAGGACGCGCTGCCCTACGACGAGCCTTGGGGCTGGATGCAGCCGGTTCGCCACGCGCTCGGTGCGCTGCTGTTGGAGCAGGGCCGCACGGCAGAAGCCGAGGCGGTGTATCGCGAGGATCTCGGCCTCGGCGGCACGCTGCCCCGCGCGCAGATCCACCCGGATAACCTCTGGGCGCTGCGCGGGCTGCTCGACTGCCTCGAGCGACGTGGCGAGACCGCAGAGGCCGCGCTGATCCGCCAGCGTGTGGACTTCGCTGCCGCCCGCGCCGACCTGCCGGTGTCGGTGTCCTGCTTCTGCGCCGTCGGCAAGGCGGCCTGAGCGGCAAGCCGCTGCTGCGTACTTCAATTTCAGTTCCAGTACCCACTCAAGCAGACCAGGGTTGCGCGTGCGATTTCCGGGTGCGGCACGCTCGATTCTCGCGACGCCGCGATATCAGTTCATAACGAAGCCGGCCGCGCCGAAGCCCACTACCAGCACCGCAATCACGACATAGAGAACATTACGGCTCATGTCTGAGGCCTGTTCCTTTGCATTCCGTCATCACCTGGGCAGGGGGCGTCCGACAGGATGCACTTCCGAGCGAGCGTCGATAGATTGGTCCCCCGAAGCATTCAGGGAGCGAAACGCGATGAGCGATCAACTGCCGACGGCCACACGCGTCTCTGATCCGGGCATCCGCGCGCTGTATCGGTTGGAGAACCGCTGGCAGGCCTGGCTCGATGTGGAGGTCGCGTTGGCCCGCGCGCAAGCCGAAGTCGGCATCATCCCGGCGGACGCCGCCGAAGCAATCGCCCGCGCCGCGCGGCTGGAACTCCTGGATCGCGCGCGCATCGACGAGGGCCTGGCCCGCACCGGCCACACCATCGTACCGCTGGTCTGGGAATTGTCGCGCATCGTCGGCGAGAAGCATGGCGGCTGGGTGCACTGGGGCGCGACGACGCAGAACATCACGCAGACCGGCGACCTGCTGGTGCTGCGGCAGGCGCACCGCATCTTCCTCCGGCTGATCGGCGAGGCGCTGACTGCGATGGCCGATCTCGCCGAGCGCGGCGCCGAGATGCCGATGGCCGGGCGCACGCACGGCCAGCACGCGGTACCGGCGACCTTTGGCTACAAGGTGGCGGTGTGGATCGACGAGTTGCTGCGCCATGTCGAGCGGCTGCGTCAGGCCGCGCCGCGACTCTTCGTGGCCATGTTGGGTGGCGGTGCGGGCACGTTCGCCTCGCTCGGCAAGCAGGGGCCGCCGGTGCAGGCGGGGATCGGGCGGCAGCTTGGCTTCGGCACGATGACCGTGCCGTCGCGCGCGCTCGGCGATCACCTCGCCGAGAACATCTGCCTGCTCGGCCTGCTGGCGGCGACGTGCGGGAAGATCGGCCGCGAGGTCTACACGCTGATGAAGACCGAGTTCGGCGAGGTGGAAGAGCCGGTGCCCCCGGGTACAGTCGGTAGTTCCACGATGCCGCAGAAGCGCAATCCGAAGCTGTGCCAGGACATCGTCGCCGCCTCGGCCGAGGTGCGCGCGATGGTCCCGCTGGCGCTGGAAGCGATGCAGACGGAACACGAGGCGGACCGCACCACCAGCTTGATGATGGATTCGGCCGAGGCCCGTGCGTGCATCGAGACCGGTGACATGCTGGCGCGGCTGGGCGAGGTGATGCGCGGGCTGCGGCTCGATCCGGCCCGCATGCGGCGCAATCTCGATCTTGGCGGTGGGCTGATCATGGCGGAGGCAGTGATGCTCGAGCTTGGCGGGACCATCGGGCGGCAACATGCGCACGACGTGGTGTATGACGCGGCACAGGCGGCGTTTGTCGAAGGGCGGTCGTTCGGCGATCTGCTCGCGGCGGACCAGCGGGTCACCGAGCATCTCGATGCGGCGGAGATCGTGGTGCTGCTGGATCCGACGAAGTACACCGGGCTCTGCGCGGAAATGGCGCGCGAGGCGGCGGTGCGGGCGAGGGCTGCGGTGGAGAGTTGGGCCCCGTCCCCCTGACCGCTCCGGCAAGGGGACGGGGAGGGCTTTGTCACCAGCCGAGTTTGGCGCGCACCTGAGCTAGGCTCTCCAGGTGCCGTTCGTGCTCGCCGGCGAAGCGCAGGATGAGGTCGGTTGCCCCTGCTCGCGCGTAGCCATCGAGCCAGGCGGCGACGCCTTGCGCCGGTCCGGAATAGACCGCCTGCCGGCTTCGTAGCACCGCAGCGGGAGCGCCGTAGTAGCCTTCGAGGAATGCGTCCATCCGCTGCGCCGCGCGGCCGGGATCGTCATCGATGGTCAGCGTCAGGTACATCGCCGCGGACAGCTGCGACGGATCGCGACCGGCGGCGCGGGCGATCGCCTGCACCTCGCGCCACTGGCCTGCGAATTCCATGGCGTCGGGCGCGTTGGGAAACCAGCCGTCGAACCATTTGCCGACGCGCTCAAGGCTCGCGGGCGTATTGCCGCCGATCCAGATGGGCGGCCCTCCGGGTCGGCGTGGCACCGGCGCCAGCACGCTGTCGCTCACCGGCCAACGGCCGTCCCAGTTCACCGCTTCGCCGGTCCACAGGGCGCGGCACAGCCGCAGCCCTTCCATCATGCGGCCGACGCGCTTCTCGAATGGCACGCCGCAGGCGGCGAACTCGGCACGGATGTTCGGCACGTCGCGCGCGATGCCGACCCCCAGGATGAAACGTCCCTCCGACACCTGATCCAGCGTGGCGACCTGATGCGCGAGCAGCACCGGGTTGCGCAGTGCGGGCAGCAACACCGCGGTGCCGAGTGCCACGCGGGGCACCCTTCCCGCCACGCCGGCGAGCAGGGTCAGCGGGTCGTGCCGTGGTCGTGCCAGCACCGAATCGCCGACCCAGACCGAATCGTAGCCCAGTGCCTCGGCGCGCGCGGCCAGCGCCAGGAGCGAGGCGGCATCCTGCCGGCCTTCCATGATCTGCTCACGCGTCGGCAGCAGGTATCCGATCCTTGGCGGCATCGCTGACCTCCTGGCTATGCCAGGAAACTCTCCATCGCCGTCAGTTCGGCGTCCAGGGCGCGCCGAAATGCCGGGTCTCGCGGCCGCGTCCCCACGAAGCCGAGTTTCGCGTCCATTCGTCCCTCGACGAGACTGATGTTGGCCCAGCCGATGACGTCGTAGCCCCACAGCAGCGGCATCGCGTAGTAGCCGAACCGGCGCTGCTCCGGCCTGGTGTAGGCCTCGAAGCGGTAGTCCCAGCCCCAGAGGTGCTCGAACCGGCGGCGCTCCCAGACGATCGGGTCGAATGGCGCGAGCAGCCGCACCGCTTGCGGTGAGCCGCGCCGCGCAATCCCACCGGCGCGCCAGTAATACCGTTCGCCATCGACCTCGCCGCTTTCGAGTTCACCCGACGCGAGCAGCGCCGCCACGGTCTGCCTCCATCCGCCCAGGCCGGGTGCGCCGCGGCTGAGCAGGCCGAAGGTAGCCGCCAATCCGGCCTCGCCGAGCGGTGCAAGAATGCCGATCGCCAGAAGTGCAATCCGCCGAGCGCGTTCCTCCGGCGGCAGGACGTCGATCTGCGACACTGTGGCCTCATACATACGGACCCCGTCGCGGCGCCCCACGACCCGCAGCAGGCCGTGGTAATGCAGGCTCTGCAAAGCACGCGTCGTCGCTTTCGAAAAGCCTCCCCAACCGTTCACCGCGCGCTCGCGGCCGAACCGCTGCTCCAGATCGGCCGGGTGAGTCGGCCCCCGGTCGCGCACGAAGGCCAGCACTTCAGCGGCAAAATCGTCGGGTACTTGCCAGCGGCCAGAAGTTGCCGGATCGCGCGGATGCAGCAACCGGTGGGTCTCGCGAGGCATGAAGCCGTAGGCGTAGAGGAAATCCTCCTCCAACCCGAGCCGGCCGAAGCGCCGTTCCAGATCTCCCGCGCGATACCCGGTCACACGGTGCCGCAGGATCAGGTCCTGCGCGCGCGCCGGCGCCCGGATCGGATCGGCCTGTACAAAGCCCGCCGTGCCAATCGCGCGCGCCAACGTCGTAGGCGGCAGCAATGAACCCAGCACAGCGTGCCGGCGCAGCGCCGTAATGGTGAGTTTCCCAGCCATCCCGTTCAGCGCGCCGGCAACACCTCGTGCACGCGCTCGGGTGGCCTGCACAGGCGCACGCCGCGCGGCCCGACCACCACCGGGCGCTCCATCAGGATGGGGTGCGCAAGGATGGCGTCGATCAGCACCTCGTCGGACCGGGCCTTGTCCTCCAGACCCAGCGCGTCATATGGCGTGCCACGCCGACGCAGCAGCTGGCGCGGCGTCATGTCCATGCGTCGCAGCAGGTCGGTCAGCTCCTGCCGGCCGGGCGGCGTCTTCAGATACTCGACCACCCGAGGCTCGACACCCGCCGCGCGGATCATGCCCAGCACCTTGCGCGACGTGGTGCAGGACGGGTTGTGGTAGATCACCACCTCGGATTCCGTGCGCGCCATCAGCCGCCTCCCTATCATTGTCACGATAGCCGGTCGGCCCTCTTCCCGAAACCGGGATCGTCCCCATCCTTCGCGGGGAAGCCAACCACAAGGGGGAGATCAACCATGTTCGCACGCCTGTTACCGCTCGCGCTGGCCGCGTGCCTGTGCGCCGCCACTGCCGTCGCACAGAATGCGCCGGTCACCAGGATCCGCGGCACCATTGCCGCGCTGGACGGCAAGACCCTCAGCGTCACCACACGCGAGGGGTCCAAGGTCGATGTCGTGCTGAACGACCCGCTTACAGTATCGACGGTCAAGCGCTTCGACCTCGCCGACGTCAAGCCGGGCACCTATGTCGGCATCGCCACGCGGGCGGGCTCCGATGGCGAACTGCGGGCGCTCGAAGTGCTGGTGTTTCCGGAGGCGATGCGTGGCGCCGGCGAAGGTCACTATGCATGGGATCTCGAGCCCGGCAGCATGATGACCAACGGCACCGTCACAGGAGTTGTGGAGGCGAAGTCGGGGCGCGAACTCAGCCTGTCGTTCAAGGGCAGCAGCAACAAGATCTCCGTGCCTCCTGGCGTGCCGATCGTGACGTTCGCTCCTGCCGAGAGGGCCGACCTGAGGCCGGGCGCACCGGTGATGTTCGGCGCGACGAAGAACGCCGCGGGCGAGCTCGCCGCGAGCCGCATCACTGTCGGCAAGGACGGTGTCGCGCCACCAATGTGACGTACGAAACGGCAGATGAAGAATCGAGCCGGAGGCGTTGCGGGCGATGGTCTGATGTGCGGGTACTCGGACGCTTCGCTGAAACCTCGATCACGGCGGTTCAAGGCAACGCTTCGCCCAATCCATAGCCGTCTAGCCAACGACGGGCGCTGGAGGCATCGTTCTCCACCGTCCAACGAAAGCCAGCCGCCATGATGATTGTTGACGCACAGATCCACCTCTGGGCCAAAGGCACACCATCCGCCCATCATCGTCAAACACCCTATCTGAAGGAGGAAGCGCTGGCGGCCATGGACGCCGCCGGCGTCGATCGCGCGGTGATCCACCCGGTGATGTGGGATCCTGATTCGAACGAGCTGGCCGTCGAAGCGGCACGCACTCACCCGGATCGCTTCGCCATCATGGGTTGGTTCTACCTGGATCAGGCAGATCAGCGCGCTGCGATCAACACGTGGAAAAGCCGACCCGGGATGAAGGGACTGCGATTCTACTTCTCCGATCCGCGGTCGCAGTCGTGGCCGGACGACGGCACGCTGGACTGGCTGTGGCCGGTGGCCGAACGTCTGAGCATTCCGGTTTCTCTTCAGGCATCGGCGTTCCTGCCGCGGGTCGGCGAAATCGCGGAGCGTTATCCCGGACTGAAGATCAGCATCGATCACATGGGAGTGCCGCGCGCGACAGAGGGTGCGGACGCCGCCTATCGCAACCTGCCGCAGTTGCTGGCATTGGCGAGGCATCCGAACGTAGCAGTGAAGGCGACCGGTCAGGCCGGCTATGCGCTGGACCCATATCCGTTCCGCAGCATACACGACCCGTTGCATCGTGTGTTCGACGCGTTCGGTCCGCGCCGCGTGTTCTGGGGCACCGATATCACCCGCATGCATTGTACGTGGCGCCAGTGCGTGACACTGTTCACCGAGGAACTGCCCTGGTTGCAAGGCGCCGACCTGGACCTGGTGATGGGCCAGGCGTTCTGCGACTGGATCGGCTGGCAAACTTCCGGCTCGTAACGGTCCGATCCGCACACCAGGCCGGCGCCGACACGAGGCCGGCCGTCATGCTTATGACCACTGAAAATCGAGAAGGCGACCTCGCCGGTTTTGACTGGGGTTCGCAGACGGCCAACATCATCGCAGCGCTCTGGCCGGAGCGACGCGATGCCATGGTCTCTGTGAGCGGTCATCTGGCCGCTCGCTTCAGTCGAAGCAGCACTTTCTGGCGCTACCGCAGCCGCCGTTTACCCAACCGGTGCTCACTGCGTTGCTGCGCAAGTGCTGATTACGCCTGGTCGGGAGAATCATTGGCACCATCATGACGTTCCTGCTCAGTGCCTGCTTCATACGGAACCGCGCCACCTTCCTGCTCGGCCTCAGCACTTTGGGTCGCATCTGCGCGCTCGGAGCGACGCTCCTTCGCAACTTCGCCTCCTATGCCGCCGCGGCGATCATGGCCGGCGACGAACTCGGCGCGGTGGGCGGCAGCGGCCAAAGGGTGTATGCTGACTGCACCGGTGACATTGGCTGCCGTGAGTTCGAGGGGACAACATGCCACACCATGCCGAGCAGGCTACGCTCCCTTATGGGGCCGACGAGCTTTTCACCGTTGTGGCGGACGTGCGCGACTACCCTTCGTTCGTGCCCTGGTGCAGCGGCGCGCGGATCCAACGTGAAGACCCCAGAGAAGTCATAGCTGACCTCGTAATCGGCTTCGGTCCTTTCCAGGAGAGCTTCACAAGCCAGGTCACGCTGGATCGGCCGCGACAGCTCCTGGTGCACGCCATCGAGGGACCGCTGGAACATCTCACCAATGCGTGGACATTCACGCCAGTCGGGAGCAACACCCTCGTCGACTTCATGATTGATTTTCAGTTCAAGCAACACCTGCTGGACCACGTGGCCAACGGAATGTTTCACGAGGCCGCAACCCGCATGGTGAGTGCATTCGAGTCTCGTGTTCATCTGCTTCACATGATGAAGTTGCGGTCGGCCCAGCACGCGAAGTCCTGAGGCGTTCGGAGCTAGCGGCGGCGGGACGCCGAGAGCGCCCCGGGCCACGTGAGTGCGACACCTCAACGCTTGGCCTTGCCAATCTCAACCGGGATCGTCAGCACGACTGCAAGCAACGCGAAGCCGGCGGGTAGCGTCAGCGACCAAAGACCGAACGCCGCTTCGCACACCGCACCCGCGGCACAGCCAGCGGCAAAACCAACGATCGCCGGCCAGGTGTGTTTTGCCCGAGCGAAGGCAGAGGCCGCGTCGTTGCTGTCGCGTCCAAACAACACCGTGCCTATATCCACGGTGAAACGTGTGACGTTGCTTGTCATCACCGCCGTGGATGGCGCCCCCTTCAGCGATATCTGCACGAGTGCGTTCTGCACAGCCATCGCGGCAACCCCCAGCATGCCGGCGGCGACAGCAAACGGTGCGTTGGGATCGATGTCCGAACCCTGGCTGGCGCACAGCGCGAGAAATCCGGCCAGCAGCAAAAACTGCAGCAGCAGAAATGGCCGTAACGAAGCGATTGCGGCAGCCTCAAGAATGCTCGCCAGCAGTCGGACCAACATCAGCACCAGCATGAACACCGGAACCGAGAGCATCGGCGCCAACCGCGCGGCCTCACCATTGGCAAGGTGCGCGGCCAGGACGACCAGATTGCCTGTGATATGAGACGTGAACAGGCCGCCCAGCCCAAGAAAGCCGATCACGTCGACGCTCCCAGCCGTCACGCTGAGCACGCCTGGCAACAGTTTCATGCCGAGTGAAGAATCGACGGCCGGCGGCAATACCCGAGTCGGCCCTGGTTCGGTCCCCGAATTCATTGTGTCTCTCTGCCTCCACGGTCATGGTGGCGACGCCAGTTCCCTCGGACGATTCTGTGTCCGCGGCCAGGGACCAACTTTACTACCTCCGACGCGTAGCGCAGGCTTAGCGCTGCGATCATCTCGGAGCCTGACTACGAGGGCTCAATCCGATACAAGCGGAGGAAACAATATGAACATCATTCGTCGTGATCTGGCCGGACCGTCTACCGTGCTGGGACTCGTAGTGGTTGGTATTTTGGGAACCAGGGCAGCCAATGCTCTGACGGCCGACGAGGAGGCTGTGGCGAAGCGGCTCGAAGCATTTCGTTCTGCCCAGATGGCCGCCGACGCGAAGGCACTCGACGAGCTCTGCGCGGCGGAGCTGAGCTATAGCCACTCCGACGCCCATATCGAGGACAAGGCGACGTTCATCAAGAACGCCACCGCCGGTAAATCGAAGTTCGTGCTGTTGGAATACAAGGACCCTACGATCCGCGTGGTCGGCGATGCCGCGATTGTGCGGTTTCATTGGGTGGCAGAGAGCGAAGCGATCCCCGATGGCAAGAAAAGCTCCACAAACCTTCACATCCTGATGAACTGGCAAAAACAAGGCACGAGCTGGAAACTGTTGTCGCGCGCGTCCACCAAACTCTGATGCGCCAACCCTCGGCACTGTCGGCTTTTGCCTGATCGCAGCCCGAATTGCTGCCAGGCTAATTCTTCCGGCGTTCTTCCCAGCGGTGCTGCTCAATGACCTCAGGCTCCTCGTCGTCGAGTTGGGCCAGTTCGCTGCGCGCCCTGCCCTCGGCCCGCAGCAGCTCATCAAGCTTGGCGTGGATTGCCTGCGTGTCCCGATGCTCGGCGCGCTGGATAAATAGCGTCATGAGCAGTGTCGCGATGGTCGCGACCGCCTGCCAACCGAAGTTTTGGGGGTCGGATATAAGCCAAACTCCAACATAGCAGACCAAAATAATGAAGGCGGTTGGATGTGCCATGAGCGCTCCCAACCGCGTGAGAGTGGGTTTGAATTTGCGAGTCATCTCTCGGTCTCCGAATCCAAGCATTGGCGCCTCCGACGCCGTCGAGACGAAACGCGGGCGCCACGCATTCGTGCGCTGCCGCCATCGGACGGAACCGCAGGCTGCGCTCAACTTTCGCGGAGAACAGTGCAACGGATCTTCCTCTGATCCAGTTGAGTTCAACACTCGCCCGTTGGCTACATCCTTGATGCGAGCGACGAACTCCATTGCCCAGGTGCTAGTGACGTCTGTGATCTCCACGGCAGGAAAACGACATGCAGGACGCCATCAGGACGGACCGCGTCCAATGAATACCAGGGAGATCATCACCGACATCCCCGCGCGGATTGACAGGCTGCCTTGGAGCCGGTTCCACCTGCTCGTAGTCGTCGCGCTCGGCATCACCTGGGTGCTGGACGGGCTGGAAGTCACCATCGTCGGGTCGATCGGGCCAATTCTGAAGGACCGGCAGACCTTGGGCCTTTCGGACCAGGAGATTGGCAGCATCGCTGCCTGCTATGTCGCAGGCGCGGTTGCCGGTGCTCTTTTGTTTGGCTGGCTCACCGATCGATTTGGCCGGCGTGTCATCTTCAACGTAACCCTCGGTATCTATCTCGCGGGCGTGCTGCTCACGGCGTTTTCCTGGAGCTTTTGGAGCTTCGCCATTTTTCGTTGCCTGACCGGGCTCGGCATCGGCGGAGAATATGCAGCCATCAACTCAGCGATCGATGAGCTGATACCGGCGCGACTGCGCGGGCGCGTCGATCTCATTGTGAATGGCAGCTATTGGGCAGGCGCCGCCCTAGGCGCAGCGGGTTCGCTGTTGTTGTTGTCCGGCCGCCTTGTCGGTATCGATCTCGGATGGCGACTTGGCTTCGGCATCGGCGCGGCGTTGGGCGGTTTTATCCTCTTCCTACGACGTTTCGTGCCCGAAAGTCCCCGATGGCAGGTAACTCACGGGCGAGACGAGGAAGCAAAACGCAACACCGATGAAATCGAGCGCAAGGTCGGACATGCCCTGCCACCGCCTAAGGGCACTCTGAAAGTGCATCCGCGGAAGGTATTCGGCTTCGGGATAATTTTTGCAGCGATGCTGCATGAGAATCGTGCGCGCAGCTTTCTGGCGCTGACCTTGATGGTGGCGCAGGCGTTCCTCTTCAACGCCGTGTTCTTTACCTATGGCTTGGTGCTGTCGACGTTCTATCATGTGCAGGATTCCCGGATCGGCATATACATCCTGCCATTGGCCGCGGGGAATTTTTTGGGGCCATTGCTGCTCGGGCGGCTGTTCGACACGGTGGGCCGCAAACGGATGATCGTCGGCACATATGGCATGTCCGGCTGTATGCTCATTGCCGTGGCGGTCCTGTTCGGAAACGGCGCCCTTGGCCCCTGGACGCAGACCTTTTGCTGGATCGCGATCTTCTTTATCGCTTCGGCGGCAGCAAGTTCGGCGTACCTTACTACGAGCGAGATTTTTCCTCTGGAGACTCGCGCAATGGCTATCGCGGTGTTTTATGCGCTAGGCACGCTGTTAGGCGGCGTCACCGGCCCATTCCTGTTCGGCCAGTTAATTGGCACCGGCAGTGAATGGGCCGTTGCAGGAGGCTATATCGGAGCCGCTGCGCTGATGATTGGCGCAGCGGTGTCCGAGGCATTCCTTGGTATCGAGGCCGCAGGAAAGTCACTTGAGGATGTGGCGCGACCGCTTTCCAGCGGGAGTTGACCGTTACGCTCTCTGCCGTCGCCCGAATGGCCATCTCCGCGCGCCACGCTGGCGGTTTCCGGCAAGAACAGAACGCGTGATGGGAACAAGGGCTGCCAAGGCGAGTGATCCGCGCGCCTCCTGAAGTGCCTGCTGGCGGATTCTCAATGCTTCCCGTTCGTGACTGCTGACGGATGAACGTGCAGCCAGCGCGCCGAATACCAGCGCGATTACCAGGTTGATGCCCAGAAGGAGGAGGGTCGCATAAATCGCCGCCACGTAAAGGCGCAGCAACTGCCATCCTGTGACATCGAGGAGGACAAGGACGCTTAGCGCAAAGATGGCGGCCAAAACACCGAACGCCGCGCGCCTACCATGCCGGCGCATCAGGTAGCGAAGCCGCAGGATCTCGGCTTCAGCGGCGACCTGCAGCAGCCTAACCGTGCGCACGACGGTGCCTCAGGCGTGCTATTGCGAAGCCGATCTGGACGGCAAGCAGGAGGGCGACGAGGGGTCGCTCCTCCGCCCAATAGCGTAACCACGCAGCGAAGGAGCGCAGGGCAGATACCAGGTAACCTGTGCCTTCGTTCGATAAGACGGCGAGAGGACCAAGACTTTCACGGCTCAGCTGCCACTTGAGCCGATCAAGTTGCTCGTTGCCTGACATGCGCTTGCCTCCTTTTAGTTCCTGCTTGGTCCAATAACGTCGGCGGCTCGCGCATGACGTTCGCCCATCGGCGTGGGTGGCCCTTCGGTCGAGTCTTTTCGCGTTTGTTTCTCGGACTGCGCGTTGATCGCAGCCCCGAACAAGACCATGAGTGCTGACAGATAGAGCCAGGTCAGGAGAATGACCACACCGCCGAGGGATCCATATGTTTTGTCGTAGCTGTTGAAATTGGCGACATAAATCGTGAAGCCGACAGAGGCAATGACCCATAACGCCGTTGCGGCAATGGCTCCAGGCGATACCCAGCGCCATTGCGGCTTGGCTCGGTCCGGCGCATATCGATAGAGGCCTGCCAGGCCGACCATTACCACGATGATCAAGAGAGGCCATTCCAGTAACAGCAGCAACCACCTGGTGGCAGCGCTGGCGCTGACCAGACGTATTGCTGCGGGCGCTACTGCAACGAGCGCAGTCACCAGCAGACCACCCGCCATGAAAGACAGTGTGAGTAGAACAGCCACCAGATTTCGTTTTACGAAGCCGCGCTCTTCCTTTTCTTCGTAGGCGATGTTCAGGGCAGTAATGGTTCCACTCATGCCTCGCGAGGCGCTCCAAATTGCTATCAACAACCCAACGATGGCGCTGAGGCCGAGCATGCTGTTGGACGCGCCGGCGAGTTTATGCAGCTCGTCGACGAGTAATTGCCGAGTCTGCTCCGGCAGAACGCCAGAGAGGGCGGCCACTTGCTGCTCTATCTGTGAAGGATCGAGCGCCAACCCATAAAGGGCGATCAGTGCAGCCAGTCCGGGGAACAGTGCGAGCAAGACGGCATAGGTAACACCGCCGGCGACGAGGAAAAGGTTCGCATCTCCCACTTCGCCCCAGGCGCGCCAGATCACGTCCCACCAACCAGTCGACGGAATCTCGCTGGGTCGTTCAGCATCACGACCACGCGCAGCGCCGCGATCACCTGGGCGGCTTGTTCTCCCGGCAAGGCTGGTGAGATCACGGCGAAGTTCACCGAGCCGCCGAGAGCTGTTCATTTGACGCGATCACCTCGAAGCTGAAATGGACTGTTGGCGCCGGCAACCAGAATGGCTCAGCTCTAACGATGAAAGTTGGTCCACGGTTCCTCATGCGCCATCCGGCTTGCGGGGCTTCTATGCGAACGGATGCCGGCATCTCGGAGCGCTGCGACACGTCGCGTTGCCGGGGCCGCCGGCAGTTCTTGCCAGCGTGCCGTTGGATTCGCACCGCGATCAAATGTCGGCGACGAAAAACGCGAATGCGAGCCGAAGGCGCCCGCCGAACGTTGATGCGGGTGCCTGCACCACTTCCATTGTCGTTAAATGCATCCTGATAGTCAGACGCCGTGCACAGCACGAGCAACAAGCGCCGTTGTCGCGATTCCTGTCAGGGATGAAGCCGAGAGGATCGGTCGCTGCCTGCGTGCCCTCAGACGACAGACCAGAAAACCTGACGCTGTCGTCCTGCTGGTGAACAACTGCACCGACAGGACTGCGATGATTGCTCGCTCCCTGGCAAATCGGATGCCGTATCGGTTACTCATCGAGCAACACGACTTCCCATCATCCACCGCCAACGTTGGCAACGCACGACGGTTGGCAATGGGAGTTGCTGCCGAGATTGCCGGCCCAGATGGAGTGTTGCTGACAACCGATGCTGATGCGGTCGTCGCAAGCGACTGGATTGAGCGGAATCTGTTGGCCTTGGCGTTGGGTGCCGACGTGGTGTGCGGACGTGTAGCGGTCGATCCGACCGAAGCAACGCGAATCCCTGGGCATGTTCTCGCGGACGAGGCCTTGGAGCGCCGGCTGGCAGAACTGCTGGATCGGCTTGCCGTGATGCTTGATCCTGACCCTGCGGATCCTTGGCCGCGGCACGCGGAGGCGGCTGGCGCAAGCCTGGCCGTCACCGTGCCATGCTTCAATCAGGTCGGTGGCATTCCCGCATTGGCCGCGGGCGAGGACCGGGCCTTCATCTCGGCGCTTGCGCGCATGGACGCACGTATCCGCCATGACCCGACGGTGACGGTCACCGTTTCAGCTCGCATCTACGGCCGCGCACCCGGTGGTATGGCTGACACGATCCGTCGGCGGATGGGACGGCAGGATGAGTTCACAGACGCAAGTCTCGAACCATCGGTCGACGCGTATAGGCGAATCGACTTCCGCCGGCGCGTTCGGCTCGCCTGGCACGATGGGGCGCCGGAGGAGAACCTGGCCGCCGACCTGGGCGTGCCAGATGACCGGCTGCTCAACTCGCTGAGCACCCAATTTGTTGGGACCGCCTGGGCAGCAATCGAACGACAAAGTCCGTTCTTGAAGCGCAGGCGCGTGCGCTTTGCCGATTTGCCGAAACAAATCGACTACGCGCAGCAGTTGTTGGAGCAACACCCGGCCAGGACATCCTTTGCCAATGACGATCGTTAGCAATTTGAGCGCCCTGGTGCCCTGGATGCAGAAGCGCGCCGCGCAACTTGACGATGACGCACGCTTTCCGGACGAAGAGGTCGTCGCATTGAGACGGACCGGCGCGCTCAATATGCCCCTGCCGATCGAGCACCACGAGGATGGGGCCAGTGTCGATGCACTTACCGATGATCTTTCCACCTTCCTGATGCAAATCGGCGCCGGCAACCTTGCCGTGGGACGTATCATCGAGGCGCATATCAACGCCCGACACCTGATCGCTCGTTACGGTTCCCCTCAGCAAATAGCGCGGGCAGCGGACGATCTTCGGATGGGGCATCTGTTTGCCCTCTGGGTCACTGACCCGCCCCAAGGGGGTTTGCGCATGACGCACGCTCGCTCCGGGATTCGGCTCGACGGCGGCAAGATATTTTGTTCCGGAGCCGGCCATGCCACGCGGGCGCTGGTGACAGCGACGGACGATGCGGGTAACTCACACATGCTTGTGTTCGCCCTTGGCGCCGGCGAGAGCGCGGGCAGGTTGGAAGCGCCTCTGCAAGGCATGCGCGCTGCGGTCACTGGCGCGGTCGACTTCACTGGCTGCGTGGTGGACCCCGACGTCTGTTTGGGCAATGCCGGCGACTACTTGCGTGAACCTGCCTTTTCGACCGGCGCGTGGCGCGGCTCGGCTGTCGCAACCGGTGGGTTGCAGAGCCTTGTCGCACTCATGAAGGACCAGTTGAAGGGCGCCGATCGAATCGGCAATCCACATCAGCTGCAGCGCCTTGGGACCGCAATGATTGAATGCGAGACCTGCTGCCTGTGGGTACGTCGCGCGGCCCGAATCGCGGAAGAGCCCACTGCCGATCCAGATGAAGCGGTCGCCTATGTGGGCCTGGCACGCATTGCGGTTGAGACGGCTTGCCTCGATGCGATGCGACTTGTCCAGCGTTCCCTGGGGCTGTCAGCGTTTCGGCATGGGAATCCCGTCGAACGAATTTGCCGCGATCTGGGCACTTATCTTCGCCAGCCCGCGCCGGATTCTGTGCTGACCGAGGCGGCGGCCCACTTTGCACGACATCCCGAGGGGGGCGAAGCGTGATCACCGCTGGACGTCTCCATGAGCTTTGGCGGGAACTTCCGATTGTGTCGTTGCACGAAATCATCGGCGAGGGAACCTGCCTGATTTTGGCACCCCATCCTGATGATGAAACGCTGGGCTGCGGTGGCTTGATCGCCACCTGTTGTGCCGTGCCGCGGCCGCCGCTCGTGATTATTCTAACCGACGGCGGTGGTTCGCATCCCAACTCGCAGCTTTATCCAGCCTCGAGGTTGATCGCACTGCGCGAGAGAGAAGCGACTGAGGCGGTTGGTATTCTTGGTTTGCCCATCGAGCGGCTCATTTTCCTGCGCGAGCCGGACACGAAGGCGCCGCATGGCGGCCCGATCTTTGAAACCATCGTAGATCGACTCGCGGGTTACGTGCGCAGCTTCGGATGTTCGACCATTCTTGCTCCCTGGAGACACGATCCGCATTGCGACCACCAGGCAGCCTCACGCATTGCATGCGAGACCGCTCGGGTCACCGGGATCAGAGCCCTTGCATATCCCGTCTGGGGCTGGACGATCTCCACAACGATCGCGATTGACGCAACGGAGCCGCGAGGCTGGCGACTGGACGTGACGCCGCACCTGCCAGCCAAACGCCGTGCCATTGCGGCTCATGCCTCACAGTTTGGTCGGCGTGTTACCGACGATCCAACCGGATTCGTGCTGCCTGAGACATTGCTGCAAGTACTGGTCAAACCGTGGGAGACGTTCCTGGTGCCATGATTGCGCCGCGAAGATCACGAAATGCCCATCACTTCCAGCGCCTTTACGACGCCAGTCTCGATCCCTGGCAGTTTCGTTCGAGCGAATATGAACGTGCAAAGTATCGTACGACGATTGCGAGTCTCGGCGGCGAGCATTTTCGTTCTGGCTTCGAGGTTGGTTGCTCCATCGGCGAGCTGACCTGCATGCTGGCTGGTTACTGCGATGCGCTCCTGGCCGTGGACATTGTCGAGGCGCCTTTGCGAGCGGCACACAGCGTGTGTGCGGAACAGCCCTGGGTTCGATTCGCACAGATGGAAGTGCCTCGGCAATGGCCGGACGACGTGTTCGATCTGATCGTTCTATCTGAGGTCCTTTACTTCCTGTCGCCGGAGGACATCATCCGAGTGGCAGATCGTGCCGCCGACACACTCGAGCCCCAAGGCAAAGTACTGTTGGTAAACTGGCGCGGCCGTACGGACGATCCCTGCACGGGTGACCAGGCCGCAGCAATATTCATTGAGCGAGTACGGAACTGGCTGTCGCCACGGTTGCAGTATTCTGAGGGGAGCGCGTATCGCCTCGACCTGCTCAGCTGCCGGTAGCGGTGGCCAAAAAGGCAATGAACAGCCTCAAGCCGTGATTTCGCCAAGGTCTTGATGATCCCCGAGATGGTTGCGTCGGCCTGGTGCACAACACCCCGAAGCCGCCGTCTATCGTCGTGCTCCTTGGCTACGAAGGCACCTTCCAGGCAATCCGCGTAGCCGTTGAACCGCAATCGGGCCCGCGCCACCACCTTAAGGGTCTGCCGGCTTGCCACGTCCCCGACGGCTTTCGCCACCTCACCCGTAGTTGAACCACGAGCTGCCGCAGTTACGAAAGACTTGGAGCGGGTGAAGGGAATCGAACCCTCGTATGCAGCTTGGGAAGCTGCCGTTCTACCATTGAACTACACCCGCGCCGCAGCACCCACGATTAACTACCTCAGGGCGGCGTGAGGACGCAATCCAGCGGCAGGGAGGCTGGAGCGACTGATGTTGAGCAATTATGAACGTGAAACGCATGTGGCCCGCGAGGCGGATCCGTCTCCAGGCGTCCCTAATTCAGCCAAACGGCGTCGCCGTTAACCGGACCGCAGCTCTGAAACCAAGTTATATTCGCTTCCCGCATTGTTGCATCGTAATTTTAGCGCCATTTTAACACGTACTTAACGGCCTGTTACCCTCGGGGTGACGAACGGCAATTTGACGTTTGGGCGAAGTACATTTCGTGCCGAACTACCACACTTGTACGCGAGGATTGTCGCGCCGTTAACGAATTGTTAGCAATTGCTGGGCTACTAGGCATGTCACTAAAAAAATCCATTCAGCAACCCGACGCTGGGTTTGGGGGAGCAGGACATGCCGACCGTAACCGTCACGGGCGCGCACGGGCAAACCGTGAGCTTGAATTTTGACACCGCCGCCAACGCAGCACTCGCACAGAAGCTTGCCGCGGCGATCACCGCCGGCGTGCAGGACGGCAGCATCTTGCCCGCGGTGGATACCGACGGGCCACCTCCGCCCTTGCCACCCGGCAAGACCGGCTTGTTCGTCCAGGATCCAAGTGGCCTGACAATCCTGCCGCCCGGATACACAGCATACGTCGATACCGCACCGAAGGCGGTGGTGTTCGGCTCCGGCGACGGCGATGAATCGGTACTTTCCAGCGCCGGCAGCAATCTGTCGTTCTTCGCGACTGGAGGCTCCGGCACCGTGGTTGCCGGCGGCGGCAACAACAACATCGTGATTCCGTCGACAGACGCGGGCGATTGGTCGATCAACACGGGCAACGGCGACGATACGGTGCTCGCGATGGGCTCCGGCAACGACACGATCAATCCGGGCGGCGGCAAAAACGACATTCTGCTCGGCAGCGGCAAGACCGTCATGCAGTCCACCGGTGACGACACGGTGTCCGCCAGCGGCGGTCAGGCGACGATCGCTGCGATCGGCAAGACCAGTGACCTCATCTATGGCGGCAACCAGTTGTTCTACGTCGGCACGCAGGGGGGGTCTGCGACCGTGTTCGGCGGCACGGGCAGCGACACATTCTTCGGCGGCAAGGGACCCGATCTGGTCCAGGGCGGCACCGGCGGCGACAACTTCCTGTTCGCCGGCACGGGTAGTGCGACGCTGTTCGGCGGCGGCAGCGGCGATCAGTTGTTCACGGCGGGCAGCGATGCCCAGGCACTGCATGCCGGCGCTGGCAACGAGACGCTCAACGGCGTGTTCGGCATGGGCGCAGATACCTTCTACGGCGGTAGCGGCGCGACGCAGATCCACGGCGGGACGGGCAATGACACATTCGTCGCCGGCAGCGGATCGGCCACGGTGAGCGCGCCGCTCGGCCAGAATGTGTTCTTGTTCAACCATGGCCAGGCGGGAGGCACCGAACTGATCCAGGGCTTCGCCAGCGGCCAGGACACGATCGACCTGCAAGGCTACGGCAAAAACCAGGTGTCGAATGCGCTGAAGCACCAGCAGGTGGCTGGCGGGTCGACCACCATAACGCTGTCCGACAACACCAAGATCACCTTCGCTGATGTCAGCAATCTGAAGGCGAGCGATTTCACTTAGCGCCGGCACTGATAGCAGCCGCATCGCAATGGCGATTAGCTGAACGCGGCTGGACTTCACCTCGCCCACGACGTGGGCGAGGAAATTCTCGCCGCTGATTGCCGGTGCCTCCGCACCGGTGGCAGTCTCAGGCGATGGCGACGCTGGAACTCAACGGCCTGCGCAAGAGCTTCGGCCTGATCGACGTTCTGCATGGTATCGACCTGGCCCTCGCCGACGGCGAGATGCTGGTGATCGTCGGTGCCTCGGGCTGCGGCAAATCGACCCTGCTCCGTCTCGTCGCCGGGCTGGAGCGGCCGACCTCCGGCCGTGTGCTGGTCGATGGTCGCGACGTGACCAATCTCGACCCATCCGAACGCGACATCGCCATGGTGTTCCAAAACTATGCGCTCTATCCGCACATGAGCGTGTTCGACAACATGGCTTACGGGCTGCGCATCCGGGGCCTTTCGCGCGCTGACATACGCCAGCGTGTCGACGAAGCCGCTACCCTGCTCGGTCTGGACGCTCTGCTGGCGCGGAAGCCGCGGCAGCTCTCCGGCGGGCAGCGGCAACGCGTCGCGATGGGGCGCGCGATCGTGCGTCACCCGAAGCTGTTCCTGTTCGACGAGCCGCTCTCCAACCTGGACGCCAAGCTGCGCCTGACGATGCGTGCGGAGATCCGCCGGCTGCAGCGTCGGCTGGGCGTCACCAGTCTGTTCGTGACACATGACCAGGTCGAGGCCATGACGCTGGGCGACCGGCTTCTGGTGATGCACCTGGGCCGACCGGCACAGCTTGCCACGCCGATGGAGGTGTTCGCACGGCCGGCCGACACGTATGTCGCCGGCTTCATCGGGGCACCGACGATGAACTTCCTGCCTGCCCAACTGGCCCGCGGCGGCACGGCGGTGCAGCTCGATGCCGGCCTGCTGCTGCCATTCGCCGACGGCAGGCGCCCGGGCACCGACGGCGACAGCATCGTCATCGGCATACGGCCCGAGCACTTGGTTGCCGGCGCTGGCCTGGAGTTCGCGATCGACCTGATCGAGCCACTGGGATCGGAGACACTGGTGCACGGCCATCTGTCCAGAGTCGAAGATCAATCGCTGACGGTGAAGCTGGTCGGCCCCGCCCCGGCAGGCGATAGGCTCGTCGTGATGCCGCAATCCGAGCACCTGCATGTGTTCGATCATGCCTCCGGGCGGCGAATTGATCCGATTGGTGAAGAAACTGTCTCGCCGCCGCTTGCTGCGCTGGGCACGGCTGACTAGGGTTCCGGATCGTTTCCAAAAGGTTGCCGATTCGCATGCCCGCGTCTCCGGCCATGTCTGTGCCAATCATCAGCCCCGGCGAGATGCAGCTGCTGCTCTCGCGTGCCGGATTGGTGCTGAATCCCGGCCAGGTCGCAGACCTGGTGCTGGCGTGGCGGCAAGTGGCGGGACTGATTGCCGCCATGCAGCATGACCGGCCACTCGCCGACGACATGGCCTATGTGTTCCGGCTGCCTCCACCTGCCAGCGCCGTCGTGTCCATGCCGCCTGTGCGGCCGGCGGCGAAGCCCAAAGTCAAGGCCAAGGCAAAGGTGAAGGCCAAAGCCAAGGCCGCGCCGAAGCGGCGCAGCGCGAAGGCTGCGCCACGCAAGACTGCCCGCCGCGGGCGATGACAGGTCATACACCGCCCTTCCTCACCATCGCTGAGGCCAGCCGCCTGATTGCCACAAAACGACTGTCACCGGTGGAACTGGTGAAGGAGTTGCTGGCGCGGATCGAGACAAAGGACCCGCAGCTCAATGCCTTCCTCCTGGTGACCGAGCGGCACGCGCTGGCTGCCGCGCGCGCCGCCGAGCGAGCAGTGATGGCCGGAAGGCACACGCCGCTGCTTGGAATTCCAGTCGCCTACAAGGACATCTACGAGACCGCCGGGGTGCGCACCACGGCGCAATCCCGCATCCTTGCCGACAACGTGCCGAAGCAGGATGCCGAGACGGTTCGGCGCCTGCATGCTGCGGGCGCGGTGATGCTGGGCAAGCTGGCGACCCACGAGTTTGCCATTGGCGGGCCGGCGTTCGATCTGCCGTGGCCACCGGCGCGCAATCCCTGGGACACGCGGCGCTTCACGGGAGGGTCCAGCTCCGGCTCCGGCGCCGCCGTGGCGGCTTGGCTGGCGCTGGGAGCGCTCGGGTCCGACACCGGCGGCTCGATTCGGCTGCCGGCTGCCTATTGCGGCATCGCCGGCATGAAGCCGACGCCGGGCCTTGTGTCGCGGCGCGGCGTGATCCCGCTGGCGCCGAGCCTGGACACCGCCGGCCCAATGGCCTGGACGGCGCAGGATTGCGCGATACTCCTCGATGCGCTGGCGGGGTATGATCCGGCCGACCCAGCGTCGGTGCCGGGGCCGCAGATATCCTATGCCGCCGCGATCGCCGCGCCGTTGCGTGGGCTGCGCGTCGGACTGCTCCGCCGGTTCTACGAGCACGACGTGCCGGCCTCACCCGAGATGTTGCAGATGATGAGCCGAGCGGCCGCGACCCTGCGCAGCCTTGGCTGCCGGGTGGAGGATGCGACGCTGCCGTCGGTGCAGGAATACAATGCGGTCGGCCGCGTGATCATCTCGTCCGAGTCGTATGCGCTGCACGAGGCAACCTTGAAGCAGCGGTTGTCCGACTATTCACGTGTGTTCCGCGTGCGCGTGTTGGCGGGTGCGCTGATAAGGGCCGCCGACTACATCGCCGCGCAGCGCCGGCGGACCGACCTGATCGCGGCCGCGGCGAAGACATTCGAACGTTTCGACGTGCTGGTCACCGCGCCGACCGCCGGGACACCGCCATTGCTGACCGAGCAGCGGCCGGATGACGGGTTCGCCCGCCCGCTGTTGACCACGGTGGCCAATGTCGCGGCAGTGCCATCGATGGTGGTATGCGGTGGGTTCACCCCGGCTGGACTGCCGCTGGGGGTGGAGATCATGGGGCCGGCCTGGAGCGACGCGACCGTGCTGCGCGTGGGCCACCATTTCGAGCAGGCCATGGGCACGCGGCGGCGTCGGCCGGAGCTGTAGGTACTCAACCGCGCATTCGTGTGGCGATTTCCCGCAGCGCGTAATGCGCGGAAAGCACTGCGCCCTCCTGCCAGCCGTTGACGTAGGACAGGTGCTCGCCGGCGAACAGGAACGGACCGTCGCCCTTCAACAGAGGATCGTAATGCGTCGTGCGGGCGTCGCGGCTCCACTCCGCCCAGGCGCCGCCGCTGAACGGGACGTTCTTCCACGCCACGGACACGCCATTGGTCAGGTGACGGCGGTAGTCTGGATGCAGCCGTTCGCCATCCGCCAATGCGGCCTCGAGGCGTGCGGCGGGCGGCATGGTGGTGAACTTCTCGCCTGGCTCGTCCGACCAAATATAGGCGCCGAGCAGGATGCCCTTTTGCTGGTGAATGCCGGCCGACGGGTACCAGACCTGGGTGATGTCACGCGCTGTCCAGGAAATGCCGCCATAGATCGCCGTATCCAACTCCCAGAACCTGCGCTCGGCCTGGAAGGCGATCTTGACCGCTGGCACATAATCGACCGCCGCGATGGCGGTCTGGATCTCAGAAGGGAAATCCGCCGGAATAGTGCGGAGCACGGGCAGCGGGATGGTGACGATCACCTGAGTTGCCTCGATCGCGCGCTCACGCCCTGTCTTCGCCTCCCGCCAAACAACGCGCGCGCCGTTGCCGCGGCGGCGCAGAGCGCGCACTTCGGCGCCATAGATGATCGCACTGTCCAATCGGCGGCCGAACGCCTGGCCGATGCGGCCCATGCCGCCGACCGGCTGCATCATCGTCGCCGCCTGATCCCAGCTTTCACCGAAGTTGGTCTGCTGGCGCCAAAAACCGGCATCGAGGATCTGGTGCAGATCGAGTGGTTGGCTGAGCGTGCCTTTCTGGTCACCGCCGCCGGGAGCTTCGCTGTAGCCGGCGCGGCCGGAGCCTCGGTAGGTCATGTCCTGATCGAGCGCACCGAAGCTGCGCAGCAGGGCGCGGATGCGTTCCTTGTCCTCGGTCGTGACCGCCTCGGCGAGGGCGTCGCGGTCGATCGCCTTGGCCGCCAGTTCGGCGACATAGCCGCGGATGTCGTTGACCACCTGCCGGTTGCGCCGCGGCTCACCGTCGAAGGCGACGTCCGTCTGCAGCAGGGCGCCGCGGTTGTCGTTGCTCATTACCTCAAGCGGCACGCCGAGTTCGCGGCAATAGGACAGGATGCCCTGGTGGTGGTACGGCAGGCGTGCCGGACCTGGGTTGCAATACATATGTGAGTCAGTATCCCAGGTGACGCGCTGCACGCTGCCGGTCTCGTGCACTGTGTCGCCGCCGCGCAGCGACCAGTTGCGACCGCCGGCGCGCGTGCGCGCCTCCAGGACCAGCGGCGAGTAGCCGGCCTTACGCAGTTCCCAGGCGAGCACCATGCCGGCGATACCGGCGCCGATGATCACGATCCGGCGCCCGTTGCCTGGGGGCAGTCGCGGCGGACCGGCGTAGGCGTCCGGGATCGGCAGCAGGCCCATTGCGGCCATGGTCTGATAGGCGGCCGCGGCACCGCCGAGCCTGCCGACCCGATGGATCAGCTCACGACGCGCGAGGGTCACGACGGCCGGCGCGCGCGCAGTGCCGCTGCCAACGTTCCATCGTCCAGCACGTCGAGCGCGCCGCCAATCGGCACGCCCTGCGCGACGCGGGTAACGGTGACGCCGAGTGGCTTCAGGCGGTCGGTCAGCCAGTGCGCGGTGGTGGCGCCATCGACCGTGGCGCCGAGGGCGAGGATTACCTCGGTCACGCCACCCTCTGTGATGCGCGACAGGAGGGGGGCGACACTGAGGTCCTCGGGTCCGACGCCGGACAGCGCGGACAGCGTCCCGCCGAGGACGTGGTAGAGGCCTTGGAATACCGCGGCGCGTTCCAGGGCCCAAAGGTCGCCGACGCCCTCGACCACGCAGATCAGCGCGCGATCACGCCGCGGATCGGTGCAGATGGCGCACGGGTCCCGACTGTCCAGGTTGCCGCACAGCCGGCAAGACTTCACCGAGCGTGCCGCCTCGGCCAGCGCAGAGGCGAGTGGGAGCATCCGGGCCTCGGGCTGCTGCAGCATCCGTAACGCGGCGCGGCGGGCGCTGCGCGGGCCCATGCCGGGCAGCTTCGCGAGCAGGCCGATCAACGTTTCGATTTCAGGGCCGCCCATCGTGGGCCGCTACTCCCCCTCCCGCGAGGCGAGGGGGAGTAGGCTTGGGGAGACCTCCACTAGAAGGGCAGCTTCATCCCTGGCGGCAGTTGCAGGCCGCCGGTGACCTTCTGCATTTCGGCCGCGGCGGCGGCTTCGAGCTTCTGTCTGGCGTTCGCGTGGGCAGCGACGATCAGGTCCTCGAGCATTTCGGCATCGGCCGGATCGATGACCTTCGGGTCGATCTTGATCCGCCGCAGGTCGCCCTTGCCGTTCAGCGTGATTGCCACGAGACCGGCGCCGGCCTCGCCCTCGATCTCCATGCCCTCCAGCCTGGACTGCATTTCCTGCATTTTTTCCTGCATCTGCTGGGCCTGCTTCATCAGCCCGGAGAGGTTCTTCATTCATCGAGCTCCATCTCGTCGGAGGGTTCGGCTTCTGGTTCATCGATTGTTGGCAGACCATAGGCGTCCGCTGCCGCGTCGTGCACCGTGTCGATTCGCGCGCCAGGGAACGCATCCATGATCGCGCGCACCAGCGGATGGTCGGCCGCGGCCGTGCGGCGCGCGGCATCGGCGGCGGTGCCCTGTTCGGCGACGGTCGCCTCGCCTTCTGCGGTGGACAGAGCGATCGTCCAGCGGGTGCCGGTTGCCTCGGTGAGCAGCGCGCCGAGACGCGCGGCCAGATCCTTGGGCGCCTCCGCCTGTGGCCGCAACTCGATCACCGGCGGGGCAAAGCGGACCAAGTGCACCGAATGGATCAGGTGCGCGTGCAGCATCGCCTCGCGCCTCTCGGCGACCAGCGTGGTGACGTCGCGGAAGCTCGCCAACCGCGGCGCGGTATCGAGTGCCGGGATCGGTGCACCACCAGCAACCGCTCGTGCTCCGCCCCCTGACGAAGGCGGCACGGGAGCACCGGCGGCTTGCGTGCTGGCGCTGCCGAGCCGGCGCACGAGATCGCCGGGCGGCGGGAGGTCGGAGACGTGGCAGAGCCGGATCAGCACCATTTCGGCGGCGGCACGCCGGTCGGGCGCGGTTTCCACTTCGGCAACGCCCTTCAGCAGCATCTGCCAGGCACGTGCCAGGACCGGCACCGACAGTCGGTCGGCCAGTGCGGTGCCGCGAGTCCGTTCCGCTTCGGGCAGCTCCTGACTGTCGCGCAACGACGGTACGGATTTGAGGCGGGTGATGGTGTAGGTCAGCTCCAGCAGATCCTGCAGCATCATGCCGAGATCAGCGCCGCGTTCGTAGGCCAATTCGGTGATCTGGAGGGCTTCGCGCGGCTGGCCGGACATCACCGCTTCGAACAGATCGAACACCATGCCGCGATCGGCCAGGCCCAGCATGTTGATGACAGCAGCCTCGGTCACGGCGCCGTCGGCCTGGGCGATCGCCTGATCGAGCAGCGACAGCCCATCGCGCACCGAGCCGTCTGCCGCGCGTGCGATCAGATCGAGGGCGGGGAGTTCGACGGCCACCGCCTCCTGTGTGGCGATCCGGCCGAAATGGGCGGCAAGTTCGGCGACGCGCACACGGCGCAGGTCGAAGCGCTGGCAGCGCGACAGCACGGTGACGGGCACCTTGCGGAGTTCGGTGGTGGCGAACACGAACTTCACGTGCGGCGGCGGTTCCTCCAGCGTTTTCAACAGGGCGTTGAAGGCGTTGCGCGACAGCATGTGGACTTCGTCCACGATGAACACCTTGGTGCGCGCCTGGACCGGGCGATAGCGCGTTGCCTCGATGAGCTCGCGCACATCGTCCACGCCGGTGCGGCTGGCAGCGTCCATTTCGATCACGTCGGGATGGCGGTCGGCGAGAATCGCGACACAGTCGGGACAGACGCCACAGGGATCCGCGGTGGGGGCGCCGGTGGCGGTACAGTTCAGCGCGCGGGCGATGATTCGGGCAGTGGTCGTCTTGCCCACGCCGCGGACGCCGGTGAGCATGAAGGCGTGCGCGATGCGACCGGTGGCGAAGGCGTTGCGCAGGATGCGCACCATCGCGGCCTGACCGATGAGGTCATCGAAGCGAGCCGGGCGATACTTGCGTGCGAGCACGCGATAGGCGACGGCCTGCACCGGCTCCTGAGTGGTGCCGCCGAACAGGCCAGGGCCTTCGGGGGGAGGCGGTGGCTCGAGCTGCTGATCGCTGTCGAACAGGCCGGACATGCGGGGCAGATACAGCCGCCGCGGCGGCCCTCCTGATGCGTTACCGATACCGGTGGGAGACCGGACGAACGACCCGGGCGGAAACTCACTGCGGCTGCTTCCTTCCGGACCTGACCGGGTTGGCGAGGCGCCCGTCCGCCGCCGACCTCCCGAGACTGCATATCATGCTTTTCGGTGGTGGGGACAAGGCGGGATCAGGCCGCAGCTATCCTTTCACCGCGCCCGCGGTCAGCGCGCCGACGATGAAGCGCTGCAGCACAATGAATGTCAGCATCGCCGGCAGCGCCGACAGGATGGCGGCGGCGGCGAGTAGATGCGTGCTCACCGAGTTGCTGCTGGACTGGTAGTCCAAGATGCCGACGCTGACCGGATAGAGATCGCCCCGTGTCAGCAGCACGAACGGCACGATGAACTGCCCCCAGGTACTGATCGCGAGCAGGATCGCGGTTGACGCAAGGCCTGGCAGCATGACCGGCAGCAGGACGCGCAACAGAGATTGCAGGCGAGTACAGCCGTCGATCCGCGCTGCCTCGTCGAGCGCCACGGGAACGGCGTCGAGGAAGCCGGTCAGCATCCAGGTGGCGAACGGAGCGCTGAGCGCGACATAGACCAGGATCAGCGCGGCATGCGAGTTGATCAGTCCGAGCGCGGAGAACCAGCGATACAGCGGCAATGCAGTGACCAGCGGCGAGATCAGTTGCACCGCGAGCATGCCGAGCATGACCAGCGATTTCAGCGCCGGTTGGCGGAAGCGCAGGCGCGACAGTGCGTAGGCGCTCGGGATGGCGATCGCGAGAGCGCACAGCACGGTCGCAGAGACCAGCTTGACCGAGTTCAGCAGGTAGAGTGCGAGCGGCGAGCCTATGAGCACGTCGCGATAGGCCGCGAGCGTCGGATGCTGCGGGATCAGATGCGGTGGGAATGCGAACAGCTCCGCCATCGGGCGGAGTGACAGTGACGCGACCCAGAGAAGCGGGAACAGGAAGATCATGCTGACGACGATGTAGCCAGCATAGATCGCGATTGATCCGAGCAGCCGGTGGGTTCGGGGCGATAGTAGGCGAAGGAGTGAAGGGGAGAAGGCGAGGGGGAAAGGATGGGAGGAAGACGGGGAGGATGAACCAAAACTCCCCCTCCCCTTGCGGGAGGGGGTTGGGGGGAGGGGGAGTTTTGGTTCCTGCTCGGCCTCCTGCGGCTTGTGGCCTGTCACGCCGCTCGTTCCTTTTGCAGCATGCGGGCATAGCAGGCGGAGAGCGCCAGCCCGATCAGCATCAGCACGACAGCGACCGCGGCACCGCGGCCGAACTGAAATTCGGAAAACACCAGGTGGTAGATGTAAAGCGCAATCACCTCGGTCGCGCGCCCAGGGCCGCCGCCGGTGAGCGGCAGCACCATGTCGAACGTGTTCAGCGTGGCGATGGTGATCAGCACGACATTGATCAGCAGGATCCCCCGCAACATCGGCAGCGTGATGTAGCGGAACTTCTGCAACGCGCCGGCGCCATCGACCGTTGCTGCCTCATAGAGCTCGGGAGGCACCGTCTTCATCCCGGCGTACTGCATGATCATGCTGAACGCGGTGCCGCGCCAGATATTGGCGATCGTCACCCAGACCAACGCTGGCAACGGCGCGGACAGGAACATCGGATTGCGCGCTCCCAGCAGGGATGACGCGTAGGCCATGATGCCGGCGCCGGACTCGTCGAGCAGAAGCTTCCAGATGATGCCGATGACGACGCCGGGCAGCACCCAGCCCACCAGGACAATCGCGCGGACGATGGCGGCACCGGGGAGCCGGCGGCGCTCGCCTTCACAGACCAGCGCGGCGATCAGCATGCCGAACACGAGTTGGCCGGCAACGCTGGCCGTGACGAAGATTCCGGTCACCTGCATCATCGCCACGAACTCAGACGAGCCCAGTGCGCTGCGATAACTGGCGAGCGTGTAGTGCGCCGGCGTCGCGGCGTCGGTCGCGTCGGTCAGACTGAGCCGCGTCACGTCGATCAGCGGATAGAGATACAGCGTGGCCAGCAGCAGAAACAACGGCGCCAGCCAAAGGAAGGGGCGGTCCTCGATCGGCCGCCGTCGCGCGACGATCAAGGTGCGAGCTTGTGCCACGCCTGATCGAGCGCGGCCTCGGGCGTTTTTTGTCCGGTGATCACGTCCGACATCGCGACCTGCAACTCGGTGGAGACGCTGGGATAGATGGCCGCGCCCGGACGCGCTCGCGCATAGCGCAGCAGCGAAAGGAAGTCGCGGACGGTCGGATCCTTGACATAGGCGGAGGAACCCTGCGCCACGCTGATGCGCGTCGGCAGATTGCCGATCGCCTCGGTGGACGCCGCCATCGCTTCCGGGCTGGCGACCAGGCTGTTTATCAGATCGATGATGATTGCTTGCTTCTTCGCATCCGGCGTGAACACGGCATAGGTCCAGCCGCCGGCCGCCGTGACAGGATCGCCTGGCGTCATCAGCGGTATTGGCGCGACACCCCAGTCGTGCCTGTCGCCCAGATCGCGCAGTTGCCTGGCCATCCAGTTGCCGCCCAGGAACATTGCGACGTTGCCGCGTAGAATCTCGGGATAGAGGTCGGCTTCGAACCTGTAGTTCACGACGCGGTTCGGGCTGGCACCCGAGTTGATGGTGCGCTTCAGGAAGCCGAGCAGGTTCAGCATGGCGACACGGTTCTTGCCTTCGCCGAACACAGGCTTGCCGGAGGCGTCGACGAGTTCTCCTCCCTGCGCCCAGAACATCGGCAGATTCTCCATCACGGCACCTTCGCCGCGCCCACCGGGATACAGATATCCGGTCAGTCCGCGCTTCGACAGCTCGGCCGCCTGCGTGATCAGCTCGTCCCACGTCTTCGGCGGATTCGAGACGAGGTCCTTCCGATAGTACAGCACACGCACATCGGTGTTGACCCACAGTGCCTTCAGTGCCCCGTCGGGTCCCCGCATGCCGTTGCGGGCAAAGGCAACGAAGTCGTTCACCTGATCGGGACCATAGAACCCATCGAGCGGCTGGAGGTACTGATAGAAGCGGCTGAGGAAAAACGAGTTGAGCATCGCGAAGTCGGGCGTGCGGCCGGCGGTGGCCTGTTCCTGCATCCGCGCCATGCTGGCATTGATGTCAGTGCTGTTGAAGGTGACATCGAGCATGACGTCGGCATGTGCCTTGACCCATGCGTCGATGTGCGACTGGTAATATTCCTTCACGCTAGGAACCGAAGATTTCGGCGATTGGGTCGGCTGCATCTGCCAGGTGATCTGGATTGGCGCGCTGTCGGAGCCGTACTGATCGGCGCGCGCTGCGAGATTCAGCGCAAGCATCAGGACGCCGATCGATACGAGCGCAATCCGCCACGCTTTCATCGCTTCCTCCAGCCCGTTGCCCGCACCTTCGGCGGATCACCCGGGGTTGACAAGGCGGTGACCATGATGGCCGCTTCCGCAACCTGCGGAGGAGAATGTCGATGGCTGGACAGCAGAACACCGATCGTATCATGACCACGCATGTCGGCAGCCTGCCGCGCCCACACGACCTGCTCGACATGATGAAGGCGCATCTCGAAGGCCGCAATCGCGACGAGGCCGCGTATCAAGCGCGCGTGCGGGAAGCGGTGACGGAGTGCGTGCATAAGCAGACCGAATGCGGCATCGACATCGTGTGCGACGGCGAGCAGTCGAAGTCAGGTTTCTTCACCTACGTGCGCGAGCGGCTCGACGGATTCGAGGCCCGCCCGCAGCAACGCCGCATCATGTTCGCAGCCGAGCTTGCGGCGTTTCCTGAATACTACGAGCAGTACTTCAAGACCGCGATGATGGGAGGTGGCGTCGCGCCGGCATCGCCGCTCATGTGCACCGGCCCGATCCGCTATCGCGGCGAGGCGGCGCTGCAACGCGACATCGACAACCTGAAGGCCGCGTTGGCGAGCGTGGCGCATGTCGCTGCCTTCATGCCCGCGGTGGCGCCGAGCGGTGTGGGTGAGAACGAATACTACAACACGGACGAGGCGTTCTTTCACGCAGTGGGAGCGGCGCTGCACACGGAGTACCAAGCCATCATCGATGCCGGGTTCATCCTGCAGATCGACGATCCGTTCCTGTCGGACCTGTTCGGCGATCCATCCTTCGATGCCGCGCAGCGCGCCGCGCGGGCGGAGATCTACGTCGCGGCGCTGAATGCCAGCCTCCAGGGCATTCCGCGCGAGCGGATACGGTACCATACGTGCTACGGCATCAATCACGGCCCGCGCATTCACGAGGCAGCACTGGCCGACGTCGCGGATTACATGCTGCGGGTGAATGCCGGCGCCTACAGCTTCGAGGCGGCGAACGTGCGGCACGAGCACGAGTATCACCTGTGGGAGAAGGTGAAGCTTCCCGAGGGCGCGGTGCTGATCCCTGGGGTGATCACGCATTCGTCCAACATCGTCGAGCATCCGGAGTGGATCGCCGAACGCTTGGTGCGGTTCGCGCGGCTGGTCGGGCGCGAGAACGTGATGGCCGGCGCGGACTGCGGATTTTCGTCCCAGGCAACGTATCGTCCCGAGGTCCATCCGACGGTGATCTGGGCAAAGTTCGAGGCGCTGCGGGACGGCGCCGGGATCGCCAGCAGGTTGCTGTGGGGGTGAGACAGTGATGCCGGGCGATGGGGCGATCTGAACCCCGTTGCCGCTCGGCACTTACTTGTCGCGCGACTCGAATCAGTTCACCGAGCCCGGATGACCTCAGCCGCTACCGGGGCAGGCTTGTCGTAACGTTCAAATGCTGAAACCATGTCCACAAAAGCAGATGAGGGTGGGGTGTACCGGATCCTGACCATAGTATTCGCCGCGCTCTTGGCTGTGTCAGCTTTGAGCACGTCCGTAGCTGCGCGCACCATGACCATGGACGACGCCGCTATTGCCGAGCTGGCAATGCCCGCGGTTGTGAACATCGCGGCCTGGAAAATCCGCCCGGCTACCGAGGCAGGTGGTGCGCCGCGGCGGGTGAAGATCTACGCCTCCGGCTTCATCATTGACCCCAGCGGGGTCATTGTCACCAACAAGCACGTTGTAGACGGCAGCTTCGACTTCGTTCTGCTGTTCAGCAACGGTGATCGTGTGCCTGCCAAGGTTTTAGCCGTCGCGCCGATGATCGATCTTGCGCTGCTCAAAGTCGATGTTGACAAGAGGCTTCCGGCGCTCAAGTGGGGTGAGGCAGGACGCGTGGGCGACGGCGTCCTGGCGATGGGTAATCCTCTCGGCTTCGGCATTTCGGTGACGGCCGGCATCATCAGCGCGCTGAACCGCGATATTCAGGACACACCGTTCGACAATTACATGCAGACCGATGCGGCAATCAACCACGGCAATTCCGGCGGTCCGCTCGTGGACGCGAATGGTGATGTCGTCGGAGTCGATACAGCGTTCTACAACCCCAATGACGCTGGGGGCTTTATCGGTATTGGCTTGGCCATTCCAGCAGAGACCGCCAGATTCGTCGTGGAACGCCTGCTGGACCCCGCCCACCACAGGCCTGGCTGGCTCGGCCTTAAGCTGCAGGACCTGACACCCTCGCTGTCGCAGGCGCTGCGCCTCGGGGACGTTCAAGGCTCGATAATCGCATCGGTGGATTCGGATGGTCCAGCAAGCGATGCCGGGCTTCAACCGGGCGACGTTCTATCTACCGTAGGGAACGTCAAGTTCAGCGACTCGCGGGCATTCATGCGGGAGATCGTGCAGACGCGTGTGGGGACGCAGACGCAATTGACGATCTGGCGCGACCGCAAGGAACAGGTCGTCAAGGCCATTGTTGCCGAATGGCCGAACTTCATGTCGGGCGGGGGTGTGGTCAGTGACCAGGCGGCACAGGCCATGCTTGAGCAAGAGCCCGATCATGGCGTTCAGCTGGCCCCACTTACCGACGAGGCGCGCAAGCGGTTTGGCCTCGGCCCGGGACTGAGTGGCGTCCTTGTGACTTCGGTCGATGCGGAGAGCGAAGCGCGCGACCTTGGCATTGCGCCAGGCGATGTTTTTTCAATCATCCAGGGCGCGCCTGTCGCGACACCGGACGACGTGAAAAAGGCCGTTCGAAGCGCGCACGAGGAACGTCTTCCGTTCATCGCTATTCTGGTTCAGGGTAAGGGCGGCGCCCGTTGGGTGTCGTTGTCGGTTGGCCGCACGGGCTCATAGTTGCTGTTGACCGCTAACTAACGGCTGCCCGCGCTTTCCTCAATCTGGACGGTAGCCGTTTGGCCGGCCACGAGGCGCACGCCATCAGGCACTTGGTCGATCTCGATGCGCACCGGCACCCGCTGCGCAAGGCGCACCCACGTGAAGATTGGATTGACCTCGGCCAGGCCCGATGCTCCTCGCGCGGCGTTCGCGACCGTGATGCCGCGGGTAACGCCGGCCACATGACCATGCAGCAATGCGCGATGACCCATCAGCTTGATTGTTGCCCGATCTCCGCGATTTATCCTGTCGAGTGCCGTTTCCTCAAAATACCCATCCACCCAAAATGAATCGGCGTCGACGATGGAAATGGCACTCTGCCTGGCGGTTGCATAGTCGCCGACCTGTACCAACAGATTGGTGACGTACCCGTTGACCGGCGACCGGATCGTCGCGCGCTGGAGGTTCACCCGCGCCTGCGCCAGATTGGCGACCGCTTGGCGCGACGTCGCTGCCGCCGCTGTCGCGGTCGTCTGGTAGCTCTGCTTCTCCTCCTCTGACGTCTCCAACAAACTCAGCTTGGCACGCCGCTCCGCTTCGCGCTGTGCATTCTCGGCATTTGCATTTGCCTGGTCGGCCGACGCCTGCGCGAGGTCGACAGCGATCGCATAATCGGTCGGATCAATGCTCAGCAGCAAATCGCCCTTGTGGACGAACTGATTGTCGGCGACCGGCAGTTGCACGATCCGGCCCGAGACCTCGGGCGCGATGGTGACAACGTAGGCCCGGACCGTGCCGTCCCGTGTCCATGGCGCGGCCATATAGGCCTGCCAGGTTGCCCACGCGGCAATCCCTGCCAGGCCCAGCACGATCAGCGTGATCAGGACCGGTACGGCATGCAGTCGTTTGACCGGAGCGAGGTCGGGGCTGGACGGCTGAGCCCGCGGCGGGACTCGCGCCTGCGTTCCCACGCGCGCATCAACGTCCGCCATCAGCCGGTAATCCTGCCAGCCAGGAGCACGATCATCGACAACAGAATCGTGTAGACGGCGAACACGAACAGCGCGGGATGCCACACGAAACGCAGCAGTCCGAAGTGCTCCGCAAGGCGGCGCACCGGAAGCAGCAGCAGCCACGCAGCGACGATCATCAACGCAATGGGGGCAACGTAGACGCCTAGCAGATCTATTTCCGCATATCTCATCCTCGCACCCTAGCATCGAAATAGCTGGCATGCTGGGTCATTGCGTCGACGATGGATCGGATCGTGCTCCGCGCGCGCAGCCGCGGCCCGGCCCCCGGCGACGTCGAGGGAAATGCGGTCAGCGCGCGTTCGAAGCGGTCAAGTGCGCTGATTGCTTCGGCGCTGTTGCCCGCCGCGATCGCGTCCATAGCCCCCCTCACCTCCGCATCGAGCCCGAACCGCCGAGCGATGCGCCGCAGGCGAATGATTCCCCTGCCGACCGACAGCGCCGCTGCGAGCCGGGCCGGCTGTAGCAGGTCGACCGATTCCGGGATCGCTGAAAGCCGAGAATAAACCTTGCTGTCCCAATCCTCAAACGACGGCGGCAGCTTGCCGTGCGTGAGACGGCGCAGATCGCGCAAGGTCAGCGCCAGAAGCCGGCGCGTTCGCCACGCCGGTGGCATCGGCGGCAGTAGCCTCATCGCGAGCATGGCGAAGGCAATCCCGCCGAGTATAGCGACAGCCGAATTATAAAATCGGGGTGGATCATAGACGCTCGGATTCGATGGGCTGATCAGTGGGATAAAATTGGCCTGCACCGCCACAAACACGGCTTGCTGCCTGGGCTGGGCTGCCAATGCGCCGGCCGGCACCAGCACCAGGCCCAGCGCTGCGCACAAGCCCCCGAAGGTCGCCAGTTGCGGCAGCAACGCGAAGTCGACCACCGCGGCGAGAACGGCAGTCAAAGCCGTGCCCGCGGTGAAAGCCCTTGCCGTCGCGTACGCCGTATCCTCCTGCGGCGCGAAAAGTGTGACCGCGATCACAGTAAAAGTTATGAACGTCGCGCCACTCGGCCACGCGGTCCAGATCCATATCAGCGCCGCTGCGCCGATCGCGAGGAACGCGCGCATGGCATTGATCAGCGCCGGCAAAAGGTCGGGCACGCGCAGGCGCGCGCGCCGCGGTTTGCGCACCAGCCACGGTTGATCGATCATCAGCACTCCGGTGGCGGCGCGGCCGAGCGCAAGAAAACCCTCGGCCGTGCTATCGCAGAGAAGCCGCAGCGACGGCGACGCAGTCGGCAACGTCACCAGCCGACGTACGGCCGTGTGCAGGCTGGCACGCAGCGCCCGCGCATCGCTCAGCCAGCGCGTCGGATCCTCGATCGCCTCGGGAGTTGTCAGATCGGGCGGAAGGGATTCCCCGATCCGAGCCGCTCGCACGGCCGCCGCCGGTAAGAACTCGAGATGGGTCGCAACCGAGTGCCAGGCGGTGACAGCATCGAACAGACTGTCCGCGGCAGCCTGTATTGCACGAGGGCGTAACGGCCGGTTCGCGATTTCTCCGGCTGCCTGGTCGATCACGGTGCCGAGGCCGGCTATTCGAAGTGCCAGACCTCGGCGCTGCGTTCGTGACTCCGCCTGCATCGATTCTGGCATTCGAATTGCGCGCGAGAGACCACCGGCGATCTCGGCGGACAGGCCGGCGAGCAACGTCGCCAGCCGCCGCCGGGTGCTGCCGAGATCGGTCGTGGCCAGCACCAGTCCGGCGCAGACGATCCCGAGGGAGATCTCGCTGGCGCGGGCGATAGCGAGTTGAAAGGCATCGCCGTTCGGTCCCCCGATCGCACCAAGCTCGTCGCCGATGATGATCGCCGCCGTATAGCCAGACAGGGCTGCGGCGTAGGAGGCGAAGTTGCGCAGCAAGGTGGCCGTCAGAGCGCAGGCTGCCCCCCAGATGGCGAGGCCGAGGAGAAACACGGCGCGGTTCTGCGGGAAGCAGGCGCTGAGCACAACCGCCGCAATCGCACCGACGACGGTGCCGATCAGGCGGAACCAGCCTTTGCGCAGCGCCGCGCCAAGCACCGGCTGGCAGACGAGGGCCGCGGTCGCGCCGGCCCAGGATGGGTTGTCGAGCTCTAACCAGAACGCCAAGAAAAGTGCGAGACACACCGCGGCCCATAGGCGGAAGCCGTAGAGCAGATTGGGTGCGGCGGCGCGAAGCCAACCGCTGATTGCTGGTCGGCGGATAGTCACTGCAGCCTGATGTCGAGCTGCCGCATTTCAAAACGATTAGGCAATCGCCGTCTATTCGGCCGCCGCGGCCTGCTCGCTTGGGCGACGGACGCGCAGCCGTCGGATCTGACGTGGGTCAGCGTCAAGCACACGGAATTCGATCCCCGATGGGTGGCTGATCACCTCGCCCTTCGTCGGCACCCGCCCGGCCAGCGTGAACACCAAGCCGCCGACCGTCTCGATGTCGGCATCGCGTTCGTCCTCCGACAGGACGGGACCCATGCGGTGCTCGAACTCCTCCACCGGCAGGCGCGCGTTGATGTCGAGCGCCCCATCAGGCCGTTCCACCACCATCGCCGCCTGCACCTCGTCGTGCTCATCGGCGATGTCGCCGACGATGGTCTCGACCAGATCCTCGATCGTCACCAGTCCGTCGACGCCGCCGTATTCGTCGATCACCAGCGCCAGGTGCATGCGCTGCTGGCGCATCTGCAACAGCAGATCCAGCACCGGCATCTGGGGAGCCACCATCAGCGGCTTCCGCAGGATCGCCTCCAGCGAGAACGCCTCCGGCCGACCGACATAGGCGAACACGTCCTTGATGTGCACCATGCCCACGATGTCATCGAGCTGCTCACGGTAGACCGGCAGCCGCGAGTGGCCCTCGGTGCGGATCTGCTGGAGCGCCTGCTCCAGCGTCACATCGACCCGCATCGCGACGATGTCGGCACGCTGCACCATCACGTCATCGGCGGTGGTCTCGCGCAGGCGCAGCACGTTGGCGATCAGCGCGCGCTCCTGGCGGTCGAGTTCCGGTTGTTCGCCCGCCACCAACTGCTCGTCCGCCGCCTCCTGCACCAACTCGGCGATCGACTCGCGTAGGCTGTGCTCCGGCTGGCGACCGAGCATGTGCCGCAATCGGTCGAGCAGCGAGGCGCGCGAGCCATTGCCGTTGCTCATGCGCGCTTCCACGGGTTGGGCACGCGCAGCCGATGCAGGATTCGCGCCTCGGCGAGCTCCATGCGCCGCGCGTCGCCCGGATGGTGGTGGTCGTGGCCGGCGAGATGCAGCGCCCCGTGCACCACCAGATGCGCGAGATGATGTGCCGGACGACGCCGCGCGGCTGCCGCCTCCCGACGGATCACGCCAAGAGCCAGCAGCATTTCGGGCGCCGGCTGAGTGTAGGTCAGCACATTGGTTGGCTGGTTGCGGTGGCGATGGCGCGCGTTCAGCCGACGCACGGTGCGGTCGGCGGCCAGCACCACGGTGCCGCTCGCACCCGCCGCGCGGGCAGCGCGCGTGGCGATCGATTCGGCATGCGGGACCAGCCGGCGCCAGGCCGGCTCCGCAACGATGACGTTGACCTCGTCCCGGAACCCCGCTTGCGCGGGGCCGCTACTCGCCTCGGGGTCCATCGCCTATTTGCCGGTCCCCTCATTCTCGCCGCGACGGCGGGCCTCGCGCCGCTTGTCGCCTTCCGCCGCAGCACGCTGATCATACGCATCCACGATGCGCGCGACCAGCGGATGACGCACCACATCGCGAGTGCCGAGGCGCACCACGCCGATTCCCTGGATGCCCTCCAGGGTGTCGAGCGCATCGCGCAGACCGGAGCGCACGCCGGTCGGCAGATCGACCTGGGTCAGATCGCCGGTCACCACCATGCGGGTTCCCTCCCCCATGCGCGTCAGCCACATCTTCATCTGCACCGACGTCGTGTTCTGCGCTTCGTCGAGGATCGCATAGGCATGCGCCAGCGTGCGACCGCGCATGAACGCCAGCGGTGCCACCTCGATCTCGCCGTTGTTCATCCGCCGGAGCACCTGCTCTGCCGGCAGCATGTCGTGGAGTGCGTCGTAGAGCGGGCGCAGATAGGGATCGACCTTCTCCTTCATGTCGCCGGGCAGGAAGCCCAACCGTTCCCCGGCTTCTACGGCCGGACGTGACAGCACGATGCGGTCCACCTTGCCGGCCTGGAGCATCGCGACGGCCTGCGCCACGGCGAGGTAGGTCTTGCCGGTGCCGGCCGGCCCGACGCCGAATACCATCTCATGTGTTGCCAATGCCTCGATGTAGGCCGCCTGGCCCGGGCTGCGGGGGCTGACCGCGCCCCGGCGAGTGCGGATTGCCGGCACATCGGACAGCGGCAGCCTCGGATCGATATCGGCATCCGCCAGTCGGATCGCTGCCTCCACATCCGGCCGGCCAATGCTTTCGCCGCGTTCCAGGCGGCGCCACAGCCCCTCCAGAGTCGCCTGGGCAGCGTCGACGCGCGCCGGCTCGCCGGTGATCGCTACCCGGTTGCCGCGACACGATAGCCGCACGCCGAGTGCCTGCTCGATGCGGACCATGTGCCGGTCGTGATCGCCCAGCAGCAACGGCAGCAGCGTATTGTCACTGAACTGCAGGGTCACGGCCTTGCCGTGCGGGGAGGCGGCGGAGATAGCAGGGATCGCGGTGGTCTGGCTCAAGCGCAGGCTCTCTCCTCGGTGAGGGTTCCGGACAATGAATTGGGAAGCGCGGCGGCGATCTGCACGGGTATTTCTTTGCCGATCAGGTCTGACAGTCCGGTTACATGGACCGGCTGAAGAAATGGCGACCGCCCAGCGATTTGGCCGGGATGGCGGCCTGGGCCGGTGAACAGCACAGGCAGAGTGAGCCCGACACAGGCAGCATTGAATTGGGTCTGCTGGTCGCGAAGCAGGGCCTGGAGTTCCGTCAGCCGCCTCTCCTTTTCGGCGTCCGGCACTTGCGACGGCGCACCTGCGGCGGGTGTGCCTGGACGCGGCGAGTATTTGAAGCTGAACGCCTGGGCGAAGCGCACCTCGCGCACGAGAGCCAGTGTCGCCTGAAAGTCAGCCTCGGTCTCGCCGGGGTGACCGACAATGAAATCGGACGAAAGCGCCAGGTCAGGCCGCGCCGCGCGCAGCCGTTCCACAAGGCGCAGATAGTCGGCTGCGGCGTGCCGGCGGTTCATCGCGGCCAGCACGCGATCGGACCCTGACTGCACCGGCAGGTGCAGGAACGGCATCAGCAGCGGCAGGTCGCGATGCGCGGCGACCAGATCAGCGTCCATGTCCCGCGGATGTGACGTGGTGTAGCGCAGACGCATCAGGCCGGGCAGCGCCGCCAGCTCGCGCAGAAGCCGCCCTAGCCCCCAGGTGCCCCCATCCGGGGCCTCGCCATGCCAGGCGTTGACGTTCTGCCCCAACAACGTGATCTCGCGCGCACCCTGCGCCACCAGCCGCCGCGCCTCGTCGATCACAGCGGCCGCCGGGCGGCTGGTCTCGGCGCCCCGCGTGTAGGGCACCACACAAAAGCTGCAGAACCGGTCGCAACCCTCCTGGATTGTCAGGAACGCGGTGATCCCCTGCGGCGCCGCCGCGTTGGGCAGAAAGTCGAATTTCTGCTCGGCCGGGAAATCGGTCTCGATCACCGTCCCGCCGGCGCGGGCGGCACGGGCCACCATTTCGGGCAGCCGATGGTAGGTCTGCGGACCCAGCACGATATCGACATACGGCGCGCGCGCCAGGATTTCGGCGCCTTCCGCCTGTGCCACACAGCCTGCGACCGCCAGGACCATCCGCCCGCCCGCCGCGGCACGCTGTTCCTTGAGCCGACGCAGCCGGCCAAGTTCGGAAAACACCTTCTCGGCGGCCTTGTCGCGGATGTGGCAGGTATTGAGGATCACCATGTCGGCGCCCTCCGGCACGGGCGCGGGTGCATAGCCCAGAGGGGCCAACACATCGGCCATCCGGGCGCTGTCATATACGTTCATCTGACAGCCCCAGGTGATGACGTGCAGGCGTTTGGGGCCAGCCTCCACCTCGCTCATCGATGCAGAGGACGTCGGGCTCGTGGAGCGGGTCAAGCGTTGCAGCTCAGGTTCGTCTCCTTGGGCAGGCGGCAGTGTGGCAGGAAAGGTCGTCATCCTGTCAACCATTCTCGGGCATACTCAGGCATACGCTGGCTGCCCTGCCGCGCCAGTCACCGGTGGCGCTGTTACGGGTCGGTTCTGCCGCAGCACCGCGGCGCCGTCCGCCACTGCCTGCCATACCGCGTGCGACAGCGCCTTACGGCTGGCGAAGCGTGCCGGATCCAGAGGCGGCTGCAGCAGAATGCTGACGCGCAGGCCGCGGTGCTGGGCAAAGCGCCAGAAATGCGAGGCGAGGTCCATGTCGCCGTACCAGGCGAACACCGGACGGCTGGCGCGACCCGTCGGCAGCCCGCCCAGCCGGTCATACACCACCGAGACCGGCTGAATTAACGGCGGATCGTCGCCGTCAGCGATCGCGAAGAAGGCACTGCGGAACGGCAGCACGCGTGAGCCGTCCGACGTCGTGCCCTCGGGGAACAAGAACAGGTTGTCGCCGGCAGCGAGTCTCTCTTGCATCGCGTCCCGCTCCCGGCCGGTCGCGTGGCGTTGGCGGGAAATGAAGACCGTGCGGCCCAGTCGGGCGATAGTGCCCACGAACGGCCAGCCCCCCACCTCATCCTTCGCCACGAAGCAGGCGTCGAGCCTGCCCCCGAGCACCGGAATGTCGAGCCACGATGAGTGGTTGGAGACATACACCACGCGCCGGCCGTTCGCAGTGCCGGGCGGAGCGCCGATCAAGCGTACTCGCAGCCCGAGCAGACGGCAGACCACCGACCAGTAGAAACGTGCGAAGGACGCTTTGGCGTGGCCTGGCAGCATCAGGCAGACCGCCTGGACAGGCATGCACGGCAGCGTCCACAGCAGGACGCCGCAAGCGCGACGCACGACGCGTAACGGACGCAGCAAAGCCGCCAGTCCGCCGCCGATGGTCGGCAGCACGTCGGCATTCGGCGCCATGCCCTGGCGCGCCAGCACCGGGCGGCTGGAGGACAGCCGGGTTGGACGAACGGCGCCTTCTCTCATGATGGCCGGGATAGCTCGTGCCCGGTTTGTTAACAATGGCGCGACCGTGACACTCGGGGGAAGTTTGGCCGTTTAGCATGAGCAGATGCGCCGGATCCTTGTTCTTCTGATCATTGCAATCACGGTTCTGGTGCAGGACGCAGCTACAGCGGCCGATCCGCAGCCTTATTCTGTTACCCTCAAGCCGACTGGGAACAAGACCCTGGACGGTGCGCTGCACGACGCGTCCTCGCTGATCTCGCTGCAGGACAAGGCGCCGGTCGGCGGCTTCTCACTGGTGGAGCGCGCGCGTCAGGACTTCGACCGGTTCCAGACGGTGCTGCAAAGCTACGGCTACTACGCGGCGAAGGTGAACCTCACGATCGCCGGCCATCCCGTCTCGGATCCCACGTTGCCCGACATCGTCGGCCAACTGCCGGCCGAACCCAAGGCCGAGATCGCGGCGAGTTTTGACCTGGGCCAGCAGTTTCAACTGGGCGAGGTGAGGATCAACGGATCGGTCCCGACCAATGCGCGCGACAAGCTCGGCCTTGCCCCTGGTGCACCGGCGCTGGCCGCCGATGTTCTGGCGGCGCGAGACCGCCTGCTCAGCGCAATCCGCGACGATGGCTATCCGTTGGCCAAGGTCGATCTGCCGCCCGTCACCCTACGCCCGGCCGATCACCTGCTCGACGTCACCTTCGATGCGGACACCGGCCCGCGTACTGACCTCGGACCGATCCACATCAACGGCCTGGAGGCGATGCACGAGGATTTCGTTCGGAGGCGCTTGTTGATCCATCAGGGCGAGCAATTCAGCCCCACGGCGATCGACAAGGCGCGGCAAGATCTGCTGTCGCTCGGCGTATTCTCGACGGTGCGAATACAACCCGCCGGTCAGTTGGACGCAGAGGGCAACCTGCCGATCACCGTGGATGTGACGGAGCGGAAGCTCCATTCGGTGGATATGGGCGTCGCCTATTCGACCGATCTCGGCGTCAACGTCAACGCGGGCTGGCATGATCGCAACCTGTTCGGCAACGCAGAGCAATTGAATCTGACCGGGGCGGTGAACCTGGGCGGCAGCGCCGTGACCAAGCCTGGCTACCGGTTTCAGACACAATTCATCAAGCCCGACTTCCTGACCCGCGATCAGCAGCTTGAGCTCGACGTCATCGCTCTGGACCAAAGCCTGAAGGCCTACGACCAGGTTGGCGTGATCGAGCAGGCGACGCTCAACCGCAAGTTTACGCAATATTGGAGTGGCAGTGTCGGTCTGCTGGGCGAGCAGGAGAAGATCACCCAAGAGAGTGTCTCCACGCACTACAACCTGTTTGGGGTGCCGATCGTGGCACGCTACGACAGCACGAACAATCAGTTCGACCCAAGCGAGGGTATCCGTGCAAGCGCTGGCATCACACCGACACAGTCGTTCGGCGGGCAGAGCGCGACGTTCTTCGTCATGCAGGCGTCCGGCTCGACCTACATCGACCTCACCGGCGAGGGGCGCAGCATCGTGGCTTTGCGCGGGCTGGTGGGGAAGATCGCTGGGGCGGGGGTGTTCAGCCTCCCGCCGGATCAGCGGTTCTATGCCGGCGGCAGCTCCACGGTGCGCGGCTTCCGCTACCAGTCGATCGGGCCACATTTTCCGGATAACAACCCGACCGGCGGCACCGCGATCTCCGCGGGGACCGTCGAGTTCCGTCAGCGCATTCTTGGCAACTATGGCGTCGTCGGGTTCATTGACGCCGGCCAGGTCAGTGCCAACGGCGCGCCGTTCACCAGCGACTGGCGGGTCGGTGCCGGCGTGGGCTTCCGCTACTACACCTCGATTGGGCCGATCCGTGCGGACATCGCTGTGCCGCTGAACAAGCAGCCCGGCGGCGATTTGTTCGAGCTGTACCTCGGGCTCGGGCAGGCATTCTGAATGCGCCGCACCGCCAAGTGGCTGGCCTGGATTCTCGCAGCAGTCATTGGGATTCCCGTGATGCTGCTGGTGCTGGTTGTCGTCGGGGCGAACCTCGCACCAGGACGCAACCTGCTGGTCAAACTGGTGCCCAGCCTGACCAGTGGACAGGTGGCCATCGCTGGCCTCGGCGGCCGATTTCCTGACGCGCTCAGGGTCGCGACGGTCGAACTGCGCGACACCAAGGGCGCTTACCTCACCCTGCACGACGTGGTGCTGGACTGGTCGCCATTGCGACTGGCGGAGCGCGTGCTCGACATCGACCGACTGACGGCGGCGAGCGGCAGCGTGGCGCGGCAACCCGAACCGAGCTCGAGCACCAGCAGCAGCTCGGGGCTGCCGGTCAGGCTGGTCGTGCATCATCTCCACGTGGGGCGGCTTGAGCTGGCGCCGGCGGTTGTGGGTGCACCCTATACATTGGCGCTCAACGGCAGCGGGCGGCTGGATTCGTACTCGGCTGGTCAAGGGCAGCTTGCCGTCACGCGCCTCGACGCGGCGGGAAGCTACACGCTGGACGCCAACGTCGACGCGGCCCAGGTGAACTTGCGGCTTCAGGCAGACGAGCCGCCGCATGGGCTGATCGCCGGGGTGGCGAAGCTGCCGGACCTGGGCGCCATTTCGATCAGCGCCACGCTGGATGGACCGCGCGATGCGGTCGCCACACATCTGTCGGTTGGCGCTGGCCCGCTTGAGGCCAACGCGCAGGGCACCCTGGACCTCGTGCACAATGCGGCGGACCTGACCGTCGCCGCCCATGCTCCGGCGATGACCCCACGGCCGGACGTGTCCTGGCAGGCTGTCGCGCTCGATGCGCGGGTGCAGGGCGCCTTCGAGAGACCGAACGTGAATGGCCAGTTGCGGCTCGATCAGGTCGACGCCGCCGGCGGCGGGGTGCAGCGCCTGACAGCCGACATCTCCGGCAACCAGGGGCTGGTGCACCTGCATGCCACGGCGGACGGGCTGCGCGTCCCTGGCTCTCCGCCTGACCTGTTCGGGTCGGCGCCGTTGACGCTGGATGCCACCGCACATCTCGAGGCGCCTGACCGTCCGGTCGAGTTCACGCTCGAGCATCCGCTGCTTGCCGCGCAGGGCTCGGCGCAAACCGCTGGTGCCCTGCAGGCGAAGGTGCGACTCACCATACCGCAACTTGCGCCGTTCGCCGCCGTGGCTGGCGCCACACTACAGGGTCACACCACGCTCGACCTCAGCGGTGGGATGCAGCAGGACGGCAGCACCCAACTCGCGGTGACCGGAACGGTCGGACTCGACTCCGGCGCACCGCCGGCCCCGGCCCTACTTGGCAATGACGCGCACATCGACCTCCTGGCCAGCATGCATAGCCACGACCTTACGGTCACGCGGTTCGCGCTGAACGGACAGGATGCCACTGCCTCGGTGCATGGTCGTGCGGGGCCGGACAACGTCGACCTGGATTGGTCCGTGGCGCTGTCGGATCTGACCGCGGTGCAACCGAGCCTGAAGGGCAAGCTGGCGGCCCAGGGGCATGTCGGTGGCGCGCCGCAGGACCTTTCGGTGGCGGCGGACCTGAGTGGCGAGATCGCCACAGAAGGGATTAATCCCGGCGAGCTCAGGGCACACCTGCAGGCACAGGGCCTGCCGAACGCGCCCAACGGCCAGGTGACCGCGCAAGGCACCCTGCTTGGCGCGCCGATCGAGCTGGCGATTGCGGCGCAGCGGGGTGCGGACGGGGCAGTCCATGTCACGATCGATCGTGCCGATTGGAAGAGCGCGCATGCCGACGGCGCACTCAGCGTGGCGCCGCCCTACATCGCGCCACAAGGTCGGCTGACCTTCGCGATGACGCAGTTCGCCGACCTCGCTCCGCTGCTCGGCAGGTCCATCACGGGCAGCGCTGAGGCGACCCTGGATGCCACCGCGGCCGAGGCGAAGCTCGCGGTGAACGTGCGGAATGCAGCACTGGCCGGCATCGCGTCGGTGTCGCGCGCCACCTTGAATGCGACCGTTACCGACCCCGCGACGCATCCGGTGGTGGACGGCAACTTGTCGCTGGAGGGCCTGTCGGCCGGCAAGATCGGGGCCTCCGGTACGGTGCAGGCGCAGGGTCCGATCGATGCACTCGCCATAAAGCTGGCGGCTACGTTGCCCGCCCTCGCCGGGGCGCCGGCCAAGCTGAACGCGACCGCGACGCTGGACGTGCCGCGGCGCGGAGCCACACTGGCCTCGATGCAGGCGGACTGGAAACAACAGTCGCTGCGGCTGCTGGCGCCCGCGCGCATCGACGCAGCCGACGGCGTCGCGGTGGACAACCTGCGGCTGGGCCTGCAGAAGGCGGTGCTGACGGTCAGTGGCAAGGCGGGCAGCAGTCTCGATCTGACCGCCACCCTGCGTGACCTGCCCGCCGACATCGCGGCCATCGTCTCGCCGGAGTTCGCGGCAAACGGCACGATCTCAGCCGATGCGCGCCTCACCGGCACATCGGCGCGGCCCGACGGCACGGTCCGGCTCAATGCGCGCGGCGTGCAGTTGCGCAGTGGCCCGGGTCGAGCGATCCCGGCCGCCAACCTTACTGCTCAGGCGGCGCTGACCGGTGGTTCCGCTCACATCGACGCGCGGCTGGCGGCAGGCAGTTCCAATCTCACGGTGACCGGCACCGCGCCCGTTTCTGCCGGCGGTGCGCTCGACCTGCGGACCACGGGCCTGGTCGATCTCGGCATGATCCAACCGTTGATGGCGGCCAGTGGACGCCGCGTGGCTGGCCGGCTGAACCTGGATGGGCGCGTGACCGGCACTACGGCGGCGCCACGGCTTTCCGGCAGCGCACAGCTCACGGGCGGCGAGGCGCAGGACTACAAGCTTGGACTCAACCTGCGGGCGATCACCGCTACCATCGAGGCGGACGGCCAGCGCATCCGGCTCGCCCGGTTCACCGCGCAGGCCGGACCCGGGACCATCGGCGGCTCGGGCACCGTCGGACTTGCCGCGCCGATGCCGGTCGACCTCACGCTCACCGCGCAGAATGCGACGCTCGCAGCAAATGATATGCTGACCGAGCGCCTCGATGCGAACGTGACCGTCGCCGGCGAGGCGCAGGGCAACCTGACCGTGCAGGGCACGGTGCGCGTGCTCCGCGCGGACCTGCAGATTCCCGACAAGCTGCCGCAGAGCGTTGCGGTCCTGCCGGTGCGCAACCCGAATGCGCCGCCGCAACCCAAGACGCCGCCGGCGCCGGCTCCCAATATCGCGCTCAATCTGACCATCAAAGTGGATCAGTTTCTGATCAGCGGACATGGGCTGGATGCGGAGCTGGCTGGGGAAATCCAGGTCCGTGGCACCTCCGCCAACCCCCAGCCGACCGGCGGCCTCAAGGTGCAGCGTGGCACGTTCGGCGCGCTCGGCCAGACCTTGAACTTCAGCGAAGGCAGCGTCGATTTCATCGGGGCCGGCATCGCCGACCCGGCGCTGCACTTCGTCGCCAACACGACCTCCAATAATATTGTCGCAACGATCACTGTCGGCGGCACGGCGCGCAATCCGAAGATCACCCTGAGCAGCGTTCCTGATATGCCGCAGGATGAGATCCTGGCGCAGATCATGTTCCATCGCAGCACCAGCCAACTGAGCCCGATCGAGTTGGCGCAGATCGCGGCAGCACTCGCATCGTTCTCGGGTGCGGTCTCGGGCGATCCGCTCGCCAACCTGGGCAAATCGCTGGGGCTGGATCGGCTGTCGGTCGGCACCAACAACGCAGGCGCGGCGACGGTGCAGGCTGGGAAATATGTCGCCCCCGGGGTTTTCCTGGGCGCCAAGCAGAGCGCATCGGGTGGCACCCAGGCGGCGCTGCAGTTCGATATAACCAAGGGCCTCAAGCTGGAGACGACCGCTGGCATGGGCGGCGGCAATCCGCAGGGCTCGACCGATTCAAGCGGTTCGAGCGTCGGACTGACCTATCAGTTCGAATATTGAAGCTGGCAGGGATCGTCGTGCGTCTGTATCACCGCGGTAGATACGCGCCGGGACGGAAATGCCGCCGATAAAGTCAACGCTCCGAATGGTGCCGGGCCTTGCGCAGCTTGACAGCGGGTCTCTGGAGCACCTCGCGGCTGCGGGCGATCTGGTCGAGGTGGGCGCCGGCGACGTGCTGTTCCGCGAAGGCAGCCGTCCGGAGGCGCTCCACATCCTGCTCGAAGGCAAGGTGAGCCTGACCGGCACGGCCGCCGATGCATCGAGTACGGTGATCGACATCCTGGGACCGGCCAGCAGCTTCGTGCTGGCCAATGTGCTGAGCGAGGAACCATACCTGATGGCCGCGCAGGCGATTTCGCGCTCGGTGCTGGTGCGCATCGCGGCGGAACCGATGCGTGCGGTGGTGGCATCGCAGCCGGCTGCCGCGATGGTGATGATGCGCGCCATGTCAGCGGAACTCGCCAAAATTACGCGCCAGGTGGTGGACCTGAAGGTACGCGTCGCGGCGCAGCGCCTTGGAACATACCTGTTAAGTCTGGTTCAGGATCCGACCGCAACGCAGGCGAACTTCAGGCTGCCGGTGACCAAGGGGCTGCTGGCGCCCTGGCTGGGCTGCCGCGCCGAGAACCTCTCGCGCGCCTTCATGGCGCTGCGTGCCTACGGCGTGGAGACGCATGGCTCTCGCGTCTTGCTGCACGACATCGCGTTCCTGAAGGCCTACACTGGGGTACCTGACAGCACTGGTCGCGCCGCAGTCGCCGCCGACGCGCCTCAGCCGGTTGAGAAGATCTTCGGCGACGCGTTCAGGCTGCGACCTCGGCAGAGGCGTGAAGGGTGACCTTGCGTCAGGTCTGAGCCGTCTATCGCGCCACCCATGCGGAGGAGCGGTGTGACATAGATGATCATCAGGTTTGTAGGAGCGCCGATTGAAACGGCCATCTATCTGCTCTGCGTGATAACCAGCCTGCTCTGCGCCTGGCTGCTGGCTCGCGCCTATCTGCGCGGACGGACAAAGCTGCTCGTCTGGAGTGCGATCTGCTTCGCGCTGCTGGCGCTCAACAATCTTGTGCTGACAGTGGATATTCTGCTGCTGCCGGCCAATGATCTGTCCATCCTGCGAGTGATCACGGCTCTGCTGGCCGTTGGCGTGCTGTTGTACGGCTTCATCTGGGAAGCCTCGTGAGCAATACCGTTGTCGACTACCTGGCGGGCATGGTGACCGCGGGATACCTTGCCTGCGGGTTGTTCTTCCTTCGATTCTGGTCGCGCAGCCGCGACTTTCTGTTCCTCGCATTCGCCGCCGCGTTTTGGTTGTTGGCCCTGAACGCCGCGGCGGTCACTCTTATCCCAGCGCCGGACGAGCGGCGTGCCTGGTTCTATCTGCTGCGCGTGGCGGCATATCTGCTGATCGCAGTCGCGATCGTACGCAAGAACACCAGCGGCCCAGCAGCGGACTGACGCGAAGGCTCGCCATCCATGTCTTGCTATTGCACGCGAGGAAAAAGAGGTGGATGCCGACCTCCGTCGACATGACGATGAAACGGAAAACGCCATCGTGGTCATTTGATTTGCTCAGAGACTGCGCCTGGCCTCGATGCGATCCCAGATCATCGCCGCGATGTTGATGCCGTCGAAGCGGTCGATCTCCTGGATGCCGGTGGGCGAGGTGACGTTGATCTCGGTGAGCCAGTCGCCGATCACGTCGATGCCGACGAAGATCATGCCCTGTTCGCGCAGCGTGGGTCCGATTGCCGCACAGATCTCGCGGTCGCGCGGTGAGAGCACGCACTTCTCCGGCCGGCCACCGACATGCATGTTGGAGCGCGCCTCGCCTTCCGCCGGCACCCGGTTCACCACGCCGACCGGCTCGCCGTCCACCAGGATGATGCGCTTGTCGCCCTGCCGCACAGCAGGTTCATAGCGCTGGAACATCAGCGGCTCACGCGAGCGGGCGAAGTGCATCTCCAACAGCGCCGCGAGATTCTCGTCGTCCGGCTTGATCCGGAACACGCCGGCGCCGCCGTTGCCGAACAACGGCTTGACGATGATGTCGTTGTGTTCGAGCCGGAACGAGCGGATGGCGTCGAGGTCCCAGGTGATCATGGTGGGCGGCATCAGCTCGGGGAAGTGGGTGACCAGCAACTTCTCCGGCGCATTGCGAACCGCGGCGGGGTCGTTCACCACCAATGTCTTTGGATGGATGTGCTCGAGCAGATGGGTGGCGGTGATATAGGCCATGTCGAACGGCGGATCCTGGCGCATCAGCACCACGTCCATCGTCGCGAGATCGAGCTGGGCGGATTCGCCGAATGCGTAATGCCCGCCGCGCTTGCGTTCGACGGTGACGGGGCTGGCGCGGGCAAGCAGCCGTTCCTCGCGCCGTTCGCCCTGGCGCTTGACGCCCTCGCGCAACGCCATGTGGCGCACCTCATAGTGCCATAGCGCGTGGCCACGGTGCTGCGCCTCCAGCATGAGGGCGAAAGTCGAGTTGGCGTCGATATTGATCGATTCGATCGGGTCCATCTGGACCGCGACCTTGAGCGTGCGTGCCATGCCCAGGCCCCGTGTGGTATCTGGCACACTGTCTATGAGCAGAAGCCGCGGATTGCCAGGGGCGCTGCCAGGGGCGCTGAAGGGAGCACGCGATGATCCTGATCGGCCAATACGATTCCCCATTCGTGCGGCGTGTCGCAATCGCGCTGCATCTGTATGGCATCGGATACGAGCACCGGCCGTGGTCGACCTTTGGCGACGCAGATCGGATCGCCGCGTTCAATCCGCTGCGCCGCGTGCCGACGCTCGTGCTCGACAATGGCGAGGCCCTGCTCGAAAGCGGGGCCATTCTCGACTACCTGGATGAACTTGTGGGGCCGTCGCGCGCCATGATCGCGGGCAACGGCGATCTACGCCGTCACGCCCTCCAGATCTGCGCCCTGGCGACCGGCCTCGCGGACAAGTCGGTGAGTCTCGTCTATGAACGCGTGCTGCATCAGGCGACTTCCGAGCAATGGATCGCCCGCTGCCGGGCACAGATATCCGACGTGCTCGCCGCGCTCGAAGTCAGCCGCGCCGGAAGGCGGTCACAGTTCTGGTTCGGCGATGACATCGGCCACGCCGATATCGCCGTTGCCTGCGCACTCCGTTTCACCTGGGAAGCACATCCGGGGCTGTTCGACGAGGATCGCTGGCCCGCTCTGGCGGCGCATACCGGGACCTGCGACGGTCTCGAGGTCTTCCGTGAGATCGCACAGCCGTTCTTGCCGCCCGCCTGAGCGAAACAACCAAGCACACTGTTGAAGGGCAACGCCCTGTTCTCCCCCCTCGCCCGCGCCCTCGGTCAACTCGACGATCCCGTGTTTCTCGGTGTCCTGCTGCGCAGCCTGCTCTGGGCCGCCGCGTGCTTCATCGCGCTGCATGCCGCGGCCATCTGGGCGGTGCATCACCTACTGGATCTGCAAGGCTGGCTCGGCTGGGCGGCGGACATCGCCGGCAGTGTCGGCGCGTCACTTCTGGCGCTGTGGCTGTTCCTGCCGGTCGCGGTGATCATCGGCACTCTCTACATCGATCGCATCGCCCGGGCAGTCGAACGCCGCCACTACCCGACCTTGCCCCCTGCGCGCGGCGCCCCGATCACTGCGCAGCTTTGGGATGCGATCAGCATCGCCGCGCGCATCCTGCTGCTCAACGTCCTGGCGCTGGTCGCCGCCCTGGTCCTGCCGGGTGTGGGCCTGGTCCTGGCGTGGCTCATCGGCGGCTATGCCATCGGTCGCGGCCTGTTCGCCGCAGTGGCGATGCGCCGTATGCCGCGGCCGGCAGCCGAGGCGCTGTATCGCCGCGCCCGCCCCGCGGTTCTGGCGCAAGGCTGCATGCTGGCGCTGGCCGGCTACGTGCCGATCCTCAACCTGCTGATACCAGTCGTTGGCACCGCCGCGATGGTGCACGTGCTCGACCGGGTACTCGTGGCCCATGCGGATCATTGTGGATAACCGTGTGCCACCAGTTGTTCCATCGCAAGCGGCCGTGTTAACCCGACGCCATCGTCACGACTCCTGATATTTAGCCAGCCAAACGAGGAGCCTGTGTTCAAGCGTCGCAAGCCTGACGATCCGCACGTCGAACAGGACACCAGCTTGCCCGTGGGCTGGTCGCTGCCCGATCAGGTGGACACCCATGACCAGCCCGAGGCCCCGAGCAGACCGATCGACAGCGGTCTGGGTGTGCCTCCCTTCCGTCCCGCCCCGCCGCAGGAGGTGCAGACCATGTCACGGCAACCTTTCACCACCGCGCCTACCCCGCCGCAGGCCATGCCGGCTGCCGGCGTCCGGCCAGCGCTGCCTCCGATCCGCTCTCCGGCCCGCGATCCATCGGAACGTCGCACCCTGGTGGTCGGTCGCGGCATCAGCCTCCAAGGCACGGTGCAGGACGCCGAGCGCCTCGTGGTCGAGGGCACCATCGAGGCCACCATGATCCACGCGACCGAACTGGCCATTTCGCCCGGCGGCATCTTCAAGGGCGAGATCGAGGTCGAGGACGCCGAGATCGCCGGCACGATCGACGGCACGCTGACGGCCCGCGGCAGCCTGATCGTTCGCGCCACCGGCAAGATGCTGGGAACCGCTCGTTGCCGCCGCCTGCAGGTGGAGGACGGCGGGCAGATCACCGGCCACATCGAAATGCTGACCGACCAGGCAAGGTCGGAGCCGGCGCCCCGCACGATCAGCGAACCGGCCGTCTAGGGTTCCTGTAAGGCAGGCAGACGTCTCTCGCGGAAAATATTCCTTGACATCTGCCACCGTCCCATGTTCTTGTTTCGTTCATGTCCGCCGCGGCCGACGCCCCTGATCCACCTCCTCAGCCGGGGCGCTCCGCCAACCTGCTAGGCCTCGTCCGCAAGCTGATCGACTACGGCCGCGAACTCGCGGCCACGCTCCGACGGCGCGCCTTCACCGACCCCGCCTCTGTCAGGTGCTGCTTCGGCACCGCCGATGTCGCGCTGATCCTCGCACGCATATCCCGCGGCCTGCACCGCGCCAACGCGCTCGAAGCCAGGCTCCTCCGCAACGCCGACCGCCTGGACGCAGCGCCTCGGGCAACTGCGTCCCGACCCGGACCGCGCGCGCCCAGGCCAGCCGCCGCGCCCGCCGCCGGCGAAGCCGACGCCCGCCTCGCTCATCTGCCCACACCGGCGCAGATCGCCGCCAAGGTCCGCCGCCAGCCGATCGGCGCCGTCATCGCTGACATCTGCCGCGATCTCGGCATCCTGCCCAGCCACCCCCT
>CAWFUF010000025.1:0-39169 GCA_963818775.1 uncultured Alphaproteobacteria bacterium | reverse complement strand
CCCGGACGCTCCCGCTGTCCTTAGCGCTGTAGGCCGCGCTATTAACGAAGGCAACGGGTCCGGGACTTCACCCACTCCCCCGCTTGATTTTCCACTCCCTCAGCCACCGTGTTATGATTGACACGGCACGCCGGTCTGGCTCGTTGCAACGAACCGGAGACTACGCTGCCAGACGATTCCATCACTTCCGCGACGGCACCACATCCGAAAGCGCGCAACACTGTTGGAGCCATTGAAATGATTGAGAGGGCTGCTGAACCCTATCATCCTCGCCCAGTCACAGAGAGATTCCTCGTCTGGACGTGGCGGTCCCTCGGACCGCTCGGATGGTATGCGCGTCTCGAGCGGAATGTGTGGGATGACTTTATCGGGAATGACAACATGATCCGGAAGGACAGACGATGGGAAGAAATTCTCTGGTTCCAGAGCAAGCAGGACGCCGAGAACAGTATGGCAAATGCCTGGAACGCGGAAAGCGAAAAACGAGAACGCGCGCACTGGGCAGTCAAGCCAAACGCCGAACAGCTAGCTATTTTAAAAACAGGTGTAAAAAACTGGAACGAATGGGCGCCAAAGCATCCGACGATTCTCGTTGAGCTCTCTGCAGCGGGCTTGTTTGGGCGGAATCTGGGGGGGTTAACTTCGAAAAAGCGAATCTCCGGGGCGAACCTCGGTCGTGCGAATCTTAGAATAGCTAATCTCAGAAGGGCAAATCTTAACGGGGCAAAATTCGGCGGAGCAATCCTCGAAAGTGCAGACCTCTCTAAGGCGGACCTTTCCGCAGCAGATCTCAGCGGGGCTCGCCTCAGATCGGCAGACCTGTCCAAGGCGGATGTGGGTGGCGTTATCTGGAATTTGAAAGAGGATGAGAGGACGGTATAAAGGCATCGGTGGCATCGACTCCTGGACACAGAACGCCTTGTTCCAAAGAGCAGCCCGCGATCAGGATTTCCTTGATTTAGTCGAATTCTCATTGGGGTGGCAGTTGGTGGCGAACAAAAATGTTTTGGGCCTGGGGGTTTTTCACGGACTTTGGGCGCAGTTGACAAGGGTGGCGTTATCAAGCGCATTAATAATATGGCTATTTGGATTACTTTATAGGCGAGGGGTGATGTTGGACTATACCTATACCTATCATCACAACGCCAAAGTAGTCGGTTTTGCCCCATACTTTTTTTCTATCGTCACGTTTACGACGCTTGGCTATGGTGACATCGCTCCTAAGGATACCATCGGCCAGATTGCGGCGAGTGCTGAGGTGATTATGGGATACCTTACCTTGGGACTTCTGCTTTCTATCCTCGCTCAAACCATAGCTCGTCGAAGCTGACAGACACCTCTGGACGCGCGCCCACAAAGGTTGGTGCGCTTACATTACGGTCATACCTTCCGGGAAATCCGGAAGTCTTGAATTATGCACGAAAGAAAAAGGGCCGCGCGCGCACACGGCCCCCGGTCGTCAGCCGGTCGCCTTGGCGATTGCCGCCCGCGCCGCGTTAAGGGCGGAGATAGACGGCGTGCCGTCGTCCACCCGCGCAAGCTCGGCAAGAACCTCCTCGCACAATTCGAGGGCCTCCAGCATATCCGGTGCTGCCTTGATTAGCCGGGCGTTTGCTCTTTCCTGCTCGGTATATTCGCCGCTGCCGGGTTCGTTGCAGACGTCGCATATGAAAGGCGCTTCGTGTTCGTAGTCGTTGAGATTGCCGACGATGAGTTCGTTGTCGTTGTCGTCCCACGGCCCCCCCTGCCCGGCGGCTCGCGCCGTTAATATTACCCACCCGACTGTCGCGACACCTGCGCCGACTGCTCGACCTCGGGGTCATCAAACGCGTCACCGGAACCTACCGCTACTACCTCACCAAGGCCGGACGTGCCGCGACCGCAGCGGCGGAACGGATCACCGAGGCGGTTATCGTTCCGGCTGTGATTTGATGGGATTTAACCGACGGTGCAATTCAACGCAGCGGGCGAGAAGAGTTGGCCCGTAAGGGACTAAAGGCGCTGAAGCTGCCGAGCTTCTTGCGAGAGTACGACAAGTTGGCCCGGCAGTGCGCGGCCGATGCGGTCGATCATGTCCGCTATCTGTTGCGGCTGGCTGAACTGGAGCTGATCGAGCGGGAACGTCGGATGGTGAACGGCGGATCAAGGAGGCGCGGTTCCGGCAAAAGCCTCGACAGCTTCGACTTCCTGGCATTGCCGTCGCTGAACAAGGCCCTGGTTCTGGAACTGGCCCGCTCGGAGTATGTGATGCGGCGAGAGAACGTGATCGCCCTCGGCAACAGTGGCACCGGCAAGAACTCACGTAGCGCTTGGCCTGGGTCTGGCGGCCTGTCAGAAGGGCTTGTCGGTCGGCTTCACCACGGCGGCGGCGGTGGTCCATGAGTTGATCGAGGCACGTGACGAGAAGCGACTGTTGCGGCTGCAACGCCAGCTTGCCGGCTACAAGCTGCTGGTCATCGACGAACTCGGCTATGTGCCGCTGTCGCAGACCGGCGCCGAGTTGCTGTTCGAGGTGTTCAGCCAACGCTATGAGCGCGGTTCGACCATCGTCACCAGCAACCTGCCGTTCGATGAATGGACCGGCGTGTTCGCCTCCGAACGGCTCACCGGCGCACTGCTCGACCGGCTCACCCACCATGTCCACATCCTGGAGATGAACGGCGATAGCTACCGGCTGAAACAGAGCAAGCAGCGTCAGCGCCGCACCCGGTCCGTCGAGACCTCCGAAAACCCATCCGAGGGATGATGCCGCGGTGTGCCGTTCGCTCTGGGTTTCGTGACGTCACGCTTCGGAGTGGAACCCATGCCACGTAAATCGATCGGTGACAGGCCCATGACTGACGCGGAACGCCAGGCCCGCCATCGGGCCGCACGCGCGGCCGGTGCGCCGGTCGTTCGCATGCGCCGCCCCGCCGATCATCGCGGCCGCGCCAGACGCTGGCACGACGCTGTAGCCCAATTGACCGAATTACAGTCGCAGTACGCCGTCTGGCTGGAAGCGTTGCCGGACAACCTGCAAGACGGCGCCACTGCTGATGCTCTACGGGCAATCTGCGAGCTCGACCTGACCGAGATTCAAGCAACCGAACCGCCGCGAGGATTTGGCAGGGACTGACCAATCCGGTCCCTGGTTCGACCCTCGCATCGGCAGGGCAAACCAGCCCCGTTGTGCCATTCGGGCCAAACCGCCAGAGGGTCTCGCGGGACCTTCCCGGCGTTCGTCATCGATGCAACTTTGCTCCGGCGTGCCGATGCATTTTCTCTCCGGCGTTGACACTTTCGACGCGTCCCGCCTCGCCCGCAACGGCCGGAACTGGCATCATTTGCTCGAGTTGTGCGGCGTCGTCGACCTCGATGGCGTCTACAATCCGTGTCGGCCGAATGACCGATTGCTTTTGGGAATGAAGGGCAGCATCAGCGAATTCGAACTTGGTGTCCTGCGCTCGCGCATGCTGGATGCCGCGCGGTCCAAGGCTCGCAGAGGTGAACTCAGGATTTCCGATTGGCTTTGTCTGGCATCGGGAGATCGGTCTCGGCCTCGATCCGGATTGCCGCATCCAGGAGGCCACCCGCGGGATCTTCCAGCGCTTCCGCGAACTTGGCAGCGCCCGGCAAGTGCATTTGGCGCTCAAAGCGGAACAAGTCCATTTCCCGCGGCCGTCAGACGGCAAGAGGATGACGACTTTCGATTGGACGCCAATCCGCTACCGCAATGTCATCTCGGTGCTGAAGAACCCGTTCTATGCCGGCGCCTACGCCTGCGGCAAAAGCGTCAATCGAACCCAGATCGTTGATGGCAGGGCGCGTAAGACCTACGGGCACTATCGTTCCCTTCGCGACTGCGAGGTCCTGTTGAAGGATCATCACGAGGGCTACATCGACTGGGCAGGGTTTGAACGCAATCAGAAGCACCTCGCCGCCAACGCGTGTGGCCGCAAGGATGGCGCGAAGTCCGGCCGCGGCGGCCGCGCCCTCCTCGCCGGTCTTCTGGTTTGCCGCCGCTGCGGCCGTCGGCTGAGCGTCCTCTACGCCGGACGTTACAGCACGCCCGTCTATCGCTGCGACCGAGGCAACACGATGCACGGCGTCGTGTCGCGGCGCACTACGGCATGACGCCGACACGCAACAATCCCGGCGTGGCACATGAGACATGCCCTTGGGCCCTCGTCCCGAGGGACGGCTCGATCGAGGGGCCGCACGCACATCTCAAGGTGGCCCTGCAGCAGGCGCTGCTGCTGCGTGGCAGCGGCGACTTTGCTGACCTCGATGCGTATCGTCGCTTCGTCGATGAGGTGGTCGGACGCGCCAACGCTGGCCGGCGCAAGGCGCTCGAGATCGAGCGGGTGCGGCTCAATGCCCTGCCAATGCGGCGCACTGACGATTTCGAGGAAGAACTCGTCACGGTGACACGCAGCGGTGGGTTCTTTCTCCGGCGCATCTTTTACACCGTTCCCTCTCGCCTGATCGGCCATCGCCTTCGGGTCAGATTGTATGACGATCGGCTGGAATGCTTCCTCGGTGGCACTCAGGTGTTGGTCCTGCGACGCGGACGCGCCGGCAAGGACAGTGGCCGTCGCGGCCATGTGGTGGACTATCACCACGTCATCCACGCATTGCGCCGCAAGCCGATGGCGCTGCTCAACCTGGTCTATCGCGACCAGTTGTTCCCGCGCGAGGCGTATCGCCACAGCTGGGAGGCGCTGCTCGCCGCGCTGCCGCCGCGCACAGCCTGTCGAACCATGGTCGGCTTGCTCGCCCTGGCGCACGATCGCACCTGCGAAGGCGAACTGGCGATCGAGCTGGAGGCAATCCTCGGCACCGGCGAGCTGCCCGACCTGGCCCTGTTGCGGCAGCAATTCGCGCCGCCTGGCACGGTGGTGCCGACCGTCACCGTCACATTGCCGGCGGCCATCACCTACGACGCCCTGCTTGGTTCGCCACAGGAGTGGCTGCGGCCATGAGCGCGATCGAGGTCGACACCACCCGTCTGCCATTGCTGCTGCACGAACTGCGGCTGCCCGCCATTGCTCGGCTCTGGTCGGAGTTTGCCGACCGTACTGACAAGGAGGGATGGCCGGCCGCGCGCTTCCTCGCCGCGCTCGCCGAACTGGAAATTGCCGAGCGCGGCCGCCGACGCATCGTGCGACATCCCGCCGAAGCCGGTCTGCCGCCCGGTAAAACGCTCGACAATTTCGACTTCTCCGTGGTTCCGATGCTCAGCAAGGCGCGTGTCATGGCACTTGCCGCCGGTGATGCCTGGCTCGACAAGGCATCCAACTTGTTGTGTTTTGGGCCGCCCGGCGCCGGTAAGAGCCATCTTGCGTCAGCAATCGGTGGAGCTCTTGTCGAGAACGGCTATCGCGTTCTGTTCACCCGCACCACCGACATTGTTCAGAAGCTGCAGGCTGCACGGCAGGCCCTGCAGCTCGAGGCGGCGATCAACCGGCTCGACAGATATGACCTGCTGATCCTCGATGATCTCTGCTACGTTCACAAGGATCATGCTGAGACCTCCGTCCGCCCGCTCGCTGCGATCACGCTGGATCAAGCGCGACAGCAAAAGCCTCCGTGCCGATGGCCGTCAAAGTGTCACCAACCTTCACCCGCCTCAGCGCGGCCTGCCGTCGGGGATCGGTCACGGTGAAGGTCTGCACCAATCCGCCCGAAGGATCAACGAGCGAGATCGTGTGAGCATCCAGATCGACACCAACCACAGTGCCCGTCACGACAATCCTCGTGCCGACCGCGCCGGCTGGCAATTGACCCTTCGGTGCACGAACCGCCGCAGCGGTCGCCTGATTGTCCGGAATTTTGGTTCCCGGCGCAGACAGCACCAACGCTATTGACGCATAATAGGTGGCGACCACGGTGTCGCCGACCTTCACCTTGTCCAGATTACGCACCGCGTCGCTAGCATGCACGACGAGCACGTTGCCCTGCGGCCCGACTAGCGTGACCTCGCGTTTCGCGAGATCGATCGCTTTCACCTGGGCACGTGCCGTGATGGTATGCGACTCGCCAATGCCGCCCATGCCAGCCGCCTGTCCCCAGGCCGTTTGGGGACCGGTCAGACCCACAAAGCTGATCGCAAGGCAACCTGTCAGCGCGAGGCAGGCGTTTCGCAGTGAAGCATGTCGTCTCATGGATGGCTTTCCTTGTTGCAAGTGCCGTCTAGGGCTGGGCATCTCTGCTGGCCTCCGGCTCAGCCAGCACGTTGAATCAGAACTCAGCCGATTTGGGAATTGCCCACCGACCCATCGCAGTCATCCCGCTCCAAGGCGCGAAGCTCAATTTTCTCGGGGGAGGCGGGATTGGTGGTGTGCCCTCGGTTGCGTCAGTTTCGGTCCCGAAGCCCTCGCCTCATCCATCTCGACGAGCCTCAGCCGTGCCGAGTGCGCTCCATGACTATAGGTACAGACGACCAGTGCTCCAAGAGAACCAGACGTGTCGGTCGCGTAGCAAGTCCTGCCCTACCAAGATACCTGGCGCGCGAAGGCCGCCGCCAAGCGCGGGTGGTTCACCGGGATAGACCTCGATTGCCACATCGTGCGCGGTGACGGGTCCGAGTTGGATAGTATGGAACTTGTGCGCATAGACCTGCGGGTCCGCGCCAGCGGTAACATGCGTGGTAAAGTGTTTGTCTCCCGCCAAGTCAGCTTCGGTCAGACCGAGTTTACGCATCATCGGCGCACGGATCGTGGTATAGGACGAGCCGGTATCGACGATTCCCATGGCCGGAACACCGTCGATCTCGATTGGCATTTCCAGCCATCGGTTATGAATCCAAAGCGTTTTGCTGGTGCCTACGACCAAGGTCGCCGGCGACCACGGCGGTACAGCGACACAGTGTGCGGGGTAAAGTCCGAGGGTTCTGTTCGGGCCGTCGATGTCAAGATCATACTTGCCGAGAATATCCAGTCCGAGCAGACCATCCGAGCCATTCCAAGAGTTCACTGTCAGGTGGTCAACCGGAATGGTGACGCCGCCGATCGTCACGCTGGTCACATCCGCATCGCTACGCAGTGAGCCGCCGGCCATGCCAACGCTTGCGCTGGAGGTGCGCCCGCTTTGCGGAATGTGCCACTGCTGCACGGCTTTCTCTGACAACATAGTAAGTGAGTCGCCGGTATCGAGCATCAGGTGCAGATCGTGGCCGTCCACCGTCACCGGCACCGTGTACATCCGGCCAATCGGTTGCAACGGCACGCGGATGACTTGCGAACAGTCCGGCGCCGGATCGTCTGCACACCCGCCGAGTGCTGCTAAGATCGGCAATAGGTAACGGTACGCTACCATTCTCATTTGCCCCAAAGGACAAAGATACAGCGACTGCGAAGCCGCTGCATTTCATCTTTTGAGCGCTACCTGTCCCGAGACGCACCTGCCGATCGCGGGCCACGGTGATAGGTGGCGTCATTCCCCTCGCACGCGGCGCGTCAGTTCGCGAAACAGCGCCTCGGCGGCATCGCCTCGCCGCCGGTGCTCCTCCGGCGTTATGTCCGGCATGACGGCGAACCTTCCGCCTCTCGGGTTCCGTGCACTGACGATCCGAGGCCCGGTGATAGCCGCGGCCTGTTACCGGCTGGTGTTCATCGACAGCCTCATCGATGACCGGAGCAACTGGTGTCGGTTTCTTTGCCGAGACGATTTGCATCGGAATGGCAACCGAGGTTTCGCTTTGGCGGGCGCTTCCGGCGGTAGTCTGTTCGGACGATGACGGGTGGCTTGGTGGGCATAGGCAAGGTTTAGGCGAGTGGTACCATGGAGAAATGCCCGCCGGATGGGGTACCAGGGCATACCCGGCGGGCAAGGGTCCTGGAAGGAGAACCCATGACGTATGCAGGTGTGACTACGTCCCGGCGATTTTGCTGTGCCGCAAGCTCCGGGGGGTATTTTCCTGGAAACCGGGCCAGCAGCTCGGACGCAACCAAAAAAGCCCCGCCAGAGCATCGGGCCGCGACGGGGTTAAGTTCAGAAAATCTCAATGTGCCGGACAACTTCCGGACAAGCCCATGATAGCGCGTCCTACTTCAGGATGTCACGGCGGCTACTCAGGCACCGGGCTGAAGGAGGGCTGACGCGATTGCAGGAAGAAGGACTTTTCGGCAGACTCCGCAGCTCAAGCACTAACGATAGAAACAGGGAACGAAACAAATGGCGTTGTTCAGATCATACTTGGCTGCGGTAGTGATCTCTGCCGCAGCTTGCACTCCTCAGTCTCCGCCACCTTCTCCGGCTGTCGCATCCGCAGTGCAACAGCTGCCCCCAGGGAGGGTTTACGTCTTCCATTCGACGGCGCAGTCCAGTTGCCCTGCACTTGACTGGCACGTCGTGTTAACACCGGACGGCACCCTCGACGGCATAATTGCCTGGAATAACATGCAATCGTTGGCCCATGCTTCGGGAAGCCTCAACGCGCAGAGCAGGACATTCCAGATGAGTGCGAAGGAAGTCGGCGGCCGGGGCCGAACAGCTAACATTGATGGTACGGTCAGACAGGATGGATACCTCGTAGCTAATATTTCTGGACCCGCCGTAAATTGTCAGGGCATCACCGTGGGCTGGTTCGTCCCGCCACCGGCAGGGGCCAGCGGCTAAATACAATAGCTAACTGAGCGGCGCCTTTATGGCGCCGTCTCTGTGTGGGATGGTGGCATCAGGCTCTGTAGGCAACCTAGCGACAGTGCGGACGGTGCGCCGAGAGAGCCCGCCGGAAATCGGGGTCTGGGACATCCGGCGGGCAAGTTCCTGGAAGGAAAAACAATGCGCGTTGCCGGAATGCACCCGGCGATTTTACTATAGCGCAAACACAGGATGGCGTCACCGCAAATCAGACACTAAGTCAGGCACCCAGCGACGGGCGGATGGTGCGCGGCTTGAAGAAAGCCCCTCGCGAGCTTGTAGGGGCCAGGGCGGGGCTAGTGGTTAGTCTGGGGATACGTCAATGATGCCGGAAACACCCGGCACGGGGATGACAGCGTAGTCGGTCGCCGGCGTCACTCAGGCCAATCAGGCACCGTGCGATCGAGCGGGCGGGCGGCTCCAAGAAGCCCGCCGGACGAGTTGCAAGGGACACCCCCGCTGCGGACACGGTGCGGACAATTTCCAGATGAATTTTCGCGGGGGTTTTCTAAGGCGTTGATTTCCTGGTGCCGACGCACGGATTTGGACCGTAGGCCTACTGAGATTACGAATCAGTTCTAGCAGGTTTGTCATGCCGTTGATTCTCTTGTGTCCGAAGCGTGTAACTACAATAATGCCTACAAAAGGCCGACTTTAAGCGCGGCCACTGAAACGCCTTGCACTCTGTTGTCGTCGGATCACGTCGCGCCGAAGATATCGGATCTGAAAGCGATACCCCGGCGTGTGAAGGAGCAGACGCGACAGCGCAGGGCCCGCGCCGCTGATCGGAGGGAGGCGAAGCAAGACGCCGCGCGGTAAGTTGCATCTGAAACCTCACTGAGAACCTAGCGCTTCCGCGCGCAACGCCGCTTCGACGCGCTGAAGCAGCCGCTCCCCGCTTAGCTTAGCAGGCCACACACACCCCGTCCGTCAAGGCGCGTCAGCACGATGCCGTAACGCCCCTCCAGGGTCACCTCGCCGAACACCTCTGGTGCCGGCGGCGAAGACGGCGCGGGTCGTTCGCGCCTCCCAGGCGACCCGCCGCAGTACGCCGTCCTTCAACAGCTTCACGACCCGAGCGGGCGCCCAGGCGTGGACTCAGCAAAGGCGCCGTTGCCGGTCTTCTCCCCCAGAGATCCTTGCATCGCCCGTCCTCCAGATGCGCCTCGCCTCTTAGCGTACTTGGAGCGACGCGATCCCGTTTGGCAGGGTCGCAGGCAAGCTGCTGCACAGGCCGCTCAGTCTCGTGAGGTCAACAGGCGGCTGACCGTCGCTACCAGAATGTCAGGATTGAGCGGCATTGGCAGGAAGACACCGAGGCCCTCCCCGTGGGGTTCATATTCCGCACGGGCGATGACCACGACCCTCGTGCCGGGCCGTTTGCGTCTGACCATGCGCGCCGAAGCCACGCCGTGCGGTTTGCCAGATCCGAATTCCACGCGCGTGACCAAGACACGGACGCGGGAGGCGGCTTCCATCGCATCCAGCGCCGCATCGGATCATCGAAGCCAATTACCTCAAGGAATGCCGCACGTGACGCAGTCACCGCGAGGTCGCGGGTCTCTTGCTCATTATGAACGACCAGTAAGATGCCCAGGGGCGGAATCGAACCACCGACACTGCGATTTTCAGTCGCATGCTCTACCAACTGAGCTACCTGGGCGCCGGGCCGTTGCCCATAGCTCATGCCCTGGTGCCGATCAAGCCAACTCGGCCGGTGGCTCCTCGTCCGTGTCGTCTTGTGGCGCCGGTATCCGATACTGTCCGGTCAGCCAGCGCCCCAGATCGACATCCGCGCAGCGACGACTGCAGAACGGCCGCAACTCGTCCACCGCGGGTCTGCCGCAGATCGGACACGACGGGACAGATCGTCTGGGCTCAACCATGCTGCGTCTCAAGTGTCCACCCCGTTGCCGGAAGGGTGGGATCCGACCGCATAATCAAGGCACGCCCGGCGCGACGTGCAAGATCCGGCAAGGCTTCGGCATCGGCCTGCAATGCGGCCACGATGCCAGGCGACGCACGCAGCACGGGCATCCGCTGCGGCTGTGACGCGACCTCTGCCGCAATCCGACGTAGCGCCGCCAATCCCGCGGCATGCGGACCGGCGAGCAGCTCGTGCAACGGCGGATGCACACGGCGCCGGACGATTTCTGCCAGACCGAGCGCGGTGAAGCCGAGCAGCCGCGGCCGCAGCGGGTCGTCGGCCAGCGCGGCGTGCAGGCCAGGCGCGAGCACCCGTCGTCGAGCGGCCGTCAGCCCGGCAAAGTCCACCAGGATCGCACCGGACAGGTTGCGCAGCCGGATCTCACGCGCCAGCCCCGGTAACACCGCCAGGTTCGCCGCCCGATGCGAGGCCGTCTTGCCTTGCCGTCCGGCCATCGCGCCACCCGCGTCCACGTCGATCGCCACCAAGGCCGGCGTGGGATGAATGTGCAACCGAGCGCCACCGGGAAGGTCGACCTCCGATTGTTCGAGCGCCTGCACCTGCTCCTCGATGCCGTCATCGAACGCCCCCGCAACAACGTGCACGCGGTCGCCGAGCGACGGCTTGAGCCTGGCGGCCAGTGCGCCGTCGTCGACCTCCACGAGCGCATCCGAGTGGTATCGAGCGAATTCCAGTAACGCTCCCGGGCCAACCTGTGGGGGCACTTCATCCGCACCCAGGCGCGCCGTCAGGCGCGGACCCTTACCGCCTTGGGCGGCGCGGGTAACGCGGACCGAGACGAAATCGCCCTCACGCAGACCCGCGCCACCTTCGCTATCGGGCAGAAACCCTTCGGCGCCGTTCAACGCCAAAAAACTTCCCGCCATCGCCGGCACCCGGGCGATCACCCGGCCGCGGTGAAGATCGCCAACACCGTCCGCGGCACCTGGCCGCCAGATCGCATAGTCCAGCAGAGTGTCATCGCGCAGCACGGCCACGCGCACCTCGCCCGGGCTGGCCGCAGCCACGATGCGCGGCGTCACGGCAACGGCCAGCCCAGCCCGCGCAGAAGCTGTGCCGTCTCGAACAGCGGCAGGCCAACGACGTTGGAATAGCTGCCGGACAGGAAGCGGACGAATACCGCAGCGTGACCTTGAACGGCATAGCCCCCCGCCTTACCGCGCCATTCGTCACCAGCAAGGTAGGCAACGATCTGACGCTCGCTCAGCCGCGCGAGCCCGACAACGCTTTCCGCAAGCCGCTCGCCACGGCGCCCGTCCGGCGCAATCAGCACAACGGCGGTCATTACGCGGTGGCGTCGGCCGGACAGCAACGCCAGGCATCTCCTGGCCTCCGCCTCGGTCTCGGCCTTGGGCAGAATGCGACGACCCGCGGCAACCACGGTGTCAGCGGCCAGCACGTAACATCCAGCCGCAGCAACCGACGCCGCCTTCGCGCGTGCCAAGCGCAGCGTATGCTGGCGTGGCGGTTCGTCGCGTAGCGGAGATTCATCGAGGTCGGCGGGCGTCACACGGTCCGGCACGATGCCGATCTGGGCCAGCAATGCGAGACGCCGAGGACTGGCGGACGCCAGAACCAGCGTGGGTGCGGTCACTTGAAGCGGAAGGTGATCCGGCCCTTGCTCAAATCGTAGGGTGTCATTTCGACATTCACCCGGTCCCCGGCGAGCACCCGGATGCGGTTCTTGCGCATCTTGCCCGAGGTGTGGGCGAGGATGGTGTGCTCGTTGTCGAGCTTTACGCGGAACATGGCATTGGGCAGCAGCTCCATCACCGTCCCGCTGAATTCGATCATGTCCTCTTTCGACATCCGACCTCATGAAAAAGCTTGATTTCGCCGCGGAACATGACCGCGGGGCTGGGGAAGGTCAAGCGCGCTTCTGCAACCGCAGCGCGATGCTGAGGGCATGCGCATTGAGCCCCTCGGCCTCGGCCAGCGCAATCGCCGCGGGGCCGACACGCGCCAGCGATATGGCATCCGCCGCGACCCAGGTGGTGCGCTTGAGAAAGTCGAACACCGACAGTCCTGAGGCGAACCGAGCGGTGCGCCCGGTCGGCAGAACATGGTTCGGTCCGGCAACATAATCGCCGACCGCCTCGGGGCAGAACGCGCCAAGAAACACCGCGCCGGCATGACGGATGCCGGAGAACACCGTTGCGGGATCGCGCAGCATCAATTGCAGGTGCTCGGGCGCCAGGCGGTTGACCAGGTCGACCGCTTCGGCCCAGTCGCGCACCACGACGATGGCCCCGTGCGCCTGCCAGCTCGCTCCGGCAATGGCGGCGCGTGGCAGTGTCGCGAGTTCCTGCATGACGGAAGCGGCGACGCGATCGCCGAACGCAACGTCGTCGGTGATCAGGATGGCCTGCGCCGCTTCGTCGTGCTCGGCCTGAGCCAGCAGATCGACAGCGATGCACCGCGGATCATTCGCCGCATCGGCGAGCACGACAACCTCCGACGGGCCTGCGATCGCGTCGATGCCGACGCGCCCGAACACCTGCCGCTTCGCTTCGGCAACATAGGCATTTCCCGGTCCGACGATGCGATCGACCGGTGCGATGCTGGTGGTGCCGAAGGCCAGCGCCGCGATCGCCTGCGCGCCGCCGATCCGATAGATCTCCACCACGCCCGCGCGACGTGCGGCGGCCAGTACCAGCGGGTTGAGCACACCGTCCGGTGTCGGCACGCACATCGCGATGCGCGGCACGCCGGCGACACGCGCCGGGATCGCATTCATCAGCACTGAAGAGGGATACGCGGCCTTGCCGCCGGGTACGTAAAGGCCGACCGCATCAAGCGGCGTCCAGCGCATGCCCAGAGTAAGCCCAGCCGAGTCGCTGGTCCGCAGGTCGGCGGGCACCTGCAGCCGGTGAAATGCCTCGATGCGCGTCGCCGCGAGATCCAGCGCCGCCGTCAGCTCCGTTGGAATGCCAGCGACGGCTGCATCGATCTCCTCCGCGGCGATCCGCAGCCGATCGGGCGACAGCGTCAGCCGATCGAAACGCTCCGTGTAGCGCAACAGCGCCACATCGCCCTCGGCCCGCACAGCCGAAATGATCGATGCCACCGCCTGATCGACGCTTTCCGTGGTATCTCGCGCTTGTTCCAGCAGGTCGGTGAACGCAGTTTCGAACCCCGGATCGGTGGTGGTGAGCCGTATCATTGCCCCAACGCAGCGCGGAACCGGGCGATCCAGGCGCCGATCGCCTCCGGCTGCGTCTTCAGCGCGGTACGGTTGACGATGAGCCGCGAGGTAATCGGTGCGATCACCTCGATCTCGACCAGGCCGTTCGCCCGCAGTGTCGCACCGGTCTGCACCAGATCCACGATCAGGCGTGACAGTCCAAGGCCAGGCGCCAGCTCCATCGCCCCGTTGAGGTGCACAACGTCGGCGTGCACGCCGCGCGAGGCAAAGTGGCGCCGGGCGATGTTCGGATACTTGGTTGCCACACGTACGCGCGACCAGCGCGACGGATCGTCGCTGCCCGCAGTCTCCGCCGGTTCGGCGACCGACACACGGCAGACGCCAATGCCAAGATCGAGCGGCGCATAGATTTCCGGGTAGTCGAACTCCATCAACACGTCGGCGCCGCAGATGCCGAGTTGCGCCGCGCCGAACGCGACGAAGGTGGCGACGTCGAATGGTCGCACCCGTACCACATCGAGTGCCGCATCATCGGTCGGAAAGCGCAGGCGCCGGCTCTCCTCGTCGGCGTAGTCGGGCGCCGGAGTGACGCCGGCGCGAGACAGAAGCTGCCCGCATTCCGACAGGATGCGCCCCTTCGGCAGCGCCATGATGAGCGGCGCCGTGACGTCCGGTGCAAGTTCGGCGGCACGGTAGGGCGCGGTCATCCAAAAAGCTCCCGACGAGGTAGCGGCCTCTACACCAGGGTGTGGCACAAATGAAGAGGGCCGGGGGTTTTGCCCCGGCCCTCGTTGATCAACCCGAGTGCGTCAGCCGATCAGGGCTGCACGACGGTCGAGCCAGGTGGCGCCGGTGTGACATAGGTCGTGGTCGGCGGCGGCGGCGGCGTCACAACGGTCGCGGTCGGCTGTGGTGCCGGGTGCTCGTGGACATCGATGCAGCCGGTGAGGGTCAAGAAAACCAGTGGCAATACCCAGGAAATTCGCATTGGACGCACCCTTCGATTGGAAAAACGAGACATGCTTGAATCTGCTCTGTTCCGTGGCCGGTCCGTGCCGCTTTTGTGGCAGGTTCTTGGCCAAACGATCACGACCCGGTGGGAGTTGTTGACGGCCGGTCACTGATCGCTGATCCATATCTCGGCTGGATGCGGGAGACGACCATGTGGACCCTGCTCGATCTTGCCGGCTCGGTCGCACTGCTGCTGTGGGGACTGCACATGGTGCAGACCGGCATTCAGCGCGGCTTCGGCCCCGATCTGCGCCGCGTACTCGGCACCGCGCTGGGCAATCGGCTGGCCGCCTTTGCCGCCGGCGTGGGCGTGACCGCCATTCTGCAGAGCAGCACCGCCACGGGTCTGATGGTGGCAGGCTTCGCCGCCGGCGGTGCGGTGGCGCTGGTGCCGGCGCTGGCGGTGATGCTGGGGGCCAATGTCGGCACCACGCTGATCGTGCAGGCGCTGTCGTTCGACGTCGCGGAAGTCGCGCCGGCGCTGATCCTGCTGGGTGTGATCCTGTTCCGTCGCGGCACCGCCGCGCGAACGCGCGACCTCGGCCGCGTCGCGATCGGCCTCGGCCTGATGCTCATGGCGCTGCACAGCCTGGTGACGCTGGTGACGCCTTATGAGGACGTACCCAGCCTGCGCCTCGTGCTCGGCGCGATCACCACCGAGCCGGTGCTGGACATGCTGGTGGCCGCCGGGCTGACCTGGGCGGCGCACTCCTCGGTGGCCGTGGTGCTGCTGGTCATGTCGTTCGCTGCCAAGGGCGCGGTACCCCCTGACGCGGCCTTCGCCCTTGTACTGGGCGCCAACCTCGGCACGGCCATCAACCCGGTGCTGGAGGGCGTCTCCGGCGATGACCCGGTCGCGCGCCGGCTGCCGATCGGCAATCTGCTGAACCGCGCGCTGGGCTGCGTCGTGGCGCTGGTGCTGCTCAATCGCATCGGCCCCTGGCTGGTGCAGATCGAGCCCGACCCGGTGCGGGCCATCGCCGATTTCCACACCGGCTTCAACCTGATCCTGGCCGCCCTGTTCCTCCCCGCTTTAGGGCCGTACGCCAAGATATTGCGGAAGCTGCTTCCGGCACGGGTTGTCGCTGACGATCCGTCACGGCCACGCTATCTGGACCCGACGGCGTTGGAATCGCCACCGATCGCGCTCGGGGCGGCGGCACGGGAGGCGCTTCGCATGGCGGACGCACTTGAGGCGATGCTGGCCCGGGCAGGCGAGGTGCTCGCGAGCACCGATCGTCGCCGCATCGGTGAGGTGCGACGGCTGGACGACGTGCTCGACCGGTTGAACACCGCGATCAAGGGCTACCTGACCGCGCTGGATCCCGAGGACCTGTCTGAGACTGACCATCGCCGCCTATCGCAAGTACTTGTCTTTGCAACAAATCTGGAAGCGGCCGCCGATGTGGTGGACCGCGACGTGATGGGACACCTGGCGAAGCGTCTGAAGCGGGGCGCCCCGTTGGCTGAACCGGAGCAGGCCGCGGCGCGGCGCCTGTTGGAGCGGCTGGGTGCCACGGTGCGAGCCGCCGCGGCGGTGTTCATGACCGAAGACCCCCGTGCCGCTCGCCAGCTCATGGCCGAAAAAGAGGCATTTCGCGACCTGGAGGCCGCCGCGACTCAGGCACATTTCGCTGGCCTCCGAGGTGGCAAGAGCACCACCGGAGTGGACCTCGACCTGATGCGGGAGCTGAAGCGGGTAAACGGCCATCTGGTCGCCGCGGCCGCCTATCCGGTGCTGGAGGGCCAGGGCGAATTGCTGGCAAGCCGGCTGCGGTTGGATTCCTGACCTCGAGCTACAATCTGTGGAACCCGGGCTGTGGAACACGGGGAGAACAGCATAGTAGTGCTTGGGCCGGACCACCCGAAGCGCTAGTATCCCCAATCGGCGGTCTATCGGGCAGACTGTGGCGTGGTCGCAACAGACCTCATGCATGTTGTGGCCCGATCAGGAGCGACGTCCCACATGTTGATTGACGGCATAGGTGCGAGGGGCGGACACTTGGCGTCGGTCAGCCAAGGGGAATCCGAAGTGCTCGATGCAGTGCAGATGCCAGGCCGCTACCAGGTTCATATCGACCGCTCACGTGATGTGCTGCTGACCGACTTCGGCCGAGCCACCCTGTCCGACCGTTATCTGATGCCGGGCGAGGAGTTCCAGGACCTGTTCGCCCGTGTGGCTTCGTACTACGGCGACGATGCCGGCCATGCCCAGCGCATCTACGACTACATGTCGCGGCTGTGGTTCATGCCGGCAACGCCGGTGCTGTCGAACGGGGGAACCCAACGTGGGCTGCCGATCTCCTGCTTCCTCAACGAGGCCTCCGACAGCCTGGAGGGAATCGTCGGGCTGTGGAACGAGAACGTCTGGCTGGCCTCGAAGGGCGGCGGCATCGGCTCCTATTGGGGCAATCTGCGCTCGATCGGCGAGAAGGTCGGCGCGGTCGGCAAGACCTCGGGCGTGATCCCGTTCATCCGGGTGATGGACAGCCTGACCTTGGCGATCTCGCAGGGCTCGCTGCGGCGTGGCTCGGCGGCGGTCTATTTGCCGGTGAGCCATCCGGAGATCGAGGAGTTCGTCGAGATCCGGCGCCCCACCGGGGGCGATCCGAACCGCAAGGCGTTGAACCTGCATCATGGCATCCTTGTCTCGGACGCGTTCATGCGCGCGGTGGAGGCGGATGAGCCGTGGCCGCTGTTGTCGCCGAAGGACGAGACGCCGGTGCGGTCGATCTCGGCGCGTGCGCTATGGGTCCGCATCCTGACGGCGCGGATCGAGACCGGCGAGCCGTATCTGATCTTCTCCGACCATGTGAACCGCGCGCGGCCCGAGCATCACAAGCTGGCCGGGCTGGAGGTGAAGACCTCCAACCTGTGTTCCGAGATCACCCTGCCCACAGGCCGCGACCAGCACGGCATGGAGCGCACCGCGGTGTGCTGCCTTTGCTCGCTGAACCTGGAAAGCTGGTTCGAGTGGCAGAACCATCCGACGTTCATCGAGGACATCATGCGATTCCTCGACAACGTGCTGCAGGACTTCATCGACCGCGCGCCGCCGGGGATGGAGAAGGCGCGCTATTCGGCGATGCGTGAGCGCAGCGTGGGCCTGGGCGTGATGGGCTTCCACTCGTTCCTGCAGTCGCAGAACGTGCCGTGGGAAAGCGTGATCGCCAAGGTGTGGAACAAGCGGATGTTCAAGCACATTCGCGAACAGGCGGACTTGGCGTCGCACATGCTGGCCGAGGAGCGGGGGCCGTGCCCGGATGCCGCGGAGTACGGCATCATGGAGCGATTCTCGCACAAGATGTCGATCGCGCCGACCGCGTCGATTTCCATCATCGCGGGGAATTCCTCGCCGGGGATCGAGCCGATCGCGGCGAATGTGTTCCTGCAGAAGACGCTGTCGGGCAGCTTCACGGTACGCAACCGGCATTTGCAGATGCTGCTCGAGGCGAAGCGGATGGATACCGACGAGATATGGTCATCGATCACGCTGCGGGCGGGAAGCGTGCAGCATCTGGATTTCCTGACCGCGCAGGAGAAGGCAGTCTACAAGACTGCGTTCGAACTGGATCAGCGCTGGATCATCGAGCACGCGGCGGACCGTGCGCCGTTCATCTGCCAGAGCCAGTCCGTGAACGTCTTTCTGCCGGCGAATGTGCACAAGCGGGACCTGCACCAGATTCATTTCATGGCGTGGAAGCGGGGGGTCAAATCGCTTTACTACTGCCGGAGTTTGTCGATCCAGCGTGCCGACAATGTGAGCGAGGCGGCGGTGCGGCCGGCCGAGTTTACTGACGTGGCCGCTGCGATCGTGCCGGCGAATGACGGACAGGTGCCGCTGCCGCTGGTGGCGGCCGCGATCGGGGCGACGGATTATGAGGAGTGTCTGGCTTGCCAGTGATGGCAAAGCGGGATCGTCAACCCGAGGGCCGTCTGACCTTTCCGTTCCGAGGAGTGGCCAGTTGGGTTCGGCTTTAGTGTTTACTGGGAAATAACCTGCTTCAAGTTCGGCACAGCCGTATCAAGCCGTCTGCCAGGCGACGGCCCGGCATCCAAGCGCGTCACTCCAGATGATTCGAGCGCCCCTACTCTCAGCGAGTTGATTGCTCGCCTTTGTTCAAACTAAATGCCGCCATCGGCACGCCATAAGCAAACCGCCACAGATCGTTGAATTCTCGAATCGGAGCGAGACGTGATTCGTGGTTGGCAGTGCCATGTCCGAAGCGATTGAAGACGATCCAGAATTCCCGGCGGTCGATGGCCCCGACCCGGTCGTCGGTCCGTCCAGGCCGCGCCTGCTCGGCATCCTTGGCCCGGGCCTGATCACCGGCGCTTCCGATGACGACCCCAGCGGGATCGCTACATATTCGCAGGCCGGCGCACAGGTTGGTTTCGCCCTGCTGTGGCTGATGCCATTCACCTACCCCCTGATGGCTGTGACGCAGGAGATCAGCGCACGGCTTGGCCGCACGACGGGCCGTGGCTTGGCCGGCAACATCCGTCGTCACTATCCATCCTGGGTGGCGCAGAGTTGCATCGGCCTCCTCCTGATCGCCAACGTGATCAACCTCGGCGCTGACCTCGGCTCAATGGGCGACGTGACTCAGATGTTGATCGGCGGTCCCCGTTGGCCCTACGTCGTCGGCTTTGGATTGATCTGCGTCGGGTTGCAGGTGTTCTTGCAATACGCCCGCTACGTGGCAGTGCTGAAGTGGCTGACGCTCGCTCTGTTTGCCTATTTTGGAACGGTACTGACTGTCTCCATTCACTGGAATGAGGCGCTGTACGGGTTGCTGGTGCCGACATGGCAGAACTCGAAAGACTTCCTCTCCCTCGTTGTGGCGGTGCTCGGCACCACGATCTCGCCCTACCTGTTCTTTTGGCAGTCGTCCCAGGAAGCCGAAGACCAGCGCGAGCAGCCACGCCGCGAGAAGCTCACCGAGGCGCCTGAGCAGGCCCCCGCGGCCTTCGAACGGATTGGTCTGGATACCTGGATCGGCATGGCGCTCAGCAACTTGGTGGCGTTGGCGATCATGCTGACGGCCGGCGCGACGCTCCATGTCGCCGGCAAGACTGACATCGATAGTTCGCAGATGGCTGCCGAGGCGCTGCGGCCCATCGCGGGCGAGTTCGCCTTCCTCATCTTCGCATTCGGAATCATCGGCACAGGATTCATGGCTGTACCGGTGTTGGCGGGCTCTGCCGCGTATGCGGTGGGCGAGGCATTGCGCTGGCCGGTAGGACTGGCGCGTCAGCCGAAGGCAGCCCACGCATTTTATGCCACGCTGGCAGTGGCCACGGCCCTCGGAACGGCCATCAGCTTACTGCCCGTCGATCCGATCCGGGCGCTCTATTGGAGCGCGGTCGTCAACGGCATAATGGTGGCGCCGATCATCGTGGTGATGATGAACCTGGCCAGCAACCCTCGCGTGATGGGGCGTTTCACCTTGTCGCTCTGGTTAAAAATCGTCGGCTGGATCACGGCTGCCGTAATGGCACTATGCGTGGTCGGATTGTTCGCGTCACTCGGCTTATAGCAGCACGGCGAAAGCAGTGAGTGCACGGATTATCATCCTGAATGGTGTCGGCAGCGTTGGTAAGAGTTCCATCGCCAAGGCATTCCAAACAATCACCACGGAGCCATTCCTGCATATCGCGATGGATGCATTCATCGACATGTTGCCAAAAGGCATGATCGGTCATCCTGACGGGATTTCTTTTCGAGGCGGCACAGGATCAGGGCAAGCCAATTATTGCCATCAAGTCTGGGCCGGTGATGCAGCGAGCGAGCGCGGCATGCGCCATGCGATCGCTGCTATGGCCCACGACGGCAATGACCTGATTGTCGATGAGGTGATGCTTGGTCGTGACGCGGCGCAACAATATCGCGAACTTCTGGCACAGCACGAAGTTCACTTCGTTGGCCTTTTCGCTCCTCTCGATGTGCTGGAGGCGAGGGAGCGTCAGCGCGGGGATCGGCTGATCGGCCTGGCGAGGTGGCAATATCACCGCGTCCATAGTGGCATTGCCTACGACCTGGAACTCGACACTTCCATTGCTTCACCACAGGCATGCGCCCACACGATCAAGACAACTTTCAAGATCTGAAGTTGGCCTCATGGGGAATATGTCAAAGGAATAATTTCCTTGACACACCTTCTAACATGAGGATACGTTGCGCGCCCGCCGCACAGCCGGAGCGCCCAATGTCCCAGACAATTCCGGACATCGACCCTGCCACCCTCGCCAACATGCTTCACGCCACGGTCGCCGCGCTCCCTGTCGCCCCCGACGCCTCTGCCGAAGACCTGGATGCCCAGCGTCAGGCCGCGCTGCTCGCAGTGACGGCGCTCTGCCCGCGCGACCCCGTGGAGGCGATGCTCGCAGCCCGCATCGTCTCCGCCCACCATGCCGCCATGGAGTGCTTCCGCCGCGCGGCCCGTCACGACATCGACGACAACTCGGCCCTCCGTCTCCAGGGCAAGGCGGTCTCGCTCGCCAATCTGGCGATGCGCACGCTGCGTGAACTGCGCAAGTGCCAGGCGGAGCCGCCCGCGTATCCGGTCGCGGAATCACCGCAGGCAGACCCCGAACCGCCGGTCGCGATAGAGCCGGCCGTCTCGCAGCCGCCAACCCATGCTGCCACCGTCGTCCCGGCTGCACAGCCAGATGCACCATGTGCCCCGGTCATCGACCACGCGCTTGCCAGGAACGGTCCTCCGCCGGCGGCGCTCGCCGCCTGATCGACACCTGCGGGTCCTCCACCGCTGGTTGCGCCATGCCATTGTTTTGCCAGTGCTGTGCCGATGCGCATATGATCCGGCTTGCGCGGATCAGTATCGCCCGTTTTTAGCCACACAGCCGGGCGCCGCGCTGATCGCCGATTCCAGGAGGAGACGCGTTGACCGAAGTCGAGGATGCAGCCGCTCTCGCTGTGCTCGGTGATGTGCAGCTCATACGCGGCGACCCGCCTGCGGCGCTGAAGAGCTACCAGGCCTCGCATGATGTCTTCGAAAGACTGGCCAATGCAGATCCGGCAGATGCCGGGAGGCAACTCAGCCTCGCCGCCTCCCATATCAGGATCGGCGATGTGCAGGCTGAGTTGAACGACCTGGCGGCGGCATTGAAAAGCTACCAGGCCTCGCTCGCGATTGCCGGCTGTCTGGCGGAAGCCGACCCCGGAAACGCCATCTGGCAGCGCGACCTTTCCCTCGCACACGAAAAGCTCGGCGACACGCGCCGTGCGCAGGGCGACCTCGCGGCGGCGCTGGTCAGCTATCAGGCTTCATTCGCGATCAGACAGCGTCTTGCCGATGCGGACCCTGCAAACGTCACGTGGCAGCGGGAACTCGCAGTCGCGCACAACAAGGTCGGCGACGTGCAGCGAGCGCGGGGGGACCTGACGGCGGCACTGACAGACTACGGGGTCTCGCACGAAGCCTTCGACCGCCTGGCCAAGGCGGACTCGGCAAATGCCGAACGTCAGCGCGACGTTTCGGTCTCGCAGGACAGGATCGGCGATGTGCAGGTCGGGTTGGGCAATCTGTCGGCGGCCCTGACGGCCTACCAGGCCTCGCTCGCAATCGCCGACCGTCTGGCCGAGACAAACCCCGGACTCACGGGTCGGCGCGACGTGCTGGTGTCGCACAACAAGATTGGTGACGTGCAGGCTCAGTTGGGCGACCTGCACGCAGCGCTGATGAGCTACCGGATTTCGCTCGCGATCGCCACTCGTCTGGCCAAGGACGACCCGGCCAGTGTGGTCTGCCAACGCGATCTCTCGGTGGCCCATAACAAGATCGGCGATGTGCAGCGCGCGCGGGGTGACCTCGCGGCGGCGCTGACGAGCTATCGAGCCTCCCAAGGCCTGCTCGACCGTCTGGCCAACGTGAACCCGGATAATGCGTCCTGGCAGCGCGATCTTTCGGTCGCACACAACGCGATCGGTGATGTACAACGCGCCCAGGGCGATCTGGCGGCGGCACTGACAAGCTACCAGGCCGCGCTCGCGATCCGCGACCGTCTGGCAGAAGCGGACCCCGCTAACGCCGAACGTCAGCGCGACACGTCGGTCTCGCATGACAACATCGGCGAAGTGGAGGTCGCGATGGGCAATCTGTCCGCGGCTTTGACCAGCTACCAGTCCTCCCTCGCGATCGCCGACCGTCTGGCCAAGGCGGACCCCCGCAATGCCACCTGGCAGCGAGACGTGGCGGTCTCACATATCAAACTTGGCGACATGCAACGGGCAGGCGGCAATCTCGCCGCAGTACTGACCAGCTATGCGGCCGGGCATGAGATCTTCGAGCGTCTGGCCAAAACCGACCCGAGCAACGCCACGTGGCAGCGCGATCTCTCGGTCTCACACAACAAGATCGGCGACGTGCAACGCGCGCGCGGCGACCTGGCGGCGATGCTGGCGAGCTACCACGCCGCGCACGAGATCTTCGAGCGTCTGGCCAAAGCTGACCCTACGAACGCCCTATGGCAGCGCGACCTCTCTGTCTCGCATAACAAGTTGGGCGACGCGCAGCGCGAGCAGGGCGAACTGGCGGCGGCGCTGAGCAGCTACCAGGCCTCGCTCGCGATCAGAGATCGTCTGGCCGCGGCTGATCCACGAAATGCCTCGTGGCAACGCGACCTCTCTGTCTCGCACGAAAAAATCGGCGACGTGCAAAGTGAACAGGGCGAGCTCTCGGCGGCCCTGAGCAGCTACCAGCACTCGTTCGCAATCCGCGCCCGTCTCGCCAAAGCCGACTCTGGCAATGCCGCCTGGCAACGCGACCTGGCCGTGAGCCATGGCCGCCTCGGGACGACCCGGATGCGGCAAGGCAGCCATGACGAAGCGGCCAGCGCGCTTCGGCAAGGACGCGAGATCATCGCACAGCTTGTCCAGCGCTTGCCGGACAACCCAACCCTGCGCGCGGACCTTGCATGGTTCGACAGCCAGATTGCCGTGAGCTAGTACCCACTATCGTTACATTGTCATTGTGAGGAGCGCAGCGACGAAGCAATCTCGTTCGAGGGTACACACTCACGCGCCCTCACGAGATCGGTTCATGCGGGTAGCGGCCACTTTTGATTCAACAAAGAGAAAGCAAAGCGAGCACCACTGAGGACACCTAGTACCTCTGCACAGTGATTATGACTCTTTGGCGGTGTCAGGATAAGCGCGTGCCAGCTTGTCCCGCGCCTTTTGCGTGGTGAACTTCCATTTGACGCGGGCGCCGGAGGAGTTGCGTTGCCGCTCCCACGCCTCGATCTCGGAGACAAGGAGCTCACGCGCACCGATTCGGCGATCCAGACATTGCCCGCGCAACACGCCGATTTCGATTTCCACCATGTTGAGCCAGCTCGCGTGCTTCGGTGTGTAATGAAACTCTAGGCGCTGAAGCACGCGGTGTGCCTCCGGTGCCGGGAAAGCCTCGTACAAGGCCCCGGCCGTGTGGGTGGAAAGATTGTCCATCACCACCCGGATCCGGTCCGCGTCCGGATAATGCACATCGGCCACCTCGCGCATGCAATCGGCGAAGTCGCGCGCGGTTCGGTGGTCCGTCACCTTCACATGCCGCCAGGATGTGTGTGCGTCGAGAAACACGAACAGATTGGCCGTGCCATTGCGCCGATATTCGCAATCGTAACGCTCAGGCTGACCAGGTGCCGCCGGAATCCGCTCGCGCACTCACCGATCAACTGCGTCGGACTTTCGTCGAAGCAAACCACCGGACGCCTGGGATCGGCCTCTTCGGCATAAAGATCGAGCACATCCTCCATCCGGGCGACATAAGTGCCATCCACTTGCGGAATGCACCACATCTTCCGGAGCCAGGGCTTCAGGTCGTCCTCGGCCAGCCGCCGGCATACCGTCTCACGCGACAGCCCTTCATGCTCCGTCAGTTGGACCATCTCGCCGGCCAGCAGATCCAGTGTCCAGCGCTTGCGGCCTGCCGGCGGGCTCGAGCAGACCGTCGCCACCAGCAACGCCGTCTCCTTGCCGGACAGCTTGCGGACAGCTCCAGGCCGCGGTTCTTCGCTCACTGCCAGCTCAATGTTGCCTTCCACGAAGCGCCGTTTGGTCCGGTAAACCGTGGACCCGCCCACCGAGATACTACTCGCGATCGCTTCGTCGCTGATCCCCGCGTCGGCCGCCAGCAGGATTTGCGCCCGTTTGAGTTTGCGCGCTGCAAGTTTCCCGCCGCTCAGCATCGCCGTGAGGTCCGCGCGTTCGGTGATCCAGCTGGCGGTCCGCAACCCGGCACGCAACACATCCTGCGCCTCCGCGAGGAATTCGTCCTGCCCAGCGATCAGCAGCCGCATCACCTGCCGCTTCGAAATGGCAACGCCGATCGTCCGCAGTTGCTCCACCAACCGGGGCACCGTGACCTGCCCCTGGTGGTATTGCGCCAGCACGAAACGGCGCAGCTCCGGCCCGAAATGGCCCGTCACACCAGGTGGCAACGGCGCAATCACCGTCCGTCCATCCGGCGTAACCCAGCGCTCGCGGCGATAGCGGATGGTCCGAACCCGCAGCACAACATCCTGCACCACGAAATCCTCGTATCCCTTGAAGCGGGAACCCGGCGGGACCTCCAACGAAAGCAGCGTCTCCTCGACGCTGACCCATGGCGTCACCTTGCCGCGGCCGCGCCGGCCGGCACGCATGTCCCTCCGCTCAGGCGTCGTTCCCTGCTCCATGCCACTCGGCTTGATATCGGGGTGACCTTTCAAGCCCTTCAGTCGCGTAATCTCCTCGCGCAACTCCACGATAGCTCGCTTCTGTTCCGTGTTCTCGCCCAGCAGCTTCAACACAGCTGCTGAAGCTCCGGGTTCGACAGGCCAGAAATCTCGGCTGGGGCGGTCACAACCAGCTTGAATCAAACTGCCCCGTGTCGGCACAAGCAAATTCTCAACCCTCGCCCGGGCTTTTGCCCCTGTTACTTCTCCAACCCACAAGCTATTGATTTCATTGGTGCCGGGTGAGGGATTTGAACCCCCGACCTTCGGTTTACAAAACCGCTGCACTACCACTGTGCTAACCCGGCAAAAGTTCCTAGTCGCAATGACTTGTATTAGCTGGATAGCTCGGCCGCCAGCCTGGGACGCTTCGGGGAAGGAAAGCCAGGAAGAATTCGGCCAGCGATGCGCTCGTGGAGAACGGGGGGACCATCTACGTAGAAATTTTGTACGACCTTGGGGGATGGGGTCAGATAGCAAGCTCAGCCAGGGGAACGCTCGGACGCCGGCGCCGGCCCCACTGCCAATCGCCGCCAAGCTCAAGAGCGTAACGGCGATGAGGCCGACCCCGGCAGGGACGCGCCTTCATGGATATGGGAGATATTTTGGGAGACGCTCGAGCCCTGTAGGTGCGGTTAGTCGGTTAGTGCATCAAGCTATTGATAACACTGGCGTCCCGTACGGGATTCGAACCCGTGTTACCAACGTGAAAGGCTGGTGTCCTGGGCCTCTAGACGAACGGGACAGCAGGGCGCGGCTCTGGGGTCAAGCCCAAGGGCTGGGTGGGTAGCGGGGGCACACCCCAGGGTCAAGCCGCCGCCATGTCGGTGATGACAAAGCCGGGATTTGTCACGCCATTCCATTCCTCGGCGCGCAAGTGGCCGGCGAAATGCAATGCCATCCCCTTGCCGCTCAGCAACATGTCCGCCAGCGCGCCGTCGCGGGCGCGGAACAGCAGAGCCTTCAGACGCGGCCCCACACCCTCGCCTTCGACGAACGCCCGGATCGCTGTGCCCTCGCGGCCGACGCGATCGGCACGCACGACTCTTGCACGCTGCAGCACCAGGGTCGGCTCCTCGTTGCCCGCGCCAAACGGCGCAAGTTGAGCAAGATGATGCGCAAGTTCCGTTGTAGCGCCTGTCACCTGGAGCGTGCCCTCCACGGAAAGGTCAGCCGCGGTTGGCAACAGCGCCGCGGCGGCCAGTCGTTCGTCGAGGAATGCGTGGAACTCTGGCAACCGCGCCGGCGCGAGCGAGAAGCCGGCCGCCATCGGATGGCCACCGCCAGTCTGCAGAATGCCGGCCTGGCGTGCGGCGATGACCGCAGCGCCGAGGTCGTGACCGGTCACGGACCGCCCCGATCCCTTCGCCAGATTGTCAGCCACGCCGGCGACGCAGGCCGGGCGGTTGAAGCGCTCCTTGATCCGGCCGGCTACAATCCCGACCACGCCGGGATGCCAGGCCGGACCGCTGACCACCAGCACCGCGTGCCCCTGCCCCGCCTGGATCTCCGCGGCGCGGAGCGCATCGTCCAGGATCGCCGCCTCGACTTCCTGGCGTTGCCGGTTCACCGCATCAAGCGTGGCGGCGAGCGACGCGGCCTCAACGGGATCGTCACACAGCAGCATGCGCAGCCCGAGATCAGCCTCGGCGATCCGCCCCGCGGCATTGATGCGAGGGCCAAGCGCGAAACCACAGGTACTCGCGGTCGGGCGGTCGCGTGTTTGCGCCACGTCCAGCAGGGCTGCGACACCGGGCCGGGCACGGCGCGCCATCACCTTCAGCCCCTGGCACACCAGCGCCCGATTGACGCCGGTCAGTGGCATCACATCGCAGACCGTTGCCAGTGCGACGAGATCGAGCAGGCTGATCAGGTCCGGCTCCTTTCGCGTGTTGAAAAAACCCTGGCGACGCAGCGTGCGCACTGTTGCCACCGCGGCGAGGAACGTGACCGCGGCAGCGCACAAGAATGTCAGGCCGGAGGTACATTCCAGCCGGTTGGGATTGACCGTCGCGATGATGGCGGGTGCCGGACCTTCCGCCTTGTGGTGATCCAGCACCACGATATCGGCGTCGCCGGCGATAAAGCCGAGTGCCTCGGACGCCGCTGTGCCGCAGTCGACGCAGACGATCAGGCTCGCGCCGCGCAGCACCAGCGAGTGCAATGCTGGGCCGTTGGGACCATAGCCTTCCATCATGCGGTCCGGCACGTGGTGCAGGACCTCGCAGCCAAGCTGCCGCAGCAAGGTCACCATCAACGCCGCGCTGCAAGCGCCATCGACATCGTAGTCGCCGAATACCCCGACAGTCTCGCGATGCTGCACCGCATAGGCGAGGCGATCCGCGGCGATGTCCATGTCGATCAGGACGGACGGGTCGGGCAATAATGCGCGCAGCGTGGGATCGAGAAAGTGGCGAGCGGAATCGATGTCTATGCCACGCGCGGCTAGCAGGCGACCGACGATTTCCGGCACGCCCATGCGCTGGGCAATGCCGAGACCGATACGGTCCTCGCCGTTGCGCCATACCCAACGCCGGCCGCTGAGGCTGCGACCGACGCCGAGAACGCAGTCGCTCATGATGCAACCGCAGATGAACGCAGCTCGCAGACAGAAGTCCCATAGGCAAAAAGACCCAATCTGCGTTTATCCGCGTTCATCCGCGGTGCCAATTTCCTAGTTCCGCACCCAGGTCTTGGTCTGGAAGTTATGGTGGGCCTCGACGAAGCGCACGGTGCCGGACTTGCTGCGCATCACCATGGAATGCGTCAGCGCGCCGTGTCCGAAGCGCTTCACGCCTCGCAGCATGGTGCCCGACGTGACACCCGTGCAGGCAAACATGACGTCGCCCTTCGCCATCTCCTCCAGGGTAAACTTCCGCTTCGGATCGTTGTGCCCCATCTCGCGCACACGCTGCACCTGTTCGTCGTTCTCGAACATCAGTCTTCCCTGCATCTGCCCGCCGATGCAGCGCAATGCCGCAGCGGCCAGCACGCCCTCCGGCGCGCCACCGGAGCCAAGATAGATGTCGATCTCCGAGTCGGGTGTGGCGGTGGCGACGACGCCGGTAATATCGCCGTCACTGATCAGCATGATGCGCGCGCCGGCCTCGCGCACCTTGGCGATCAGTTCCTTGTGGCGGTCGCGGTCAAGGATGCAGGCCATCAGATCCGACACCTCGCATTGCTTGGCCTTGGCAAGTTCGCGCAGGTTCTTGCCAACCGGGACGTCGAGATCGACCACGCCGTCGGGCAGGCCGCCGCCGATCGCGATTTTGTCCATGTAGATGTCGGGCGCGTGCAGGAAGTTGCCGTGTTCGGCCAGTGCGACGACGGCAAGTGCGCTCGGGCCACCCTTGGAGGTGAGCGTGGTGCCCTCCAGCGGATCGACGGCGATGTCCATCGGCGGTCCGCCGGCGCCGACCGTCTCGCCGATATAGAGCATCGGTGCCTCATCCATCTCGCCTTCGCCGATCACAACGGTGCCGGAGATGGCGACCTGGTCGAACGCGCGCCGCATGGCCTCGACTGCGGCGCCGTCGGCTTCGTTCTTCTTGCCGAGGCCGATCCAGCGCGAGGCGGCGAGTGCAGCGGCCTCGGTGACGCGCACGAGTTCAAGGGCGAGATTGCGATCGGTGACGTCGCCGGGCTGCGGCCTGTTGTCCATGATGCGTTCCTCCGGGCGGTGGGATTGACCGGAGAGTAGCAGGTTGGGGCAGCGGTTCCCAACGGAACGAAAGGATGTTCAATTCCGCCGGCCAGTGCCCACAGCCCAGCGGGCGCGGATTGCGGATTGCGGAGCCACCAAGGTCATGGGCTGTAAAAAAGCTCTTGCGCACGGCACGCCGGGGTGGAGAACCCTCACAGTCTTGAGGCACACTCCGCTCAAATGACCGACACACCTGCCATCATCCCAGTCATCCTATCCGGCGGCTCAGGCACTCGCCTCTGGCCCGTCTCGCGCGAAAGCTTCCCCAAACAGCTTTGGCCGCTCATCTCCGACCGCACGCTGCTGCAGGAGACCGCGCTTCGCGCCCATGGCGAGCGCTTCACGCCGCCGATCATAGTCTGCAATCAGGAGCACCGCTTTCTGATCGCCGAACAGCTCCGCGCCGCAGGAATCACCTCGCCGCGCATTCTGCTGGAGCCGGTCGGCCGCAACAGCGCTCCCGCGATAGCCGCCGCCGCCGTTCTGGTCGCGGAAGACGATCCCGACGCCGTGCTATGGCTGCTCGCCGCTGACCACGCGGTTACCGACACGGCGGCGCTGCACAAAAGCCTTGCCGTCGCCGCCGAGGCTGCGCGCACCGGCCGGTTCGTCACCTTCGGCATGCGCCCGACCGCACCGGAGACCGGCTACGGCTACATCGCTGTTGGCGCCGCACTCGACGATGCGCCGGGCGCCTATGCGGTCGCGCGGTTCGTCGAGAAGCCGGATGCCGCGAAGGCGGCCCTCCTTGCCACAGACGGCAAGCATCTGTGGAACTCGGGGATGTTCGTGTTCACCGCGCGGACATTGCTTGAGGAACTGGAAGTTCATGCACCCGAGGTGCTGAACACGGTGCGACGCGCGGTCGCTGAACGCCAGACCGACCTTGACTTCACCCGGCTCGGTGTCGAGGCATTCAATGCCAGCCCTTCGATCAGTCTCGACTACGCGGTGGCAGAACGGACCAGCCGCGCGGCGGTTGTGCCGGCCGACATCGGTTGGTCGGACGTCGGAAGCTGGGGCGCACTGTGGGAACTGGGGCGCAAGGACGCAGCCGGCAACGTCGCGGTCGGCGACGTCCTGCTGGAGGGCTCGCGCAACTGCTATGTCCGCAGCGACGGCATGGTGGCGGCCGTGGTCGGGTTGGAGGACGTGGTGGTCGTGGTGACCGAGGATGCCGTGCTGGCAATGCACCGCGACCACGCGCAGGACGTGAAGACGGTGGTGGATCGGCTGAAGGCAGCCGGCCGCCACGAGGCCGTTGCACACAATCGTGTGTATCGACCGTGGGGATTCTTCGAAAGCCTCATCCAGGGCAACCGCTTCCAGGTGAAGCGCATCGTGGTCTCACCAGGCGGCAAGCTGTCGTTGCAGAGGCATTTTCATCGTGCCGAACACTGGGTGGTGGTGAACGGCTGCGCGCTGGTGACGCGCGACAACGAGACGCTGATGGTGCACGAGAACGAGAGCGTCTATCTGCCGGTGGGCTGCACGCACCGGATGGAGAATCCCGGCAAGATCCCACTCGCGCTGATCGAAGTGCAGTCCGGGGCCTATCTTGGTGAGGACGATATTGTCCGGCTGGACGATGTCTACAACCGCGCACCGGGCGACTGACATACCGAGAGCATCTGCGCCAGCCGCCAGGCGGAGCCGCGAATATGCGCCTCGGCGGGCAGGTGCAGACCGTGGAAGAGCACCATCACCGCGACCGCGATCACCGCGATACGTCGTCCGTTCAAGTCCGGTGGCGGTCGACCGGCGAGCAGCAGTAGCGTCCACGCGCCGGCGAGACCGACACCCGCGCCGATCATCACCTCCGCCGGTGAATGCATGTGGAGAGCCAGGCGCGAAATTCCGATCACCCCCGCTGCCATGGCGGCGACCAAGAGCGCCGCGTGACGCCAGCGCAACAGCAGCACGGCAAGGCCCCCGGCCACCACGGTCGCGGCAGCAACATGACCGCTCGGCGTACGGACATCCGGCGTTCCGAAGCTTCCCGAACAGGCGAGGAACAGAACTTTCAGGGCCAGCATGGCAGCAAACGTGGCGAAGACGGCTGCCGCCCACGCCGCCGCCCCACGCCGCCATCCCTGCATGAGCAGCGCAATACCGATCGCGAGCGCGAGCGGCAGGATGACGGCCTGATCTGCGAAATCGGTGAGAAAGGTCACGGGCGGCAGGCTACCTGATAAAGGCTTTCATAAGCTTCAACAACCGCACGGATTGGTCTCGCCCGCCGCATCGCGAACCCGGCGGCGGGAGGATGGCACTCGACTTCAGCGCCGGAGCCTGGGTGGCCCGTCGATGCACCGGCAATGGAATACCGTGACTCCCGGCGCGTCTTCCAGCAAGCTGGCCACCCCGAACAGATTCGGGTGCGAGAAACGCAGAGAAGGGGGATGCATGTTCCGGACTTCACTTCTGGCCGCGGCGATCATCGTCGGTGCTCTGTCGGGTGCCTCGGCCGCAATGATCGACTACAAGGCGACAATGAACGGCAAGTCCGAGGTGCCACCCACGACGTCCACCGGCAGCGGCGACGTGGTGGCCACGCTGAACACAAGCACGAAGCAGCTCAACTACACGATGACCTATACGGGCCTGACCGGGCCTGCGACGGCCGCGCACTTCCATGGACCAGCCGCGCCAGGGGCGAATGCCGGGGTAGTTGTGCCGATCGGCACGAACCCGCCCAGCCCGTCCAAAGGCACTGTTACGCTGACCGATGACCAGATGAAGGATCTGCAGGCCGGCAAGTGGTATGCGAACGTGCACACCGCGGCCAACAAGGGTGGCGAAATCCGCGGCCAGATGATGCCGGCGAAGTAATCTCAGGAGACCCATCAGCCAACCCCTCCCTCAGGGGAGGGGCTAGGCCGCCGCACCACGCGCGTGCAGCCGCCGCAGCGCGCGGTCGATCCATTGTGCCGTAAGCTTCTCCTGCGCGCCGTTCTGTGCCAACCGCTCATGCAGGGCGGAAAAGTCCACCCTGTCCAGCGACTGGTCCTGATTGAAGCAGGAGAACACCACGGTACGTTCACCGGTCGCCGGATCGATCTGCGGCTGCAGGCACTGCGCGCACACCTCTTTCATCATGCATTGCATCGGCGAATTGATCGACCCGATGGCTGTGTGGCCCGGCTTCAACACGGGTGCAAGCAGGCCGCGCCGTGCCGCGCCCACCGCCTGCATCATGCGATCCGAGCCGATGACGATCATGTGGTCGGCCTCCGGCAGCCCGACATCGGCCCCGTATGCCGCCATTCCCGCCACGATGTTGCCCACGAAGCTGCGATCCTGCGGCCGCGCCGGTGCAAAGCCGGGCGCTTCGTCGCTGCACCAAACGATGACGTCGGCGGCACGCTCGATCTCCGTCACCTTGTAACGGTCGCGCATCTGCTTGTAGCCGGCGAAATAGATCACCCGCGAGCCGGCCGCACGCAGCGCCGCGCCGATTGAGAACAGTACGGCGTTGCCGAGTCCGCCGCCGATCAGCGCAACCGTCGCCCCCGTGTGGATCTCGGTCGGCGAGCCGGTCGGACCCATCAGCACCACCGGCTCACCCGGCTTCAGCAGCGCACAGATGTCGGAACTACCACCCATCTCAAGCACGATCACCGACACCAGGCCCCGGTCAGGATCAGTCCAGGCGCCAGTCATCGCCAGGCCTTCCATCGCGAGCACGGTGCTCGTGTTGCCTACCTCCGCGACGCGCGGGGCAAGCACCTCGTAATTCTGCAGCCGGTAGAACTGTCCCGGCCGGAACGCACGCGCCTGAGCTGGCGCATGCACGACGACCTCGACAATGTTGGGCGTGAGCCGATGCACCGCATGCACCGTGGGTGCCAGGTCGCGTCGGCATTGCTCTATCAGTTCGGCGCCGGTAACCGGCGTGGCCTTCTGCGCGGCTAGCGTTCGAGAAACGACCGGATAGCCACGCTTGGCACCCCCCATCGCCTTGACCACATTGCCAAAGAAGCTCGGATGCAGGTCGCCGAAGAAACTGATGAAGCGGCCGTTGTCGGCACGGTGCATCAGGACATGCGTCGTGTCGGGCTTGGCAAGGCCGCGCACAACGGTCACTGGCGCGCCGGTATCGTCCACGGCCTGGAAGTACCTCCCGTCGAGCCGAATGCGGCCGTCCTCTCGCGCCAGCACCGTATTTGGCTGCGTGCCCGCCGCGACCAGGATGGCGCGCGCCGGCAAGACCGTCTCCGAACCATCGGCACGCGACACGCGCAGCGCGGCGGCATGGCCGAACTCGTCGACCTCCACCGCCCGCGGGGTCAGGCCTTCAGCGAAGCGCACCGCCTCCTCCATCGCCTTCGCCACTTCCTCGTGGTTCAGCGTGTAGGAGGGGCTGTCGATAAGCCGGCGCCGATAGGCAATCGTGGCGCCGCCCCATTCATCGAGCCGTTGCGCCAGGCGAGGCGCCCTGCCCTCCCGCGCCGCTTTGTCACGCTCGGCTGCGATCGCTGCCGCATGAGCAAGGAACTCGTCGGCGATCCCCGTTTCCTCGGCACTCCAAGCGGCACGCACCGCCGTCTCGCCACGCTCCGCGACCAGCGTGCTATAGCGGGCCGCGAACTTCTCCACCTGCCGGACGTAGTAGGCCAGGCTCTCAGTCGCGGTATCGATCGCGGTCAGGCCGCCGCCGATCACTACCACCGGAAGGCGGACCTGCAGATTGGTAATGGAAGAAAACTTCGCCGCGCCGGTCAGTTGCAGCGCCATCAGGAAATCCGATGCAGCTCGCACACCGCGTGCCAGCCCGTTCGGTATGTCGAGCACGGTCGGCTTGCCCGCGCCCAGGCACAGCGCGATATGGTCAAATCCCATCGCCCAGGCATCGTCCATGCCCAGAGTGGCACCCCCACCGAAGCGGATTCCGCCGAAATGCGCGAATTGCGGCCGACGCTCCAGCAGCAGCCGCACCAGCTTCAGGTAGTTCTTGTTCCAGCGCACGGTGATGCCGTACTCGGCCACGCCGCCGAAGCCGGCCATCACACGATTGTCGAGATTCTCGAACAACTGCGCGGCGTCGCGTATCGGGACAGACGGATCGAAGCCGAGAGGTTCGATCTTCAGGCCATCGACCGCCACCACGGTATGGCCGTCATTCATCAGATGATGCGCCAGCGTGAAGCCGGCGGGACCTAGTCCGACGATAAGCACCTTGCGCCCGCTATCCGGCCGTGGCAGCGGGCGACGGATATCGAGCGGGTTCCAGCGCGTCAGCAGCGCGTAGATCTCGAACCCCCAGGACAGACCGAGCACGTCCTTCAACACCCGCGTCTCCGCCTGCGGAATATCGACCGGATCCTGCCGCTGATAGATGCACGCCTTCATGCAGTCGTTGCAGATACGATGGCCGGTGGCCGCCATCATCGGGTTGTCGATTGCGATGATCGCAAAGGCACCGATCGCGCTGCCCTGCGCACGCAGCGTGTGCATTTCGCTGATCTTCTCGTCCAGCGGACAGCCCGCCAGCGTCACGCCGAACGGCGATTTCTGAAACGCCCCGGTCTTGCGATCCTTCAGCCCGTGGCGGCAGGAATCCTTCCCCTGCGTGTGACACCAGATGCAGTAATTGACCTGATCCAGCGCCTGCTGCGTGTTCATCCCCGCATCGGTCAGTGCGAACCCGTCGCGCGGGCGCCAGTGGTCCTCCGGCAGACGCAGCATCGTCACGCCGTCGCGTTCGATGGTTTCAACCGGAACCAGATGCTGATAGTCGAGCCGATGTGGCACGCGGAACAACGTGTTGCCCGGATGCGCCGTGCGACCCGCCTCGCTCAAGGTCGCCCAGGCGGCGTAGCGCAGCGCAATGTCGAGCGGCTCGACGGCGGCCGCCGCCTCCCATGCGGCAACGTGAGCAGCGAATGTGCGCTCGGTCAGCGCCTCGCAGAACAGCGCTTCCAGCGCGGCGCGCAACGTCGGCCCGTCGAAGCCCGACGGATCGGGGTATTTCTTCACCGCCTGGCGCTGCACGAACAGCCGTTTGCAGGCATGGACCGGGTCGAGCGCACTGGTTTCGCGCGCCAGCGCCAGCGTCTCCGCCTCGATGCCGAACAGTATGGCGACAAACGTGTCGAGATGCGGGGCTATCGCCACCACCAGGTCGCTCTCGTCCAGCACAGCGACCCTGTCCGGCGCGGCGCGTGCCGCGAGCAGGCGCGCATGCAGCGCGGCATCCTCGCCCGCCAGCCACTCGAGGAACGTCCGGTCCAGCCGGACCAGCCCTTCGCGCGCGGCGAGGTCGGCGAAATCAAAACCGAAGCCAAGGGTCACACCATCGGCGGCAGGCGCGGCATCCATCACGGTCTCAGCCCATCTTGCGCAGCAGGGCGAAAAGCTCGACCCGCTCCTCGGGAGACAGCGGCGCCAACGCGGCCTCGTGCGCCTGCCAACCGCATGCCACGACGCTGCTAATCAACGCAACGCCCGCCTCGGTCGGCTCCAGGACGGCGGTCCTTCGGTCCATCGGATCGTGCCCCCGGCGTATCAACCCTCGGGCGATCAACCGCTGGACCACGCCCTGGATGGTCGCCGGATCCATCGCCGCCAGCCTGCCCAGGTGGTTCTGCGTGATCCGGCCCAACTGCGCCGTCTTCAGCAGGGCGGTGAACTGAGTCGGCGTCAACTCGGCATGCGCCACGGCCGCGGCGAACAACGCCACGTGCCGCTGGTGTGCCCGGCGCAGCAGGAAGCCCACATGGTCTTCGACCTGGAAGCTGGCGAGCGTTTCAACCTGGATGTCAGCGATTGTCACGCGTGCCTCCGACCGTGCCCGGACCAGAGGCGGGCGGTTCGTTTGCGTACAAATGATTGGCGCAGCGTCCCGAGGGGTCAAGCGCCGCGGCGTTCACTTCTCCGCATTCTGTGAAGTTCCCACCAGCGGCACCGTGACACGTATGCGCACCGTGCGGCCACCCAGGACCGACATCGACGTCATGCCCCAGTCCGCGCGAACCAAGCGTCCTTCGGCCACCACGGCATTCCGGCTCCATGTCAGTGACAGCTCGAATGGCCGGGTCACGCCGTGCATGGCGAGATCACCTCCGAGGCCCTTCGCTGCGCAGGTCCCCGCATAGGTGAGCGCCGGAAAGCTGGGCGCATCCATGAACGCCGGTCCGACGATGGTGCTGCGCAGCGACGAATCATCGGTTACCAGGCTGGCGACCTGGACCTGAAGTTCCACCCGGCAGGACGCGAGGTCGTCGGGGTCGTAGGAAAGCGAACCGGTAAACTGAGCAAATCTGGAATCGATCGGCAGCATGCCAAGGCCATAGGCGCGGAAGGCAACTTCGCTCGCCGGCGGACCGAACTGGACGCGGCGCGGCGCGGCGCGGGACGTACCGGCCAGTCCGACAACCAACAGCAGGGCAAGGGTCAACATGCGGCGCATGTGCGTCACATGGGGACGCCCAGCGATCCGACGAGGTGCCGCATTACCTTTACCTTCATCATCCTTCGATAGACGGAGAGTTGCCCGCAACCGTCCAGGCCGACAATCCGTGACCGCGCTCCGCTCCGCCGCCGCCATCGCGCGCGTGCGTACCTTCGCCTTCTCCGGCATCGAGGCGGTACCGGTCGAGGTCCAGGTGCAGATTTCCAGCGGCACTCCGGCGCTATTGCTGGTCGGGCTGCCGGACAAGGCGGTTGGCGAGGCGCGCGAACGGATGCGGGCCGCGCTCAGCGCCATGGGCTTGGCACTGCCGCCGCGACGAGTGCTGATCAACCTGGCTCCGGCGGACCTGCTGAAGGAAGGCAGCCATTTCGATCTCCCCATTACGCTTGGCGTGCTGGCGGCGATGGAGGTGGTGCCGCGCGAGGACCTGTACGGCTACGCGGCACTCGGCGAGCTGTCACTGGATGGAACGCTGAACCCTGTGGCCGGCGTGTTGCCGGCGGCGATCGGTGCTTCGACTCTGGATCTAGGGTTGATCTGCCCGGCAAGTCAGGGCGGCGAGGCAGCCTGGGCGGGTCGAATCGAGGTGCTGGCGGCAACCGACCTGCTGTCACTGATCAATCATTTCCGTGGGACCCAGGTGCTGACGCCACCGGAGACCGCAGGCGTCGCGGAGGCAGTCCGCTCGCCGGATCTTGCCGACGTCAAAGGGATGGAGACCGCGAAGCGGGCGATCGAGATCGCCGCCGGCGGCGGCCACAACCTGCTGATGATTGGTCCGCCTGGCTCTGGCAAGTCGATGCTGGCGGCGCGGATGCCCGGGCTCCTGCCCGACCTCACGCCCAAGGAGGCGCTTGAGGTGAGCATGATCCACAGTGTGGCCGGCATGCTTGAGGGCGGCCGCCTCGTGATGCGTCCGCCGTTTCGCGAGCCGCACCACTCGGCGTCGCAGGCGGCGCTGGCCGGCGGCGGGCAGCGGGCAAGGCCGGGCGAAATCAGCTTGGCGCATCGCGGGGTGCTGTTCCTCGACGAGTTGCCGGAATTTCCGAAGCAGACCCTCGAATTGCTGCGCCAGCCGATGGAGACCGGGCGAACCACGGTTGCACGCGCGGCGGCGCACATCACCTATCCGGCGCGCTTCCAGTTAGTCGCGGCGATGAATCCATGCCGCTGCGGCTATCTCGGCGATGCGTCGCGCGAGTGCGGGCGTGCGCCGCGCTGCGCGGAGGACTACCAGAACCGGCTCAGTGGCCCGATGCTGGACCGGATCGACCTGACAGTGGAAGTGCAACCGGCGACGGCTGCCGAGCTTGCGCGTGCACCGCCGGGCGAGCCGAGCGCATCAGTCGCAGCACGCGTGGCGCAGGCGCGGGCCGCTCAAAGGAAGCGCTACGGCGAGGATGGTCCGACCAGCAATGCCGAAGCCGACAGCCGCGATGTCGAGATGACGACCGATTCCCATGCGCTGGCGGAGCAGGCGATGGAGAAACTGCGCCTGTCACCACGCGGGTATACACGGGTGCTCCGGGTTGGCCGCACGATCGCCGATCTGGCCGGTGCGAAGGTGGTGCAGCGGCCGCACGTTGCCGAGGCGCTGGCTTTCCGTCACCGCATGCCGGGGCGAAAATGGTGAGGTGAAATCCTGGCGTGGGCCTTAATTCTCCCACCGAAACGCATCGGCGATGCGCCGGACGGTGCCTGCCGCATCGACCACCATGAGATCGAAGCGCATCCCTGCCCTCGCCCATTCCGGATGTTCCGCCAACACGATCTCGGCGGCCGCCAACAGCCGTGCTCGCTGCCGCGGGCCCAGCGCCAGCGCCGCGTCGGCGAGCGTCGGTCGCGCCTTCACCTCGATGATCGCAAGCAGGTCCCGCCTGACCGCGACCACGTCGATTTCACCGGCCTCGGTGCGCAAACGCTGCGCCAGCACGCTCCAGCCATCACGCTCCAAGGCTCGACACGCAGCCGTCTCCGCATCGATGCCACGCTGATAGGCTCGGACCATGGCAGCCAGCCTGTGGCCTGGCAGCTAATGTCCGGTGAACGACCGTCTGAATTGCGCCACAGGCGTTTGTCCGACACGGACCGCATGCTACAGGTCAACGCTCATCAGCCCATGGGCTTGTCATGAACGAACAGCGTCCCGCCGCCAGTCTGCAGCGGTTCTTCAGCGCCCCGCTTGCTGAGACTGACCCGGAGCTCGCTGCGGCCCTCAGCGCCGAACTGATCCGCCAGCAGGACGGCATCGAGCTCATTGCCAGCGAGAATGTCGTCTCCGCCGCGGTGCTGGAAGCGCAAGGCTCGGTGCTGACCAACAAATATGCCGAGGGTTATCCGGGCCGGCGTTACTATGGCGGCTGCGTATATGTCGATGTGGCCGAGCAGCTCGCCATCGACCGGGCGAAGCGGCTGTTCGCCTGCGAGTTCGCCAACGTGCAGCCGCATTCCGGTGCGCAGGCGAACCAGGCAGCATTCCTCGCACTGATCCAACCGGGTGACACGATCCTGGGGATGAGCCTGGCGGCCGGCGGACACCTGACCCATGGCGCAGCACCTAACCTGTCCGGCAAGTGGTTCCACGCC
>CAWFUF010000024.1:0-626403 GCA_963818775.1 uncultured Alphaproteobacteria bacterium | reverse complement strand
CCGGCGGGTAGTCGACGCGGTGCAGCAGTTGCGCGAACACCATCGGTTCATGAAAGGGCTGTTCGCCTGGGTGGGCTTTCCCAGCATCGCCGTCGCATACGATCGCGAACCGCGCGGTGCCGGCCACACCAAGTGGTCGTTCTGGCAGCTCTGGAACCTGGCGATCGAGGGCATCACCGGCTTCAGCGTCGGGCCGCTGAAGCTCGCCACGTATCTGGGCCTGGCGGTCGCGCTGTTCGCAGTGGTGTTCGGCGCACAGCTCATCCTGCGCACGCTCATCTACGGCAACCCGGTCGCCGGCTATCCCAGTCTTATGGCCGTGATGCTGTTCCTTGGCGGCACGCAACTGGTCACGCTCGGGATCATGGGCGAATACCTCGGCCGCGTGTTCAACGAGACCAAGCGACGCCCGCTGTATCTGGTGGAGCGCTACGTGCCGAGTGGCACTGTGACGCCGATCATGTCGCCCTCGCGGACGATCGCGGCGAGCTGATCCATGCTCCAGCCTTCGGTGCCGGCGGGACGCCGCGGCAGCACCATCCAGCGATAGTCCGCGGTGGAATCGACGACACGGATCTTCACGCCTTCGGGCAGTACGGTGCCCCACTCAGCGATCAGGCCGCGCGGGTCGCGCACGCCGCGAGCGCGATAGGCCGCCGACTTGAACCAGAACGGCGGATAGCCCAGCACCGCGCGCGGATAGCAACTGCACAGCGTGCAGACCACGAGGTTGTGCACCTCGTCGGTATTCTCCAACACACCGAGCGGCGGGGCGCCGCGCATCGGAATGCCAAGTTCCTCGGCCGCCTTGGTGCCGTCCTCGAGCATCAATGCGCGGTACGCCGGATCGGTCCACGCCTTCGCCACCATGCGCGCGCCCTGGCCGGGGTTGGCGGCGTCGGTGATCGCGATGCGCTCGGAGATCTCCGCGCTGGATACCATGCCCTTCGCCGCGAGCAGATCGCGCACCGCGGCCAGCAGCTTTTCCCCGTCGGTCTCCAGGATGTTCATGCCGGCTCCAGCCAATGTTCGTAGATTTCCACCAGCAGTTCGTCGCCCGCCTTGCCCTCCTGCCACACCGCCGGCTGAGCGAAGGCGACGTGATACAGCGCGCGCTGCGCTGCGGGGCGGGCGAAGGCGAGGTCCTCGGGATTGGGATAGGCGCCGAGTTTCCGCACCACGGCGCCCTGCATGCCGCGCAGGTAATGCGGCGTACGGATATGCACCTTGCCACGCGTCTCCGGCCAGTCGTTCTTCACCCGCACGCGCGTGCCAGCGGCGTAATCGGCCATCACACGCGGTCCAGCGCGGCGCGCAATTCCGCTTCGGTGATCACACCCTTGACCAGCAGGTTGTCGGTGATCGAGCGGATCCAGCGCCTATAATAGGTCAGGCGATGGTACTGAGCCTCGGGTATGGCCTCGATGCCGCGCCGCAGCTCGTCCACGGTCATGACGCGCTTCGCGCCCAGCACGCGGGACAGCGCGTCGACCTCCTTGTCGAAGTCGGTCAGCGCGTGCGGTTCGACATCGACCGGCTCGCATAGGAATTTCGAGACGCCCCCCATGTCGTGGTGGGCCCGCGGCACATCCTTGTCCATGGCGGGGAGAATAGCGCGGAAGGATCGCGGTGCCAAAAGCCTTGTGCGTGAGACGCGCCGCGGCACAGCCCCGTCAACGCTTCTGTAATGGTCCGTTGGCAGCATAGTCAAAGAAAAGTCTTTTAAACGCAAATGTAAGAAGATGCACGCAGAACACGCAGATAGAGACAGGCTGAACGGTCTGTCGGGGCATGTGATCGGCTGCGCGTTCACTGTGCTCAATACGCTTGGCGTCGGGTTTTTGGAAAAAGTCTATGAGAACGCGCTGGCGCATGAACTGCGTGCGGCGGGCCTCGCGGTTGTGCAGCAGTGTGGCGTCTCCGTGTACTACAACGGCGTGTTGGTCGGCGAGTACTTTGCAGACCTGTTGGTCGAGAACGCACTGTTGGTTGAGCTGCAGACTGTCAAAGCGCTCGACGACGCGCATCGCATGCAATGCTCTAATTGTCTCAAAGCCACCGGCCTGCAGCTCTGCCTCTTGCTGAATTTCGGCAAGCCGCGCCTGGAGATCAAACGCGTGGTGCACGGTTTATAAGCCGCACCGGACCATCTGCGTGTTCTGCGTGAATCTGCCTTCATCTGCGTTGGATTCTTTTTACCCTGGGACGGAAACAGTTGGTTGCACCGGCGAGAGAGCGGTCTCGCTGTGTAGACCGGCCCGCCGCATTGGCTGCGTCGTCGCCACGTCGGGCAGACCGGGAATTGTCGCCGGCAACTCGGCGCGATGCCGCACCCGCGACGCTGGCATCCCGACGTTTGCGGCCGGCGCGGACGACCGTGATTGCTTCTCGACTTCCGGCAGTGGGGCCTGGCGCCTTTGCCGTGTGACCGCATCGGCGAGGCGTGCGGCGGCGAGGGCGTTGTTGCGCAGGCGGACGGCGGTGTCGTCGGCGATACCGGGCCTGGCGGCGCGGGCAAAGCCATCCATCGCAGCAAAATGCGCGGCGATCGCGCGGGCTGCCGCAGCGGCCTCCTTCGCGTCTGCCGGATGCAGTGCCTCCAGCATCGTGCACGCCATGGCGAGGCTTGCCTCGCGGCCGGCGTCGCCTGGGTGGGCGCCAGCCGGAATGGTTGCGGCCAAGGTTTCGAGCAGCAAGGTGAGGAATTCCTGGGTGATCATGGGCTCCGGCTCCCTTGGAGGTCTTGGTTGCCGGAGAATGACACGAGCGGGTGAACAAAGGGTGAATCTTGCTAGCCGGCGACCGCCTCGCCCGGCAGCGTGCCCCAGAACTGGCTGCGCTTGAGGTAGCCGCGATAGTCGCCGGTCTGTACCTGGCACCACTCGGACGTCGCCTGGCAGGAGCGGATGTGCCCGATCACTCCCGCCTTGAGGATCGCCACCGGCGAGGCGCTGTCCTGCGCCTCGCGCCGCAGCGTCGCGTCCTTGGCGGTCACGACGAAGCTGCGGCGTCCGGTGAGTGTCGCCTGGTGCACCCATCCCTTGGTGCCCTCGGGGTCCTGTACCAATCGCCAGACCTCGAACTCGCGCAGGATCTCGACCGGTAGCTCGCGTCGCTTGTAGATCCAATCAATGGGGTACCGCGTGCCTGGGCCTGCGCGGAGGTTGACCTCATCCGAGCGGAGCGCGGCGAAGCGCGGTAGCGGCAGGCCGGTGTTGGACCCCTTGGCGTTGTCCGCCTCGGTCGGTTTGGGCGGCTCCGCCGGGGCGGGAACTGGGGCGGGAGCGGGCGCAGGGAGCGGTGAGGCGGCCGCAGGCTTGGCCGGCGGCTTCTGTGGGTGGGTCGCCCCGTGCGGCTGCACCACGGGCGTGGGTTTGTGCTTCGCCTGCGGTGGCTTGGTGGTGGTGGCGGTGGTCGTCTGCCCCAGCGCTCCTGGCGCAATCAGGAGCGTGCCGCACAACAGCAGCCTCAGCAGTGACGCCGGTGCCGGAATGGTCATGCGCAATGCGTGCCAAGTCGGCACGAGCCGGGTCAAGCGAGACGCGCGGCGGTTACGATTTTGCCATCTGGCGGCGAGCAAAGGCGGCTCGGTACTTGTATTCTCGTCTGGAATGGACCCCGGGGCTCCGCGACGACAACACCTGTTTGCCGGCTATGCGACGGACATCGCGAGCCGAGTTGTTTCGGATGGTGCGGCATCCCGCATCCTAGATTGACGTCTCGGTCGTTCGCCGGATTCTGGTGGTGCGCCGACGATTCACTCACGCCACGTGTCGTAAGGCTCACTCTTCCAAGTAGCGCTATCGCCTTAGTGATATTGCCGGGCGGTCTCTCGTCTGGCTCCCGTGGGATTTTAACCCAGGCCTTCTACCGGTAGCTTTGATCTTGTCCGCTCGCGCTTTTGGCTTGCCCGCAAGCTGAGACAGCGAACAGTTCTCAAGGACGTCAGCCACCGCATCGCGCGCTTCCTGCATAAGCGGCTGAAGTCGACACTTCCTGACATCGACGCAATCCGCACATTGCCGATAGCGCGTACGGCTCGCACAAGGTGTCAGCGCAAGTGGTCCATCCAGTATGCGAATGACATCGGCAACAGATACGGAAGCAGGATCGCGCACCAGTCGATAGCCGCCCTGTGCGCCGCGGCGGCTTTCGATGATACCCTGGTCGCGTAACTGGACGAAGATCGCTTCGAGGAATTTTCGCGGGACCTGCTCCTGCTCAGCCACCTCGCCGGTCTGAAGCCAGGAGCCAGATGATGCGTTCTCGACCAGGCGCAGGAGCGCTCGAAGCGCGTATTTCGCTTTGCTGGACAGCATAAGCAGCTCCTGCGGCATAAGAGGTGCGCGGTCAACCCCTGACGCGTGCGTGATGAAATTCCAGTTGACATCGGCCGCCGAGATATATCCTAATCCCTATAGGGATTATAGGAAATTGTCATGTCGCAACCGACAGTCGCCGTCATCGGCGCGGGATTCAGCGGCACGCTGCTGTCGCTTTTGCTACAATCCTTGTGTCCAGCAGGGACACGCATTGTCCTGATCGAGCGGAGCGGGCGCTTCGGAGTCGGGCAGGCGTACAGTTCTGATAATCCGAACCACCTGCTCAATGTGCCGGCCGGGCGGATGGGCGCATTCCCCGACCTGCCGCTGGATTTCCTCGGCTGGCTACGGCAGCAATCTCCCAGCCGGCTCGGCGGAATCCTGCCGACAGAGAATGCCTTCGTGCCACGTCGGCTCTATGGCCTCTATCTCCAGGATCTGCTCGACCGCGCACGCCACCAAAGTCACCCTAAGCGATTGGAGCTGCTGGACGATCACGTGGTCCGCGCCCGAGAATGGGTCGGCGGAGTGACGCTCACCATGGCCTCCGGCGCATCGCTCAGTGCCGACATTGTCGTGTTGGCGATCGGCAATACGTCGCCGTCGCCGCTGCATCATGACATAGCGGCCCTCAATGTGGCTGGGCTTTGGCGGAGCAGTCCGTGGGAACCAGCGGCATTCGCAGCTCTGGATCCGAAAGCGCCGGTGCTGCTGGTGGGCACCGGCCTGACCATGGTCGATGCGATGGTCAGCCTGCTGGATACAGGTCACAGCGGGCCGATTTATGCTTTGTCGCGACATGGATTGTTGCCGCGACGTCATGCCGCGTTTCCCGTGTCCCCCGCTGCGCTGCCGATGCCAATGCCACAGGGCCTTGCCGCCCTCACGCGTTGGATCCGGTGCGAGGCTGCATGTGCATCGAAGGCCGGGACCGCCTGGCAGCCGGTGATCGATTCGCTGCGTCCTGTCGCACAAGATATCTGGCGCGGGTTGAGTGTCGGCGATCGTAAGCGATTTCTGCGTCACATGCGCACCTGGTGGGATGTGCACCGTCACCGCATGCCTCCGCAGATTGCGGACCGGATCGAAGCTGCCAAGGGCGCGGATCAGTTGCGGGTGTGCGCAGGCCGGATCGTTGCTTGCAACGTCGATGGCGGCCAGGCAACCGTCATGTTCCGCGGCCGAGAGAGCGGCAGCCTGGAAACGCTGCGTGCGGCACGCGTGATCGACTGCACCGGTTCCGGCACCGACATCACGCAAAGTGCCGACCGGCTGCTGCAGGCACTGATGGTCGACCGGGTTGCGCGCGCCGATCCGCTTCGGGTCGGACTGGATGTAAGCGCCGAGGGCGCAGTGGTGAGCCGCGTAGGCGTTGCCTCCGACCGGCTGTTTGCCATCGGCCCCCTGACCAAGGCAGCGGTCTGGGAAATCACGGCTGTCCCTGAGCTGCGCGGTCAGTGCCGCGACATGGCCCGCCTGCTGGCGGCACGGCTGGTTCAACTCGGTCGGTCGCATGGCCGCGCGTCCGGCCGATCGGAGGGCGCGAGTCCGGTCTCCGCAGAACGGACCGCAGGAGAACATGACTGGGCAACTAGCGAGATATGGTAGAAAATAAATCTTCTCTATGCCAACTTATTGCACTTACAGGGAAAAATATTCCAATACGGGGAACGGCCGATGCTCCGCCATCGACTGGCTCTCGTCCGATCGCCGGCGATGGGGCCTGTCTTGGACCGACATAGGCTCGTTGGGGGGCGGTCGAGCTTGCTCCACGGCACTCGCGAGGGATGAGAGGAAGGCCATGGCTCGACCGATCGCCATTCTGATGCGCCAGCCAAGCGGCGCGGCCCGATGTAGCTGAGCCGCCAGCATCATCACTGCGGTCCCAGGACCGCGTCCGTTCATCTCCGTCTGAAAGACCATGACCGATGCTGCAATCGCACATCATTGACATCGATGGCGTGTTCGTAGGCGCCGCCATCCGCATCGACCGAGGCTACCGTTTCGTCGCCACTGATTTCCGCATGGAGGAACTCGATTCTTCCATCTGGCCCACGCTGGACGACGTCCGGCGCGTCGCGCGCCGCGTTTATCGGGACGCCACCTCGGCTGGTCCTGTTTCGCCGTCACTGCATGCCGGCGCCCATCTCATCGCAGTCAGGGAACGCTGATCCATGGCATACCCTACACGTCGCAGAATCCTGCGCGCTGCGGGCATCGCCAGCGCGGCTGTGCCGCTCGGTCTCACTGCACCGCGCGTATTAGCCACCAGCCGTCCGTCCTCGTCGCTCGACGGCGCTCCCCCGATTTGCCACGTGTCAGCCGAAGTCCCGCTCACCGTGGTGAGCGGACCGCGCCGTAACCTCAAGCTGACCTGGAACGCGAGCGCGATCTGCACCGTCGGTGTGCCGGTTGCGCAGACCAAGGGATACTTCGACAAGCGCAACCTAGCTGTCGAACTGAGACGTCATGTTTGATGTCGCTGTCGACCTGCCGCGTCCGCGGCGTCGGCGCGACCGAGAAGCGGCGGCCATCGAGTGCCGGATCCTGCAGCAGCTGCTTCGGCGCTGAACGCCGGGACGGAAACACGGCGTTTGTCCTTCCGCCCGTCACCCTGGTGGTGGATTTCAACGCAGGGAGAAGTGTCATGCAATCAGCCAACGCAAGACTGTCACTGCTTTCGACGATTGAGCTGGCGTTTCAGTTGTCGGATGACGGCGCCTCTCTCCAAAAGGTCAGCCTTCGCGCGGCTGACATTGATTTGCTCATCGCGACGCTTGCGCATCATCGAGCAACCATGGAGCCCGAAGTTCCGCGCACACTGCCGGATCTCAAGGAGGTCCGTACGGCCCTCGATCCGAACTGGATTCTCCATGCGCCTGCTTCAACGAACAACAAGCTGCTGTTCATCCGCCACCCCGGACTGGGATGGTTGATGTTTCAGTTGCCTCCGTCGGAAGCCGCCAAGCTTGGTCACGGCCTGCTGTCTGGCCGTTCGCAACAAATAGGCGACCAACGCTCGCTAAACCGGCCTCTCCATTGACCCCGCCACCATCAGGGGACCAGTCATGACCATCGAATTGCCCGACGGGCGGTCCTGACGCGCTGGGGAAGCCCCTGGCCGGGAAGCCGGGTACGCAATTTGGCACATCGTGTAGTAGCCGGTGGGCTCGGGACGCCGGATTGCCGGACATGAGATACAAGCACACACGGACGGGGATCACCCGGCCGGACCTGGCGCAGGACCGCGCCTTCTGGCGCGACCTCCTGGCGCGACGCACCAGCTTGCGCGGTCTGCCGGCGCATAGCGCGGGGGGTTACCGGAACCGTCGGTTCGCGATCATCCGCAACGCCGCGTGGATCACCTTGTACCGGGCGAGGCTGCCGTTTCCGCAAGTGGGCGTGTTCCTCCGCTGCGCCGGCCTTGCCGGCGAAGCTTTCTTCACGCTGGCTGATCGCGCCCGTCCGGAGATCGAGCCGCTGCTCCGGGCAGAGCTCGGTTCGGACCTCGCGATGGAATGGGGCTCCTCCCACCACCCCGGGATGACCGATATCGCGGCGACCCTGGCCGCCCCGCTGCCTTGGAACGACAGTGCGGCGGAACAGCATATTGCATGGATGCTTCGGGTGGGCGGCGCGTGGTGGAATTGTTTCGCGTCCCTGGCAGGCAGTCCGGAGGTGGACAATGCCTCCCCCGCGAAGCGGCAGAGGCATTGAACGCAATGCTGGGGCTAAGTTACGTTTCCAAAATACGCCGTCCCCCCTCAAGCAGCATGTCGCTGACCCCTGCCGACTTCATCACGTCCGCTTGCATCTTGCGTCCCGCCTGGTGGATGCGCCTCGTGATCTCCTGCGTCGCCTTCACGACCTCCGGATGGTCCAGCTGGCCGGGGTAACCCAGGCTCTGCGCGAAGTCATTCGGCCCGATGCTGTAAAGATCGATACCCGGCACCGCGAGAATTGCGTCCAGGTTCTCCAGCACGGCCACGTCTTCCAGCAAGGCGCAAACCAGCATCTGCTCGTTCGCGTCGCGGTAGTACGCCGCCTTGTCCGGGATGCCGGCATTGTAGTCGGTGCCGCGGTTGCCGCCGAATGAACGTTCGCCCAGCGGGCCGAAATAGCACGCCCGCACCAACTGACGGGCGTCCGCCTCGGTGGCGATGTGAGGCCCCAGGATGCCCATGATTCCGCGGTCGAGATAGCGCAGGATGGTTGATGCGCCGATGTCGGGCACCCGGGCGAAGGTTGTCAGGTGATAGCGCTCGGCCGCCCGGCACAGATCCTCGAGACGCTCCAGATCGAAGGGCCCGTGCTCACCGTCGATGAAGACGTAGTCAAAGTCGAGCTTCCCCAGAATGTCGATCACCCATGGAGAGGGGAAAGTCAGGCCGTAGCCGCACGCCTTGCGGCCGGCGCGCATGGCCGCCTTGATCCGGTTCGGTTGCTTCATTGGACGTCCTCCTGTGTGCTGGCGTGCCGGAAGAATGGCGCATCGGCCACGCCGCGTCATGCGGGCTGGGCATCGTCCACGCTCAGCAGTTGACAGCGCGCTTCCTTACGGCGCGCCAAGCGGAACGCGGACAATTGGCCGGAATGCGTGGCAGCTACCGACCCAAGCAAGCCTGACTTGGGCCGCAGATGGCCGGCCCCGGCGGCGTACGGCTAGCCGAGGACCGATCTGCGTTTACTGCGCCGTCATGCCGCCATCGATCACCAGTTCCGAGCCGGTGATCCAGGATGATTCGTCGGATGCCAGGAACAGCACGCCATTGGCGATGTCCTCGGCGGTGCCGAGCCGACCCATCGGCGTGCGATCGAGCAGTTGTTGGCGCACGGCAGGATCGCTGAAGCGCGTCTTGGTCAGCGGCGTATCCGCATAGCCCGGGTGCACTGAATTGATACGGATATTTTCCCCCGCATATTGCAGCGCCGCCGACTTGGTGAAGATCGCGATGGCGCCCTTGGCGGCCGAATAGGCGGGCGAGGTGGGACTGCCGACGATGCCCATCACCGAGGACGTGTTGATGATCGAGCCGCCGCCGCCTTTGCGCATGGCCGGGATCGCCGTGCGGGTGCCCAGGAAGACCCCCTTGGCATGGACGCCAAGTTCGCGATCCCAGATCTCCACGGTGATGTCCTCGACCTTGCCGGGAAATGAGACACCGGCATTGTTGAACAGGATGTCCAGCCGTCCGTGCGCCGCCATTACAGCGTCCACCACCTGGGCCCAGTTCTGTTCCGATGTCACGTCGAGGTGCATGTAACGCGCGTCATGGCCCTCGGCGCGCAGGGAGGCCGCGGCGCGCTCGCCCAGTTCGTCGCGGATGTCGGTCAGCACCACCTTGGCGCCCTCGCGCACGAAGAGGTGGGCCGCTGCACCGCCGAAGCCCATCAGCTCGCCCTTGATCGCGGCCGCCGCGCCGGTCAGCAGCGCTATTTTGCCCTGGAGCCGCATCCTGCCCTCCCGTTGGATCGTTGGTCGGCGGGAGGATGCGCCATTTCGCGGCGTGGCTCCATCGCGGCAGCGCGTGGCTCGAACCAGTGCGCGCCTGCCTCTCACCCAAGCCTCCCACAGATGATTCATCAATGCTTTGGCAAACTTTCGACGGCAGTGTGAAAAAAGGTTGCATGGCGCGAAGGAACGGAAATGGACGCACATGGCGCCGTGCTGAACCCACTGTCGAAGCGGATCATCGGTTGCGGCCTGAGAGTGGCCGGCACCCTCGGCAACGGATTCCTGGAAAAGGTTTATGAGAACGCACTGGCGCATGAACTGCGGAAGGCTGGGCTGATCGTCGAACAGCAGCGCGGGATCACCGTGATGTATGATGGGGTCGTGGTCGGCGAGTACTTCATCGACCTGCTGGTCGAAGCATCGCTATTGGTCGAGCTGAAAACGGTGGCAGAGCTGAGCAGCGCGCATCGCGCGCAATGCCTCAACTATTTGCGCGCGACAGGCATGCACTTGTGTCTTCTCATGAACTTTGGCCGCCCGCGCCTGGAGGTGCGTCGGATCGTCTTCGATCTGTGATATTCGCGCCGTGACCGCCGACAGTGTCTGACTGTTTGCGTTATTTGCGGCCCTTTGCGTTATTTGCGTGATGACTTTCTTGCTTGTTGGGTCGAAGCAAGGATTTGACGCGAATAACGCAAAGGGCCGCAAATAACGCAAAGAGGTTCCGTGCCCTTGTTGGTATCGCCCTGCTGACTGCTCCGAATTGAGAGGGCGGACTTCATGTATGATTCTGAAGACGTGAGGCGCGACGATCTACGAGAATCTGTTGGCATGCACGCCAAGCTCGCGGTCCCAGATTTCCACTGTGGTGTCCTCGACCTTGGCGGGGAAGGAGACACCGGCATTGTTGAACAGAATGTCGAGCCGTCTGTGCGCGGCCATCACTGCGTCACTGCGCCCAGTTCTCTTCCGGTGTCACGTCGAGATGCGAGTAGCGCGCGTCGTGGCCCTCGGCGCGCAGGGAAGCCGCGGCGCGCTCGCCCAGGTCGTCGCGGATGTCGGGTCAGCACTACCCTCGCGCACGAACAGATGCGCCGCCGCGCAGCCGCATCAACTCGCCCTTGATCGCAGCCGCCGCGCCGGTCAGCAGCGCTATTTTGCCCTGGCGCCGCATTTTCTTTTCGCCGCTCCACGGTTGATCGGCGGGAGGATGCGCCATTTTGCGGTCTGTCTCCATCGCCGAGCCGCGCTCGAGGTCAGGCGGTGCTCGCGTTCGGGGACTGTCTCTGAATGGTGTTGGAACTCCGAGGTGGGTGGGAAGCGGCCCGTCTGCTTTCGGGTCTCAGCGCAGCGACAGTAGACGTTCGACTCCCAGTCCTGCCCAGCCGTCAGCGGACGCGTAGCTTTCGAGCACCTTACCTGGGATGCGTACTTTCAGCTCCGAGGACGACATAAGTTAATCGGCCGAACGAATCGGGAAGTCGAGCCTGTCCAGGACGAGACCGGGTGATTGAGGATCCCATTCGAGGCGCCGCGTAGTGCGCGCCAGATCCGGTGCGCTGACCACAAAGCGCTCGTCATAACGAGCGTACAAGGTGTCGAAGAACCCGGCCAGACTAAGAGGGCTGTTTGCATCAGGGAAGCTATAGAGCAGAGACGAGCGCGCTGGACCCTGCATCTCCACCAAACCAAATCCGATCGCTTCGTAGCGGCTGACGTCGTTACGAATGCCGCGTCGTCCAACAAGCTCGCGCAGAGCGTTATGGAAGCGCACGATGCCTGCGACCGGCTCGCCACCCTTGGTCATCGCAATATCATTGGCGGCAAGCACCTTCGTTCCCTCGGGCGCAGCTCCCATTCCTTCGGTGGCAGCGGCCGCGTCGTTGAGCGCCGCTTCGGCTTGTCGATTGGCGCGTAGCAGCACCAAATACCCCAGAACAAGAGCGGGATAAGTGATGTGCAGGTTGGTGCATTCGCCGATCGTCTCTTCCATGCGGTTGGTAAGATTGCGAAACGCGCCCGTCACGCCCTTGCATGACACGGCAAGCACGGGTCCGATGCCCTCGCGCGTCACCACGACGTCCACGTTTTTGGTCTTAAGTCCGCCGAGAACGGCGCGCTCCCCACCCGCACCGAGCGCGGGATCATAGCGGAGCACCGGTGCGTGGCCCGATCGGCGCTCAGCCCGGAAAGGCGGCCGCGATATGATGTCATCTGGGTCGAAACCACCCTCGAGAACGAGCCGGCAAGCGACGTACCAATGAAGGGGCTTGATGTGGCTGGCACTCTGCGTCTTGCCGGTAAACTCGGCAAATTCCGCCAGCGCGGTCGCCTGGTTAGTCCACTGGCAGGTCTTCGCCTCGGCGTCAGTTGCCATAGTGTCTCCAGCGCTGAAGTGTCTGGACCGACGCTTCGAGCTCGTCAGCATCAAGATGGTGCAGCTGCGCCACGTTTGGAAAGAGTATCCGCGTCGCCTCGCGGGGCTCGATCTTGAGCATACCGCCGCCCAGCGCGTGTCCCTCAAGCTCGCAGCTTAGTCGAACGAATGGCTCTGACCAACGCGGCAGGAATTTAGACGCTACGCCTGCATTCCGAATGCGCACCGAATGAACGCTGTTGGTACATGTAACTCCCGCCAAATTGCGCACAAGGTTGACCGCCCGGCCCGACATATAGCTCATGACAAAGTCGGGCACTTGCACATCAGGCACGGAGTACCACGGCGTTCGGTTGCGGCATTTATAGCCTTGCCGCGCCGCCTTGCCCTCGCTCGAATCAAGGTACCGCCGCACCGCCACGGGCAGCTCCTGCCCGCGCTTCAGGCGCAATAGCAAAACTTGATCGTCGCGATTACGCCAGGCGTCCACCGTTGCCTTGGTGATCGCGATCTTGGGCATGGCTCGGCCATTGCGCAGACTAGGGTGGAGGAACTGCGCCGAAATATTCCAGCGTTCCGCATCAGAAGGGCGGAGATGAAAGAAGCTATTGTCGCCGCTGACATAGCCGATGCCGACGCTGGCGAAGTCCCCGAGGCGGCTGCTCGCTGGATCGGCGTTGATACGCGCATAGGCGGTCCGAACGCTGGACGGCAGCACAAAGGGGCGCAGGCGCTGGTTCCAAACGCGCCGCCACTCATCGAGCGGCACCCGCACGCTTACCGGCGGCGGCCCAGTGCCGGGAACGAAGCGGTCGACAGCCGTGAAATCGATCGCTTCTGTCGTCCGGCCATGATCCTCGGCAAAGAGAAGCCAGCAATCTTCGGATAAAGTGGGGAAGAGCTTCTCGCGAACGGCAACGATGTGCACACGCGCAAAGGTGGCGACTAGATATTCGAGCAGCGGTATCGCATAAGGCGCATGCCCGATTTCCGCGGGCACAATGAACGCCATGCGACCGCCGCGCTTGAGCAACCCAGCCGTCGCAACGAGGAACGGCGCCCAGGAGGAACTCAGCCCACTGAACCGGGCGCCCAGGCGGCTGCACAAGTCCATGGCACATCTGCGCATGTCGCCTTTGAAGACCTGGTAGCGAATGAAGGGCGGATTGCCCGCGGCACACTCGAATCGCTCGCGTGTCTCGCTCGCCCAAGCGAAGAAATCGCCTTCATGCACGAGTGCCCCAGGCGCACGCATGATCGCATCCTGCGCCGAGAGCGGATTCTGCTCGATGCCGACGCTGTTACGGTGCATCGCTATAAACTGACCGTCGCCGCAGCTGGGATCCAGCAGCCGGTCGCTGGCGCGCCTCGCCGCCCACGCGGTCAGCGAGCGTGCGATGCCTTCAGGCGTAAAGAATGCACCCGACTGCTTCCGGGAACATTCCGGAGATTTTGGCAGATTCATCGGCAACATCATTGGAGCGCTCGGCTCAACCGATCAATCTTTTCTGGGCTAAGGCGGTGCAAACATATCAGAAGCGCGGCCATTTGGCAATCGAAATTGGCGCGAGATGCGCTTGGCACCTCTCGATCGACATGGATCGAGGCTGTGTGAAAACGTCGAACCGTAACAGCATGAAGCGATTTCGCTATGCGACGGACTCGCGTTTCAATCCTTCATTCCCGCAGCACCTCGGCGGCGACTCGATGTTTGCTCGGAGCACGAACATCAGTCGAACCGGGGTGGATCGCGGGTCGGTTCGCGTGGCGGGATCTCCAGGTCATCAGCACCGCCCAGGGGAGCGAAGCGCCGGCGGATAGCTTCAGCCAGATTGACCTCGCGCGGACGTTCAGCACCGACAGCGCTGCTGATGATGTCACGGGCCTCGGACTCCATCGAATGGCCATGTTGGGTGGCGCGGACGCGCAGCCGCTCCTTCACCGCCGGGTCGAGGTTGCGGATGGTGATACTGCTCATTGGGATGGTATCGATTGCTGGGTTGTGTCTGCATTACAATCAATGATGGCATTGCTGTCAAAATTCGTGCTGACATGGCTCATTCGGTCCTTGCGTAAAACTACGATGCCGGTGGGCTCCGGATTGGCGCCGGCATCGGAGCGGAGCGTGGGATTGCAAGTCTGATGTCGAGCAGGTTCGGACCGATTATTTCCGAAGCGACCGGAAGCCGGCGCGAAGCTCTTCAGTAAAGAGCTTCGGCTGTTCCCAGGCAGCGAAATGGCCGCCCTTTGCTACCTTGTTGTAGTGGATGAGATTGGGATAGGCCCGCTCCGCCCAGCTCCGCGGTGTCTGGTAGAGTTCGTCCGCAAAGACACTGACAGCGGTTGGGACTTTGACGCCCTTGGGACTGAAGAAGGCCAGCTTGTTCTCCCAATAGAGGCGGGCCGACGAAACCCCCGTATTGGTAAGCCAGTACAGAGTGACATTGTCGAGGACATCGTCCGGCGTAAGGCCTTCGGTCTGCCCGTCGAACGACCGTGCGATTAGCTCCAGACTGCGCGCATCGTGGTCGAGCATGAAGGTCGCGAGGGCAATGGGCGAGTTTGCCAACCCGGCCAGTGTTTGCGGGCGCGTCGCCATAAAGAAGGCGTAGTAGACGTGCCTGTAGAAGAAGACGAGCTGTTCGTACGTGCTTCTCTCCTCAGCGGAGAGGCCGGACGGCGCCGGCGCCCCGGCGAGAGACGCCTGGTTGATATCGGCGGGAATTGCGCCGGGCATGTTGGTGTGAATGCCAAGCAGTTCCGGCGGCGCCTGCACGCCTATCATGTCGGTGATGACCGCCCCCCAATCGCCACCCTGCGCGACAAAGTGCGGGTAGCCGAGGCGCCGCATCAGCGTGGTCCAGGCCAGCGCGATCCGTTCGGGCCCCCAGCCGGTCGTGTTCGGCTTGGCGGAAAACCCATAACCGGGCATCGACGGAATCACCACATGGAATGCGTCCGATGCGCTTCCACCATGTGCCGTGGGATTGGTGAGCGGCTCGATGATCTTGAGCTGTTCGATGACCGAACCGGGCCATCCGTGCGTCACGATCAGCGGCAATGCATGTCCATGCTTGGAGCGGACGTGGATGAAGTGGATGTCCAGCTCGTCGATTTCGGTGATGAAGTTCGGCACGGCGTTGAGCCGCATCTCGACCTTGCGCCAGTCGTGCTCGGTCTGCCAGTGGCGCAGGACCTGCTGAATGGTCTTCAACGGTACGCCCTGGGAAAAGTCGGCAACGGTCTCTTTTTCGGGCAAGCGCGTCTCCGCGAGGCGTCGGCGCAGGTCGGCCAGGGCCTCCTGGGGAATGTCCACGCGGAAGGGACGAATGGCATCGGATTTCTCTGTCGTCATGGCTCTCCCCTTGAGGCAGGTCGTTGGTTGATAGCCCTCAGGTGTAATGCGGGTCAGGCAATCCCGCACTCACGGCTGTCGTTCCTCAAGGCGTCGGAACGCCGATGGATTTGAGCCGCGCATGGGCGCGGGCGGCACGCGCCTTCAGGCCATCGAGCCAGGTGCTGACGTCGTTGCCGGGCAGGTTCAACACCTTGCACCCCAGCCGCCAGTACTCCTCGATCTGTGCCTCGGTTTCCGCGGAGCCTCGGGCAAGTTTGCCGTGCGCGTTGCAGGCCTCCGCGATCCGGCGCACGGCTGCCTTGAATGTCGGGTGCTCAAGCTGGAGATGAACGCCCAGGCGCGCACTGAGGTCCGAGTGGCCATAGGCGATCATGTCGATGCCGTCGACGGCCGCGATCGCCTCGACATTTTCCAGGCCCTCGAGCGACTCGATCGACACGCAAACGATGATGTTGGCATTGGCCCATGGCGCATACTCCGACGCGTGACGAGCGCCATAGCTGCGGTATCCGGTGTGCATCCCCTGCCCCGAGATACCGCGATTGCCGATAGGCGGGAATTTTGCCTCCCGCGCAATTGCACGTGCCTCCTCGGCGTTATCGACCTCCGAAACCTGCACGCCCATGATCCCCTGATCGAGGATCGCGGGGATCAGATTCGTGAAGGATTTGTGGATACGCACGATCGCGGAGACGTTGGTGGCCTGAAACCACCCGGCTAGATCCGCGATCGTCTCGAGGTCGAAGGCGCCGTGTTCGTGGTCGATCATGCAGTAGTCGAAGCCGGAGGCCTCGATGATCCACGGGACGCCGCGCGAGGCGAACTCCTTGAGCCCGGTGCCAAGCGCGGCCCGCCCTTCGCGCACCGCCCGTCTTATGCTGTTGTCTTTCATGGTTCGTACGAGGCTCCCATTTGCGAGGTACAGAGTTTCAAATTCGTCAGCCACGGCGCCCGCGTGTGACTGTGATACAGCCGGGATCCAAGGCCGGGAGACGCGCAGGATCGAAGCAGGAGAGATCGACGGTTCGGGTCGCGCCGCCGAGGATCAGTTCTGCCACCGCCTCTCCTGTTGCGGGCGCGTTGAGAATACCCCAAACACTATGACCTGTTGCCACAAACGCACCGGGTGCGCCCGGGATGGCGCCGATCAGCGGCAGTCCGTCCTGCGTCACCGGGCGAAAGCACGCTTGGCTCGAGATAACATAAGACGATGCCAGTACAGGGGAGATGCGATCGCACAGTGTCTTCAACCTGCCGATCGCTCCATCGTCGGGAACGACGAGACCAGGATCAGTCGGGAGAGGAGAGTCGCTCGAGATCGCACACACATACGTGGTGCCGTCGGCACGGGGAAAGATCTCCGGCGAGAGGATCGTGCCCGTGGCCTCTGCGTATTCGAGGAACAGCGCCTCCGGTGGAATCGCAGATCCGGTCTCGAAGACAAGGCTGTGTCCCTTCAGCCCGAACACGGGCGGAAGTGGAAGCCATTGCGCCGCGAGCACTGACCAAGGGCCCATTGCGATCACGACCGCATCGCCCTCGAGCGCTTCGCCGTCGAGATCGACGCCCACCACTTTTCCACCGCGGCGCAGCAGCCCCGTGACGTTGCCCAGCCGCAACTCGGCGCCCCGCGCTTCCGCCGCACGCATCATACCGGACGTAAAGGCAGCGGGTTGCACTTGGGCCGTAGTACCGATGGATCCGAGCTGGCCGTTGATCGAGATGTTCGGAGAAACCCATCCGAGCCCTGCTCTACGCGACGCAGAGGTGGATGACGCGCCTACGATACCGCCATAGGTGGTCATCCGGCGGTAACCCCATTCGCCGACATGCGCCTCTGCCAGCTCTGCATGCAACTCGAAGCTCCGGCGGGCAAGGTGCATAAGAGGCGTTCCGTCGCACCAATCCATTGCCAAGAACCCGCCCGACTTGCCCGATGCGGCGCAGGCGATCGCGCTCCGCTCGATGACAATGACATCAGCGCCTCTCGCAGCGAGGTGGTAGGCGATGGACACACCGATGGCGCCTCCTCCTAGAATCAAAACGCGCATGTGTTGCTCCGCCTTGGTCTCGAGGCTTGCGCCACGTCGGGGCGAGGGTGGACTAGCCACGGGAATGCGAGCAAACTGGCGCAAACTTGAGGAGATGAGGAGGATGGCCACATACACCATCAAGCCACTTGTGACAGCGACCGCCATCAATACCGGCGGGCGCAACGGCCATTCCGAGACAACCGATCACTCTGTCAGTGTTGATCTCTCGGTTCGCAAGGAAATGGGCGGTCCAGGGCGTCCGGGCACCACGACACCCGAACACTTGTTCGCAGCAGGCTACGCAGCCTGCTTTGGCGGTGCCCTGGAGTTTGTCGCGCAGCAGCACAAGAAGAATGTGTCAGGCAGTATCGTGACGTGTGACACGTCTGTAGGGCCGCGTGAGGGTGGTGGTTTTGGCATCGCGGTGCGGATGCACGTCAAGGTTCCCAATCTACCGACTGCCGAGGCGCGAGCACTCGTTGAGGAGACCCATGACAAGATCTGCCCGTATAGCCACGCAACGCGAGGGAACATCGACTTCGCGCTTGAGGTAGAAGGAGCCTGATATCCGTGGGCGGTCCAGATGATCTCATGCCGGACAGCCTCGACAGCCTCTTGCCAGGGCAACTGGTGCCGGTCATTTTCCGTATTGCTCGCGATTGCGAGGCCGATCACACCGCTGCGGCAGTCGGGAAACGGCACGCGGCTGATCATTGTAATGCTTGTATGCTTCAGTGCGCCACACGGAGGCTGAACGGCTCGGCTCCATGCAAAGGAGACCACATCCATGACGATCGATGTAGCGACCGGCATTGTCCGCATTCTCAAGCAGGAGGGTGTCGGTTGGGTTTCGACCTTCCCTGTCTGCCGCGTGAACAACGCGCTCGGCCGGGAAGGGGTGCCGATGCTGATGATGCGCGACGACCGCTACGCCGTCGCGGTCGCCGACGCGTTCTCGCGCATCACCGCGGGCTCAAGGATCGGGGTGTGCACCTTCCAAGGGGGCGTCAATGCCGCCGGCATGCAGTACGCCTACGCCGGGATGGCGCAGGCCTATGAGGATGGCTCGCCCGTTCTGTGCATCACCGATGGCGTGCCGGCCGGCAGCTCGGGCAACAGCCAATACGATGTCGCGTCGGCCATGAAGACCGTGTCGAAGTGGTTCGGCTATCTCGACAAGCCCGAGCGCACGCCTGAGTTCATGCGCCGCGCCTTCACCATGCTGCGCAGCGGCAGACCGGGCCCCGTGATCCTCGCTATCCCCAATGCCACGGCCACATACGACGAGACCGCCGACCCCTACCGTCCCGTGAAGGGCTGGAAATCGGCGCCGGACCCGGCGGATGTGCGCGCCGCGGTCGACCAGCTCCTGGGAGCCCGCGACCCGCTGATCTACGCCGGCGAGGGGGTCATCTACGCGGGCGCCTCGGACGACCTGAAAGCGCTGGCGGAACTCGTGAATGTGCCGGTGATCACGACTCTCAAGGCCAAAGGGGCGTTCCCGGAGGACCATCCGCTGTTTGTCGGCGTGCGCGGCGATCAGATCGCACACTACCTGAACAAAAGCGACGTCATCCTCGTCGATGGGCTCGAGCCTGTCGCCGGGCCGCTTCAGCCACGCCATTCCTGATGCAGCGAAGAAGACCATCATCCACTGCAACGTCGACGAGCTGCACATCAACAAGATGTATCCCACGGCGCACGCGGTAATCGGCGATGCGCGGCTGACCTTGCAGGCGCTGCGTCAGGAAGTGTCCGGCCGCACGTCCGGTGCCGGACGGGCGGCAGGCAATGTGGCGGCGGAAGTGAGGGCGGCACGCGACGAGGCGCTCGCCCGGTACCGGCAGGTCATGAATTCCGGCGAGACGCCGATCAACCCCTATCGGGTGTACGGCGATCTCATGCAGGTGCTGGATCTGCGCAATTCGTTTGTGACGCACGAGTCCGGCAACACGCGCGACCAGCTGAGCACCGTCTTCGACACGCTGATCCCGCGCGGCTTCCTGGGTTGGGGCAATGTCTCCACGCTTGGCTTCAGCCTGGCTGCCGCCATTGCCGCCAAGAAGGCGTTTCCGGACAGGGCATCCGTAGCGGTGACCGGCGAGGCGGGCCTTGGCTACATGATGGGCAACCTCGAGGTTCTGCTGCGCGAGAAACTCGGGGTCACCGTCGTGCACATCAGCAATGGCGGCTTCGCGGGCTATGGACCCGGCTTCTGGGGGCCGGGACACGATCCCTTCACACACCAGGTGCTGGGGCCCGACGAGGTGGATATGTCGAAGGTGATAGGCGCCCTCGGCTTCCACACCGAGCGGGTGAGCGAGCCAGCCGAGGTCATCCCGGCCCTGCGGCGCGCGCTCGACGTCAATACGTCAGGTCGCCCGGCCTATATCGAGTTCATCTGCAGCCAGTACCCGGTCTACGGCCAGTGGGTCGGACGGGGGGAGTGAAACGATGCCGAAGCTGATCCCCGTCGCCGACGCTTTGAGCAAGCCGTTCTGGGACGCCGTCAATCAAAGGCGGCTCGTCTTGCAGCACTGCGCTGCCTGCGACAGGTTGCAATATCCGCCGCAGCAGGCCTGCCAGGTCTGCAACTCGGCAGCCAGTCTGGTGTGGAAAGAGGTCGAGGGACGCGGCCATATCGCGAGCTACATCGTGATCGAGGATGGCCGGCTCAACCGGCGCATGCCCGATCAGCCGTATAACATGGCGATGGTGACGCTGGACGCGGACACGCGGGTCAATTTCTATTCCAATCTGCCGGGCACCCCGCCCTACAAGGTGCCCGTGGGCGCCGCCGTCGAGGTGACGTTCGAGGAGGTGGCTCCCGATCAGCTCATCCACGAGTGGCGGGTCGTCGCCTAGTGTCGCGCATCGCTCATACCGCGGAGGGTGGAGAGGTCGTTTGCGATGATCCTGGGTCGTCCGTGCACGTCGTTCTGCTGCAAGCTTTTAACACGGAGAGCACGAAGGACCACGGAGCAGCACGGAGCGATTTAAATAACAGATCGGCGAAGACCGTCCTTCAACAGCGGGGCATGGAAATTGAAAAGCAGCCCTACGCGGAGGCCGCTCATGCGGAGATAGGTCGGCACCTGCGCGTTGTGTGCCGGCACGAATTTGGCAACCGTTTTGATTTCAACGACCACTCGGCGGTCTACGAGAATGTCGGCGCGGAAGCCTTCGTCGAATTGCACGCCCTTGTAGATGACTGGAATTCCGACCCGCCGCTCGAAGGCGATTCCAGCTTGGGCCAGCTCGTGACACAGGCAGCTCTCGCACACGGATTCCAGCATGCCCGGACCGATGGCCCGATGCACCTCGATGGCGAGGCCGATGACTTGCTCGGTCAAGTCGCGCGCAAGCAGCATACCGTCTTGCCTCCGTGCTGCTTCGTGGTTCTTCGTGGCCTCCGTGTTAAGAGCTTAACCTTAAGAAACCGCGAACCCCTGCGAAAGGTGGAGCCATGAGCGCGCCAGACCGGTATCAGTGGCGGCGAGACAAGGACGGGCTCGGCGTGTGGGAGCACCGCGGCAAGGTCGCAGTGGCCGGTGTCGGACATTCGCCGGTCGACCGTCGCTGGGACGGCGTCTCGATGGACAAGACGCTCGGTGCCTATTCCATCCTGGCCTGCCAGAAGGCGATGGACGAGGCAGGCGTGACGCCGGATCAGGTCGACGGCGTCATCTGCTGCGACAGCCATATTGCGGGCGGCAGCGGCGGCTCCGCGTCGCAGTGGGCGCCACGGCCGTACTTCGACCCGCCATATGATTCGGAGTGGGGGCTCACGCTGGTCAACGCAAAGTGGCTCGTCGAGCAGATGGGGCTGCCCAACGTCAAATTTGCGCCGACCGGATTGCCGACCATCAGCGAAATGGTGGGCATGGCAGCGCAGGCCGTGGGTGACGGTGTTTGCAGCACCTGTCTCGTCATCTACCCGACAGGCAATCTCGAAGGCCGCTATCGTCGCGGCGGCGAGAACGCCGACGACTACGCCCGCGGCGCACGCCAATGGACGGCACCCTGGGGCAATCACGGCGGCAACGATTTCATCAACATGTTCCCGCACGGTCAGTACTGCCTGAAATACGGCGGCAAGCACGACGACCTCGCCCCGTTCGTCATCAACCAGCACCGCAACGGGCTGCTCACGCCGTGGGGGTTCAATGCCACGCACCAGGTGCCGCAGCTCACCGTCGAGGATTACCTCAGTTCGCGCTACGTGCTGAACCCGCTCAGGCTCTGGGACTGCGACCGGCCAGTCAATGCATCGACCGCGTATCTCTTCACGACGGCCGAGCGCGCCCGCAACATGCGGGCCTCGCCGGTCTATGTGCTCAATCACTCACAGCACAATTTTAAGCAGCGCACCACACAGGCCGATCTAGACGAGATCGAAGACTGGACCGACCGCGCCGCCAGGCGAATGTACGAAGGCGCCGGGCTTGGGCCCCAGGACGTCGATATATTCAATCCGTACGATGGCTATGCACCGATGGCGCAGTTCTTTCTGGAGGCCTTCCAGTGGCACGACGTCAAACGCGGCGATGCCTTCGCGTTCTACGCGTGCGATATCAGGGTCGAGGGACCGCATCCGCTCTGCTCGAGCGGCGGCAATCTGGGGAACGGGCGCACCCGTACGGCCATGTACACCGACTGCATCGAGCAGCTCCGCGGCACGGCTGGCGCACGGCAGGTCAGGGTCCGGGCAGAGACCGCGCTGGGGGCATTCACCACGCCAAGCAGTGGGGGGTGGATCATGTTCGGCAAATCCCAGAGCTGACGGATTGTGACACCGGAGATCGCCGGCGCGCGGCGATCACTCTCAGCTACGTGCAGGGCTAAGTGCCGCGAAACACGATGAGGCATCGACCACCTCCCGCCCAGTGTCCTCAAGGTGCATGGCGAGATACGACGCGACCCTTTACAAGCTATTCGCGAAAATGTTCCTTACGCGCTGTCGGCCAATGGCTGCGCCTGTGTCGCCTCGTGGTGTTGAAGCACCTTAGCGAATCGATCCATCAGCGGCAAAAATCCCGCAAAGTCGATACTGTTGGCGTTGGGTTGGATAACCTTCGTGGCGAATATTTGCTTTCCGTACTTGCCTTCCTCCTCGTGGTCTTTGTCTGGATCGAAGACCTTTCCATTGACGACCGATCCTAATACGCTTTGATCAAACAGATCCTCAATGCAGCTCGTATGAGGAGCTATCACCCTTTCCGGAGTTTTTACCAAATACAGGTTCAGTCCCAGATGATAGAACGGCTTACTAGTTACTAACGAGATGTCTTCCTTTGACATAGATTTGGCTAGGCCGAATAGTTTCTTGCCGCCGTCGTCGTTGTCAACGAGGACAATAACCGGATAGGCAAATGGGCAATGTTGGAACCGCGAGGCGTTCTTCTTATAGGATTCCATTAGTGCATGTAGCCGCGTCACGCCGCGCCCCAATTCCATAATGTTCGTCTGAGTGTCTGAATATCTCATGAAGCGGATCCGTGGTTCGAACTTGCCGGATTTCGTTTCGCCCAATATGGGAGGAAGTGACGGAATCCTGCGAATAGCAATACGAAGATAGACCGAGTCGGTCTTTCCCTCAGGTACTACAACCGGTTGATCGGGCGCAATAAAGTTCCGATAGAAAAGGAAACGATGGTATAATATCCGTGCTGCCGTCGGATCATCGCGCTTCTCTACCTCCTTTCTAGAATCCGCGCGATCCTTAACTTGATGGATGTGCGCTAACATTCCCCAAAGAATATTTGGGGTGGTTATCATATCTTTCGCAGGCGGGTCCGTCGGCAGTCCACCTATTAGCGGACCCGGCACCTTCCGATAATAGGTACCGGTTTTGAACAGCTCGTGGCACATCTGTCGAGCAGCACGCCAATACTCCGGTCTTATATTCACTTTGTCGTTGACCATAAGACCAGTTGCCACCTGGCGCGAAGCTCTGAATTGCATCCTAGTCTTTTTATCATTGATGTTGAACCCGGAATGCTCAATCTTCTCGCGAAGCTCCTTCCCTAGCTGCCATGCAGCTGGATGGCCATCGACTGCATTTGCCAACTCCGGCGGAAAGTTTCTGCGGCTAGTTGAAAATGTGATGTCGTCGGCATAGCGCGAATAAGTGCATTTGTGTTGCTTCGCGAAGCGAGCCAGTCTGCTGTCAAGCAGGTGCCCAATTAAGTTGGACACAATGGGAGAACATGGGCTGCCCTGCGGCAACTCATTTTGGTGGCACGCTATTTGGGCAACAATTGTAGCAACCTTCGGGTTAACCTGGATTTCTCAAACGCGGCCGACATTTATTCTGTGAACGAGGCTGTCAGCGGTTGCTTTCAGCATGCGAAGGCCGCCACCCGGGCCTATGGGGGTATTTTTCATTTGTCTCGCGCAATGCGAGTCCGGAGGTTATGTCTTTCCCGCCATGCGGGTGGGAGAAGGCATGTGTCGTGGCTAGGGCGTCGGTGTCCGGGTTGTCTGACGTGGGCCGCACCTACGCAGAGCTGAACGCGCGCTGGAGATAGATGTACGCGAGTTCGAACTCGATCTTGTTGGGGCATCCCGAGGCCATGGCGAAGTGAATGCGCCGCACGCTGGTACGCACCTGGGCGCCGAGCTTCAGGAGTTTGAGACGGATGGTCTGCGCCGAGGCATCGGCGAACTGAGTAAAGTGCAGACCGACGCGGCGTAACGTATCGACCAACACGTAGGCCATCGCCGAGAACCACATGCGCAGTTGGTTGGCCATCATGGTGGCGGACGAGGCACGATCTGCGAACAGTTCGAACTGCTCGCCAATGCGGTTCTCGGCCTCGCCACGGGCGCAGTACAGGTCCTCGTAGAGGGCACGGGGATCGGCCATGCGGGCGTGTTTGAGCGAGGTGACGACAAAGCGAGGATTGGCACCGTCCGGCGTGTGCTCGGCCCTGCCGACAACGCGCCGTTTGCGGCACCAGCTGTCACGCGTGCGATAGCGGAAGTCACGGAACACCCGGGCGGGCTTGCCCGAGGCCAGGCACAGGCGCCTGGCCTCGGCACCCTGTTTGCCGAGCGCGGCCTCCAGGCGGGAATTGCGTGCCAGACCGAACACATAATCGACGCGATGCTCCTCGCACCACCGCATCAGCGGCTCGTTGGCGAAGCCGCTGTCACCGCGCAGAATGATGCGCACGCGCGGCCACGTCTGGCGGATCTGGCCGATGATGCGCGTCATCTCTTCGATCGCGCCATCGCTGCCGGCAACATTCGCACGCCGCTGCCGGGCCAGCAGCAGATGCCGGCCGCAGAACACGTAGAGCGGCAGGTAGCAGTACGCGTCATAATAACCATGGAAGAACCGGCCTTCCTGAGCGCCGTGCAGCGGAATGTCGGTATTGTCGAGATCGAGCACGATCTCGCGCGGCGCACGCTCATGCGCCTCCAGGAAAAGCTCGACCAGCAGCGCGTCAACCTGTGGCCCGTCACAATCGATCCTGTGATACTTCGCGGCATGGCGTTTGGGCGTGTGCTCGAGACGATTGAGCGTGCTCTTGCCCGCCAGTGCTTCACAGTCCGACCGCAGCACCGGATGCAGCTTGCCGGTCAGCACGCCGAATGTTGGGTCTTTGCGCAGCTCGTCGTGGTCATTGAGGTCCTCGTAGCCCAGCACCAGGCCAAAGATCCGCTGTCCCACCAGTGTCTCAACCCGGTGCTCAACGTAACGAGCATCGCGACGGTCGGTGAAGCAACCGGCGAACCGACGGATCAGTCCAAGGCCACGATCCACCTGCCCCAACAGCAGCGCCCCCGCGTTCGAGGTGATGTCGCCGCCGTCGAAACCAGCCATCACCGCTCGCCGTTCAACCGCTTCAAATTCGAACAGCGTCGCGCTACACTCTGTCTGCATCGGGGCCATCCTGGATTCGGAAAAAACTGTTCTCGCACAACACTTTTCTCAGATTCTCAGCCCCGATGCACCTCTCTCGTTTGAGAAATCCAGGTTAAGCGCGAAATGTTTGTCCTTGATGAAAAAGCCACGCACACGCCCAAAGTTGATCGATGGGAAGAACTCTTTCAAGTCAAGATTTAGGACGTATCGGCGACGCTTGTGAAGAGACGCATTGCTAATGATCGAGCGTCCCTTCTCGAAGGCGTGCGCAAGCGACTTGCGTGCAGGGGGATTGCCTTTCCCAAGCTCGGACGTGCACCGATACAAAAGATCTGCAAGTCGTCCTTGTAATAGTGCGAGCCTTGGTTCTGGGGCCATGATCTTGCGTTTGCCGCCGCTGCGTTTTGCGATCTCGAATGACTTATATTTGGCAGCATCGGCTATGTGATATAACACGAATGACAAGCCCTTTGGTGTAAACCCGAGCATTCGAGCCAACTCATCAAGAGTCTGCGCCTGGCGCAATTTCTCTAACGACGACAACCGGCGTAACTCCACGAGAAGAGACCTGCGGGCACTCCTATGCGAGGCGAGCCGTTACATTCATATTGAAGCAAACATCGGATAGCGAAGAAGCAGCGCTCCTGCCATCTTTATCTTATACCGCGATACGCGGCAACAAGTCTGCCCGCAGGTCAACTCCTCCCTTATCCCGCGAGTTGGCCGAATCCACAAGTGCTCATTATGTACCCGAAGTTCAAGCTTCTTGTAGCTCTGCGGTCAGTGGGGCGAGCCAAAGGTATCTAGAACGGAATTTCATCGTCAAGGTCTCCTCCTGTGGAAGCATCCCACTGTGGGCCCGCTTGCCTCTTCGCTTCCAATCGCGGTGGTGCGGGTAATGCCCGCGGCGGCGGAGCCAAGCGGCGCTTCGCTGCCTCCTCCGTTTCCTTATCAGCAGCGATAAGCTTCATGATATTGCTGACGGCGGCTGGTCCCTCGGCTGCAATCGTTGTGGATGCCGCTAGGCCCAACAGGATGGCGCTCAGGACGGACATTGACCGGCCAAACCCGACCCGGCGATTTGAAAGCTCAGCCATAAGTTCATCGAGCTTGCTAACCAACGACCGTTTGCGGTCTTTCGCCAAATCCGACGTGTCGATGATTGTGCGAATACGGCCAATATAATGCTCGATCTTTGTGCGTGTGGTCGGAGCGAGCTGAACCGAAAGGGAGTCGCGAAGGTTTCTCCCGCGGACGCGTATCCGGGCGACTTGGCGCTGCACAGATATGCAAAATTGCTGAAACTGGTCGTAAAACTCTTCGTCGCCGCCGTGATTTGAAAGTGGGTGGATCGCGGGGATGCCGCACTCCTCGGCAGCCCCAGATATCACAGCCATATATTGCATACGAATCTCATTGACTGCGTATGTCGAATTCTTCTGATCTATCAACCTGACCATATTGCGATTACAGATGGCTTCGAGTTGTGCAAAGCACTCCTCGTCATCATCCGACAAGGCCGCATACTCGTCCTCAGAGATCAGTGCATATTCCATTGGTCCGAGCGATTCCATGCCGCGGAATTGATACAGTACCGACCGCTATTGCGACAATGACGCTACACCGTTGGCGTCGAGTCGCGCCGGCTCGACTCCGAACCTCGCTTTCCCTATGCGTTCTCCATAGCAATGCGTGAAAAATCAAAGAGTTGCTCCACAGGCAGACAGGTCAACATCGGCGCCGATTCCCACTATATGCCACGAAACACGACGAGGGCGTCCACCGCCTTCACGCCCTGACCTGCCGGCAGCACCATGAGCGGATTGATGTCCAACTCCGCCAGGTGTCCTTCCATGTGCATGGCGAGGTGCGACACGCGCACCAGAGTATCCTCGAGCGCCTCGAGGTCCGCCGCTGGCCGTCCGCGAAAGCCCTGGAGCAACCGGGCTCCTTTGACCTCAGCGATCATCGCCTGTGCTTCGCGGCGCGTGATGGGGCAGCGTCGCAGGGCCACATCGTTGTAGACCTCGACCATCACGCCGCCACTACCGAACAGCAGCACCGGGCCCAATTGCGGGTCGCAAGACACGCCAATGATAACTTCGACACCGTCTCCCACCATCTCCTGCACCGACACGCCGATGATCCGAGCCTGTGGAGCATAGGCCTTGGCACTGGCCAGGATCTCCGCGTAGGCCGTTCGCACCTGCGCCGCATCGCGCAGGTTCAGCCGAACGACCCCGGCCTCTGTCTTGTGCAAAATATCCGGCGAATTGACCTTGAGAGCCACCGGAAACCCGAGCTGCTCCGCGGCCTCGACGGCGGCCTCCGCAGACCCCACCAGGCGCTCACGCGCACTCCCCACGCCCCAGGCCGCCAACAGCCGCTTGCTCTCGGACTCCGAGAGTGTCGGACGCCCCAGGTCCAAGAGCCTGGGCGATGGCCGCATCCTGCGGCGCCGTGCGCGACGGGGCCGTGGCAAAGCCATCGGCCAGGCGGCGCTCGCGCCATGTATGATACGCGAGAAGGCTCCGCAGGCCGCGGGCCAACGTGTCCGGCGTGTAGAAGATCGGTATCCGGGCGCTCTTGAGCTAGTGCCAGGCCAGCCTTGGCGTCCCGGCTTCCCGTCCACAGGAACACCACACCCTTGTCGGTCCGATCACGCTGGCTGATGACCTGCTGAGCCTGGGCGTCCGCCCCGGCACTCGCCACGACCAGCGTCCCCATCCGGGGATCATCGACCATATGCTGCATGATCTGTGGGAAGGACCCGCTGTTGGCAAAGCCTGTCACATCGGCAGGGATTCGCAGCCCACCCGAAGCCCTTCAGGATTCCGTTGATCCCGTCACGCGCCGCCTCACCAAGCGTCGGCAGATCGAGACCGGCCTGACCGCACATGTCAGCGGTGAGCGAGCTGATGCCGCCCGAGTGGGAGACTACCGCAATGCCGGACACGCCGGGCTTGGGGGTGTAAGCCAGGAGGTGCGCGACCTCCAGGAGTTCGTCGTAATCCTGGACCCGGATCACTCCGTATTGGGCAAAGATCGCATCGTACCGTGCATCCTCGCCCGTCAGCGCCGCAGTATGCGAGCGTGCGGCCCTCGCTCCGAGTTCCGAACGCCCGATCTTGATGAGGACAATCGGCTTGCCGCGCTCTGCTGCGAGCTTTGCCACTTCAAGAAATTTATCGGCCCGCTTGAAGCCTTCGACAAAACCCGCGATGACCCGCGTGTCAGGATCGTCCAGCAGGTAGCGAGCAAAGTCGGAAAAATCGAGGTCCGCCTCGTTCCCTGTCGAGATGATGTAGCTGAAGCCGATGCCGTTCTCCACGGCGCGCACCAGGAACGGCCCGAACGCCGTCGCGCCGCTTTGGCACACCAGGCCGATCGGCCCGCTCAGACCATCCGCACCGCGTGAGGAAGAGGTGGCCCAGATGTCGTGCGTGACATTCGCGAGCCCCAGGCAGTTGGGGCCGCTGATACGCATGCCCGAGGCGCGGGCAAATTCACCCAGTTCCCCCTGCAGGTCACGCCGATCGTCCGCGTCGCGCTCGGCAAAGCCCGCCGAGATCACGATCGCCGATCCCGCCCCCTTGCGGTGACTCTCCTGGAGGACATCGAGCACCTGGTCGTAGGGCACCACGATGCCCACCACGTCGGGGGCCTCCGGCAGGTCCGTCACACTCGGGTAGGACTTCACCCCCATGATCTCGTCATAACGCGGGTTCACGGCATAAACCCGAAGCCGGTCCTTGGCCTTGAGCGCCGCAGCCAAAAACCGCCCGCCATACTGCATCCGCGGCGTCGCGCCCACGATAGCAATGGAGCGCGGGTTGAGCATTTTGTGGATCGACGCCATCTGTGGCTCTGTCCAGAACTCCATTACACCTCCTGAAGAGAACGTGGTCCGCCGGGTCGGCAAGCCCACGCTCTGCGAATGGGGCTGCCATCGGCCGATATTCCCGCATCATTGGCTAAAGCAGAGCGCTTGCTGTCAATCGGCGCCCAAAATGCGGCCAGCCTCAGGTGCGCCCGCTCGAAGATCACACGGGCCTGCAGGAATCGATCCGGGCATCTTCCCATTCAAAATGGACAGCTTCGTTGCCGCTCTCGGTCTTCTCGGTGGCTGCCTGGCTTCGTCGGCCCGCCGGAACGTTCCGATGTCGAACCACCAAGCTCAATGCGCGAATGCTTGCGACAGTTGGGCTTCTTCGCGGTCCCGAAAATGGCGGAGAAAGTATGGAGTGGAGCGCACTGGAGCAGGGAGAGCTTTTCTGCTCTTCTCGTCGATCGACAGCACCATCGCGCGGGCAGGCGGATCGAGCTAGAGGCCGACGACATCAGCCATCTTCTCGGCAAACCGTGGATCGCGTGAGCGCTTGAAGCTGCGCACCCGGTGTGGCTGGAGTTGGTGGGCATCCCAGATCCGCTGCACCGGGCGCAGCGAGATGCTGGCAACCTTGGCTATCGCCCGACCCTTCCAGTGCGAAGTATCGGCCGGCGGATCGCCACAGGTCAGCGCCACCACATGCGCCACTGTCCCGGCCAGGATCGGAGGCTTGCCGGGCTTGCGCGTCTTGTCGGCTGCTGCCAGCGCCAAACCATCGGGCGACTCACGGCGACCTCTGTCGCCACACGTTGCACCGGCCGGCGATCCGCCGAAGCAGGTACCAACACTTGTGGAGGTTATTTCTTACTTGAGTCGACTTTCGACGGGGCGCTATGGCCTACGAGACAGAGATACCAAGACGCCAACTAAACGATAACTATTGGTATCAACTGGCCACCTTATATGGGGAGCCGTCCAGAACTGATGAAGAGTTGCAAGGCAAAAACCGAGTGGTATGGAATCGCTGCGTTGCTGCACAAATCAAGGAAGAATTTAAAGTTCGCTTGATGGCGGCGGGAAAATATGCGGCGAACGAGCTTGAACCGTTCTCACACGAGGAATTGCTCCGCGTCGAGGCGGCCTTTGCCTAGCGTAGTCAGTCAGATGAGTTCCGCGGCAGCCGCTACACGGTAAGGGGCATCGGTCGCTCGATCGCCATGACGGCCGCCGTCGAGCGTGTGTGCAATCGCTCACCGCACCCACTGGACACGGTCTCGGAGCTGCGATTTCTAGCGGGTACATATGGCGGAGGTTAGCGGTGGCCATTTTCGGATTGGGCGGCTGTCTCAGCGTCGCCCCAACTGATGTCGCCGACTAGACCCGGTTAACCTGACAGTGCCCCGGACCGGCAGGCGGCTCACCCATCGCATTGCGGCCGGCGATAAGACCCTGCACCAGCGCGCGGGCCAGGCCGTGCTGGCTGAGCCCGCCGGCGGACTCTCCGCCGCAATAAAGTCCGCGGATGACCTGACCCACGCGATCGATGACCTGGCATTTGGCGTTGATGCGTAGCCCCGCGCGCGAGTCGTGCGGAGTCGGGGTCGCCCATGCGGCATGGTACGGTGGCTCCACGACTTTATGAGCTGGAGCGGTCTTCCCGAAATCAGCGTCGACGCCTGCATCGACGAAACTGTTGTAGCGGGCGACAGTAGCTTCGAGGGCGGCTGGCGGCATGGGAACTCGTTGGAATTTCATCGCGATCTTAGATGCAAGTTCGGCGATCGTGTTGGCGGAAAAGAAAAAGCCCTCGGCGCGATCAACGTAAGGCGGTTCGGTGGTCCAGCCCTCGCGTTTGGCGGCCGCGGAGTTGAAGATGGCCCAGATCGGACCGCCCCCGTTGTGGCCATCGCCGATACCGGCCAATGCGGCGTTCACCCAATTGAAGGGTCGGTATATGATGTTCTTCGCATTTCGGTAATCGCCATAGCGGTAATCCTTGATCTGCTTGTGATTATTCGCTGTGAAGTTACCGTCGGTTTCGTCGAAGAAGCGCTGTCCAAGCATATTGACGGTGATGACGTTCTGCCAGTCGTTTACCTGCAGGCCGGTGGCGCGGGCCTTGTGGAAGACGGAACTGCCGGGCTGCCAGTAACAACGGTAATTATACTGGTTGCCGATGGTGAAGGGTTTGGTCAGGTGCAGGCCGAACTCTCCAGTCTGGTTATAGAGGCCCCAAAGTGAGGCGCCAATGGCCATCGCGGCAATCTCACCGGACGCATCCTGATCGGACCAGGGCATGCCCGCGAGGCCGCAATATTCCTCGGTCAAGCGTGGGTCGAACTGGCGGCGGAATTCAACGTTGCCAGTATGGCCGCCAGTCGCGATGATCACCGCCTTGCGTGCGCGGATGCCCAGAACATTGCCTTTGTGCACAGCCTGAATTCCGGTGACGCGGCCGGCGCCAGGGAATTCGCGATGGATTGCGGTCATGCGGTATTCCAGCAAGATCTCGACACCAACCTTGCGGGCCGCCGCTTCTAGAGGGCGCATCAGACCGTTGCCGGTCGATCGGGTTGTAGCAGTGGCGGTGGGCTCGGATTTGCCCGTTTGCGCGATGATCCAGTCCATCGGGACAGCGTGCATCTCTCGCGGTACAGAGTTGCCGATTGATGTGCCGCCAAAGGAATCTGGCGCTTTGTCGGCAAGCACGACGCCATGGGCCAGCAGCCAGTCATAGGTCGCGACATTTTCATCGGCAAAGGCGCGCACCAGTTCCCGATCGTTATAGCGGTAATCCGGAAATCCGTTGGGCTGCACGACGGACCAGTCGGTGTTGTCCAGGAACACGAGGTCAGCGGAATCCGCAATCTCCGCTGCTTTCTGGGCCGCCGTGCCCCCGCCGAGCGGGACATTTCCGCCAGAGATGATGGCGTGGCCACCGATGTCGGGCTCAGCCTCGACCAAAATGACGGAGGCGCCGGCCTCGCGCGCAAAGATCGCTGCGGGCATGCCGGCCGCGCCTGACCCGATGACGACGATGTCGGCCTCTCGGTGCCATGAGACTGGCGATGGCACGGCCACGACGGAAACGGTGCCAGGGTGATTGCTCGTCATGACGTGTCCCTCCGATCGTAGTTTGCCGAGCGGAATGGGTTTGGTCCACCGAGGCCCACTGAGACCAGGACCCCAGAATTGAACGGAAAGGCGATCACGCCATTGTAGCGTGGTACTGGCAGCGTCTAGCGCGAGCCCCGCAGTCGATTTCTGTACAGCGAGCGTTGGCAGTAGTTCGTATCTGACGCTCGCCTGCGTGCGGCGCGGGCCATCGAAAGTGAGGCGGAGCAACATATGCGAGCTTTGATTGTGGGAGAGGGCGTCATTGGCACGTCCATCGCCTACTACCTCGCTGCGAGAGGCGCAGATATGACTGTCATCGAGCGGAGGGCGATCGCCTGCGCTGCTTCAGGCAAATCGGGTGGCTTCTTGGCGATGGACTGATTCGATGGCAAACCTCTTATGGAGCTCGCGCGCGGAGTTTTCATTGCATAGAGTGTGACGGCGAATGAGCGCCCAACGCATGATCACCTATGGCCAGCTCGGATCTGCCCGGCGAAAAGGCGCGAGAAGCAAATAGCCTTCGCCTAGCCGTTCTGAAGTAGAACTGACTGGGCTTCGATCCGGCGGAAATGCCAAGCCCAACCCTGTTGGACCGGCCCCTACTATCGAGCAAGTTCTGCGCTTGCCTGATCAAAGCGGTCACGCAAAGTCATTCCAAATCGGAAACGCGGAGTAAAGTGGTGCGACCGCCCACGCTGATTGTCGATTCATGCACGGCTCGTTGAAGGGGCGAGCGCCGCGTTCCTGGATGACGCCTGCCTTGATCTGGGAGACTGCATCCGGAAATCTCCACGCTGTCGAAAAAGCGCTTGCTCTCCGCTTCATAGCGTGATTCGGTCTCGCATCTAACCTTAGCGAGTTGCGATATGGCAGAAAGTGGAGCTTCGACCGTCATGCTGAAGGGCATTTTCGAGCAGCTCGTGGAAGGGCATCAGTTGCCGAAAAAGCTGGCGCAAGATTTGCTCGCGGGAATGGTAGAAAGCGTGACACGGCACCTAAAGCAAGGAGACCGCATCCGAATCGGTGGTCTTGGCACGCTTGAGGTTCGCCAACGTGAGGCGCGTACTGGACGCAATCCGGCCACTGGAGAGGCCATGTAGATAGCCGCCAGCAAGAAGGTTGCCTTTCGGCCGGCCAAGGAACTGAAGGAGGCGGTCTGAGCCGCATGTAAACGCCTGACAGGCTATCCTGACCAGACTGACCATGCCAGGCAGCCTCAGAGCGAGAATTTGCGCTCCAAAACCGCGAGCGGATCCAGAGGCTGATGCGGCAAACGGAGCGAGCGCTGTCAAAGCTCGAGGATGGTACGTACGGCTATTGCGAAGACACAGGCGAACCGATCGATCTGAAACGCCTCATGGCTCACAGCCAGCCACATCACTATCGCTCGCAGCCCAACAGGCGCGCGAGGGTCGAACCGGCTGACGAGCCTTCACGGGCGTGCCGCGCGAGTTTGTTTTCCGCGATCCAGCTTACTGCGATGCCCGGCGCGTGCCGACGGGCGTGCACCTCAACAACTAGGACCTGGCCTGTGGTCTTGCCGCCGAGCGGCTTGACCGTCGTCGGTTGCTGGGCGAGCGTCGCCACGAGTTCGTGGCACCGCGCAGTCCATCAAAGAGCGCTTGGCAGCTCGCCGGATCTGAACAGCGCTTGCCCGATAACCTCAGGGAGGAGCACACATGACCGAATTCGCTGGGAGAACCGCGGTAGTAACAGGCGGCGGCAGCGGAATGGGCCGCGAGCTGGTCCGCCAGCTGGTGGCGGAAGCCTGCAATGTCGCAATGTGCGACGTCTCGTCGACCGGCCTGGCGGAAACGCAAAGGCTCTGCGAGGCGGCGGGATTGCCGCAAGGGCTGCGCGTTACGACGCACATCGCCGATGTCGCCGAAAGGACACAGGTCGAGCGGTTTCGCGATGAGGTTGCCGAACGTCACCAGATCGACAAGATCCACTTGTTGTTCAACAACGCGGGTATCGGCGGCGGCGGCAGCATGGTTACCAATAGCCGCGACGAATGGGAGCGCACGTTCAACATCTGCTGGGGCGGTGTCTATAACTGCGTCCGCGCGTTTCTGCCAATGCTGCAAAACGCCGAGGAGGGCCACATCGTCAATACCAGCAGCATCAATGGTTTTTGGGCGTCGGTCGGGCCACGCATCCCGCATACCGCCTATTCGGCCGCGAAATTCGCGGTCAAGGGGTTCACCGAGGCGCTGATCACCGACCTGCGGATCAATGCGCCGCATATCAAATGCTCGGTCGTCATGCCCGGCCAGATCGGAACCTCCATCCGCGCCAACACGCGCAAGATCCACAGCGGCGATCGCGAGTTGGATGCGATTGATGCTGCCGGTCTAGCGCAGGTGCGGGAGCGCTTTGCTTTGCTGGGCCGCGACGTCTCGCAGCTGTCGGACGATCAGTTGCGCAATCTCGTGTCCGAGCTGGAGCGGCGTTTTCGCGACGAGGGCCTGACCAGCGCGGCGCAGGCCGCGAGTATCATCCTCGAAGGCGTCAAGGCCAATCGCTGGCGCATTCTCGTGGGGGTCGACGCTGACAAGATCGACGAAATGGTCCGCCAATCGCCAGCCCGTGCCTACGACATCGCGTTCTTCGACGAATTTGCCCGCGAGGCGGGGTGGACCGAGCGCCTCTCTCTCGAGAACCCCGATTTGCGCCCGCCGAATTGATCACCGGACTATCTCCGTCCGCGGCGAGAGGGCATGCGCGCCGTCGATGCGGCGATCTAAGCCGGGGTGGTTCGATCAATGAACCGGTCGAGGCCGGAATGGCGAGCGGCCTTCCCTTTTCCGCTACCTCCCGCCGCTCCTTCCTCTCGCCCGCGCGCGTTCGCGATGTCAGCACTGTACTATCCGTGCAGGAAGCGCCGCAGCGCTTCGCGAGCGTCGCGCTCGGCCTGCTTGGTCACGCGGGCATTCGTTGCCTGATAGAAGCCGTGATACGCCCGCGGGTACATGTGAAACTCGACCGGCACCCCGGCACGGCTCAAGCGATCCGCATAGGTCAGGTTTTCTTCGAGAAAGAGATCAAGACCGCCGACCGAAATGTAGGTTGGAGGCAAGCCCGACACATCCACTGCCCGTGAGGCCGCCGCATAAGGCGAGACACCGGCTGAGCCGGGCTCCCTGCCGAGCAGCGAATGCCAGCCGAAATAGTTGTGCGCTTGCGTCCAGACGAATTCGCCGACGTGAGGATGCAGATCCTTGCGCACGGCTGTGCGGTCGTCGATCATCGGGTAGATCAGGTGTTGGAAGGCGAATATTGGGCCTTGCTGGTCGCGGGCGTAAAGTACGGCGGCTGCCGCTAAACCGCCGCCCCCGCTTTCGCCCTTGATACCAATGCGACTGGGATCAAGCCCGAGCTGGCCGGCATTCTCGTGGAGCCAGGCGAACACCGAGTAGATGTCCTCCAGCGGGGCCGGATGCGGTGCCTCTGGTGCGAGGCGATAGTCGACCGAATAGATCGCGCATCTCAAATCCGACGCGAGCTGCCTATTCTCCACATCCTTCATCTCAGGCGCGCCCGCCACGAAGCCGCCGCCATGGATGTGCACGATGGCGGGCAGCGGGTTGTCGGACTTGACTGGGCGATAGGTCAGAACGCGGATCGGCTCTGCTCCAAACGCGCTCTCCACACGGATTTCGTCGGCGGTGATATCAGGCAGATCCGGTTTGGGAACGGCGCCGATGACCTTGAGCAAGTTGGCGCGGCGTCGCGTTAGAGAATCGGCGGTCAGCGGCTCCACTGGCCACAGCGCGAGCGCATCCCGCAATTCGGGGTCGACAAGTTCTATGGTGCTCATGACATCAGCTGCGTCCGTTCGAGGCTCGGCGAAACGATAAGCATGCGATCGGTTTCCCGACAACCCTGCACTGCCGGCATTCTTTTGACCTGCGTCCAATTTGACGCGGATGCAGACAAACGCCGGATTGATCCGCGCAACGGCGTTGCTGTGGTCTGCCGCGACAGAAGGACCGATCTCATTGACCGGGGCCAAAGAAGGTCCCAAATCTTCATGCACATAGGGGTGCGAGTGCACAAGTGCTTTGGAGGGAGTAATGGTCAACCAATCACCTGGCAGAGATGGGCCCATCGACCGGCGTACCCTGCTGCAAGTCGGGGCGGGGCTGGCTGCCGCTGGGCCGGCGCTACTGCGCGGAGCGCCCGCTGAAGCACAGCAGCGACCGCAAGGGACTTCCCATACGACGATCATTGATTCCCAAGTCCATGCCTATGCGGCGAACACGCCGGAGCGACCCTGGCACAGCGTGCCAAACTGGCCCGCGCACGTTACCGGCGACGAGATGGTGGCGGCGATGGACAAAGTTGGCGTCGACGGAGCGATCTACATCTCACCGATTTCGATGTACCAATATGATGCCAGTTATGCGGTGGACGTGCGGCGCGCTCACCCAGACCGGTTCGCGCTGGTCAAGCCTGTCAATCCCGACGATCCGGCGGTCGCTGATGTTATCGCCGAGTGGAAGAAGACGCCGGGTACCGTGGGCATTCGCCTCATCATGACCAAGGAGGGAAAACGCACGCCCGACGACCCTGGATTCAGCCGGATCCTGCGCGCGGCTGTTCAGCACGATTTTCCGGTCAACGTTCTTTTTTGGGGCAACCTCGACGCGGGCACGGAACTAATCGACCGTCATCCCGATACGCGCTTCATCATCGACCATATGGGCATCCTACAACCGAGCGTGCCACCGGCGCCGCCGCAGCCATGGGCGGACCTTCCGAAAGTGCTGGAACTCGCCAAGCGCAAGAATGCGGTGATCAAGATCACCGGCGCCTGCACGCTGTCAAAGGAGCCGTATCCGTTCCCGGACATCTGGGACCCGCTTGCCCGCATATTCGACGCCTGGGGCTTCGATCGCTGCCTGTGGGGCACCGACTGGACCCGTACGTTCGCCGTCGTCAACTACGAGCAAGCGGTCGAGCCTTTCCTGCAGACTGACCGTTTGAGCGCCAGCGAGCGGGCCATGCTGATGGGTGGTGCCACCGCCAAGGCGTATGGTTGGTCGCCCAAAAAAGTTTAGCGACATATCCGGCTTCGGGGCGTTGGAGCGATCAGCAGACCAACGGGAGACCAACCGTGTCCGACCCTATACAAGGCGGCTGCCCCTGTGGCGCAATCCGCTATGAAGCCGTGGGCGAACCCGTCTTCAGCCTGCGCTGTCATTGCCGCGACTGCCAACGCCAGAGCGGCGCCGCGCACGTCCCCACTGCTCCGTGGGGCGTTGCGCGACTGCCGGGCTATCCCTGCACCAACGCGGGGGCGACAGGCAAAATACGGGTTACTCCGCAGCGATCCGTGGGGGGTCGTGCTCGTCGAGCGCTGCACGCAGTTTCGGCGGCGACATCGGCAGATCCCGCAGCCGCAGCCCTGTCGCGTCGGCGATCGCGTTAGCAACTGCAGCCATGGGCGGCACGATCGGGACCTCGCCGACGCCGCGTGCGCCAAACGGATGCCGTGGGTTCGGCACCTCGATCAGGATCGTGTCGATCATCGGCAAGTCGGAGCAGACCGGTACGCGGTAGTCGAGGAAGCCGGGGTTCTCCAAGCGGCCGTCCTGGTCGTAGACGTATTCCTCATTGAGCGCCCAGCCGATGCCCTGCGCCACACCGCCCTGCATCTGCCCCTCAACATAAGAGGGATGTATGGCCCGGCCCACATCCTGGATCGCCGTATAGCGTACGATCTTGACATAGCCGGTCTCCGGGTCGACCTCGACATCGCAAATATGCGTCGTGAATCCGGGCGCCTGGCCTTGTGCATTGATCTGCACCTCTGCGCTGATCGGGCCGCCGGTGCGGGCAGATCGCGCAGCAATGGCGGCCAGATCGAGCGGCTCGAAGGTGCCGGCATTTAGACCAGCCGGATACACCTTGCCGTCCTTCCACTCGACCGCGTCTGCGCTGATGTCCCACATGAGCGCAGCGCGCCCTTTCAACTCCTCGATAACCTTCTCGGCCGCCTGCGTCACCGCCATGCCGCCGGCGAAGGTAACGCGGCTGCCGCCGGTGGAGGCGCTGAATCCGATCGCGGTCGTATCGCCAACGACCGGACGGACGTGCTCGAACGGGACGTGCAGCACCTCCGCGACCATCATAGCCATCGAGGCGCGCGAGCCGCCGATATCGGGATGGCCCTCGGTGACAGTGACTGTGCCGTCCTCGTTGATGTGCACCGCAGCGCTCGATTCGCCGCCAGCATTGTGCCAGTAGCCCGAGGCAATGCCGCGTCCCTGGTTGGGCTTCAGCGCGACCTTCATATGCTCGCTGGCACGCGCGGCCTCCAGCGTCTTTTGATAGCCGATATTGACCCAGGTGACGCCATGCGTCGACTGGGAGCCATCTTTGGCACCGTTGATTTCGCGCATCCGAAGCGGATCGATGCCCAATTCGCGCGCTAGTTCGTCGACGCAGCTTTCCAATGCGAACGACCCGATCGGTGCGCCCGGCGCGCGGTATGCCGCAACCTTCGGTCTGTTGCACACCACGTCGTAGCCGACGGTTACGGCGTTCGGGAAGTCGTAGACCGCCATCCCGCAGATGCAGCCCTGCTGCACCGGTGATCCAGCGAACGCACCGGCCTGGTATTTGAGGATACTTTGCGCCGCGATGATATGACCGTCCCTCTTGGCGCCGAGCTTGACTTCGACAACGGCACCAGAGGTCGGGCCAGTGGCGCGGAACACCTCTTCGCGGCTCATCACGATCTTGACCGGTCGCCCCGATTTCTTCGACAGCATATAGGCAAGCGGCTCGAGGTAGATGATCGTTTTGCCACCAAAGCCGCCGCCGATCTCGGCCGGGATGGCACGGATATTCGCGATATCAGCGCCGCAGATGCGTGAGGTATAGGCGCGCACCATGAACTGGCCCTGGCTCGAACTGTAGATGATCGTCTGGCCGTCAGGCCCGACCGAAACCAGACAGGCGTGCGGCTCGATATAGCCCTGGTGTACCGGCTTTGTCGTGTAGCGCCGTTCGATGACCACGTCGGCTTCCTTGAAGCCGGCCTCGACATCGCCCTTGGCGAACCGCACGACCTTTGTGATGTTCGATGGCTTCTCGGGCTTCGGCTCGATCCCCGCAGTGAAGATGTTGTCGTGCAGCAGCGGCGCGTCCTCGGCCATCGCCGCTTCGACATCCATCACGTGCGGCAGGACTTCATACTCAACCTCGATCAGGTCGAGCGCCTGCTCGGCGATCAGTTGCGAGGTCGCCGCGACCGCGGCCACCGGGTGGCCCTCGTAGAGAACTTTCCCTTTCGCCATGCAATTCAGTGACATGTCGTGCAGATTATGCGGCGCGGCGCCAATATGCGCGCGCTCGGGCGTGATGTCGGGAAAATCGGCGCGGGTGATGACCGCCCTTACTCCGGGCAGGGCCCGCGCCTTTTCGGTATTGATCGATACGATTCGGGCGTGAGCATGGGGGCTGCGCTTGATCCGGCCCCACAGCATCCCCGGCATCGTCATGTCGGCGCCGAAATTGGCCCGGCCCGTGACCTTGTCGACGCCGTCAGGGCGGATCGGCCGGGTGCCGACTACCTTTAGCGCGGTCTTGTCGAGATAGCTCATCTGCACCCTCCCTAGCCGCGTGTAAGACGCCGCACATGGCACTGGAAACCGTCGCTCCGCAGGTTCTCGGGACGCTTGCTCGGCCGCGAATGGTCTCCCACCCCGCTTATAAGGCTCATCAATAAAAATCAAGATCGGGCGTCGCGCGAGACGGCGCCCGGCCCTTCGATTGGGCAGTTGTTCGAGCGATGGCGATGATTACGGCGGGCACTTGCTCGAACTCGAATGTGCGACACCGGGCCTATCGCTGTTCAGCGTGACATTCGGCTAGCTCACCGACCCATAAACCGCATCGAGATGCGGGCGGCGACCGCCGTGATCCGAAATCGAGCCATCCGCGAAGGTGGGGCAAGGCGAGAGTCGGGCCGGCCCCAGGCAAGGCTCCGCCCGGGCACAGGCCAATTGCCAGTACTGCTGAACGATTGCTTTCGGGATGCGTAATTAGGTTCACCAACGGCAGTTCGGGGCGCAAAGCGGGTAGCCGGCCCAAGCGCGACCGCGCGAGCAGTGCGACTAGGCCGGCCAGGAAGCCGCAATTCGCACTTGTCAATTCGAATGACAGCCTGTCTCGGGTGGGATAGCGTGAAGAGGTGCTTGCCATTGGCGTCGCGAACGCCGCGGACGGCGAACAACGACCCCGACGATCGAGCGAACGAACCGGCGCTCGCCAGGAACTGGTGACACCGTCGACGCGGGCAAAGGGAGGCGGTCATGTTGGAACTGCTTGAGAGGCAAAAGACGCTGACGCTGAACCAGTGGAAGATCATTTCCGCCGCCATCATCGGCGATATGCTCGATTTCTTCGATTTCTTCCTGATCGGATATGTGCTCGCGTTCATTGTAGGGGCATGGAAGCTGACGTTCCTGGAATCTGGGACAATTCTCCTCGCGGCCGGGGTAGGCGCGATCCCCGGTGCGTTCTTCTGGGGCTGGATGGCGGACCGCATCGGTCGCCGCAAGGTGTTTATCGCGACAGCGCTCAATTTTTCCCTTGCCACCGGCATCATGGCGCTGACCCCGGACCAATACGGGTGGATTTTCCTCTCCGTCTGCCGCTTCGTTGTCGGCATCGGGGTGGCCGGAATGATCGCAGTTGATCTGCCGCTGGTGCAGGAGTTCGTGCCGTCGTCGAAGCGCGGCTGGGTCGGCGGAATTGTGACCTCGACGATATCCATCGGCGGGGCGTTGGGCGCGACGTGCGGAGCCTACCTTGGGCCGGTCATCGGCTGGCGAGGCCTCTTCCTTATCGGCCTGTTGCCGGCGCTGCTGACCCTGCTGATCCGGGCCTGGGTGCCAGAGTTGCCGCGCTGGCTTATTCGCCGCGGTCGGCGTGAAGAGGCGCGCGCGTCAATCTCCTGGGCGTTGCAAGTCGACCCGGCGAAGATAGACCTGCCGACAACTCTCCCCGAGGCGCCCCATACCCCGTGGCGCGAGCTTTTCAATTACCCGCGCAGCGTGGCACTAGTGTCATTGACGGGGCTCTCTCAGACAAGCGGTGTCGGGCTCGCTCTGTGGGCACCTACGCTGCTTCTGTTGCTGCTGCACACGACCCCGGCCCAAGCGTCATTTCTAATGATCTGGGTTGGTCTCTCGGCTTTTTTCGGCCGCATAATCTACGCTTTCCTATCCGAAGTAATGGGACGCCGCTGGTCCGGGATTACGGCGTGCGGCGGGGCAGTCGTGACCCTTATCCTTGCTGGCTATTGCCCCGACGTTTTTATTGGGTCGGTATCGGTCTTCTGGCTAATGCTGGTGGCTCACGCGTTTTTCAGTGGCGGTTCCTATTCGGTCATTGCTCCCTATCTGGCAGAGGTATGGCCGGCCGGATTGCGTGCGAGCGGCATGGGCCTCGGGTATGGGGTCGGCAATTTGGGCAAAATCATCAGTCCGCTCGGCCTGGCGCTGATCGTTGGTGCGTCGGACTTCGTCAAGCCTGAGGCGAGGGTCGACGCCATGATGCCAGCCATGTTGTTCCTGGCTTTCTGGGCGGCGCTGGCGGCATTCGCCTTTCTGTTTCTCGGCATCGAGACCAAAGGCCGCTCAATCGAAGACATTGATGCCGCGATGACCCGCTCCACGGAAGCGGTGCGGGTGCCGGCAAGATAGGCGAGGGGCGCCAGGTCGCAGGCGAACTTCATGTCTCGGCGCGTGCCGAGCCTGGATGAGCTCGGGACGCCTGATGGCCCGATCGTCGGGACGTAGCGCAGGAGCGCTGAGCGACCTCCGGGCGCGACGCACCCTGAGAAACCCGTTCGCGCACACGCTGGCGGCGGACCGGGACCGATCGACACCGGCAAAGCGCTGAACGCCAGCGAGCGGAGAAGCCGCTGGTGGCCGATCGTTCAACTCTCGTGCTGTTGATTGGCGCGCTATTCGGGTCTGGCTTTCCGTGAACTGATCGAAGTCGGCCAGTGGGAGGAAGCGATGTTCCAAGAGCGTGATGCGGGACGTTTCGTGCGGCGCAGCATGCTGCGAGTCACCGGTGCTGGCAGTGCGTTGGCGCTGTTCGGCGGCGTACAGCAGGCCAGCGCGGCAACCCTGCCCACCCATCCAAAGTGGAAGTTCGTGTTCGTCAATCACGTGACGACGAACCCGTTCTTCGTCCCGACACAGTATGGCATCGAGGACGCATGCGCGCTGCTCGACTGCGACTACCAGTGGACCGGTTCGACAAACGCGGATGTGGCCGAGATGGTGAATGCGATGAATGCGGCCATCGCCGCCAAGGCCGCTGCCATCGCCGTGCCCATCGTCGATCCGCACGCATTCGACGCGCCAGTGGCGCGTGCATTGGAAGCCGGCATTCCGGTGCTCTCCTATAATGCCGACGCGCCTGCGGCCAGCGGCAACAAGCGGCTCGCCTATATCGGCCAGGACCTCTACCAGTCCGGATACAAGATGGGCGAGCGCATTGCGTCATTGGTCGATAGCGGTTTGGTTGCCCTGTTCATTGCCACGCCGGGGCAGCTCAATATCCAGCCGCGCCTCGATGGCGCGGTGGCTGCAATCAGAAAGTCCGGCAAACAGATCGAGACACAGCAGGTCGCAAGCGGCGCTACGGTGAACGAGGAACTGTCGAAAATCAAAGCCTTCTATCTCGGCCATCAGGACCTGAAGGGGATGTTCGCGGTGGACGCCGGCAGCACGCAAGGCGTTGGCGAGGTGATGCAACAGTTCAAGCTGGCGGCAAAAGGCGTGCATGCCGGTGGCTATGACCTATTGCCGCGCACGCTGCAACTCATCCACGACGGCGACCTCGACTTCACCATCGATCAGCAAGCGTATTTACAAGGTTATTACACCACGGTGGAGATGTTCATGTATCTCGCATCGGGTGGATTGACCGGACCAGCCGATATCAACACCGGTCTGAAATTCGTTACCAAAGAGAGTGTTGGCCCGTACCTATCGACCAAAACGCGCTTTGAGGGCAGCTCCGATCAGCCGCAGATCGTGCAGCGCTCTGGCGCGATCAAGGCGTAACAGCGTGCGTCAGCGCATTTTGGCGGCTTTCGTGCGCTGGCCGGAAGCCAGCATACTGGTCGTCGCCTTGCTGCTGATTGCGTGGTTTGAAAGTGCCAACCACGACTTCCTGTTTACCAGCGCCAGCCTGGAGAACCTGTCGCAGTTCGTCGCACCGGCAGCTATCATTGCCTGTGGCGAAATCATGTTGATGATCGGCGGCGAGATCGATCTTTCCGCCGGAATGGTCTTCGCGCTGGCGCCGTTCGTCATGTATTTCGCCGCTGCTGCTGGCGCTCCGGTCTTGCTGGCCCTGTTGCTAGGCCTGGTTGCCGCTGGGGTGTTCGGCTGCGTCAATGGCTGTGTCACGCTGCTGCTGCGCGTCCCGTCCTTTGTCACCACGCTTGGGACGCTCTTTCTGGTGAATGGGCTGACGCTGACGATATCGCACGGCACACCGGTGACGCCGCCTGGCAGCCCGGAATTCGCACAGGTATTCGGGGCGTGGGGCTATAGCGAAATCCTCTGGGCACTATTCATTGCTGTGGTGCTGCATGTGATTCTCCGGCACACACGCTGGGGCCTGCACACGATTGCCGCTGGCGCCAACGAGATTGGCGCGCGAGAGGCAGGCATTCGCGTGACGCGCCTGAAAATCGGCAATTTCGTGATGTGCAGCGTGATGGCTGGTTTCACCGGCAGTCTTGAAGCCTTCCGAATCGGCTCGATCGATCCCCAGGCGGGCGGCAATCAGATAATGTTTTTGGCAGTGGCGGCGGGAGTGATTGGTGGGACACCGCTGGCGGGCGGCTCCGGTACCATTATCGGCGGATTGATCGGCGCGGTAGTACTCGGCGTGCTGAGCGACGGGTTTACCCTCATCGGCATCAACGCATTCCTGTTCAATATCATCCTCGGCGCGGCAATCCTGGCAGCAATGATATTCAATATTCACATCACCCGCTGGGCTCGCGAAGGCGGCCGGTCATGAGCAGTGGCGCCGAGGCGCTTCGCGCCGAAAACATCGTTAAGCGATTTGGCGCAATCACTGCACTCGATGGTGTATCGCTCGCGTTGCGACAGGGGGAAATACTGGGCATTCTTGGCGATAACGGCGCCGGAAAATCAACGCTGATCAAGATTCTCACCGGCTACGAAGTCCCGAGCAGTGGCAAGCTTTTCGTGCACGGACGTGAGGTAGTGCTGCGTTCGGTCGATCAAGCCCGTACACTGGGTATCGAGTGTGTGTACCAGGACCTGGCGCTGGCGAACTCGCTCAGCGTCTACCACAACATGTTTCTGAACCGCGAGATCGTATACCCTGGCCCTATCCGCCTGCTGAATCATCATGCCATGCGGAAGCGCGCGGCGGAGTGCCTGGAGGGAATGGGGGTCCACATCCCTTCGGTTGATTTGCCCGTTGAACGGCTATCCGGCGGCCAGCGCCAGGCGATCGCGGTGGCCCGGGCCGTGAATTCCGCGGCACGCATCCTGCTGCTAGATGAACCGTTGGCAGCAATGGGCGCACGCGAGGCGCATTTGATCATTGACCTGCTATTGCGATTAAAGCAGGGAGGGCGACTGTCGATTGCCATGATCATGCATAATTACGCCCAGACAATCGATATCGCCGACCGCATCGTGCTGATCCAGCATGGCCGGATTACTCTTGAACGAGACGCGGCCGCAACGTCAGTCGAGGAGTTGATGAACAACGTCCGGCGCGAATACCGCAGCGGGCTCCAACGGTGAGCCGCTGGCCGACCACATTAGCAGCGAAGCTGCCAGATGGATTGCCACGCTGATTCCTACGACAACGCGGCGGCCCCGGTCAGATCGTGGGCCGCACCAGGAGTGCCGGCACGTTGAATAGGCAGCCTGCCCAACTGCCGTCGACGGTCCCGACACAACGCCGTACGACGCGGACGAGAACTCGCGCTGCACGATCAGTGACGGCAATAGGACGGCGTTGCCGATACCCAGTCCGAACAACGCGCTGGCGAAATAGGGCGCAGCGTGCCAGGCGGACAGGCTGCTGGTCGCGACGCGGCAAGAGAGGGCTGTCCCACCGAGGGCCGCTCTGCGTGATGAAAGCAGCCGTCTGCGCAGTCGCGCCGCGGCAACCGAGTCCGCTCTTGGCTTGGTCGGAGAGTTCGGGTCTGATCGATGCTCGAGCGGCGACAAGGATGGCGCTATGAGGGTTGGAATTTCGCTCACGAGCAATCACCCGGGCGTGAAGGATCCGCGTCAAGGCGCGCGCTGGATGATCGACAGGGCCGCGGCGTCACGTCGTGCCGCGCTAGACTCTCTGTTCGTCGGCGATCAGCACGTTTCGGCCACGCCCTATTATCAGAATACGCCAATGCTTGGGCGGCTTCTTGCGGAGTGGGGCGAGGCACCGGCCGGCTGCCTGTTCCTGCTCCCGTTGTGGCATCCGGTGTTGGTAGCCGAGCAAATTGGCACACTGGCTGCCATCTCCCGAGGCCGCTTCATCATGCAATGCGGGCTTGGCTGGGGCGACGCCCGTTTCGCTGCCATGGGCGCCAACATCAGGACGCGGCCTTCGGCTTTCCAGGAAGCGCTCGACATTGTCCGGCGCCTGCTGGCGGGTGAAACGGTGAGTTCCTCCCGGCGCTTCCGAATCGCCGAAGCGAGCCTCGCACTGCGCCCGGCCGAGGCGGTCGAGGTCTGGATCGGCGCCAGCGCACCGCCGGCGATCGACCGCGCAGCACGCCTGGCGGAAGGCTGGATCGCGAGCCCGAGCCTTACCCCCGAAGAGGCACGCGTGCAGGCCGACCTGTATCGTGAGCGCTGCATCGCTTACGGCAAGGAGCCCGGCGCCATCGTCTTGCGGCGTGACGTCTACGTCGGCGAGTTGTCGTCCGACGCGCAGGGGGTACTTCAGCTGGCGCTGAGCCAAAGCTATCGCGGCATGGCGGCAGAAGCCCTGGTCGCGGGATCGGTCGATGACGTTACGGAACAGTTCAGGATTTTCGGGGAAATGGGGTACACCGACATCCTCGTGCGCCATTTGACCGACGATCAGCCGAAGATATTGGGCTCGTTGGAGCGGCTGGCAGCGGTGCGAGCGGCGCTGGTCTGACCCCGGGACAGCACGATCGACACGGCCAGGAAAAAAGGAGCAAGCAATTCCCCGCGAACTCGGCAGACGCCAACGCCCTGATAAGGGAGGATCTCCAGTGCTCGAGCTTTCTGATATCCAATCTTCGCAGGAAATGTTGCAGGACTATTATGTGCAGTTGCGCGCGCAGAACGTAACGCCGGCCTGGATCGGCGGCGGCATCAGCATCGAGCCCCGAAGCAAGGCCGTACCGTTCTTGTGGCACTGGCGTGATTTGCGCCCGCAAGCGATGCGAGCGGCCCAGCTCGTGGGCACTCAGCAAGCCGAGCGCCGTGTTCTGCGCCTGACCAACCCCGAGTTGACGGGGGTGGCCAGTAACACGCTCGTCGCCAACATCCAGATCGTGATGCCGGGCGAGATTGCCAGGGCCCACCGGCATTCCGCGGCGGCGCTTCGCCTGATCATCGAGGGCCGGGGCGGCTATACCGTTGTGAATGGCGAGCGCGTTCCGATGTTTCCGGGCGATCTTGTCCTGACGCCCAACTGGAGCTGGCACGACCACGCCAACGACACCGATGCGCCGATGATCTGGCTGGATGGACTTGATACCCCGCTGGTGCGGATGCTCGAGGCCGGGTTCCATGAAGAGTACCACGAGGCAAGACAAAGCTCTGGTGCGGCAGTCAACGCCTCCCAGTGGCACTACCCAATCTCAGAGATGCGAGCCGCGCTGCAGCGGCTGGCGGCCAGTACTGCCAGCGCCGGCAGGATCATCCTCGAATACACCAACCGGAGCACCGGCGGACCGGTGATGCCAACCATCGACTGCCATATGCAGTTGCTGCGCCCTGGGGAGAAGACGCAGGTGCGACGCAGTGTCTGCTGCACGAACTATCACGTGGTCGAAGGTGCCGGCTGCTCGATCGTGGGAGACCAGCGGCTCGACTGGGAAGACAAGGACGTATTCACAGTGCCGACCTGGACTTTCTGCGAGCACGTCAACAGCGGCGACCGCCCAGCCTTCTTGTTCAGCTTCAGCGACGCACCGGTGATGAAGGCGCTGAGCCTTTACCGCGATGAAACCAGATCGTAGCTGCGCTGAGCCTGCGCTCGGCGCCCTGGTCTGGGAATACGCAGCACGATGACGTGCTTGTCATACGTCTGGTGCTCGATGCAGGCGAGCTGCGAGCCGATCTCCTGCACCAGCAACGGCGTGGTCTAGTCCCGGCTCGCGACGTCGGATCGCTACTCCCGCTTGAACCGGTAATGGAACCGATCGCCATCTGCTGTCACCAACCCCACTGTCGGCGCCGGGAAATGGATCGGCAGTAGCAGCGTATCGGTATCCGCGACGGACGATAAGAACCGCCGGCGCGACACCGCCGCCTCCTTCGGATCCCAGTCGACCCCCGGAGACCAGTCAAGCTCCCGACACTGGATCGCGTGGTGCATCATGTCCCCGGTCACCACCGCGCGCTGGCCGCGAGAGAGGATATTGACGCAGCAGTGACAGGGCGAGTGACCTGGCGTGGGCGTCAACGTGATGGTGTCATCCAAAGCGTAGTCATCATCCACGAGCAGGGCTTGCCCGGCTTCCACGATCGGCAGGCAGTTATCACGGAACACCGTGCCAGGAGGATTGGCGCCCCGTGCGTGCTCCGCTTCCCAAGCCGCGTACTCCCTTTTGTGGAATACGTACTTTGCATTCGGGAAGGTGGGCACCCAACGTCCGTCGCGCAGCGTTGTGTTCCAGCCTGTGTGGTCGATATGGAGATGCGTGCAAAATACGTAGTCAATTTTCTCGTAGCTGACGCCCAGAGCGAACAGTTCATTCCGCCACCGCTCCTTGCCGGGGAAATCGAATGGTGGCGGATGCCCTTTGTCTTCCCCAGTACAGGTATCCACCAGAATGGTGTGGCGCGGCGTCCGGACGACGAAAGTCTGATACGTGATGAACATCATCCCTGACACGGGATCGAACACCTCCGGCTCCATCACCTGCAGGTGCCGCTTGAAGGTGGCCTCATCGTAGGCCGGAAAGAAGTCCTGCGGTCGCCGCCATGGCCCTTCGCGTTCAATCACAGCGTCGATGGTGACGTCACCGATCTCGATCTTCCGCACTGTGGCTTCCTTCCCTAGGTGTCCGGTGGAGCGTAACAAGCGCCCGCCAACGAGAACAGGTGCCATTGGAACAGATGCGATCGCCCAGCAAAGAGCCCGCCCACCGGATCAGTCATGGCCGACAAGCGCTTGGGTTGGCGGCATCCCCCCAGCGCACGCCCATTGGCTATTGCGGTGCAATGCCCGCATGATCCACGGGCGGTCGACCCTGGTGAAGAGGTGAATGAAATGGTCGTCGAACTTCCGCCCGGGTACCAACCCTCGGCAGACGAGGAATTCATGAACCCGAAGCAGGCCGAGTATTTTCGTCGACGATTGGAGCAATCGCGGGCGGACCTACGACGCGAGTTCGATGCGATTCCGCCACCGGAGGCTCAGGATATCACCCGGGAGGGGGACCAGACTGACCACGCCAGTGCAGCCTCAGAGCGAGAATTTGCGCTCCAAAACAGCGAGCGGATCCGGAGGCTGATGCGGCAAACGGAGCGAGCGCTTTCCAAGCTCGAGGATGGTACATACGGCTATTGCGAAGACACGGGTGAACCGATCGATCTGAAACGCCTCATGGCTCAGCCAGCCACATCACTATCGCTCGCAGCCCAACAGGCGCGCGAAGGTCGAACCGGGTGACGAGCCGTTACGGGCCGTCACGGGCGTGCCGCGCGAGTTTGTTTCCCGCGGTCCAGCTTACTGCGATGCCCGGCTCGGGCCGACACGCGTGGCGCCACCGTCCACGACGAGGACCTGGCCGGTGATGTAACGGGCCTGGTCGGACAGCAGGAAGCGCACGGCGCCACCGATATCCCAGGCCGGCACCCTCGCGCTTAGGCACGAAAGCCTGACGACGGGTCTCACGGGCCTGTCCGGTCGTGCTTCGCGCATAGACCATGGGCGCATACGCCGGTCCCGGCACGACACGTTCGCACGGATACCATCTGCGCCGTGATCGACCGCAAAGGCTTTAGTCAGCGCCATCACCGCGCCTTTGGAGACCGTGTAAGCGGTGTGCCCGCGAGGGCGCAGAGCGGAGATGGCGCCGACCCGACGCATCACCCAGAATTTATCTTATTATGCTTGCCATATCGCGACTGCAATACGCGCAATATCGACTGGCCTCGGCCAAGAAAAAGCCCATCGCCTCGATAGGTGTCCAATCAAGCCTGTGTGGTGACCAAGCCAACTTGGAGACTTGGGCCTCAGAGTTTGGAGGGAGGGAACAAATAATGACGAGAATGGCGATCCGTGTCCGCAAGCGCATATCCCGGCTAGTCGTGCGTGCGATATTCTGCGTCGTCGCCTTAATGGCGCCAGGCCTCAGCGCACCGGCATTCGCCGCCGCGCCAACCGCTACAGTGGAACAAGGAGTGCTCTCCGGCGTCGAAGTCGGGAGCGTCGACGAATTCCTCGGCGTTCGCTACGCAACTCCGCCTGTTGGCGACTTGCGCTGGCGCCCACCGCAACCAGTTACCCCGGGACAACAGCAACTGGATGCTACTCAGTTCGGTAACAACTGCGCGCAGGGTGCGAGCCCCTGGGGGACACCATCCTCGTCGGAGGATTGCCTGTTCCTGAATGTCTATGTGCCTGCAGCCACGGGTGGATCGAAGCTCTGGGAACGAAAGCTGCCCGTCATGGTTTGGATCCATGGCGGCGGTTTCACGGCGGGCGATGGTGCAGCATATGACCCCACTGGGCTAGTCGAAGAGGGCAATGTCATCGTTGCCACGATCAACTATCGGCTCGGCGCGCTCGGTCTCTTCGCCCACCCCGCGCTGGATGCCGAGAATCACCTGCTCGCCAACTATGCCCTGATGGATCAGCAACTGGCGCTCAAATGGCTCAGGCGCAACATTCCAGGACTCGGCGGGGATCCCGACAACATCACGATATTCGGTGAATCCGCAGGCGGGATCTCAATCTATGCACATCTCGTGTCGCCCCTCACGTCAGGGTTGTTCCAAAAAGCGATCATTGAAAGCGGGGCTCCCGACTATATCACGCTGCAGCAATCCGAGACCGATGGCGTTACCTTGGCAGGGAAGGTTGGCTGCAATCAGGGGACTCAACAGCAGATTGCGGCATGTCTGCGTGCCGTGCCGGTGTCGGAGCTGCTGACCAATCAGGCGACAGAGACCGGCGCGATCATCGATGGGAAGTTACTTGCCGAACCTCCGGCAGATGCACTCGCAAGCGGTGACTTCAACCGAGTGCCGATTCTAAATGGCACTAATCACGACGAGTTCCGCCTAGTGATTGCCTTTTCCTTCGATCTGGCAGGAGCACCGCTACAGACGAGCGGCTATCAAGCGGCGCTCGAGACATACGGTTCATTTCTTCCAGGAACCGGATATCCGACCAGCGACATTCCGGCTATTATTCAGGAATATCCGCTTAGCGCCTACCCAAGTCCTGACCTTGCTGCCGCACAGGTGATTACCGATGGCACCATAAGCTGCCCGGCATTTGAAATGGACAAACTGTTGTCCGCGGTTGTACCGGTGTGGGCTTACGAGTTCAGTGACGAAAATGCCCCATCGATCGTCGCTCCCCCCGTAAGTTTCCCCTATGGGGCGGCACATTTCAGCGAACTGCAGTACCTCTTTAACATGAGTGCACTGACGATTCCCGGCACGCCTGCACTGACATCAACGCAACTCGAACTAGCAACCCGCATGAAGCGCTACTGGATTGCCTTCGCCACAAATGGTGACCCAAACAGTTTGAAGAATGTGCCTCGCTGGCAAACCTTCGATCAGATCAGAAGCAATCCAATGCAGTCGCTGGATGAACCTAGACCCCGGGCGAATTTTCAATTTGCCCAGGATCATCAATGTGACTTCTGGCACGCTCTCAGACCACTGACAGGGCCTCAAGCGCAAGTGGGAGAGTAGAAAAGCCGCGTGCGACGGGGGTGTTCCGGGCATTCGGAAGGCCCCCGGCGCGCAAGCAGGCACCGTCGCCACCTGCGAGAATTCTCGCTGCACCTGACGGACGCTTTTGTGTTTTGAGCGTGCCGTGATACGCAACACGGGCCAAGGGCCTTGGCGGGTCAAGCTCAGGCCTGCATGAACCGGTTGTGAGAATGATGCGTGCTGGAGTGGCTCGAAACCTTCGGATCTTTTCAGAGCGGGCTAGATTTGTCGAGCCTCGATTGCGGACAGGAACGCTCTCCAGTCTCGTTCGGTCTGGTCGGGCATAGGCGAGCGCAAACTCCTCTAGTGCAAACAGAACGCTGTGCCACTGCCCATGTGCCCGCGATGTTGTCGGATTACGCTGACGGCTATCTGCGTGAGCCGCCGGCGCGCGTCGCCGGGCGTTCCTCTTCGAACGAGTCGCATCGCACTTCTACGACTACCGCTCCACTCGTGGCCGAACCCTTCGGATATCAGGCTCCTCCTACCCAAGCGCGAAGTCGATGTTCCCTCGCGTTGCGTGGCTATACGGGGAGATCTTGTCATGGGTCTCCTCAACGAGTGCTCGCGCCTCGGCAGTAGGTAGATTTGCACATGATTGGCACCTGCGGGTTCCGGCGGTGCCGCAAAGGCATTGTCGGCTGGGTCGCGAGCATCCGTGTTGGGCCGTGCGCAAGCCATTTAGCCATGCTATGCATGGAAGGCGCAGCACGGATCCGGCGTTGAGGTCTATCCCGCGCGAACGGAGTTGCAACCATGCGGCATCACTGGCGGCATGCGGCTACGGATCGACGCATTTCGCGCTCAGCGTCGCAACCGATGCGCCCAATCGGCGGCGGAGACCGCGTCTGCCCGCCATCTCCAAGGCTGAGCTCCCCGATACCAGGCAAAGGGTGGACTGAGATCGCGTCATGACGCATTGGAGCGAGACCTATCGTGGCGGAGTGCCGCCCTGGCAATGCGACGTGACCGAGCACTTCACGATCGCCTATTACTTCGATCGGCTGGAGGAGGCGGATACCAACCTCGCGGACGAACTTGGCCTCGTCGATATGCTGCGCCGCACCGACATTTCCCGCCGGATCACTGCCCGCTTCGCACGCGAACTTCGCGCCGGTGCCAGTTTTCATGTCGAGAGCGCGGCGCTGAGCGTCGACGGCGGGTTACGCCTGGGCCATCGCTTTGTCGATTCGGCCAATGGCGAGGTCGTGACCTGGTGTCAGGAGCACTGGGAGCTGTCGGCCTCGCCGCTGACATCGCAGCAACGCGGTGCGATCGCAGGCCGGCTCGCGCTCTGGAATGGTCCAGATGAGGAACTGCGGCCCGAGCCGGTCACGACGGACGGTTTCATCCCCACCGCCCGCGGTCGGGTCAAGCCCGGTGACGTCGACGCGGCGGGCCACTTCGCTCTCGGTGCGATCATGCATCGCTGTTCCAACGCCTCCGGTCAGCTCGGTGCAGCGGTCGGCATGGATGCCGCTTTCATGCAACAGCAGCGGCGTGGCTTTTCGACCTTTGAGCTGACCCTGCGGTTGTCCGAGGCATTGCCGATCGACACGCCTTATCTGATCGAAACAGGCGTCGGCCACCTCGGCAATTCTTCGCTGCGCATGATACATCGCATGACCGACCCGCGGAACGGCGTCGAGGTCGCGCGGGTGAGCCAATTCGGCGTCAACCTAGATCTCGACGCGCGCCGCCCCGCCGCATGGCCCGACGATACACGCCGCCGGGCTACACCGCTGGTCGTGCCGGTGGAGTAAGACTTACGGCGATTTGAGAGCGTTCCCTCTCGGGCTCGGCTCGCGAACATATCGCTGTCGTTTTCCGTTCGAACCCACTCTCCTGACGAACGGTTGCTATCGGACGGCGCGGCGCTGAGGATGGCCCCGGTTCTGCAACCATTCACGGGAGGTAATCGTCTATGGAGACATCGACAAAGATCGCGGTGATTACCGGGGCCGGTAGCGGTATCGGGCGGGCAACTGCGCTCGCGCTGTGCGCGGATGGGTTCTCGGTCGTGCTGGCCGGGCGCCGCCGCGAAATGCTGGAAGAGACGGCCACGCTCGCCAAGGCGTCGCCGCCCCGGATGCTTGTTGTGCCAACGGATGTCTCCGACCCGGCCGCGATCGCATCTTTGTTCGACACGGTCAACGCGACGTATGGCCGGATCGATCTACTGTTCAACAACGCGGGCATCAGCACACGCAACATTCCGATCGAGGATCTAACGCTTGAGCAATGGTCGAACGTCGTCGCTGTCAACCTGACTGGTTCGTTCCTTTGCGCGCAGCACGCGTTCCGCATGATGAAGAGCCAGAAACCGCGCGGTGGACGGATCATCAACAACGGCTCGGTCTCGGCTCATGTGCCCCGGCGGAATTCAACACCCTACGCGGCGACCAAGCACGCACTGACCGGACTGACCCGATCATTGTCGCTCGATGGACGTGAATACGACATCGCCTGCGGCCAAATCGACATCGGCAATGCGGCGACCACACGCAACGAAGACACGGCACGAGGCCGTCTGCAGGCCAGCGGCAAGGTCGAGCCGGAGGCACGCATCGACGTGAATGACGTCGCGCGTGGGGTTGCCTATATGGCCAGCCTGTCGCTCGAGGCAAATGTTCAGTTCATGACCGTTATGGCGACGAAGATGCCGTATATCGGCCGTGGCTGACGATGGCGCATCATCAAACTGGCCGTAACCGTTCCGCACCAGCGCGTCGAACACCCTGTCTGCGAGTTCCTCAGCGCGGGGTCTGGCCGATGGCACCGAGGTCGGCGACAGCCGAATGGAAGATGTCGATGACCGTTCCGCTGCTGTCGTCACAACGGGCAAAGACGGACTCGGCCAATTCGAGAAATCCCACATCAGCTCCAGCCCCTCGGTGGGCAGGCGGGAGGCCACCTGGTCAACGACCGCCCGGCGCTGCGCTTCCAAATCGTCAACCAGTGATTTCCGGTTATGCCAGTCTATGAATGAGCGCGACCGCGCGATCGTCGCAATGCGTTTCCGCACCTGGTTGGCCACGGCTGTGGGGCTATCTGGGCCCGCCAATTCGAGACGCAACCGCCGTTTCGCTAGCGCGTTCCCCTCGCTGATCTCGATTAGCAGTTGAGCTAGCCGAGTGGTTCCGAGAGCCTCCAGATTCGCCGCATTTGGCGCCTTCGATGCCATACACCCCCCGCCCAGAGCGCGTCATTTGCACCATGCGCGCGGCGAGTCGTCGGCCTCAGCATCGACCCTCATCGAAGGAGCTGGTCCTCCAGGGTTGGGGCCATGCCGAGGGGGTTGGCACGAGCAGCCGCCATAAGCAGCAGGCGAATGGGATATCGCCATTCCGGCTTAAGAACGAGGCTAAACCGCTGAACCTACAAGCCAGTTGGGCGAATACCTGCGGCAGTTGGGCTTTTTCGCGGTCCCGAAAATGGCGGAGAAAGTTTGGAGGGGAGCCGACTGGAGCGGGCGAAGGGATTCGAACCCTCGACCCCAACCTTGGCAAGGTTATGCTCTACCCCTGAGCTACGCCCGCGCTCCCGACAGGGCGCGGGTTCTAGGCGGCTTCCCCCGCGATTGCAAGCAACCGCTAGCCACGGCATGGTCCGCTCAAGCCGCCTTTCGCGCTTGTCTCGCACGAACGGCGCAACATCTATCGCCTCGACGGAATCGAAGGCCAGGAGACCATGGACGAACTCATTATCGGTCAGAACCCATCCGCAGCCGGCGCTGGCGCTGCCATGATTGTGGACGCCGACCAGAAGACCTTCATGAAGGAGGTCGTGGAGGCCTCACGGAGCCTTCCCGTCCTCGTCGATTTCTGGGCGACCTGGTGCGGCCCCTGCAAGCAGCTTACGCCGACGCTTGAGAAGGTGGTCCGGTCCGCTGGCGGGCGGGTGAAGCTCGTGAAGGTCGACATCGACCAGAACCGCGCCCTGGTGCAGCAACTGGCGCAGCTCGGCCTGCCGATGCAGTCGGTGCCGACGGTGGCCGCCTTCTGGCAGGGCCAGATCGCGGACCTCTTCCAGGGGGCGCTTCCCGAATCTGAGGTGAAGCGCTTCGTCGAGGGCCTGCTGAAGCTGGCCGGCGGCTCGATGCCCAGCGCCGACCTGCTGGCGGATGCCAAGGCCGCACTGGACGTCGGCGACGCACAGCACGCCGGCGAGCTGTTCAGCGAGTTACTCCAGCAGGAGCCGGAGAACGGCGATGCCTGGGGAGGCCTGATCCGGGCGCTCATGGCACTTGGCCAGGAAGACCAGGCGCGGCAGGCGCTGGAACAGGTGCCGGAAAAGATCGCCGATCACGCCGAGATCGCCGGGGCACGCAGTGCGCTGATGCTCGCCGAGGAGGGGCGCAAGGCCGCCGGGCAACTACAGAGCCTGCAGACGCGCGTTGCCACCGATCCAACCGACCTTCAGGCGCGCTACGACCTCGCGACCGCTCTCAACGCGATGGGCGAGCGCCAACAGGCCGCCGACGCACTGCTGGAGATCATCCGCCGCAACCGCTCGTGGAACGACGATGCCGCACGGCTGCAGCTGTTGAAGTTCTTCGAGGCCTGGGGCTCGGACGATCCGGCCACTTCCGCGGCGCGCCGCAGGCTCTCCGCTGTGTTGTTCAGTTAGATGGCCGCCTTCCACCCCAGGGTGGAGGACCTGCCGGGCGAGTTCCCGGTGTTTCCGCTGCCGGGTGCATTGCTGTTGCCGCGCGGCAAGCTGCCGCTGCGGATCTTTGAGCCACGCTATGTGGCGATGACCGAGGATTCCCTCGCCCTGGGTCGAATGTTCGCCATGATACAGCCGGATCCGACGCTGCCCGACACTCCCACAGGGCCGGGCCTGTTCCGTATTGGCTGCCTGGGTCGAATGTCGTCGTTCAGCGAGACGGACGAGGGGCATTACCTGATCACGCTGAGCGGCCTGATCCGCTTCGCCGTCGCGGCCGAACTCGACATGCGTCGTGGCTATCGTCGCGTGCGTGGCGATTTCACGCCGTATCTCGCCGATTTGGACCCGGAGCAGCAGTCGGTCGGGGTATCGCGCGAACCATTGCTGGCGGCGTTGCGGGCCTACTTCACCCAGCGAGGCATCGACGCCAACTGGGACGCGATCAAGCGGCTGTCGGACGAGATGCTGGTGGTGACACTGGCGATGGTATGCCCATTCGAGCCTGCGGAGAAACAGGCACTGCTGGAGGCACCCACCGACGCCGACCAAGCCGCGGCACTGCTCACTCTGCTGCAGATGGGCGCGCTTTCGCCTGACACCCCTGGCGGGCGCAGCGTGAGTTGAGGGAAGGATCGCGCCATGGATGAACCGGCCGAAGCCAGGCGCCAGGCGCCGATCGATCCCCGGCTGCTCGAGATTCTCGTCTGTCCGCTGACCAAGGGACCGCTGGAGTACGATCGCGAGGCCAGCGAGCTGATCAGCCGCAAGGCCGGTCTTGCCTATCCGGTGCGCGATGGGATTCCGATCATGCTGCCCGAGGAGGCGCGCAGGCTGGCGGAGTGATGGTGTCCCCGACCGAGATCCGGCTGAACAAGGCGGAGCGTGTACTGCATGTAGCGTTCGACGACGGATCGAGGTTTGCGCTGCCGTCGGAGTATCTGCGGGTCGAGAGCCCGAGCGCCGAAGTGCAGGGTCATGGACCGAGCCAAAAGCAGATCGTTCCTGGCAAGCGCACTGTCGCGATCATCCAGATCGAGCCGGTCGGCAATTATGCGGTCCGGCTGACCTTCGATGATCGGCACAACACGGGGATTTACTCGTGGGAATATTTGCATGAATTGGGTCGCGAGCAGGATCGGCGGTGGATGGCATACCTGCGGGCATTGGAGACGCGCGGGCTGAGCCGCGAACGCTGACGCGGGAGCCCCGCCTGTTCAGCCGCCGTGCGTCGTGCCCGGCTCGACGGCGACCGTCGCCGTCCGCCCGACCACCAGTTGCACAGTCGCTGGCACGGCATCCAACTTCACGCGCACCGGCACGCGCTGCGCCAGGCGCACCCAGTTGAATGTCGGGTTGATGTTTGCCAGCAAATCCGCGCTGTCGGAACGTTCGCGATCGGCGATGGCGGCAGCGACGCTTTCCACCCGCCCGGTCAGCACATGCGGCTCGCCCATCAACTGTACCCGAACGGGATCACCCGCGTGGATCTTCGGCAGCTTGGTCTCTTCGAAATACCCCTCCACCCGCAGCGTTGCGCTATCCACCAGCGCCATCACCGGCTTGCCGGTGCTCACATAGTCGCCGGGCTCCAGCCCAACATTGGTGACCGTGCCGTCGACCGGGCTGACCACGGCAGAGCGCTGGAGATTGAGGGCGGCCACGGCGCGGTCGGCCACCGCCTGACGATACGCCGCCGCCGTCGCCTCGGCACTCGTTTGCCGCTGCTCTTGCGTCTCCTGCGAGACGGAGAGCTCGGTCAGCCGCTCGCTCCGCGCCAATTCCCGTGCCGCTTCGTCCATCTGCGCCTTACGGCTGGCGACGGCCGCGTCGGCCTGCGCAAGGGCCAGCTCAAAACGGTCCGGATCGATGCGGAAGAGCACATCGCCGCGCTTCACCGGCTGGTTGTCCTTCACCAGGACCTGGGTCACCAGCCCGGAGACATCCGGCGCGATCGTCACCACGTCCGCGGCGACGCGACCGTCCCGCGTCCATGGCTCCTCCTGATAGTAAACCCACAGGCTGCGTCCCGCGACCAGCGCGACGACGACGATCAGGAGCGTCAACGCGGGGCGGGCAGCGATGTGAACAAGCCGGCGCAAGAACGGGTTCATGGTGCGATCCACCGCGGCGCAACGGCGACGACAGCCGCCAGAATGATGACCAGCAGCGACAGGTCGACCAGCGGCCGGTGCCAGACCAGCCGATAGAAGCCAGCCTGTGCGAGGACCCGGCGCAACAACGCAGTGATCAGCAGCGCGATCATGCCCCACACCAGAAGCGCGGGGACGAACACACCGTAAACGTCGAACTCGCCGATCACGCTGCCAGCCTCTCCGCAGTGGCGACAGAGGCTGCGTCGCCCGGCTGTGGTGTGGATCGGTATGGCGCGGCATCTGCAAACAGGCCGCGTCGGATGCCCACCAGTTGCAGCAGGAAACGGGTCGCCTTGGCGCCGTCCCATGCGATGACTGCGTCCAGCGCGCGGTCGATGTAGCGCAGCAGCGCGGCCGACGGCTGGTGCACGTGTCCCAGCGCCGCCTGCACGGCATAATGCGTGGCGGAACCGAGCAAGACCTTGTCGACCGCGACGCGCACCGCGGGCGGCAGCGCGTCACGATCGCGTTGCAGATCGACCATGTTGACGCCGATCCGCACGTCGGTCAGCGCGGCCACCGCGGCCAGCTCGTTGCCGGCCCCAACCGCCGCAAGCCGCGGCACCAGCAGCCCAATCCGATCGAGCAGCAATTCGATCAACGCGATTTCATCCTGCTGAGTCTGGCTACGCGGGATCGCCGCAAGCCTGCGCCAGCCGGCGCGCAGCAGGCGGCGTGCGCTCCATTCCGCGCCAACCGAGCGCACCAGCGAGGTCATCACCGCCGCCCCGGCAACCCCAAGTATGGCCGCGATGCCGCCGTCGGCCCAGGACACAAAATCGGCCGCGTAGCGGCCTTGCAGGGCCAGCAAAGTGGCGGTGATGAAGCCGAGCGCCGCGCCGAGCGCCTGCGTGGCCGGCATGGCGGCCAGCAGACCGACCGGCACGAAGAATGCACCAAGCGCGATCGTCAGGGGGACGAAATCGTGCACCCGAGGTAGGATGCCGAACAGGCCAACGCCGACGAACAGCACGCTCAGAACGGCAACGACCAGGAAGCGCTTCAGCGCCGGGGTCGGATCGTCGAGCGCGGCAAACAGGCAGCAGGCCGCTGCGCCCAACGCCGCCGCGCCGCCGCCGGCCTGCCAGCCGGTGGCGATCCAGAACGCGCAGAGCACCAGGATGGTAAGCGCGGCGGCGAACCCAGACAGCAACGCGAGGCCGTGATCGTGGTGCAGCCGTTCCGGCCCCCGAAGGCGCATGGCGAGCGGCGTGGTGAGCGCGCCGCCACCAGCCTCGATGTGCTGCCGCAGATCCCGAATGTCCTGCCGCACATTCACCAGCTGACGCAGGCGAAGCAGCAGGCTGCCGCGCATTATTTCGTTCCAGCCGGCGCGCGGATCGGTCTCTGCCTCAAGCTGTGCGATGGCGGCACGCATCCTCTCGGCCTCGCTGCGTGGCGGCGGCGCTCCAGCGCGCACCCAGACGGACACATCCGCAAGCAGGCGCTGCAGCGGCGGAGTGATCCCGCCGGCCGCCCGCAGCGCCGAAAGACGGTCACCGATCGAAGCAAGCAAAGGCAGCAGCAACACCATGCGCCGCTGCACTTCGACCACCCAGCGCGTGGCCGCCTGGTACTTGGAGGTGTCATACGCAAGTTGCGAACTGAGCAACCTGAGTTCGACCACGTCCGCCGCAAGCTGAATATGGGCTGCCGTGGTGCCAATGTCCTCGGCGCCATTCAGCAACTCTTCCGTCCATGTGCTGGCGCGGCCGACCCAGGCGAGGATGCGGTCGCTGAGCAGAGGCCCAAGCTCGCAAGGGAACACCACGGTGCTGACGATGGTCGTGCAGATGATCCCGAGCCCGATCTCCTCCACCCGTGACAGCGCGATGTCCCAGATCGCGTCCGGTGTGGTGACCGCAGGAAAGCCGATCAGCACGGCGGTGTAGCCGGCAAGCATGAAGAGGTAGCTTCGCGGCGTGCGGTCGAGCAGCGCAATGTAAAGGCACACCCCTGTCCACAGAGCCAGGGCAGCGGTCAACAGTTCAGGCGCATCGACCAGATTCGGCACCAGCAACACTGTTGCGGCAGCACCCATCAACGTGCCGATCAGGCGGTAGATCGCCTTGGAGCGCATCGCACCAATCAGCGGCTGTGCGACAATATAGACCGTCGCCATCGCCCAGTACGGCCGGTCCAGACCGATTGACAGCGCGATGTAGAATGCGAGCATCGCGGCTGCGAAAGTCCTCAGCGCGAACAGCCATTCATTGACGCCCGGCCAGCGGATCATCCCCCGACAGTCCTGCTATCCGCATGAGCCCGCAAGCAGTGTGCCTCCCGCTTCGAATTCGAAGTATCGGATGTGCGGGCGTCGCTTCTTGGCTAGCCGGCCAGCACGAGAAGCTCGGTGACCCCCGCGGCCAGGACCTGCCGCAGGTCGCCCATGCTCAACGCGACGCAGCCTTCGGTGGGTGAGTAGTCCGGACGGGCCACATGCAGGAATATCGCCGAGCCTCGCCCGCGCTGAACAGGCGCATCATTCCAACCCAGCACGCCGATCACGTCATACGCGCCGTCCTGCCGCCACAGCTCCTCGTAGTGACCATCGTGCGGCAGTCGGATCATACGGTTGTAATCGGTCTCCCTGATGTCATCGCACCAGGCGTCGCTGGGCGCGGTCGGCTCGGCCGGCACGCCACAATCCGGCGCCCTCACCCGATCCGCCCGGTACAGCACGCGGCGCAGCGGCAGATACCCAGCCGGCGTAGCCCCGTCACCTTCCTGCTTGTCAAGGCGAACCCCGCCGCGCCCGAGTGCTGCCCGGAATACCAGCCCGCGCAGCACCAACCGACCATCAGGATGGACCAATGCCTGCATGGCGATCAGTCCAGCAGGTGACCAAAGCGCTCTGCCTTCGTGGCCAGGTAGTGATCGTTCACGCCGTTCGGTGCATAGGCATGAGCTTCGCGTCCGACGACCTCGATCCCGCACGCCGCCAGCGCGGCGAGCTTGTCGGGATTGTTGGTCAGCAGCCGTATTCGATGCACGCCCAGTGCCTCCAGCATCGTGGCGGCGATCAGGAAGTTGCGCTCATCGGCACCCCATCCCAGCGCGCGATTCGCGTCCAGCGTGTCGAGCCCACGGTCCTGGAGTGTGTAGGCTCGCAGCTTGTTGACGAGCCCGATGTTGCGGCCTTCCTGGGCGAGGTAGAGCAATACTCCGGCCCCCTCCTCGGCCATACGGGCAATTGCGCCGCGAAGCTGCGCGCCACAGTCGCACCGCAGACTGCCCAGCAGATCTCCGGTAAAGCACTCGGAGTGGATGCGTACCAACGGAGCGTCAACGGTCTCTGGCCGGCCTACCTCGATGGCGAGATGCTCGATCGCCGAACCTTCGGTGCGAAACGCGATTACCCTGGAATTGGCGGCGTTCTCCAGCGGCACGCGCGCCGCCGCAATCTGGCGCAAACCCGCCGCGGCGGCCACCGGGTAGGCGATCAGATCAACGGCTGGAACGCTGAGCAAGCCCAAGCGGGCCAGATCCGTAGCAATATCAGGACGCACCGGCGCAGCCAGCACCGCCGGCAACAAACGGCCGAGCTTGGCCAAAAGCAGTGCTGGATGGGCCAATACCGGCACCGGTGCCGGCTCGGGCTGAGCCGGCAGAAACTCTTCGATGGTGGGATCTGCCAAGCCGTGCAACGGCCCCGGTGCCAACAATTCATTACCGAGACTAAGCGCCACGACCGCAGAACCCGGCTCGACCGGCCGATGCAATACAGCGGCAGCGCGCATCGGTGCGAGCAGCAACACCGGCGGCTGAGCGGCCAACATCGCCAGTTCAGCCAGTCCGCGTGGTCCCGCTGTCTCGGCCGCGAGCAGGATCAACGGCGCCTCGCCGGTCAGCAGCACAGGCGTCCCTCGGCGCAGGTCCGCTGCTGCGCGATGCACAGTTCGCAGACGAAGCACATCAGCGTCCGCGTCCGCGGCCCCCGAATTCCGTTCACTCATCGCAATTTGATCGCGACCTAGGGCATGTTCCATCGGATTACACGAGCGGGTAACAATAACGGCCAAATTTCGTCATGATTAACGCCAAAACTCTCCTCCGACCCAAATACGCGGGAGCCACAACCCACTCTGTGATGCCGCCACGAGGACTATATGGCGGGACACTTCGAATGTCTTGGCCAGGCTCACAGAAATGTGAGTGCCTTGCGGCTGCACGAATCGGAGTGGCAGGATGGAATTGGTGTTGGGCCTCGACGCCGATAGCCGCCACCGTGACAAAAATCATGGTCGTACGGATATCGCCATGCGAGGAGTGACGGACGCTGGGGCGCCCGCAAGTTGAGAGGTATACGGAGATGTCGGCAGAGCGACCGATCCTGATCGTGGATGACGACGGGGTTTTGCGCGAGACCTTGGCGGATCAACTCGCGGTTGACGGAGAGTTCACCGCCGTCGCTGCTGGCACCATCAGCGAAGCCGAGGAAAAGCTGAACGCCAAGGATGCGCGCTTCGATGCGGTGATCCTCGATGTCGGGTTGCCGGACGGTGATGGACGAGATCTTTGCACCAAGCTGCGCAGGCAGGGGCAGAAGATGCCGATCATCATGTTGACCGGGTCCGACGCCGAAACCGATGTCGTCCGCGGCCTCGATTCCGGCGCCAACGACTATATCGCCAAACCATTCCGGCTGAACGAGCTGCTCGCTCGGTTGCGAGCGCAGCTCCGCATCTTCGAGAACAGCGAAGATGCGGTTTTCACCATCGGCCCCTACACGTTCCGACCGTCGGCCAAGCTGTTGCAGGATCCGGTGAAGAACCGCCGCATCCGCCTCACGGAGAAGGAGGCGGCGATCCTGAAGTTCCTCTACCGGGCAGGCACGCGGGCGGTCGCGCGCCAGGTACTGCTGAACGAGGTGTGGGGCTACAACGCCGCGGTCACGACGCACACGTTGGAAACGCACATCTACCGGCTGCGCCAGAAGATCGAACCTGACCCGGCGAACGCGCGCCTGCTGGTGACCGAGGGCGGCGGTTATCGGCTGGATCCCGAGGGTGTGCCGACCTCGGTCGCGGCGGCCTAGCCGGTCAGCTCGACCACCTTCCGCAAATCGGCAACGAAGGCGCGGTACTCCCGCACCTTTGCGTCCTCATCGGGCACCCGCAGCAGGTAGGACGGGTGCACGGTGACGAATGCCGTCTGTCCGTCCGACATTTCGATCGGCCTGCCGCGCTCGCGAGTGATGGTGACGGCGCGGCCAAGCACCGCCCGCGCGGCGGTCCCACCCATCGCCACCACCAGCTTTGGCCGCAGGCGCACAAGCTCGACGTCGAGCCAGAAGCGGCAGGCCTGGATCTCGGGTGCCTCGGGTGTTTTGTGGATGCGCCGTTTGCCGCGCGGCTCGAACTTGAAGTGTTTGACCGCATTGGTGATGTAGACCGTGCGCCGGTCGATGCCGGCCTCCTCCATGGCACGATCCATGATCTGCCCGGCCGGACCGACGAACGGGCGGCCGATCACGTCTTCCTGGTCGCCCGGCTGCTCGCCGACGAACAGCAGCCTGGCATGTGCGGGACCCTCGCCGAACACCGTTTGTGACGCCGCTTCATGCAGATGGCAGCGGCGGCAATCCGACGCCTGCTGCATTGCGTCCTGCAGCGGCGGATCGGGATGCAGTGGCAGCACGACGGGACCAAGCGGCGGCCGATCCGGCGGTCGCGGCACTTCATCGAGCTGCTCCGCCTCGGGGACAGCGGTGCCGATACGGGCGTGGCGCAGCAGGTTGGCGCGATGCTCCTGCCACCATGACAGCAACGCGTCGTCGTCCGGCACCGCTTCGCGCTCGACTCCGGCGGAAAAACGCAGCTCCGCCCCGTCCCAGTGCGCGACGCCATCGGGCGTAACGATGGAGAACGTCAGGTCGGAGAACCGCCTGGCGATCAACTGCGCATTTGCCTCCAGTACGAAATGCGTCGGTTCGTACCAACCGAGGTAGCCCCCCTGCACCGGCAGGTAGCGCAGCAACGTCCGCATCCTGTGTGCCTCGGCGCGCACCGCGAAGGCGAGCCCCTGCGCGCGTCGCATCCCCGCTGAATTGGCTTTTTCGCCGGCATTGGTTCGCCAGACCAGTCGGTACAGCAGATCGAACCGCTCGGGATCGCGTGCCTGGATGGCCAGCGACGCCAGATTGATCAGCGCCCGCGAAACACCGAAGCTGCCCGTCTCCTCCTGCAGAGGATCGCCTTCCTCATCGTGCGAGCGGACCGACCAGCGTACCTCCTCCGGTGCAACGCCGGCCAGTACCAGCGTACGGGTGGCTTTGCGCCATCCCTCCCAATCGGTCTCGTTGGCCAACACAACCCCCCGCATCGCCTGAGCAAACCCTATCCTGTCAGGCTTTCCAACCCCGGGTGGTACGGCCTGCGGCCCCGTCACCTGGAGCAAGCCGGCTATCCCTCGAAGATACTCCTTGGGACGAACCGTCCTTGCATGTTACTTAAATGTTGAGTGGGTGCTGGCTGATACTGCGGACAACATGGACAACGACCCCAACCTGCCGTCCTACGCAAATCCCCCACTCGACGAGGTGGCTGCCGATATGCAGTTCGCCGCTCTTCCTCTAAAGGCGGTCGATATCGGAGCATTCCACGCTCTGATCGAGGAGGATTATCCGCAATCCATGGATGTTCCTCCGTTGCCGCCAACCTTTGAAACGGTCGGCCCGGACTTTGGATCGGCATTTGGGATCAATGTCCGCACCGATCTCTTGCCACGGTCGTGGTTCATTTCAAGCGACGATGAGCATGTCATTCAATTCCAGCCAGACCGGTTGATTGCGAACTGGAGAGTGAGGCCGGCCGGCGGTGAATATCCACGGTATCCTGAGGTGAGACGGCGCTTTGTCAGTGCGTATGACGCGCTCACGCGGCTCGTTCACCGGCGTGGTTATCCCGATATCGTTCCTAATCAATGCGATCTAACCTACTTCAACAAGGTCCCACTGCCCGAAGGTGCGGCGTGGAGCGACATCCACCAGTTGCTCAGCGGTATGGAGCTGCAAACGGGCCCAGAGTGGAGCGACGGCTTCGAAGATTATCAGCTGGTTCTTGGGCGCAGGTTGCTGCGTCAGCCGCAAGGGGCATTGGGGCGACTATTCGTTGAGTGCAGACCGATACAGACGGGCCCTACGCAGAAGGCGTGGGCACTAAATATAACTGTCAGAGGTAGACCTGGCGGGGACAACTTCAATGCAGTCTTGGAGTTCTTCGACACGGCGCACGTCGAGATAGTAAACTGCTTTACGGCGATTACTACAGACACAATGCATGGGCGATGGGGAAGGCAACGGTGAATCAGACAGCGGATATCATCGAACTGTCGGCATTGCTAAAAGCTACGAACCCGGGGCGCGCGGCTATTGCCACCCGGTCAGATCAGTCGACTGGTACGCTCGACATCTTGCCACTTCCGGCCACTCGCATGGTGGACCCGAGTGACTGGATCAAAGTGCGTCTAAGACTTGGTCAAATAGCCGGGATGCAAGCAGGCTGGAATGGCACAAGGGGCATTGCACCAGACTTGCAGACGGTCGTCTTCGCAGGAAAGGAACTCACTGGACTCCAACGGCTCGGGATATCCGCGCCCACCGTCAATCCTTCGCCGGATGGTGCTGTATATGCGGAATGGCATGCAAAAGGGCTCGACGTCGAGATTGTATTCGAGGCTCCCTACAAGCTCATAGTGCTGGTCGAAGATGCGCGACATGAAGTGATGCCGTTTGAAGGCGAGAGCACTGACACAGGCGTTGCGCTTGACGCGCTGAGGGCGCTGAGTTCGCGTTAAATACAGCGCAGATTGTGAGCGATCAGGATATTCCGGATGACGAAGGATTGTTGCGTCGAATTCCACCCTGGCACGAACCTCAGCAGAACCAGAATCCGCCGGATGGTGGAGCGCCGGCACTGCGGCCGCCCTCCGCGGCGTTCGCTCTGGACGGAGGTGAAGCTGGCCTCTCATTTCACGTCGAATCCTCGCTCAGAGCAGCTGGGGAGCCGCTGACCTACGGCTGCCCGATTGGGCAGCCTGGTTGGGCGGTGACACGAATACATGCAGGGGCGGTTCGGAGGCTGGGGCTCCGTGTCGAGCGGGATAACATACCGCATCATGTTCAAGTGTTTGGACTGGCAAACTTAAGAGGAAGTGCGCTCCGCAGGTTGCAGCGGGATCTTGCCAAGAACTCGGTGTACGTTGTGCCGCCTCGCGTATCCTGAATGGGGGGGGCCGGCAGATCGACGGATTTCATAGAGCTGACAACTGAGCTACGTATTCATCATGACACACGACCCCGAAGCCTTCGTCGACATTGGCGCTGCCGCCGCACCCGCATTCTTCCGTGACGGAGAAACACTGTTCCACCTGCGCGGTTCGGGCCTGCCGCAGGTGTGGGCGCTCGATCTCACCACCGGCGCCGACCGGCAGCTCACCTTCCACGACGAGAAGGTCGCGCTTCTGCGGCGCTCGCCGTCAGATGACCGGCTGATCTACGGGATCGACTTCGGTGGCGACGAGCGCCAGCAACTACTGCTGATCGATCCGAACGAACGATCGCCGGAGCCCCGCGAGCTGACCGCAAATCGCGCGGCGATCCACGATTTCGGCGGCTGGTCGTCGGATGGCGCCCGCATCGCCTATACCGCCAATGATCGCGACGAGGCGCATTTCGACGTCTATGTGCAGGACGTCGCGAGCGGCGTTCGTCAGTGCGTTTACCAAGGCCGCAATCAGGTCACAGTGTCAGGTTTTCGTGCGGATGGCACCACGCTGGCGCTCCGGCATGATCGTGGCTTCGGCGATGTGTCGCTGACGCTGCTCGATATCGCATCGGGCGAAGCGCGTACACTTTGGGCCCCGGGTAATTTCCAGAGTGTCCGCTGGGCGAGCGATGGTCGTACGCTGCTGGCGCTGACCGATCTCGGTGGCAGCAACTTCCTGCGACTGTGTCGGCTAGATCCTGAAACCGGCGAGGCTTCGGTGGTCTATGCAGCCGAAGAGCGCGACGTGGACGCGTGGTCAGTCGCGCCCGATGGGCGGATGCTCGCGACGATCGAGAACGATCGCGGCTTTGCCATGCTGCGGGTCGGTCCGATCGATGGCGAACGACCCGAGGTGAGCGGCTTGCCCCGTGGCGTCATCACCGATCTTGCCTGGTCACCTGACAGCGTCAGCCTGGTGTTCAGTGCAGCGGCGCCAACGCAACCACCTTCGCTCTGGCTGTGGCGCGAAGGTGCCCCGCGCGTGATATGGCAGCCCGAACCGCACGCCGGTGGCTTCGTCGATTTCGAGCTGGTGTCCTGGGAAAGCTTTGATGGCACGCGTATTCCGGGTTGGCTCGCATTGCCGCGCAGCGCCAGGCCAGAGGACGGCTATCCCGCGATCATTTGGGTGCATGGCGGCCCCGTGGGGCAGACGCGGCCGAATTTCCGCCCGGACATGCAGATGCTGCTCGCGCAGGGTTTCGCCGTTCTGCTGCCGAATGTGCGAGGCAGTTCCGGCTATGGCCGCACCTACACGAAGAGCGACGATGTGGAGCGGCGTCTCGACAGCGTGACCGATCTCGCGCATGGCAGGCACTGGCTCGCCGCACACCCGGCAATCGATAGCGAGCGCATCGGCATCATGGGGCAATCGTACGGTGGCTTCATGGTGATGTCGGCGATCACCGAGCATCCGGAGCTGTGGCGTGCTGCGGTGAACTACTATGGCATCGCCAACTTCGTGACGCTGCTTGCCGGTACTGGCGCCTGGCGACGCAGTCATCGTGCTGCCGAATATGGCGACCCCGAGCGCGACGCCGCGCTATTTGAGCGCATCTCGCCGATCCATCGTGTCGATCGGATCACCGCCCCGGTGCTGATTGCGCATGGCACGCGCGATCCGCGTGTCCCAATCGGCGAGAGCGAGCAGTACGTCACCGCTTTGCAGGGGCGCCAGAAGAAGGTGGCGTACCTGACCTTCGACTATGCCGGTCACGGCTTCGTCCGCCCGGACGACAGACGCCGCGTCTATCGTGCCATCGCCGAGTTCTTCACGACCCACCTGCGCTGAACTGGAAACGACCATGTATCTTCCCGCCCGCAATCACCGCGTTCTGGTCATGGGCCGCAACGGTGCGGTTGGCGCCAATCACCCGCTGGCGACCCAGGCAGGTCTCGACACGCTGCGTGCCGGCGGCAATGCGGTGGACGCGTCCGTGGCGATTGCACTCACACTCGGCGTAGTCGAGCCAGGCATGTCCGGTCTCGGCGGCGACGGCTTCTATCAGGTCTATACCGTGCGTGATGCGACCTCGCGCTGCTACAACGCGACCGGCGGCGCACCGCTCGCCGCTACGCCAGAACGTTTCCATGCCAGGGGCATTGCGGTCCGAGGCCCGCTCAGCGTCTCGACGCCCGGTCTGCTCGCCGGCGTCGGCGCGATGCACACGGCGCACGGGAAATTGCCGTGGCGGCAACTCTGCGGCCCAGCGATCGAACATGCGCGCGACGGCTTCGCGATCACTCATCACTACCGGCACTTCGCGGGCGATGTACGTCCGGTGCTCGCCGCCGATGCACGTTCGCGCGCCGTGTTCCTCGCCAATCTCGACATCGGCGTGCCGCCGCTTGCCGCGCTGATCCGCCAACCCGACCTCGCGCGGACGCTGGAGGAGGTCGCACAGGACGGAGCGGAAACCTTCTATCGCGGCAGGCTGGCCAAGCGTCTCGCCGCCGGCATGCGCGAGGCCGGCGTGCTGGTCGATGAACGCGATCTGGAGGCATTCCAGCCGCAGCTTCAGGATCCGATCCACATAGCGTATCGCGGTTTCCGGGTGACCCAGACGCCGCCTAATTCCACCGGCTTCACCATGCTGCAGATGCTGCGGATCGCCGAGCGCTTCGACCTGACCGCGCTCGATCCCGTGCGGCGCATCCATGTGCTTGTGGAGGCGAAGAAGCGCGCATTCCTCGATCGCGAGCGCTACGGCACCGACCCGCGGTTCGGCGACGTGCCGCTCGATCGTCTGCTGTCCGATGCCTATGCCGACGAATGCGCGGCGTCGATCGACATGACGCGCGCCAGCGATCTTGCGCTGGCAGAGCCGGAAGCGGCGGTTGGCGACACCACGTATTTCTGCGTGGTCGATGACGAAGGCAACGCGGTGTCGGGCATTCAGAGCCTCAATTCCGGCTTCGGCTCCGGCGTGACGGCAGGCGACACAGGCATCCTGCTGAACAATCGCATGGCGTATTGGCATCTCGCGCCGGGGCACGCGAACCGGCTCGCGCCCGGCAAGCGCGTACGCCACACGATGAATGCGCCGATGGTGTTCAAGGATAACAAGCTGTGGGCCGTGGAAGGGACGCCGGGTGCTGACAATCAGGTGCAGGTCAATCTGCAGGTGCTAACCGCCATGATGGATCTCGGCGCTGATCCGCAGACCGCGCTGGAGGCGCCGCGCTGGACCTCGGTCCAACAGGGACAGGGCGCCAACTGGCCGCATGAAGGCGACGGTCGGCTGACGATCGAGCCGGGCTTCGGCGAGGAGGTACTGGCCGGGCTGGAACGGCTCGGGCATCGGCTCAACCGTGTCGGACCGCTGGAAGCGCCGTGCAGCGTGCAGGCCATCCGGATCGCCGAGAACGGCGTGAAGATGGCAGGGTCTGATCCACGCCGCGACGGCTGGGCTGGCGCGTACTGAGAGGCGAACACTTTGGGCGAACCCGACGCATGCCTTTGTGGAACTCCGCGTGGTCTCTCCTCGCGCTCGCCAACCTGTTCTGGGCGGGCAACATCGTGCTTGGCCGCGGCGTAGTCGGCATGGTGCCTCCGATCGCGCTCGCCTATTGGCGCTGGACCGGCGCGTTCCTGATCGCCGTCGGCTTCGCCTGGCCCTACCTGAAACGCGATGCCCCTACGCTGCTCCGCCACTGGCGCATGATGCTGCTGCTCTCCGCTACCGGCATCGCGACCTACAACACGATGTCGTATATCGGCCTCACCAGTACCACCGCGCTCAATGTGCTGCTGCTGCAGTCCGCCGGGCCGCTGGTCATCATCGTCTGGGCCTTCGCGCTATTTGGCGAGCGCCCGACGCTGTGGCAATCGGCCGGCGTGGTGGTTTCGCTGATCGGCGTGGCGATCATCGCCGCGCACGGCTCGCTCCACACGCTGCTGCACCTTTCGCTCAATCGCGGCGATGTCTGGATCCTGGTCGCGATGGTGATCTACGGCATATATGCCGCGATGTTCCGCGTGCGTCCCGCCGCGCATCCGATGAGCTTCCTGGTCGCCATGATGGGCATCGGCTCGATGATGATCCTGCCGTTCTATTTGTGGGAGGTCGTGCAGGGTGGTCGCATCGGGGGCGGCCTGCCGGCGTGGCTCGCCTTGGTGTATATCGCGGTGTTCCCGTCGTTCATCGCGTATCTGTTCTTCAATCGCGGGATCGAACTGATCGGAGCAACTCGTGCAAGTCAATCGTGGCACCTCATGCCGGTGTTCGGCAGCATCCTCGCGGTGCTGTTCCTTGGCGAGACGTTCTACCTTTACCACGCGATCGGCATTGCGATGATCGCGACGGGGATCCTCCTGGCATCGGTGAAGCACAGCGGAGCGGTCCGGCCGCCCGTCGCTTGCAGCATACTGCAGCATAACTTGAAGCCGCGCGCCCGCGGCGGCGCTTGACCATGTCGCGCAACGCACCCACCTCCACACACATGCCGCAACGGCACCTGCGAGCGGTCTTCGCACTGCTGCTGACCGCCGCCGCTGCGCCGGCCGGCGAGGTTCAGCAAGTTCCGACCGACCAGGCGCTCGCCATCCTCGGTCAGAAGGTGGCCGATCCCGACGGCAAGGATATCGGCCGCCTGGTTGATGTCCTGGTCGGCGATCAAGGCCTGCCACAGGCCGCCGTGATCGACTTCGGCGGCTTCATGGGCGTCGGCAACCGCAAGATCGCAGTGGAGTGGAGTGCGCTGCACTTTGCGCCGAGCGATGCGAAACATCCGATCACGCTCGATCTGACGCAGGACCAGATCAAGGCCGCGCCCGAATACAAGGATGTCACCAAGCCGGCGCCGGTCGTGGTGACGCCCGAAACGCCGCGATGATCCATGCCACCCAACGGCACATCCCAGACACGCAGTCAGCGGGCGCTCGATCTGCTGAATTTCTTCGTCGCCGATGTGCAGACCGGCTTCGGTCCATTCGTCGCGGTCTACCTGACGATGCACAAATGGACCCAGGTGCAGATCGGCTTTGCCCTCACCCTCAGCACCATTGTGGCGCTGATCAGCCAGCTCCCCGCCGGCGCACTGGTGGATGCCGCGCCCAACAAGCGACGTGCCGCGGGCGGCGCGCTGATCGGCGTCATTGTCGCCGCGCTCCTGATGGCCTTCTGGCCGAGCGACCTGCCTGTCCTGGTCGCACAGGCCCTCCACGCATTCTCAAGCTGCGTGCTCACGCCGGCGATTGCCGCGATCAGCCTGCATCTCGTCGGCCACGCAGCACTTGGCGAGCGATTGGGGCGTAACGCGAGCTTCGCCGCAATTGGCAACGGACTCGCTGCTGCGGCGATGGGCGTGACGGGCACCTACGTGTCGAGCCAAAGCGTGTTCCTGCTGACGGCGGCGCTGTGCGTACCCGCGCTCCTGGCGTTACTCGCGATCGGGCGTGGGCCGCACGCGAGGCAACAGACGACAACCCAGCTGTTCGACTGGCCAGGGCTGCGGCGATTGTTCACCAATCGGCAACTGCTGGCGTTCGGCGTCTGTGTACTGCTGTTCCACATGTCGAATGCTGCGATGCTGCCGTTGTTGGGCGCCACTGTGACGATGCGGACGGGCACCTTCGCCAATTTGATCATCGCCGCCTGCATCATGGTGCCGCAAGCCGTCGTGGCGCTTTGCTCGCCCTGGGTGGGACGCAGTGCGGCCTCGCGGGGCCGGCGCCCTGTATTGCTGCTGGGCTGGGCGGCGCTGCCTTTGCGCGGGCTCCTGCTCGCGGTGTTGCCAGGCGCATGGCTGCCGGTTGCGGCACAGGCGATAAGCGGCGTCAGCGGCGCGGTATTCGGCGTGATGTTGCCGCTTATTTCGGCGGACATCACACGCGGCACATCGCATTTCAATCTGTGCATGGGCGCACTCGGTCTTGCCGTGAGCCTGGGCGCCGGCATCAGCACGACATTCGGCGGCTGGATCGCCGATACTGCCGGCGTGCAGGCGGCATTCGCCGTGCTTGCCCTCGTAGGGGTACTGGCGACACTGGCACTCTGGCTGGTGATGCCGGAGACTACGCCCGATCCGCCTCGAACAGACTGGCAAGCTCGTCAGCCGCCTCCTGCTGGCTCTGAATGACCTGCTTTTCGTCGCGATAGATCGCATGCGTCTCCAGCAAATTCTTCTCGTCACGGTCTCGGAACAGCGTCACCGCGCGTTCGGCGGCCACTTCTTCAATCCCGAGTACAGTCAGCGCCTGTCTCGCGAGCTCCAGACTGGAGTGGAACGTCTCGCGCACCAGCCCGTCCACGTCACGGTCCATCAACAAATGTGAGTACCAGCGGTTGCGCGCCCGCGCCAGGATGGCGAGATTGGGAAAGTTGCGCTTCGCCATATCCACAGTGCGCAGCACGCTTGGCGGATCGTCGAGCACCACTACCAGCAGCTTCGCCTGTTCGGCGCCCGCCGAGCGCAGCATGTCAGGCCGCGTGGGGTCGCCGAAATACACCTTCGTGCCAAACCGCCGGACTACTTCCACCTGGCCTGGATCACGCTCCAGCGCGGTGAACTCGATCCCATGCATGCGCAGCACGCGGCCGATGATCTGACCAAAGCGGCCGAATCCGCAGATGATCACCGGCGTGTCGTCTGCGTCGATGGTGTCATATTGAGGTGGTGGCGTGGGCTTCAGCCGCAGCACCGCCTCTGCGCCGGCGAACAGGATCGGCGTCGCGACCATCGAGGCGGCGGTGACCAGCGTGGCAAGCGCGGCATTGGCCGCGCTCAGCGCGCCCGCGGCGACGGCGGCCGCGAACAGCACGAAGCTGAACTCGCTGGCCTGCGGCAAAGCGAGGCTGAAGCGAAGCGCGTTCGGCCGGTTCTCGCCGGCGAGACGTGCCAGCGCAAATGCGATCGTCGCCTTGGCGAGAAGCAACATCGCCGTTGCCTCGGCCAGCAGTAGCGGTTGCGCATGGGCAAGCGACAGATCGGCCGACATGCCGACCGAGATGAAGAAGAAGCCGAGTAGCAGGCCCTCGAACGGCTCGATGTCGGCCTGCAATTCATGCCGGTACTCGGATTCCGACAACAGCACGCCCGCCATGAACGCCCCGAGTGAGGGGGACAGTCCCGCGACGGTGGCGAGCAACGCGGTGCCTGCGACGATCAGCAGTGCGACTGTGGTGAACACCTCCGGCGTCTTCGCGCCGCCGATCGCACGGAACAACGGACGCAGCAGGAAACGACCGCCGACCAGAATGATGGCAATGATCAGCGCCGCGCGCGCCACATCGTGCCATGGCACGTGGTCGGGCACGCTGTCGCCCGCCAGCAAGGGAACCAGGGCTACCAGCGGGATGAACGCAAGGTCCTGGAACAGCAGCACCGCGAATGCGTCGCGGCCGGCGCGGGTGGTGAGCAGATTTCGCTCGGCCAGCATCGGCAGCACGATCGCGGTCGACGACATCGCGAGGCCGGCGCCCAGCACGATCGCACCCTGCCAGGCGACGCCGACGGCATGTGCAAGCGCCGCCAGCACCGCGCCGGTGATCGCCACCTGCGCTGTGCCGAGACCGAACACAGCGCGCCGCATGATCCACAGACGCTGCGGCCGAACCTCCAGGCCGATCAGGAACAGCAGCATCACCACGCCGAGACTTGCGATCGAGGCAATGGCGTTGACATCGGTGATCAGTCCCAACCCGGCCGGACCGATGGCGATGCCGGCGAGCAGATAGCCGAGTACGCTGCCAAAGCCGGCGCGGCGCGTCAGCGGCACAGCAATGGTTGCGGCCGCGAGCAGGACGACGAGGGTAGTCAGCACCTGGCGTGCCGTTGCGCTAAGAAATCATTGTCCCGCAGCGGATTGCCGTGTCGCTTCGCCCCTAACAAGAAACGATGAGCAGACTGTGCCGCGCGCATCAAGGGAAGACGTGGATTGCCGGCCTTCGCCGGCCATGACGAGTACCGGTTTCATCCAGCGCGGGTCCGCCGCCAGGCAGGTGTGGAACTCGCAATGACAATGTGTGACTAGCTCTCGCGTACAAAGCGGTTGCGCAGCACCCCCAGGCCGGTGAGTTCCACCTCGACGACATCCCCGTGCTTCAGATCGGGCGAGGTACCGTCGGTGCCCATCCAGATCACGTCGCCCGGATACAGCGTCAGATAACGGGTCATCGCCTCGATATAGGTCGGAATGTCGAAGATCATGTCGTTGGTCTTAAACTTCAGGCTATCCTTGCCGTTCACCCGCACCACGGTCTGCATCGCGTCGATATCGACATCGGTGTCGATCCACGGCCCCATCGGCTTGAACGTGTCGGCGTTCTTGCCGCGCCAGAAGGTGCGGTCGCCGCGCTGCCAGGTGCGCTCGCTCACGTCGTTACCGATCGTGTAGCCGAACACGCAGGACATCGCATCCGCCTTCGACAGGTGCTTCACCTGCTTGCCGATGACCACGACGAGTTCGCCCTCGTAGTTGATCTTCTCGGTAGCGTCCTTCGGGATCACCACGTCCTCGCCGTGCGCGATCAGCGCATTGTTGGCCCGGTAGCCGATGTCGGCCTTCTCGGGGAATACAGGCTGCACGCCACGCTTTTCCGCCATTTCGCGGATATGCGCCGCGTAGTTGATGCCCGCGGCGTAGAAGGTGCGCGGGATCACCGGCACTTCCACCTTCACGTCAGCAAGTTTGTGTGTCTTGCCCGTTGCTGAATGCTCGCCCCAGGGTTCGCCGCTGATCTCGCTCACGGTATCGCCGTTGAGCGAGCCGTACGCGGTGTGGCGGTTCGTCGTGAATCTGATCCAGCGCATCAGGCAGCCTCCGTCATGAGTTCGCGCACGGGGCGCAGGAATTCCGCATCGAACACTTTTGTCGCCATCACCTGGCAGCGGCGCATCAGCCTGATCTCGTCCGGACCGTAGTCGGCGATCGCGCGATGGATGGTGCCGAGGTGATCCCACACCAGAAGGTCGTTCTCGGTCCAGGTGTGCGTATGGCGGAAGCGCTGCTCCAACTGGAACTCGAACAGGTATTCCAGCATGTCGTCGCTGTCGCGCTCCGAGAGTTCGTTGATGCGCATCGTGTAACCCGGATTGCAGTACAGCACCTTCCGGCCGGTGATCGGATGAGTCAGGAACAGCGGATGCACAACAGGCGGACGGCGGCGGCGCTGTTCCTCGGTCATCGGCGGGCGCTCGCTCGCCTTGTCACTCCGCATATGCTCCCAGAATTTTTCGAAGTTGTGCGTCGCTGTCGCATCGGCAAGCCGGGTTTTGAGCTCAGCGGGTAGCGCTTCGTACACCGCGTGCATGTTGGAGAACTCTGTGCCGCCCAGCGGCACGCCGTTGCGGCGCGGGATGCGGATGCCATACAGCACGTTCACGAAACCCATCACGTCGCGATACGACATGTCAGTATGCCAGTCCTGGCCGGCATCTGGCGAGCCAATATACTTGCCGCCCTCCTTCAGGTTCGACAGCGTACCGACATGTGCGTAATTGTCCTGTGCAGCACTCGGTCCCTGAATTTCACCGAAGCGTTCCGAGAACGTGCGCAGATCACCCAGGTCGAGCTGCTGGTCGGGGAAGCGCAGCACGCCGTACTGGCCGAGAGCCAGCAGGATCCTGGCGAATTCCGTCTCGTCGGCCCGCTTCACGTCGATGCCACGAACGGTCGCGCCCAGTACTGCGCCAGTCGGTTCGATGGACAGCATGCGTATTCTCCCTGGTGGGACACCTCTTGTCAGTGTAGGTCCGGACCCGGTCACTTGGCCAGCGAGACGAACCGTGCGGATGTCGACTCGCCACGGTCGGGATCGACGACAAAGCCCTTGCGTGCGGCCCAATAGAGCTTCTGCCAATAGATCGGCAAAATGCCCGCATCCTCCATCGCCAGCCGCGTCGCATCAGCCAGCAGCTTGTTGCGCCTGCCCTCGTCGAACTCCGCCGCCGCCTGCTTCAGCAGCGCATCGAACGCCGGATTGGAGTAGCGGGCGCGGTTGAGCGACCCGGTGCCGGCCTCTTTGTCATACGTCGCCAGCACCCCCGACAGCCCGTTGAGCGAACTGCTCGCGACGCTGCCATAACTGAAGATGAAGAGGCTGTACTTGCGTGCTGTCGCACCGGGCGCATACACATTGTATGGCAACGCCTCGACGCCGTTCACCTTCAGCCCGCCGCGCGAGAACATCTGACCAAGCGCCTGCGTGACTTGCGAATCATTGGGAAACCGGTTGTTCGATCCATGCACCGTCAGGCCGAAGCCATTCGGATAGCCGGCCTCAGCCAGCAGCTTCTTCGCCGCTTCCGGGTCGAACACCATCGGCCGCAGCGATGCATCGTAGCCACCCATGCCTTCGGGCACGATCTGTCCGGCGGCCTCGCCGGCGCCTGCCAGCACGCGCTCGACAATGGCCTGGCGGTTTATCATTTTGGACAGCGCCAGCCGCACGCGGCGATCCTTCAGCGGGTTCACCTTCAACGGCACGCCATCCTTGTCGGTGATGAAGGGGCTGTCGTCGCGCCCCTGGTCCATCGCCAGATAGATCAACCGCGTCGAGGTCACTGAATACAGCGCAACGTCCTGCCGGTTCTGGAACAGCGAGATGTCGGACGGCGGGATCTGCTCGATCACATCCACCGAACCTGACAGCAATGCGGCACTGCGCGCGGCGGCATTCGCGAGGAACTTCAGCGTGACCGTATCGAACGCGGGCTTAGCGCCCCAATAGGCGGGGTTCGCCTCCACCACCACGCGATCGCCGGGAATCACCTGCTTGAAGCGATACGGTCCGGTGCCGATCATCGCGCGGCCAGCAGCAAAATCCTCGCTGGTCACCGTTGCACCGAGCTTCGCCGGCACGATGAAGATGCGCCCGACCAGGTCCATCAGCAGCGGCGTCGGTTGGTCGGTGTGGATGTGCAGCGTGTGCGGATCGACCACTTCGGTCTGCTTCACCGACCGCACGAAACTCGCGAGCGGCCCGGGGCTGTTCGGCACATCGCGCGCCCGCTTCAGTGAGAACGCGACATCGTCGCCGGTGAACGGCGTGCCATCGTGGAATGTGACGCCCTCGCGCAACCTGATCTCCCAGGTGAGCGGATCGAGCAGCTTCCACGACACCGCCAGGCTCGGATGGATGCGCAGCCCCGAATCGAATTCGATCATGCTCTCGAACATGTTCTCCGCCGTGGCGACGTCGTTGCCGAGATCGGAGAATTGCGGGTCGAGCGAATTCTGTTCGGTGGCGCGGCCGATCGTCAGCTCGGCGGCCCGCACCGATTTGGCGCCGGGTAGCGGGCAGGTGGCGAGCCACACACCCATCGCCATCAGTACTTGCAGCCACCGCATTGTCCGCGCCCTTCCGATGTGTTGCGATTGTGCTTGGCATTGTCGCTGGTCTCAAGGGAGGAACCCATGGCAAAGGTCGCAGTCATTACCGGCAGCAACGGGCTGATTGGCCAGGCAACCTGCCGTCGCCTCGCGCAGTCCGGCCATCTCGCGGTCGGCATCGATGTCGGCGCGGAGGGCGCCGGCAACTGGCCGCACTACCAGTGTGACCTGAGCGATCTCACCCGAATGGCTGCGACGCTCGCCGCGATCGAGCGCGATCACGGGCTGATCCGCGTCCTGTTCAACAACGCGGGCATCTATCACCCCGAGAAGGACTTCCTCGACGTGCCGGCCGAACAGTTCGATGGCACCATGTCGGTGAACGTGCGCGTGCCGTTCTTCGCATCCCAATGGGTGGCGAAGCGGCTGATCACGGCAGGTCAGCCGGGCGCGATCGTCAACACGGCCTCATCGGCCGGCCAGCGCGGCAGCACGGTCATCGAGTATGGCGCCTCAAAGGCCGCTGTGATCAATCTGACGAAGAGCCTCGGCACACGACTGGGGCGTCATGGCATTCGGGTGAACGCCATCGCCCCAGGCCTGATCAACACCGCGATGGGCGCGCGCACGCCACAGGTGGCGAAGGAACGTGCCAAAGGCAGCGCGCTCGGTCGCGCCGGCGAGCCGGATGAAATCGCCGCGGTGGTGGATTTCCTGGCGAGCGACGCCGCGTCCTTTATCACCTGCGCGACAATCGATGTGAACGGCGGGGCGTGAGGTAGTTTGCCTGAGCGCCTGTCTCCGGGCGAACTTGGGACTGGATGCACTGCCGGTAGTCGCGCAGGGTGACCATTTGGTGCCGCACGGCAGCGCGCGAGCTTGGCGCCGTTCATAGGCTGGTAAGCTGACGGCCCTAATCTGATCGGTCATGACGGGTCAGACCGCTCGGGTTTTCTTGGATCAGCCGTTAGGAACCGGTACTGAGAACCAGGCATGCTGCCTATCGCGCGTGTAAAATGGTTGCAGGCAGTTATCTGGATCGGTGTGCTGACGCTCGCGCTCGCGACCTGGCTTGCCCGCCGGCGTCGTCGTGTTGCCGCCCGATGGCCTGTTGAAGGCGAAGGTATCGGGCGACGCGACGGCCCTCCGCAAAGCTCTACGACGCCACGCCAATTCGGTCGCCCTTTTCCGGGCAGTTTCCCCTTCATCGGACGTTCGCATCCAGTAACGGCACCAAGCTCGTGGTTCAGCCGTTCAACGTAGCTGTTGGTCTGTTCGGCAACAGCCCGTCGGTCGCATCCGAGACCCGACGGAACGTCACTCCGCCGCCTCCGCCGCCTCCGTCTCGTCGTTGGTCGCCAGCATGGTATTTGCCACGACGCCCGACTGTTCGCGGATGCGAAGCTCGATCGCATCCGCCACCTCGTGGTGATCGCGCAGGAACTGCTTGGCGTTCTCGCGCCCCTGGCCGATCCGCTGACTGTCGTAGCTGAACCAGGCGCCTGACTTCTCCACGACACCCGCCTTCACCCCGAGGTCGATCAGCTCGCCAACCTTGCTGATTCCTTCGCCGTACATGATGTCGAACTCGACCTGGCGGAACGGCGGCGCCAGCTTGTTCTTCACCACCTTCACGCGGGTCTGGTTGCCCACCACCTCGTCGCGATCCTTGATCTGTCCGATCCGCCGGATCTCCATGCGCAGCGAGGCGTAGAACTTCAGTGCATTGCCCCCGGTGGTGGTCTCCGGATTGCCGAACATCACGCCGATCTTCATGCGAATCTGGTTCAGGAAAACCAGCGTCGTGTTGCTGCGCGACACGCTGCCCGTGAGCTTGCGCAGCGCCTGGCTCATCAGCCGCGCGTGCAGGCCCATGTGACTGTCGCCCATCTCGCCTTCCAGCTCGGCGCGCGGCACCAGGGCGGCGACACTGTCGATCACCACCACGTCGATCGCGCCCGATCGCACCAACGTGTCGCAGATCTCCAACGCCTGCTCGCCGGCATCCGGCTGGCTGATCAGCAGATTGTCCACATCGACACCCAGCTTGCGGGCATACCCTGGGTCCAGCGCATGCTCCGCGTCGATGAACGCACAGGTGCCTCCGCGCTTCTGCGCCTCGGCGATGGCATGCAAGGCCAGCGTGGTCTTGCCGGAGCTTTCCGGGCCGTAGATCTCCATGATCCGGCCACGCGGCAGCCCGCCGATCCCCAGCGCCAGATCGAGCCCAAGCGAACCGGACGGGATGACCTCGATCTGCTCGTCGATGCCACGCGAGCCCATGCGCATGATGGAGCCCTTGCCGAAGGCCCGTTCGATCTGCGCCATCGCGGCATCCAACGCCTTGTTCTTTTCCATGCGAGGCTCCTCGTCTACAACCTTTGATTTCAGGCGTCCGGAATTTCTTCTCGTATAGATTGCATCCACCCGGCCGCGCCAGCAAGCGAACAAAGTAGCAACATATTGACCGCCGGTTCGTCAAGCCAAGGTTTGGCCAATTAGGCCGCAGGACGCCGCCAGTCCGCCGGCGTGTCGTGGTCCGGATGCTGATACGTCGTGATGCGCGACAGGTCCTCGGGCGGCCCGCCCTCACCGGTGGCCTGCGACGGCGCGGAGCCCAGCAGCGAGGCGCACCAACCGAGCCGACTCTCGGTCCCCATCACTATCGCCGGCGTGACGGCGGCGGGATCGTCCAGGCTGCCAAGGGTGACGTCTATATGGTCGGGCCGCTTCAGGTAGCGAAAAGTCAGTGGCGTGCCGCAATGCGCGCAGAAGCCACGATCCGCGGCAGACGAGCTGGAGAACACGGCAGGCTTGCCGCGCGTCCAGGCGATATCGGCGTCACTCACCGCTGCCCAGGCGAAAAACGGTCCGCCGACCGCCTTCTGGCACATGCGGCAATGACAGATGCCGACACGATCCGGGCTGGCGTACAACGCATAGCGCACCGCGCCACATTGGCAGCCACCGGTCATTTTTGGCGTCCGTTGCTCGCTCATCAGAACCTCGTCTCTCGTTCCTGGGTAACATCAGGCGTCGCAGCAGAGGGATCCCTGCAATGGTGCTGCCTGCGCGATATTATTCTTTCGCCTGACGCCAGCATCGGCGCCCGCTATACGCCCGTCGCCGTGCTCACCCCAAGCACGGCATGTTCCAAAAATACAGCACGACCTTGCCCCCCGCCATGCCGCCGCTTTGGTGTTCTCGTGGAGTGGACCGATCTTCGGCCGCGGCTTCGCGGGACCGCGACCAGCGGTAAACCGCCCTGGTCTCGGACGCACATTGCCGCGACCCGGGAGACGCGCCATGATGTTCGCGCGGTGCGAGGGTTTAGCCTGTTCTCGCCTCGCTTCCTAAGATGGTCACACGCTCGTGGAAGCCCGTCCTTCTGACACTGCTCGGGCTTCATCGGCGTAAGTTGCACCGCCGTCGCGTCCAACAGTAAGGGGGATAACGTCATGTTCTCGATGAAGCTAATTGCGGCCAGCGCGCTCGCGGTCGCCGCCACATGCGGTGTTGCGTCAGCCCAAACGGTGCCCGAGGGCAGGGTCTTCGTGTTCCACTCGAAGCCAACTGGCACCTGCCCCGCACTGGATTGGCACATCGTGGTGGGCGCCAATAACACGCTGGAAGGGATGATCGGCTGGGATGACATGAAGTCGATGGCCAAGGTCACCGGCAGCATTGGCGCGAACCGGACCTTCAAGATGGCCGGCACGCGCGTCAGTGGCGGCCCAGGCCAGGGCGGGGCCACGATTGATGGACAGGTCAGGCAGGATGGCTGGATGGTTGCCAACATCCACGGGCCGAGAGTCGACTGTCAGGGGATCCAGGTGCCGTGGTTTGCTCCGCCAGCGCCGGGCGCCAGCGGTTAAGGCCGCCCGCGACGGGCTGGCGCACCACTGGCGTCAGTAAGCGCGAGAACGCCCAGGACAAGGCGCATAGCTGTGGTGCTGTACTGATCATCTGAGCAGTCAGCAGCGCGTCGGGCGCGGAAACCTCGCCGGTTCCGGTATCTGATCGCTGCCCTGAGCATGGGCTGGCCACGCTGCCCGGAACAGGCGCCGACGTACCGGCCACGCGATCTTGTCTGCGTAGTCCTGCCAAGCGGCCGGCTTTGCGGGATCAGAGCGACCCGGCAATCGAGCCGAAAAGCGCCGAAACGTCTGAGCCCAGCGTGGCGGCAGCCGTGGCGACGGCCAGGACGATGCCAGCGGCGATCACGCCGTATTCCATGGCGGTGACGCCCTCGCGGTCAACCATAAGGCGCGCCAGCAGGGAGTGGGCATGGGCAATCATTGGTCTGTTCCATTGGTTACTGAATCGCATCGTTATAGCTGCACGGCCTTGGCCAAAGGCGTTGCACACCCTGGGACGGTTACCATTTCGTTACTGGACTGGACCGGTGCTTGCGATTATGTACCAATTTGGCTGAGCGCCCCCGCTCGGCCGTCGCGCAAAAGCAATGCCCAGCCAGCTCCTATGGCAGGGCCCTGGCAAGCTGAGTTTCGAGCCCAAGTGTGACTTACCTCACAGCCGGCTGTCACCGGTTGATGCGTACTGCGAATGTCATCACGCGCAAGTTCGGCCAATTACCGCCCGCGCATATTCTTCGTAAAAACAGAGGGATTTCCATGACAAACAGAACGTGGGTAGGCGGCGGCAACAATCAGGCATCCAATCCGAGTGACTGGTCGCCTACCGGCGCACCGCAACCGGGGGATACCCTGATCATCTCGTCAGGCACCATGGATGTAAGCGGCAAAGCTCTGGCAGGCGACACACTCGATCTATCAGTAACGGGCAACACCGCTAATATATACCTCAAGGGTGACATTGCCGCGACTGCCCATGTTACCGAAGGGTCTTTGCATACGTTTGGCGGCACCATCCGCTTTGTCGGTTCCAACCTATTCAGCTCGCATGCCACTGCAGTGTTCAATTCTAATCTCACTGGATCGGCCACGCTCGATATAATTGGGGCCGGTGGCATGGGAAGCTCGGTCGAGGTCAACGGCAACGTCGGCTCGGGTTTGACTTTCGGTTTCGAGTCACAGATTCCCGTAACCGCCATGCAGATTGACCATCCGAAAGAGTTCCTCGGTCAGCTTGATCTGCCACCGTCCCCTGGTCTGGAATTTGTTGCCTTCATGGGATTGCACGTCACGAGTGCGGATCTGCGTGACGATTTGCTGTCTATGTACCATGGCAGAAGTTTGGTAGATGCAGTACGCGTTGTGGGCGGCAGTGATCTGCAACTACAGCAGAACAGTCAGGGCGTCATGCTGACCGAGGGATATGGCGAATTTGCTCAACCCGGTGGTCCTGGCACAGCGATTCCGCTGCACATCTCGTAGACGGTTGGTAGAGGCCACGGTTCAGCCATAGTCAACGACACCACAAGTGCAGGCTGCCAGGCGGGCGGGGGTGGCAGCCGGCTACGCACCATTCGCCGTGCGACCGCGCGGCACCTTGATCCGCGGCAATGCCTGGTCGGTGAATTTCATCGCATGATCCAATTGCCCTTCTGGGTAACTGCCGGGTAACAGGTTGGATGCGTCATGATCTGTTCCTCAATATGTCGAAATAGATAACATGCCGCGAAAATCAGAGGACTTCTGCCGGTTTTCGCCGAGCAGGCGATATGTCGCTTGGCGTTCAGCGCACAGCGCCGCACCGGCAGCGACCCGTCAGCACAGGGTTGCGTTGTCCGGTCATTGGTTCACCCTCATATTGCCAATGATCGAGGAGCCCGGATGATGCGCGCCGTCTGGTACGACCGGCAAGGACCGGCGAATGAAGTCTTGGTGTGCGGCGAACTACCCACGCCGGAACCGGGCAACTACGAAGTCCGCGTGAGGCTCGAAGCCGCGGGCGTGAACCCGTCCGACGCCGGCCGTCGCCGCGGGCCTGCACCGGCGATGGAATATCCGCGCGTTGTCACGTGCAGCGACGGCGCCGGCGTGGTCGATCGCGTCGGGTCGACGGTACCGGAAAGCTGGGTGGGCCGGCGCGTCTGGCTATACAACGGCCAGCGCAACGGCCGCTGGATGGGCACCGCGGCGGAGTTCATCGCGCTGAATGTCGATCTGGTGATGCCGCTGCCGGAGCACGTGTCGTTCGCCGAGGGCGCCACCCTCGGCATCCCCGGAATGACTGCGTATTATTGTGTGTTCGCTGGCGGTCCGGTGCAGGGCCGCACGCTGCTGGTAACCGGTGCGGCGGGTGCCGTCGGGCACTACGCGGTGCAGCTTGCGAAGTGGGCGGGTGCCACGGTGATCGCCACGGTCAGCTCTGAGGCAAAAGCCGAACGCGCCCGCGCCGGCGGCGCCGACCATGTGATCAACTATCGCAACGAGGACGTCGCCGCACGGGCGCGCGACATCACTGGCGGCGAAGGCGTCGATCACGTTGTGGATGTGGATTTCGGCGGCAACCTCGCGGCGACCCTGCGCTGCGTGCGTGCCAACGGGAGCATCGCGATCTACGCCTCGAACGGCGACCGTACACCACGCCTGCCGGTCGGCGAGCTGATGCAGCGGAACATCTCGCTGTATCCGATGTCGCTGCCCGGCACGCCGCACCCGGCGCGCAAGCGCGCACAGAGCGACATGGCTAACTGGATCGCGAGCGGCCAGCGCATTCTGTCGGTTGCCGCGCGATTTCCACTATTCGAGGCCGCGGCGGCTCACGAGGCGGTGGAGCGCGGTGACAAGATCGGCACGGTGGTGATCGACTGCGGACGCTGAGTCGCTGCACTTCACGAAGCGCTGAGCGACATTACCGATCGCGCGCCCCCCTTGATCGAGAGTCGGTCGTCCCAAGCTTCCGGCGACCATCGAGGTCGATGGGGCGGCACGCGGTTGCGCGTTCGCCGCACGAGCGGAATCTGAAGGGAGACATCCATGGCGAAGGCGAAGAGCACTTCGAGCACGCCACGGCGCGACGGAACCTTGCAGAGTGGCGATGTATCCGATCAGGTCGTATCGCAGGTCGGCAAGGCGGTAGTGGAGATTGTGAAGCTGCGCCAATCCTTGGAAGAGAACATGGCGACAGCGCAGACCGAGGAGGAACGGCAGGATCTCGCCGGCCACGTGGAGACTGCGGCGGTCCGCGCCATCGGTGATCAGGGCCTGACCGTGGCGGAATATAACGAGGTGATAGCCAGTGCGCAGACGGATCCTGATCTCGAGGAACGCGTCCTGGTCGCCTGCCGGGCTAGCTGATTCGTCCATAACGAGGGGAAAATCAATGAAAGCGTCTCGAGTGGCTGCCACTGCGGCAGCCCTGCTGATGGCGTCTGCTGCGCTGCCCGCAATAGCACAGCAGACACCCGGAGTGACGTCACAGCAGACACCCGGAGTGACGTCGCAGCAGGGCCAGATGTCGGACGCCATGGTGCATAAGGTCGGCGTGGCACTGCGGCATGTGGCGATGATCCGCCAGCAATATTCACAGCGTGCCCAATCGATGGCGCCACAGCAGCAGGGGACACTGGACGATCAGGCGAAGAACGAAATGGTGAAGGCGATCGGCGATCAGGGATTGTCCGTGCAGCAGTACCAACAGGCGATCCAGATGGCTCAGGCCGATCCATCGCTGAAGCAGCGCCTGTTGTCCGTCGCGCAGTCGGGCAATTAGCGATCGGGCGACTAATCCGCATCCTCCAGTCGTCCCATCTGCCGGCGGCCGACGGCAAGTTCGGTCACGATACCATGCAGGGTGCGCAGTTCCTGCTCGGTGACTTCGCCGCGCTGGAAGAAGTGACGAATGTTGCGCACCATGCCCGGACGCTTTGGCGGATTGCGCAGGAAACCGCACGCGTCGAGCTGATCGATCAGGTGGGTCAGGAAGTTCTCTAGCTCACCCTTGGTCGCGACATGCGTCTCGTTGGTCATCAGCTCACGCGGCGGGGTCGCCTCCGCGACAGTCCACCACTCGTAGGCCAACACCATCACGGCCTGCGCCAGATTGAGCGACATGAACGCCGGATTGAGCGGATAGCGCACCAGCGCATCGGCCTGCGCCATGTCGTCGTTGTCGAGTCCGGCGCGCTCCGGTCCGAACAGTATGCCGGTGCGCAGACCGCGTGCACCGACCTCATGCAGCTCAGTGGCGGCACCGCGCGCAGTCAGCACCGGCTTGATGATGTGACGCGGCCGCGGGCACGTGGCGAAGACGCGATGCAGATCGGCGACCGCATCCGGCACCGATGCAAACACCGTCGCCGCATCGAGGATACGATCGGCACCGGACGCATTGCGCCACGCCTTTTCCTGCGGCCAGCCGTCGCGCGGGACAACCAGGCGCAGATGGAACAGTCCGCCGTTTGCCATGGCGCGCGCGCAGGCACCAATGTTGTCGGCGAGTTGCGGCCGCACCAGAATGACGACAGGTGAGTTGGCGATTGGCGCAAGCTCCGCGCCACCATCGCGGCCCGTCATCAGTTCGCGCGCCGCCAGGTGGTGCCCTGTGGCCCGTCCTCGAATGCGATCCCCTTGGCCGCCCATTCGGCTCGGATGGCATCGGCGCGCGCGAAATCGCGTGCCTTGCGCGCAGCCAGCCTCTCAGCGATCGCCGCCTCGATGGCGACGGCATCATCTGTGCCGCCCCTGAACCAATCCTGCGCGTCCCGCTGCAGAAGCCCCATCACCTGCCCTGCCGCGCGCAATCCGCAGGCTGCATCGAAATCGCCCGCCAAGGCGCGGTCCGCCAACGCATGCATCGCCGACAGCGCGAGCGGCGTATTCAGATCATCGCACAGCGCCTCCATGACCGGTGCCGGCACATCGACACTCGGAATCGCCGGATAACGCTCCAATGCGCGGTAGAATTGATCGAGCTCGCGCTTCGCCTCCGCCAATGCCGCATCCGAGAAGTCCGGCGTCGAACGATATTGCGTGCGAATCAGCGAGAGCCGCACCGCCTCGGCTGGCGCCATGGCGAGCACATCGCGGATGGTGAAGAAGTTGCCGGCGCTCTTCGCCATCTTCTCGCCGTTCACGTTCAGCATGCCGCTGTGCACCCAGTAGCGCGCGAAGTGGCTGCTGGGAAATGCGCAGACGCTCTGCGCCAGCTCGTTCTCGTGATGCGGGAAGATCAGATCGGTGCCGCCGCCGTGGATGTCGAACGTCTCGCCGAGGTAGCGCCATGACATCGCGCTGCACTCGATGTGCCAGCCGGGACGTCCGCGACCCCAAGGGCTGTCCCAGCCAGGCAGATCGGCCGGCGATGGCTTCCACAGCACGAAATCACCGGGGTCGCGTTTGTACGGCGCCACATCGATCCGCGCGCCGGCCAGCAGCTCGTCCGGGCTATGTCCCGACAGACGCCCATACGCCTTGAAACTCGGCACCGAGAACAGCACGTGGCCTTCCGCCACATAGGCATGGCCGGCGGTGATCAGCCGTTCGATGATCTCGATCATCTGCACGATATTCTGCGTGGCACGCGGTTCCTCGTCCGGCGGCAGCACGCCAAGTGCCGCCATGTCGGCGTGCAAATCCGCCGTCGTGCGCGCGGTGACCGAGGCGATCGTCTCGCCGCTCTCCTTCGCGCGCGCATTGATCTTGTCATCCACGTCGGTGATGTTGCGAACATAGGTCACGCGCGGGTACAGCAGACGCAACAGCCGCGCGAGCACATCGTACACCACGAAGGTGCGCGCGTTGCCGAGATGCGCCAGGTCGTACACCGTTGCGCCGCACACGTACATCCGCACATGCTGCGGCTCGAGCGGTTCGAAGCGCTCCTTGCGGCGGCTCAGGCTGTTGTGCAGAAAGAGCGCGTGCATGGGATCCTTCTCCAGATAAGCGGTCTTCTCGGCCAAACGGGCGGGTGAATCAATGCTGGGCGGGACACGTGCGCGCCTCCTCGCCGTGTTCGGCCCCGGCCTTGTGGTCATGCTGGCCGACAGTGACGTTGGATCCGTCATCACCGCCGGCCAGTCCGGCGTGCAGTGGGGCTACCGGCTCCTTGGTTTGCAGTTCCTGCTGATGCCGATCCTCTACATCGTGCAGGAACTCACTGTCCGTCTCGGCATCTTCACCGGCCGGGGCTACGGCGAACTGATCCGCGCGACGTTCGGACCGTTCTGGGCCTGGCTGTCCGTCGTCGGCCTTGCCATCGCCACACTGGGGGCGCTGCTCACCGAATTCGCCGGCGTCGCAGGCGTTGGTGAACTGTACGGACTGCCGCGCATTGTTACGCTGCCGGTCGCAGCGATCGGGCTGCTCGCCGTAGTGATCACCCGCTCGTATCGCACTGTGGAACGCGCGGCCATCGCGATAGGCCTGTTCGAACTGGCGTTCTTCTTCGTCGCCTGGGCTGCGCGGCCCAACGTGCACGAGATGCTCAGTGGCAGTCTCGACATCGCCTTTGGCGACAGGGACTACCTCTATCTGAGCGCGGCCAATATTGGCTCAGTGGTGATGCCATGGATGCTGTTCTATCAGCAGTCAGCCATTGCCGACAAGAAACTTGCGGCGGAACATTACGCGACAGCACGATGCGACACGGCCATCGGCGCGGTGGTCACCCAGCTCGTGATGGCTGCGGTGCTGATCGCCTGCGCCGCCACGCTGAGCGGCAAGGGCATCACGCTGCATTCTGTCGGCGACATGAGTGAGGCGCTTACACCCTATCTCGGCATCGGCCCTGGGCGGTTCGTGTTCAGCGCTGGCGTGCTCGGCGCGGGCATGGTGGCGGCAATCGTCTGTTCGCTCGGGTTCGCCTGGGGGCTCGGCGAGGTGACCGGCTACCGCCACACACTCGAGCAGCAACCGCTGCGGGTGCGATGGTTCTACGGGGGTTATCTGCTGATGATCGCGAGCGCCACAGCCATCGTGGCGCTATGGCCGGACCTGGTAGCGCTCAACATTGGCGTGCAGGTGATGAACGCGTTGATGCTGCCGGCCGTGCTTGGGATGCTGGCTGCTCTGGCGATGAAGGCGTTGCCGCACCCGCATCGACCGAGGGGACCATATCTGTGGCTGGTGGTCGCTGTGTGCACGCTCACCGGTGGCACCGCGGTGTTGGGCGCCATTTTCGGCATCGGCCTGCTGGACTAGGCTCAATCGACAGCCAATCTGGAGGCAGTGCATGCGTAACGTGCCCTTCGAGGTCAAGCCGATCGCCGGTGCGGTTGGCGCTGAGCTGCGCGGCGTCGATCTCGCGGCAGAGCTGCCGGACGCCACGATCGGCGCGATCCGCCAGGCGCTGCTCGATCACCTCGTGATCTTCTTCCGTGACCAGGATCTGCCGCCGGAACGCTTCCTGGCGCTGGCGCGCCGTTTCGGCACGCCGATCGAATATCCGTTCGTCAAGGGCATCGAGGGTTTTCCAGAGATCATCAACGTCGCCAAGCTGGAGCACGAGACTGTCAACTTCGGCGGGGTCTGGCATTCAGATACGACCTATCTCCAGGAGCCGCCAATGGCGACGCTGCTGGTCGCGCGGGAAGTGCCGGAGGCCGGCGGCGACACACTTTTCGCCAACCAATACCTCGCCTGCGAGACGCTGTCCGAGAAACTACGCGGACTTCTGGCCGGCCTGCGCGGCGTGTCCAGTTCGGCCAAGGCCGACGCAAGCAGAACACGCGAGGACCGCATCCGATCCGACGGCAGCACAGAGGCGCGCAAGCTGCTGGAGGCCGAGCATCCCGTGGTGCGCACGCATCCGGAGACCGGACGCAAGGCACTCTATGTCAATCGCGCGCATACCGTCAGCATCGCCGGCATGACTGTCGAGGAGAGCGCGCCGCTGCTGGAATTCCTGTTCCGTCACCAGATCCGCCCGGAGTTGACCTGCCGCTTCCGCTGGACGCCTGGTTCACTGGCGATCTGGGACAATCGCTGTGTGCAGCACTACGCGATGAACGACTACCACGGGCAGCGCCGCATCATGCAGCGCATAACGCTCGCCGGCGACCGGCCAGAATGACCCGGCCGCTGAGGCCTCGTGCGACGGTTTCGTGCGCGGCAACGGCTTTGATTCAACACGGAGAAGGGAAGGCGAGGGCCACGGAGGGCCACGGAGAAAGCAGTCTATGCGCTTCGCGCGAAGCGCCACTTTCGCTACCTCCGTGGCCCTCGGTGGCTCTCGCCTTACTTTCTCCGTGTTAAAATGAAGTCTGCCGCTGCAAGGCACTGGCGTGGGGCATCAGGAGGGATCCACGTGCCGCCGGCCTTCAGGCCTTGTCGACCAGCAGCCCCTCTCGCCGGAAACTTAGCCACCGCCCGTTTCCCACGATGATGTGGTCGTGCAGAGCGATCGACAGCGCAGCTGCGGCCACCCTGATCTGCTCGGTCATCACTATGTCGTCGCGCGAAGGCGTCGGATCGCCACTCGGATGGTTGTGCACCAGGATCAGTGCGGTGGCATGAAGCTCCAGCGCTCGCTTGGCGACCTCGCGCGGGTAGACAGGGGTGTGGTTCACCGTGCCGCGTTGCTGCGCCTCGTCTGCCAGCAATCGGTTGCGGCTGTCGAGGAACAGCACACGGAACTGCTCGACGCGTTCCCGCGACAGTTCCGCGCATAGGTAGGCCGTCAGCCGCTCCCAGTTGGTCAGCACCGGCTGCTCGATTACCTCGGCGCGCAGCAGCCGCAGTGCCGCGGCCTGCACCGATTTGAGCGCCGCCGCGCCTGCCTCGCCCAGGCCTTCAACTGACAGCAGGTCAGGGACCGAGGCAGTGATCACCCGCGCGAAGCTGCCGAAGCGCGATAACAGCGCGCGGGCGAGCGGCTTGGTGTCGCGGCGCGGCAGGGCGAACAGTACGATCTCCAGCATCTCGTGATCAGCCAGCGCGTCCGGCCCTACGGTCAGCAGACGCTCGCGCAAGCGCCCACGATGGCCGTCGACGCCGACTGGTCGCGCGGCCATGCCCGGCAGCGTGACATCGAACAGGTCAGCCCCTTCGGTGAAAAGCGTGGTTGCCACACCCCCAGAGTGACGGACTCAGCTTGAACCGAGGTTAATGCCCCGGCGGGGGATCGCAGGGCTCGGTGCCCATGTCGGCGGGAACCGACACCTCGAGAAGCTCGAACGTGTCCGAGGTACCGGTCTCGTTGTGCGGCGTGTTGCCCGGGATCATGATCGAGTCGCCGGCGTTGACGCGCACCGTGCGGTCGGCGAACACCAGGTCCACCCAGCCGCTCAGCATATACACCAACTGCGCCTGGCATTTGTGGACGTGCCAGCCGGTGGGCTTCGACATCCCCTGCTCGGCCGACGTGACCTGGGCGCGCATGAAGCCGTTGGTCCCCTCGGTCACGCCGAGGTCGCGGTACTTGAAGAAGGCACGGCGGCCAGCGACGTAGTTCGCATTCTCCTTGTTGGCCACGGCGACCTTCATGCTCGGCATGGTCATGGTCTGGTCGTTCATAACGTCCCTCCTGGCATTCCGACCGCCAGCCTAGATGGCCTGCCAGCGGGGGACCAGAGGGGCAGGCTTCAGTCCGTGCCGTAAGGCGGCTTGCTGAACCCCGACGGCGACAGCGTGAAGATCTCGCAGCCCTTCTCGGTTACCCCGATCATGTGCTCGAACTGCGCCGACAGGCTGCGGTCGCGCGTCACCGCGGTCCAGCCGTCGTCCAGTATCTTCACCTCAGGCCGGCCGGCGTTCACCATTGGCTCAATCGTGAAGAACATGCCGGGCCGCAGGACCGGTCCCTCACCTGGGCGGCCAAAATGCAGCACGTTCGGTGGCTCGTGGAAGCGGCGCCCAATGCCGTGCCCGCAGAAGTCCCGCACCACGCTGAAGCGCTGGCCTTCCACATAGTTCTGGATCACATGGCCGATGTCGCCCAGGGTCACGCCAGGCTTCACCGCGCGGACGCCGCGCATCATCGCCTCGTACGTCACGTCCATCAGGTTGCGGGCCCGCGTCGAAGCCGAGCCGGCGACATACATGCGCGAGGAGTCGCCGTGCCAGCCATTCAGGATCACGGTGACGTCGATATTCAGGACGTCGCCGTTCTCCAGCTTCCGCTCGCCCGGGATGCCATGGCACACGACATGATTGATCGAGGTGCAGATCGACTTCGGATAGCCGCGGTAGTTGAGCGGCGCCGGCACGGCGTCGTGCGCGATGATGAACTCGTGGCACAGCGTGTCGAGCGTGCCGGTGGCGATGCCCGGCCGCACATGCTCGGTGATCATGTCCAGCGCTTCGGCGGCCAGACGGCCGGCGGCACGCATCCCGACGAAATCCTCCCGGGCGTGAATGGTTATGCGTCGTGCGTCGGCCCCACCGTCCATCTGTGGCTTGCTCCAGGCTTCCCGCGGCACCACCACGGTCGTGCCGAAACATGCGCAACCGAGGCGCGGCGCGCAAGGCCGATCAGCGTGAGGACAGGACGGCATCGCGGGTCGCGCATGGCCGAGTTTGGCTTGGCCATCTATGTCAGCACCGTCTGCCCTGATGGAGCACAAGTCGCCGTCACCCTCAGGGAGCGGCCAGGCCCCAGCGTTGAAATTTCGCTGCGATGTCAGGGTTGATCCGTTTGGCGGCGTCAATGTCCCGCGTGCCATCGGCCGTGTTCTGCTGCCGCAGATAGGCCAGCCCCCTGCCATAGAGTGAACTCGCCGCTGTGGGTCTTTGTGCGAGAGCGGCGTTGTAGTCGGCAATGGCCTGCTCCGGACGGTCGAGCTTGAGGTAGACGAAGCCGCGGCTGTCGAGAGTGACCGGCGCATTCGGCCGCAAACTCAACGACTCGTCACAGTCGGCCAAGGCCTCGGGCAGCGCCCCGCTGAGCGCGCGGGTCCAACAACGATCGTTGAACGCAGTGGGAGAAGTGGGATCGATCCGGATGGCCTGGTCGAGATCGCTAACCGCACGGCTGTATTGGCCGATCGCGGCATAGGCATCCCCGCGATTGATGAACGCCAGCACTATCTCCGGATCAAGCCGGATGGCCTGATCGAAATCGGCAATCGCGCGGTCGTATTGGCCCTTCTTGGAGTAGGCGTAACCCCGATTGTTAAAGGCCACCGCCTGCACCTCCAGCGACCCGGTGCCTGACTGGATGACCGCCGTACAGCCGCCGATGGCATGGTCTGGATCGCTTACGTCCTCGCACCACTCCCGCTGCTGCTCAAGGGTTTGCGCGCGCGCCATGCTGCCGAGGGCAATCATGGCGACAAGTGCTACCAGAGGCACCCGGCACAATGTTTCCTCCTGCTTTTCTACAACAAGTATCGTAGACCAGTGGCGCTTGCCTGGCACCCGGGGAATGCCCCGCGCATCACCGGTGGCCCAAATGGCCCGGATCGGGCTATCTACTCACCGACAACTGATTGTAATTCTGGGTGCCCATGATCATCGACATGCACACTCACGCCGGTCGGCCCAATCGGGTCGGCCCGGTCGATCTCGGCGTCCTGGCGACCATGGCGCCAAGTGGGGTGGCCGCCGCCGTGGTCTCAGCCATCGCTGACCTGCCGATGATCCGGCGCCACCCGACGACAAAACGGCTGGAAAAGGTACGCGATCCGGAGCCTGGGGAATGCCTGGCCTGCGTCGATCAGTATCTTGGCACATTCGAGGCCACCGGTCTGCGCATCGCCCGCGAGCCACAGGACATCCGCAGCAGCGACCCGGCGTTGGTTCTGGCCGTGGAAGGCTGCGATTTCCTGGAGGGCGATCTGGATCGGCTGGACGCTCTCGAGGCCCGCGGCGTGCGTTCGGTCCAACTCACCCACTACCTGGTCAACGAGACAGGCGACATACAGACCGCCCCGCCGGTGCATGGCGGCCTGACGCCGTTTGGCGCCGAAGCTGTCGGTCGGATGAACCAGCTCGGGATCATTGTAGACGTGGCGCACTGCTCGGAGGCGACGGTTGCAGGCGTGGTCAAGGCCGCGACCAAGCCGATCCTCTGCACTCATGCCAACCTGAAGGAACCGAACCATCCGGATGGCGATCACCCACGCTACATCAGTCGTGAGTACGCACGGATGGTGGCTGAGACCGATGGTGTGATCGGCGCCTGGATCGCTGTGTTGTGGCAGGAGAAGCTGCCCGGCATGATCCGCCACCTGTTCCGGTTGATCGACGCGGTGGGCGTCGACCACGTCGGCATCGGCACCGACCTGCCGGCCGGCGCGGCGAAGGCCGAGATGCCCGACTTCTCGCGCCACGCCGAGATTGCCGCGGCCCTGCGGGATCGGGGCATGTCTGAGACGGAGGTGGCAAAGGTCTGTTCCGGGAACTGGCTGCGCGTATTCAACGCGGTGCGCGGCTGATGGACCGCGACACGCAAAAGCGCGAGGCAGCGGAGGCCGCCGCCGCTCTGGTGCAGGATGGCATGCTGGTGGGACTGGGCACCGGCTCCACCGCCCGCTTCGCCATCGACGCACTGATCCGGCGCGTGCGTGAAGGATTGCGCATCCGCGCGATACCCACCTCCGAACGCAGCGCGGCACAGGCACGCGAGGGCGGCATTCCGCTCACCAGCTTCGCCGAGCATCGACGGCTGGACCTGACGATCGACGGCGCGGATGAGATTGAAATCAGCTCGCTCAATCTGATCAAGGGCGCAGGGGGCGCCTTGCTGCGCGAGAAGATCGTCGCGGCAGCGAGCGAGCACCTCGTCATCGTCGCGGACGGCCGAAAGCTGGTCGAGCGGCTTGGGGCGACCGTGCCGGTCCCGGTCGAGGTCGTCCCGTTCGGCTGGGAGACGACGGCTGACCGCCTGCGCCGTCTCGGCACCGACCCGCAGCCAAGACGCGACGCGGCGGGCCAGTTGTTCTGCACGGACGGCGGCCACCGTATTCTCGATTGCAGGTTTGGCACGATTGCCGATCCCGCCGCCCTGGATCAGGCCATCGGCCAGATCGTAGGGGTGGTTGAGACCGGCCTGTTCATCGGCATGGCCCGCCAAGCCCTGGTTGCGAGCGACCAGGGCGTCCGGGAGCTCCGGCGCGGTAGCTGACCGGGGTCAGTTGCTGGCGAGTTGGCGCGGGTCGAGGCGCAGGACCACGCATGCGGCCCGATGCCGCGCAAGAGTTGCGCAGGCGCCCTGAGCCTCAGCGGAAGTCAGGCCCGTGACCTGCGCGCGCCAGAGGGTCCGGCCGTGCAGGCTGGCCGCCTCGACACGCGGCTCCCCATCATCCGCCGCACGGCGCGCATTCGATGCCGCTTCGCGCGCCGCCCTCTCGCTGCCGAAACTGCCTACCTGAATCGCGAAGGCGGTCGTCGCCGTCCGAACATGCGCCGCCGGACGGATGGACTGCATCGCCAGGGTCGCTGCGTGCGCGGTGCCGACCAGACTGGGCACCCTGCTGCTCGCCAGCATCGTCCGGCGTTCCGGTGGCACATCCAACTGGTCGAAACCCTGATTGAGCAGTGCCGCCATGTGTGCGTCACGCTCGGGGTTGGAACCGGCACCCAGTACGACACCGATGAGGCGCACACCGCTATGCACCGCACTGGTGACGAGATTGTGCCCGGACGCTTCGGTATAACCTGTCTTCATGCCGTCCGCGCCAGGATAGGACGCCAGCATTCGATCGTGATTGAAGATCACGCGACGCTGGAAGGTGAAGCTGGGCGTGCTGAAATAGGGATAGAACCCGGGAAAGTCGGTCAGCAGGTGCCGGGCCAGGACTGCCAGGTCGCGGGCAGTGGTCCACTGGTCAGGGTCGGGCAGCCCCGAGGCGTTGGTAAAGGTTGTGCGGCTCATGCCTAGCGCGCGGGCACGCAAGGTCATCATCTGGGCAAATCGGTCCTCGGAGCCGCCAAGCAGTTCGCCAAGTGCGGCCGCCGCATCGTTGGCGGATTTGGTGACCAACCCCAGGATCGCCTCCTCCACCGTCAGCCGCGTTCCCGGGACGAGGCCGAGCTTGGAGGGTTCCATTGCGGCGGCACGCGGCGAAACCGGTACCAGCTGATCCGCGCTGATGCGACGGTCACGCAACGCCTCAAATACCACGTACAGGGTCATGAGCTTGGCGAGGCTCGCCGGATGGCGCGGAGCGTCCGGGTTCGCCTCCTCGAGGACGTTGCCCGTGGCCGCATCCACCACGATCGAGCTGTAACGGGCTGAGCCGATCTGCGCTGCGGCCTGGATGGGAAGCACCGTTGCGATGGCTACAACAACGCACGCGAGAGCCGACAGACGCGTCACAAACTTGCGTCCTGGGCGCTCTGTCGCCGCCATTCCTTGCCCACCTCCTGCGGTTGATTGGAACTCTAAGGGCGGGCCGACGCGCCTGTCCAGCCAAAATCGGCACGAAAAGAGAAAAAATTGAACGGGTTACAAGCGACTCCTTGCACAAGCGCGGCGGCTAAAACGGCCGATTAAGACAACTCCAAGTATTCTTGTGCAGTGCACAAAAACCGCTTGATCCCTGCTGGGCCTTGGCCTATATCGGGTTTGTGCTGCATTGCAGCAAACCGGTTCGGCAACCAACTCGAAGGTGCGGACGCCTCGCGGGGCGGCCGTTCACCAGGAGGTAATGCGTATGGCAAACAGACCCAAGGTGATCGAAGCGATCGCCATTGAGGACCAGACGGCGGATGTCAACAAGGGTTTTGAATCAACGGTGTCGGGGCTGAAGGACGACATGACCCGGGCCACCGTCGGATTTGTGAACACTCAGGAAAAGGTAAAGGAAGGCATGGAAAAGGCGATGAAGACGGCTGAGGAGCTGATGGCGTTCAGCCAAGGGAACCTCGAAGCGATGGTGAGGTCTGGCCAGATCTGGGCATCTGGGATGCAGGATCTTGGCAAGCAGATGGCGGCGACCGCACAGGCCTCGTTCGACGAGACGATGTCCACGTTCAAGGCGCTCACGTCGGCAAAGTCGCTGAAGGATGCGTTTGATCTTCAGGCAACCCTGGCACGCACGACGCTGGAGAAGACGCTGGCGGAGTTTGGCAAGCTGACTGACGCTTCGATGAAGCTGACCGAGCAGACGCTGGCGCCGCTGACCGCCCGGGTCACTTTGGCGATGGAGAAGTTTGCCAAGGCCGGCTGATCGGCCGAAACCAATCGATCGGTCTTGCTATCATGCTTGATCGGGCGGCCTGCCGGCCTCCTCCCCGCGGGCTAGCCCGATAGATCGATCAGAAAAGACCCTGGCCACTCGCCAGGGTTTTTTTGTGTTGTGATACGTGCGCTTAATCTTTGCTGGTCAATGCTCTTTTAACCCACGGCTGCCTTCCGATATGGTTCGTGCCTCGGCAGGCGGTGGAGTGGACTCCACGACTTGTGGAACAGACAGGCCCGTCCGGAGTTGGCGGGGTGTCGGGGTAGATGGGCGTGGAAGCACGATGAGCGACAGGCGCGGCGGCAACAGCAACACGGAAGGCCCGAACACCGGGGTGGTGGTCCGAGCGCGGCCAAAGACGCGCAAACCGGCGATGTATAAGGTTCTGATGCTGAACGACGATTACACCCCCATGGAGTTCGTTGTGCACGTCCTGGAACGGTTTTTTCAAAAGACGCGCGAGGAGGCCACCAGAATCATGCTGCACGTCCACCGCCGCGGCGTCGGCGTGTGCGGCGTCTACACTTACGAGGTGGCCGAGACCAAAGTGACGCAGGTCATGGATTTGGCGCGGCAAAACCAGCATCCTCTGCAATGCACGATCGAGAAGGAATGATTGCAGGGTCCGGAAAGGTAGCTACCACATGTGAGGGCGGAGACGGTACGGACTTTGCCTTAGTTGACTGCCGGTCGGGTCGCCGGAGATGATCGGTCCAGCTCACTGACTTCAGCGCGTAGGAGCGTCGACGACCATGCTTTCACGAAACCTCGAACAGACGCTGCACCGCGCATTGTCGCTCGCCAGCGAGCGTCATCACGAATATGCGACGCTGGAGCACCTGCTTTTGGGCCTGGCGGATGATACGGACGCGGCAACGGTACTGCGCGCCTGTGGCGTCGATCTCGACAAGCTGCGCAACGATCTGTCGGAGTTTCTCGACAAGGACCTTGCCGGCCTGGCAACCGACCGGGCCGGCGATCCGAAGCCAACCGCCGGCTTCCAGCGAGTCGTGCAACGTGCCGCGATCCACGTGCAGTCGTCCGGTCGTGACGAGGTAACCGGCGCGAACGTGCTGGTGGCGCTGTTCTCTGAGCGTGAGAGCCACGCGGTCTATTTTCTGCAGTTGCAGGACATGACGCGGCTCGACGCGGTCAACTTCATCAGCCACGGCATCGCCAAGGCGCCTGGCCGGTCCGCGCAGCGCCCGGTTCAGGGCACCGGTAGCCAGCCGGAAGCGCATCAGGAGCAGGAGCGCGAGGAGAAGCCGAGCCGGCGTAACCAGGACGCGCTGTCGAACTACTGCGTGAACCTGAACAAGAAGGCGATGGCCGGAAAGATCGACCCGCTTATCGGTCGCGAGCCGGAAATCGAGCGGACGATCCAGATCCTGTGCCGGCGCACCAAGAACAACCCGCTGTATGTGGGCGATCCCGGCGTCGGCAAGACGGCGATCGCCGAAGGTCTGGCGAAGCGGATCGTGGAAGGCGACGTGCCCGAGGTGCTGGCTCGGTCCACCATATATGCACTCGACATGGGCGCGCTGCTGGCAGGCACGCGCTATCGCGGCGACTTCGAGGAGCGGCTGAAGGCGGTTGTGTCCGAGCTGGAAAACCAGCAGGGCGCGATTCTGTTCATTGACGAGATCCACACAGTGATCGGGGCCGGGGCGACATCGGGTGGGGCGATGGACGCCTCGAACCTGCTGAAGCCAGCGCTCGCGTCGGGCAACCTGCGTTGCATCGGCTCCACGACCTACAAGGAATTCCGCAACTACTTCGAGAAGGACCGCGCTCTGGTCCGCCGCTTCCAGAAGATCGATGTCAACGAGCCGACTCTCGAAGACAGCGTCAAGATCCTGCGCGGCCTGAAGACCAACTACGAGCGCCACCACAAGGTGCGCTACACCGACGAGGCAATCCGCGCGGCGGTGGAACTGTCAGCGAAATACATCAACGACCGCAAGCTGCCCGACAAGGCGATCGACGTGATCGACGAGGTGGGCGCCAGTCGTATGCTGCTGCCCGAACACAAGCGGCGGAAGACGGTGACGCTGCGCGACGTGGAGGAGATCGTCGCGAAGATCGCCCGGATTCCTCCCAAGAGCGTGTCGGCCGACGACAAGGAGACGCTGCGCAATCTGGAGCGCGACCTGAAGTCGATGGTGTTCGGCCAGGACAGGGCGATCGAGGCTCTGTCGGCGGCGATCAAACTGGCCCGTGCCGGCCTGCGTGAGCCGGAGAAGCCGATCGGCAACTACCTGTTCTGCGGCCCGACCGGCGTCGGCAAGACCGAGGTGGCTCGTCAGCTTGCCGCAACCATGGGCATCGAGCTGATCCGCTTCGACATGTCGGAATACATGGAGCGGCACAGCGTTTCCCGCCTGATCGGCGCACCGCCCGGCTATGTAGGCTTCGACCAGGGCGGCCTGCTGACGGACGCGATCGACCAGCATCCACACGCCGTGCTGCTGCTCGACGAGATCGAGAAGGCGCACCAGGATCTGTTCAACATCCTGCTGCAGGTGATGGACCACGGGAAGCTGACCGACCACAACGGCAAGACGGTCGATTTCCGTAATGTCGTGCTGATCATGACGACCAATGCCGGCGCGTCCGACATGGCGAAGGAGGCGATAGGTTTCGGCCGCGATAGCCGCGAGGGCGAAGACGAGGATGCGATCAAGCGCCTGTTCACGCCAGAGTTCCGCAATCGTCTGGATGCCACGATCGCGTTCGCCGGTCTGACGCCGGAGATCGTCGGGCGGGTCGTCGAAAAGTTCGTCATGCAGCTCGAGGCGCAGTTGGCCGACCGCAACGTGACGATCGAGCTGTCTTCGGCGGCGAAGGAGTGGCTGGCGGAACGCGGCTACGACAAGCTGTATGGCGCGCGACCGCTGGCTCGTGTGATCCAGGAGCACATCAAGAAGCCACTGGCCGAGGAATTGCTGTTCGGCAAGCTGGTGAAGGGGGGCTCGGTGAAGGTCACGCTGAAGGAAGGCAAGCTCGACTTCGAGATCATCGAAGCCGCACTGCCCGCGTTGCCGAAGCCGGACGAGGACGGCGACGGCGGAGTCGATCGCGAGGAGATCGAAGCGTAGCTTACCCGACGGCCGGGCTTGTCCCGGCCGTTGCTCGCGGCATTAATGCCGCCGATGAACGATCTCGATCACCTGTTGCTTCGCCGTCGCGTCGAGCGATTGCTTGCGCCGTGGCGTCAGTCCGACGGGCCAGGCGTGACGCTCGGCGTGGTGGTAGGCCGCGATCTTGTCGTGCACGAGAGTGCCGGCATGGCCAGCATCGAACTCGGTGTTCCTATTGGCCCCCAGACGACGTTCCGCATCGCATCGGTCAGCAAGCAATTTACCTGCACGGCAATTCTGCTGCTGGAGGCCGAAGGTCGGCTGTCGATCGATGATGATGTGCGGCGCTACCTTCCTGCCCTGCCCGATCTCGGTCACCGGATCACGCTTGCACACTTGATGCACAACACCTCCGGCATTCGCGACACGCTGGAGATCATGCGTCTCGGCGGGCTCGACCTGGGCCAGCCTTGCGAGCCGCAAGATCTGCTGGATGGCGTTTGTCGGCAACGCGGTCTGAACTTCGTGCCTGGATCGCGCTATCTCTATAGCAACTCCAATTTCATGTTGCTCGGCCGCATCGTTGAGCAGGTCAGCGAGCAGACATTCCGCGATTTCCTGGACCGCCGTATCTTCACCCCTCTCGGTTTGAACGCGACGTGCCACGTCGAGCGCACGACCGAAGTGGTGCCGAACCTGGCGACCGGCTATTTCCCCGCGCGCCGTGGCTGGACGCGGGCGCAGCACGATTTCCCGCTGCACGGCGAGGGCGGCCTGGTTTCGTCTGTTGCCGACCTCGCGCTTTGGCACGCCCACTTCACCTCGCCGCGTCTGAGCGGACCCTCGCTTGCAAACGCGCTTGAGACGATGACGCCGTTCAACAACGGGAGGCCAAACACCTACGCACGCGGCCTGCGCATCAAGCTGCATCGCGGCGTCCGCACGATCGGCCACGACGGATTATGGCCCGGCTACAAGACCAGCTTTGTGCGCATTCCGGATCACGATGCCGCGGTGATCTGCATCAGCAATGATGCCACCTCCGACCCGCACGATCTGGCGTTTCAGGCGATCGATGCGATGATCGAGGGCAAGCCAGGCGTTCAAGCCGTGCCGCCGATGCCCGCGACGGATGGGTTACCCGGCCGGTATTTGAACCGCGACACCGGCGCGACGGTCGATGTGGAGATCGACCAGGTAGGCCGTGTGACCGCGTGCACACACGGCGTCGCCTTTACCACGATCCCCACCGCCGAGGGGCACCTTGCCACCAGCCGCGGCTCCGGTGACTTTACCATGACGCTGACCTCCGAAGACACATTGGAGGTGGAGCGCGATGCGGGCATGCGCGAGCTGCTGCATCGTGTTTCGGCCGACGCTGCGCCGCCAGCCGACCTGCCCGGGCGCTACCACAATGCCGATATGGCGGCGACCTGGAACATCGTCACCGACGAGACCGGCATGGGCCTGCACGTCGCAGGACCATTGCGTACCGCAGGTCCATGGGGAATCGAACCGATCGAGGGCGACTGCGTCCGGATCGTCTCGCCAACTCCACTTTTTCGTGCATGGCTCGATGGCCGCGTAGTGCGCGATACCGGAGGCAGGATCACCGGACTGCACGTCGATGGCGGCCGCGTCCGAAACCTGCTGTTCGCCAAGGAGCCTACGTGATGACGCGATACCTGCCGGCCCTTGCGCTGTTGTTGCTACCGGTCAACGCCGGCGCCGATGGGCTACTGCCGACCCACCACATACCCGCGGACCTTGCCGGCCAGGCAGTAGCGGAAGCCGTCGCAAGCTGTGCGAAGCAGGGCTATTCCGAGACCGCAGTTCTGGTCGATGCGGACGGGGTGCAACAGGCTCTCTTGCGCGGCGATCGCGCTGGCAGCCACACGCTCGACAGCGCCTACGACAAGGCCTACACGGCCGCGTCGTTCAAGACCGACACCAGCGCTCTGTTCGAGCGATCGAAGACTGCGCCGGGCTTCATCAATCTATTCACGCAACTGCCGCATCTGATGCTGTTCGGCGGCGGAATCGTCATCAAGGTGGGTGACGAGGTTGTGGGCGCGATCGGCGCCGCGGGTGCTCCCGGCGCGAACCTCGACGATGGCTGTGCACGCGCCGGCCTCGACAAGATCCGCGATCAGCTCAAGTAATTCCACGGTCATTGCGCTTCAATACGACTTCGGCAGGTCGAGCACGCGTTCGGCCAGGTAGCTCAGGATGAGTTGCGGACTGACCGGCGCGATACGCGGGATCAGCGACTCACGCAGGTAGCGCTCGACGTGGTACTCCTGCGCATAGCCCATCCCGCCATGCGTCATCACTGCCTGCTCGCAGGCGCGGAAGCCTGCCTCACCGGCGAGATACTTCGCAGCATTGGCTTCGGCACCGCAGGGCAGGTCCTGGTCGTACAGCCAGGCGGCCTTCATCACCATGAGGTTGGCCGCCTCCAGCTCTGCCCAGCATTTCGCCAGCGGATGCTGGACGCCCTGGTTCTGACCAATCGGCCGGCCGAACACCACGCGCTCGCGCGCATAGCGCGACGCGCGTTGCAACGCGACGCGGCCGATGCCGATCGCTTCCGCCGCGACCAGCACGCGCTCGGGATTGAGGCCGTGCAGCAATGTGCGAAACCCCTCGCCTTCGTCGCCGATGCGATCTTCTTCCGGGACCTCCATGTCCTCGAAGAACACCATGTTAGAATCCACCGCGTGCCGCCCCATCTTGTGGATCAGCCGCACCTCGGCGTGCGCGCGGTCCAACGTGGTGTAGAACAGCGTCAGCCCGTGGCTGTGGCGCTTCACCTGATCGAGCGGTGTGGTGCGGGCGAGCAGCAGTATCTTGCTCGCGACCTGTGCGGTCGAGGTCCAGATCTTGGTGCCGTTGATGATGTAGCGGTCGCCACGGCGCTCGGCGCGGGTGGTGATCTGCGTGGTGTTGAGGCCGGCGTTCGGCTCCGTGACGCCGAAGCACGCCTTGTCGTGGCCGGCGACGACGGGCGGCAGCATGCGCCGTTTCTGCGCCTCGGTGCCGAACACCACCACCGGGTTGAGGCCGAAGATGTTGAGGTGGATGGCTGAGGCACCCGACATGCAGGCGCCCGATTCGGCCACCGCCTGCATCAGGAGGGTCGCCTCGGTGATACCGAGACCGGCACCGCCATACTCCTCCGGCATGGCGATGCCGAGCCAGTTGCCTTCCGCCATGGCGGCAAAGAACGCGTCCGGGAAGGTCGCAGTCCGGTCGCGCTCCAGCCAGTAGGCGTCGTCGAAGCGGCCGCAAATCTTCAGCACCTCCTCCCGGATCTGCTGCTGCTGGTCGGTCAGGGCGAAGTCCATGGGCGGGCCTTTCGGGGGCTGGCTGGCTGGGCCATATATGTTCCATGTATAACAAAGTGCTGAACACCCCCACGGCTGCGCGGTAAGGAGGCGGCGGTGTCGAACAGCCTCTACGATCTTGACTTCTATGCCTGGGCCAACCAGCAGGCTGCGCTGCTGCGTGCTGGCAGGCTGACGGAGGCCGATATCGAGCACATCGCGGAAGAGATCGAGAGCATGGGGCGGAGCGAAAAGCGCGAACTGGTCAATCGTTTGTCCGTACTCCTCTTGCACCTGCTAAAGTGGCGCTTCCAACCTGGGCTGCACAGCAACAGCTGGCGGCTCACCATTGAGGAGCAACGTTATCGCCTGGAGGATCATCTCAGGGACAATCCGAGCCTGAAAGCGCAACTTGGACAAGCGATGCGGGATGCCTACCGGCTAGCGTTGGTCGAGGCGGAACGCCAGACCGGATTGGCACGCAAGACCTTCCCGACCGAGTGCCCATACACATACGATGAGGCGATGAGCCCAGATTTCTGGCCGGAGTGAGCATGTACAGCCAGGCACTCAACGTTCCCACAGGTCCGGCCGACACCAGCGAGGCCGCTGAGCAGTTCCAGGCGCGCATCGACGCGGAGGAGCGGATCGAGCCGAACGACTGGATGCCGGAGGCGTATCGCCGCACGCTCGTCCGCCAGATCAGCCAGCACGCGCATTCTGAAATCGTGGGCATGCTGCCGGAGGGCAACTGGATCACCCGCGCCCCCACGTTGCGGCGCAAGGCCGCGCTGCTGGCCAAGGTGCAGGATGAGGGCGGCCACGGGCTCTATCTCTATGCCGCGGCGGAGACGCTGGGAGTTACGCGCGAAGAGCTGGTCGAGCAGTTGCTGACCGGCCGCGCCAAATACTCCTCGATCTTCAACTATCCCACGCTGAGCTGGGCGGATATCGGCGCCATCGGCTGGCTGGTGGATGGCGCGGCGATCATGAACCAGATCCCGTTGTGCCGTTGTTCCTATGGGCCGTACGCGCGGGCGATGATCCGCATCTGTAAGGAGGAGTTGTTTCATCAGCGTCAGGGCTTCGAGATCATGACCACGCTGGCGCGCGGCTCAGCCGAACAGCGGGCGATGGCACAGGATGCGCTGAACCGCTGGTGGTGGCCGAGCCTGATGATGTTCGGGCCGCCCGATTCTCAGTCGCAGCACTCCGATGCGTCCATGCGATGGAAGATCAAGCGCTTCACCAACGACTCGCTGCGGCAGAAATTCATCGATGCGACCGTGCCGCAGGGCCACTACCTTGGGCTGACTTTCCCTGACAAGCAGTTGCGCTTCAATGAAGCGACCGGGCACTGGGAGTTCGGCACCATCGACTGGGACGAGTTTCGGCGAGTGCTCGCCGGCGATGGCCCATGCAACCGCGAACGCCTCGCCGCACGGCGGGGTGCACACGAAGCAGGTGCCTGGGTGCGCGAGGCAGCGCTCGCCTACGCAGCCAAGCAGCAGGCCCAGCCGCATCGCCAAGCCGCCTGACAATGGTGGAACAGGCCACGCCGCTGTGGGAGGTCTTCATCCGCGCCCGCACAGGGCTGGCGCACAGGCACGTCGGATCCGTGCACGCGGCCGACGCAACGCTGGCATTGCAGGCGGCGCGCGACGTCTATACGCGACGCGGCGAGGGTCTTTCCATCTGGGTCGTGCCGTCGGCAGCAATCACCGCCTCCGATCCGTTGGACAAGGATATGCTGTTCGAGCCGACAGGCTCGAAGATCTACCGTCACCCGACGTTCTATGAAGTGCCTGACGAAGTGGACAACATGTAGGCCGCAACCTGGACAGCCTGTAAAATAATGCAGCACCTCGGCCAACAGGGATGAAATGCAATGAACGCGCCCGTCAACGTCGATCCACGTGAAGATGCCTGGTCGCTCCCACTCGACAAGATCGATGTCAGCCAGCCGCGGCTTTATCAGGACGACATCTGGCAACCATATTTCGAGCGCCTGCGCCAGGAAGACCCGGTGCACTGGTGCGAGAACGGCATGTATGGCTCGTACTGGTCGGTGACCCGGTACCACGACATCATGCAGGTCGACACGAACCAGAAGGTCTATTCCTCCGACGCCATGATGGGCGGCATTGTGTTGCGCGACACGCCGATGGACTTCCGGCGGCCCAGCTTCATCTCGATGGATCAGCCGAGGCACGACGAGCAGCGCAAGGTGGTGTCGCCTGTCGTCGCGCCCGGCAACCTGCAGCGGCTTTCCGGCACCATCCGCGAGCGCACGCAGCGCGTGCTCGATGAGTTGCCGCGCGGCGAGGCGTTCGACTGGGTGGACCGCGTGTCGATCGAGCTGACCACGCAGATGCTGGCCACGCTGTTCGACTTCCCGTTCGATGAGCGTCGCAAGCTCACCTACTGGTCGAATGTCGCGACGGTGAATACCCGCGCCGGCACGGAGATCGATTCAGACGAAAAGCGGGACGCCGTGCTGCAGCAGGCGATGGAGTACTTCGTCGACCTTTGGCATGACCGCGCGAAGCAGGAGCCAAGGCCCGATCTGATCTCCATGCTTGCACACGGCGAGGCGACACGCGATCTGCCCTCGCGGCCGGCGGAATTCATGGGCAACATTCTGCTGCTGCTGGTCGGCGGCAACGACACCACACGGAACTCGATGTCGGGCGGTCTGTGGGCGCTGCACTCCAACCCGGAGCAGTATCGCAAGCTGATCAACAATCCGACGCTGGTCACCAGCATGGTGCCCGAGATCATCCGCTACCACACGCCGGTTATCCACATGCGGCGCACGGCGCTGGAGGACGCGGAACTTGGCGGCAAGCACATCCGCAAGGGCGACAAGCTCGCCATGTGGTACATCTCCGGCAACCGCGACGATGCCGCAATCGACGACGCCAACGACTTCATCATTGACCGTGCGCGGCCGCGCCAGCATCTTTCGTTCGGCTTCGGCATCCACCGCTGCGTCGGCAACCGGTTGGCGGAGTTGCAGTTGACGATCCTATGGGAGGAGATCCTGCAACGCTTCCCGATGATCGAGGTGCTGGAGCCGCCGACCCGCGCCTATTCCAACATCCTGCGCAGCATTTCCTCGATGCCGGTGCGCATCCCCGTGAACTGAGGAGTGGCGGCTACGACCTCAATCGCTGTCGAGGAGACGCCCCTTGTCCTGCAGTTGCTTTGCATGGCGGACGACGCGTTGATCCTGGGACACCGTCTGTCGGAGTGGACCGGTCACGCGCCAGTGCTGGAGGAAGAACTGGCCCTGGCGAACATCGCGCTCGATCTGATCGGTCAGGCGCGTTCGCTCTATAGCTACGCCGGCACGCTGACGAGCCACACCGAGGACCAGCTTGCCTATCTGCGTGACGCCCCGGCGTGGCGGAGTTGCCTCATGATGGAACTGCCGAACGGCGACTTCGCATTCAGCATCGCGCGCCTGGTGCTGGTGTCTGCCTTCACCGATCCGTTCTGGCGCGCCTCGATCACATCAACCGACGGCACGATCGCCGCCATCGCCGCGAAGGCAGAGAAGGAAACTGCCTATCATCTGCGGCACGCGGCTGAATGGCTGATCCGCCTCGGTGACGGCACCGCGGAAAGTCACCGCCGTGCGCAGAACGCACTGGCAGATCTGTGGCCCTACACGGGCGAACTGTTCACGGACATGGCTGGCGACACCGGCATTGTCGCGCGGCCAATGTCGCTGCGCGACACCTGGAACGCGACCATCGACGGCATCCTCGCGCGCGCCACGCTGGAACGACCGTCGGATGGTTGGATGCAGTCGGGTGGTCGCAGCGGAAGACATACCGAACATCTCGGGCATCTGTTGGCGGAGATGCAGTTCCTCCAGCGCAGCTATCCGGGCGCCACATGGTAGAAGCTACCGCGCTGCGTGAACGCGCTCTCGCCGCGCTGGAGAATGTCACCGATCCCGAGATCCCGGTGCTGACGATCAGTGACCTCGGCATCCTGCGCGACGTGTCGGTGCACGATGACACGGTCGAGGTAACCATCACGCCCACCTACTCCGGCTGCCCAGCGATGAACATGATCACGCTGGATATCCAAACGGCGCTCGCACGTGCAGGAATCAAGGCCCGCGTGCTCACCCGCCTTTCGCCTGCATGGACGACCGACTGGCTGACCGATGCTGGGCGCAGCAAGCTTGCGGCATTCGGCATCGCACCGCCCGAACATACTGCGTCGCGTCGCGCGCTGTTCGGCGAGGCGCATCCCGCCTGCCCGCATTGTGGCAGCGCCGACACGGAACTCATCAGCGAATTCGGCTCGACGGCGTGCAAGTCGCTGCACCGGTGCCGCGCATGCCGCGAGCCGTTCGACGCGTTCAAGTGCCACTGAGCAGCAAGGAGGAAACCATGCCGAGACAGGCTATCACCACCGACAAGGCGCCGAAGCCTGGCGGACATTTCGCGCAGGCGATCGCCGTCGAAGCAACCGGTCGGCTGGTGTTCATCTCCGGCATGGTGGCCCAGCGCCCGGACGGCACAATTGCCGGCATCGGCGACATCGAGGCGCAGACGCGTCAGGTGTGCGAGAACGTCAAGGCCGCGGTGGAGGCCGCGGGCGGCACGTTGGCCAATGTCTGCCGCGTCGATGTCTATGTGCGCAACATGGAGAACCTCGCACCCATCCATAAGGTGCGGCGTGAGTTCTTCCCCTCGCCGCCGCCGGCCTCCACGCTGGTCGAGGTGAGCAAGTTCACCCATCCCGACTACCTGATCGAGATGAGCGCGATCGCGGTCGTGTGACGCTTCGGCTGCGGCCGTAGCAACGCGTGTGGCTTCATGGAGTTCGGCGATGCATATCGGACCAACACCGATGGAGGCACGCCAATGCCAGCATTGCTCGATCCACGCGAGGAGCATTTCCACATTCCGAGCAGCCACGCCGGGCTGTCGCTGTACCTGCGTCATCTGCCACCGCCGGACGGCATTTCGCCCAAGGGCGTTGCACTGTACGTGCACGGTGCAACGTTTCCGTCCGCGCTATCGATCGCACACCGCTTCGATGGCCGCTCGTGGCGCGATGAGCTTTGTGCCGCGGGCTTTCATGTCTGGGGCTTCGATTTCCATGGCTACGGTCATTCGGACCCGTACCCCGCCATGTATGAGCCATCGGATGGCCACCAACCCCTGTGCAGCGCTGGAGATGCGAGCGGGCAACTGGAACAAGCTGCACGCTTCATCTGCCGGCATCACGCGATAGATCGGGTCTCCGTCCTTGCGCATTCCTGGGGCACGATCGTCACCGGTCGCTTCGCCGCGCGCTGCCCGGAGCTTGTTGAGCGCCTTGTACTGTTCGGCGCCATTGCACGCCGCAACGAGAGCGCGGCGCAGGATTATCCTGCATGGCGTCTGGTTTCACTGCAGGATCAGTGGCAGCGCTTCACTGCGGAGGTGCCGTCCGGCGAACCATCGGTGTTGTCTCGCCGTCACTTCGCCGAATGGGGCGAGTGCTACCTGGACAGCGACCCGGCCAGCAGGACGCGAACTCCAGCGAGCGTGAAGACACCGAGCGGGCCGTGGTTTGACATCGGTCGCGCGTGGGCAGGCGATCTCGCTTACGATCCATCCCGTGTGCGCGCGCCGGTGGCGATCATTCGCGGCGAGTGGGACAGCATGTGCACCGATGCCGACGCCGCCTGGCTGTTCGGCAAGTTCACTTCGTCACCTGTCCGCCGCGATGTGAAGATCAGTCGTGGCACCCACCTGATGCATCTCGAGACAAGCCGTTATGCGCTGTATCGCGAAGCCCAGAATTTTCTTGCCGGTGGTGACGAACCGGCAAGCTTGAATTGACATGGAGGGCACGATGTTTGCGGATCGGCGGTTGCTTGGGGAGGCGCCATAGCGCGGCGCCGCGGTCACGGCTAGACTTGGAGCCGACCTGTTTGCCGAGGGAGACCGTCCATGAGCGTCCTGCGTGGCAACAACGGACCGCGCTACAAGCACAACGCTGATGAATTGGTGCCGTACGAGACGATAACAGTGGACAAGCTGACGCCCATCATAGGCGCCGAGATCGGCGGCGTCGATCTCTCCCAGCCCCTTGGCAACCGGACCTTTGACGAGATCCATCGAGCGCTTGCGGAGAACCTGGTGATCTTCTTTCGCGACCAACACATCTCCGCGGAACAGCACCTCGATTTCGGCCGCAGCTTTGGAAAGCTACACATCCACCCTGCGGCGCCGCACGCGTCGGGGCAGCCCGAACTGATGATCGTCCATGCCGACAAGGACTCGCCACGTGCCAACGGCGAGGGGTGGCACAGCGACGTGTCGTGCGACGTGGAGCCGCCTATGGGCAGCATCCTGTATATCCGCCAGTCACCGCCGCGCGGCGGTGACACGCTGTTCGCCTCGATGTATGCCGCCTATGAGGCGCTGTCGGATCGGATGAAGCAGTATCTGGAGGGCCTCACCGCGATGCACGACGGCGAGGATGCGTATCGCGGCACCTATGCCAACTACGGCGTCGCTGACAAGCCCACCTACCCGCGCGCCGAGCACCCGGTGATCCGCACGCATCCGGTGACCGGCAGGAAGGCGCTCTATGTCAATCGCGGCTTCACAAAGCGAATCGTCGGCGTTCCGCGCGATGAGAGCAACGCGATCCTGCACTACCTATGGGAGATCGCCGAGGACCCCTTGTTCCAGTGTCGTTTTCGCTGGCGGGAAAACTCCATCGCGTTCTGGGACAATCGTTGCGTGCAGCATCGCGCGATGTGGGACTACTGGCCGCATACCCGCTCCGGTCACCGCGTCACCGTGGCCGGCGACAGGCCGGTGTGATGGCAAACGCAGCGAACTCCCCTCTGGGCGTCTATCTTGAGCACCTGGAGAAGGGCGAATTGGGCTACCAGTTCAGCCCTGATGCCAATGTGGCGGTGTTCTATCCGCGCGTCATCTGCCCCCTCACCGGCAGCGACAATCTGCAATGGCGCATCAGCAAGGGGATGGGCACGGTACACGCGACCACCGTGGTGTATCCACAGAAGGGCGATCCGTACAACGTCGCGCTGATCGACATCGATGAGGGCTTCCGCATGATGAGTTGCGTCGAGGATATCGCCCCGCTCGACGTACGCATCGGCATGCGCGTGAAGTTCCGCGTACATGCGGCGGAGGGCGACGAACCGCCGTATCCCGTGTTCGCACCGGCGGCGGGCACGCCATGAACGGCCTCACCCGCGGCAGCGCCGCAATCGTCGGTGCGGCGGAGTCCGATATCGGAGCGGTCGCCGCCAACATGAGCCCGCTCGATCTGATGGCGCAGGGCATCCACCGCGCGCTCGCGGATTGTGGTCTGAAGCTGCGCGACGTCGACGGCATATTCTGCGCCGCTACGCAGGCGCGCACGTCGGCGATGTCGATGTGCGAGTACCTTCGCCTGCCCTCCGCCTATACCGACTCCACCATCGTCGGCGGTTCGTCGTTCGAGGTGCACGTGGCTCATGCACAGGCGGCACTCGCTGCCGGTCTGTGTTCCGTGGCAGTGATCGCCTATGGCAGCACGCAGCGTACTGTCGGTCGCCGCCAAGCGTCGGCGCGCGAATACAATCCCTATGAAACACCATTCAGACCGTTTCTGCCATCGACAGCGTACGCCCTCGCCGCATCGCGTCACATGCATGAATTCGGCACCACGCGGGAGCAGTTGGCCGAGGTGGCTGTTGCTGCCAGGGAATGGGCGCTGCTGAATCCGGTCGCGTGGGAGAAGAAGCCGCTCACGGTTGCCGAGGTGCTGTCGGCGCGACCCATCAGCTATCCGTTCACCGTGCGCGATTGCTGCCTGATCACCGACGGTGGTGGTGCGATCGTGATGATGTCCGCCGAACGCGCTCGTGGTCTGGCGAAACCGCCGGTCTATGTACTCGGCTGCGGCCAGACGATTACCCACGCATCGATTTCGTCGATGCCTGATCTCACGATGACCGGCGCACGCGAATCGGGCGCGGCCGCCTATCGCATGGCGCGTCTGCGCGAGACGGACATCGACGTGCTGGCGCTGTACGACGCGTTCACCATCAACACGATCCTGTTCCTGGAAGACCTGGGCTTTTGCCCCAAGGGGGAAGGCGGACGCTTCGTCAGTGGCGGACGCATCGGACCCAAAGGCAGCCTGCCCGTGAACACCAATGGGGGTGGCCTGTCCTATTGCCATCCCGGTATGTACGGTCTGTTCCTGCTGATCGAGGCAGTGCGCCAGTTGCGTGGCGAGTGTGGCGCGCGCCAGGTCGCGCAGGCGGAGACCGCCCTGGTGCACGGCAACGGCGGCGTTCTGTCGGCGCAGGCGACGGTTATCCTGGGGACACAGGCAACACTATAAGGATTCAGCCCCAGACCTCGCGTGCAGTCTCGAGCTGAAAGCTTCGATTGGATCAGCAAGAGAAGGACCCATCGTCGCCGAAAGAGCGGTCTCAATTGCAACCCTGGGCCATGTGATGCAGCTCATCGATCTGGCCTCCGAATGCTGACACTCCTGTGGGCAGCAGCAAGGAGGATTCGATGTTTAAAGGCAAAGCCGATCTGGACGACCCGGAGACCAACGCATTCGTTGCTACCTTTACTGAGACTTGCGAACACGGGGGCGCCCATGCCCGGGTTGTCCTGAAAGCTGCGATGACGCTCACCGGCACGGAGCGGCTGGCGATCTACAGCACCATCAAGAATGAAGAGGTGATTGCGGTCACCCCGAAGGACGGTGGGACGATGGAGGTCCACGAATTCAGCGGCACGAGTTCCCTCGGCTGTCTCCCCGACAAAACAGACATCACCCTGACGCGAAGCCCCGGCGGCCCACTCGGCACGTTGCTGATCGTGCTCGGAAAGGGAACCATCCACAAGGAACATCATTAGCGCTGGGCGGCTGGCGGCGGCTAAGCGGTGCCGTCGTCCTTCAGCGTCGACCAGCCTGATGGTCCTCGCGCGCCTGACGCACTTCGGACGAACGGCAACAGGCGCCGACGTGGTCCGCGCGAAACGGCTGCTGCGTTCGCTTCGACTGGCGCTTTCCATTGCCGATCAGGTGGCATCGCTTGCCGCGCGGATCCATTCCGCCGTCCGGCGTACGCCGCCGAAGGTGAAGACGTGAAGACCCGCGATCGGCGCATCCTCGCCCGCGTCGGCCACAAGTTCGCTGATCAATGCATCAGGTCCGGCCTCTACCATGATGCGCGCGAACGCTGTATGGCCGCGTGCAAGAGCGCGGAGCGACGCGCCGATGCCGCAGCGGATGGCGAACTTCGCGAGCGTCGCCACGCTGGCGGGGCCGGCAATGCCGACATGCACCGGGCAGTCGATGCCATGCGCGCGCTGCGCCGCGATCCAGCGCAGGATCGGCTGTGCATCGAAGCCGAACTGCGTCACCAGTGACACGGCCAGCCCGCCCTGCCGTGCGAGCGCCACCTTGGCTTCCAGCGCTGCATCCAGCATGTGCGGATCGATCGCCGGGTGCCCCTCGGGATAGCCGCCGAACGCGACATGGGCGATGCCGTGTCGCTCCAACACGCCGGTCGCCAGCAGATCGAGGCCGGCCCGGAACGGCCCGACAGGACTGTCATCGCCGCCGATCAGCAGAATGCGGTCGACCTCCGCCTCGCCCACCGCGCGCTGCAGGAAGTCGCTGGCCTGGGTGAAGCTCGCCAGGCGACGCGCGGCGACATGCGGCACGGGCACGAAACCCGCGCGACGCAACCGCGCGCAGGCAGCCACGATATCGTGGTGAGTCACACTGGAAGGATGATTGACGAACACCGTCGTGCCGGCGGCGAGCAGTGTGCGCAGCGCCTCACCGGCGAACTCGTCGCGTGGCGAAAGTTCAATCGAACAATCCCGGATCAGTGCCACCGCGCGCTGGCGCTGCCTGGCAGTGAGGGTGATCGCGTCCATCAGCCGGAATCCCGCTTGCGCGAGATTACGTAGGACTCGTCCCAGAACCACAGACCGCCGTGGTCCTGCAGCACTGCCTTGGTGGCGTCGAGATAGGCGCCGCTGCTGATCGCTTCGGACAGCCGCTCATCCTCGATCTGCGCGACGTAGACCGCGGCATTCCATGCGGCGAACAACGTTGATGTGCCGATCGTCTCGCTGATCTCGCTTGGCAGAGTGTGCATGTCGTAGCGGAACAGCGAGCGCGCATCGGCATAAGCGCCGAAATTCAGATCCCGCCCGGCGCTACCGAGTTCGGCCTTGGTCGCGCGCAGTAAAGCGTGGCGATCGGTGGTGAACGGATTCTCGCCAGGCCAGATGCGCTGAATAATCTCCAGCCCCGGATCGTTGCCGTGCGAATGGATGGCGATCAGCCTCCCGCCAGGCGCCAGTGCGCGCGCCAGCGGCGCCACCACGCGCCGCGCCTTGAACTCGAGCGGTGCGCGGGCACGATAGGGCTGCGATGCGATGACGAGGTCGTATTCGGCGTCGGTAAAACCGCGGCGCGGCCGCACCTGATCGAGCAGGAACCGGTGGTCCTCGCGGTAGATCACCAGCACCACTGGCTTTTCGTACACCGGATTGCCGGAGGAGCGACTCATGCGGGCGCGCCAGTTGTCAGCCAGGAACGGCCCGAGCTCAGTGATCTGAGTCTCGAACTCGTGCGCGGTGTTGCCGGTCAGCGCGAGCTCGTGCCAAACGAGGCTGGTGGCGGCATTGACCGAATTCGGCTTCAGCCACGGCGCCTCCGAATAGTACATATTGGTCATCACCAGCACGGTGGCGGGATGCTCGAACAGGCGGTCGGGCATCTTTTCCAGCACAAGGCGCACGTCCTCGAGGCTGATCTCTTTGCCGACGATATAGAACGGCATGGTGGGGAAGCGGTTGTGCATGGCCCGCATGGTGCGGGCGAGCACGGTGCCGTCACCCATGCCGGCGTCGAACAGCCTCAGCGACGGTGGACGCGGATGGATGTTGCCCAGCTCCATGCCGACGCGTTGGGCGATGACCCACTTCTCGCCGCAGGTAGTGACGAACAGGAGGTACTTCTGCCGGTTGTCGTAGAAGCGGAAGTTGTGGGCAGTGCCAGTGGCCTCGGGTGTGGGCCGTGGGAAGGGGGCGGGCGCTCCGTTCACGACGCGATGCGGCTCGCGGGCGATGAAGGCGCGCACGCGATCCACCGTATCGGTGGTGACGCGGCCGCCGAGCCGCAGCCGGCCGACCAGCTTGCCGTCGTTCACCGCCAGCCGGCCGAACGTGGATTCCGCCATGCGGGCGCCACGGCAGAACTCGGCGATGTCTCGCAGGAGCGTTTCGCTCATAGGACGACCTCCCGGAACGTCTCACCGGGAAGTCAGCGACGCGACGGCTCAGGCGTCAACCACAAACTTGCCCACTATTGGGGTGGGCAAGCGAGTGGGACTCACCCAACTGAGAAATCGATCAACTGTCGCACTAGAGTGCCCTGCTTCATCCGCGCGAAGCCCTCGTTGATCTCGCCCAGCTTGATGTGGCCGGAAATCATGTGATCCAGCTTCAGTTTGCCCTGCACATACAGCTCCAGCAGCCGCGGCATATCGACACGGAATTGGTTGCCGCCCATCGAGGTTCCCTGGATTTTGCGGTCACGCAGGAAATCGGCTCCGTGCAGCTCGATCTTGGTACCCAGCGGGATCATGCCGATGATCGTCGCCGTGCCGCCCGGCCGCAACATCGCGAATGACTGCTCGGCTGTGGTCTTGGTGCCGATCGCCTCGAAAGAATACGGCACACCGCCGCCCGTCATGTCCTTCACCATCTCCACCGGATCGGCATTCGACGCGTTGATCGTGTCGGTGGCGCCCATCTGCCGCGCGACATCCAGCTTCGATGCCACGGTGTCGATCGCGATGATGCGCGAGGCACCCGCCATCGCAGCACCGTTCACTGCGGACAGCCCGATGCCGCCACAGCCGATCACCGCGACTGTAGAGCCAGGCTCAACCTTCGCGGCATGGAACACCGCGCCGACCCCGGTCATCACGCCGCAGCCCACCAGCGCGCAGCGGTCCAGCGGTACGTCATCGCGCACTTTCACCACGGCGTGCTCGTGCACCAGCATGAATTCGGCGAAAGCCGAGAGGTTCATTGCCTGGTTCAGCACTTCGCCTTTCCACGTCAGACGACGCGCGGCACCCGGCAGCAGCTTGACCTCGGTGTTCTCACAGAGGTTGGGATGACCGGTCATGCATTGCGGGCATTCGCCGCAGAACACGGACAGACAGGTGATTACGTGATCACCCGGCTTGACGTAGGTGACGTCATCGCCGACTGCCTCGATCACGCCGGCCGCCTCGTGACCCAGCACGCAAGGGGTGGGGAACGGATACAGGCCCTCGATGAAATGCAGGTCAGAATGACAGAGGCCGGCATAGGCCGTGCGCACCAGCACCTCGCGGCGCTTCAACGGCGCATGCTCCACGTTCTCGATGGTGAGCGGCTGGTTCGGCTCGTGGAAAACGGCTGCCTTCATCATTCCCTCCATCGCATTATTGGTGAACGCTAGCCTTCGGCAGGCCGAAAGGAAAGATCGCCCACGCGCCTCGTGGGGAACCCCCGCGACGAATACCCCGCTCTCTCTCTTGCGATCCTACAGCACCATCTGCGTCTGGGTTACCTTCGCCACCAGCCTGCCCTGCTCATTGGTGATCCGCGTCTCCCAGACCTGGGTCCGCCTTCCGCGATGCAGTGGGGTCGCCTCTGCTATCAGTCGCGTCCCGACCGACGACCCGGCGAAGAAATTCGTCTTGCTCTCCACCGTCGTGGTCCCCTGCCCTTCGCGCAGGTTCACGACTGTCCCAAGCGCGCCGACCGTGTCGGCGAACGCCATGATCGCGCCGCCATGCATGATGTCGCCGGATGTACACAGTTCCTCGCGCACCGTAATTTCGGCGACCACCCGGTCAGGTTCGGCTACGGTGATGGTGATCCCCATCCACCGCGGCAGCGGCGGCAGATCCCGTTGCAGTCGGCTGACCAGATCCATGCGGGTTGCCTCTCTTGCAGGCGGCGCCGGCCTCGGCCAATACCGGCGCTTGCCGAAGGGAACCAATGCCATGACCGCTCGGGCCATGTCGATTATCCACGAGGTCATGGCGAGCGAGACCTATCGCAAGGCCGTCGCTACCCTCACCGCCGAGCACGACCGGACGGTTGAGGACATCGTCACGCTGACCCAGATCGCTGCTCCGCCGTTCGAGGAGGAGACCCGCGCCCGCGCTTTCCTTGCGATGGCCAAGATACATGGTCTCCAGAACCTGGAAATCGACGCCGAAGGAAATGTCACCGGAATGCGCCCGGGAGTGGGCAATGCCCCACTGATCTGTGTTGCTGCCCACCTGGACACCGTGTTCCCGGCCGGCACCGACGTGACCGTGCGGCGGGACGGCGCGAAGCTGTATGCCCCGGGCGTGGGGGACGACACGCGGTCGCTGGCGGTGCTGCTCGCCTGGCTTCGCGCGATGGATGCCGCCGCTGTGCGCACCCGCGCCGGCCTGCTGATCGTCGCCGATGTCGGCGAGGAGGGGCCAGGCGATCTGCGCGGCATGCGGCACCTGTTCCAGAACGGCCCCTACAAGGACCGCATCAGCGCCTTCATCACGGTGGACAGTCCGGACATTTCCCATATCGCCACCGGCGCCGTCGGCTCGAAGCGCTATCGCGTCACCTTCAGGGGCCCCGGCGGCCACAGCTACGGCGCGTTCGGCCTGGTGAACCCGATGTTCGCCATGGCCGACGCGATCGCCCGGCTTGGACGCGTCACGGTGCCTGCCAGCCCCAAGACCACCTACAGCGCCTCGGTCACCGGCGGCGGAACGTCGATCAACTCGATCCCCAACCACGTGTGGACGGATTTCGATCTGCGATCGGAGTCACCCGTCGAACTGGCCCGGCTGGAGGCGACCTTCCTCAATCTGGTGGCAAAGTCGGTCGCGGCCGAGAACACGGCACGCTCGACGCGGAACGGAGCAGTGACGACGGACATTGCCAAGATCGGCGACCGCCCGGCCGGCCGTACTGACGAGACCAGCGACCTGGTCCGCCTCGCGCACGCGGCGATCAGCGCGCATGGGTTTCAGCCGAGGTTTGAAACCTCCTCGACCGACGCGAACATTCCGATGAGCCTCGGCATCCCCGCGATCAAGATCGGCTCCGGCGGCACAGGCGGTCGAGCGCACTCACTCGAGGAATGGATCGACGTGACACCGGAGCCGTCCATTCGTGGCATGGCTGCCGGCCTTGCAACGGTGTTGGCCGTCGCCGGTTTGGCCTGACAGAAGGCTCAGAACGCCGCTTCCAGCACACCTCGCAACGCATCGGATGCGCGGTACAGCGGCACATGTCCCCGCAGCAGGATCTGGGTACTGCGTCGATACGCCGCCTTCCGCACCTCCAGACCTGATGGCGCAAGCCTCGCCTCGATGGTCGCTTCCAGCACACCGGCCGGGTTCTCGATCCCTACATCGACCTCGGTGAACGCGGCACCGACCGATGGAAGTCCCGCCGCGATCCCGTGTGCGACCGAACCGGGGATCAGCGCCGCCGCCGCGAGGCAGCAACCGCCGGATACCGCCATCGACCGATGTGCCGTCTGCGGCGTGAAGTAGCGCACCGCAATGTGGCCCGCATTCTGTGGCGGCCCCACGATGCACACCTTCGGGATCGTCTCACTCTGTGCGAGTTCGTCGGCTGTCATAGGCCGCCCGCCCGCGCCCTTGAGCGCCATGCGCAGTCCCGCCTCGACCCACACTGTACGCAGCGCCGCCATCAGGTCGCGATCTGCCTCCAGTTCCTCCACCGTCTCATGCGCCGTCCTGCCGAAGTCGGAGGCGCGCGCGATCACCATCGGCACGGCCACATCGACGCAGGAGACTGCATAACCGGCGATGTCATCCACTGGTCGACCTGTCGGCAGCAGGCGTCCCGTCTTGGCGCCGACCGGGTTCGCGAGGAACAGGTCCACCCCGGGAAACGCTCCGTCTACACCAGGAATTTCCGCGGCGATGAATCTGACCGTCGGACCCGACCCTCATGCGGGAGCCGGCGGTCACGCCGGTGTTGGTGTTGAAGATGTCGATCTCGAACGCATCGCCGGCGACCACGGGCGCGACTTGCCCGGTATCCAGCGCCCAGAGCGGCAGTGCGGCGGTCATGTTGCCGCAGTTCACACTCCAGTCGATCGCCGCCTTGTCGGCCGCAAGCTGTGCAAAAGTGCTGACGATCCGTCGCTTATTCCCGTCGGCCTCGAGCCGCGCAAAGAACACCTTGTTGCCGGTGGGAACGATCCGGCCCAACCCGGTGATCTGCTTGTTGCCGGCACGCGTGCCTTCGAGCGGCAGGCCCATCAGATGACGCAGCAACTCCTCGCGCAGGGGCTGCTCGCGCGGCGCCCAATGTTCCGAGATCACCAGGCCGGTCGATGTACCGCCGCGCACATGATGCACCGGGAACTCGACGCATCCATCGCGCAGCAGTGGCGGCGGATCGAGCGGAGCTTTCTGCATGAGCCTACCCCGGATTGTTCCGGGCCATCAGCTACCGCGATGACGCATCCAAGTCGAGTGGAGCGGGCGGCCCGTCGGTTGTCAGGCGTTGCCATCGGTGGTCCGATGCCACGCATGTCCAGCCCCGATCCCATCACCGAAGAGCTGTTCCGCAACTCCATCGCCGCCCTCGGCGACGAAATGGTGCTGACGATCTACCGCACCGCGTATTCGGGGGTGTTGAAGAACATCATGGACTATAGCGCGGCGCTATGCGACGCGAAGGGCCGGTTGGCGGCTCAGGGTCTTGCTTTGCCGGGGCACCTCTGTTCCATCCCGGTCGCACTTCAGGCGGTGCTGCGGCATTTCGGTGACGACATCGCCGAGGGTGACATCCTCATCAACAACGACCCGTACGATGGCGGTATGCACCTGCCGGACATCTTCATCTTCAAGCCGCTGTTCGCGAACGGCAAGCCGGTCGCTTATGCCGCGACGATCTGTCACCACACCGATGTCGGCGGGCGCGTGCCGGGTTCAAATGCGTCGGACAGCACCGAGATCTATGCCGAGGGCCTGCGCATCCCGCCGCTGAAACTGTACGAGCGCGGCAAGCCGAACACCACCTTGCTCCGTATGATCGACCGCAACGTGCGTCTGCCCGGACGCGTGCTGGGAGACATTCGCAGCCAGCTCGCTGCGTGCGAGATCGCCGCGCGCGGCATGACCGATCTGGTGGCACGCTACGGCGCCGACTTTGTCGTTACTTTGATGAACGCCACGATGGACTATTCCGAGCGGTTGACGCGGCACTGCCTGTCCGAACTGCCGGATGGCGAGGCGACCTTTACCGACTGGATCGACGACGACCAGATCGATGTCGGAAAGCCGATCCCTCTGGTCTGCACCGTGCGCAAGCACGGCGATGCGATGGAGGTGGACTGGACCGGCAGCGCACCACAGGTGAAGGGCGCGATCAACAACACCTGGAGCTACACCGCCGCGATGAGCTTCACCGCGGTGAAATCTGTGCTGTCGATCAACATGCCGAACAATGACGGCGTGTTCCGTCCGATCAAGGTGATCGCACCGCCCGGCACGATCACGCATGGCAAGCTGCCTGCGGCGTGTGCCGCGCGCGGACTGACGGGCTTCCGCGGCGTCGACTGCTGCTTCGGTGCGCTGGCGAAGTTGTATCCGGAGCGTGTGATCGCAGCGAGCGAGGGCGGCAACACCGGCATCACCATCGGCGGCTACGACGCAGCACTGCGGCCATTCATCTACGTCGATTTCCTGTCCGGCGCCTGGGGCGGCCGGCCATGGGCGGATGGGCTGGACGGCAACACGTCGATGTTCGCCAACATGGCGAGTTTCTCTGTGGAGGTGATCGAGGCGGAGAACCCGCTCGAAGTGCTGGACTACGAATTCGTACCCGACACCGGCGGCGCGGGAAAGTTCCGCGGCGGCATGTCGCAGCGAAAGACCTGGCGGATGCTGGCGGATGAGGGGGTTCTGCAGGTGCGCGCCGATCGGCAAACGCATCGGCCGTATGGTTTGTATGGCGGCGGTCCCGGCGCGGCGGGGCGCAACATGCTGGATCCCGGGCTGCCGACCGAGCAGAAACTGCACGCGAAGTTGACGATGACACTGCGCCGAGGCCAGTTGTTCCGTCATGAACTGCCTGGCGCCGGCGGCTGGGGCGACGCACTCGAGCGTGACCTTGCGTTCGTCGCCAAGGACCTGCGCGACGGACTGGTGACGATTGAGGGTGCGGCGCGTGACTACGGCGTGGTGGCACACGGTGACCCGCCGGAGATCGACGGTGCGGCAACCGAGACGCTGCGCACGAAGCTCAGGATCACGCGCGGCAGGCTGCCCGACGTGGCTTGGGAAAGCCCGGCTTAGGCGGTCTTCTCCGTCAGCACCCGCGCGATTTCCTCGATCAACTGCTGGTTGTCGACAGGTTTACGCAGAACCGGTCCCAGCGCTTCCCGCTCCACGCCGGGAATGCTGTAGCCGGTGATGTAGATGACCTTGAGGTCCCGCCGGCGCATTCGTGCCATGCGCGACAGCGCGATCCCGTTGATGCCGTCCGGCATGACGATGTCTACCAACAGGAGGTCCAGCGGCTGTTCCGCTTCCAAAATTCCCAACGCAGTCTGGAAGTCAGTCGCCAGCGAGGTCACGTATCCCGCGCGGCTCAAAACCTGGCACAACGCCTCACCGAAGGTCCCGTCATCCTCCACCACGAGGATACGGCCCATGCCAGCGTCAGCCTCCTGGAGCGCAATCGCATTCATGGCAGCGGGCAAGATCATCACGTTCCTGAGCGCCTATCCTTATGGCGTCAGGCGGACGGACGCAAGGTTCGGGTGGCATTTACTTTCGGCGCAAGCGGCCGCACGATCCGCCGCTATTTTGCCACATCACGCACACCATAGGGCTGAATGAACGACGACCGGAACACAGTTTGGTCGCTGATCGATAAGCACCACCAACGGTTGCTGACCGAGTGGCTTGCTTGTCACGAGCGCGACATGAGGCTCGCCGATGCGGCCCGGAAGGCGGATACCGCGGGGCTGGCGCGTCGCTTCCTCGAAGAGCTGCGCCGCGGCACAGGGACCGCGCAGTTCGAGGACATTCAGGCCGCCGAATGGCATCTGATGCGCGAGCTTCTGGAGGACATCTCCCGTGACCGCGCGTTGCAGGGTTTCAGCCCGAACGAGACCGCTGTCTTTGTCTTTTCCCTGAAGGAGCCGCTATTCGCGCTATTGCGTCGTGAGCTCGGCGCTGACGCTGACCGGCTCGCCAGTGAGACCTGGGTCGCCAGTCGCCTGATCGACAACTTGGGCCTCTATACCATGGAGTGCTACGCGAGAACCCGCGAGGAGGTGATCACCCGCCAGCAGCAGGAATTGCTGGAACTGTCTACCCCCGTGGTCGCGCTGTGGGACGGCATCCTGGCGCTGCCGCTCATCGGCACCCTCGATAGTGCGCGCACGCAGATCGTCATGGAGAGCCTGCTGGAGCGCATCGTCGCCTCGGGTGCGGAGATCGCCATCATCGACATCACCGGCGTGCCCACGGTCGATACGTTGGTGGCACAGCACCTGATAAAGACGGTCTCGGCTGCGCGGCTGATGGGTGCCGATTGCATACTGAGCGGCATCCGTCCGCAGATCGCCCAAACGATCGTGCATCTCGGTCTGGAGCTCAATGTGGTGTCCAAGGCGACCATGGCCGATGCGCTCGCGCTGGCGTTGCGCCGCACCGGCAAGGTCGTAACCGACCGGAAGCAGCGCGCCGATCCGGAGGCCTAGCGGATGGGTGATATTCCCATCCTCAAGATCGGCGATTGTCTGCTGGTCTCGATCCAGGTCGATATGCACGACCGGTTGGCACTGGCGCTGCAGGACGATCTGACCGAGCGCATCGTGTCCGACCGTGCACGGGGCGTGATGATCGACATCTCGGCACTCGAGATCGTCGATTCATTCATCGGCCGTATGCTGAACAACATCGCGGCGATGTCTCGCGTGCTCGACGCAACCACCGTTGTCGTCGGCATGCGCCCGGCCGTGGCAATCACGTTGGTCGAGCTCGGTTTGAGCCTTACTGGGGTGCGCACCGCACTCAACGTGGACAAGGGCCTCGCGCTGATCCGGCGTGCCATCGACAGCCCCGAGCGCGACGATGCCGACCGAAACGGATGAGACGATGCCGGTTCGCACCTCCGACGATGTGGTCAGGGTGCGGCAGGCGGTGCGGGCTCGCGCGGTCGGCGCCGGCTTCAGCCTGGTGGATCAGACGAAAATCGTCACCGCGGCGAGCGAGATTGCCCGCAATACCGTCGATTATGGCGGCGGCGGCACCGCGCGTATCGAAGTGCTGCGCAATGGGCAGCGCCGCGGCGTACGCCTCACCTTCACTGATCAGGGGCCAGGAATTGCCGACCTTACCATGGCGCTGAAGGATGGGTACACGACAGGCTCCGGCCTCGGGCTCGGGCTCAGCGGCGCGAAGCGGCTCTGCAACGAGTTCGACGTCCGATCCACACCCGGCCAGGGAACGGTCGTCACTCTGGCGCGATGGGTTTAGCGTGTTCACCGCCGTCTCCGATGCCAGTCAGGTCGCCGAAGCTCGCCGATTGGTGCGCGATGTTGCACGGCGCGCCGGGCTGGCACAGGCGCGCATCGACGAGGTGGCAATCGTCGTGACGGAACTCGCCACCAACGTGCTCAAGCACGGCAACGGCGGCCATATCCACGCCGGCCGGTATGAGGACGCGGACGGTGCGGGACTGGAATTGCTGGCGCTCGATCGCGGCAGTGGCATGACCGACACCAACCGTTGCATGCAGGACGGCTATTCCACTGCCGGCAGTCCCGGCACCGGGCTCGGCGCGATCGCTCGCCTTGCCGACACCACGCGGATCTACTCGCGTCCCGGTCAGGGCTGTGCGGTCATGGCCCGCTTCGCCGGACCACCCACGCGAGCTACCCGAGCTTTGCTGGGCGCAGTGCTCGCGCCTTACCCGGGCGAGCCAGTGTGTGGCGACAACTGGGCGTGGAGCGACGCCGCCCGGGGTCGCACGATCATGTTGGTCGATGGCTCTGGCCATGGTGTCGAGGCGGCGCGCGCCGCCGACATCGCGGTGCAGACGTTCCTGCAGCACGCTGATGAGGCATGCGAGGAAATCGTCCACCGTGTACACCGTGCGCTTGCGAGCGGCCGCGGCGCCGCGGTGGCTGTTGCGCGCATCGACACCGCCGCACATGTCGTCCGCTTTGTCGGGCTGGGTAATATAAGCGCCATGCTCGTCGATACTGGAAAGGCGCGTCACATGGTCTCGCACAACGGAACGGCGGGACATATCGCGCCACGCATCCGTGAGTTCACCTACGACTTCACCACCAATCCGTTGCTGATCCTGCATTCCGACGGGCTGACGAGCCGCTGGGATTTCGCCGCCTATCCGGGGCTTGCCGCTCAGCATCCCTCGCTGGTAGCGGGCGTGCTGCTGCGTGATCACCGGCGCGGCCGCGACGATGCCTCGGTGGTCGCGATGCGGGCAGCGACCTAGAGGATACCATGGACATCTGCCTGCTACAGATCGCGATCGCCGCCGAGACGGACATCGTGCTGGTGCGCAGTCGGACGCGACGACTCGCCGAGCTTATCGGCTTCGATGCGCAGGATCAGACGCGCATCACCACCGCGATGTCGGAAATAGCGCGCAATACCTACGAGCATGCGGGCGGCGGCCATATCGGGTTCCATCTGACCGGCGAGACAACACCGCCGAGTTTCGTGATTGTCGTGCGTGACCGAGGGCCAGGCATTGCCGATCTGGCCGCGGTGCAGTCGGGATCGTATGAGTCCGCGACAGGGATGGGGATCGGTCTGCTTGGCGCGCGGCGCCTGATGGATACGTTTGACATTACGTCGAAGGCCGGCGAGGGCACGACAGTGCGGCTCGGAAAGAGGCTGCCACGGACAGCGCCGTCGATCACCCCGTCGCTTCTCAAGCGCATAACGGATGTGCTGTCGGCGGGAGGAACCGGCGATGCCATCGAGGAAATCACCCGACAAAATCAGCAGATTCTGCTGCAGATGGACGAGCTGCGATCGCGCCAGGAGGACCTCCAGCAGCTCAATCAGGAGCTGCAGGACACAAATCGCGGCGTCGTCGCGCTGTACGCCGAGCTGGATGAGCGGGCTGATCATCTGCGTCGCGCGGACGAGCTGAAATCGAAATTCCTCTCGCACATGAGTCACGAATTTCGCACACCGCTCAACTCGATCCTGGCGCTGTCGAGGCTTCTGCTGACGCGCAGTGATGGCGAGCTGACAACGGAGCAGGAGACACAGGTCCGCTTTATCCGAAAGGCTGCCGAGAACCTGACTGAGTTGGTCGACGATCTGCTGGACCTCGCCAAGGTGGAAGCGGGCAAGACCGTGGTGGTGCCGTCACGGTTCACCGTGACGTCGCTGTTTGGCGCACTGCGCGGCATGTTGCGGCCACTGCTGGTCGGCGATGCCGTGGCCCTGGTGTTCGAAGATCCAAATGACGTGCCATCGCTCGACACGGACGAGGCCAAGGTGTCGCAGATTCTGCGCAACTTCATCTCAAACGCGATCAAGTTCACTGAATCGGGAGAAGTGCGCGTCTGGGCCACCGCGGATCGCGTGGCCGACACGGTCAGTCTGCACGTGCGGGATACCGGCGTTGGCATCGCGGCCGGGGACATCGACATCATCTTCCAGGAATTCGGCCAGGTCGCGCATCGGCTGCAAGGTCGCGTGAAGGGCACAGGCCTCGGCTTGCCCTTGGCGAAGAAGCTGGCCGAACTGCTTGGCGGCAACATCACTGTCGAAAGTTCACCCGGCAACGGCTCGACCTTCTCCGTCACGGTTCCGCGAGTTTATCACGCCGACGAGCCGGCCGATGTCGATCAGGACTGGGTGTTGGAGCCCGGACGTTCACCGGTGCTGCTGGTTGAAGACGATCCGGCCGATGCTCTTGCGATCGAGCGTCTGCTCGCCGGCTCCATTTATCAACCGCTACGCGCACGCACGGTGCGCGCTGCCCGACGCGTGATGCAGTCAATACACCCCGAGGCTATTCTGCTCGATATCCTGTTGATGGGCGACGAGAGCTGGCGGCTGCTTCTCGAACTACGTGACGGGGAGGCAAGTGCAGAGATACCACTGATCGTAACGTCATCCACCGACGAGGCCCGCAAGGCAAAACACCTGGGCGCTGATGACTATCTGGCCAAACCTGTCGATGGCGAAAGGTTGATCGACATTCTTGACCGCGTGACGGGACGGCACTCGCTCACGAAAGTGTTGCTGGTTGATGACGAAGAGGTGACTCACTACCTCGTTCGGCAGCTATTGCCGCGTGCTCAGTATCGGCTTTGGATTGCCAATGATGGGACGGACGCTTTGGCTCAACTGGTCGAACAAAGTCCGGACGTGGTCTTGCTCGACCTGAGGATGCCACGAATGGACGGGTTCGAGTTTCTTGCCCACCTGCGGCGGGACGCCTCGCTTCCGGCGGTGCCGGTGATCGTCGTGACCTCGACAGTTCTATCCGCGGAAGAGCGCGCTCTGCTGCATGGCGCATCGCTGATCCTGCCGAAAACCGCTCTCGCATCGAGCACGCTGGTCGACGCCATCAACGGCGTCCTGCGGGTCAATGAGGCTGTTGGCGACGTATGAGCGACACCAAGGCCAACATCCTGATTGTCGATGACGACGATGGCGGTCGCTATCTCAAAGCGCATGTGCTGCGCAAGCACGGCTACAATGTCACAGAGGCCGCGTCGGGCATCGCAGCGATCGAGCAGTGCTGCCTCGCTGCGCCGGACCTCGTTCTGCTTGACGTCATGCTGCCCGACGTTCACGGATTCGAGGTCAGCCGGCGTATCAAGGCGACGAATCCTGGCATAGCCATCCTGCAGACCTCGGCCGCCGTAACGAGCTCGCAAGATCGTGCGGTGGCACTGGATGGCGGGGCGGACGGCTTTCTCGTGGAACCGATCGAGCCTGATGAATTGATTGCGACGGCACAGGCTCTCCTGCGAATGCGTGGTGCGGAGCAGGAACTCCGCCGACTCAACGAAAGCCTGGAACTGCTGATTGCGGAGCGCACCCGTGCCCTGACCGAGGCCAACCGACGACTGAAAATCGAGATCGAGGAGCGGCGCAAGACCGAAGATGTCTTGTGGCATACTCAGAAGTTGGAGGTGGTCGGCCAGCTCACCGGCGGCATCGCCCACGATTTCAACAATCTGCTCGCGGTCATCGTCGGCAGCGTTGAGATAATCCGCACAGCCTTCGAAACCGGCGGCGATCTGCCGCGCGCCAAGATCATGCGTCTGCTGAAGGCATCCGAAGCCGCCACGGGACGCGCCACGAAACTGACACAGCAGCTCCTCGCGTTTGCCCGCCGCAGCACGTTCACACTGGATGTCGTCACTCTCGATGAGGTGCTGGTCGCGTGCGAGCCGTTCCTTCGGCGGGCATTGGGTGAGACGAATGTGCTTGACCTGAACTTCGGGCCGGACCTGTGGTCCTGCCGGATCGATGCATCGCAGTTCGAGGCTGCGGTCCTCAATCTTGTCGTTAACGCCCGCGACGCCATGCCACTGGGAGGGCGGCTGGAAATCACAACGAGCAACGTTGTGATCTGCGCCGCAGAGGCGCGACGGTCACCCGATCTGACTGCGGGCGCTTACGTGCTGGTTCGCGTCACTGATACCGGCACAGGCATGGATCCTGATGTCGCGGCGCACGTTTTCGAGCCGTTCTTTACCACGAAGGAAGTCGGCAAGGGCACGGGCCTCGGTCTCAGCCAGGTCTATGGGTTCATCAAGCAATCGGGCGGCCACGTGGTGATTGACAGTTGCCCCGGCGTCGGCACCACGTTCCGGCTCTATCTGCCGCGTTGCGAACGACTTTCGCACACTGGAGATGTCCAGGACAGGACGTCGGACGTAACGCCCACCGGGCACGAGACGGTGCTTGTTGTCGAGGACAACGCAGAGGTGCTGGAACTCGCCGTCGCCACGATCAGCGACCTGGGGTATCACGTGTTGACCGCAGCGGACGGGCCCTCCGCGCTCGGTATCGTGCAGGGCGACGAGCCAATCGATCTGTTGTTCAGCGACATCGTGATGCCAGGCGGCATGAATGGCTTTGAGCTGATCAACCGCGCCCGCGTCATCCGGCGAGGTCTGAAGACGCTGGTCACGTCAGGCTATGCCAATGTACACCGACCCGGAGCCGATCGCCCCGACGTGCCGCTGCTGCTGAAGCCGTATCGTCGCGGCGATCTCGCGCAGTCCATCAGGATGGCGCTCGACCGCGCCTGAGTAGGTCGGCATAGTCAACCGACCAGCGAAACGGAGACGCGGTCGGGACATGCCTCAGCGCATCGGCATCGATATCGGCGGAACCTTCACCGACCTCGTCGCGACCACTTCAGACGGACGCGTGATCACGCACAAGATCGCATCCACGCCGCGTGACTACGGCGAGGGAATCATCGATGGTCTGCGCGCGCTGCTTGACCCGCACAGCGGGATGGTGGCCGACGTGCTGCATGGCACGACGATCGGCTCCAATACGATCCTGGAGGGCAAAGGCGCACGCACTGCGCTGATCACCACGAAGGGCTTTCGCGATATCCTGGAGATCCGCGACCTTCGCATGCCCGTGCTGTACGATCTGCATTGGACAAAGCCGCGCGCGCTGGTTGAGCGGCGACTGCGACTGGAGGTGACCGAGAAGCTGCGCCCGGACGGCTCGGTCGCCACGCCGCTCGATGCAGCAAGCGTTACGGCGGCGATCGACATGTTGCGCCGAGAGGCTGTGCAGAGCGTGGCGATCTGCCTGCTGCACTCCTATGCCAACCCTGCGCACGAGCGGGCGGTGGCCGATGCGGTGAGCGCGGCGCTGCCCGACGTGGCTATTTCGGTCAGCCACGAGATCCTCCCGGAGATAAAGGAATATCCGCGCACCAGCACCACCGTGATCAACGCCTACGTGCAGCCGGTGGTGCGAGCCTACGTCACGTCGCTCGTCGCGCGGCTGCGTGAACTCGACATCCAGGCGCCACTGCAGTTGATGCAGTCGAACGGCGGGCTGGCATCGGCGGAATTCGCCGCGATCGCGCCGGCACACATCATCGAAAGCGGTCCGGCGGCAGGCGTGGTCGGCGGCGCCGCACTCGCGACGAAGCTCGATGAGCCGCGTGTCATCACGTTCGACATGGGTGGCACCACGGCGAAGGCAGGCCTGGTCGAGAACGGCGAGGTGCTGCGCAGTGAGGCTCTAGAGGTCGGCGCCGGTGTCATGGCGGGATCTCGGCTGCTGGTTGGCGCTGGCTATTTGCTGAAGCTGCCGGCAATCGATCTGGCTGAGGTGGGTGCAGGCGGTGGCTCGATCTGCCGGCTTGATGCAGGCGGCGCGCCAAAGGTGGGGCCCGACAGCGCGGGGGCCGATCCGGGACCCGTATGCTACGGGCGCGGCGGTACCGAGCCCACCATCACCGACTGCAATCTCGTTCTGGGCTACCTTGATCCGGCTGGCCTGGTCGGTGGTGCGCTGAAGCTTGACGTGGACGCCGCCCGTTCGGCAATTGCACGGTCGCTCGCGGAGCCGCTGCATCGATCGGTGGAGGAGGCGGCATTCGGCATGCTGCGACTGGCATCCGCGTCGATGATGCGCGCGATCCGTGCCGTGTCAGTGGAACGCGGACGCGATCCGCGGCAGTTCGCGCTGCTGGCATTCGGTGGCAATGGTCCGCTGTTCGCCGCCGCCATCGCAGCAGAACTCGGCATCGCCCGCGTGATCGTGCCACCGCTGCCCGGAGTGTTCAGCGCATTCGGTTTGCTGGTGGCGGACACCGAACATCATTCCACCCAGAGCCTGCGCATGCGTCTCGATGCAGCCGATGCGGCGCGCGTCACGGCGGTCCTGGAAACACTCAGTGCTGCCGGGGCAGAGCGGCTGGCGCGCGATGGCTTTCCGCCGGAGCGCCGCACGTTCCGCCGTGCCGCTCTGGCCCGCTATGTCGGACAGTCGAGCGAGATCGAAGTCCGGCTGCCCGACGGAGATTTCCTGCCGCGCCTTGCCGAACTGTTCGGTGAGGAGCACGAGCGCACTTATGGCTTCCGCGCGCCATTGGACGAGCCGGTCGAACTGATCGGTCTGTCGGTCATCGCGCGTGGCATACCTGAGCGCGACCGTCTGCCGGAGACCATCCCCCCCTCGGCCATCCGTGTTCCCCCAAGCCGGCGCGCCTGGTTCCCGGAGACCGGCTGGCAGGATACGCCGGTGATCGACCGAGCGGGGCTGGCCGGGCGCGCCCGCACCGGGCCGCTGATCGTACAGGAGTACGACGCGACATGCCTGGTTCCGCGCGGGGTGAATGTCACACTCGATGCCTTCGGCAATATCCGGCTGACCTGTGAGCCGAGCTAGGACAAACTTCCGCCAGGCCAGCGTATTTTCCTATTCCAATCCGCCAGGAATCCTACGACACTGGCACTCGGACCGACTCGACCCCCACCGGAACCTACGGGCATGAAGCATGACGACATCTGGCGTGCATTGGACACGCTCGCCGCTGAGAATGGCCTATCCGCCTCGGGCCTCGCCAAGCGCTCCGGGCTGGATCCAACCACTTTCAACCCCTCCAAGCGCCGCATGCCGGACGGCCGCGCCCGGTGGCCCAGCACCGAAAGTGTCGCCAAGGTGCTGGACGCCACCGGTGCAAGCCTCGAGGCCTTCACCGCGCTGGTATCCGGGGCCCGCGCGCTCGCCAGCAATGGCGCCGCCCGCAGTGCCGGGCGGCGCATCCCACTGATCGGCTTCGCGCAAGCCGGTAGCGACGGGTTCTTTGACGATGGCGGTTACCCCGTCGGCGGCGGCTGGGATGAGGTCACGCTGCCGGAGATCGGCGATGCCAACGCCTATGCACTGGAGATCAGCGGTGACTCGATGGAACCGGTGTTCCGCGATGGCGACATGGTGATCGTCTCGCCCGCCGCGCCGATCCGCCGTGGCGATCGGGTGGTGGTGAGAACCCAGCGCGGCGAAGTGATGACCAAGCAGCTCGCCCGCCGCTCCGCCCGCCGCATCGAACTGCGTAGCCTGAACCCGGCACACCCCAACTATAGCTTCGACCTGGCCGAGGTCGCCTGGATGCACCGCGTCGTCTGGGCCAGCCAGTAGCCGAGGCACCGCCCCAGCGCTCTTCCCAACGCTCTTCCCCCTGGCAGGTTTCGAGGCCCCGCCGCATGATGCAGCGCTTACTGGAGAGATCGGCTATGCGTTCCATTCTCTGGCTGTTCGCGGCCTGTCTTGCACTCGCTCCACCGGCGCGCGCCGCCGACACCGTCGATCTGACGCTCGTTCTCGTAACCGACGTCTCGCGCAGCATCGACGATTCGGAGTTCACCCTGGAGAAAGAAGGCTATGCAGCCGCATTCACATCGCGGCAGGTCATAGACGCAATCCAAGGCGGCAATGTCGGTGCAATAGCCGTCGCCTACGTCGAATTCGCCTCCAGCTTTGAAGTCCGCACAGTGCTCGACTGGAGCGTGATCCGCGACCAGGCCTCGGCGCGGGCATTCGCCGACAAACTTGAGGGGGCGCCGCGCTCGTTCTGGGGCCGCACCGCGATCAGCTCCGGCATCGATCGTGCCGTACAGTTGCTGGCGGAAAGCGGTTTCGAAACGCCGCGGCGGGTGATCGACGTGTGCGGTGACGGCACCAACAACGCCGGCCGCGACGTGACCGAGTCGCGCGACGATGCAGTGAAGGCCGGCATCACCATCAATGGTCTTGCGATCATCAATGATCATCCGGTGTCGTGGACCTATGCCCATGTCCAGCCACCGGGCGGCCTGCCGAACTACTATCGGGAAAATGTCACAGGTGGCCCCAGCAGCTTCGTGTTGGAGGTGCACGACTTCCATACCTTCGGCGAAGCAATGACTCGCAAGCTGGTCACCGAGATCGCTGAGGGTGGCACGCCCCGGCATCTGGCCGCGTCACCGTGATCGCACCGCGCAGCGTTGCGCGGTAAAATGGTCCATATCGACGACGACGGGGGGCCGCTATGGGTGTGTTGATCGATGGCGTCTGGCAGGAGCAGGAATCGGAGGCCGCGAAGACCGAGCCTGCCCGCACGCCAGGCCGCTTCGAACGCGCTCAGACCGCGTTTCGCAACTGGGTGACGTCGGACGGGCGTCCGGGCCCGACCGGCAGCGACGGGTTTTCCGCAGCGACCGCCCGCTATCACCTCTACGTGTCGCTGGCCTGCCCCTGGGCGCATCGCACCTTGATCATGCGCGCGCTCAAGGGTCTCGAGCAGATCATCCCGGTCTCTGTTACGAACTGGCTCATGGCCGAGCAGGGCTGGACCTTCTCGCCAGGCGAAGGAGTGATCCCGGACCCGCTGTTCAACAGCCGATACCTCCACGAGATTTATACGCGGGCCGATGCGCACTACTCGGGCCGCGCCAGCGTCCCGGTGCTATGGGACCAGCATACGCAGACCATCGTCAATAACGAATCCTCCGAAATCATCCGCATGCTCAACAGCGCATTCGACGCGATTGGCGCGCGGCCGGGCGACTACTATCCGAGGGAGCGCCGCGAGGAGATCGATGCGCTCAATGCACGTATCTACGATACCGTCAATAATGGTGTCTACAAGGCAGGCTTCGCCACCACCCAGTCGGCCTACGAGGAGGCGGTGGCACCGTTGTTCGAGACGCTGGACTGGCTCGAGGAACGCCTCGCGCAATCGCGTTTCCTGTGTGAGGACACCTTTACCGAAGCGGACATCAGACTGTTCACCACACTGGTGCGCTTCGATTCCGTCTACCACGGCCACTTCAAGTGCAATGTTCGCCGGCTCACCGATTACCGAAACCTGTGGGCCTATACGCGCGACATATACCAGATCCCTGGCATTGCGGCGACAGTGAACCTCGGCCACATCAAGCGCCATTACTACCAGAGCCACAAGCGCATCAATCCGACCGGAATCGTCCCGGTCGGACCGTTGCTCGACTTTGACGAGTCTGCCGAACGCGGCAAGGATGTGGCTCGCCTGCTGAACTTCTGAACAAGGAAGCCTCGCTTGGAAATACGCAATCTCGGCGCATCGGGCCTGCGCGTGTCGGCGATTGGTCTCGGCTGCAACAACTTTGGCGGTCGCATCGATCTCGAAGCGACCCGCAAGGTGATCCACAAGGCGCTCGATCTCGGCATAACGCTGTTCGACACTGCCGACACCTATGGCGAGCGCGGCGGTTCGGAAACCTGCATGGGTCAGATCCTCGGCGACGACCGCAAGCGCCTCGTGCTCGCCACCAAGTTCGGCATGCCGATGGACGACGAAGGGGTGAAGGTCGGCGGCTCGCGCCGCTACATCATGAGCGAGGTGGAGGACAGCCTGCGCCGCCTGCGCACCGACTGGATCGATCTATATCAAATTCATGCGCCCGATCCGCTCACGCCGATCGAGGAAACGCTGCGTGCGCTCGACGACCTGATTCACCAGGGCAAGGTGCGTTACATCGGCTGCTCCAACTTCCCCGCCTGGCAGGTGATGGAAGCACAATGGACCGCGAAGACCGGTGGCCTGAACTCCTTCGTTTCTTGCCAGGACGAATATTCGCTGGTGTTCCGTAAGCCCGAGGCCGAGCTGATGCCGGCCATGCGCAGGCTGGGACTGGGCCTGCTGCCGTTCTTCCCGCTGGCGAGCGGCCTGCTGACTGGCAAGTATCGCCGCAACGTAGCGCTGCCGACGGGCACACGGCTGGCCAGCACGCAGCGCCTGGCAGATCGTTATTTGACCGAGCGGAACTGGCACATTGCAGAAAGACTTGGCGATTTTGCGGAAAGTCACGGCCACACGATGCTGGAGCTGGCGTTCAGTTGGCTGCTGGCGCAGCGCCCCGTCGCCAGCGTGATCGCGGGCGCCACGAAGCCGGAACAGCTCGAACAGAACGTGAAGGCCGGCGGATGGCACCTTAGCGAGGATGAGTTGGCCAATATCGACCGCATTTGCGGCACCTGACTGCTGCCCACGACAGTGGATGAATGGACGGGCAGGAAGTGCTAAGCGGACCGCATGAGCGGAGCCGCAACGCCAGCTACGCCTACCAGGACCGAGACATCGGAAGAGGCCCTCATCCGCGCCCGGGCGGCCGCGCAGGCGAAGCGGTTCGGCGAGGCCGCGGGCATCTGCAACGACGTGCTGGCCGCCGCGCCGGACAATGCCCCAGCCCTTGCCCTGCAGGGCATGATCGCTGCCCACACCAGCGACCCGGAGCGCGGCATCGTGCTGCTGGAGCGTGCTGTGACTCTGCGGCCGGGCGTCGCGAGCTGGTATGCCAATCTCAGCGCGCTGTATCGCATGGTCTATCGCACGCAGGATGCACTACGGGTCGGTCAGGAGGCAGTCAGGCTGGACCCACAGAACGCCGACCACCTCGTCAATCTGTCGTTGGTGTTCACCGACATGGACGAGCGCCAGCATGCCCTCGCCTGCCTGTTACGCGCACTCGGGCTGAAACCTGACCACGCTGATGGCCATCTGGCGCTCGGCCAGAATTTGCTGGCCATGGGCGATTTCGAGCCGGGCTGGAAGGAATACGAGTGGCGCAATCTCACTGAGGCCGGCAAGAGCACGCTACCCAAGATGACCTCAGCCACTTGGAACGGCATGCGCATACCGACTGGCCGTCTGCTGATGGTGGGCGACCAGGGCTATGGCGACACGATCCAGTTCGCGCGTTACATCCCGCTGATCGCCGACCGCTGCCAGGAGCTGATCGTGGGTTGCAGCGCCGAAATGGGCCCTGTGCTGGCGAACATCCCCGGCGTCAAGCAGTACTTCCACCGATGGACTGATGTGCCAGGCCATGCAGCGCATTGCCGATTGTCGAGTCTGCCGCACCTGGTGCACACCACGCTCGAAACGATCCCGGCCAATGTACCCTACCTGCACGCCGATCCTTCCCGCATCGCTGTATGGCGCCGTAAACTCGATGCCATGCTGCCGCACAGCGTAAGACGGATCGGTCTTGCCTGGACCGGTCGTCCAACGCATCCCAACGACCGCCGACGCTCGATACCGCTGGCCCGCCTTGGACCGCTCGCCGCCCCCGGTCACGCCAGTTTCGTCTCGCTACAGAAGCCGATGCCATCGGCCGACCAGCCGGCAGCGGCACAGCTTCCGGGGCTTGTCGATTTGTCCGCCGAGTTGGCCGATTTCGGCGAAACAGCGGCGCTGATCGCCAACCTTGATCTGGTGATCACGGTCGATACCGCGATTGCTCATCTGGCCGGCGCGATGGCCAGACCTGTGTGGATCATGCTGCCGAAGGCGAGCGACTGGCGCTGGCTGCTGGATCGTAGCGACAGCCCCTGGTATCCGACCGCACGGCTGTTCCGCCAGATCACCCCTGGCGGCTGGGATCCGGTGATCGCAGCTATCGCCGCCGCGCTGGCTCAGGACTTGCGCTCCGAACCCGGATATATTGCCGCCAACTGAACGCGCCGTGAGCGACAATGTCGACGATCCCGCCGAACTCAAACAACTGGACGCATCCGGTCTGTTCGATGCTGCCTGGTATCTGGCGACAAATCCGGATGTGCGGGACGCCCAGTCGGAACCCCTGCCGCACTTCTGTCGCTACGGCTGGCGCGAGGGCCGCTGGCCCAACCGGTATTTCGATCCAGCGTGGTATCTTCAGTGCAATCCCGACGTGCGTGCGGCCGAACTGAATCCGCTGCTGCACTATGCGCGCGATGGCGACCGGGAGGGCCGCCGCCCGGTCGGGCATTTCGATTCGGCCTGGTACCGCGTCGCCTATGACATACCGGCGGGCGGACTGACACTGACGCATTTCCTGATACAACGGGCCTCAGGCCGCTTCGCGCCGATTCCGGAGCTGTGGGCCGTGCCGTACCTGGCGCCGTATTGCGACGATCCCGCTGGCGGCGAGGATCCGTTCGCGCATTATCTGGACGATATGATGCACGAGCAGCGCGAATCGTCGCCTGATCCAGGCATCGTCGCGGCATCGGGTCTGATCGACCCTAATTACTACCTGATCAGCGGCGCCGATGTGCACGAAGCGCAACGCGATCCAGCTCAGCATTTCTGTCGCTACGGCTGGCGCGAGAGCCGCAAGCCGAACATCTATTTCGATTCACGCTGGTATCTGCAGACCAATCCGCCGGTAGAGCAACTAAAGATCAATCCGCTGGTGCACTATATTCTAGAAGGCGAGACGGCCGGCCGCCGGCCTGTGCCGTATTTCGACCCACTGTGGTACCGCGAGACCTATATCATACCGCCTGGTCAAGGGGCGTTGGCGCACTTCCTGGCGCATCGGCGCAGCCAGGCGTTCAGTCCGACGCCGTTGTTCGACGTCGGCTGGTATGTTGAGCAGCATCCGGGGGAACTGACCGGCAACCGCGATCCATTCGCGCAATTTCTGCAAGCGGGCACGTATAGAAACATCGACCCCTCCCCGGCTTTCGACACAGCGGCGTACCGCAAGCGATATCTCGGCCGGCCCAGCCGCCAGTTCCGCCGGCACATGCTGCCTGACCGCGACAATCCGCTGGTACATCATCTGCGCGCCACCTATAACTGAAGCCGAAGCAAAGTCCGGAGTTCCCGGCCGTGCTCACGGGGCCTACCTTGCGTTGATGACCCTGGACCTGACTCGAGCGGCTGCCGAACTCGCCGCGAACGGCTACACCACGTTGCGTGTGCTGGACCCGAAGACGTGCCGAGCGCTGGCAGCGCTGTATGACGACGAGACGCGCTTCCGCAGCCGCGTCGTGATGGAACGGCACAATTTCGGGCGTGGCGAATACAAGTATCTGGCATATCCGCTGCCTGAGCCGGTCGCCGAACTACGCACCGCGCTCTATCCGCCGCTTGCGACGATCGCCAATGAATGGGGGGCGGCACTCAACGAATTGGGTAGATTTCCACCGACACTGGACGGCTTTATCGCCGAGTGCCACGCGGCCGGCCAGACTAAGCCGACGCCGCTGCTGCTGCGCTATGGCGAGGACGATTTCAACTGTCTGCACCAGGATCTTTACGGCCCGCTGGTGTTTCCGCTGCAGTTGACCGTGCTGCTGAGCGCTCCCGGCGAGGATTTCTCCGGCGGCGAATTTGTGCTGGTCGAGCAGCGGCCACGCGCGCAATCGCGCCCCGCCGTGGTACCGCTGTCGCAGGGCGAGGCGGTGATCTTCCCGGTGCATCATCGCCCGGCCCGGGGCACCCGCGGCGTGTATCGCGTCACGATGCGCCACGGCGTAAGCCGCGTGACCAGCGGTACCCGACAGACGCTCGGCATCATATTCCACGACGCCGCCTGATTGGCCTGGGGTTGACCCGGTCATTCCCTCGGGCGAATTGATGGTGGATTGCTCAGGAGATACCGATGGACATTACCCCAGGTGGGGAAACGCTCGGTGCCACCATCACCGGCATCGATCTCGCCTTGCCGCTGTCGGACAGCGATTTATGCGCAATCCTTCGCGCCCTCGGCGAACACGGGGTGCTGTGTTTCCCGCGCCAGACGCTCGACACGGATCAGCTCGCCGCCTTCGGCCGCCGCTTCGGCGAGCTGGAAATCAACGTCGCCAATGCCTATCACGAGCCGAACCATCCCGAAATGATGATCCTGTCCAACATGAAGCGCGATGGGAAGCAGATTGGCGCCAACGATGCCGGCCAGGGTTGGCACACCGACATGTCGTATAGCCGTAACATCGCTCTCGCCAACATCCTGCACGCACAGCACGTGCCGTCGCGCAACGGCAAGCCGCTCGGCGAGACGCAGTTCCGCAACATGCACGCTGCCTACGAAGATCTACCCGATGCGTTGAAACACAAGCTGGAAGGCCGCACCGCGACGCACGACTTTGCCAAGTTCTGGGACATGATGGTGGCAAAGCCCGGCTCTACGCGGAAACCACTGACACGAGAACAGCGCGCCAAGAAGCCGCCGGTATCGCAGCCGATCTTCCGGCGCCATCCGATAACCGGCCGCTACGTGCTTTACGCCAACGTCGGCTACGCCATGTTCATCGACGGCATGGATCCCCAGGAGAGCGGGGAGATCCTCGACTTCCTGTTCCGCCTCCAGGAGCGTGCCGAGTACCTGCACGCGCATCATTGGGAAGTAGGCGATGTGCTGATGTGGGACAACATCGGCACGATCCACAACGCCGTCGGCGACTACACCGCCGACGAGCCGCGCTATATGCGGCGGATTCAGGTAATGGCGACGCTCGACTATCAGCGCATGGTCGCAGGTTAACCGTACCTACTGGAGGCGCGACAGACCGCCACCAGGCGATCTGTCGCGGCAACCGCCAGCCAATCTCTACGGCTGCTTTTTCTTCTCTGCCTGTTCCTTGTTGATCAGCTGAGCCTGCTCGCCCTGCTGGCCCTCCCGTTCCGCCACCTCGGTGTGCGCTTGCTTGTCAGCCTGTGGGACGGCGTCCTCGGATTTCATCTTTTCCTTTGCCATTTTGTGCTCCCTCCTGACGAACACAATGAACGTCAGCGGCGGCGTTCAGTTCCAGGCAAGCGTAAGTTGCAGTTGGCCAAATTGTGCAACGCCTAATCGGAGACCGACGACGCGTCCCATCTTCTCACCCGCGATGCCTGTCCGGAGGCTTGCTGCGGTGTGCTGAACTGAGGCAAGCTGTAGCTGCTGGTCTCGCTCACCGCTGGCAACCGCGCTACATGAGGCGTATTCCGTGATGGCAACGTTCGACCATCCGCGTCTGGTCGTTTGACATGGCCGAGTTCGTAGGCAAGCGCATCGTCATCACCGGTGGAGCCGGCGGCATCGGAGTCGAGACCGCGCGCGCGATGCTCGATCACGGCGCGCACGTTGTACTGGTGGACATCGATGACGATCGCCTTGCCAAAGCCCGCGACATCCTCGGCACCGCGCGCATCGCGACGTGGCGGTCGGCGATCGACACACCGGCCGCATGTGCCGCGGCACTCGATTCCGCTGGCGCACCTGTCGCGGCGCTGATCCATCTGGCCGGGGTGTTCGAACGCGATCCGTTCGAGGCAAACGATCACAGCGTATGGGACCGCGCAATCGCGGTAAACCTAACCAGCGCGTACGATCTCGCGGTAGCGTTCGCAACGCGCCACGACAGCCGCGACGGCGCTGCGCGCATGGTGTTGACCAGCTCCGTCGCCTATCGCCGCGGCAGCGCGGGTTATCCGCCGTACGCCGCCGCCAAGGCGGGCCTGGTCGGACTGACGCGTTCCCTTGCCCGCAGACTGGCGCCCGATGTGCTGGTGAATGCCGTGGCCCCGGGTTTGATCGACACCCCTATGGCGGCGCCAACCATTGCCGAGCGCGGTGAGGCGTACAAGAACGAGATCCCGCTGAAGCGGTATGGTCATCCGGCGGAAGTGGCGTCCGTGATCCGCTTCCTGTGTTCGCGGGATTCGTCATATGTGAATGGTCAGACGATCACCGTTGACGGCGGCATTACCAACGCGTGAAGCGAGGCATCAGCCCTGATATGCGATCCGATGGTAGCCGCGGGCATAGTAGATCAAGCCCTCGTGCACCGTGCCGACCTCCACCGCCTCCACCGAGCAGATAAACACGTCATGGGTGCCGACCTCGACGATCTGCTCGATGCGGCAGTCGAATGCGACCAGCGCACCATCCAACACCGGCGCGCCGGTCGTGAGTCCGTGCCAAGTGGCGCCGTCGAAGCGGGCCTCCATCGTGTGATCGGTCATGCCCGCGAAGACCGGGGACAGTTCCTCATGCGCGCTGGCCAGCGTGTTCACGCACAGCACGGCGTTCGCCTTCATCGCCGGATATGAGTCATTGGTGCGGTTGGCGCACACCAGCAGCGTGGGCGGCGTGTCGGTGACACTGCACACGGCCGATGCCGTGAAGCCGGCGCGGCCGCCCGGACCGTCAGTCGTGATCACGTTCACCGCGGCGCCAAGACGCGCCATCGCTTCGCGGTAGGCCTGCTTTTCCACTGCCACGGTCTGCTCCATCCCTGGCTATCCGCCAATATGGCGCTATCGCGCCGCTGAGGACAGGGGCGGGGCAATGTCCTCCAAGGCGCGACGTTCCGCCGGCACGGCGAGAAAAGCTGCGACCACCGCGGCGATCACCATCAGTCCGCCACCGAGCAGATAACCCCACAGGATCGATACGCGTTCGCCGGTGTCGATCAGCGCGCCGAACAAGGCCGGACCCGCCACGCCGCCCACCCCGGTGCCGAACGCATAGAACAGCGCGATGGCGATGGCGCGCATCTCCAGCGGGAAGCTCTCGCCGACCGTCAGATAGGCGGAGCTTGCGGCGGCGGAGGCGACGAAGAAGATTGCCGTCCACGCCAGGGTCTGCTGCACCGCGTCCAGGACGCCAAGTACAAACAGCCAGCCCGTCAACGCCATCAGGATGCCGGAAAGCGCATAGGTCAAGGTGATCATCAGCCGTCGGCCAAGCGTGTCGAACAGGCGCCCAAGGATCAGCGGCCCCAGAAAATTCCCCGCCGCGAAAGGCAACAGGAACCAGCCGATGTCGCCCGACTTGATCCCGTAGAACTGCTTGAGGATCAGCGCATAGGTGAAGAACACCGCATTGTAGCAAAATGCCTGCGCCGCCATCAGCACGATGCCAAGAATCGCGCGACGGCGGTAGTCGTTGAACAGCGCGCGCGTTGCCAGGCCGAACCATTCGTGGATGTCAGTGCGCAGCAGCAATCTCTGGTAGGGCACAGGTGGCAATGGTCGCCCGGTCTCCCGCTCCACACGCCGCTCGATTTCTGCCACCACGCGCTCGGCTTCCTGGGGATCACCGTGGGTCATCAGCCAGCGCGGGCTTTCCGGCAGGAAGCGTCGCAGCAGCAGCACGATCAATCCCAGCACTCCGCCGAGAATGAAGGCGAAGCGCCAGCCGTACTCGGCCGGCATCACCGCCGGATCCAGCACCACCAGCGCGCCGATCGCTCCGACAGCAGCGCCGAGCCAGAAGCTGCCGTTCACCACCAGGTCGGTGAAGCCGCGGCGGCGCGCCGGGATCAGTTCCTGAATCGTGGCGTTGACCGCCGCATACTCGCCGCCGATGCCGGCACCGGTCAGCATGCGGAAGAAGGCAAATGACCAGAAGTTCCACGACAGGCCGCAGGCGACCGTCGCGGTCAGATAGACAAGCACGGTGATGCTGAACAACTTCTTGCGCCCAAGCCGATCCGTCAGCCAGCCGAAGAACAGCGCACCGACCACCGCGCCGATCAGATAGGCGCTCGCAGCGAGGCCCACCTGTTCCGCGGTGAGGTGCAGGACCGGGCTTTCGGTGAGCGCACCAGACAGCGAGCCGACGATGGTCACTTCCAGCCCATCGAGCACCCACGCAATGCCGAGTGAGATGATCACCAACCAGTGAAATCTGCTCCAGGGCAGGCGGTCGAGCCGCGCCGGTACATCGGTCGCAAACACCGCATCGGGTGGGATATCGGGCCGCAGTTCATCCGGCATGTCGCTCGATCCGCCTCCCTGGCATACTGTCCGGCAATCACGGGGAGACAGAACATGGACGACTTCGCCGCCGAGATTGAGGCAACGATTGCGCGATGGCACGGCATTGTGGCGCCGAACGATCCGGCGCGACGCATGGCGGCCGACCTGATCTCGACCATCCGGGCCTTCGAAGCCCTGCGCGGAACGCTGGTGTTCGAGGACGAACCATCCAGCTTCGAGGCCGCGCTGCACGAGGCGAAGGAGTGAGTGCCATGACCGAGTTGGCGGATCTCTCCCTGGTCGACGCGGCCGACGCGGTGCGCAATGGCGATGCAACCTCGATGGAGCTGCTGGACGCCTGCTGGCGCAACATGGAGACGGCAAACCCCAGGCTGAACGCGACGATATGGCTGGACCGCGAGGGTGCGGAGCAGGCGGCGCGCGCCGCTGACCGCGCGATGCGCGACAAGGCGTGGCTCGGCCCGCTGCATGGCGTGCCGATGATGCACAAGGACATGTACTACCAGGCGGGCAAGCTCGCCACCTGCGGCTCGGCCATCCGCAAGGACTGGTGCCCCGCGATCACCGCCACGGTGATCGAGAAGCTGAGCGCGGCCGGCGCCTACACATTCGGCGGCCTGAACATGGCCGAGTTCGCGCAGAACCCGACCGGTCACAATCGCGCGTTCGGTGACTGCCACAATCCGTGGAACCCGCCCTACATCACTGGCGGCTCGTCATCCGGTTCCGGAGCATCGGTAGCGGCGCATTTCAACTATATGGCCTTGGGCTCGGACACCGGCGGGTCGATCCGTCTGCCGGCGGCCGCCTGCGGCGTCACCGGCATCAAGCCGACGCAGACCCGGGTGTCGCGCTATGGCGTGATGCCACTGTCGTTCAGCGCCGACAATGTCGGGCCACTGACGCGCACCGCGCGGGACTGCGCACGCGTCATGACGCTGATCGCTGGCCGCGACCCGCGTGATCCGACCAGTTCCCACGAGCCGGTGCCGGACTACGAGGCGGCGCTCGACGGCGACATCCGCGGCCTCCGCATCGGTCTGCCATCCACGTGGTTCCTGGAGGACGTTGACCCGCCGGTGCTGGAGGCGATGGAACGCGCGGTGGCGGTACTGGTCGAGCGCGGCGCGACAATGCAGCCGATCGCGCTGCCGCTGATGGATGCGGTCACCGCGTATGGCAGCATCGTCTCGCGCGTTGAGGCCGCGACCATTCATGCACAGTGGATGCGCGAACGTGCCGGCGACTACGGCATCCACATCAGCGGCCGGATGTACGGCGGTTACGGCATTCCGGCGACGTACTACGTCGAGGCGCTCAGCCGGCGCGGCCCGATCCTCAAGGCATTTGCGAAGGAAGTGTTCGCCAAGGTCGACGTACTGATTTCGCCGACCATCCGCACCTGTTTGCCGACACTCGCTGAGACCGACATCGACCACGGCCCGCCGGGCACCGAGGTGACGTTCATGGCGGTCTCGTCAAATACGCGGCCATACAACTACCTGGGTCTGCCGGCGGTGAGCGTGAACTGCGGCTTCGATGCGAACGGCTGCCCGATCGGCCTGCAAATCGCTGCGCGACCGTTCGCCGAGGCGCGCGTGCTGCAGGTGGCGGACGCGTACCAGCGCGACACCGACTTCCACATGCGTCGTCCGCCGATATTGGACGCGGCCGAGGCCAGCGCCGTCACCGTGGCATGAAGTCGAAGGTCGCGTTCATCGGCACCGGCGGCACGATCGCCTCAGTTGGCGTCGGGCCGCTTGACCTGCAGAACTACGGCGCCACGGGCAATGTGATGCACGCCGACGAGATCATCGCCCGTTGGCCGGAGACTGCGCTGATCGCTGACGTGCTGCCCGTGCGCTACCGCAACATCCCCAGCACTGCGATCGATTTCTCTGACTGGAAGGCGCTGACGCTGTTGTGCGAGCGGCTCGTCGCCGAACACCCCGATCTCGCAGGCATTGTCATCGGCCACGGTACGGCGACGCTGGAGGAAACCGCCTACGTCCTCAACCTTACGCTGAAAGTCGCTGTGCCGGTGGTGCTGGTTGGCGCACAGCGACCGTCGAGTGGGCTCTCGACCGACGCCGGACTCAATCTGGTCAATGCGATACGCGTCGCGGCATGCCCCGAGGCCCGCGGCATGGGCGTGCTCGTGGTGCTGAACGACGAGATCCAGGCAGCGCGCGAGGTGACGAAGACCGCAACGCTCCGGCTCCAGACATTTCGCACCGCGGATTTCGGCGTGCTGGGCCATGCCGATGGCGACGCGGTCGCATTTTATCGCAGACCGCTGCGGCGCTGCTGCCCTGATACGGAATTCGACATCCGGTCGCTCGACGCCTTGCCGCGCGTGGATATCGCCTACGCCTATACCGGTGGCGACGGCACCGCGGTGCGCGCATTCACTGCCGCCGGCGCCAAGGGCATCGTCTCGGCCGGCTTCGCCCCAGGCTTCGCGCCGCCAGGCGATTTCGAGGCACTGAAGGAAGCGGTTGCCCAGGGCGTCGTGGTTGTGCAATGCACGCGCGCAGGCAGCGGCCGCACGTTTCGCGGCACGCGGCTCGCCAATGCGGGCTTCCTGATCGCCGACAACCTGCTGCCGCAGAAGGCACGCATCCTGCTGTCACTGGCATTGACCGTCACCCGCGATCCTGAGCAGATCGCGCGTATCTTCCGGACCTACTGAGGAGGCCACGAGATGATCCACCATGTGTCGATATCAGCGCGCGATCCGAATCACGTCGCGGATGTGCTGGCCGAGCTGATGGACGGCCGCGCGTATCCATTTCCGGGCGGCGTCGCCGACTCGTTCATGGCGGTGAGCGGCGATGAGCACGGCTCGATGATCGAGATTTATCCCGAGAACGTCGCGCTGGTGCCGGGTACGGATGACAAGCAGGTTCATGCGGCGCACGACGCGCAAGCCGGCTATGCGCCCTTTCATCTGCTGCTGTCGGTGCCGGTCGATCGTGCCAAGGTGGAACAGATCGGCCACCGTGAGGGCTGGCGCACCCAGTATTTCGGCCGCGGCGCACCCGGGCAGCCGCCGGCGTTCCACGTCATCGAGTTCTGGGTTGAGAACCGCCTTATGGTCGAAGTCGCCACACCCGACATGCTGGCGGAATATACGCGAATGATCCGCTATGACGCACTGGACGCGCATTTCGGCAGCCGCGCCGCGGCGTAGGGATTCGCGCCGAACATCGCGTTCGCTGGACGCGCAGGGTGGCACGTGCGCACGGCGCACCAGGGGTGCCTCGTCCTAAGGGTACAGGCCCGATATCGCCGTCCCTGTCCCTGTACCTCGACCTGACGCGGTTCACTGCCGCGCTCCTCGTCGTTCTCAGCCATGCGTGGCTGGTCCTGCTTCCAGCCCATCCGCTTCACTGGCCCGGTCCGGCGGCGGTGATCGTGTTCTTCGTGCTGTCAGGGTTCGTGATTGCGTATGTGACCGATGGGCATGATCGCACGCTGGCGGACTTCACGCTCAATCGGCTCTCACGGCTCTGGTCGGTCGCGCTGCCGGCCCTCGTGTTTGGTGTGGTCCTGTTCCACTTCGCCGGCCGCTCGGTGTTTTCGCCGGAACCCGCCGATGGCGGCACATGGCTGCGCACTGGCGTGAACGCACTGTTCATTGGACAGGCTTGGTTCATCAATGTGGCGCCGCCCTTGAACGGTCCGTTCTGGTCTCTGAACTATGAGGCTTGGTTTTATGCGATCTTCGGCGCCTGGGTGTATCTTTCGCGCTCCGCCAGAGCCCCGGTTGCGGCTGTGCTGGCCATCCTTGCGGGCCCGAAGATCCTGCTGCTGATGCCGTGCTGGCTGCTTGGGGCACTGGTCTATTGGAACATCGGCCGCTGGAGCCCGACCGAAAGGGTCGCCACCGCCGTGTGGGCATGCAGCCTTGTATTGGCAATTCTTCTGGTCAAGAGCGCCATTGGCACCACACTGCACGACGCATTCCAGGCTGGCTGGCCGCGGACGGCCGCGCTACTCGCATTCTCCGGCTACCCGCTGACCGACTACGCACTGGCCATCCTCGTGGCCCTGAACTTTTACGCGGCGGCGCACGCACATCGGCTGGCGGGCCTCCTGTTGCCGTTCCGAAAACCCATACGGCTGCTCGCCTCATTCACCCTGACGATCTACCTGTTCCATCTCCCATTGCTCATTCTGTTCTGGGACGTGCTGCACGCTCCCGCCTGGTTCTGCGTGGTGGCCCTTTCGGCTTCCATCGTCGGCTTGGGCTATCTGACAGAGCACCGGCGTCGGGACCTGCGCAGGCTGCTGGCGTTCGTGGCAGCCAGGTTTTCGGCAGGGCCACGGCAACCTGAAACGAAAAGGGCCGGCACAAGTGCCGGCCCTGTTCGCTCGCGCTTCCCCGGGTAGACTAGCTGTTAGCCCCCTGGTTGGGGTTGGGCGCGTAAAGCCAGGTGCCGCGGTTCGATTGGGTAACGTAAGCCTGCACTCCCTGCCCGTTCTGCGCCGTCGCGATCGACGGGGCATTCTGGACGGTCGTCTGGGCCACTACGCCAGGAACCTCGGTGAACTGGGTGTTTGCGACTGTGCCCTCGCCCTCGCCGGCAATGGCGGAACCGATGCTGGCAATACTCACTGCCGCAATAGCGGCGCGCAGCACGATCTTCATGGTCTCTCTCCTCATAGCACCCATTAAGGGTATTCTATTGCATCGCACCATTTGCGATGGCGAGGAGATGGTCTTCTTGCCGCTGCGAGATAATCTGGCTTTCCGGCATATGATTTATGCGCACAGCGAAGCCGAAGGTGTGACCAAGGTCATAGACCGGCCCGGCTCTGCCGGATGGGAGCGCAGCCCTTGGGCCAATCTCCGGACGACGCAATCGCCTGCAGCCAATCGCGGACACCGGCCGCGTCGGCGAAGGCGTCCTGTACGCGAAGTCCCGCGCCTCCCATCGCCTCTGCCGCGGCGATGGCGTCCTCATCCGTCACATCGTCGCCGACGAACACCGGCAACCGGCCGAGAAAAGGCGCACGATCCATCAACCTCCTCACCGCCTTGCCCTTGTCAGCGCCGCACGGCCGCACCTCCCACAGCATGTGCGCGGGTAGCAGCTCGAATTCCGAGGAGCCCGCCAGCAGACAATCGAGAGCTTCGCGAAGCGGTTGGCCGGCGGCGGGTGCGGCCCGGTAGTGCAACGCAAAACCACACGCCTTGTGTTCCAGCAACGTGCCGGGATGCTTCTCGGCCAGGCGTTCCGCCTCGACCAGCCAGCCGCCCGGGGGTGACGGTAGCGGCGAACGTTCCACCGCCTGGCCTGGCTGGTGCCGGATCGCGCCGCCATGTTCTCCCGCCACAGCGAATATCGCATCGCCGAGCAGCGCATCGACCGTCTCGACCGGGCGACCAGTGACGACAGCAACGGCATCGCCAACCAGCCGTCGCAATGCTCGCAATACTTCCGGCAATCCCGCCGGCACGACCACGGCATCCGGCCGCGACGCGATGTCCAGTAGGGTTCCATCCAGGTCGAGCAGCAAAGCCGCCCGGTTGAGCGGCGGCAGGAGCACGTCCATCGACTACGCTTTGCAGCCTACGACGCGCACGTCGTAGACCGGGTGCTCCAGCATCGATAGCGACGGATCATTCGCCAGCATCCAGCCGCGAAATCCGGGCGCGTCGGCGTGGCTGTCGGTGATCGTCAGGTAGGCCGCAGAGTCCTGAGGCTGATCGGGCGGATGCGTGTCACAGGCCTGAACCTGGATATTCAGCGAGCCGAATTGCGCCCCCTGCCCAACCTTCACGGTGAGCACCGAATTCTGTGCGTTCACCTTGTCGAGCACCTGCAACTGGGCACTGCCCTGTGGCAACCACCTCATTTGCATCGGCTGCGGCGCGCTTGGCGTCACCTCCTGCGGCTGAGCCGGCGCCTGCATCACGGCTGGCGGTTGCTGCTGTTGTACCGAGGGGGCCAGCAGCGGCGTGGCGGTAATTGGCGCTATCGGCTGCGCCAGGGCCGGCATAGAGAATGCACCGAGGACGAGAAAGGTCGTCGCTCCCCCGCGAAACCCGCCAGGGGCCTTTGCCCCCTGCACCCCCAGCAAAGGCGGAGCCTTTGCAATCCAACTGTTCAACGCAAAAGCTCCAACTCTCATCGACCGGCACGCTTTGGCGATTCCAGCCCCTCGACCATGCCGGTCAGGACCCGACGCATCGCCTGTTCGTCCACGCCCATCAGGACCGCGTCCTCAAACGCATCCTGCAGAGCCTGCGCCAGTTCGGCGTGGTTCTCGCCAAGCATGCGCAGCTTCTCGCGACAGGAAACCGGGGCGCCGTCGGATTGCGGCCAGACTGTGGGAGGCGGCGGGAATCATGGCTTCTGTGCTCCAGGCTGGGTCTCGCCACCCTTCGGCGCGTTGGTCATGCTGAAGATGAACTTGCCCAGCAGGTCCTCGAGGCTGATCGACCCCTGGGTAATGGTGATGGTCTGTCCCGGCTGCAATATGGTCCCGTCGCCGCCAGGCTGCAGCGACAGGTACTTGCCGCCGAGCAGGCTCTCGCTTGAGATGATCGCGGCGCTGTCCTTTGGCAACTTGATGTCGTCACGCACCGATAGCGACACCACCGCCTGGAAGCTCTGCGGATCGATCCGTTCCTGCTCGACACTCCCGACCTTGACGCCGGCCATCCGCACATCGGCGCCCACGCCAAGGCCGTCGATGTGGTCGAACTTCGCGTAGAGGGTATAGCCGGAGGTCGTCGTGCGTCCGGAATGGGCGACCGCGTAGCCGAGAAAGCCGGCCGCCACGAGCAGAACCACCGCTCCAGTCAGCACCTCGACGATGCTGCGACGATGCATTTGTCCTGCCCTCAGTTGTCCGGCGTCCAGGCTTCGTAGTCCCCGGTGGCACGTGCCCGCGTGCCTCCCCGGTAGTCGTGACCCGGCGGCCGATAACTGGCCGGCGTCCCAGTCGCGTTCGGCATATGCGGCTTCTCCCACGGCCGCCGCATCCGCTCAACCAACGGCTCGTCAGTCGTGTAATGCAGCCAGGCATGCCACTCCGGCGGCACAATCGAAGCGTCGGGAGCGCCGGCATACGCGACCCACCGCCGCACGCGGTAGCCGGCGCGCGGGCGTCGCTCCTCATAGTAAACGTTGCCGAAGGCGTCAGCACCGAAGCGCCTGCCCTTCAGCAAGGTGAACAGCCTGGTACCGAGGTTCATGCCGCAGGGTATACGAAGCTCGCGGAGCCTGGTCCACTCAGAGGTTAATCCACAGGATTTAGTGGTCCATTGGCGCAACGGTCGCAAAATACGCTTTGCGAGTTGCGGAGGGCCGCTTAGCATGCGCGCATGAAGGCAACCCGGGTATGGCAGGGCGTTCGAATGCATCGCGTGATGGTGGGCGCAGATCCTGACGCCCCGCCACGACTGGTGACGCTGCCGGCCGCTTGGGATGACACAGCAGCGGCCGCCTTGGCTGCACTGGTCCCTGGCGAGCAGCCGGTCATGCTGGCCACCGCCGCTGATGCCTGGATCCGCCCGATAGCCGAGAGGGCATTGCGCGCCGGGCTGGAGATGCCACTGTCCGAGCGCTTGCACCGCATGCTCCTGCTGCGCCATGGGTCTCCGTCCGCGCCAATCTGGCAAGGGCGCGACGGGACGGTGCCGGGCTTCGTGCTGAACCTCGCCTCGTTCCACGACGCTGACGCCGGCTTCGACACTCCTGCCTTCATCGAGGCAATTGAGACAGCGGTGACAACCCTGACGCTGGCGGCGCCCGCAGCGCCCCGGCTCGCTGTCGGTGTGACAGACCTTGCAGGCCTGCTGGCCTTGCTCGGTGTCGAATATGGTTCCGGTGCATCACTGGCGATCGCCCGCGGGCTCGCTGCGATCCTGCGCGGCCGGGCCGAGGCGGCGTCCGGCGCGCTGGCGCGGCTGTTCGGCAACGTGTCGCCGGCAACGCTGGACTGGCCAGCGGCATCTGGCGAAACGCCATTGCCGGGGCTGGCCGAAGCAGCCCTCGCCGCGCGCCAGTCGGCTGCGGCCGTGGAGGGCCTGCGGCACACCGCGCTCGACAGAGATTGTTGAGCCCGGTCCCGCCGATGCGTTGCTTGGCGTCGAGACCGGCGGCATCGCGCCGGCCTTTTCGCCGCTCGCCGCTACAGGCGGTCTCAGCCATACCGCGAGAGCCTGGCTGGCGGCAAATGGCATCACTGCCGAGACTGCGCTTGCGGAAGCGCTCGCCGGCGGCGATCCGCTTCCCGTGCCGACCGCCGCCGCGCATGCTGCTATGCACGACGCGGTGGCGCCGTTCGTCCATTCCATGCCGGCACGGCCCGAACCGGTGCCTCATCCTGCGCATGCGGCGCGTCGGTGGGAGCTGCCGGCGCGAAGGGCCGGCTACACCCAGAAGGCCGTTGTGGGTGGCCACCGCGTTTACCTGCGTACTGGCGAGTATGAGGATGGCGCCCTGGGCGAGGTCTTCATCGCGCTCCACAAGGAGGGCGCGGCGTTCCGCGGGCTGATGGACAATTTCGCGGTCGCCGTGAGTCTGGGGCTTCAGCATGGCGTCCCGCTGGAGGCATACGTCGAGGCGTTCACCTTCACGCGGTTCGGTCCCGCCGGTGCGGTGGAAGGCGATCCAGCGGTGGCACACGCCACGTCGCTGCTCGACTACACGTTCCGCCATCTCGCCGCGAATTATCTGGGGCGGCGCGACATACCCGAAGCAGAACCCGAGGAAGCAGACACCGTCGGTAACGGCAGCCGCGACCATGCGCCGTTGCTGCCGCTCGAGTTGCCGGCAGGATCGCCGCGCGCGCGCCGGCGAAAATTCACGGTGGTCTCCAGGTAGGGATTGCGGCCGCTTCTGCCTGTCAGCCAGCGCGCCGGATCTTCGTTACAAACTGATCCACCTGAAGACTGAGCCGGTCGGCTTCGTGCGTCAGCCCCTCCATTCCGGTCACGACCTGACTGGCCGCACTGCCGGTTTGCTCAGCCGAATCGGTTACCGCCGCCATGCTGCTGTTGGCAACGCCGCTGCTGCGGGTGACCTCGTGGACCTTCTCGGCGATTTGCTGGGTCGCTGTGCGCTGTTGCGCGATAGCTTCGGCGATGGCCGAAGTGATTTCGCTGATCTGGCCGATGGTGGCGCTGATGCCCTGGATGGCATTGACGGCATCTCTGGTCGCGTTCTGCACCGCGACGATCTGTGCGGCGATCTCGTCGGTTGCCTTGCCGGTCTGGGTGGCCAGATTCTTCACCTCGCCGGCGACGACTGCAAAGCCCTTCCCCGCCTCACCGGCACGGGCCGCTTCGATCGTCGCGTTCAGCGCGAGCAGGTTGGTCTGACTGGCGATGTCCTTGATCAGCTTGACGACATCACCGATCCGGCTCCCTGCTTCGACGAGGCCCCGGACCAGAGCGTCGGTCCGCTGCGCCTCCTCGACCGCGGTTCCGGCGACCTTGGTGGACTGCGCGACCCGATGGCCGATCTCCTGAATCGACGCGGTCAACTGCTCGGTCGTCGTAGCGACCGCTCCGGCATTGGTGGCGGTCTCCGCCCCTGCGACGAGTGCCGTCCTGGCCTGGCTGGTAGTCTGCTCGGCCGCCGATGACATCGACTGGGCGGTCTCGTGCAACTGCATCACGGATGCCGCCATCGACTTGACGAGGTCCGACACCCCGCGCTCGAAACCGTCGGCATGCTCGTTGAGCTCGGCCGCCGCCGCGCTCTCGGCGGCGTGGGTATAGACCGCGGAGAATATCTCGATATCGAACAGGATCGCCCTGGCTGTGGCGGCGAGCTGCGCCTGCAGACGTTCGGGACGCCTGTGGGAGGCGCGCGCTATCGCCTCGAGCAAGCGGACCAATATGACGGCCCAGAACACGAAGTACCAGCGCATCGGCAGGCCGGAACGTTGGCGGGCCTCGACCATTGTGACGGAATGGGCCAGCTGCGTCTCGGTAAACGTGGCTGCGAAGATATCGTCCAGCCAGTGCTGCCGCTGTGACCGCTTGGCTTCATCCAGAGAGATGCTGCCGTAGATCCGCTTCACCTCGGGGAATCGCAATACCTGGTCGAATGCGCTGTTGATCGCGGCATCGATGTGTTCGGCGATCAGCGGTTGGAGCTCGCGCAGGCTGGCGCGGGTCGCTGCGTCGATGTTCATGGCTGCCAGACGTTCCGAGAGGTCCAATGTCAGTCGCACTATCAGGCTCCTTGGATGCGTTTCGCCCGGTCGCCTGACGCAGCGATGTCGCCAAACGGGCTGCCAAACGATGGTCAGGTCAGGGTTAACATCGGCTGAACCACCGGAAAGAGCGGCTGGAGGTTTGCGTCGCGACGCGTCGCCTGCTGCAATTGGCCCATAGACCGAAGGAATCGTGAAATGGCCGGCCAAATCGAAATGAAGCTGGCGGAACTTGGCATCACCTTGCCGAGCCCGATGCCGCCGATCGCCAACTACGTCCCATACGTCGTCACGGGCAATCTCGTGGTCGTTTCCGGCCAGGTGCCCGCGGTGGACGGCAGGATCGCGATCACTGGCAAGGTCGGTGCCGGTCTGTCCATCGACCGCGGCAAGGAGGCTGCGCGGCTGTGCTTCATCAACGTGCTGGTGCATCTGAAGGCGGCCTGCGGCGGCGACCTGGACCGGGTGAAGCGGGTGGTGCGACTGGGCGGCTTCATCGCGTCGCCGTCGGAGTTTTCCCAGCATGCTCTGGTGATGAATGGCGCATCGGATCTGTCTGTCGCGGTATTCGGCGAGGCCGGCCGGCATGCCCGCACCACGATCGGCGTGCCGGCACTGCCCGCCGATGCCGCAGTAGAAGTGGAGGGGATGTTCGAGATCGGTTAGGCTGGCGCTTATGCCCGACGGTTCCGCAACACTGACCCTGACGTTGCATCAGAAGATCGCCGACGTTCCCGCAGCCGAGTGGGATGCCTGCGCCGGGAATGGCAATCCGTTCGTCAGCCACGCCTTCCTCAGCGCGCTGGAGGACAGCGGTTCAGCCAACGCGCGCACCGGCTGGCTGCCGCAGCATGCGGTGCTGCGCGGCGAGGCGGGGCAGGTGGTGGCGGTGGCGCCGATGTACGCCAAGTCCCATAGTTACGGTGAATACGTGTTCGACCATGGCTGGGCGCACGCGCTGGAACGTGCCGGCGGCGACTACTATCCGAAGCTCCAGGTCGCCGCGCCGTTCAGCCCCGCACCTGGTCCGCGACTGCTGCGTCATCCGGACGCCGGCGTGCCAGTGGCCGCCCTGGCCTCCGCGCTGGAACAGGCGTGCCGCTCGCTCGACCTGTCATCGGTGCACGTCACGTTCTGCACCGAGCCTGAATGGCAGGAACTCGGCGAGGCAGGCTGGCTGCAGCGTCTCGGCATGCAGTTTCACTGGGAGAATGCCGGCTATTCGAGCTTCGACGAATTCCTCGGCACATTGTCGTCGCGCAAGCGCAAGGTGCTGCGGCGGGAACGGCGTGACGCAAATGCTGCCGGCCTGACGTTCCAGGCACTGAGCGGTGCCGACATTACCGAGGCGCACTGGGATGCGTTCTATCGCTTCTACCGCTCGACGGTGGATCGCAAATGGGGTTCGGCCTACCTGTCCCGTTCGTTCTTTTCGCTGCTCGGCCAGCGGCTCGGCGAGCGCGTGGTGCTGATGATGGCGGAGAACGCCGGGAAGCCGGTTGCCGGCGCGCTGAACCTTGCCGGCAGCGAGGCGCTGTACGGCCGCAACTGGGGCTGCCGTGGCGACTGGCCGTTTCTGCATTTCGAGCTCTGCTATTACCGCGCCATCGATTGGGCGATCGAACACGGCCTACAGCGCGTGGAGGCAGGCGCGCAGGGACGCCACAAGATTCAGCGCGGCTATCTGCCGCAACCGACGTATTCGGCGCACTGGATCGCGCATTCCGGTTTGCGACGGGCGATCGGCAATTTCCTCGACGACGAACGCCGCGGCATCCTCGCCGAGATGGCGCATCTGGCGGAGCAGTCGCCGTTCCGCAAGGATTCCGAGCCCGACTGACCGTGCTGTCCCCGCATGTGGTGGCCGCCGTTCTGTTGGCCGCGACACTGCATGCGGGATGGAATGTTGTTGTCCGGGCCGGCAGCGATCGCCGTCGTGAGACGGCATTGCTGCTGGGCGGCGGTGCAGTGATCGCCGTTGTCGTGCTGCCATTCCTGCCGGGTCTTCCGATGTTCTGCTGGCCGTACGTGCTTGCATCGTCATTGCTGAATGGCGGGTATTTCATTCTCGTCGCTGAGGCCTACGCGCATGGTGGCGTGGCGCTCGCCTACCCGCTGATGCGCGGCGTCGCGCCGATGATCACACTGTTGGCGGCGTGGTTGCTGATCGGCGAGGCGCTGCCTGCCGTCGCCTGGGTGGGGATTGCGACCATTTGCTGCGGTGTCCTTCTGCTCGCGCGCCGCCGCGGCGATGCAGGCGAGGCAGCTTCGGTCAAGTTCGCATTGGCCAACGCTGTGGTGATCGCCGCCTATACACTGAATGATGCCATCGGCGTCCGCATTTCACAGGCACCCTTGGCCTACACGCTGTGGCTGTTCCCTCTGTCAGCGATTCCCACACTGTTGTGGCTGCGCCGCAAGACTCCGCTGCATCCGCCAAGTCTCAGAGAGGCCGCGCGGGGACTCGGTGGTGCGGGTGCCGGCATCGGCGCCTATTCGCTGGTGCTGTGGGCAATCACTCGTGCGCCGGTCGCCCCAGTGGCGGCGCTGCGCGAGACCAGCATCCTGATTGGCGTGGTGCTGGCGCGTCTCTGTCTCGGCGAGCGTCCCGGACGGCGTGGCTGGGGAGGTGCCGTCGTTATCGCCGCAGGTGCTGTAATTCTCCGTTTGGCGCCGGGATAGCATGGCGAATGCCTGGTGGTCCGGCGATGCAGCCGAGTTGCTGGCGAGCGAACCGGAGACAATCGTTCAACGCCTCGCCGTGCGTCTCGTCGAGACGCACTACCTGAATCGTGACACGCAGCTTCATGCGTGGCGTCAGCAAATCGTCCTGCTGCGGACAGCATTGCGGAATTGCCCAGGCACATGGCGCGTCCTGTTTGAATATCCGCTGCTCCGTCTGGGACGGCGCATCGATGTCGTCCTGCTGACGGCGCACGCAATCCTGGTATTGGAATTCAAGGTCGGCGCCACATCGATCACCACGATCGACCGCCAGCAGACCGAAGATTACGCACTGGATCTTTTCGACTTTCATGCGGAGAGCCGCGCGCATCCTGTTGTGCCGATCCTCGTGGCAACCGCGGCTCACCCTGCTGCCCTGGAGTGGCCGCTGCTCTGGCATGGTGTGACGCCGGTGTTCGCAGTGTCGGGAACATCCCTCGAGCCACTGCTACGCCATATCGACGCGCGTGTCCCAACGGCGACGCAGGTGCTCGATGCCCGGGCATGGGAAACGGCCGCCTATCGACCGGTGCCGACGATCATTGAAGCCGCCACGATGCTGTACAATCGACACAGCGTTGCCGACATTGCCGCGGCCCGCGCCGATGTCGGCAATCTGGGGCGGACCACCGATGCGATCAGACGCGCAGTCGAAGCGGCACGCGCTCATCTGTTCCATGAGATTTTGTTCGTCACCGGCATACCGGGTGCCGGCAAGACACTGTGCGGGTTGAATGCGGTGTTTCACGCGACAATCGATGCCGCGTTTCTGACCGGCAATCTGCCCCTGGTAAATGTCATGCGCGAGGCCCTCGCCCGCGATGCGCACGAACAGGGCGGTAGTCTCCGCATGGCACGGCAGAAGACCGAAAGCGCCATACAGCCGCTCATGGGTTTCCTGCGCGACAACATCGATCGCGTCGGTGCCACCGCATGAGCACGTCATTGTATTTGACGAAGCGCAACGCGCCTGGGACGCCGCATTCGGTCGTCGAAAGTTTGGCCGCACGGCCAGCGAGGCAGCACTTTTCCTCGACATCATGCAACGTCATCGCGATTGGGCAGTCATCGTAGCGTTGGTCGGCAATGGCCAGGAGATCAATACCGGAGAGGCCGGTTTGGCTGCGTGGGGCGAAGCGTTGGCAGAGCGCTCTGAGTGGCGGGTGCGCGCGGCACCCGGCGTGCTCGGCGGCACTGATCAGCGACAGCGCCTGTTCGAGACCCAGCCGGCGACGATGCAGGTGGACGCTGCTCTGCATCTCGACGTGCCGGTTCGCTCCATTCGCTCCGCGGCAGCAGCACCGTGGGTGGATGCTGTGCTGGAAGGCGATGCACAACGTGCATCCGGCGTCGCCGATGCGGCCGGTGGCATCCCGTTCCTGTTGACGCGATCGCTTTCGACAGCGCGCGCGGCATTGCGCCGGCTGGCACGCGGTACACGGCGCGCCGGCCTGGTGTGCAGCGCAGGCGCACGACGGCTGGTAGCCGATGGATTGTCGCCGAACTTTCCGCATCTCGACGCCGATGCCGTCGCCAACTGGTTTCTTCGCCGATGGCCGGATGTTCGTGCCTCGGATGCGCTGGAAGTGCCGGCGACACAGTTTGCATGTCAGGGTCTGGAGCTTGACCTCGTCGGCCTGTGTTGGGGCAATGACCTGATTCGCCGCGATCGCCATACCCATTGGATCGCGCGCGCGTTTGCAGGTACACGCTGGCAAGAGCCGCGCGGCGAGGCCACGATTGCCTATCAGATCAACACCTACCGCGTGCTGCTGACGCGGGCGCGATATGAGACGGTGATCTGGGTGCCAGAGGGCGCCGCCGACGATGCGACCCGCAGTCCTGGCGAGTTCGATGCGATCGCACAATTTCTCCTCGAATGCGGGGCGTCGCATTTGGAGGATATGGTCGCCCCGCCGGACGCTGCCGCGGCCGTTGCGACGTTGCTCTAACCACACCTGCTGCGAACGCATCACCCGATCAGATCTCTGGGTGCCGACAATGTTCGGGTTGATACGCGCTAGGGCTTGCGGTCGTGGGCAAGGTAGCGGCGGGCTGCAATCATCGATTGCAACTCTCATGCGAAGGTCGGGTGATATTCACTTGCCGGCGCACATTGGAATTCCAGATCGATCCGAGGACCGGCCGTGCCTACGTCAACTTCCCGGATGCACGCCAGATCGCCGTGGCGGATCTGGACGCGCTGCGCGTGCTGGCGAGGTGCCCGATGGGGATAAGCGCGCCAATTTCCCGATGGCGCCTGATCTAGCGCATGATGATCCTCGCCACAGGTGCGGTACGCCAAACGTTGCCAATGTGCGCTGACGCTGAGGTGTGTTTCTCGACACGCGGCGCGGGCGCGCCTATAAGGTTGTGGCGCTGGCGTGGAGCCAGCGCTCGAGCGCGACGCCACTGAGGTGGCGGAGGCTTGATCTGGTTCCGACCGCAACAGGCGCAACAACATCGCTCTTTGTATCGGAGATCGATGGTCTGTTCGTCGATCAGCGGGCTAGGCTGCTGCGAGGAGATGCCGCGATCCGCGTCGTCATGACGCTTGGTCGAGCCTTGCGCTCGCGTCGATACAGAAGACAACATCGCGCAGCGCCAGCGTCGCTCAAACATGCGCAGCCCGAAGATCACGCAGCGCGCAGTTTGGAAGATCACGCAGCGCGCAGTTTGTTGAGCGACTGATCAATCCACAGCACCTGGACAGAATCGCAATTGTCAAAGTATGCGTGTGCTATGGGTCCCACATTGACAACTGCTTACTGGCTGATGAAAGCCGCGGACGCGTGGTCTCAGGCGGAGACGACGCAGGATCAGGAAGCGAGGCGCATAAAACTGACCATCGCAGAGGGCTACGAACGGTTGGCCAAACACGCCGCATCGTTGGCAGAGGCCGACCAACCGCCTGAAAAGAAAGCCGTCTGACGGTTGGTCCTCGCTGACCTTATCAGGCGAGGCTAGCCGAGCTACCTGCGCCCGATATCCGGGTCGACCTTTGCGCTGCCTGCGGTTTGCTTGGTAGATTATTGCGCCGCCTGCGCCACGGCGGCATCGGCGAACAGCGGCATCACCTCGCGGGCGAAACGGCGCATGCTCTGGCGCCCGCGCTCGCCGCCGCCCGAACCGCCACCGTTGATCAGCACATAGCCAACGCCGACCTGCCGCAGCGCTTGCAGCCTGCGGGCGATTTCGTCCGGATTGCCATAGATCGCGCTGTTGACGTTGACTGCCTGCGGATCGCCGGTCGCGCGGTCGGGGCCGCCGTGCACCGTACCATCCGGTCGCGTGGCAAGCTTCAACTGCCGCATCCGGTTCTGCAGTCGCCGATCCAGCGCCGCGTCGCACTCCTCGACACTGTCGGTCACGAAGAAGGCACGCGTCACGCCGACCTGCATCGGATCATAGCGGCGTCCGCTCGTCTCGACGGCCGACCTGAACCAGGCAATGCTCTGCGCGACATCGTCGGGTGACGCATACTGCCCGAGCAGAAGGTTGAACCCGCGCTCGGCGACGTTGCGGATCGAGCGCTCGCTGCCCGCGCCCATCCAGACCTGCGGATGCGGTTTTTGCGCCGACGGAGGTTCGACCACGATGTCGTTGAACCGCCAATACTTGCCGTGATGCGAGAAGCGCTCCGCCGACGTCCACGCCTTCAGCAGCACCTCGAGCGATTCGTCGAACCGCGCATCGGCCTCCTCCATTGGCACGTCGAAGCCAGCGAATTCATTGTAGCGGTAACCTTTGCCGATGCCGAAATCCAATCGTCCGCCAGACAGCAGGTCCAGCGTAGCGGCCTGCTCGGCGAGCAGAACGGGATTGTGCCAGGGCAGCACGATAACCGCCGTTCCAAGTCGCAGCCGCCTGGTGCGCGCACCGAGCCAGGTCAGCAGGTTCAGCGTCGCCGAGACTTGGCCGAAGCCGGTGAAATGATGCTCCACGACAAAGGTGCCATGAAAGCCCAGTGCCTCCGCCTCGACGTTGTAGTCGATGAAGTCGCGAAACCCCTCGGCGCTGTCGAACTCCCCGCCCCCACGGCGCGCCGCGGCGCTACCGAACAATCCGAACCGCATCGCGCAGTCCTCCTCTCGCCTTCGACGTGTGAGGTTACGCGTTGCATCTCAGCCCTCCAAATGCCACCCTGGCTCCATGGAGTTTGGCTGGTACCACGAATTCCACCGTCAGGAGGATCGGCAATCGGACGCCGACGCGTTCACGCAGGCGCTCGAGCAGGTCGCCGATGCCGAACGGTGGGGGCTCGACGCGATCTGGCTCGCCGAAATCCACCAACAGGCGACGCGGTCGGTGCTGAGTGCGCCGCTGACGGTCGCCGCCGCGATCGCCACACGCACCACTCGGATCAAGATCGGCACCGCGGTTCAGGTTCTGCCGCTGTGCCATCCGCTGCGCCTCGCCGAAGAGACCGCAACGATCGACCAGATCAGCCACGGTCGTCTCCTGCTGGGCGCCGGGCGCAGCGGGAACGTCCGGGGCTATGCCGCCTATGGCGTGCCCTACAGCGAAAGCCGCGAACGGTTCTTCGAGACGCTGGATATCCTCAAGCTCGCCTGGACACAGCCGAGCTTTTCATTCCAAGGTCAGTTCCACAGCTTCGACGAAGCGCGTGCAGTGCCGCGGCCATTTCAGCGGCCGCACCCGCCGATCCGCATCGCCGGCGCCAGCGAGGACACTTTTCCCGTGCTCGGCGCACTCGGTTATCCGCTGTTCGTCGCGGTGCGCAGCGGCTCGCTGTCTGGGCTCGCGCCGGATCTGAAGGCCTATCGCGACGCATATGCTGCTGCCGGCCATCCTGGGAAGGGCGAGGTGTATCTGCGCCTGTCATTGCATCTCGCCGATACCGATGCGCAGGCGCGGGAGGAAGCCGAGCCGAGCGTGATGCTCGGATACAAATCACTCACAACGCGGCTCGAAGGCTCGCCGAACAGTCGCCGACGCGCAGAGTTGGAGACGGTGCGCACGATCACCTACGACCAGGTGCTGCGGGACAAGGTCGTAGTGGGCAGCCCGGAGCTTGTGACAGATCGGCTGTTGCAACTGCGCGATGAACTGGGGATAGACGGCATTCTCGCCGAGCTCAATTTCGGCAGCCACATCCCGTGGCAAATGATGATGCGATCGCTGCAACTTCTGTGCGAGAAGGTGCGCCCGCATTTCGTCTAGACGCCGAAAATGAATTCGGAAGATCTGCTGAGTGCCGATGAGGTCTCCCATGAATTGGAGCGCCGCCTCGGTCGTATCCATGCTCGTCGGCGGCTCAGCAAAGAGAAGAACCATGAAGCACAGGCCTTCGGCCAAGGATTAACGTTCTTCCATATCGAGAACCTGCCGATTTCCCACGCCATCATCGACATGGTCCTTCGCCTGTCGGGAACGTATTGGCGCGGACGTGCCAACGCCGCGAAAGTAAGGCTCCGCACGAACGAGGTATCCTCGGAACGGCTGCCGCCTCAATTCGACGGTTTCACGATCCTGCATGTCAGCGATCTCCACGCCGACATGAGCGCTGACGCCATGACCCAGGCTGCGAGACTGGTCAGTGGCCTGCAATACGACCTTTGCGTTCTGACCGGCGACTATCGCGGACGGACCTACGGCGAATTCCACACCACTCTCCGGGAAATGCTGCGTCTGCGGGAGGTCCTTACGGGCGCCATATACGGTGTCCTCGGAAATCACGACACGATCATGATGGTGCCGGATCTCGAGCGTATGGACATCCGGATGCTGTTGAACGAGCACGTCGTCATAGAACGCGACGGCCGCCAGATTTTCCTGGCCGGCATCGACGACGCACACTTCTACCGCGTCGACGACATCGAAAAGGTCGCCGCCGCCATGCCCCAGGACACATTCTCAATCCTGCTGTCGCACACCCCGGAAACCTACCGAAAGGCGTCGCATGCCGGGTTCGATCTGCTGTTGGCCGGACACACGCATGGCGGGCAGATCTGCCTGCCCGGAGGGACGCCGATCATCCTCCAATCTGCTCTACCGCGGTCGATGGGCAGAGGGCCATGGAACTACCGCGGGATGGCGGGCTATACGTCTGTAGGGATTGGATCATGTGGCGTTCCCGTTCGCTTCAATTGCCCGCCCGAAATCACGCTCCATCGTCTCAGGAGGGCCAGTTCCATGCCCGGTTCTAGGTGACCCGCGCCGCCAGCACTTCTGCCGGCAGATCGCTCTTCGCCAGATCAAATCCGCCGAACTTCTGCACAAGTTTCACCGCGAGCGTATTTCCGAACACGTTCACCGCGGTGCGGCCCATGTCCATGAACGCATCAACTCCGGCTATGATGGCGATCGCCTCCACCGGCAGACCGATCGCGGTCAGCACCGTGGCCAACGCAACCAATCCACCGGAGGGAATGTTCGCAATCCCTTTGCTGGCTATCATTGCGGTGACAAGGATCGTCAGCTCCGCGGACCAGGTCAGTTGAACGTGGTAAGCCTCAGCGAGGAAGGTGACCGCCAACGTGACATACAGCGTGCTGCCATCGAGGTTGAAACTATAGCCGAGTGGGAGCACCAGCGAGACCACCTTGTTGGGAACGCCCATCTGCTCCAGCGCCTCCATATGCACCGGCAATGTGACCTCGGAGGAACGGGTGGTGAAGGCCAGCAGCACGGGCTCCAGCACACCCCGGGTAATGGCGAATGGATTTTCACGCATCAGCGCCAATACCAACCAGCAGCACAGCACCATGATGAGAAGCCCAAGATACATCAATCCGATCAGCCTGGTGAGCGCGATGATGGACGCCATTCCCTGCGTGGCGAACAACCAGGCCATGATGGCGAAGATTGCCAAAGGCGAAAGTGCGATGATCCAGCCGGTAACGCGGAACATCGTCGCCAGGACCGCTTCCATCAGCACAACCATTGGCCGGGCGATTGCGCGGCCAATGCGAGCAAGACCGAGACCGAAGAGAACTGCGAACACCAAGGTCGGCAACACGCGTTGCGCCGCCATGGCAGCGACGATATTGGTCGGAATGAGATCGAGCAGGTATTTCGTCCAGTCAACCGACAAAGCCAGGTTGGGACTTACGCTGCCAGTGGCAACCAGGTTGGCCCCGCGGCCTGGATGGAACAGACCATTCAACCCGAGCGCGACAAGAACGGCAAACAGTGTGGCGACGTAGAACCAGCCGAAGGCGACGATGGCAACGCGCCCGAGCTGCCGCGCATTTTCGCCCATACGATAAACGCCCAGTGAAACCGCCGAGAAGATCAGTGGAATGACGATCATCTGTATGGCCTGGATGAACGCTGTGCCGATCGGCTGCAACGCCTTCCCTACCGACGGCCACTCGACACCGACAATCAGCCCAAGCACCAGTCCCCCGAGCATCTGCAAGGGTAAATTCGAGCGACGCCACATTGACATCCTGTCCTTTGCGTGGGCGCTGAGGTACCCGGCCATCACCGCGGCCATATTCCTGCTGGGTAGACCGTAACCAAACTGTTAAAACGTGCGTCAGCGGCTTTTGCCGCGCTTCCTGGAAACCGCAGCCTTGCTGACGCGTCTCACCCGATTGCCGACGGGCTTCCGCTGGCTGCGGGTCCACCTCGAGGGAACCAACTGGAATACCCGGAGCGTCGTGGCCAGCAACGCACATAAACCGACAATTGTCGCGATCTGCAGCAACGCTCCTAGGCCGCCTGTCAGGCACAGCCAAATCAGTCGCGCCACCCCCGCCGGATCAAGTACCAGGAACACCGAGAAGACGAGTGTCGCCATGGCGAGCGGCAGCAGCCTCCTGAGCGCGATCGGAGGCTGCCGCTTTGCCTTGCCTCGCTTGCGATTTGCGGGCCCGAGGTCTCTGGACATGGTGGCATCCTGCCGACCTCGCTCAGTCAGCGGAAGCGGCGCGTCGCAGCCGGCGCCAGAAGACCCGGCGTGGCGTTGCGCCGAAGTCAGCGCTTAGACGATAATACGACTGCTCATCCGTCGCGACAGCCGGCGCTCGGCAACTGCAGTGCTGCACGAACATGGAAGTTGAACCCCCCACCCCGCAACGTCTCACTGTCCAGGTTAGCCAGACCGTAGTCGTCTCCGGCCTCTTGCTATTGCCGGATCGGACCAGAGCGTGCCTCGTGTTGGCACACGGCGCGGGCGCCGGTATGTCACATCCGTTCATGATCGCAGCCGCTGCGGGATTGTACGAGCGCGGGATAGGCACTTTGCGGTATCAGTTCCCCTACATGGAAACAGGCTCGCGCCGACCTGATGGGCCAGGGCTTGCACAGGCGACAGTCCGCGCCGCAGTCAACGAAGCCAACGCGCGCCTTCCAGACCTCGCTCTCTTCGCAGGCGGCAAGTCATTTGGTGGCCGCATGACATCGCAGGCGCAAGCAGAGTCTCCGCTGCCCAACGTGCGCGGAATTGCCTTTTTCGGCTTCCCACTGCATCCCGCAGGGAAGCCCTCTGTCCTTCGGGCTCGGCATCTGCTCGGAGTCCAAGTACCTGTGCTTTTCCTGCAGGGCGATCGCGACGCGCTCGCGCAACCGGATCTCATAAACCAGATTGTCGCGGACCTGGGAGATCGAGCGACCATGACAGTGCTTCCCGACGCCGACCATTCATTCCACGTCCGCGCACGCAGTGGGCGCACCGACGAGCAGGTCAAGGCATATATGTTTGACGCACTCGTCGACTGGATCGACCGGGTGATCGTCGGATAGACCGCGGGTTCTTTACTCCTGTCGCAACGTTACCCAGGCAGGCGCATGATCGCTGGCGCCATCCTGTCCGCGAGGCGCGCGGTCCACACCAGCATCGACAAGTCGGTCCGCAGCCAACGCGTTCAGCAATAGAAAATCGATGCGGAGCCCGGCGTCGCGACGCCAGCGATCTCGCTTGTAGTCCCAGAACGTATACATTGGTTCCTTGGGGTGGCAGACGCGAATAGCATCGACCCAACCCTGATCGAGCAGACGCCTGAAGCAGGCGCGGCTTTCGGGCTGTAGCAGCGCGTCTTTCGCCCAGGACCGGCTCGGATAAATGTCCTGATCTGTTGGTACGACATTGAAATCGCCGGCCAACACGACCGGTGCCTTCAGCGCATAGAGACTCTCCGCATGCGCGATCAGGCGCTCGAACCAGGCAAGCTTGTAGTCGAATTTGGGGCCAGGTTGTGGGTTGCCATTGGGCAGGTAGATCGACGCGACAAGCACTCCATTCACCGCGGCTTCGATGTAACGGGATTGGTCATCGGTCTGATCGCCCGGCAGCCGATCCCGAGTTTGCTGCGGTTCACCGATGTTCGTCAGGATTGCCACGCCGTTATAGGTGCGCTGACCGCGCCAGATAGCGCGCCAGCCGGCCTCCTGGATTGCGGCTGCGGGAAACGCATCGTCGGTCGACTTGAGCTCCTGGAGGCAAACCACGTTGGGCTGTGACCCGTTCAGCCAGCCGAGCAGATTCGCCAGCCGACGGTTTACATTGTTGATGTTGAAAGTAGCGATTTTCAGTATCTGCTCCGAAGTCTGCCGCCGAGGGGCAGCTTTAACAGTGGGGCCGGCAATTGCCACTCTGTTCGCCGGCGTCGTGATCTCCTCGAGCCGACGCGCGAGACGATCAAGATCCCATTGGCGCGCAAGTTCGGCCGCAGTATTCCACGTCGGCGTCTGATCATGGAGTGCGGGAAGCGGTGCCGTCGCGTCCATGGTCGCGATCTTTTTGTAAAGCTTGAGCTCTGCGGCCTGCGCACCAAGACGCCCCTCCGCCAGAATCCCCTCGAGCGTGCCGAATTGACGCAGCAGAACTGCCGCGCCCTTCGGACCGATCCCGCGGGCGCCGGGGAGCTTGTCGGAAGGATCGCCACGCAAAGCGATGAAGTCGGGCACCTGCTGTGGCTCGATGCCATAGCGCTCGCGCACCTCATCGGGGCCGATGCGCGCCATCTCGCCGCCTTTGACGGGATGGAGAATGGTGGTCGTGGCGGAGGCAAGCTGAAATGCATCGCGATCGCCACTGGCTACCACCACCGTGCCATGGCGATGCTCCTCGTTGGCCACGGCCGCGGCCAAAAAATCGTCGGCCTCATAACCCGGAGCTTTCGCATTCGCGAAGCCGCACGCCGCGATGAACCGAGGCAGCACATTCAACTGATCGACGAGCTCTTCGTCGAAATGTCGACCGCTCTGATAATCCGGAAAGAGGCGCTGGCGGTAGGTCGGCGCACCGAGCGTGTCCCACCCGACAAGTACTGCGCGAGGCCGCTCATTTTCGTACAAGCGCAGCAGAATATTTGCGAAGCCGACGATAGCGCCACCGCCACGATCGCCCGTCCGCCGGATCGATTTCGGCAAGGCATGGAAGGCGCGATGCGCGAACGAGTCGCCATCCACGACGAGCAGGGGGCCGTTCACGGCGTCGGGCTTGACCCTGGTCGAACCCGGGCAGGATTTGCTGTCGGCCCGGTGGCGCCGATCACCTCCACAGTGTCGGGCAGCTGTTTTTGAATGAACTTGCCAAACACTTCGAGGTCCTCACTGCGTGGGAAGCTCGCGCGCCACAGCAGGCCGATGTGCCTGTACGCTCTCTTTGCCTGGAGCGGCCGCACTTCCAGCCGACTGTGCCGGGCCGTCAGATACGGCACAGCCATGGCCGGCAGCAATGTGCAGCCCAGACCTGCCGCAACCATTTCAGAAATCGTCTCCAGGCTGGTCGCGCGGAAATCGTCTCCGGCACCGTCGCGGTTCGGCGACTGATTACCGCATACGGCCAATGCCTGGTCGCGCAGGCAGTGACCTTCGTCGAGCAGCAAAAGCGACTCCTGCGCAAGTTCGCGCTCGGTCACGACCGGACGGTTCGCCAGCGCGTGTTCGGTGGGACAGGCGAAGCAGAATGGTTCGCGAAACAGGGGCATCGAGCGATAGGCGGCACCCTGTTCCGGCAAGGCAATCAACAGAACATCCAGCGCGAATGCGTCTAGCGCGTCGAGCAGATGGTCGGTCAGATCCTCCCGAAGCACCAGCCGGAGATCCGGAAAGGCCTGGTGCAGCCGCGTCAACAGCAGCGGCAGGATATAAGGACTGAGGGTCGGGATGATGCCGAGACGCAGCACGCTGGTGAGTGTCCCATGCCGGTGGCGGACCAGTGCGGAGATCTGGTCCGCCTCCTCCAGGATGCGGCGCGCATGCTCCACCACGCTCTCCCCGATCGGGGTGAGGGTTACGACCCGCGTGGTGCGCTCCACCAGGGGTACGCCGAGCCCCTCTTCCAGTTTCCGCAACTGGCTGCTCAGTGTGGGCTGGGTAACGCGACAGCGCTCTGCCGCCCGACCGAAATGGCGCAGATCCGCGACTGCAACGAGATAGCGCAACTCGGCAAGGGTCAATGGTACTTCCCCTATTTGCTGCGTCTATTGATGAAATCGCATCTTTAGATTGGACAAATGAACCGATCACCGCAAGGCTCCGGGCGTGACTGCTTTGTTCATGTGGATGACGCTTCCGGTTGTGGACGGCGCGCGACCTGACCGCCGCTCGGATGAGCGAGGCCCTTGCGGCGAAGAAATGCTGGAACGCACGCGCTGCATCCGAAGGTTGGCGCGCGATTCTGAGTTGCGGCACCCCAACCATCACGGAATTTTTACCGCAGGTGGCGCCGGGCGCGGGGTCCGTCATCGCACCGGCCGTTCTAAGCTGGCGCCGACGTATGAGAGAGCGCATACTCCCCTACGACGCAGAGGCAGCAACCACAGCACGTTTGCTGGCCTGAGGCGCGGGGACGTCAGCCGTTCCCGTGCGACGCGGATGCAAACAGAACTATGGCCGTCCGGCGCCAGCGTGCGCGCGTTCGGCGTAGCCTGGCGGAGGAATGATAGCAGTTCAGGATTTGGCATTTCGGTGAAGTTGGAGGAACGCACATGGCACACCAAGACGACATCGCGTTGATGGCCCATCTGATGCGGCGGGCAGGCTTCGGAGCGACCCGCGACGAGCTTGAGGCACGCGTGGCGAAGGGATACGACGCTACGGTCGACGAATTGCTGAACCCGGCTTCGCAGCCGGCGGTCGATCCCTACACGCTGTTGCGTCATCAGCCTGCCGCGTTGCTACCGGGCGGCCAGCCGCCGATGGGCAACGTGAACTACATGTACTACCTGGTGAACACCAAGCGCCCGCTGCAGGAGAAGATGGCGCTGTTCTGGCACAGCGTGTTCGCCACCGGCAATTCGAAGGTCGACAACTACGACCAGTTGTTGGAGCAGATCGAGCTGTTCCGGCGCAGGGGCATGGGCAACTACCGCGAGCTGCTGGTGACAATCGCGAAGAACCCAACGATGATCTTCTGGCTGGACAACAACCAGAACCACGGCACCGCAGTGAATGAGAACTGGGGCCGTGAGCTGCTCGAACTGTTCAGTCTCGGCGCCGGCAACTACACCGAAGTGGATGTTCGCGAAGCATCGCGTGCCTTCACCGGCTGGACCTTCGAGACCAAGCTGCCGCGTCTGCCGTACGGCCGCTTCCCCTGGAAGTTCGAGTACCGTCCGGAAGACCACGATGACGGCGAGAAGACATTCCTCGGCCACAAGGGTCACTTCAACGGCGAGGACATCATCGACATCGTCGTGCAGCAGGACGCCTGCGCGAAATTCATCTGTCGTCACCTGTACAACTTCTTCGTCGCCGACGAACCGCAGGTCCCTGCCTGGTCGATCGAGGAGCCGCGGGATCCGGCGGCGATCGCCACGCTCATGAAGGCGTTCAAGGAGTCGAAGTGCGAGATGACTCCGGTTCTGCGGGCGCTGTTTAAGTCGGACTTCTTCAAGAAGGCCCGCTATCAGCACCTGAAGTCGCCGGCCGAAGTGGTCGCCGGCACGCTGCGCCTGGTCGGTGGCTATGAGCTGCCGAAGCCTGGCTACGGCGAGCTGTCGATGCAGCCTGCGTACATGGGACAGGACCTGCTCAACCCGCCATCGGTCGAGGGTTGGCACACCGGCAAGGAGTGGATCAACAGCGGCTCGCTGATGTCGCGCATCAACTTCGTCGCGGCGCAGATCGGCAATCCCGACCTGCCAGGCGTTCAGGCGATCATCAACCGCTTGAAGGCGCAGGGCACCAAGACTCCCGAGCAGCTCGTTACCAACTGCCTCGACCTGCTCGGCCCTCTCGAAGTGAGCGCTGACACCAAGAAAGAGCTCACCGACGCCGCGAAACAATGGGGCGGGATCAGTTGGGATGGCGCCGGCGCGCAGAACGCCACACGACGTGCCGCCGAGATGATGCAGCTCATCGCGGCGACGCGCGAATACCAGTTCGGCTGAAACATGACACGAAACGGATAGGAGGGACTACTCTATGTCGGCAATGCAGCAATCGAAGGATCCGGTGCTGGTCGTGTTGCAGCTCACGGGCGGCAACGACTACCTGAACACAGTGATCCCGTACAATAACGGCCTGTACAAGGACAATCGTAAGGCGGTCGGGCTCCCCGACAGCGACATGATCCACCTCGACCAGGCGCACGCCATCCCGAACTATATGGCGCCGCTGAAGAAGTTCTGGGACGACGACAAGCTCGCCATCATGCATGGCGTCGGCTACCTCGACTCCCCGCGGTCGCACTTCCGCTCGATGGACATCTGGCACACCTGCGAGGCCGACAAGGTCGGCACCGAAGGCTGGCTGGGTCGCGTGGTGCGCGAGTTCGATCCCAAGAAAGAGAACGTCGTCACCTGCGTGAGCTTCGGTCCGAGCTTGTTCCGCGCTCTGTCCGTGCCCAACGTGCCGGTCGCCTGCGTGGCCGGACCGCTGGAGCAGTACGGCTTCCTGCCGACGATCCGCGACCAGGCGCAACGGCTGAAGGTGTTGGAGACGTTCTCCCACATGTATCAGCCGATCGAGGGCAGCGGGGTCATGGAGTACCTCGGCACCACCGGCCTCGACGGCCTGAAGGGCGCCGACATCCTGAAGGTGGCGCCAGGCCTCTACAAGTCGGACGTGCAATACCCGAACACCACGATCGCGCAGAAGCTCCGCGGCGTCGCCCAGGTGCATCTCGCGAATCTCGGCACCCGGGTCTTCTATTGCGACCACGGCAGCTTCGACTCGCATGCCGGGCAGAACCCGCTGCACGGCAATCTGTGGACCGCGGTCACCGAGGGCCTCGACGCCTTCATGACCGACCTGCGCGCGCACAACGCAGCCGACAACGTCATCGTGCTGATGTTCTCGGAGTTCGGCCGCCGCGTTCGCGACAACGGCTCCGGCACCGACCACGGCGCCGCCGGCGCCACGTTCGTGCTGGGTGAGAAGGTGAAGGGCGGCCACTACGGCGAATACCCGTCGCTCGACGCGAACAAGCTCGTGCAGGGCGATTTGAACCCGAGCATGGACTTCCGCAGCATCTACTCGACCATCCTCGACAAGTGGATGGGCCTGAACCCGGCGCCGATCGTGAACGGCACTTACGAGAAGCCGGCCTTCCTTCATTAGGCCAGGTGAAATCCCGACTGCCCTCGTTCCCGGATGCGAATCCGGGAACGAGGGCAGGCTTTGGCTTATTGTTGATGAAGGGAGGGAATTATGGCGCTAACCACAGTCGTTCGAGGCAGGGCCTATGACTGGAGCCATGCCATTGGACGTGGCGCTGCGACTGGCACCGGCTTCAACTATGTCCAGACGATGTGCCTGGGCAATGAGGGCGACCTCTATACTGCCAACCGCGGCAACGAGAACAACTTCGGCATGCGGGTGAACCGCATCAAGCTGGGCGGACCCGGCGACGAGGAGCTGGTGTCCGAGTTCTTCCAACACGGCGAAGGCGACGGCAAGGCCACTTGGCCATTCGGCGTCGCGGTCGGCCAGGACGGTCGCGTGTTCTGCTCGGATGAGTGGACCAACACCATCTCGGTGTTCGATCCTAACGGCAAGTTCCAGTACAAGTTCGGCAAGACCGGTAGCGGCGACGGCGAATTGCTGCGTCCCGCCGGACTGGCGGTGGAGAAGAACGGCAACCTCATCGTCGCGGACAGCGGCAACTGCCGGCTGCAGGTGTTCTCGCCGGAGGGCAAGCTGGTCGCCCAGTGCGGCAAGGCGGGGTCGGGTGAGGGCGAGTTCAATCAGCCCTGGGGTATCACCACCGACAAAGCTGGCAATATCTACGTCGCGGATTGGAAGAACCACCGCGTGCAGAAGCTGTCGCCGCAGGGGCACTTCCTGATGAGCATCGGCAAGTATGGGACGCTTCCGTCGTCGCCGGACGCCTATGCTGTGACGTATCTGGGACCGTACGTCTCGAGCCTGCCGCAGCACGAGTATCCGAAGGCAGGCCTGCTCAATCACCCGACCGACGTGGCGGTGGATCCGGACGGCGACATCTACGTCACCGACTGGGGCAATCATCGCGTCAGCATCTTCGAGGCCGACGGCACGCCGCTCACCAATCTGGTCGGCGACGCGCAGGTGTTCTCGAAGTGGGCCAAGCAGAGCGTCGATGCCAATCCGGACATGATGAAGGCGTATCGCCGGGTGCGTAACTCAGAGCCGCTGTGGCGCTTCTGCTTCCCGACCGCAGTGGACTTCAACCCGGCCACCGACGAGATCATCGTGGCCGACAGCCAACGCAACCGGCTCCAGGTGTACAAGAAGGTGCGCGATTACCAGGACTTCCAGGCAAACCTGTAAGGGACTTTGCGGCCGCGTGGTGGGCAACGCCACGCGGATCGCTTCACTTGCCGGGGCCGGTCTGCTGTCGCAGGCCGGCCCCTTGCTTATCGTGCCGTATTCATGCTTTACCCCGCCTCCCCTGCCGGGCGACGACGGCATCGTCCTCGGTTATGCCCGCGTTGAGGCGGGCCTCCAGCCATAGGGAGCCATTCATGCCGCTTTATGAATGCGTGCTGATCGCGCGCAATGACGTCACACAACAGCAGGTCGAAGGCATCGCCGACGGCATCGCCAGCCAGCTTGAGACTGACGGCGGGGCGGTCAGGAAGCGCGAGTACTGGGGCCTTCGCGGCTTGGCCTATCGGATCAAGAAGAACCGCAAGGGCCATTACATGTTGCTGGGGCTCGACGCAAAGCCCGCCTTCGTCACCGAGATCGAGCGACAGCTTGGTCTGAACGAAGACATTCTCCGCTTCATGACCATCCGTGTGGAAGAGATCGAGGAAGCGCCCTCCGCCATCTTGTCGCGCAAGTCGGACGACCGCGAACGCTCGTTCCGTGGCCCCAAGCCCGCTGGTCGGTTCGACAGCGGCCGGCGCCGCGGTTTCGACGACCGCGAGGAGTTTCGCGCCCGCGAGGAGTTCCGCGAGGACTTCCGCGTCGGAGCCGAGGAATAAATCATGTCCGAGACCACTGAAATCAATCCGGCCGCCCGCCGCGCCGCCGTTGGTGCCCGCCGGCCGTTTTACCGCCGTCGCAAGTCCTGTCCGTTCTCCGGCCCCAACGCGCCGAAGATCGACTACAAGGACGTGCGCCTGCTGTCCCGCTTCCTCTCGGAGCGCGGCAAGATCGTGCCCAGCCGCATCACCGCGGTCTCGGCCAAGAAGCAGCGCGAGCTGGCGGTGGCAATCAAGCGTGCCCGCTTCCTCGCATTACTGCCGTACATCGTGAGCTGACGGAGCGGACCATGGCCGATGTGGAACTGATCCTGCTCCAACGCGTGGAAAAGCTTGGGCAGATGGGCGATCTGGTGCAGGTCAAGCCCGGCTTCGCTCGCAACTACCTGCTTCCGCAGAAGAAGGCGCTGCGGGCCAGCAAGGAGAATATGGCCCGCTTCGAGCAGGAGCGCGCCCAGCTTGAGGCGCAGAATCTGAAGCGCCGTGAGGAAGCTGAGCGGGTCGCCGAACGCGTCGCCGGGCTCTCCGTGGTCATCATCCGCCAGGCGGGTGAATCGGGCAGCCTGTACGGCTCGGTGTCCTCACGCGATATCGCCGAGATGACCACCGAAGCCGGTCTGTCGATCAACCGGCAGCAAGTCTTGCTCGAGCACCCGATCAAGACGATCGGGCTCTCCCGGGTACGCGTGGCGCTGCATCCGGAGGTGTCGATCCCTGTTATCGTGAACGTCGCGCGCAGCCCGGAAGAGGCTGAGCGGCAGGCGCGTGGCGAACGGGTTGGTGCCGAGGCAGAGGAAGACGAGGCCGCCCTCGACGCCGCTGCGATGTTCGATCCTGGGGCGGAGCCGGAGCAGCCACAGGTCTGAAGCCGCCCCGTTCGAGACGAAGCCAATCCACAGGCTCCGTGTTGCCGGCCAGGGGGCCTCCAGGTCCATCTCTGGGCACGCATCCGGTCGGTCGCCGCCATCTCCCGCGTGCGAGGTCGCCCGCACGAACTGCCACATCGCGGGAAGCAGATTTTCAACGCACCTGACGTGTTCGCTGAATCTGGGCTGGTTGAATCTCGCGCTAGATAACGTTCCGTCTATGGCTACCGGCGGTTCCTCATAAGGTCCGTGATGCCGCCGATCCGGGGCCCTGAGGAAGCGCAGATCATTTCGAGCAGCGTGAGGAAGGCCTGGACGAAACCGAAGCTGGCTGCCCTCCTCTGCGTCGTCGGAATCCTGATAGCAGCGCTCTACACGATGTTCGGCGTATCAGAGTCCAGTGCGTCTTTTCCCGTCCAGAACAGAGATACCGGACGCATTGTCGGATGGCGGTCCATTTCTTATCGAGCCAGCCTGCGCATGACGGACATGAGCCGGTGTCGGTATCCTACGCGCCAACACCTGACTGGAAGTTTGGCGGAGTTGGCAAAGGCCGCCTTTATCGACGTGCGGCAGCAGCACGCCGCGCGCGCGACAAAGCCAAGCCACCAGGGAAACACCACGCGGAAGCGTGCCGGCGCCACCCCGCGCAGAATGACGCGGGTGGCTCGATCAACCCCCTGCAGCCTCGCATCAGGTAGCGATATCCTGACCTCATCGCGGTGCGGATGAAGGTGGGGGCAGGCTCTGGGCAGCGCCCCGCCTCCGGCGCGGGGCGGACTAACTAATCCACCGCCCGATGCGGCTCCAATGATCAGGGCGTTGCGAACATCACCCATTCCTGAGGATTCTCAGAATGCTCCTCGGCTGATACAAGGCCTGCCATGACCGCTGCGCTCGCCTCAATGACTGGATTTGCCCGCGCGGAGGGCAGTGCCGCGGGCCTAGCCTGGGTTTGGGAACTGCGCAGCGTTAACGGCCGCGGCCTCGATCTGCGCTTCCGATTGCCGTCCGGCTGGGATGCGCTTGAGCCTGCCCTGCGCGCGGCCGCCGGGATGCTGCTGAAGCGCGGCAACCTCACCGCCAATCTGTCAGTCAAGCGCGAAAGTGAGCCACGTCTGGTCGCGGATCCGGCAGCGCTGGAGCAGGCGCTGACGCTGGCGATGGAGCTGCACAGTCGCATCCCCGGCAGCCCGGTGCCACGCGCCGAAACGCTGCTTGGCCTGCCAGGTGTTCTCCGGCCGGCGCAGACCGATGAAGTCGCGCAGGATACCGACGCGGTGGCGGCGGGGTTTTCACGCGCACTGGCAGCACTGGTCGAGGCGCGTCAGTCCGAGGGCGCGCGGCTGGCCGCGACGCTCACGGGTCTGCTGGATGAGATCGCTGCACTGCACCGGGAGGCAGCCGTCGAAGCGGCCGATCAGCCCGCGGCGCAGCGTGCCCGGGTAATGGAGAACCTGGCGGCGCTGTTGCGAGAAGCGCCGTCGCTGCCCGAGGAACGCATCGCGCAGGAGGTCGCGCTGCTGGCCGCGCGCTCCGACGTGCGCGAGGAACTGGACCGCCTTGCCAGCCACATCGAGGCGGCACACGCGTTGCTGCGCGAGGCGGCGAACATCGGGAGGCGCCTCGATTTCCTGATGCAGGAGTTCAACCGCGAGGCCAACACGCTCTGTAGCAAATCAGCCTCGGTCGCGCTGACCGCCACTGGCCTAAAGCTGAAAGCCACCATCGAGCAATTGCGCGAGCAGGTGCAGAATATCGAATGAGCGCAATCGCGCGACGAGGTGTGTGCCTGGTTCTGTCAGCACCGTCGGGTGCAGGCAAGACCGTGATCGCCGATGCGCTGCTGGCGAGCGAACCTGAGCTGCGACGCTCGGTCAGCGTGACCACACGAGCGCCGCGTGATGGCGAGGCAGACGGCGTGCACTATCATTTCCGTGGCCAGACGGAGTTCGATCGCATGGTCGCGGGCGGCGAGCTGCTGGAATGGGCGCGCGTACTCGGCCGCCACTGTTATGGCACGCCCAAGGCGCCTGTGCGGCAGGTGATCGGCGATGGCAAGGACATGGTGTTCGATATCGACTGGCAGGGACACCGGAAGCTGCGCGCTGCGCTGCCCGAGGATGTAGTCGGCGTGTTCATCCTGCCGCCGACCCTGGCTGCACTGGAAAGCCGGCTGCGCCGTCGCTCCGGTGACGACACAGCGGAGATCGCGCGTCGCATGGCGCTGGCATGCGACGAGATCAGCCATTGGCCGGAGTTCGACCACGTCGTGGTGAACGACGACCTGGATCGCGCGGTCGCCGCGGTGCGCGCCGTACTGCATGCGGCGCGCGTGGCAACGCCAAGACAGATCGGCCTGATAGATTTCGTCAAGCGGTTCTGACAAGCGGCGGCACCGCACCCTGGTGGGCTTGGCCAAGACGATCATTGCCTCGTGCGGCGAGAATCACTCAGCATGAGCCAGATTGCAGATAGCCTGGTGCCCAGAACCTGAGAGACCGAAGGCGAGCCTTCGTCGTCGTCTGTCATGGGTTTGCTGTCGGGTGCATCAATATCCGACGCAGGTGGCAACACGCTGCGCAGCGTTTGAAGCTGCACGGTCATTTCGCCTGGTGGGCCGCGCAACGCATCGCGGACCGATTTCATGAGCGTGGGCCATTCGTCCAATGTCAGCGACAGTCGATCGATAGCCTGTCTGAGAACCGGCCGCTCCGTTGTCCACCGCCTGATTGTTCCGCCAATATCGAGCACCGCATAGTCGAGCATATTGAGCACGATACCCGCGATCCGCGCAGTTCGCTTTGCCGCCTCGGCGATAGCTGCCAGATGCGGACCAGCGTCGGGCGACACAGACTGAACGGCGGTGCTGCTCTCGCTGAACCCTTCAATCTCATTATGCAGCGCGCGCAGCCATCCTGATTGGACGGCATCATCGGCACTGGCCAGACCAACCGGTGTCAGCAGCTTCGCGAGTTCGGCGATACGGCGGTAAATCTCCCGCCGTCCGACGCCCAGTGCGGTAGCGGCGGCGGCGGCGGCGGTCTTCGCATGAACATCACGCCAGCGACCTGGGTCGGCTGCGAGGGTCGCCAAGTCTCCACCACAGCTGTCCAGCAGATGGAGTATGAGAACCAGTTCGACATTGGCAAGCGAGGTCCGGTCGGTCTCCGCGCGTTCCGTCTCACGCGCCTTCACCTCGGGACCCAATGCACCGGATAACGCCAGGTCCCTGACAACAGAGCGCACCTGTTCCGGTGTCGATGCGTTGCATTCACCTACAGCGGTATGCAGCGCGACGTCATGGTCCGTCATGGATACCATCAGCGGCAGGCTTGCCCACGGCACGATGTACGCTGTGCCGTTGTTCGCAAAGTCGCGCAGGATTGCAATCAATCCATCACGCTCATCATCGCATACCCGCGCCATCCGCAGCTGGGGCGCTTCAAACGGCACAATTGCGCCGCGTGGTCGGGGCGATCCGAGCCACTTGCCGATGATACCCGAGCTTAACACAGCATCCCACATGACTGTTCTGGAATTACAAAGTCTGCGCAGGACATAGCGCGAAATGATTAACAAGCGGGTACTCAGCCGCCAGACTCTTCCTGACCTCGATGTCACGCCCGTTTACCTGGGATTAGGACGCCAATGCTGAAATCGTGTGGCTACCGCTCTGGGGTCGCCCGTGCGTACTGCTCCGTTCCTGGTCGCTGAATTCTGCCTCGTGCTGGTCTCGCAGGCCGCACTGGCCATTGCGCAGGAGGCGCAGCCAAGCCCCGGCACCCCGGTCGTCGATTGCCGCAGCGCAGCACTGGCATTCGAGCAGTCCGCAAAGCTCCCCTCGGGGTTGCTTCTCGCCATCGGCCAGGTGGAGAGCGGCCGAGCAGATCAGATGACCGGTCGCCTCGATCCCTGGCCTTGGACGACGAACCAGGCCGGAGAAGGCCGTTATTTTGCATCATCGGAACAGGCAATCACGTGGGTCGCGGCGCAGCAGGCAACGGGAAGTCGATCGATCGATGTCGGCTGCTTTCAGGTGAACCTGCAATATCATCCGAACGCTTTCGCCAGCCTTGCCGAGGCCTTTGACCCCGCTGCAAACGCGAAATACGCGGCCTCCTTTCTTAACCAACTTCACGACCGCAGCGGAAGCTGGCCTGAGGCGATCGCGTTATATCACTCGGCAGATCCCTTCGAGGGCCAGCGATACAGTCGTCAGGTCATCGAGGCCTGGAATACCGGTGGCAAGCTGGCCGGTACGCAGTTCCCCACCCACGTTCGATCTGAAGATGCTGTCGTCGTGCGTCTTTCGGCGATGGCATCCGCCGTGCGCGTCGTTGTTCCCAGTTGGGCCGCCGTCCGATCGGTCTCGTTAACAACTGACCAACGCCCTGGTCTGCCTCGCGTAATCACGCCAAGCCGCTAGCCCCACACTGGTATGACGATGATCGCCCCCTGAGCGGGCAAATAGAGAACATTTGAGGTCCGTGCTCAAACTTTATTAACCAGATGACGTGTAAAACAATCACGAGAGCCGAAGAATCCACCGTTGCAAGTTGGGCTCTCATCACAAAGGACAGCAGACAATGTTCCAGTATGCAATCACCTGGTTGGCACTTCGCCGCGACAGGCGCGGAGTGACGGCAATGGAGTACGGCCTGATCGCTGCCTTGGTCGCAACTGCGATCATTGGTGCCATTACTACGCTCGGCACGAACCTCTCAGCTCTCTTCACCGCAATCGCAGGCAATCTGGCCATTAGATAGAGGGGCACGGTTCCAGTATCCCCAGTCGCTCAAGGCCCGCGACGCGTCCGGGGCAATCCCATCCTTGCAAAACGCCAGGTGCAACATGCGAACCGAATCGATCCTGATGAGGCCGGGCTGCTCCTCGCTGAGGAGTGACTCACCCTATAGGCCGCCTGCACTTGGCCAACGGCTTCATCATCGATCGAACGCTCAGGCTGCCGACAGGCGAGGTTCGCATGTCTGAGGCAGCCTTGGCGAACGTCCCGCTGCAACCGGGTCTTCTTGCGATCGCCGCGGCACTGCTTGGTATTGCCTCACTGAAGGACATCGCCGTTCGCACGATTCCAGATGCGGTATCGCTCGGTCTGCTCGCAATCGGCGTTGCTATCCGTGTTGCGGACGGCAACGAACTGTCCGCATTGGTCGCTTCGTCGGCAGTCTTCGTTATGACAGCTCTGTGCTGGCGCTGCGGCTGGCTCGGCGGCGGTGACGTCAAGCTCGTGACGGCCTGTGCCTGGCTGGTACCACCGTCGCTGGTGCCGACACTCGTGCTGACGACAGCGGTCGTCGGTGGAGTTCTCGCATGCCTTTACCTAAGCCTGAGTTGGATGGGCCGAATGACATCTGCTCGAATCTGTTCGCTGCGTCCGCATTCGCTCGCGGGACGCATTTGGCGTGTTGAACGGTGGCGAATCAACCGGCATGCCGCGTTGCCGTATGGCTGTGCCATCGCCGTGGCAACTCTGCTCACTTTGTCTGGACGGTGAGTTAAATGCTGGCGCGTATCGCCTTGTTTGGGCTGATGGCGATCGGACTGGTCGGCTTTGGCGCCGTAGCCTGGATTACCCTCCATCCAGCGAACATTTCATCGCAGACCGACTCGACTGTGGCGAATGACAAGGTCGCCATCCTCGTTGCTGCAAGGCCTTTGCGCGTCGGCATTTTGCTGAAGCCCGATGATCTCGCTGCCGACCAGCGATCTCCAAGGGATATTCCTCCTGGCGCGAAGATGGACACCCCGGCGGCGCGCACCGAACTGTTTGGCGCCATGGTCAGGCGCAATCTGGCGACCGGGGACGTCGTGCTGTCTGCCGACGCATTGAACCCTGGCGACCGTGGTTTTCTGGCTGCGGTGCTTGGGCCAGGCATGCGAGCCGTCACGGTGGGCGTCGATGCGGTTTCCGGGCTCGCCGGTCTTATATGGCCGGGCGACCGCGTTGATCTCATTCTGACACAAAGCCAGGACGGGACGGAAGTCGCGCCTGCCCACCGAGTGTCCGGTGAGACGGTGCTGCACGATGTGCGGGTCATCGCCATCGACCGCCAGTTGATGCAGGGCGCCACTTCCGAAAGTCCGGAATCCCAGGCCGTACGGACCGTAACACTCGAGGTCGCGCCATCCGACGCCGAACGCATCGCAGTGGCCACAAGGCTCGGCCGTCTCTCTCTCTCGGTCGTTGCCGTGGAGCAGGGCGCTCGCACAACGGCGGTCGCCGGTAGCCGCGGGCCCGATGCCGCATCGTCACAAACGGGCAACGGTGTGACCTGGGGCGGTGACGTGTCCTCCGCGCTGCGTGGCAGCCCGGCGACCGAGGGCGCCACCATGAGGCTTTTCCAAGGACCGTCCGACAGCAAAGAGATCCGCTTCTGATGAAATACGTCTTCACAGCGATCTTCCTCATCGCCGGACTGACGCACCAGATCGCGCAGGCCGCGTCTGATAGCCCCGGCGCACTTGCGGCACCGCGTCCTCCGCAACTCGCGGCACCCAATCTGCCCAGGTCGCCCGCGCAGAATGTCATTACTATAGATGCTGGAAGTGGGCGCGTGGTCCAGCTTGGCGGCAGCGCGGCAACTGTCTTTGCTGCGGATCCGAAAGTGGCAGAGGTGCGTCCTGCCAGCGCGACCAGTCTGTTCATCTTCGGCGTTGCCCCAGGTCGCACGACGGTCGCAGCCCTGAACGCGAGTGGTGGTCCGATCGCGCAGTTCGATGTCGTGGTGCGGCCGTCTAGCTACGGCGCAAACGAGGCAGAAGCCGCTGTGGCGCACGCCGTGCCGGGCAGCAGCGTGCATGTCGAGACTTTGCAGAATGGTCTGACGATCACCGGGCAGGTGAAAACTCCCTCCGACGCCGATCGCGTGATGCAGATCGTGCGGGGTTATCTCCCCAGCGGGCAGAATATTGATAACAGGTTGTCTGTCGCCTCTTCCGTGCAGGTGAACCTGCGCGTGCGCATCGCAGAGATGAGCCGCAACCTGGTTCGCCAGTTGGGCGTCAACTGGGAAGCGCTCGGCAACATAGGCACCATCGGCAAGTTTCCGGTGTTCCCTGCATTGACCCTGAACGCCAACAATAACCTCATCGCCCCAATCGCAAATTCTGCAAACCCGCTGAACCTGGGGGGCAACTTCAACGCACTGATCGACGCGCTCGCCCAGGACGAACTGGTTCATATCCTGGCTCAGCCGAATCTGACCGCGATCAGCGGCGAGACGGCCAGCTTCCTGGTAGGCGGAGAGTTTCCTGTCCCCGTCGCGCAACAGAACAACCAGGTGACGATTGAATTCAAGCAGTTCGGCGTAAGCCTGGCATTCGTACCGACCGTCGCCTCAGACGGCCAGATCACTCTCAAGGTCCGGCCCGAGGTAAGCCAACTCTCAAGTCAGAACAACGTGCAATTGACGGCAGGGACCCAAACAATCGTTGTGCCGTCTCTGATTGTTCGGCGCGCGGAAACCACCGTGCAGCTTGGCAGCGGTGAGACTTTCGCTATAGCCGGACTGCTCCAGGATGCTGCGGACGTGTCCGGTAGTGGCCTCCCGATCATGGGCGATCTGCCAGTACTGGGTGCCCTGTTTCGCTCGGACAAGTTCCAGCGCAACGAGACCGAGCTGGTGATCTTGGTGACGCCATATGTCGTCCGGCCAGTCGCCAACTCCGCGGCCCTCAAACTTCCCACTGACGGCTGGCGACCGCCATCGGATTTGGAGCGCATTCTGCTGCTGCGTCAAAGCGCCCGGCCGGCCAGTGGGCCCCAGCCAGCGAAATCCCCACCGCCTTATATCCCAGGAAATGCCGGATTCATCGTGCAGTAACGGAGGCTGTGTCATGCTTGCCCGTGCACTGATCTGCTTCGCTGCTCTGACCCTGTCTGGCTGCGACATGACCGATCCATATCTCCGCGAAGGTGTGTGGCGACCCAACGGCTCCAACGAGGCAAATTTGCGAGCAATGGTTGCCGCCCCAGCAGACCTTGCGCGGGGCGTTTCAGCTCCGGGCGGTGATGGACAGCAAGCCGCCGCAGCCCTCGATCGCTACAGGAATGACAAGGTCCGCCCGCTCCCCGATAGCGCGCTCGCCAAGGTCGTGGCGATCTCCGCCGGTAGCGGATCACAGTAAGGCGCAAGCGATGCCGTCCGATGTCTCGATTGCGGATGTGCCACCGGAGCAGGCTCCTGCGCGCCCAGACCGCCAGGACATCGTCGCTTTCGTCGCTGATGCCGAGACGGAGAGCATACTGCGCGACGGCCTGAGCGACGCGGCGCCTCGTGGGATCGAATTCCATCGGACCAGCGCTCGCGGTGCCATCGAGATACTGGAAAAGACTGCAACGCCCCGCATTCTCATCGTCGACGTGTCCGGAGAGGCCCGGCCGCTGACCGCCCTTGAATTGCTGTCGGACGTCGTCGAACCGGATGTCCACGTGCTGCTGATCGGCGAGTTCAACGATGTCAACTTCTATCGGCATGCAACACGCATCCTCGGGGTAAGAGAATACCTGTTCAAACCGATCACACGCGACATGGTGGCCCGCCACTTCGGCCCCATCATCCTGAATCGCGCTCGGCGGCCTGAGACGCTGCAGGGCGGGCGGGTCGTGACGATTACTGGCGTACGGGGTGGTGTCGGCGCCAGTACCATCGCGGCCAACCTGGCCTGGCACCTCGGCAAGCGGGCCAATCGCCATACCGTGCTGGTGGATGCAGACCTCTACAGGGGCAGTTGCGCGCTGCTGCTGAACGCAAAAGCCGGCCCCGGTCTGCGTACGGCACTGGAAACGCCGCAGCGCATCGACGAGTTGTTCATCGAGCGGTCGGCACAACCAGTCGCTGAACGCATGCATGTTCTGGCCGGCGAGGAAAGCCTGTCAGAGACTATCAACTATGACGCCAGTGCCGCGCGCAAACTGATCGAGACACTGCGTCGTCGTTACAATTTTATCGTCGTCGATGTGCCGTTCACCGGCCTGCAACTGCATCGTGATCTCTTGATGTTGGGACATCAGCGCGTTCTTGTGCTGGAGCCGTCGCTGCTGGCGGTCCGCGACACGTTGCGCCTGCTTGCTCTGCCGAACGGGCCGCTGCAGGTGCACCGCGGAATGATCGTCCTCAACCGCGCGAACCGGTCCGGCGAGCTCACCCAACACCAGGTCGAGGATGCCCTCAAGATGAAGGTCGACATCGCGATCCCCGACCTGCCAAGAGTTGTCGGGAACGCGGCAAATTTGGGTGAACCGGCTGCCCTGCATGGCCGGTTCAACAAAGGGATTGTCGCACTCGCGGCGCAGGCCGCGGCGTCGTTCCCTGCCGACAGCTCACCGGAAGGCGCAAGGTCACCAGCAAGGCAAGGCTGGCGCCGGGTATGGCCATTCGTCCGATGAGTGGCACATCCCAGATCTGGTTCGGACGGAGGCAGGCATCGGCGTCTGTTGCGACGACCGTGGAAGTTGAATCGCCACCCGCACCCAAGATCCCGCCCGGCGCAGCAATTGTCGAACTGCGCTCGTTATGCCTCGGTGAGATGGACCCGACCTCGCTGTCAAAACTGACCCCCGAGGAGTTGACCCAGGAAGTTGAGCGCACGCTCGCCGAAATCGCGACGCAGCGGCGCATTCAACTCAATGGACGAGAGCAGCGGGCGCTGGCCCGTGAACTCGTGAACGACATGCTTGGGCTTGGTCCGCTCGAGCCGCTGCTTGAGGACGACGCGATCACCGACATCATGGTGAACGGACCGGAGCGCGTATTTGTTGAACGCCATGGCAAGCTGGAGCTTTCCGGCGTGCGCTTCCGCGATGCCGGGCATGTCGCCCATGTCTGTCAGCGCATTGCGGTGCGGGTCGGGCGCCGCGTGGACGAGAGTTCACCGATGGTGGATGCCAGGCTGAAGGACGGCTCGCGCGTCAACATCGTATTCCCGCCGCTGGCGCTCGATGGCCCCTATATTTCGATCCGCAAGTTCGCGCGACGGAAGATCGACTTTCCCAGACTGATCGAATTCGGCACGCTGACCCCGCCGGTTGCCCGGTTGCTGGAAATGGCCGCCCGCGCGCGTCTCAACGTGATCATATCCGGTGGCACCGGGTCCGGGAAAACCACCCTCCTGAACGCGCTGTCGCGGCTGATCGATGTCGGTGAGCGCATCGTGACCATTGAGGACGCCGCGGAACTGCAGCTTCAGCAACCGCACGTCGTGCGGCTGGAAACGCGGGTCGCCAGTCTCGAGGGACGCGGTGAGGTGACGCAGCGCGATCTGGTCCGCAACGCGCTGCGTATGCGGCCGGATCGGATCATCGTCGGCGAGGTTCGCGGCAGCGAAGCTTTCGACATGCTGCAGGCGATGAACACCGGTCACGACGGCAGCATGTCCACCATCCACGCAAACACCGCGCGCGACGCTTTGACTCGCATCGAGAACATGGTGCAGATGGGCAACATGGGCCTCCCTGCCCGCTCCATTCTAACGCAGATCATCGGCGCCGTGGATGTCATCGTCCAGATTGAACGCCAGCGCGATGGCGTGCGTCGCGTCGTGCAGATAACTGACGTCTGCGGCATGGAGGGCGATGTCGCCACTCTGAACGACATATTCCACTTCGAGGTCGAAGGCGAAAACCTGAGCGGCAAGCTAACGGGCCGATACCGATGCTCCCGGGCTCGCCCGAGCTTCCATGAGCGACTCAGCTACGCCGGCGTCGAACGTGCATGGGCCGCAACTATGGATGAGGCGTGCAAGTAATGCCAGCGACATCCTTGCAGTTGGCCGGGGCCTGTTTGCTGCTGATCCTGCTGTGCGCTGCCGCACTGCCGTTCCTGCACGCAGACCAGCGAAGCCACAGGTTGCATGATCGCATCAACGAGTATGCTTCGCCACACGCACGTGCCACTGTGGTCGGACTGCATGAGAGGGCTACAGCCGCTCCGGCGGCCAGCGTCATGCGCACGCTTGCCCTTTTGGCGCGGTTGGTGGCGTTCAATCCCGCGCACCAGGAAGAATACCCCGCCAAGTGGTGGATCGTTCTCCCCGTGACAATGTTGCTTGCGCGCCTTATCGTCGGGTTCGGTCAGTCCCTGTTCGGCACTACCGCGTTGATCGCTCTGCCAGTACTCTGGATATTGCTCGTTCGGCAATTCTATCGTTGGTGCGAACAGCGTCGAAATCGGACCCTCTTCGAACAGTTCCCCGACGCCTTGGCGATGCTGGTGCGTGCCGTTCGTGTTGGCATCCCGATCACCGAAGGGATCCGTAGCATAGCTGCGGAAAGCCTGAGCCCCACAGCACCGGAATTTGCCCAGGTCGTTGATCAGATAACACTCGGCGTGACGCTCGAGGAGGCACTGCACGGGCTCGCAACGCGGAACAAGGTCGCCGAATATGGTTTCTTTTCTACCGCATTGGCGCTGCAAGCGGAAACCGGAGGTACCATTGGCGACACGCTGGAACGGCTGGCTGACGTCATCCGAAAACGTGTCGCATTGCGCGAACATGCCCGCGCTCTGGCGTCCGAGGCACGAACCAGCATCTATATACTGGCCGCTCTTCCTGTGCTCACAGGTATTGCGCTCGCGGCGATCACTCCAGACTACATTGGCACGCTGTTCTTTGACCCTCAAGGGCGGCGTATATTCGCGATGGCGGTCATTTCCTTCACTCTCGGCATCGTCTCGATGCAGACCATCGTCAGGAAGAGCCTGTCATGAGCAGACAGATCCTGATGTTCATGGCTCTCACTGCCGGCATCTTTATGCTCGCTGGATTTATTCTGAATCGCCAGTTGCGTCGTGACACAATGCTGGCGGCGCGTGTGCGAGACGTCCAACGCATTGTGGGCATCGAGGCGGTCATCGCTCCTACGGGCGAGTCGCAGTCCATCCTGTTGCGGTTGATCGCCGGTATGGGCGAGGCGATTGCCGCTGCGGGACTGCTTTCCGCAAGCGGGATGCAAGATCTCGAGAGGCGATTGATGGCCACCGGTTTCCGGGGACGGAATGTGCTCGCTCTGTTCATCGGCGGCAAACTTTTGCTGTTGGCCTGCTTTCCTCTGCTGGCCTGGATGGCAGTCAGCCGCAGCGGCTGGGTGCCGTCACTACGCGTCGGTGTGATCGCGATGGCGGGCATCGTGGGCTTGCTGGCGCCAGACTATTTGGTCCGGTTCATGCACAAGCGCCATCTCAAGGCAGTAGAGCGCGGCCTGCCGGATGCACTGGACATGCTCGTCATCTGTAGCGAGGCGGGGCTGGGACTCGAGCCGGCTATCGAACGCGTCGGTCGGGAGATTGCTCGCGCTCACCCGGCGGCGGCAGACGAACTGCTCAACGTGGCACGCGAAATGCGCGTCAACGCTGATCGGCGCGCGGCGCTGATCAATATGGGTGCGCGCACCGGCCTTGTGTCTCTGCGACGTCTCGGCGTCACGCTGGTGCAGACCCTGCAATACGGCACGCCACTCAGTCAGGCGCTGCGAACCCTCTCCGTTGAGATGCGTCAGGAGGCGCTGACCCGCTTCGAGGCTCGTGCCGGCCGACTACCGACCCTCCTGACCGTGCCCATGATCATCTTCATCCTGCCCTGTGTGTTCCTGATCGTCGGCGGCCCTGCAGTCGTCCACATCCGGCAATTGCTGTTGCACTGAGGAGCAAGAAAAATGAGGTGGCTCGCCGTAACAGTGTCATTGCTGGCCGCAGCGGGATGCGAAAATACGAATTGAAACAGTCCGCTGGCGAGCGCGCCCGACCTGCGCATCGCTGATGCAGCACTGTCCAGTGGCCTACCGCAGACCGCCATCGAGGTGACGCGTGCAATCCTGCAGGCAGATCCACGGAACACTGGGGCGCTCATGCGTCAGGGAGACGCGCTCGCCTCTATGGGATCGCTTGACGCGGCAGAAGAATGCTATCAACGCGTGCTGGCGATCGATCCGCATTCGGGAGATGGCCTTCGCGGTCTTGGCCGGGTCTATCTGGCGATGGGTCAGACGCATGATGCCGAGACGACCTTCCGTAAGGCGATCGAGAGCGCTGCGAATGACACAGCCGCCCTCAACGATCTCGGAATCACACTCGACCTGCAGGACCGCCATGACGAGGCACAGGCAGCCTACACTGCGGCACTGACGCGAGAGCCGCAAATGATGGCGGCAAAGGTCAATCTGGGGCTTTCACTGGCGCTTGCCGGCGCGACCGATCGTGCACTGTCCATTCTCCGGCCTCTGGCGAGCGAACCGACGGCCGACGGACGTGTCCGTCAAGACCTCGCGGTAGCCTTGACGCTGGCCGGCGACGAAAGCCAAGCCGGCAAGATCCTTTCGGCCGACCTGCCGCAGGACAAGGTTTCGGCCGCGCTTACCGGTTATGCCGCATTGAAGTTCTCTGCCAAATGAAGCACCGGGGCTACAGATCAGGCGCAGTGGCAGTCGAGTTCGCCATCGTCGCCTCAGTATTCATATCCCTGCTTATGCTTGCGATGGAGACCGGCTGGCAGTTGATGATCGAGTCGGCACTCGGTGCCGGCGCGAGGGCGGCCAGCCGCTTCGGCAGCACCGGCACCGCGGTCGCCGCTGGAATAACGCCGCCGCCGCCTGACAGGAATACCTCCATATTGCAGGTCGCGATCCTGTATTCCGGAAATGTGCTGCAGGCCAGCCGGCTGCAGATCTCGGAAGCAAGCTATGCCAACTTCTCCGTTGCCTGCGGCGGAGGCGGCAGTACCCCTGGTCCAGGTATCGGAACCCAGGTCGTCTGCTACACCTTCACATATACGCAGCCCTACCTGACACCCATTGCAGCGGCAATCACTGGCAACCTGTCCATGGTACACAGCGTGGCAGTGACGGTACTGAATGAGCCGTTCCCGCCGAACTGACCGATATGGTGGGCCGCGCGGCGGCTTGGCCGCCGTCGAATTCGCCCTGGTGGCGCCATTCATCATTATGGTGATGCTGGCAGGCACGGATCTTACGATCTTTATGCGGACAATGATGCGTGTCGACGAGACCGCCAGTGAAACTTCCCTGGCCGTGACGCAGTATCAGAGTCTGTACGACAGCGACCTCACGTACCTGTTCAACGCAGCGCAGACTGTGGCCGGGACGACCCCGGTCACCGGTTTGATCGGTGCTACAATAATCACCGGCATAGTCAGCAGTGGCGGCAGACAGACAATTGCCTGGCAGCGGCTCAGCCCGTCGGCCACGTTCTCCAGCCAGTTCGGCACAGCCATAGGCAGCGCTCCGAATTTACCGAACAACTATCTGTTGCCATCCGGCGGAACACTGATCGCAGTGGAAGTCTTCACTACGGCAACTCCTTGGATCCTCAGCGCCAGCCTGCTGAGTGGGTCCGGCGTGACATCGATTCGTTCGTATGCGCTCTACCAACCCCGTCTGGGATCACTATCAGCAATCACTCCGGGAAATCGCCCATGACGCGCCGCGGGCTTCTTCAGGCGTGGCTCGGTGGCCATCGTCCGGACTGCTCGCGATACCACAGGTTGCCATGATCGATCTCGCTATCGAGCTTGCGCGAGTTTGGCTTGTCAACAGACGGCAACTCGACCGGCAGGCTTAGCCAGTTCGGGGACAGCGCGTCGACTCAGCTCCTGAACATGCTTTGAGCTGGCGGCGACACGCAGTCATGCAGATCGGTCAGGAGTTGTCCACGTTGCGGCTATCCCAATAACGGAGCCGGGAAGACCGGCGGCGTTCGCGACCTCACATGTTCAGCATGGCGCCGACAAGGGCACCCTTGGCGGTAGCATTGAGCGGATCTTTGGCGAGGTACACTTCGCTGATCGCGACGGGAAGCTCGGCCTTGGCAATCGCCCATTTGAGCCTGGCGAGGAAATTACCCGCCATCGCCGTCCCACCGGAGCACACGATCGGGATCGGCCCTGCAAAGCGAGGCAGCTTCTTCGATTCGGCCATCGCGGTCTGCAGCGCCGACACCGCCGTCGTGATGACGTCACCATAGTACACGGACAGCGCGCGGTCGATCGAGCCGCCCGTCGCGCCGTCCAGCGTGAAGCCGCTGTCGGAGGAATCCTCCTTGTGCAGACGGACCGTCGTCGGCGTCTCGCCGGTCACGGAGGCAGCACTCTGATCGATATAGTCGCCGGCCCTCGTCGTCGCGACCGTGAGAACAGGCAGACCGAGATAGGCGAGGCACATATTGCACATGCCGCCGCCAAAACTCATGCCGATGCCGGTGAAGTTGACCTCCTTGAGCTCGGAATAAACGATGGCCAGCCCCTCATTGACCGACTGCGCCTGGTAGCCGAGCTTCTCGAACACGCCCTGTACCGAGCGTTCGTGGAAGATGAGATCGGAGGCGCGGGCGGCCGGCGCGCTCGGTATGCTCAGGCACAGCTTCTCACCCTCGCTTGCCTCGCCGCATAGGCCCCCGAGCAGCAGCTCTATCATCTGCAGGTTCTTCGGCTCGGCCGGATTGAGGAGACCGCTCTGCATGGGCCTTCGCGTATCGCCCTCAAGGAATTTGGCGAATTCGTCTGCCCGGTTGCCATAGGCATAAATGTGGGCACCTTCGACCTGGTGCAGGATATTCTCGCGCGCCAGCATCTGCTCCGTCATCCGGCTGAAGGGGATGTCAACGAAGGCATTGAGCTGGGGGGTGAAGTTGACCTTCTGCCCGTTCAGGGTTGCGAGGACGATGCGACTTGTTCCGAGGTCCACTCCTTTGACGCCCTGTTGCGACGCGGTTGCGATGGCCATTACGGGTCTCCTGAAAAAGAACGGACAAAAGCTTGCTCTGGCGGCGACATCGGCATGCATCGAGATCAGGAACGCGCCGCATCAAGATCGACAATCCAGCCCGCGTCGTGGGGCGGCGCCTCCCCGCCCGGCACGACGGCCGCGCCCGGCGCCGGATCACCGTTGGGCACAGGGTCTGCCGGCTGGTGGGTGCGCTCCTTCTGGAGCAGGCGCAGCAGGACGAGAAGGACAGGGCGGAGCTCCGCCTCCAGAGCCATGCTCACCGCGTCGAAGATCGCACTGCGATCTGACTCGGTCGCGACACGCACGGCCGCGAGTTCGGCGCTGCGCGCCTGCTCGCCCTCGAGCACTTTGAGCAGAAAGACGACGCGCTCGTTGAGGCGCGCATTCTCTGTCAGAAGCCGCTCGATCTCGCCATCACGCAGGTCGCTGATGTCGGTCGAGCCAGCCGCCTCGTTCTGAGCATCGCTCGCGCCGTGTTCACGCGCCCCACCACCTACGCCCGCACTCGATGCGGGGTTTCCGCTCGGCGACCCACCGACAACGGTGAAGGACGGCCCCCTGGCCGCCCCTCTCCTCGTCTCGCGCAGTGCCACGACGATCTCCTCCAGCGTCGCCTCGCGCTCGGATCGCTCAATCATCGCGGTGCTACATGTCTTCAACGAAGCTCGATTGACGGCAGCTCCCTTAAGGATCGGTAAACACCGGGGCCGACGTTGGGTCGCTGGCGTTTTCCGTGGGGCGCATTGCTACTCGAGGCTCAAGGCAAGCCAGCGCAGGCCTTCGGTGTTGCGTTGCACCAGAACAGCAACATAGTGACGCTGCTGCTTGCGGGCGAGGGCAATCAGCCGGGCAACATCCTCGGGGGCGGCGACCGTCTCTTGCTGGACCTGGACGACGATATCGCCGGCGCTCAATCCGGCCTCCGCCGCAGTACCGTCTGCCGCGATCTGCGTCACGACGACACCGTGACGCGTTGGGTCATCGCTCCGTGCCAGACGCCAGCCGGGTCCGACAGCGGCGGGCGCCGGAAGAGCGTCTGCCGAAGATGCGGCCCGCGGAACTTCCTGGACGGTCGCCGCGATAACCAGCGGTTCGTCATTGCGCCAAATGCGGAGGCTCACGACTGTGCCGGGTTGCGTACGGGCGATCGCACGCGCCAGCGCCCGCACTTCCTTCACCGGCAGGTTGCCGTAACGCAGGATAATGTCTCCGGCCATGATTCCGCATTTGCTGGCACCACCACCCTCTATTGTGCCGCCGACGATGACTCCCTCGGCCTTCGACATGTTCAGCGCATCCGCGATCTCCGGCGTAACCTGCTGGATGCGGAAATCGAGCGTTCCAACCCGCAGGCCTGCAGGACTCCGCAGCGCATCGGCCGCGTACTTGACGTCGTTGGACGGGATCGCGAAGCCGAGACCGATCGAGCCGCTCGTCGCCTCCGGAGAGAAGATCGCGGTGTTCATGCCGATCACTTCGCCACGCTCGTTGAACAGCGGACCGCCCGAATTGCCATGGTTGATCGCCGCATCGGTCTGAATGTAATCGTCGAACGGCGTGTCGCGGATGTCGCGGTTGAGCGCGCTGACAATGCCTCGCGTCACCGATCCTCCGAGCCCCAACGGATTGCCGATCGCGAGCACCCGATCGGCCACGCGCACCGCGTCGCTGTCACCGAAGCGAACGGTCGGCAGGGGCGAGGCCGGTGTGACCTTGATCAGAGCAACATCGACCTGATCGGCCTGCGCGAGCAGCGTCGCGCGCAGCAGCGTGTTGTCCTGAAGTGTGACGAGGATGTCCGTTGCGCCTTCGATCACGTGTCGGTTGGTGACGATGATCCCACTCGGGTCAATGATGAATCCGGAGCCGAGAAATCGGCGACCGCGCGGTGCCTCTGAGTGCTCGGCCGGTCCGGTTGTGCCGGCAATCGCCGTCCCCGTGACCGCGCTCGGGGCGCGCAGGATGGAGATGCTCACGACCGCAGGCAGCTCGCGCGCGACGAGCTCCTGATCGGTGGGGTTGTCAACGGCCCCCGCGTGCAGGCTGCCGATCGCCACCGCCGCAAAAAGCAGGATGATGCGAGCCACGTGCCATCGCAGTGTCATGTCGAGCCCTCCGGACGACGATCCGAAAGGACAGACCGATCGCCGGCTCGGTTTATTCGCGCATAACGTCCGACGCTTGCTTGGGAATGCTTGCCGGTCCGACCGCGTTCGATATGTGGGGCCAGACACTATCGGAGACCGCCCGGCCCGAGGCCGTCGGGCAAGTTCCCTGAGTGAGGGAATCTAGGCGGACCAGAGCAGGAGCGTCCGATCCCCAGCATGGCAAGGCTTGCTCTGACGCACATCATGGTTTCCAGTTAGCAGGATGATGCTTTCCGGGCCGCCGGCCCGGTGCGAAGGGAGAGACGCCATGGCGGACAAGCAACCAGTCGCGATTGTATTCGATACGTTCGGCACGGTGGTGGACTGGCGCAGCAGCCTGATCGCCGAACTGACGGCGTTCGGTCGGCAGCGCGACATCAATGCCGACTGGACTGCCCTGGTGGATGCGTGGCGCGCGGCCTACCACCCGTCGATGGATCGCGTGCGCAAGGGCGAGGAGCCGTGGACCACCCTGGATGGGCTGCACCGCGCATCGCTCGACAAGCTGGTGGCAGAGTTCGGCATTCGCGGCCTGACCGAGGCCGATCTGCGGCACATCAATCGCGGCTGGCATCGGCTCAATCCATGGCCGGATTCAGTGCCCGGCCTGACGCGGCTGAAACGAAAGTTCATTATCGGGCCGCTGTCCAACGGCAACGTGTCGCTGTTGCTCAACATGGGGAAGCACGCCGGCATACCATGGGACATGATCTTCGGCTCCGACCTGTTCGGACATTTCAAGCCTGATCCGGAGACATATCTGGGTGCGGCGAAGCTGCTGGATATAGAGCCGGGGCAGCTGATGATGGCGGCGGCGCACAACAACGATCTCGCGAACGCGCGGAAGGTGGGCCTGATGACCGCGTTCTTCCCGCGGCCCAATGAGTATGGTCCGCACCAGAAGCGCGACTATTCTGCCGATCAGGAGTGGGATGTGGTTGCGAAGGACATCGAGGATCTGGCCACGAAGCTGGGCGTCTGAAGCTCTCACATGGAGGCGGCTCGCTATTGCCGCCGTGCTGGCTCTCTTGGCAGCTTGCTTGCCACGCCATAAGTACGGCGCCGATGCTTCATCGAGGCAAGGGGGAGTAACAATGGCATCCGATCTGAACAATCTCGAACAGGCGTTGCAGACCTACTTCGACGGCCTATACGAGGGCGACACCGCAAAGCTTGGCCGCGTTTTCCATGACGTGGCACATTTGTTCTACGTGACCGACGGCACGCTCGGCGACATGTCGCGCGAGCAGTGGTTCGACATGGTGCGTAGCCGAAAATCGGCGCAGAGCCAGGACCTCAAGCGGCATGACTGGGTGGTGCAGATCGACCGCTCCAGCCCGACCACCGCATTCGCCAAGGTGCAGTGCCAGATCCCACCACGCTACTTCACCGACTACCTCACCTTCGTAAAGCTGACCGAGGGTTGGCGCATCGTCTCCAAGACCTTCCACACCGAGACACACTGAGCATGCAATACGACTACATCATCGTCGGCGGCGGCTCCGCCGGATCGGTGCTTGCCAACCGGCTGTCTGCGCGTTCGGCGAACAAGGTACTGCTGCTGGAAGCCGGCATGGACACGCCGCATGGCAAGGTGCCAGCAGCGATTCTCGATTCCTATCCTGGCACCGCTTATCTGAACCCCGCCTATACATGGTCGACGTTGAAGGTCACTACCGAGGTCATTCCTCACAACCGGCCGGATGAGCCACGACCGAAGCTGCGCACCTATGAGCAGGCGCGCGTTCTGGGCGGTGGTTCGTCGATCAATGGCCAGCTCGCCAACCGCGGCGCGCCGACCGACTACGACGAGTGGCACGCGCGTGGCGCCAAGGGTTGGAACTGGGACAGCGTGTTGCCCTTCTTCAAGAAGGTCGAGCGCGACATGGACTTCGATGGTCCTTGGCACGGCAATGAAGGGCGCATCCCGGTTCGCCGCATTTTCCCCGATCTGTGGCCGGAGCATGCCAAGGCGGCGGGCGAGACGTTCAAGGCTGCCGGCTACAAGTTCCTGATCGATCAGAATGCAGAGTTCGAGGACGGGTATTTCCCCATTACCATCTCGAACGTGTATGAGCGCCGGGTGTCGGCCGCGATCGGCTATCTCGATCCCGGCACGCGTATGCGCGAGAATTTGACGATATCCACCGATACGCAGGTCAGCTCGTTGCTGTTCGATGGGATGCGCTGCGTCGGGGTGAACGCTCGGGTGGGCGGACGCGAGACTGAGTTCCGTGGACGCGAGGTCATTCTGTCATCAGGGGCGATCCATTCGCCGGCGCACCTGCTACGTGCCGGGATTGGGCCGGCGGCGCATCTGCGCGATATGGGCATCGAGGTGCGCGCCGCGGTCGGGGGCGTGGGACAGCGGCTACAGGATCATCCGGCGGTGGCTGTGGCCGCGTTCATCAAGCCTTTCGCGCGCATCGTCAACGACTACACGCGGCGGCACATCTACCTGGCGCTACGGTATTCATCGAAGCTGGACGGCATTCCACCCGGCGACATGTTCACCGTCGTTACCAACAAGACGTCCTGGCACGCAGTAGGCGAACAGATCGGCTCGTTCATCATCACCGTGTACAAGACGTATTCTGAGACCGGCGAGGTAAAGCTCGCGTCGCGCGACTGGCACGACGAACCGATCGTGGACTTCAACCTGCTGTCGGATCAGCGCGATCTGGAGCGGATGATGGATGGCGTGCGCCGGTTCGGCGCAATGCATCTGGCTCCCACCATGCAGACGGTGACAACGGATCCGTTCCCGGCGAGCTACAGCGACAAGGTTCGCCAGGTCGGTTTGGTGAGCAAGAAGAACAAGTGGATCACCGATGCGCTTGCAAAGGCGCTGGACGGGCCGCCGGCACTGCGCAGCTACCTGATCAGGAACCTGATCATGGAGGGGGTCACGCTGGAGGGCCTGCTGCGTGATGATGAGCAGTTGGAAGCCTTCGTGCGCAAGGCGGCGGTGGGAGTGTGGCATGCCTCGTGCACCTGCCGGATGGGCAGCGAGGACGACCCCATGGCGGTGACCGATCCGGCGGGGCGTGTGCGGGCGGTGGAGGGATTGCGCGTGGTGGACGCCTCGATCTTCCCGGTGGTGCCGTGCGCCAACACCAACTTCCCAGTGCTGATGACGGCAGAGAAGTGCGCGGATGCCATTCTGGCGGGGGCATAGGGCTTCTCAGGGCCCTTCGCTCTTGCTATAGCGCGCGGCCTTGGGTGGGCGCATAGCTCAGTTGGTAGAGCAGCTGACTCTTAATCAGCGGGCCCAAGGTTCGAGTCCTTGTGCGCCCACCAATGGAATCAAGAGTTTAGTTGATCTGCCCCATCATCCCTGACCAGTTGGGTAACATCTCGGCTAACAAGCGGGCAGGCTGATGCCGTCATGGCCACCGATTAGTTTACGCATCGCACGCAATACAGCAGGACGGTTCCGCTGAATGGACAGGTGACTGCCGATGCCCAAGAGCTGCCGGCAAACGCGCCACGCAGGCCGGCTCGAAACCGTCTCGGTCGATGTGCCGGAAGAGGCGGTCGAGGTCTTCGAGGCTGCTTTGGCGAGCGCATGCGACACCGTCGGCCTGTTTCGTGATCACGCCACCGGAACGTGGCGTGTCGAGGGCGTGCGAGCGGCGGATGCAGGCGATGGAGGGCTTGAAGCCGCGCTCCTGCTGGCGTCGGAACTCTCAGGAATCGAGGTGCCGGTGCGGCGCGATGCGACCGTCCCGGACGGCTGGCTAGCGCGATCGTATGCCTCGTTCCCCGAACAACGGATCGGTCGACGCTTCGCGGTACGCGGAACGCATCACCGCAGCCCGCCAGCCTCGGGAAGGATCACCCTCACGCTCGATGCCGGCCTTGCCTTTGGATCCGGGGAACACGGCTCGACCCGCGGATGCATCCGCGCGCTCGAGGTTGTGGCGCGGCGTCGGCCCAGCCGGATCCTGGATCTCGGCACTGGCTCGGGTATCCTGGCCATGGCGGCGGCTAGCCTGTTGCGGCGCGCGGTGCTCGCGACGGACGTCGAGCCGTGGTCGATCTGGGTGGCACAGCGGAACGTGACCCTCAATCGGCTCGGGCGCCTGGTAACGGTGCGGCTGGCGGATGGATGGCAGCACGCGGCGGCGCGGCGGCACGGGCCCTACGACCTGGTGTTCGCCAATATTTTGGCGCGCCCACTTTGCCAAATGGCGCGCAAGCTTGCGCTACACCTTTTACCTGGCGGAACGGCGATCCTCTCGGGCCTTCTCGCGCGTCAGGTGCGCGCGGTTCTCACGGCGCATCTGCGCTGTGGCCTCAGGCTGGAGACGATCACGCGGGACGGGCCCTGGGCGACGCTACTTATGCGTCGACCTGCCGGCGCAGTCAGTAGCCGATGTGAGCCTGGCCGACCCAGCGGCGTGCGGCGAAGGCCGGGTGGTCGAAAACGCGGGTGATATCGGAAGGCGTAAGCCCGATACCAGAGAGTTCGCGATCGGTCATCATCGCCATCTCCTGCATGACTGTGCGCCGGTGCCGCCACTCGGCGAACTTGGCGAGAAGTCTGCGCGCCCATCCGAGGCTCTGGCTGGCGGTAGCCGGGATGTAGACGGTTGACTTGTCCTCATAACTCGCGCCGATGTAGCTCAACTGGCCCAGCGAGAAGCTGAATGGATCATCGGCGGTTGGAGCGCTCACCTATTTACTCCCAAACCCGGCGTCGAGGTCGGGCGTCCCGTCACCCCGGCGGGGCACGTCGGCGGTCGCCGCGTTGCTGAGGTGGGATGCCTCATGTCACCGTGGCAATGTGGATTGCGGCTGCCACACATGCGGTTACCGCATGTGGATCTTACCCACTCATGAAGAAGCATCATGGCTGAGCAGAAATCCAAGTTGTTGCCCCTGCGCCTCTGCAGGTTGCGGCAGACGCTGCAGGAGCATGGACTGCAAGGTTTCATCATCCCACGAGCCGATGAGCATCTGGGTGAGTACGTGCCCGCCTCGGCGGAAAGGCTCGCCTGGCTCACCGGCTTCACCGGCAGCGCCGGGCTGGCCATCGTGCTTCCAGACAAGGCGGCGGTTTTCACCGACGGCCGCTACGTGTTGCAACTCGCGGCGCAGACCGACGCGGATCTGTGGGAGCGTCGGCACATCACCGAAGAGCCGCCGCCCGGCTGGGTCGCCGCGCATGCGCCGCCGGGCGCAAGGATCGGCTATGACCCGCTGCTGATCAGCGAGGATGGGCTGAAACGGTATACCGATGCCGGCATAGACATGGTCGCGGCTGACCGCAATCCGATCGACGCCATCTGGTCAGACCGGCCGCCGCCGCCGCAGGGCGCTGCAGTGCCGTACGCTCTCGGGCACACGGGGCGCAGCGCCGCAGAGAAGCGCGCGCAGATTGCGGGTCTGTTGCGCGAGGCCAAACACGACGCCGCGGTGATCAGCGATCCCGCCTCGATCGCCTGGTTGCTGAACATTCGCGGCGGCGACATACCGTACACACCTTTCACGCTGGGCTTCGCGCTGATGCACGCCGATGGCGGCGCCGAACTGTTCATGGATGCTGCCAAGGTGCCCGTGGCCACACGGGACTGGCTAGGCAACGCCGTCTCGGTCGCGGGACGCGAGGCGCTGGCCCCAGCCCTGGCCCGGCTGCGCGGCAAGCAGGTCCGCGTGGATCCCGGCGGAACGCCGGTCTGGTTCGCACAGACCCTGCGCACCGCAGACGCGGTGGTCGTGGGGGGAGCCGACCCGTGCCTGCTGCCGAAAGCATGCAAGAACGCGAACGAACAGCGGGGCGCCCGGTCCGCGCACCAAAGGGATGCGGTGGCAGTCTGCCAGTTCCTGCACTTTCTCGCCGAGAATGCGCATCGGGGCCGCGAAACCGAGATGTCGGCCGCAGCCAGGCTCCTCGCATTCCGCGAGCAGGTTGCGGACTTCCGTGGCGAGAGCTTCCCCGCCATTTCCGGTGCCGGCGAACACGGCGCGATCATCCACTACCGCGTCACCGACGAGAGCAACCGGTCGATCCGGCCGAATGAGATTTACCTGATCGATTCGGGTGCTCAGTACCTGGACGGGACAACGGATATCACCCGCACGGTGTGGACCGGGCCCGCCGACCCGCCGCAGGCCCTGCGCGAACAGGTCACCCGTGTGCTGAAGGGCCATATAGCGATCGCCTCCCTGGTGTTTCCGCACGGAACCGATGGGCGGCATCTGGATGCCTTCGCACGCAGGGCGTTGTGGCAAGGCGGCCTCGACTACGACCATGGAACAGGACACGGCGTCGGAAGCTATCTGTCGGTGCACGAGGGTCCCGTCAGCCTGTCGCGCCTCGCTCGGCCGATCCCGATCGAGGCCGGAATGATCCTGTCGAATGAGCCAGGCTATTATCTGCCAGGTTCGCACGGCATCCGGCTGGAGAACCTCCTACTGGTGCAGGATGCCGAACTGGCCTCCTCCAGCAAGCCGTTTCTCCGCTTCGAGACGCTGAGTCTCGCGCCGTTCGATCGGCGGCTTATCGATCCGTCGATGCTGGACGGCTGGGAACTTGCGTGGCTGAACGCCTATCATGTCGTCGTGCTGAGCGAGGTCGGACCGCATCTCGACGCGGCAGCGCGCGACTGGCTCGCGAACGCCTGCTGCGAAATCTCGGACGCAGAACGGACATGACATCGCGATGGGAGTCCTCAAGCGGGCGCTCCGGCCGTCCAACCGCTGATGCGCGGGCTGCCCAGCTCTTTGACTTAGGGCCGGTTGGCGACCGTGGCCGTATCCCGGTGGTTGTCTGCTTCGAACATGCAGGCGGTGCGAGGTGGTGCCACCGATCGCTTGCCGCGGTGTGGCTGGCTGAAGGCATCGGCCATGTCGTGCCGAGTTCGGCTTCGAGGACGTGCCACGGCACCAACACCCGTTGCTGCCAATGGCGACGACGTCGGCTGAGGCAGCCGGTCTATGACCCCGGCCACAGCTTCCACTTCGCTGATGTGCAGCTTTTGCAGGGACGCGCAGGTGCGATTGAACTTCGCGATGGATCAGGTCTCGTTGTTCGACCCAAGTCAGTGAGGAAAGGCTGCAGCACCGCGTGTCGTGCTACTGCCCCGCCGAACCGACGATCGCCGCGAACTGCTTTGTTGCGTCAACCGCACTGATGTCCGGGTGGCTCCAGTACTGCGCCAGCACATCATTGATCTGCCCCAGCACATCGGGCGTGAATGAAAGCAGGAAATGCGGCAACTGATGCGCCGGACCTTCGGCCATGATCTTCTGCCCCTGCTGAGCGCATCGATCGAGCGACTTGATGTTGGCGTCTAGGCGCGACGGGATCGACCCCTTGTAATAGGTGTACTCAGTCTGCACCGCGGGATCCATGAACACCTGTGCAAGCTTGCGCTGCGCGGCGACCTGGTCGGGTTTGTCGCTTTTGGGGAACGTGAAGGAATTGGTGGTGATGATGTACCCATCCTGCGTGCCCGGTGCGAGCTGGCATCCCCAATCCACATCCACCTTCAGATTGGCCGCGGCAAGATCGCCCTTCGCCCAATCGCCCACGATCATCATCGCCGCCCTGTTGGTTTCCACCAGCGCCAGCGTGTCATTCCATTTCCGGTTCGGGCTGCCGGCATCGACATATTGCCGCAGCTTGCCCATCACTTCGAACGCCTTCAGTGCGCCGGCCCCACCCGCCACCGTGGCATCGTGCTTTGTCACGATGGCCAAAAACCCGTCGTTGCCCGCCGCGGCCGCCAGCAGCGCCATGAACAGCCAGTCTTCCTGCTGCGCGTTGGCGCCAAAGGCGATCGGGATGTAACCGGCCGCCTGGATCTTCGGCGCCTGCGCGAAGAACTCATCCCAGGTCTTCGGCGGTTCCAGGCCCACCGCCTTGAACACCTTCGTGCTGGTGAACATCCAGTTGGCGCCATGAATGTCGACCGGCGCGCTGACGATGTGGCCGTCGACCGTGACATTGCGCAGCAGCAGCGGCGGCAGGTTCTTTGCCCAGTTCCCGGCTGCGGCGAGGTCGTCGAGATCGGTCAGCATTCCCTGCTGCGCCAGTTCGTGTGTCGCGGCGCCGACCGGCCATTGCATGGCCGCGGGTGCATTGCCGCCGGCGATGCGGTTCATCGCCAGAGCCGATTCCGCCTGCGGGCCGACGGCCGGGTCATCGACCCAGGTGCCGCCGCGCTTGTCGTATTCCTTGGCAAACACGCCGATTGCCAGCGATTCACCGCTGCTGGTGTAGAAATGGATGACATCCGCCCGCTGGGCCGCGGCTTGTGTCGCAACCACGGTGACAAGCAGGACCGCCGCCAGCCAGACCCGTTTCATGGGTTTCCTCGACCTTGTTAGCGCTTACAGGAAGGCTGGACGATGACCGGGCCGACGTCAACCAATCCTTGGTGAGCTTGTGCGGCACAGGCTGGACTGATCGAGAGTAATCGCTTACGTCTACCGCTGACACCGTGGAAGGTATCGCCGTTGGACCCGTCGTCTTTCCAGCCGATCGACTGCGACGTCCATCCCGCGATCCCGACCACGCGGGTGCTGTTGCCGTATCTGGATGCGTATTGGCGTGAACACATCGCGCGCCGCGGCCTCGAAACCGACAATCTGGAGCTGAGCAGCTTCCCGGCAAACGCGCCGCTGAACAGCAGGCCCGATTGGCGTCCGGAACGCGGGCCCGCGGGCGCGGATATCGCTCAACTATGCCGTCACACGCTCGACACGTTCCAGTCCCGCTACGCTATCCTCAACGTGCTGAATGGCGCGCAGATCCTGCACAGCGAGGATTTGTCGGCCGCGCTTTGCCGCGCCATCAATCGCTGGATCGCTGCTGAGTGGCTGGATCGCGATCCGCGCCTGCGCGCCTCGATCGCCGTGCCTGTGTGCAGCCCGGAACTGGCGGCGGAGGAGATTGAGCGCTGCGCCGAGGACAGGCGCTTCGTGCAGGTGCTGTTGCTGTCGCAGGCGGAAATCCCGCTCGGACGGCGGCAATACTGGCCGGTGTATCGCGCGGCGGAAAAGCACGGCCTGCCGATCGGCATCCACGCCGGCAGCGCGCTGCTGCATCCGCCCAGTGCGACCGGCTGGTTCTCCTATTACCTGGAAGATTATGTGCAGCAGGCGCAGGGGTTCGCCGGCACGCTGAACTCGTTGCTCACCGAAGGCGTGTTCGTCAAATTCCCGAAGCTGAAAGTGGTGTTGATCGAATCAGGCGTGACCTGGTTCCCCGCCTATATGTGGCGCATCAACAAGACTTGGCGAGGCGTGCGCGCCGAGACCCCGTGGCAGGAGCGCATGCCGTCCGAAGTCATCCGCCAGAATGTGCGCCTCACCCTTCAGCCCTTCGACGCGCCCGACGCGATTGCCCAGGTCGAAACGGTCCTCGATGAGATCGGCTCAGACCAAATGCTGCTGTTCTCGACCGACTACCCGCACTGGCATTTTGCTGGCGCCGATGCGGTACCCGATGGATTGCCGCCGGACCTGATCCGGAAGATTCTTGTCGACAACCCGCTGGAGACCTACCCGCGCCTGGCCTGACTGGCGTGGACGGAAGGAGGACGCGATGAATGTCACACTGCTGAACCCGCAGATCGATGCCGCCCAGCAGAGCCATCTGGGCTTCATCGATTGCGACGTGCACCCGTATTTCAAGACCCCGGCCGAATTCGATGAATTCCTGCCGCAGAAGTGGCGTGAGCATCGTGCGAGCATCGGCGGGCGCACGCGCCAGGGCCTGGCGAAAGCCTCCAGCTATCCACGTATGTCGCCCGGCAACGGCCAGCGCATGGATGCCTGGGCGCCGGACGGCAGCCATCCCGGCTCCGATCTGCCTTTCATGCAGATGCAGTTGCTGGACAAGTTCAACGTCGCCTACGGCCTGTTGGCGCCGTTGGTCGGTGGCGGTCCGGCCGAGCGCAACATCGACTTCGGGGCCGCCATGGCCACCGCGGTGAACGATTGGCAGTTGGCGCGCTTCTGCGACCCCGATCCTCGCCTGAAGGCGGCGGTGCAGATCAATATCGAGCATGAGAAGGCCGCGATCGCCGAGATCGAGGCCCGCGCCGGCGACCGCCGCTTCGCCCAGGTGAACATCCCGCCGCGCAGCATCGAGCCGCTGGGCCGGCGCCGCTACTGGCCGATCCTGGAAGCTTGTGCCGCGAATAACTTCCCAGTGTCGCTGCATCTGGGCGGCACGGCGGGCCACGCATCGACCGGCGGCGGTGTCGTTTCCTTTTATCACGAGGAGCATCCGTCCTACGTGCAGAGCATGGCGGCGCTGGTCACCAGCCTGGTGTGCGAAGGCGTGTTCGAGCATCTGCCGAACCTGAAGGTCGTGCTGGTGGAGGGCGGCTTTGCATGGCTGCCGCCTTTGTGCTGGCGGCTGGATAACACGTGGAAGGCGTTGAAGGCCGAAGTTCCCTTCCTGCGGCAGAAGCCTTCGGAGTATGTGCGCCGGAACATCTGGGTGACGACGCAGCCGATCGAGGAGCCGGAACGGCCGGCGGACATGCTGTCAACTCTGGAGTGGATCGGTATCGATCGGGTGATGTTCTCGACCGACTATCCGCACTGGGACCAGGACGATCCCCGCTTCGCCTTCAAGGTAGCGCTGCCGGAGGACTGGAAGCGGAAAATCTACCACGACAATGCCATGGCTGCTTACGACTTCGAGTGAGCAATGAGCCGGCACGTCGTTGCATCGGTTGAGGAGATCGCGCCCGGCACCTGCAAGGTGGTGACGATCAAGGGGCGCGAGATCGGCGTTTTCAACGTCAACAACGAGTTCTTCGCGCTGATCAACCGCTGCCCCCACCAGGGGGCGCCGCTCTGCCAGGGGGCTATCGTCAGCCGCCTGGTGGCGCCGTCCCCTGGCGAGTACCGGCTGGAACGACAGGGCGAGATGCTGCGCTGCCCCTGGCATTGCTGGGAATTCGATATCCGCACCGGGCAATCCTGGTGCGATCCTGACAGCGTGCATGCGCGGACGTACGCCTGCGAGGTCGAACCAGGCGAGGCGCTGGCGAAGGGGCCGTTCGCTGCCGAAACGGTGCCGGTGGAAGTCGAGCAGAAATACGTCGTCGTTACCGTATAGGGAACGCGATGATCAGGAGTGAACGCTCCGAAACAGCGACCGCGATGCGCCGGCGGCCGCGCCGATCGGGTAATGCGCCGGTCAGACTTGAGGATGTCGCGCGACTTGCCGGTGTCTCGACCGCTTCGGTGTCACGAGCTCTGAATGCGCCTGATCTGGTCTCTAGCGTGCTGCGTGAACGCATTCTGCACGCGGCGCAGGAACTGAAATGGGTACCGAATGGGGCCGCCAAGGCGCTTGCTTCGCTGCGGACACGCACTGTCGGCGTGATGATCCCGACGCTCAGCCACCAGAATTTCGCCACGCTTATCGAGGCGTTGCAGCACGATCTGGCTGCGGCGCAATATACGCTGATCTTGTGCTGCATGGATGCGACGGCAGAGCTGCGCTTGCAGCAAGCCCGCACGCTGGTTGAGCGGGGCGTTGAGTGTCTGGTGCTGGTCGGCGAAGCGCACCCAGATGCGCTGTTCGAACTGCTTCGATCTCAAAGCGTCCCGTACGTGATCACCTACACCAGAGTGCAGGACCCGCGGCATACCTGCATCGGGTTCGACAATTACGCGGCATCGACCAGGCTCACGGAGCACCTGCTTGAACTCGGCCATCGCGCCTTCGGGATCGTGGCGCACGAGAGCCATGGAAATGACCGCATCCAGCAGCGTATCGCCGCGGTGCAGGACGCGCTGGCGCTATCAGGCATCGCGATCCGGCCGCAGCATCTGGTGCGGGTCAACAGCCGGCACATTGCGAGCGGCCGCGAAGGGATGCGCAGAATCATGCTTGACGACCGGATGCGTCCAACCGCCTTGGTCTGCACGAACGACTATATCGCCACCGGGGCGATGATCGAGTCCAAGGAGCTTGGTCTGGCGATCCCGCGGGACCTCAGCATTGTCGGCTTCGACGATACGGACATGTCCGCGCATCTTGATCCACCGCTCACGACAGTTCGCGTTCCAAGCCGCCGGATGGGCGAGGAGATCGCCAAATACATCATTGGCTATCTGGAACGGGGGGCCGCGGACGTCCCGCCACCAATCGAGGCCGAACTGATCATCCGTGGCAGTACGGCGGTTCCTCCCTGATATCCAGACAGATGATGCGTCATCACCAAGCCCTTGGATCCGGCAGCCAGAGAGCCGCGCCAGAGGAACATGGGCAAGTGGTCGGCGCCAAACGTGAATTGAAGCCACAGCTCGCGATCGACAGCGCGCCGCAGGTGGCGTGAATCCAACCTCCACTATCCAAGCCGTTGCGCCGGCCAGCACCTGCCGGAAGCGGACCTATTGCTGATTGCCGCGAACGCCTGGGCGGAACCTCACTTGCCGGAAAACGGTGATCCGCGAGACGGAAAGACGTTCAAACATTTCGCCTGATCACTAACCGTGCCCAACTTGACGGCGATCGGCTGGTTGCCAAAGGTGCCACTCGCGATCAAGTCAGAAAGGAGATGCCGATGCCGCCTGTGATTCTCTCATCTGACTCGCACGTGTTCGAACCGCCGGATCTCTGGCAGACCCGCATCGATGCTCCATTCCGGGATCGTGCGCCGCGGATACAGCGGATCGACGGCGCCGATCAGATCGTGGTCGAGGCGGATCAGATCCTCTCCGGGATCGGCCTCATCTCGAACGCCGGCGCGCGGTTCGAGGCCCCCGAGACCATCTCCGCCCAGGGCCGCTTTGAAGACGTGCACCGCGGCGGATACGACCCCGAGCAACATCTCAAGGACATGGCGCTCGATGGGGTCTCCGGCGAAGTCCTCTATCCATCGCAAGGGCTCTTTTACTTCAAGGTGACGGGCTCGGCCCTGATGTCCGCCATCTTTCGCACTTACAACGATTGGCTCGCCGACTTCTGCCGCACGGATCCCGCCCAACTCAAGGGCATCGCAATGATCAACCTTGACGACATCCCGGATGCGATCAGGGAGCTGGAGCGGGCCGCACGCCTTGGCCTGGCCGGGGCGATGATCACCGAGTATCCGTTCGAGCACCGGCGTTATGACCAATCCGAGTATGAGCCGTTCTGGGCCGCGGCCGCGGCGCTCGGCCTGCCGTTGAGCCTGCACACGGCCACGCGACGGCAGGGCAGGATCCGCGGGGCCGGCGACCAGACGCTGCACGACGCGAGCAGCCGCGCGACGAAGGCGTTCTATCCGGCGATGTCGATGTGCGATCTGATCTTCTCCGGCGTCTTTGAACGTTATCCCCGCCTGACAGTCGCCATCGTGGAGTTCGAGTTGGCCTGGGTGCCCCACGTACTCTCGACCATGGACTATACCTACCGCGAGCGCCACGGCGAGGCGATCTACCGGTTCAAGAACGCTATGCTCCCGAGCGATTTCTTCCGCCGCAACGTCGTACTGGGCTTCCAGGAGGACGCCATCGGCATTCGGCTGCGAGACGTCATTGGCGTGGACAACATGATGTGGGGCTCGGACTATCCACACAGCGAGTTGACGTTTCCCCAATCGAGGAAGATCCTGACGGAGATCCTGGCCGGGGTGCCGGACAACGAACAGGCCAAGATCGTCGGCGGCAACACCGCTCGCGTGTACAACTTCGATATGACGAGGCTGACCGTCCCTGTTTGAAGAGCCAGCCTCTCCGCGCACGAACATGCTGGAGCGGCCGCTGACACGCCCTATGGGTGCGCCGGGCCTCCGTGGATGCCCGGCGCACTGATTGTATCCGGCGCTACTGGGCGGCAGCCGCCATGGTTCGCGCTCCCGCCACCGGCCGATACGCCCGCAGGAATGTGCGAATATGGCGCACCGCCAGCGGGATCTTATCCGGGGTGTCCTTCCACGGGTAAAGGCTTACTTGCGCGTTCGGCGCGAGATGCACGGTTTCCATGGCGACGGCATATGGATGCGCCGGTACGTCGTCCGGCAACACCAGGATCGGCGTCTGGCAGCCGCGCACGAAATCGCGCGTCACGGTATAAACGAAGTCAGCACGCTTGCGGTACATATTGGTCAGGAAGGTGTCGACCATCGCCATCGTGATGTCGGGCCGGCGGGCGCACAGTTCCGGACCCCAGGTTTTCATGTTGTTGTCGTACGAAAGGCTGGGCATCTCAGGGCGGTAGCCGCTGGGCTGTGCCGGCACCGCCGCGACCACGCGGTCGCTGGCGCGCGTCAGCATGTTCCAGATGAAAGGGCCGCCGATGCAGAACCCGAGCACCAGGAAGTCCCGGATGCCAAGGTGATCCATCAGGCCGATATGATCGTCAGTATAAGCGTCCCACGGCCGGTCGACCTCAAGCGGACCGGACGACTGGCCACCCTTGGCGTTGCGCAGATCAGCCGCGATAATGCGAAACTCGTCTTTGAACTCGTCGAATGGATTGAACGGGTGGGTCTGGCTAGCCAGGCCCGCGATCGTGGAATTCAGCCCGCCGCCGGGGATGACCAGCAACGGGAAGCCGGAGCCGGCCTCTTCGTAATGGATGCGGACGTCGCCTCTTTCGTAGAACGGCATGACTTCTCTCCCTTTGCAATTCAGCGACCTGAAGTTGACGGTGCGCTTCCTCCTGGGGAGTGTCCAGAAGGTGGGAGATCATGCAGCTTCGAGGCAGAATGCCCTCTTGAGCAACCCCAGTTCCGTTGATCCGAGTTGCCGGATCCGCGCCTATCCGCCTGGCTGATGACATTGCCGAGGCACTGTTCAAGACACTGCATGCCATCATGGCTTGATCAGCCCGAGCACAAACCGGCAGCATACTCGGTTACACTCTATTGGGACTTTGACGAGTCGCCGTCATGTCACCCCGGCGACAGCGGTTGAGCCTGAAACTCACATCAGTTGCCGACTGAGACGAAATCGTAGACCCCAACGCCTTGAATGATCAGAAACTTGCACGGTCCATTCGCTTGCCCGTGCACATAGTGCGCAGCACGGGGTGGAACGGAGCAACGCTGACCGGGTGTCAGCAGGTACTCGTTCCGTGGTGCACGGGTCTCAACTACCATCGGCCCTTCGAGACAGACAAAGGTGTCGGTGATTTCGCTGTGATAGTGCCACGGGACACACTGCCCCGCGGCAAGCGTCAGCACTTGGACGCGCAAGTTCGTTCCCTCGGCGACAAGTTCGCAATCGGCGAGCTGGTAACTGCCACGCGTGCGCACTTCCATGCTGTCCTCCAATCTTGCTTGCGCTGCCGCCGACCAGATTCCGATAAGCCCGTTACCTGTCTCGACAGATGAGTGTCGCAACGCTCACGGGTGCAGATACGCAATCGCGGACACTTTCACAAATTTCAAGGGTTGTTCTTCCCGGGTCAATCGATCGGATCGAGCAATTGGATTGCACTCAAGGTCAATCGGAGAATGTCATCATATACCGGGATTGGGCTGGGAGACGACTTGCTGCAGACGGCGTCCGCCAGCAAACTGACAGAGACCAACAAAAGCGGAGTGTCCGGTGATTTCGCGTTACGTGCTCGCGGCGACTTTCCTGCTCGCGGCCTCGGCTGGGCCAGTCAGCGCCAATCGCGACCTGTTCGTGGTGGATCTCGTGAACAACCCCGCTTCGCTCGACCCCCAGGTGCAATGGGATCCGGACAGCTACTTCGTCTATCGCAACGTGTTCGACAACCTCGTGACCCGCGACGTCACCGGCAAGATCGTTCCGCAGGTCGCCACCGCCTGGTCCTACCAGTCCGACACGCAGATCATCTTCACTTTGCGGGACGACATTCACTTCGAGGACGGCAGCCTCCTCACGCCGGACGACGTGGTCTTCACGATCAAGCGCATCACCGATCCGGCGTTCAAGAGTCCGCAACTCAGCCAGTTCGATTCCATCGCGTCGGCCGAGGCAGTCGGCGCCAACCAGGTGTTGCTGACGACGAAGCGTCCCTATCCGGTTCTGCTCGCCCAGCTGGTCAAGCTGTCGATCGTACCGCGCGCCGTCGTCGAGAAGCTGGGCAATGACGGGTTCAACCAACATCCGATCGGCAGTGGCCCGTACCGTCTGATCAGTTTCGCCCGCGGCGTGAAAGTGGAGCTCGCAGCAAATCCGACCTATTGGCGTGGCACGCCTCCCTTCCCGCGCGTCGAGATGCGCCCGGTGCCCAACGAGGAAACCCGCATCGCCGATGTGCGCACGGCACGCGCCGACATCGTGCGCGTGACCCTGACCGACACCGCCGACAGTCTGAAGGGCGACGCCCAGGTGAAGGTGCTGTTCTCCCCGGTCGAGCGGGCGGCGATGCTGATGCTGAACGCGCTGACCGGACCCACCAAGGATGTGCGGGTACGTCAGGCGATCGCCCATGCCATCGACCGCAACCTGATCGTCGAGGCGCTGCTCAAGGGCTACGCCCGCGTGGTGGACGAGCCGTTGACGCCGGCCAATTTCGGTTGGGCGGACGGCTTGAAGAGCTACGACTACGATCCTGCGAAGGCCAAGGCACTGCTCAAGGAAGCCGGCATTGCTCCCGGAACGAAGGTCACCTTCCCCACGGGGCCGTTTTTCGATCAGCGCGTGGTGCAGGCGATTCAGCAAATGCTGGCCGATGTTGGGCTGGACGCGCAGATCTCGATGACAGACGGGCCGACCTATCTGCGACTGCGCCAGGGGCGGCCGGACGAAGCAGGCGATGTCAGCTTCTTCCGCTGGTCCTGCGGCTGTCAGGATGCCGATGGCGTGTTGTTCCCGTTGTTCCACTCCTCCAGCCAATGGGCCAAGTACAGCAACCCCTCGGTGGATGCCGCGTTGGAAGCGGCGCGCACTTCGCTCGATCCCGCCAAGCGTCTGGCGCTCTATCGCCAGGTACTGGAGACGCTGCACACCGACATGCCGGCGGTGCCGCTCTACCAGGACGTGATGATGTTCGCTGCCCGCAAGGAAGTGAAGTTCCAGCCGACTCCGAACGAGGCCTTCTTCCTGATGGACATGGGCTGGACCCCGTGACGGCATCGCAGCGGAGTTCGGCAATGCGCCGTCTCGTCCTCGCGTTTCTCGTGGCATTCGCCGCCACGCCGGCCTTGGCGCAGCCCAAGGACACGCTGACCGTCGATCTGCCCGGTGACGTCGCGACCATGGACCCGCAGCTTCAGTGGGACACCGAAAGCTACTCGGTCTACCGCAACATCTTCGACAACCTCGTCACCCGCGATGTCAGCGGCAAGATCGTCCCGCAGATCGCCACCGCCTGGCACTACACCGACGACACGACCATCGTGTTCGATCTGCGCACAGACATCGTATTCCACGACGGCAGCCCGCTCACGCCGGACGACGTTGTCTTCTCCATCCGGCGCATCACCAATCCTGCATTCAAAAGTCCGCAGCTCTCGCAGTTCGACCAGATCGCATCGGCGGAGGTCACCGGTCCCGCTCAGGTCACGCTGCACACCAAAAGTCCGTACCCAGTGCTGATGGCACAGCTGGTAAAACTTTCTATCGTGCCGAAAGTCTATGTGGAGAAAGTCGGCGACCAGAAGTTCAACCAGGAACCCATGGGCAGCGGCCCTTATCGCCTGCGCACCTGGCAGCGCGGTGTGCAATCCGTGCTCGACAGCGTCGACGGCTACTGGCGCGGCAAGCCGCCCTTCCGCACCGTCACATTCCGCGCCGTGCCGGACGGTCCAACCCGCATCGCCGATCTGCGCACCGGTCGCGCCGATATCACGCGCGGCCTGTCGCCGGACGATGCCGAGTTGGTGAAATCCGACAAGTCCCTGCAGCTTCTTCCGGTCGCCACCGAGCGCGTCGCCTACCTGTTCATCAACACGCTGGCGACGCCGACCAAGGACAAGCGGGTCCGCCAGGCCATCGCCATGGCGATCGACCGCGACACCATCATTTCCGCCCTGCAACAGGGATACGCCAGGCCGGTCAATATCGTGCTCACCCCGGCAGATTTCGGATATGTCGCCGATGTCCCCGGCTGGCCGTACGACCCCGCCCGCGCCCGCGCGCTGATCAAGGAAGCCGGTGCCAACGGTGCGGTGCTGAGCTTCATCACCTCGCCCTCGTATGATCGCCGGCTGAACGAGGCGGTGCAGCAGATGCTGGGCGACGTCGGCCTCAAGGTCGAGATCTCGGTGACCGACCAGCCGACGTTCCTGCACCGTCGCCAGGGAACGCCTGAGGATGCCGGCGCTCTCAGCCAGGGACGCTGGTCCTGTGCCTGCCAGGACGCCGACGGTGTGATCTTCCCGTTGTTCCGCTCAGGCTCGATCTGGTCGAAGATGAACAATCCCGCTTTCGACGCCGAGGTCGACGCCGCCCGCACCATCCTCGACCCAGCCAGGCGCCTCGAACACTACCGCCGCGCCTTCCAGATCCTGCGCGAGGAAGTCCCTGGCATCGGCCTGTTCCAGGACTATGCGATCTACCTCGCCCGCAAGGAACTGAAGTGGACGCCGACGGCCAACGAGGCGTTCTTCGTCATGGACATGAAGTGGCAGCCGTAACGGACTTCCTGCGGTGGCCATTCGCTTCGGTTGACAGACCCTCATGATCCGACACCTTGCCGGCCGCGTTGGCCAGGCCATCGTCGCCACGTTCGGCGTGCTGACCATTGTCTTCTTCATCATGCGGCTCTCCGGCGATCCCACACTGCTGCTGGTCCCCGAAGGTGCCACTGCCGAGCAGATCGCCGAGTTGCGGCACGAATTGGGCTTCGACCGCCCGTTGCTGGTGCAATACGTTGCGTATCTTTCCGACCTCGCACACCTCGATCTCGGCGAGAGCCTCGTTCAGCGCGCCGGCGTCGCTGGCATCGTGGCAGAGCGCATTCCCTACACCGTGGCGCTCGCTACCGGTGCGTTGCTCGTCGCACTCGGCATTGGCATTCCCGCCGGCGTGGCCATGGCGGTCTGGCGCGGCAGCGTGCTGGAGCGTGCGCTGGCCGCCTTCGTGCTCACCGGCCAGAGCCTGCCGACGTTCTGGTCCGGCATCCTGCTGATCCTGCTGTTCGGCGTCGCACTGGGCTGGCTGCCCACCTCAGGCGCCGATTCACTGCAATCCTTGATCATGCCGTCGATCGCCCTCGGCGCGCTCACCATGTCCACATTCGCGCGCATGACACGCATCGCCGTGCTCGACGAGTTGTCGCGCGCCTACGTCACGGCGGCGCGCGCCCGCGGGCTGTCGATGCGCGCCGCGGTGCTGCGCCACGTCCTGCGCAATGCGTCCATCCCGGTCGTCACCATTGCGGCCCTCGAGGTCGGCAACCTGCTCGCGGGCGCCGTCATCGTGGAGACCGTATTCGCATGGCCCGGCATCGGCCAGCTCGCCATCCAATCGATTGCATCGCGCGACTTCCTGGTCGTGCAGGCCATCGTGCTGTTCGTTTCCACCGTCTATATCGGCATGAACCTGCTCGCCGACATCGCCTATGCGATCATCGACCCGCGCATCCGGCTCAAACGATGAGCGGACGACTCTCGCCTGGCATCATCGTCATCCTCACCCTTCTCACTGCCTTCGTCTTTGCCGCAGCCGGCGCCGACCTCCTCGCGCAAAACGACCCGCTACGCCAGTCGCTGCTCATGCGCCTGCGCCCGCCCGGCACCAGCACCGCGACGACCAGCTACCTGCTCGGCACCGACGATCTCGGCCGCGACCTGCTCGCGCGCATCCTGTACGGCGCGCGCGCATCGCTTTTGGTGGCCACGCTCTCGGTCTCCATCTCGCTGCTTGTCGGCACCATACTCGGCCTGCTCGCCGGCTGGCTCCGCGGCTGGACGGCGATTCTCGTCATGCGCTTCGTCGATACCATGCTGAGCATTCCGGCCATCCTGCTCGCTGTGCTCACTGTCGCCGTGCTGGGGCCGGGCTTCCTCACACTGGTGCTGGTACTCGGCCTGACGCGCTGGCCCCGCTACACCCGTGTCGCGTTCGCGCAAACGCTCCAGGTCGTGACCCTGCCCTATATCCGCGCCGCCGAAATGGCTGGCTGTGGACCGATGCGGATTCTGCTGCGCCACATCCTCCCCAACATCGCCGGCCCGCTGATGGTTGTCGCCACCAGCGAATTCGGCCTGATGATCCTGTTCGAGGCCGGCCTGTCCTTCCTCGGCCTCGGTGTCCAGCCCCCGTATCCATCCTGGGGCAGCATCATGGCCGCGGGCCGGCAATACGTGCAGCGCGCCTGGTGGCTCACTGTGTTTCCCGGCGCGGCTCTGTTCGTCCTGGTCCTGTGCGTCAACCTGCTCGGGGACTGGCTGCGCGATCGCGTCGATCCGACGTCCCGCAGCCGATGACTGCACCGGCCCTGAGCGTCGACAACCTGTCGCTCGCCATCGGCGATGCTGTCGTCGTCGACGGCATCGGCTTCTCGGTGGCGCAAGGCGAGGTCATGGCTATCGTCGGCGAAAGCGGCTGCGGAAAATCGATCACCGCCCAGGCCATCATGCGCCTGCTGCCGCCGGCAATCCGCCGCACCAGCGGCACCATTCGGCTGGGTGACGACGACATCACCGCCATTTCGGAACGCGCCATGCAGGCGATCCGCGGCCGGCGCATGTCGATGATCTTCCAGGAGCCGCAGGCGGCCCTCGATCCGCTCGCCACCATCGGAACGCAGATCGCAGAGGCATTGCGCCAGCCGCTCTCGCGCGCTCGCCCAGCGGTGCGGAAGATGCTGGAAGATGTCGGAATCTCCGACCCGGACCGTCGCGTCGACCAGCGTCCGTTCGAGCTGTCCGGTGGCATGTGTCAGCGCGTCATGATCGCCTGCGCACTGATCTCTCGCCCCACCATCCTCATCGCCGACGAGCCCAGCACGGCGCTCGATGTAACCATCCAGGCGCAGATTCTCGACCTGCTTCGCCATCTCGCCATCGAGCGCCGCACCGCGGTGGTGCTGATCACCCACGACATGGGCGTAGTCGCCGACATCGCCAACCGCGTGGCCGTCATGTACGCCGGACGCATCGCGGAGTCCGGTCCGACGGAGGCAATCTTCGCGGCTCCGCGCCACCCCTATACGGCGCTGCTGCTGGCCTCCATTCCGCGGCTTTCCGACACTCCGAAATCGCAGCTCGCCACCATCGAGGGTCGCGTGCCCACACCGGCCGAGTACGGCTCGGGCTGCCGCTTCGCCAACCGCTGCCCGCGCGCCGATGCACGCTGCAGCAACGAAACCCCGAGACTGCGTAGCATCGGCCCCGACCATTTCACCGCCTGTCATCATGCCGAGGCGATGGCATGAGCGATACGCTGCAGATCACCGACCTGAAGGTTCACTTCCCCGGCCGGGGCGGCGAGCCGATCCGCGCCGTCGACGGCGTATCGCTATCGATCGCGCCCCACGAAACCCTCGGTCTCGTCGGCGAAAGCGGCTGTGGCAAGTCCACTGTATCCAACGCGACTGTCGGCCTTGTTTCGCCCACCAGCGGCAGCGTGCGCGTACCTGGTACCGAACTCGCCGGCGCCAACGCAAGGACCCTGCGCGCCGTTCGCGCACGCGCTCAGATGGTGTTCCAGGATCCCGTCATGTCGCTCAATCCGCGCATGACCGTTGGCGCAGCGATCGGGGAGCCCCTGCTGGTGCGCAACCTTGGCCGGGGCATCGCGCTCCGTACACGAGTTGCCGAGCTTCTGGAGGAAGTGGGCCTCCGCCCAGAGCATGCGTCGCGCTACCCGCATCAATTCAGTGGTGGGCAACGCCAGCGGATCGTCATCGCCCGGGCGCTGGCCCTGCGGCCGGCACTTCTGGTTTGCGACGAGCCCGTCTCGGCACTTGACGTTTCGGTCCGGGCGCAAATCCTGAACCTGTTGGTAGAGCTGCAGTCGCGCCATGGCATGTCCATGCTGTTCGTCAGCCACGATCTCGCCGTCGTTCGTCACGTCTGTGATCGTGTGGCGGTAATGTATCTCGGCCTCCTGGCCGAACTGGCCCCAGGCGACGTCCTCTACTCAAAGCCGCTCCACCCCTACACCAAGGCCTTGCTCGCCGCCGTCCCGGAACCCGACCCCGTAATGCAGCGCGCCAAGCCCCGCGTACTATTGACTGGCGAAATTCCCAGCCCGGCCAACCCGCCTTCCGGCTGCCGCTTCCACACCCGCTGCCCCATCGCCATCGACATCTGCCGCCACGAGGTCCCCGCCTGGCGCCACGTCGGCAACAGCCAGGTGGCGTGTCACTTGGTTTGAGCGCACCGGTCGCACGCATGGCAGTGGCACAGCGATCAAATGGACCGCATCTTGGCGCTTTGGCGCTCTCAGCAGTTGGTGTTAAGGCGCGGATCCTGGTAGTCGGCGTCCTTCTGGGCGATGATGCCGCCGTGCTCGTGGCCGTCCAGCACGCTTCGCGCCGCCTTCGGCGGTGCCCTTCGGGCATGCTGGACCGCCACTGTGCGCGGCGAGTTGTGGGAACGCAGGTCGGGACGACGGGATGGCCGTCTTGATCGAACAACAGGATTGTTTTGTTGGGGATCCGTCGCGAGCAGTGGTACTGGGTGGCCGGCGGGCGACGGTCAGAATGCTCTTGACTGATTGGGGTTCACTGAAGCGTCGCCGTCACCGATGCCGGGGGGATTGCAGCTGCTGCTGGAGCAGGTCTTGCAGTGTGTGATGATAGCGATCCCAGATTTTCTCTCGCAGGTCATCGAGCAGTTCGTACACGGCGAGCGCCTGTTCGGGCGACCAGGTGGTGGGGATTTCAATGGTGATCGGACGGAGATGGGCTGGCCCCAATGGCCGTGTCTGCGGCGACTTGCTCATGACCTGGTTCCACGGCGCTGACGAGTGCGCTGGTCGGCGCGTTCGCGGGCTTCCTTGAGCCGATACGATTCGCCTTCGATGGCGACGATCTCAGCATTGTGGACGAGGCGGTCGACCAGCGAGACGACGCAGGCGGCGTTGGGGAATACCTCGCGCCACTCGGCGAACGGGCGATTGGTGGTGACCAGCGTGCTCTTGTTCTGGTAGCGGCGCGAGATCAGCTCGAACATCAGATCGGCATGGCGGTTGGAGTAGGAGAGATAGCCAACCTCGTCGATCACCAGCAGCTGCGGGCGAGCATAGTGGCGCAGGCGTCGGCGCAGGGCAGAATCGCTGTCGAGCGCGGAGAGATCGCCAAGCAGCTGGCCGGCGCTGGTGAACAGCACGGTGTGCCCGTGGATCAGCGCCTGGTGGGCAATGTTCTGTGCCGGCGTCGACTTGCCGACGCCGTTCGGTCCGACCAGCACGACGTTGGTGGCCTCGGCCAGGAAGTCGAGCGCCATCAGCGCGTCGATGGCGGCGCGGTCGCAGCGCTTGGGCCAGTTCCAATCGAAGTCACATAGTGGCCTAAAGCGGCCGATGTGGGCGGTCTTCAGCCGACGCTCCAGGCTGCGGCAGGCGCGCTGGTTCTCCTCCCAATCGAGCAGCGGGGCGACCCAGGCTTCGGTCGCGACTTCGGGCCAGTGCGACACCAGGCCGTGCAGATGAAGCGCCTCGGCGCGGGCGCGCATTGTGTCGAGCTCAGTCATCGGGCTGCTCCTTCAGTTGGTCATAGGTTTCGAGTGCATGCGGCTGCACCGGCGCATCACGCGCCTGCACATGCGCGGGCAGCACGACGGCGACATGCGGTGCTTCACCACGCTGTTCTCGCCGACGTTCGAGGGCGAGGCGCACGGCGTTCGGATGCGGCACATCGCGCTCCAGCGCGTCGAGGATGGCGAGCTGCAGATCGGCGGCGCCGGTACGATCGAGCAGCCGCATCAGAGCGACGGTGATGGCACCGAGATTGGCGCCGCGTTCGGCGGCGCGGATCAGCAGGATCTGGCTGGCGGGAGCCGCCTGCGCGAGGCGGTCCGTGGCGCGATGCTGGTGAGCTGCGCGTTTCTGCTCGACCAGCCTCTGGACGTGGGCGACATCCTCGATCTGCGCGCCCTTGTCGTAGCTGCGCCGGTGGCAGGCGAGCACCTCGGCGCCGTCGACGATGCGCACCTCGTGTGGATCGGCGAGAACGGTCAGAGCGCGCCGGACGTAGTTGTGGGGAACCGAGTAATCGTTCAGGTCGAAGCGGACATAGGGCGTCTTGCCGACAGTGACCGCGACATGTTCGAGCAGCGGCGCCGGATTGTCGGGCAGCGGCAGCAGGCGAGCCACTTCCTCAGCGAACACCTCGCGGACCGTGCGGTCAGGTTCATCGGGGCAGCGTCGGTCGGCGGCAGGGCCGTTGCACCAGACCTCGGCCTGGGCATTGAGGTCATCGAGATCTTTGAAGCGTCGGGCAGCAAAAAACGCATCGCGGGCGTATCGGATGGCGCGCTCGACGCGACCTTTTTCGTTACCGCGCGCGACCGCCACGGGGCGCGGTTCATAGCGATATTGCCCGGCAAAGCCCAGCAGGGTCGGATGGAAACGGATCGCGTCGCCGCGCCGTTCCAGCACCACGCTTTTGAGATTGTCGTACAGGTACGACACGGGGAACACCGTGCCATGCGGTAAACGCGGCGACGTGGCCGCGCAGGAAGTTCTCCATCCTGGCGTCCGGGAAGAAGCGCAGGAAGATCTGGCGCGCATGGCTCAACACCATGACGAACGCCATCAATGGGCGGCGTGCGCGGCCGATCTCAAGATGGCCGAAATGTCCCCAGTCGACCTGCGCCTGTTCGCCGGGGAGACAACGCAATCGCAGATACGCCTCAGCCTTCGGACGCGGCCGATGGCAGGCGATCACGTGGCGGAAGTGATCCGGGCTGCCGCGATAGCCGCGCTCGCGCACCATCACATACAGCCGACTGGCGGTCAGCGTCGGAAACGTATCCAGCGTCTGGCGGATGAACGGCAGATACGCGTCGATCTGCGACGGCCGGGCTGGCGGGCCGATCCTGGGCAACCCCGCCTGAGCCAGCACGCGCGTCACCACGCTATGATGCACGTGCAGCTGACCGGCGATGGTGCCGACGCGCCACTTCTCGGCGTGGTAGTAGCGCAGGATCTGCGCCTCGATGTCAGGCGGCGTGACCATGGTTTGGTCCTGTCCGGTCGTGTCGCACCAGGCCGCGACGATCGAGGCGGCGGCGCAGGAACTCCCGACGGACGAATTCCGGGCAGCGACGCCCGCACCAATGGCAGTGCGATGTCGCGTGCCGGGGCCGCTCCGCCGGGATCGCTGCGTCGCTCGCGATCGCCGGCGAGCTGGGCGGCAACAGATCATCCAGCGGCGGCGCGGGTGAACCGTGATGCGTCACATTTTTGCAGCGCGCCCGATAGCGACGCGTCCGCTCGGCATGCGCGAGCCGCCCCCGACGGCGCCAAGCTCAGGAATCCCTGACCGAGCTTGATCGCTGCGCACCGTGGCACCGAACTGGCTCAGTGATCCTGCGGCTGCTGAGTGGCCGACGGCGGCCATCAATCGAGGAACACGCGGGCGTTGACCGCCGCGGACAAGCTGAGCGCTCTGAAAGCTTCAGGCCGAACGGGCCGTTGAGGCGCCAGTCGCTTTGCCTTATGCATCTCGGGCAATCAAAGGGACAACCGCAGCGGATCCTAAGCACAATGGCCCAGCGGGCCGATTAACGGCACGCTACGCGCGGCCAAACAAACAGGTGGGACAACAATGCTGCCGCCCCTGCTGTTCGCGGCGATTGACAGTCTGATGAAGGCGTTCGCCTTCGTGTTCTTGTTTGGCCTCATCGCCATCCTTTACCGGATGGCCGTCGGCTGACCCGCCAATATCGCGGGCGCACCGGGGTGCCCCTCGAATTCTCAAGCTGCGAAGGCTGCTGTCCCAAGCCGGGAACAGTGCGTCGCCATGAGCCAACAGGTCCGGCGAATTGCGCGCCGAACCTGACTTGCTCGCGGGCTACACCGTAGCCCCTCCATCGATCGCAACCTCAGCGCCGGTGATGTAGCCGCTTTCGTCGGAAAGCAGGAACAACACGAGGTGCGCAACCTCTTCAGCGGTTCCCATGCGTTTCATCGGCACCAGTTGCAGCCGCTGCTGGTTCTGTTCCGCCGTGCGGACCTTCAGCATCTCAGTGTCGATCGGACCGGGATGCACGGAGTTCACCCGGATCCCGCGCGGCGCCAGGTCGACAGCAGCCGCCTTCGTCATGCCCCGCAGTGCCCACTTGGTGGCGCTGTACGCGATCGCGCCAGGCGATCCACGGAGGCCGGCAACGGATGATATATTGGCGATCGAGCCGCCGCCCGACCGTTCCATTGCCGGCACCACAGCCTTCATGCCGAGGAAGCAGCCGAGCTGATTGACACGCATGTGGCGCTCGAACAGCTCGGCATCGGTCTCCATCAGGCTGCGCGGCTGGAAGATGCCGGCGTTGTTAACCAGGCCATGCAGGCCACCCAACTTCTCCGCGGCGTTCACCGCCGTCTCCCAGTCTGCTTCCTGCGTCACATCCTGCCGCACGAAAACTGCGGCACTCCCTAGTTCGGATGCAAGCCGACGGCCCTCGGACTCAAGCACGTCGCCGATCACCACCCGCGCTCCTTCCACGCAAAACAGGCGCGCTTCGGCCGCACCTTGTCCGCGAGCGCCGCCGCTGATCAGTATGACTTTCCCTTTCAGGCGTTCCATGCGTTTCCTCCTTGCTCCTGGTGCCTCGCAGCAGACTACACGGACAAGGCAAGGCGGGAACCGCGGCCTCCACCGAGAGGGTATCTGCTGCTCGGAATTCATCCGAAACGAAACTGCTGGGCGCAAACGAGGCGGAACAACTCCCCGGCACGCAGGAACCGGCTGAGTGCGCCAATCGTTCGACCTGGATACATCGGATCGGGTCAGGATTCTCGGCAGAAATGCGCGAAACATCAAAGTGCCCGTCAATGATGAGGAAGCTGGCCGCCCACTGGCGTCGGGTTGCTCAGCTTGTGACCGACGCTTTCGTGGAGAAGGCCCTGTGCGCTCGCGCCAGCGACCTCGAGGTGCAGGCTGAGGAGATCGAGCGACGCTCCCGCTCGGCGGACAAGTCGCCGCCAACAAAAGCCGGATGAGCCGGCCATCCATCGAATCCCGCCGCCATCACACCATTGTGCGCTTGGTCGCCTGAGCCCGCCCTCCAGGACACAAGAGTCCGGCGAGTCAAGGCATCTATGGCCACAACTTGATATACAAGGGCAGAACGAGTTGCGCCCTGCTCTCGCAGCTGCGTCTTCCCAGCCCAGGCGACTTTGCCCAAGGTTGGTTAATGCACAACCAAAATGTTGTTCCCGATAAGTTCACCCTGAGCGGGGACCATCTTGATCGCCTCCGGCAGGCGCTGAAGGTCGCCGGGCATCAGGCCCGGGTCGCGCAGCATGGCGGCTACGGCCGCAATATCGAGGATGCGCTGGCCGACATCGAGGAAGCGATCGGCACCCAGCTCGCCCGGATCGAAACCGCGCTCGACGACGACAAGGCTGAAGCCGAGGATACCGCCGAGGCACTGCGCGCGCGGCGATCCTGGTTCCCGCGCTATCGGGCCGCCTAGTCATGCCAGCGCGTCCAATCTGGCGTGGTCACCTTCGGCTGGCACTGGTCTCATGCCCGGTGGCGCTCTGGAACGCCAAGCACGATCGCTCGGCGATCCGGTTCAACATGATCAATCCCAAGACCGGGAACCGGATCAAGATGACGACGGTCGATTCCGATACCGAAGAGGAAGTGCAGCGGCGCGACCTGGTGAAGGGTTACGAGTTCAGGAAGGGCCAGTACCTGATACTGGATGACGCGGACTTCGAGAGCGTCAAGGTCGAGAGCTCATCGGTGATGTCCATCGACAAGTTCGTCGAGGTGAACTCGATCGACCCCATCTACTACGCCAGCAGCTACTACCTCGCGCCTGACGGTGATGCAGGGCGCGACGTCTATGCGGTGCTCCTCCAATCCATCGCGGAGACCGGCCGCATCGCACTGGCGCGCGTCGTGATCGGTCAGCGCGAGCGCACGATTGCATTGCGCGCGATGCCTGGCGGTCTCGTTGCGCACACCCTGGACGAGCAGCGTGACATCAACGAGACCCGCTCGGTCTTCGGTGACATCGCCGACATCAAGACCGATCCCGAGATGGTCCAGCTCGCAAGGCAGTTGATCGATCGCCAGACCACGAACTATGATCCGTCAGACCTTGAGGATCACTACGAGACGCGACTGCGGGCAATGATCGAGGCAAAACTGAAGGGCGAAGGCATCGACGTGAGCGAGCCGGACGAGCCGGATCGCAGCAACGTCATAGATCTGATGGCCGCGCTGAAGAAGAGCCTGGGCGAGACCGCCGACGAGAAGGCGCCTGCGGCGAAGAAGCCGGCCAAGGAACCCAAGGCAAAGGACGTCGCCCGGCCTGCGGCCAAGGCGCCCCGCAAGCGCGCCTGAAACGCGGCTCGCAGCGCAGGAGAACCGCCTGCCAATGCTTTCGTCGAAATCTCGCGCGCATCTGGCTCGGGTCTTGTTGAACCAGGCCAAGATCGCTGCCGAACCCGCTACCTCCGATCAGCACCAGCCTGATTGCCAGTTGAAAATTCCTTTGATCGTCGAAGTCAAGCGCAACGCCACGACCAAGCCCCGCGCGCGGCGGGCCCGCCAGAAATCCGCCGGCGATCAGCCCGATCTCGGAGAGCTGTGAAAGCCAGCAGCCTGATTGCCCTGCCGGCAGGCCATCCGTATCCTCCTCCCCAAGCAAAGCTGAAGAACGATGGGAGCGTCCATGTTGCGCGTGATCACCCTGTGCGTCGGCCTTCTGGCATTGCTCGCCGGACCTTTCGGCGTGCATGCACAGGAGACGGTGAAGATCGGCGTCATCCTGCCCTTTTCCGGCCAGTTCGCCGATACCGGGGTGCAGCTCGACAACGGCATCAAGCTCTATATGCAGCAGCACGGCAACACGGTCGCCGGCAAGAAGATCGAGGTGATCCGCAAGGACGTCGGCGGCATAGCCCCCGAGGTTGCCAAGCGTCTGGCGCAGGAGCTGATCGTGCGTGACGGCGCCGACATCCTGGCCGGCTTCGCGCTGACGCCGAACGCCCTGGCCGCGGCTGAAGTGTCGGCGCAGGCGAAGAAGTTCATGGTGGTGATGAACGCCGCCACCTCGAGCATCACCACCAAATCGCCGTATCTGGCGCGCACGTCCGTCACGGTGCCGCAACTCGACGAAACATTCGGTAGCTGGGCGGCCAAGAGCGGCATCAAGACGGTATACACGATGGTCTCCGACTATGGTCCGGGGCTGGACGCCGAGACCGCGTTCCAGCGCGCGTTCCAGGAGGGCGGCGGCAAGATCGTGGGGTCGGTGCGAATGCCGGTCGCGAACGCGGATTTCTCCGCCTTCGTGCAGCGCGCCAAGGATGCCAATCCCGAAGCCATCTTCATTTTCGTGCCCGGTGGCACACAGCCGGCCGCGATCGGCAAGGCGCTGGCCAGCCGCGGCATCACGCCCCAGAACACCAAAATCCTTGGCGGGGGCGAGATCACCTTCGAGGACGCGCTGAAGAGCATGGGCGACGACGCCATCGGCATCATCACGGCTTTCCATTACGACTACAACCACGCCTCGCCGCTGAACAAGGAGTTCGTCACGGCCTACAACAAGGCGTTCGGACGCAACCCCGACATCTACTCGATCGGCGGCTATGACGGCATGCATCTGATCTACGCGGCGCTGCAGAAGACCGGCGGCAAGGCCGACGGTCAGGACCTGATCGATGCCGCCAAGGGCATGATGTGGGAGAGCCCGCGCGGCCCCCTCTCCGTCGACCCGGAGACCCGCGACATCGTTCAGACGGTCTACATACGCCGGGTGGAGAAGGTGGACGGCCGTCTGGTGAATGTCGAATTCGACAAGGTCGAGAACGTCAAGGACCCTCTGAAGGCCCGCATGCCGAAGTGACCCCGCCGCGTGCCCTCCCCCTCCCCTCGCGGGAGGCGGCCGGGGGGAGGGGGCGACACCACACCAACCAGCCCCCATGATTGCCCCAGCCCTCGGCGTGCTGTTCGACGGCTTCGCCTACGGCATGCTGCTGTTCCTGCTGTCGGTGGGCCTGTCGGTGACGCTGGGTATGATGAACTTCGTCAACCTGGCGCATGGCAGCTTCGCCATGCTCGGCGCCTATGTGACAGTGACGCTGATGGAGCGCGGCTGGCCGTTCTTCGCCACTTTGCCGTGTGCATTCCTGGCGTCCGCCATCATCAGCGTGGCGCTCGAGCGCACGCTGTTCCGCCGGCTGTATCGCGCGAGCGATCTCCAGCAGGTGCTGCTGACCCTGGGCGTGGTGTTCGTATCGGTGGCCGCCGCCGCCTGGCTCTACGGCACGATGCAGCAGCCGGTGCGTCTGCCGGCGTACCTGCGCAGTTATGCGACCGTCATGGGCGTCAATTTCAGCACCTACCGGCTGTTCCTGATCGCAGTCGCGCTGGCGATCACCGTCCTGCTGGTCGCGGCGCTGGAGTACACCCGGTTTGGCGCTCAGGTGCGCGCCTCGGTGGACAACCAGCGCATGGCCTTGGGTCTCGGCATCGACGTGGACAGCGTATTCGCCGTCACCTTCGCGCTGGGCAGCGGTCTGGCGGGGCTCGGGGGCGCGCTGGCGATCGAGATCGTCGGGCTCGACCCGAACTTCGCCCTCACCTATCTGATCTACGTGCTGATAGTGGTCGCGGTCGGCGGGCTGGGCTCGATCCGCGGATCGCTGCTGGCGGCGATCGTGCTGGGCGTCAGCGACGCGGCCGGCAAATACTATGTCCCCACCCTGGGCGCGTTTCTCATCTATCTGGTGATGGTCAGCCTGCTGCTGTGGCGGCCTTCCGGCCTGTTCGGCCGGCGATAGCTCGCGCGGCCACGATCGTTCCTTGACAGACGGCAATTCCCTGTTGTCATTGCCCGTAATAGGAGGCAGGCATCATGTCACGGTCTAACCCCATTTGCCGCGCCTGGCAGCCGATGATCAGCGGTGCCTGTGCGAGACTTCGGATCGGCGGCGTTGTTGCTCTCATGGCAATCATGCTGTCCTGTTCAGCGACTTTCGCCGTCGCGGAGGATGTCGGCACCCACACATCTGACCTGATCCGCGGCCTGCTTCCCACCGTGGTCAACATCGCCGTCCGCAAGGAAGTGCCGACTGAAGCCAGAATGGCGAATGCTGGCTCAGCGTTTGATTCCGGGAACGACGTTTCGAAGTCCTTCGTCGGCTCCGGCTTCATCATCGACCCCTCCGGGCTGATCGTTACGAACTACCATGTCGTCGATGGTGCTTACGAAATCTCGGTGACGCTGTCCGATGGCACAGTGCTGCCCGGGAAGCTGGTGCACGCCTCCCGGGTCGCCGACCTTGCGGTCGTGCAGGTGCAGGTGGACCACCCTCTGACGCCGGTTCAGTGGGGCGACAGTACCAAAATACGAGTGGGCGACGAGGTGTTCGCGATAGGCAATCCACTAGGCATCGGCATGTCGGTCTCCAGCGGCATCGTCAGCGGGCTCAATCGCGACGTCCAGGATTCACCGTACGACGACTACATTCAAACCGACGCGGCAATCAATCACGGCAACTCAGGCGGTCCGCTGTTTGACATGGAAGGCCGCGTCATCGGTATCAACACGGCCCTGGTCTCGCCGACTGACGCCTCCGCCGGCCTCGGCCTCGCCATTCCATCCGAAAGCGTGCAGTTCGTCGTCGACCGGCTGATGAAATATGGCTGGGTCCGCCCAGGATGGATGGGTGTGAAGGTGCAGCAGATCACGCGGGAGATGGCCGAAGCGATGGGAACGAAGCCCGAAGGCTCGGTCGTCGCATGGGTCATGCCCGACGGCCCCGCCCACAAGGCAGGCATCGAAATAGGCGATGTGATCTTGAAGTACGGCGACGATGCGCCGGGCGACGAGCGGGCCCTCCTGCGCGACATTGGGAGGACGTCAGTCGGCGAGACGGTGCCGGTCGTTGTGCTGCGCGACGGTGTCGAACACAATCTGCCGGTAGCAATCGCGGCCTGGCCGCGCAGTCAGTGGGATGAACGCGATGCGCCGATGACGGCGCAACGACCGAAGCTCACCATCCCCCCCGATCTCGGACTGTCGCTTTCTGCTATCGAGACGAACCAGCGTGCCAAGTTGGGTCTGGAAGACGGTCTGAGTGGTGTGCTGGTGAACAGCGTTCTCCCAGGCTCTGACGCCGCGCACCGCGGTGTTGGCGCGGGTGACGTCATCCTGCGGGTGCAGGACAAGCCAATGGCCCAGCCCGGCGATGTGCAGCACGCCATCAGCGCATTGCGCGGCGAAAACCGTCCGTTTGTGATGATGCTCGTCCTGCCAAAAGTACGCAAAATACCAGGCCCGGAATGGGTTGTTCTGCGGTTGGAGGCGGAAGGATAGCGCGGCATTGGCCGCCGGTCCCCATCGGCACCTGGCGGCAAAGCAGCGCTGGCATCCGATCGAGGTCGCCTTCTGGCTGGCGACGCTGCTGCCCTTCGTGCTGGCGCCCACCTACCTAACGCTGGCAAGCCAGGTCGCGATCACCGCGATCTTCGCAGTCTCGCTCGATCTCATCATGGGTTATGCCGGACTGGTATCGCTCGGTCACGCCGCGTATTTCGGTCTCGGCGCCTACACCGCCGGACTGATCGCCAAGGCCGGCTGGGGGGAGCCGTTCTCCGGCCTGGTGCTCGCGGCGTCAGCCGCCGGATTGTTCGGCTATCTCACCGGCTTCCTGGTTGTGCGCGTCCGCCACCTTGCACTGATCATGATCACACTCGGCATCGGCCTGTTGCTCTACGAGGTGGCGAACCGCGAGGACTGGCTCACCGGCGGCAATGACGGCCTCCAGGGCGTTACGATGTGGCCACTGTTCGGACGGTTCGACTTCGATCTCTACGGCTACACCGCCTATGCCTATGCGCTGGCCATGCTGCTGCTGGTCGTGCTGGCGGCGCGACGGCTGGTCCACTCTCCGTTCGGACTATCCTTGCGCGCCATCCGCGAGAACGAGCGCCGCATGCCGGCGATCGGCGCGCCGAGCAGTGCGCGGCTGCGCTCTATCTATACAATCGCCGCTACGATCGCAGGTCTCGCCGGCGGCCTGCTCGCGCAGACGACGCAGTTCGTCTCGCTCGGCGCACTCAGCTTCGAACGGTCCGCGGAATTGGTCACCATCCTGGTGATTGGCGGGACGGGACGACTGTATGGCGGCGTCATCGGCGCCATTGTCTACCTGGTGGCGCGCGACCGGCTCTCCGGCATCAACCCGCAATACTGGTACTTCTGGATCGGCATGATGCTGATCGGCGTCGTGCTGCTCCTGCCGAACGGCATCCTGGGTGGTCTCGCCAAGGCAACAGCGAAGCTCGTGCCTTCCACAACCCCTGCCTCATGACCGTCCCAGCGCTGCGCACCGCCGCCTTGCACAAGAGCTTCGGCTCCCTCGTGGTGGCACAGGACGTCGCGATCTCTCTGCCGCAAGGCGCCCGCTACGCGCTGATCGGCCCGAACGGCGCCGGCAAGACCACGCTGATCAATCTGATCACCGGAACGCTGCGCCCTGACTCCGGGCAGATCATGCTCGGCGATGAGGAGATCACCGCGCTCGAACCGCATCGCCGCGTCAAGCGAGGCCTGACGCGCACCTTCCAGATCAACACGCTGTTCCCCGATCTGGAGCCGCTCGAGGCGGTGACCTTGGCAATCTGCGAACGGCGAGGCGTCGCCGGCATCTGGTGGCGACGCCCCGCCGCGTACCACCAGGCGGTGGACGAGGCCTACGAGATCCTGGCATCGCTCAGGCTCGGTCATGTCTGCTATCGCGCGACACGCGAACTCGCCTACGGCCAGCAACGGCTGCTTGAGATCGCACTGGCACTGGCGACGAAGCCGAAGGTGCTGCTTCTCGACGAACCGGCGGCCGGCGTGCCGCGCCACGAGGGCAGCGAACTGTTCGAGGCGATCGCCAACCTGTCGTCGGACATCACCGTGCTGTTCATCGAGCACGACATGGAGGTGGTGTTTCGTTTCGCCAGCCGGGTCATCGTCATGGTGGGCGGGCGCCTTCTCCTCGAGGGCACCCCCGCGGAGATCGCCGCTGACCCGCGTGTGCGGGAGGTCTATCTCGGCCGCTCGCGTCATGCCTGAGACGCTGCTGGCACTCGATGCCGTGCGTGCCGGCTATGGCGAGTTGGTTGTGATCGACGGCATCTCGTTCGAACTGGCCGAGGGCGGCAGTCTTGCGGTGCTCGGCCGCAACGGCGTCGGCAAGACGACGCTGCTGCTCACCATCATGGGCTTCACCCGTGTTGCGTCCGGCCGCATGCGCTGGCGCGGTCGCGACATCGCCCGGATCGCACCGCATCGCCGCGCGCGCATGGGCATTGGCTGGGTGGCGCAGGAACGCGAGATATTTCCGTCGTTGACAGTCGAGGAGAACCTGACCGTCGCCGCGCGGGCCGGCCGATGGGATATCCCCGCCGTGTATCAACTGTTCCCGCGTCTGGCGGAGCGGCAGCGCAACATGGGAAGCCATCTGTCCGGCGGCGAGCAGCAGATGCTGGCCATCGCCCGCGCGCTGATGACCAATCCCGCGCTGCTGCTGCTCGACGAACCGCTGGAAGGTCTGGCGCCGGTCATCGTCGATGAACTGGCCGCTGCCATCGGCCGCATGATGGCGGAGGAAGGCACCGCGATCATGTTGGTCGAACAGCACACGGACGTCGCCTTGTCGCTGGCACGCGAGGCCGTGGTGATCGAGCGCGGCACCATCGCGCTGCGCGCACCCTCGCCGTCGTTGCTGGCGGATCGGGCAAGCCTGGACCGGCTGATCGGGTTGAACCTCACCGCAGCGAATTCCAAGAGTAACCGTTAGTTAAACCTTCACCTTTCTCATCCCTTGTTGTGCGACCGGGGCGGAGAATGACGTGGACGCGATTCGCCTGTATCTGCAGGACCAGCCGCTTCTGCCCACTCGGACGGCCCGCTTCGCTGCCGACGAGTTCCTGTTCCATGCAGGAGAACCGGCAGACGAGTTCTTCCTGTTGCAGGATGGCCTCGTCGCCCTAGAGATGAACCGAGTCACGATCGCCACGATCGGCGCTGACGAGCTGCTCGGTGTATCGTGGTTGCTCACGCCGCGTGCCTGGACATGGGATGCTCGTGCGCTCCAGCCAGTCAACGCGCTGGCGATCGATGTGGAACAACTGATCGCGCTCTGCGAACAGGACCATTCGGTCGGTTATCACTTCATGAAGCAGTTCGGCTCGGTCCTGGAGTGGCGCTTCCTCAGCACCGCACTTCAGGCGGCCAATCTCTATGCGGACTGGTCCTGAGTGACTCACCGACCCCCTCCTCGTCATGGCCGGCCATGTGCCGGCCATCCACGTCTTTGCCGGAAGCATCAGGAGAAGACGTGGATAGTTGGGCCAGGCCCAATCATGACGAATGTGGCCAATGGGTCTCTCTCATTGAGGCCTTGGCATTAGGGGTGATCGATGAAGCACGCGCAATCTCTGGATACCCCGGTCAGCCAGGACTTCATCGACAGGGTTCTGACGAGGCAGGCCGGGCGTCCGGGCGCGCTCCTGGCCATCCTGCAGCAGGTTCAGAACAATCACCCGCGCAAGTATCTGCCGCTCGAGACGCTGCACTACATCGCAACCAGGACAGCGGTGCCCCTCTCCAGGATTTACAGCGTCGCAACGTTCTTCGCGCTGTTCAACCTCCAACCGCAGGGCCGCGACACGGTATCGGTCTGCCGCGGCACCGCGTGCCACACCAGGGGTTCGCGAGACCTGTTCGAGAATCTGCTTATGAAGTTCGGGTTCCAGACCGCGTCCGACGGCGAGACGGACCAGTTGTCGATCACCACTCCTGACGGCAGCACGACGCTGCGAACCGTGGCCTGCTTCGGCCAGTGCGCGCTCGCTCCGGTCATTGAAATCAACCACGCGATCTTCGGGCATATGAATGAAATGACGTTGCAGCGGGAACTGGAGGCGCTTGATCAGCGGGAGCCTTCCACATGACGCCCATCCGCGACGCGAGCATGTTCAAAGCGGTTCGCGATGCCGGCCTGGCCAAGCTGCTGCCGATGAGACCGCGCATTGCCGTCGGCATGGGCACATGCGGAACCGGCAACGGGTCGGAGAGTGTCTACCATGCCTTCGCCGACGCCATCGACAAGCGCGGGCTCGACGTACAGCTGGTGCAGACAGGGTGCTTTGGTTTCTGCGCCGAGGAGCCGCTGGTCAACGTGTGGCATCCCGGCAAGCCCCTCGTCATGCTGCACCGTATCAGGCCTGATCACGTCAGCCAGATTCTTGACGGCCTGACCGGCAAGGCGTTTCCCCAACCACTGGTCCTGTGCAAGATCGAACAGTGGGACCACGTCACGGCGCAGCTCGATTATGGCAGCGGGCTGCCGGACATCCCGGCATGGAACGAGGTGCCGTTCTTCTCCGGGCAGAAAAAGATTGTCCTGCGCAACTGCGGCATCATCGATCCCTCCGACATCGAGGAATACATCGGGATCGGCGGCTATCAGTCCCTGTATAAGGTATTGCGCGATAACACGCCTGAGGCGGTGAACGCGCAGATCAAGCTGGCCAAGCTCCGCGGCCGTGGCGGAGCAGGTTTCTCGACCGGCGTGAAGTTTGAATATCTGCGCAAGGCAGAGGGCGCCCGGAAGTATCTCGTATGCAATGCCGACGAAGGCGATCCTGGCGCCTACATGAACCGGAACGAGCTTGAGAGCGATCCCCATTCGCTGCTCGAGGGGATGGCGATCGGCGGCTACGTCACCGGTGCCAAGCAGGGCATCATCTATGTCCGCGCAGAATATCCCCTGGCAGTGCATCGGCTTGCGGTCGCCGTCGAACAGGCCAGGGAATACGGCCTGCTCGGAGAGAACATCCTTGGCTGTGGTTTCAACTTCGACATAGAGCTGGTCGAAGGAGCGGGCGCCTTCGTCTGCGGCGAAGAGACGGCGTTGATCAGCTCGCTCGAAGGGATGTCAGGCCGATCGCGGCCGCGGCCGCCGTATCCTGCCCAAAAAGGTCTGTGGGGCCATCCGACAAACATCAACAACGTCGAGACCTGGTTCAACATTCCGCCCATCGTCGCGAAGGGACCGGAGTGGTTCACCTCCTTCGGCAGCGATGCCAGTCCCGGCACCAAGGTGTTTTCGCTGGTGGGCAAGATCCAGAACACCGGTCTTGTCGAGATGCCTCTCGGCACTCCGCTCAGCAAGTTCGTCTATGACGCCGGCGGCGGCACCGCGCCCGGCCATAGCGTGAAGGCCGTACAGACAGGAGGGCCGTCCGGCGGCTGCATACCGCACGACATGCTCGACACGCCCGTCGATTTTGAATCACTTGGCAAGCTGGGCTCAATCATGGGTTCTGGCGGCATGGTGGTGATGGACGACGACAATTGCATGGTCGACGTCGCGCGCTATTTCATCGAGTTCACCCGCTCCGAATCATGCGGCAAATGCACACCGTGCCGTGTCGGACTGGACAAAGCGCTGCGTACGCTCACACGCATCACCAAGGGGCAAGGCCGCGAGGAGGACCTGGCCGAGCTGGACACGCTGGGCCGCATGATCCGCGATACCTCGCTCTGCGGTCTCGGCCAGTCGGCGCCCAACTCGGTGCTCACCGCGCTGCGTCACTTCCGCCACGAGTTCGAGGACCACATCCGCGCCAAGCGCTGCCGTGCAGGTGTCTGCCAGGAACTGGCTGTGGCGCCGTGCGAGAACAGTTGCCCGATCCACATGAACATTCCGCGCTTCTTGCAGCTCTACAAGGAGAACCGACTGGAAGACGCCTTCGAGGCGGTCATCTTCGATAATCCGCTACCGGCTACCACGGGCCGCGTCTGCCAGCATCCGTGCGAACATCGCTGCCGCCGTCAGACGGTCGACGAGCCCATCAACATGCGCGAGGTCCATCGGGTCATCGCCGATACCATCCTGCTGTCCGACAAGTTCGACGCGATGGCGGACCGCGTCGCGGCCAGACGGCGCCCATCAACCGACAAGCAGATCGCCATAGTCGGTGCCGGTCCGGCCGGATTGACCGCCGCCTTCTACCTGGCACTGCTCGGGCACGAGGTCGTCGTCTTCGACTCGCACGCCGAACCCGGTGGCATGTTGCGCTTTGCGCTGCCAGCCTACCGGCTTCCGCGCGAAGTCCTTGACCGCGAGATCGAGATCATCCGTCGCCTCGGGGTCAATTTCGTTCTGAACTCCAGCATCGGTTCTGACATCTCGCTGAGCGACCTGGAGGCGAAATTCAACGCAGTCTTCCTGTCGCTCGGCACCTGGCAGGAAACCGACGTGCGCGTGCCCGGCAACGAACTCACCGGCGTCTTCGGCGCACTGCACTTTTTGGAGGCCGAAGCCCGCGGCGAGGCGGTGAAACTCGGCCAGCGCGTGGTCATCATCGGTGGTGGCAACGCCGCCATCGACTGCGCCCGCACGGTGATCCGCATGGGCGCATCGGCGACCGTCATCTACCGGCGCGAGCGCAAGGACATGCCGGCGATATCCGAGGAGGTCGAGGCCGCCGAGGACGAAGGTGTGCGCATCATCTTCCTCGCCTCGCCTCATCGCATCATCGGCGAAGGCGGCGCGGTCAGGGCGATCGAGGTGACCAAGACGCGGCTCGGTGCGTTCGATACATCCGGCCGACGACGACCCATTGACACCGGCGAAGTGCTCAACGTCAGTTGCGACAGCGTCATCCTGGCGGTCGGCGAAAGCGTCGACCGCGACTTCTGCCGCGGGACCGGCCTCGATGTCACCCGCAACGGCATGCTCGAGGTTGATCGCTACGCGCTGACCACCAGTCGCGACAACGTCTTTGCCGGCGGCGACTTTGTCACCGGCGCGTCCAATGTCACAACTGCGATGGGCTGGGGCAAGGATGCGGCCAGAAACATCGACCATCATCTCATGGGCGTGTCGCGCTACGACTCCGCCATGCCTGTTTTGCAGTATGACCAGATGCCGCAGCAATCGAGCCCCTGCGGACGCCACCACGCGCATTTCCTCCCCGCCGCGGCCCGCGCCAAGACCTTCGATGAGGCCGTATCAGCACTGCGCGCGGACGAGGCGCATGAAGAGGCCAGCCGCTGTCTGCGCTGCGACATCCGAGAGATGACGGCGCTTGCCGTCTCCCGTCGCTAAGGAGCCATTCGTGCCTCAGCAAGTCTCAATCCGCATCGACAGCCAGCTCTGCACCGCGACCGAGGGACAGAACATCTTTCAGGTGGCGCATGACAACGGCAAGTACATCCCTTCCCTGTGTCATCTGGAAGGCCTCAGTTCGCCTGGGTCCTGCCGTTTGTGCCTGGTGGAGATCGCCGGTGTCGGCCGTCTGCTGCCCGCCTGCACGACGCCGGTGCAGAACGGCATGTCGGTCAGCACCAATTCCGACAGCCTGGCGCACAATCGGCTGATGGCGCTCGAGTTGCTGTTCATCGAACGCAATCACATCTGCGCCGTGTGTGTTTCGAACGGCAACTGCGAATTGCAGTCCTTGGCGCAGACCCTTGGTCTTACCCATGTCAACCTTCCCTACAATTTCCCGCGTCTGCCGGTCGATGTCTCGCACCCCCGCTGGGTGCTCGACCACAATCGCTGCATCCTCTGTTCGCGCTGCGTGCGCGTCTGCGACGAGATCGAGGGCGCGCATGTCTGGGACATCGCCGCGCGCGGCATCAACTCGATGCTCGTCGCCGAACTCAACCTGCCATGGGGCGAGGCGCCGTCCTGCACCAACTGCGGCAAGTGCGTGCAGGTCTGTCCGACCGGCGCGTTGGTCGAGAAAGGCCTTGCGGTCGAGGAGATGACCAAGCGCAACAGCGTCATCACGGAACTCGCCGCGAAGCGAAGTGCCAACTCATGACGAAGCCACGACTGGCCACCATGTGGCTTGACGGTTGTTCCGGCTGCCACATGTCGCTGCTCGATCTGGACGAGGCTCTCATCACCATCTCGCAGCGTGTCGATCTGGTATACAGCCCGTTGGTTGACGCTCGCGAATATCCCCACGATGTCGATGTCGCTCTTGTCGAGGGGGCGGTCAGCACCGAGGAGGACCTTGAGAAGATCCGCCAGGTCCGCGAGCGCACACGCATCCTCGTGGCCCTCGGCGACTGTGCGACCACAAGCAACATCTCAGGCGCACGCAACCCCATCCCGCTCAAAGACCTGTTCGAGCGTATCTATGTGGAGGGCGCCGACGTGGACAAAGGCATCCCGGCGGACCCCGCGCTGCCGATACTGCTGAAACACGCCGTTCCGCTGCACGACGTCGTCAAGATCGACTTGCACGTGCCGGGGTGTCCGCCGTCCGCCCCAACGATCCTGTTCGTCCTCAACGAGCTTCTCGATGGCCGTATCCCCGATCTCAGGGCCAGGACGCGTTTCGGCTGAGGAGCCCGTCATGACGACCATCGTTATCGACCCGGTCACCCGCATCGAGGGCCACGCGAAGATCACCATCCACCTCGATGACGATGGCAACGTCGTGGACACCGCCTTCCATGTCACTCAGCTCCGCGGGTTCGAGAAATTCTGCGAGGGGCGGCCATTCTATGAAATGCCGTCGATCACCGCTCGCATCTGCGGGATCTGCCCGATCAGCCACCTGCTCACCTCGGCCAAGGCCTGCGAGGCCATCATGAGCGTGCGTATCCCGCCGACCGCTGCGAAGCTTCGCGAAATCATGCACTGCGGGCAGGTCATCCAGTCGCACGCGTTGAGCTTCTTCCATCTCTCGGCCCCCGACCTGCTGCTCGGCTTCGACTCCGATCCGGCACGCCGAAACCTGGTCGGCGTCATCGAGGACCACCCGCAGCTCGCCAAAGATGGCATAGCGCTGCGCAGATTTGGCCAGCAGGTCATCGCAGGCCTGGCAGGGGAGCGCATCCATCCGTCATGGACCGTGCCCGGCGGCGTCAACGCGCCGTTGGACCCCGCAGTCCGCGACCGCATCCTGGTCGCTCTGCCCGATGCGAAGGCGCTGGCATTGCGAACTATCGGCTTCTTCAAGGGCGCGGTTGACCAGTTCAGCGATGAGATCGCGGTGTTCGGTTCCACTCCCACCATGTACGCCGGACTCGTTGACGACCACGACAACATGCAACTCTACGACGGCGGCCTGCGCTTCGTCGACGCCACGGGCGACACTGTGGTCGATCGGATGGCCGCCGAGGACTATCAACAGTACATCGGCGAGGCGACGGTCCCCCGCTCATTCTTGAAGGCGCCATACTTCAAACCGCGCGGCTATCCGGATGGGACCTACCGCGTGGGACCTCTGGCGCGGTTGAATGTCGTGGCCCGCTGCGGCACCGAAGCGGCGGATAGGGAATTCACAGAGTACCACGAGAGATTCGGCAAGGTGGTGCACAGCTCCTTCCACTTCCATTACGCACGCCTGATCGAGATCCTGTATTGCATCGAGCGGATGGAGGCGCTGCTGAACGATCCGGCCATCCTCGATCGACACGTCCGCGCTCATGCCGGAGTGAACGCTCTGGAGGGCATCGGCATGGCCGAGGCACCGCGCGGCGTCCTGACGCACCACTATAAGGTCAACGAGAGCGGCGCGATTGTCTGGGCGAACCTCATCATCGCGACCGGGCACAACAATCTCTCAATCGGCCGGAGCATTCGTCAGGTCAGTCGGCACTACATCGATGGCAAGCGAATTACCGACGGCATGCTCAACCGCGTGCAGGCGGTGCTGCGGGCCTATGACCCGTGCCTGAGTTGCTCAACACATGCCGGCGGCCAGTATCCGGTGGAACTTCAGTTGCTGGATGCCGACGGAACCATGCTGGACTCTGTGCGCGCCTGAGTCCCCGGCTGCTCCAGCACCAGTTGTCGTACCGTCGCGACCACATCCGGCAGCACGCCGGCGACGGCGGCGGACAGTCCCTCTCCCAGCTCGAACGAGCCTGCGCCAACTCTGACAACGAATGCGTCCGGAGTACGACCGTAGAGTTTTGCGGTCATGAACAGGAGCATGCGCGGGTCAACGTGATGTACCAGACCCGACGACAGCGATGCGGCCTGCACCACCTCCGCCACGATGGCGCCAGGTTGGAGGTCAGCCGCGGCGTCGATGAACACGACCAAGTCCGCTGCGTCGATGCACTCGGCCAGTTCCGGCATAAGTTGGTGACACGCGATCACCTCAACGCCTTCGATGGCAGCCTCACCTGCAAGCGCGCGGGCAACCACCTGCCCCACTGCGTCGTCGCCGCGCAGCGTATTGCCGTAGCCGATGACGAGCGCTTGCCTGGTCACTGGCGCAAACCAACTCCGCTTCGGTGTTCAGTTCTGCTTAGTTCGGGCCTGCTGCGGAATAAGTGTTTCGACTCGCGCGCAGCATCCCCCGTTGTCATGGCCGGCGTAGCCCGGCATCGAGCAGCCTCGGTCCCAACGTCTGACAATGGCGTCGCGCACTGTGGGTGATGCGTTGGCACTGCCTCGTGTAATCTCAACGCTGCACCCGATAACGTTCCATGATCGGTGCCAGCAGCCCACCGCCGCCGTTCATCGCCAAATTCCCGCCATCCATCGGAATCGCCGCACCGGTGATCCAGTCGGCAGCATCCGACGCCAGCAGCACCGACAAACCCTTGATGTCGTCTGGTTGGCCGAAGCGACCAGCCGGAATGCCGCGCAGAAACGTATCGCGCAGCCACGGATCGGCCTCCATGCGCGGCCCCAGTCCGTTGTCGCCGAGCACCTGCGCCGGCAGGATGCAGTTCACCCGTACGCCGCGCCCGGCCCATTCGGTGCTCAGCTCGCGCGTCATCTGAATCACCGCCGCCATCGCCATGCCGTAGACCGATTGCGCCCGGCCCAGCGATGACACGCCGGCGATCGAGCCGATGCTGATGATGCTGCCCTTGCCCTGCGCCAGCATCCGCCGGCCAGCAAGCTGGCAGGTGTAGTAGCGGCTGATCACCAGGTTGTGGAACGTGGCGTTGATATCCGCGAGCGTCATGTCCTCGGCCGCGCCGGCCTTCGCCTCGCCCGCTACGTTGCCGAGGAAGTCCACCCGCCCGAATTCGCGATCCACCGTAGCGAAAACACGGTCGATTTGGTCGGTATCGGTCACGTCGCCGGCGATCGGCAGTGCCTTGCGGCCGAACTGATGGATGCTGTGCGCTGTCGCATCGATGCCGGTCGCGTTGCGGTCAAGCAGCACGAGGTCGGCGCCGGCCTCGGCCAACGCGAGTGCCATGGCGCGGCCCATGCCTTGCGCACTTCCGGTCACGACAGCAGTCCGACCAGTCAGATCAAACAAGTTCGTCATTTGGGTCATCTTGTGCCGCAAGCTTGCAGGAAGAAACTCATTAGAACGCAGATACAAGAAGATTCACGCGGATGCACGCAAATCTGCGTTGAGAACTTTCTTGTCGGCTCCTTTATGCCAGTGCGGCGACCGCAGCCGCGAAGCGCGCCACCTCCTCTTCGGTGTTGTAGTAGTGCACGGACGCGCGCACGAGATCGGGCAACCGGCGCGCCCGGGCATCGAGCAGCGTCGAACTCGGCGACGACGTATGGCAATTCATGCGTTGCTGTCGCAGCGCTGCGACGAGTTCCCGCGCAGGCTTCCCTTCGGCCGTGAAGCTGACGATGCCGCAGCGCCGCCGCCCGCGGTCGCGGACGATGACACCCGGGATGTCCGCGAGCCGCCGCCGCAGCTCGCCGGCCAGCGTCTCGACGCGCGCGTAAATGTCGGCGAGGCCAAAGCCGAGTGCGTAGTCGACCGCGGCGCCGAGGCCGAGCTGTGCGGCAACGTTGCGTTCCCAGTTCTCGAAACGTCGCGCGTCGGGGCGCATCTCGTAGCGGTCAGGCTCGACCCAGCTCACCGCCTGCAGATCGAGGAACGGCGGCTCAAGGCCGTCGAGCACGGCGCGCCGCACGTAGAGGAAGCCGGTGCCGCGCGGCCCCCGTAGATATTTCCGCCCGGTCGTGGACAGCATGTCGCAACCGATGGCGGCGACGTCGATCGGCATTTGGCCGACGGATTGGCAGGCGTCGAGCAGATAGAGGACGCCGTGAGCGCGGGCGATGCGCCCGACCTCCGCCGCCGGATTGACCAGCCCGCCATTGGTCGGCACATGCGTGATGGCGATCAGCTTGACGCGCGGATCAATCATACGTTCGAGCGCCTCGACATCGATCTCGCCCGCTGCATCGCTTGGTACAACGTCGACGATGGCGCCGGTACGCCGCGCGACCTGCTCGAAGGCGATATAGTTGCTGAGGTATTCGGCTTCGGCGGTGAGAATGCGATCGCCGGACGCGAAGCCGACAGAATAGAACGCCATGTCCCAAGCGACGGTGGCGTTCTCGACGAGCGCGATCTCCGTCCGGTCGGCGTTCAAAAGTCGCGCGATCGAATCGTAAGCCGCTTCAGCCCTATCGTCGACTGCCGCGGCAGCCTCGTAACCACCGATCTCGGCCTCGAGCCTTAGGTGGCGCAGTTGCGCCTTTAGCACTGGCTCCGGCATCAGCGCCGCACCCGCATTGTTGAAGTGCAGGGTTTTGTCCGCCGCCGGTGTGTCGGCGCGTGCCCGCTCGACGTCGATGGGCATGGAAGTCTTCTCCGCATGCTTGCAGGAAATCGATCGTTTGCCACGATGCGGAGCCCGCGGTGTGGGTGTCAAGCACGCCGCGGTTGCCGCAAACCACTCAGGCGGACCGATTGCTTTCGATGGCTGAGGGGTTACGCTCATGAGCGTTAGAAGGCCGCCGGCCAATCGCAATCGAGGTTGCCATGCCCGAACCCGAACGCATCGATCGGCGCCGCGCGGCACTGATCGCCTACGACGTCTGCCGGCGCGCGCTGACGCCGTCGGATCCTGCGCGGAGAACGGCGATGCGTCCCGTGCTTGATGCCTGGGTGCGCATGATCGCAGCCGCGCGCGCGGCACGTGTGCCGGTGATCTACACGACCCCCGTCAGCCGCGACGATGGTGCCGACGTCGTCATGCTGCCGACCGACCTTTCGGCAGAGACCGGTGTGCCGCCACTCACCAACGGTATTGAAGGTACCGCAGAGGCCGGCTTCCCCGACGAGATCGCGCCGCGGCCGGAGGATTACGTCTTCCTCAAGCGCCGCCCGAGCGCGTTCTACGGCACGGGTGTAGCGGAGCTCCTTCACATGCTGCGGCGCGACATCATCATCATCGGCGGCGGCGCCACCAATCGCGGCGTCGAGACGAGCGTCCGCGAGGCCTTCAACCTCGACCTCGCTGCCGTCGTGGTGCGCGAATGCTGCTGGAGCAGCGACACCGCCGCTCACGCCTACAGCCTCGACAAGGCGATGAAGATGTATGCACGCATCCGCAGCCTCGACCAGGTCGCGGCGATGCTGCGGGAGTGAGAGGCGTCACCGCACAAGGCGACAGGCGTCTGCCCATATTTGCGCCGATGGTGCGGTTTGGTGGCGTCCTAGTTTTAACACGGAGGAAAAGGGAGGACCACGGAGCAGTAATCGACGCGCTACGCGCGAAGCGCCCTTGATGCTTGCTTCCTCCGTGTCCTCCGTGGTCCTCCCTTTTCCTCCGTGTTAAAGACTAAAGCTGCTTCGAACCCATAACGCTTGATCACAGAGGCGTCGATTTATCCCGTTCGTCGCGGGCGCTGGCACAAGCGGCAGCCATCTTGCATGCTGCAATGCAGCACGTCCGCCCCGCAACGCGCACGAACGAGATCCGTCACGATGGCCAAGCGTCAGTTCCACCTCTCCTGGTTCCTCTCGCAGGGCTATGGTCCGAAGACCTGGCGAGGAAATTGGCCTGGCAGCGATGTCGCACGCTGGATGATGCCCGATCTGTTCCTCGACCTCGCCCGCGGGCTCGAGCGTGCCTGCTTCGATTACCTCATCATCGAGGACTCCTCGATGGTGCCGTATACGTTTCAGGGCTCGCACGACACCTATCTGCGCTATGCCGCCAGCACGCCCAAGCTCGATCCGGCCGTGCTCGTGCCTTACCTCGCGCAGGCCACGAGACACCTTGGCCTCATCCCGACGCTTTCCGTCACCGAGTACCCGCCTTTCCTGCTCGCCAGGCTCGTCAATTCGCTCGACCATGTGACCGAGGGGCGGGCCGGCTGGAACTGCGTCACCAGCAGCAATGACGGTGCGGCGCAGAACTACGGCCATCTGCGCCAGCCGCCGCACGATGAACGCTACGACCTTGCCGATGAATTCGCCGACCTTGTCACCAGGCTGTGGGACGCCTGGGAGCCTGACGCCATGGTGCTCGACCGTGACGCGCCGATGTTCGCCGACGGGGGAAAAGTCCATCCGGTAAATTTCGAGGGCAAGTACTTCCGCTGTCGCGGCCCGCTGAACGCGCCTCGCTCGCCGCAGGGACGTCCGCCGATCTGCCAGGCAGGCGGCTCGCAGCGCGGGCAGGAATTCGCCGCGCGCTGGGCCGACACGATCATAACCGATGCCGGCAGCGTCGAGGCGATGAAGGCCTATCGGGCCAATGTCCGTCGGCGCGCCGCTGCCGCCGGACGCGACCCCGACAAGGTCAAGGTGCTGTTCCTGGCATACCCGCTGGTCGACACGACGATGGAGGCCGCGAGAGAGAGGCAGCGCCTGATGCATGAGGACGCCAACCGCCATCTCGACATGCAGCTCTCAAGCATGTCGCGCCTGACCAACATCGACTTCTCGAAGTTCGATCCGGACGAGCCGTTGCCCGAGCTGCACACAAATGGCCATCAGTCATCGCTCGCCAAGTGGATCGGCAAGACGCCGCGCGAGGTCGCCGCGAGCCAGTCGACCAAGATGGGCATCGACTTCACCGGCACGGTCGATCACGTCGCGGGCATGATGCAGGAGATCATGGAGGAGGTCGGCGGCGACGGGTTCCTTTTCTTCAATGCCTATTTCGACCGGCGCTACATCATGGAAGTGTGCGATGGGCTGGTGCCGGAATTGCAGCGCCGCGGACTGACGCGGACGCGGTATTCCCACAAGCACTTCAAGGACAACCTGATGGAATTCTAAAACCTGCGGCCGGTAGCAAGACGCGCGCGAAACGTGACTGCTTGACAGCCGGACCGGGCCTATAGACGAGCGACAGGCACCTCAGTACCGGCTTGCGGACGACACCGGCGCCGTTCGGCCCCGCGCAACCCGCGCGGTAGACGCCATTGACGCAGTGAACCGTCGCTGGCGGACGGACCACCGGCTGCTTCTTGACCACTGCGGCTCCGTTGGGTCCGGCACATCCCGCACGATAGACGCCGTTGGCACACGTCACGGCGCCCGCCGCCGGTGGCATGACGGACAGTAAGGCGAGTGTAGCGGTTGCAGCCAATATAGTGCGGACCATCGCGGGCTCCCCTGGCAGGACTGTCCCGCCATCGCAAGAATACCGGAAGCGCACCGCTCCCGCCATGGCAAAGCCCAAACCAGGTGGCACCGACAGACTACGGCGACAAGCCCTAACCTGGAGGCCATGGAGCAGTCCTTCGGCGCCGACACGACTACGCCATCTTGGAGATTTACGGCAAAGCGACCGGGGCAAGGGGCCCGGAGGACGGCGCTGAGAAGCGACGCGTCGCTGGTCGATCTGATCCTGACCGTAACAGCACCTGCTATCAGGTCCCACGCAACAATGGACCGGCTGATCCAAGGCGAGCATCCACCGAATACTTGCCGCCACCGGTGACATAGAGCAGGAGGAACCCGCCAATAATGCTGATGTTCTTGTAGAAGTTGATCGCGTTCGCGGAGCGGACAGCGCCTTCCATGGTCCAGAAGTGGTGCGCGATAAGCGCAGTTCCCAATGTGTAGAGCGCAAGCAGAAGGGCCAGCGGGCGTGTCCATGCGCCGAAGGCGACTGCGAGCGCGATGAAGAACTCGACCACAATCGCCACTAGCGCGGCGACGGAAGGTACGGGAGCGCCGACGTTCGCCATGTAACCAACTGTCGCAGAGTAGTTAGTGAGCTTGCTCCAGCCGAACACCACGAAGAGCAAGACTAACAGGATGCGGGCGACGAGGATGGCTGCATCCCGAATTGGTTCAGCACTCAATGGCGTCATGGCCCATCTTCCTTGCGTGGCGAGCACACCACAAGCATACCACCGAATGTTTGCCGTGAGGCATAGCCGGCAGCATCCCGACCAAATGGGAGTAGGGCCTCCGGCGGGATGGCCGGGGCCAAGAGGGCGAGGACTTCCGCGGGCTTCGCGGTGCGGTGGCTGGGGGACCTGGATTCGAACCAAGGCTGCCCGGTCCAGAGCCGGGAGTTCTACCGCTAAACTATCCCCCACCGGCAGCGTGGAGCGCGGAAATACCACGCCCCACCCGGCCTCGGCAACCTTACCCAACCGTCGCGGCTTACGCCGCAACCACGTCGCGTGCGGCGATAGCGCCAACCAGCGGCTGTGTGGCTCCGGAGGTTTGCGCGATCACGCTCGGCTGAGCGCGTGCGCAGCGAAGATCGCCTTAACGGTGCGTGCCAGCCCGTCCTGCCACGGCGGCAGCCGCAGGCCGAACACCGCGGCGAACTTGCCACAGTCGAGACGCGAGTCAGCCGGTCGCTTCGCCCTCGTCGGCCACTCATCCGTCGCGATCGGTGCGATCGTCGGCACCTCCACGCCGTAACGCGCCGCCGCCGCGAACGTCGCGGTCGCGAGTTCGTGCCATGTCGCGGCACCCGTCCCTGCGGCGTGATAGACACCGGCATAGCGGCTCTGCCACCCGTCGTTTGTCAGCCGCGCGGCAATGCCCAGAGTGGCCTGTGCCAGATCAGGCGCGCTGGTCGGGCACCCGCGCTGGTCCGCCACAACACGCAAATGCCTGTGGCGCTGCCCTGCGGCAAGCATGGTGCGGACAAAGTTAGTGCCGGTCGGCGAGTACAGCCACGACGTCCGCGCCACGATCCCGCGCGAGCATTCGTCCAGCACCGCTTGCTCGCCGGCCAGCTTGCTCGCCCCATAGACGCCCTGTGGCGCGACAGAGTCGGTCTCCACATACGGCGCACCCTTGAGCCCATCGAACACGTAGTCGGTCGAAACGTGAATCAGCGGAATGCCAGCCGCCTCGCACAGCCGCGCCAACTCCCGCGGACCCTCGTGATTCGCCCTGAACGCCGCCGCCGCATCGTCCTCGGCCGCATCCACCGCGGTATACGCCGCTGCGTTGATCACCAACGGCGGCGCACTGGCCGCGAAAATCTCGCGCACGCTCTCAGGCCGGTTGAAATCCAGCCTCGGACGGCCGACGCAATCCACCGCCAGCCCGCGCGCCGGTGCCGCCTCGGCCAGCGCCGCCGCGAGCTGACCGCTAACGCCGAGGACCAGGATCGGAGCCGTCATGTCACGCCGTGTGCCACTCGCCGCACTCCACCAGGCGCGGCAGGATGCGATCCTTGTCGGACAGGATCGCCTCGTCCGGCGCGATCGGCCACGGAATGGCGAGTTCGGGATCGTTCCAGATCACCCCACGTTCCGCCTGTCGGTCCCAGGGCGCGGTAACCTTGTAGATCACCTCGGTGTCCGCCTCGAGCGTGCAATAACCGTGCAGCAGTCCCGCCGGGATCCACAACTGCTGCCAGTTGTCCGCCGACAGCACGACGCCCGCATGGCGGCCATAAGTCGGCGAGCCATGCCTGATGTCCACCGCAACGTCCCAGATCGATCCCCGCACCACGCGAACCAGCTTGCCCTGCGCATTCGGCGCAATCTGCAAATGCAGTCCGCGAACCACACCGCGATCAGCCGACCGCGCGTGGTTGTCCTGCACGAACGGACCCGCCACGCCCGCCTCAACGAAGCGGCGCTCATTCCAGGTTTCCGAAAAGAATCCGCGGTCGTCGAGAAAGCGCGGCGGCGTGATCAGCAGAACATCCGGAATGCCGGTCGGCTCGACGATCATGCCTGCTCCCCCTCGGCCAGTTCCATCAGCACGCGCCCCAAATCCGTCTTGCCCAGATGGCGCGCGTGCGAGCGCAGCGTATCCGCGTCGATATATCCCATGCGAAATGCGACTTCCTCCGGACAGCCGACCAGCATGCCGGTGCGCGACTGGATGGTCTGCACGAAGGTCGCCGCCTGCAACAGCGAATCAGGCGTGCCGGCATCGAGCCACGCGCAGCCGCGCGACAGTCGCTCCACCGCCAGCACGCCGGCGTCCAGATACAGCCGGTTGAGGTCAGTGATCTCCAGTTCGCCGCGCCCGGAGGGACGAATGGTGCGCGCCAGGTCGCTGACCGTCTGATCGTAAAAATACAGGCCGGTCACTGCCCAGTTGGATTCCGTTGCCGTCGGCTTCTCCACGATATCCATTGCGCGGCCTGCGGCATCGAACGACACCACGCCGTAGCGCTCCGGATCGCGCACCTGATACGCGAACACCGTCGCGCCATGCGATCGCGCCGCCGCCGTGCGCAGCAGTGCAGACAGATGGTCGGCGTGGATGAGGTTGTCGCCGAGCGCCAGCGCGCAGGCTTCGCCGGCAAGCCAGTCGCGGCCGATAAGGAAGGCCTGTGCGATCCCCTCGGGACGCTTCTGTTCGGCGTAGGTGAAGCACACGCCGAAGCGCTCGCCGTCGCCAAGCAACTTGCTGAACTGCGGCAGGTCCTCAGGCGTCGAGATCACCAGGATGTCGCGGATGCCGGCGAGCATCAGCGTCGACAGCGGATAGTACACCATCGGCTTGTCGTAGACCGGCAGCAACTGCTTCGACGCCGCCAGCGTCATCGGATGCAGCCGCGTGCCGGAGCCGCCGGCGAGCAGAATGCCTTTCATGCCGCAGTTCCCAACCGTTGTCCCGCATAGCGCCCGACACGCACCGCCTGCCACCAATCGCGGTTTGCCAGATACCACTCGATGGTGCGCGCAAGTCCGGCCTCGAAGTCGTGCGGCGCGGTCCAGCCAAGTGCCGTCTCGGCGCGCGTCGGATCGATCTCATAGCGGAAATCATGCCCCGGCCGGTCGGTGACGAAGTGGATCAGCCGCTCGCGCGGGCCGGCGGGATCCGGCACGCGGCGATCCAGTTCCGCGCAGATCGCGCGCACCACGTCGATATTGGTGCGTGGCTGGCGGGCACCGATCGCGTACGTCGCGCCTGGCTCGCCAAGCTCCAGCACGCGCACCAGCGCGACCGCGTGGTCCTCGACGAAGATCCAGTCGCGTCGGTTCGAGCCGTCGCCATACACCGGCAGAGGCTTGCCCTCCAACGCGTTCAGCGTGACCAGCGGGATCAGCTTCTCCGGGAATTGCCACGGCCCGTAGTTGTTGGTGGTGTTAGACACAAGCGTCGGCAGTCCATAGGTGTGGAACCACGCGCGCACCAGGTGGTCCGACGCCGCCTTGCTCGCCGAATATGGGCTGCGCGGATCGTAGCTCGTGGTCTCATCGAACGGCGGATCACCGGCGTCAAGCGCGCCGAACACCTCGTCGGTGGATATGTGATGAAATCGGAACATCGTTCGCCGCTCGGCGCTGAGCCCAGCGTAATACTGCCGTGATGCTTCCAGCAGCGTGAACGTACCGTTGACGTTGGTCTCGATGAACGTGGCCGGGCCGTCGATCGAGCGATCGACATGGCTTTCCGCCGCCAGATGCATCACCACGTCGGGCTGATGGGTCGCGAAGATCTGCCGCATCGCCGCAGCATTGGTGATGTCCGCGCGGATCAGGACATGTCGGTTGTGACCCCTCGCATTCTCCAGCGCGTCCTCGGATGCGGCGTAGGTCAGCTTGTCGACGTTGACCACGACATGGTCGGTGTCGCGTATCAGATGGCGCACCACAGCCGAACCGATGAAGCCGCATCCGCCGGTCAGCAAGACTTTCATGCCTTCAGGCGTCCTTACTTCCGTGCAACAATCGCCCACGGTCCCGTGATCTGGGGCTGACCCTTGGCTTATGCCTTATTCTCGCAGCGCGTGGAAAGCAAAGTTATGTTCTGCCGAGTGCCCAGCCACTCCAGACCGCTGCGAGACACAGCACGACAGACCCGGCAACGTATGCCCCCGCCGGCAAGGCATCGCCGGATTGTAGCAGTTCGAGCGTCTGCAAGCTGAAGGCCGAGAAGGTCGTGAAGCCGCCGCAGATGCCGACCATCAGGAAGATCCGCAGGTCGGGATGCATGGCGATGCGGGCCGGCGAGAGCGTGACCGCCGCCACCAGACCGATCACGAACGAGCCCACCACGTTGATCAGCAGGGTGCCCCAGGGGAAGCGCGGGCCGGTCAGCATGGCCATCGCCGCCGCAAGCCAGAAGCGGGCCAGGCTGCCCAAAGCGCCGCCAACCGCCACCGCCAGCCATGTCGTTCCGGTTCCCATAACGCGGCTATAGCAGAAGGCCGGCGCCTTGAGAGTGCCGCTGCGGCGGCGCTAGGCTGGCATGCCTCACAGGAAACCAAAACCATGCGCTTCGGCTACTTCGCCTCGTATATCCGCGCCGACGAGGACAAGTCCCTGGCCCAGGTTTACCGGGACACCGCCGAGCAGGTCGAATGCGCCGAGGCCGCCGGCTTCGACATCGTGTGGTTTCCTGAACACCATTTCACCCATCAATACTGCGCGCCGAACCCGCTGGTGAACATCGCGGACATGGCGCATCGCACCAGGCGCGTCAGGCTTGGCACCAGCGTCATCGTCGCGCCGTTCCACCATCCGCTCATGCTCGCCGAAGAGATCGGCATGGTGGACCACCTGGTGGAAGGCCGCCTCGAGATCGGTTTCGCGCGCGGATCATCATTGTACCAGTACCAGCGGCTCGGGCTGACCGATGTGCAGGCAGCGGATCGTTTGCGTGAGTCGCTCGATATCCTGCTCGGCGTTTGGCGGGCGGACGCCGAGTTCGCTTACCGCGGGACCCAGTTCGAATTCCCCGCGACCTACATCGTGCCGCGCCCGTTGCAGCAGCCACATCCGCCGCTCTGGGTCGCCGCGCGGACACCTGACACCCTGCGCTTCTGCATCGAGCGAGGGATCGGGCTGCACACCACCCCGCTGCGCCAGCCGATATCCGCCGTGCGGACGACGATGAACATCATCGACGCAATCGTGAATGAAGACGCGGCGACAATCAGGCCGAAGGTCGCAGTGCAGACCGAGGCGTGTGTGTCGGACGACCCCGACCGCATCGTCCAGGCGATGCGGATGTTGGAGCGCAAGCACGTTCGCGCGCAGAACTTCACGCGCGATGGCAGCACACCGGTGCGTGGCTTCGGCTCGCTCGACCCTCTGCCGGAGGGACTGCGGATCACCGCCGAGGAATTGTCCGCGCGCGGCGTTGTCGGCGATCCCGACACATGCATCGGCAGGATACGCCGGTATCAGTCGCTGGGCGCCGGCGAGTTCGTCGCCTCGATGGATTTCGGCCAGCCGCAACGCGACATACTGCACTCGATCGAGCTGTTCGGCAGCCGCGTGATCCCGCAATGTCGCGAGCCCGTCCCGGCAGAGCGTGACGCGCGGCAACACCGGTCCGGCGCGAACGACCGCCGGCATGCGTTGATCTCGCAAGGAGACAGCCGCTTCGGTTCCGGCTGGCAGGATTGGGAGACGGCGGACTGGCTGGCCTGGTTCGAGCGTCGGCAGAACGCCAGTGACCCATTGCCCTACGAGATATTCGATTTTTCCGCGGCCCCACGGAACGCGCGCGCCGACGCCGCGGGTGTGGTCGGCACCAGCGGGCGGCTCATCCTGATCAGGGACGAGGCGTGCCCCGAGTGCGGACGGCCCATACTTGCGCTGTGCTACCGGCAGAATGGCGAGTTGCCGTTGCACATGCGCGAGACAGTACGCCGCCAGCAGCACTGGTCCGCCTGGCACGCCGCGCACCCCTGACCTCTTGGCCCGTTCAGCAGCGCGCCGCCGATGCCGTGCTCGCGTCCCAGCGCCAGCAGAGTCCGGCTCGCGGGATCAAAACGCCGCCAAGCCATCGCGCCGGCGGACGCAACGACAGCCAGTCCACCGTCCCCGCCAGGACGGCGCGGCCCAGAGGCGTGATGGTCAAGCGCTCCTGCGGCCAGGGCTGATGGTCCCCGCCGTCGAAGGCCGCGGTGAACACCGGCTGCTCCACGCGCCTTATGTTCTCCACGATGAACCGGAAGAGAAGGTCGCTGAGCCACGGAAGCGGCTCACGCTCCATCATGAGCTGGTGAAAGGTTTGACCGACGGTCCGCGGTGCCTCCGCCAGGAGTTGCAGGATGAGGCGCTCGGTCAGGCTGAGCCCGGTCCCGATCCAGGGCAGTTCCTGGCAGTGTCGCCGCACCGCGCCGGCGAGTTGCGGAAGTTCCGCTATTCCCATCCTCGCCAGGTCCGCGAGTGGCCTGGGGTCGGGTGAGCGCAGCATGCTCCAGACGGACTGCCCGGCACGCAGGCTCCCGTCGGACACCGGCACGCGGTCGCCCCAGAGCAGGCGCAGCGCCTCTGGCGGAAGTTGCCCCAGGCCAATGAACCGGACACCGCCCGGATAATGGGCCAGGGAGATCAGCTCGAGCCGCCTCGGTGGCCGCTCGGCGAAGTGCGCCAGGCAGCGCGCCAGGATGAGCTGATCGTAGGTATCGTGCTCGAACCAGAGAACGATCCGTTGGTAACGCTCCGCTGCCGATTGCAAGCGTCTCTCGGCGAGGACCAGCTTCTCGGCGATCTGCTGACGGCTCTGTCCCATAACGGCCCCGCAGCTCTCAGCCACGAAGGCCGCGCGCCGCTCCAACCATGCGGCTTCATCGAGCACCGGGCCCTGGCATAGCGGATCGGCGTATTCCAGAAAGTCGCCGACGAAGCCGGCCTCCTTCAGGGCGGATTCGATGTCAGATCCGCAACGGATATGCAGCGTCGTCAGGCCCTGGTCCGGAACGACGTCGCCACGACCGATGCTCTCCCTGGCCCGGTCCATCGCCTGAATGTGGGCCCTCAGCCGGGGCCAGCTCGGCAGACCGAGCTCGCGCGCAACGACCAGTTGCGCCTCGCTCAGGCGCGCGAGGTGATCGGACAGAGCCGTGCCGCACGAACCGGTTGCGTGGGGATGATCAGCGCCGAACCGACGGAGCGCATCGGGCTCGCCGTAACGCGCCGCCTTCAGCAGTTCCTTGGCACGCTTGCGCTGCTGTTCGAGATTCAGGCGGAACGGCGCCGCGCGGCGCTGGGTCTCGGAGGCGCGTGTATCCTGAGGACGATCGGACAAGAGAACCCCCTCCTTGCGTCTGCGTCCGCCAATCAGACAGGAGGGTGGATGAGCCGTCGTGCCACTCTTTGTGAGCGTGGGCGCAGCCCTTCCCGCGGACACGGAGGCTCCGATCGAGCCGCGTCGATAGCTAACCAGGAAGCCCGTGCCCTGGTCAATGTCGGCCCAGGGCCGCAGGCGGCAGCTTCGGTGTTCACTGTTTGTTCATGGCTCCCCGCTATAATCCCGCCAACCAAGTCCCGCGGGAGCCAAAACCCATGACCATCGACGCCTTCATCACACTGCTGATCGGGACCCTCGTCCGCACCATTCCTTCCACCGCCGACCAGACCGAGGCAGATCGCGCCGCCAACTTCTCGATCGTCCGCACCATGATCGAGGCGTTCCACCCCACCGACCCGACGGAAGCCGCCGAAGCGGCCCGCGCGGTCGCCGCCCATTTCGCTGCGATGGACAGCTTCGCCCGGGCCGCCAAACCCGGCGTTGCGGACGAAAAAGCCGTCCGGCTGCGCGCCAATGCCTTGGCCGCAGGTCGGGTGTTCAGCACAACGCTGCAAAACCACCGCCGCCAGCAGCGCCAACCGTCCGGCGAGGACCAGCGGTCCCACCGGCCCGGTCGCACCACGCCTACGCCGGCACCAGCGTCGCAAGTGCGCCACCGCGCCGAACTCCTGGTTCAGATCCCCGGCCTCCCCGACGCCGTGACCCAGCCATCGCAGCGGGCGGCGTGGCGCAGCTCCACAGCACTCGCTCCGGTGCAGCCGACCGTCCTCCCGCCCTGACCGCGTATCGGCCTTGCGTCACATGCATGGAAGTGCCACTGGCACCTTATCATAACGCAGCTTATCATCAGGTTCTCTCCAACAGGACCTATCCCGCAGTGCACGATTTCGAACGCGACCTGATGTTCCTGCTGCATGACGTGGCTCGGCTCATCCGCGTCGACGCCGACAAGCGCGCCCGCGCGCACGGCATGACCCGGGCGCAATGGGGCATCCTGATCTGGCTCGAGCGACAGCCGGGCCTGTCGCAGAAGGAGCTGTCCGAATTTTTGGAAGTCGAGCCGATCACCGTCGCCCGCCTGATCGACCGCCTGGAACGGCGGGGCATGGTTGAACGGCGGCCCGACCCGAAAGACCGCCGCATCTGGCGCCTCCATTTGTGCCATCCCGCCCACAGTGTGCTGCGCGAGATCGACTATCAGCGCGAGCAGATGCGCCACCTGTTGACCATTGGCCTGGACGAGGCAACGATCGATACGATGACGGAAGCGCTGATCACGATGAAGCTGACCTTGGCTCACGAAGCCCATCCACCGCGCCGCTACCCGCAGGTCGAAGCCGAAGCGCGGGAGGTCGCCTGATGTCGCAGGCCGCCACCGCGGGAGCCGCTCCACGCGTTACTGAAGCCCCGGTTCGCAGCCGGCGCATCAACCGTGCCCTGCTCCGCCCGATCCTCATGCTGGGCGGCATTCTCCTCGTGGCCGTGGCCTCCGGCGCCTACTGGCTCTCCGGCGGACGCTATGTCTCGATTGATGACGCGTATGTCCGCGCGGCCAAGGAGACGCTGTCCACCGATGTCTCCGGCATCGTGGCCGCCGTTCTGGTGCACGAAGGCCAGCACGTGAAGAAGGGCGACGTGCTGCTGCGGCTCGATCCGCAGCAGTTTCAGATCATGCTCGATTCCGCCAAGGCGAGCCTCACCGGCGTCGTGACCAGCGTGGGCGCCATGAAGCTCGACTATCAGCGCCTGCTGGGCGACGTCGAGGTCAAGCAGTCGCAGGTCCAGTCCGACCAGGCGAACTTCGAGCGCTACTCGAACCTCGTGAAGTCCGGCGGCGTCACCCGTGCCGACTACGACAACATGCGCTTCCAGCTTGCCGCCAATCAGCGCGCGGTTATGGCGCTGAAGACGATGGCCGAGGTGCAGCGCGCGAAACTTCTGGGCAATCCTGACGTCGATGTGCGGACCATGCCCGAATACCTCCAGGCCAAGGCGCGCGTTGACGAGGCGCAGCGCGAGCTAGACCACGCGGTGATTTACGCGCCGTTCGACGGCATTGTCACCCAGGTGGATACCGTCCAGCCAGGCATGTACCTCGCCGCATCCACAGCCGCGTTCGGCATCGTTTCCACCCAGGACGTCTGGGTCGAGGCCAATCCGAAGGAGACCGAACTCACCTGGGTGAGGCCTGGCGATCCGGTCGATGTGGAAGTGGACACCTATCCGGGCCGCACCTGGAAGTCGGTGGTCGAGAGCATAGCGCCGAATTCCGGCTCGGAGTTCTCCGTGCTGCCGGCACAGAACACCTCGGGGAACTGGGTGAAGGTGGTGCAGCGCATCCCGGTCCGCATCAAGGTCGAGCGCAAGGCAGGTGATCCCGAGCTGCGCGCCGGCATGAGTGTGGAAGCCGACATCGACACCGGCCACAGCCGTACGCTCGCCGACCTGTTCTAGTCCGCCCCTCTCATGGCTCAAGGCCCGCATGATCAGGTGCCCCATCGCCTGATCATCACTCTTTGCACGGTCGGCGCGACCCTCATGCAGGCGCTCGACCAGACGATCGCCAACGTGGCGCTGCCCTATATGCAGGGCAGTCTGTCGGCGAGTTTCGACGAGATCACCTGGGTACTCACCTCCTACATCACCGCCGCGGCGATCATGACCGCGCCGGTGGGCTGGTTGGCCGCGCGGTTCGGCCGCAAATACCTGTTCATCGGCTGCCTGACGGGCTTCACCATCACCTCGATGCTGTGCGGCGCGGCGCAGTCGCTGGATCAGATGGTGCTGTTCCGCCTGTTTCAGGGCATGTTCGGCGCCGCCCTGGTGCCGCTGTCGCAGGCCACCATGCTGGACATCTATCCGGTGGAGCAGCGCGGCAACGCGATGGCAATCTGGGGCGTCGGCGTGATGATCGGCCCGATCCTGGGGCCCACCCTCGGCGGTTATCTGACCGAGATGTACAACTGGCGCTTTGTCTTCTACATCAACCTGCCGTTTGGCATCCTCGCGACCTTGGGGCTGATCTTCTTCATGCCGCGCTCGCGCCCGAACGACAGCATGCGGTTCGACTGGGTTGGCTTCGCCGCTCTGGGTCTCGGCATCGGCGCCATCCAGATGATGCTGGACCGCGGCCAGGACCGCGACTGGTTCACCTCGCGTGAGATCATCGTCGAGACGGTACTCGGCGGTCTCGGCATCTACCTGTTCGTCGTGCACATGCTGACCGCGCGACGGCCGTTCATCCCGCCGGCATTGTTCAAGGACCGCAACTTCACCGCCGGCGTCGGCATGATGTTCGCCGCCGGCACCATACTGGTCTCCAGCTCGTCGCTGATGGCGCCATGGCTGCAAAACCTCGCCAACTATCCGGTCGATACCGCCGGACTGATCATGGCGCCGCGCGGCATCGGCACGATGGTCTCCATGATCCTCGCCGGCCGCGTCGCGACCCGCATCGATGCGCGGCTGGCAATGGGATTCGGCATCCTGTGCGTGGTGTGGTCGGTCTGGGAAATGACCACCTGGACGCCCGACATCAACGAGTGGCGGCTGATCTTCACCATCACCGTCCAGGGATTCGGGCTGGGCTTCCTGTTCATCCCGCTCCAGATGGTCGCGTTCGCCACCTTGCCGGTCATGCTGCGCACCGACGGCGCTTCGCTGTTCAGCCTGGCCCGCAACATCGGCGCCGCCATCGGCGTATCGGTCACCTCGGCGATGCTGGCGCACAACACGCAGGCACTGCACGCCGAGATCGGCGCCTCGGTAACTCCGTTCAACCGCGCCCTGCACGATGGCGCGGCGGTGCAGCAGCACCTCGATCCGGCAACCCACCACGGTGCCGCGGTGCTCGATCATATCATTAACCAGCAGGCGCAGATCATCGCCTACGTCGACGATTACAAGATGATGATCTTCACCACCCTCCCGGCCCTGCTGCTGCTGTTCCTGATGCGGCGACCGCGGCAGGCGCCGCGGGCCCCAGAGCCGCATGCAGCGATGGATTAACAAGTCCCGCTGAGCGCGCCTCATTCCGTCATGGCGGCGAAGGCCGTCCATCCACGGCTTTCTGGCTTGCTCCAAAATAACGCTACGGAACGGTTGCGTTTAATTATAGCGGATGCTATACGCCTCTACGTCGCGGTTCGCGAAGTGACGCTGGCCCAGGGAGTTGGTCATGATGAGGTTAAGAGACGCGGCGATCGGCGGCGTTGCTTTGATCGCGGTGGCCGCGGCGCCGGTCAATCCGGCCTTCGCACACCATCGTGGCGGTCCGGTATTCGGCCTGTTTGCGCTCGGAGCGGCAGTGGTGACCGGTGCCGCGATCATCGCCACGGCGCCCATACGGGCGTTGGCGGCACCGGCCTATTACCCTCCGCCAGCCTATTATCCGCCCGCACCCGCCTACTACGCTCCACCCCCGGCCTATTACCCGCCGCCGGGCTATTATCGCCCGCCGGGCTACTAGGCGCCTCCGCCAGGCTGGCAGGGTCGCTGACCTGCGCCCATTTACCGCTGGTGCAGCTCGCGATGACTAGGTTCAAGACTTGAGCACTCGCGGCGGTGTCGAGGACGGGATCGTTGCCGTCGCTGAGCCTCTACCCCCCCGCCGCGGCGGCCGGCCTTCGCGCGAGCAGGCAGCCCTGCTCGGAGACCGCATCCTCGATGCCGCAACCGATCTGTTCCTGGCCGAAGGCTACGGTGCCACCAGCATCGAGGCAGTGGCGCAGCGCGCCAGGATTTCCAAGCGCACGTTCTATCACCGCTTCTCCGACAAGGCGGCGCTGTTCGGCGCCGTCGTGCAGCGGATCATCCAAGGGGTCAGGCCGCCGCCCGAGGTGCCGCTTTTTGAGGGAAGCGGCCTCAGGGAGGTCCTGCATCGCCTCGCGCGGCTCGGTGTGCACGCATCCGTCGCCCCGATGACCCTGGCGCTCACCCGGTTGATGCTGGTCGAGGCACAGCGCTTCCCCGAGCTTGCCGCGATCGTCGCCCGCGAAGGCAGCCGCGCCGAAGCGATCAAGCAAATCGCGACAATGCTGGAGCGCGAGAGCCGCGCCGGCCGGGTTACGATCGACCGCCCGGAATTCGCCGCCGAGCAGTTCCTTTCTCTTCTGCTCACCGTGCCGCAGCGCCGCGCCCTCGGCCTCGGAGTGCCGATGACCGGAGCTGAACTCGATTGCTGGGCCGATGATTGCGTCAACCTGTTCCTCAATGGCTGCACGCATTGGAAGGCAGGGCACCAGCCAAGCTAGGAGCCGGCGTCATCGAGCGATAGCGAAACCCAGCGTGCGCCGTGCTTCGTCCACACGAGCGCCGCGAGGTAGGGACGTTGCTGAGCTTGCGCCGCACTGACCATGCGTCTGAAATCGTCGGGCGTCGCTACAGGGCTGCTCTGCGCGGCGATGACGACATCGCCGGGCTCGATTCCGAGATCTTGTGCCTCAGAATCGCGTTCGACCGTGGACACCAACGCGCCGGTCAGCTTCGCGTCGAGCCCGTATCGCCTGCGAGCTGCCGCGGTGATGGGACCGACAGTTATGCCTACATCGGACGCATTTACGACCACCGCACCCGCAACTTTCGGGCTCACCGTTTCCGTGCTCGGCGTGTGATGAGGCCATTCGGTGGCTGTCGCGGTGATCTCCTGCTCCTTGCCGTCGCGCCAGACCGTCAGGTGCGCGGCTTGCCCAATCGCCATCGTGACAATCGCCCGCATGAAGGCGCGCGAGTCATTCAGTCGCACGCCATTCAGCGCCTCCAATACATCGCCCGGCCGCAAGGATGCGCTGCCTGGCCCGGCCGGATCCACCTCCGATATGATGGCACCCGTCGATTGCGGCAGACCCAATGCCCTCGCCAGTTCCTGCGTCATGTCATCCAAGGTGACACCGAGCCACGCAGGCTTGGGGTGACTGGGATCGAGCAGGCGGCCCACGACAAACTTCGCGGTGCTGGACGGTATGGCGAAACCGATTCCGATGAACCCGCCCTTCTGGTCGGGATTGTACAGAGCGGTATCGATCCCAACTACCTCGCCGGCCTGATTGATCAAAGGGCCGCCCGAGTTGCCATGATTGATGGCGGCGTCCGTCTGGATGTAGCTGTCGAACGGCGTGTCCTGCAGGTCGCGGTTCAGCGCACTTACTACCCCGGTGGATACCGACATGCCGATGGCCAATGGATTACCGATCGCGAGAACCGGGTCTGCAACTTCCAGAGCATCGCTGTTCCCCCACCTCAGGTACGGCAACGTTTGGCCGACATCGACCTTCAGCACTGCCAGGTCGAGCATCGCCGCTGCCGCGATCAACCGCGCTGGTGCACGATCGCCATCACGGAAGATCGCCGTCAGGTTGGTTGCGTCATCCACAACATGCTTGTTCGTGATGATGATGCCGGTTGGATCAACGATGAATCCCGACCCATAGACCTTCACGCGGCGCGTCGGCCCACCAGCCTTGGCCGACGGGTGCACCTGCCAGGCGGAGATGTTCACCACCGCTGGCATCGCCTGCCGCGCGATTGACGCGTCAACGCTCTCCATGGAGCGCCCGAATGCATGAGCGCCCCATAGCGTAATGACGGTCGCAAATGTCAGGCCGAACAGCCTATACATCGGTCGCACTACTTGCAGGGTAGTGCCGATGCCAATCGTGTAGGCTGGTTCACCGAACCAACTCCACCGCCTTCCGCTTCGGCCTTGCGAGTCGCGTCGCTGACGCTTCCAACCCCGCCGCCTTCCGTTTCCGCCTTGCGAGTCGCACTGTTGACGCTTCCGACTCCGCCGCCCTCCGCCTCGGCACGTGCAACAGCCGGCCGACAGCCAGTGGCAGCGGGATTGTCAGCCAGTGCTGACGCACAGATCATCGTGCCAAACAACAAGGCGGCGAACGTCGCATTTCGCAAATGTCCCATGTTCTGTCTCCCGTTTCGAGTGTCACGCCACGTCGGCGACGCCCGTTCATAAAGGGATCGACGACAGCACGTCTTTCATGAAACCGACGGGATTGCGTGTTTCCGACCGTACGGCGTTGCCGGGGTCAATTGCGCGTCGATGCTCGATACGCGCCGGGCGTGAGGTTTGAATGCTTTCTGAACTGCGCGGTGAAATGGCTCTGGCTCGAAAAGCCGACCTCGAGCGCTATCTCTACGATAGGCATGTTACTTGAACGCAACATGACTTCGGCGCGGCGTATCCGGCGTTCCATCAGATAACTGTATGGCGAAGCACCAATACTGGCCTTCATCTTTCGCGCAAGCACGTCCGGAACAATGCCAACCAGGTCGGCCAGATCAGACAGCGAGACGTTGCCGTGCAGATTGGCCTCGATGAATTCCACGACACGACGCAATTGCGCGTCTGACAGACCGGAGCGAGAAACCCTCGATGACCTATGCCGCCGAGCTGACCGCATGAGGTGAGAAATCGACAGGCCAGCCACCTGCTCGGCGTACAGCGATGGGAGATCGGGGCCGGCACCCAACATCTCACGCGCCAGCGAGGCCAGGGCTGCATTGAGGAGACCATCCCGGTGGTTCGTGAATGGCCGCAGATCACCGGCACTAAGGCCGGGACCATAGCGTGCCAGAAAGGCCGGATCGATCAGCATCACGACGAAGTTCAGATCGGCGTTTTGGTACCACGCCCGGCGCTCCGCCCCCGATGGTATGAAGGTCAAGGAGCCTACCCGGTCTTTGCCCTCATACGTCGGCGAACCCGAGATCTTCGTTCCGGTGTGTTCTGTTCCACCGCTCAGCGTCAGGACAAGTGTGTGGTGCTGCCGTTGGTGCACAAGCTCAGCGTCGACACCGGCCCAGCTCTTGACCGCGGCATAGATGGCGCCCTGCTGCCACGCGCGCTCCGCCTTGAAGGTTGCTTCTCCTCCCTTCATGGCGGCCGTCATGATTGGGGCATTGGCCTCTATGGCGTGGTGATCCATTGCCGAAGTCACATGCTGCTGTTCATCGTACCGTCACTGCGATGTCATGGTACAGCCGCGCCGGCAGACCGCCACCCTGCACCGACTTCATCGGCCGGTTGTCGTCGTTGCCAAGCCAGATGCCGATGATCTCGTCATCGAACCGCCCGATGAACCACGCGTCGCGGTAGTCCTGGGTCGTGCCGGTCTTGCCGGCGACCAGATGACCTGGCACTCCCGCAGCCCGCCCTGTACCGCGTGTCACCACCGCCGTCATCATGCGCGCCATCATATCCGCGAGATCGGGATCGATGGCGGGCCGCGGCGCAACCTGCAGCGCCGCTATGCCAAATGGCACGACGCGCTCTCCCCCGTTGAAGAACGCCGCATAGGCCGACGTCAGCTCCAGCAGACCGACCTCGCCGGTGCCGAGTGCAAGCGATGCGTTGTTGGGCAGCTTGTCGGCGACGCCGAGACGCGCCGCCTCGTTCGCCACCGCACGTGGGCCACCGGCCTCCTGCAGCAATCGCACGGCAGCGGTGTTGATCGATTGCGCCAGCGCCTCTTCCACCGTGATCTCGCCAAGGTACTGCCGCTCGAAATCGACAGGACTCCAGTTGCCGATGCGGATCGGCGCGTCGAGCACCGTGTCGTCGGGGCGCACGCCCTGCTCGAGCGCCGCCAGCCAGACGAACGGCTTGAACGCCGACCCCGGCTGGCGCCGCGCCAGCACCGCGCGGTTGAATTGGCTTTGCCGATAGTCGCGACCGCCCACCATCGCACGCACCGCGCCGGTCGCCATGTCCAGCACGACGACCGCCCCTTGCGTGACGCCGGCCGCAACGCCCGGCCCCTCCAGCAGCGCCGTCAGACGCGCCTCGGCGACCGCCTGCTGGTGCGCGTCCAGCGTCGTCACCAGCTTCGTGTCGACACTCTCCGGTGCCAGCGACTGCGCCTGGTCGGCCACCCAATCCGCGAACCAGCCGGTGGCGAGGGGCGGAGCCGGTGGGAATGCGATCTGCGCCTCGGCGGCGTGCGCCTGCTCGGCGGTGATCGCACCGGTCTCCGCCATGGCGGTCAGTACCTCCCGGGCACGCGCCGCCGCGACGCGTGGATCGGTGCGCGGATTGAACCGCGAGGGCGCGCGCGGGAGGCCAGCCAGCATCGCCGCCTGCCACAGCGACACATGCCGCGCCGAGATGCCGAAATACATCCGCGCCGCGGCATCCATGCCCCAGGTGCCAGAGCCGAGATACACACGGTTGAGCCAGATCTCGAGGATCTCGCGCTTGCTGAAAGTGTGCTCCAGCCACAGCGTCAGCAGCAGTTCCTGCACCTTGCGGCGATAGGTACGAGCGTTGGTCAGGAACAGGTTCTTGGCAACCTGCTGCGTGATGGTGGACCCGCCCTGGGTCACGCGGCCGCTGGTCAGGTTGACCCACGCGGCGCGCGCCAGTCCGATCGGATCGATGCCGGGATGGTGCCAGAAGCGCCGGTCCTCCACGGCGACCGCCGCTGCCGGCAGGTAGGGTGGCATGTCGCTCAGCCGAAGCGGGTCGCCCACGATATCGCCGAAGGTGGCGAACACCCGGCCAGTGCGATCCTCCAGCGCGAGGCTCGGCCGCCGAGCGGCAGCCAACGCGGAGTCCGGGCGTGGCAGGTCGCGCGCGAACCACAGCAGCATGACGGCAATCGCCAACGCCCCCCAGATGGCGGCGATGATGGCGTAGCCGATGAGCCGAAAGCGCCTGCGACGTGGCACCGACACGGCCCGTCGCAGCGGCGCGCGCGTCCGCACCGACGGCCGGCGTTCGTTGGGAGCAAGGCGAGGGGCACGCGGCATTGGTGCGCTACTGATACGGGATTGGCGGCGTGTCGCGAAAGCCTGTCGTTGCGAGGAGCCGGCCGACGAAGCAATCTCCATCCTGTAGCGCGCACTGTTGGGGGATGTGATGAAGGGCCTGTTTCTCGATGCTGTGGACGATCTGGCGGACGTGTTCCGCCGCGTGGTGCGCCCTGACGACCCGCCGGTCACAGTGAACGAACAGCTCGAGGTGCCGCCCGATACGCTGCCCGGACTGCTCGCCGGCTACGACTTCATGTTCGACGACCACAGCCAGTTGCCAACCGAAATCATGCGGCGCTGCGTCGGCCTGAAGCACATCATCTTTCTCGGCACCGGCGCGCGCAGCTACATGCATCCGGACGAGCTGGCCGAGCACGGCATCACCGTGCACATCATCAAGGGCTACGGCGACACGGCGGTGGCCGAACATACGATCGCACTCATGTGGGCCGCGGCGCGCGGGCTGGCGATCATGGATGGCGGCATGCGGCGCGGCGAATGGGTCCGCACCGAGGGCATGGAGCTCACCGGCAAGACGCTCGGTTTGCTGGGCTATGGCGGGATCGCGGCCGAGGTGGCACGCATTGCGGCGGGTTCCGGCATGCGGGTGATCGCGTGGAACCGGTCGCCCAAGACTGCGCCGGGCGTGACGTTCGTTGATCTCGACACGCTGCTCGCGACCAGCGACGTGCTGTCGGTGCATCTGCTGCTGACCGACGAGACGCGCGGCTTCCTCGATGCGGCGAGGTTGGCGAAGCTGCGGCCAGGCGCGGTGTTGGTGAACACGGCGCGCGGCGCGCTCGTCGACGAGGCGGCGATGATCGCAGCGCTACGATCGGGCCGGTTGCGCCATGCGGCGCTGGATGTGTTCAACAAGGAGCCGCTGGCGCCAGGTCATGAACTTGCGACCCTGCCAAACGTCACGCTGTCGGCGCACAGCGCATTCCGCACGCCCGAGGCGTCGGAGAACCTGATTCGCCGCGCTTTGGACATCGCGAAGGCACTTGCTACCGCTGCATCTGCATGATCCGGTCCATCGGCAGCATGTTCTGATTGAGGTGGGTCATGATCCATAGCGACCCGACGATCAGCAGCAGCACGATCAGCACGCCGAACGCCAGGGCCAGCACGTTGTTGGTGTTGTCAGGGCCGCTGGTGATGTGGAGGAAGAAGACCAGATGCACCCCCATCTGCGCGATCGCCAGCACGAACAGCGCTATGGGGATGCTGGGTCCCCATACCAGTAACTGGCCACTGATGGCGAGGAAGAACGCCACCACGGTGATCAGGGCCGCGAGGCCAAGGCCGATCAGGTAACCGATCAGGCCTTGGGCGATCTCGTGCCGGTCGGGCCTCTCGTCGCCGGGAGCGGTGTCGCCTGGGTGCAGATACAGAGCTTGTCCAGCGTCACTCATTGAGCCATCCCTGTCAGATAGACCACGGTGAAGATCCCGATCCAGATGATGTCGAGCGTGTGCCAGAACAGGCTGAAGCACAGGATGCGGCGCAGGATGTCGTGGCGATAGCCCTTGGCGAACACCTGCGCCATCATGGTCAGCAGCCATAGCAGGCCGAGCGTCACGTGCAGGCCATGGCAGCCGACCAGGGTAAAGAAGGACGACAGAAAGGCACTGCGCGACGGGCCGGCGCCGATAGCATTCATCCCGGCGAACTCGCGCGCCTCCAGGAACAGGAATGCAGCGCCCAGCACAGCGGTCACCGCCATGCTGCCATAGTACATCAGGCTGTTGTGGGCCCTGGCGCCGATGCTCGCGACGCCGCAGGTGAAGCTCGACAACAGCAGGCACGCCGTCTCGATCGCGACGATGTGGAGGTGAAACACGTCCCTGCCGCTTGGGCCGCCGGCGGTCTGCCCGGACAGCACCGCGTAGGCCGCGAAGAACGCGGAGAACATGATGATGTCGCTGAGCAGGAAGATCCAAAAGCCGTAGCCGACGATGATGCGCTTGGAGACGATGTCGCGTGCCGCGTGACCCATTCTGAGGTCGCGGCCGGCGGTTCCCTGTGCGGCACTCATTGCGCGGGCTGCATCTGGGCGAGTGCCGCGCGGCGGGCAGCACGGTTGGCCCGGTCGATGCGGGCAACCTCGTCGGCCGGGATGCGATCCTCGGTGCGGTCGCGCCAGGCGAAGACCACGAATGTCACGAAGGCGCCCACGAACGCTGCCGCGACCAGCCACCAGATATGCCAGATCAGCGCAAAGCCCATGAAGGTCGCGAAGAAGGCACAGATAAACCCGGTCGGGCTGTTCCGCGGCAGCTCGATGTCTTCGTAGCGCGGTTCTTCACCGGTGTCGGTCTGCCGCAGGACGCGCTGTTTCATCCCCCAGTAGGTATCGTCTTCAGTGATCCGCGGCAGCACGGCGAAGTTGAACGGTGGCGGTGGCGACGCGGTGGCCCATTCAAGCGAGTGGCCGTTCCACGGGTCGCCGGTCACGTCGCGAAGCTGCTCGCGGTGGCGGAAGCTGACCACTACCTGCGCGATCTGCAACACGATCCCGGCCAGGATGACGGCCGCACCGAGGGCGGCTATCAGCAGCCAGGGATGCCATGCGGGAACGTCGTAGTGCTGCATGCGCCGGGTCATGCCCTCGAAGCCCAGAACGTAGAGCGGCATGAACGCCAGGTAGAAGCCGATGAACCAGCACCAGAACGCGGCCTTGCCCAGGCCCTCGTGAAGACGGAAGCCGAATGCCTTGGGAAACCAGTAGGTGTAGCCGGCGAACGCGCCGAACAGCACGCCGCCGATGATGACGTTGTGGAAGTGCGCCACCAGGAACAGGCTGTTGTGCAGCACGAAATCGGCAGGCGGCACCGCCAGCAAAACGCCGGTCATTCCGCCCAGCACGAAGGTGACGATGAAGCCGAGCGACCACAGCATCGGCGATGAGTACACGATCCGCCCGCCGTACATCGTGAACAGCCAACTGAACACCTTCACGCCCGTCGGGACCGCGATGATCATCGTCGTGACACCGAACACCGCGTTCACGTCGGCGCCCGCGCCCATGGTGAAGAAGTGGTGCAGCCAGACCATGAAGGCGAGGATGCAGATCACCAGCGTCGCCGCGACCATCGATCGGTAGCCGAACAGCGGCTTGCCAGAGAAGGTCGACACGACCTCGGAGAATACGCCGAACGCGGGCAGGATGAGGATGTAGACCTCGGGATGACCCCACGCCCAGATGAGGTTGACGTACATCATCACGTTGCCGCCGGCTTCATTGGTGAAGAAGTGAAAGCCGAGATAGCGATCCAGCAGCAGCATGGCGAAGGTTGCCGTCAGGATCGGGAAGGCGGCGACGATCAGCAGGCAGGAGGCGAGCGCCGTCCAGCAGAACATGGGCATGCGCATATAGGTCATGCCCGGCGCGTGCAGCTTCAGAATCGTGGTGACGAAGTTGACCCCGGTCAGCAGCGTGCCAACGCCGGAGATCTGCAGCGACCACAGATAGTAGTCCACGCCGACGCCGGGCGAATATGTCAGCTCGGACAGTGGCGGATAGGCCAACCAGCCGGTGCGCGCGAACTCGCCAACCACGAGCGAGACATTAACCAGCAGCGCACCCGTCGCCGTCAACCAGAAGCTGACGGAGTTCAGGGTCGGAAACGCGACGTCCCGTACCCCGAGTTGCAGCGGGACGACGACATTCATCAACCCGATCACGAAGGGCATCGCCACGAAGAAGATCATCAGCGTGCCGTGTGCCGAGAAGATCTGATCGTAGTGGTCGGGCGGCAGATAGCCGGGTGCCTGGAAGGCCAGCGCCTGCTGCGATCGCATCATGATCGCGTCGCTGAAGCCACGGATCAGCATGACACCGGCGAGGAAGACGTACATCACGCCGATCCGCTTGTGGTCGACGCTGGTGATCCACTCGCGCCACAGATAGGGAACCCAGCCCTTGAGCGTGATGTAGACGAGGACACAGAAGATGATAAACCCGACGAAGCCGGCCGCGAACAGCGGTATCGGCTGGTCGATCGGAATGGCGGCCCAGGTCAGCTTGCCCAGCATGCTACTTCTCCGCCCGCTTTGACGCGCCCGGACTGGTTTCCTCGACGGGCCCCGGGCCAGGCGGCAGCGCCTGTGTGACGATGTTCTTGAACAGATCAGGATCGACGTCGCGGTAGGTGAACGGCGCAACGCCAAGGCTCTGTTTGGCGAGTTCGGTGTAACTTTGTGAGGTCAGCGTCGGACCGGTGCCGCGGGTTGCGTCGACCCAGGCAGAGAAGCGGTCCATCGGCAACGCCTCGGTGTCAAAATGCATGTCGGCGAATCCGTCGCCGCTGTAGTTGGTCGACAGGCCGAGAAACACACCGGGTTCGTCAGCGTGCAGGTTGAGCTGCGTCGCCATGCCGTTCATCGTGTAGATCATGCTGCCGAGCTGCGGGATGAAGAAGGCATTCATCACACTCGCCGAGGTCAGGCTGAAGTGGACGGGCAGGCCGGCGGGGATGACGAGGTGGTTCACGCTGGCGACGTGCTGTCTGGGGTAGATGAACAGCCATTTCCAATCCAGCGACACGACCTGGACCTCGAGCGGCGGGTCCTTCGACGGCAGCGGCCTCGCCGGGTCCAGATCATGCGAGCTGATCCACGCCACGCCACCGAGAAGCATGATCGTCAGCAGAGGAATGGCCCAGACGATCATCTCGAGCTGGCCGGAATATGTAAAGTCGGGCAGATGGCGTGCCCTGGTGTTTGACCTTCGGTACCACCATGCGCAGCCGAGCGTGGCGACGAGTGTCGGGATGACGATTGCCAGCATGATGGCGAGTGAGTTGATCAGGATGGTCTTCTGGGCCTCGCCGACCGGACCTCGCGGATCGAGCACGGCGGGCTGACAGGCGGTCAGGGCGATCAACGCTGACAGGACCCCGCAACGGGCGGTCAGCGCAACCACCGAGCGCGAGCATAGCGAGGATACCCCTTGATTCATATGACCCCCCGCGTCACTACACACACGCTGCGCGATCATGCAACCCGGAAAATCCGCGGTCACGGATCTGCCGCAGATTCCCAAGAGTGAGGAAGACGTGGATGGCCGGCACGAGGCCGGCCATGACGATGAAGCGCAGCGCTCCGACGATGAAGCGCAGCGCTCCGACGATGAAGCGCAGCGCTCCGACGATGAAGCGCAGCACTCCGACGATGAAGCGCGGCGCTCCGACGATGAAGCGCGGCGCTCCGACGATGAAGCGCGGCGCTCCGGCTCCACGCTGGGCTGCACTAAGCACGTTGGCCAACCGACAGGTCCAGGTCGGCCGCGAAGTGACACCGTGCGAAGTGCCCTTGCGTCACCTCCTGCAACGCCGGTGCTTCCTGCCGGCAGCGGTTCTCGGCGAACTCGCAGCGCGGATGAAAATAACAGCCCGACGGCGGCGATGCAGGGCTCGGCACCTCGCCCTTGAGAATTCCATCGGGGTTTGACACCCGCGGGTCAGGCACCGGCACCGCGCGCATCAGCGCCGCCGTGTAGGGATGCCGCGGTCGTCGGAACACAGCGTCGGTCGGTGCCAGCTCGACCAATTGCCCGACGTACATCACAGCAACGCGATCACAAATGTGCCGCACCACCGACAGATCGTGCGCGACGAACAGGAACGTCAGTCGCAGCCTCGATTGCAGCTCCAGCAGCAGGTTCAGCACCTGGGCCTGCACCGATACGTCCAATGCCGACACGGGTTCGTCGGCGACGACAAGCCGCGGGCTGGTCGCGAGCGCCCGGGCGATGCCGATGCGCTGACGCTGCCCGCCGCTGAACGCGTGCGGGAACCGGTGCATGAACTCGGACCGCAATCCGACCAGTCGCAGCAGCTCGGCCACGCGATCCATACGCTCGCGACGACTGCGCATGCCGTTCACCAGCAGCGGCTCGCCGACGTTGTCGAACAGCGTCATGCGCGGATTGAGCGAGCCGAACGGATCCTGAAAGATCATCTGGATCTGTTTGCGCATCGGTCCCAGTTGCGCGGACGACATCGGCGCCAGATCCACGACCTTGTCGCCCGAGCGGAACAGGATCTGCCCAGCGGTCGGTTCGATGGCGCGCAGGATGCACCTCGCGGTCGTGGTCTTGCCGCAGCCGCTTTCGCCCACCAGGCCGAGCGTCTCGCCTTCCTGCACGGTGAAGCTCACGTCATCCACGGCACGGACGTGGCCGGTGACACGACGCAGCATACCCTTGGCGATCGGGAAGTATTTCCGCAGCCCGCGCACATCGAGCAGCGGCGCGGTCATGCCGGCTCAGCGTCCCTGCTGTGTAGGAAGCAGCTCACCGCTCGTCGCGGACCCAGTGAATGCAGCGCGGGGACAAGTGTGGCGCAGCGCTCGGGCAGAATGTCCTCGCAGCGCGGATGGAAGGGACAGCCGGGCGGACGATTGAACGGGTGCGGCAGAGTGCCGGCGATCACCGGCAACGCGGCGCGAGTCTCGGTCTGCAGACTTGGGATCGAGCGCAGGAGCGCCCTGGTGTAGGGATGTCGCGGGGCATGGAAGATTTCGTCCACGGGCCCCTCTTCCATGACACGGCCGAGATACATCACCACCACATAGTTGGCCATCTGCGCGATCACGCCCAGGTCGTGCGTGATGAAGATGATCGCGGTGTGGTACTTGTGTTGCAGCTCGCGGAGCAGTGCGAGGATCTGCGCCTGCGTCGTCACGTCGATCGCGGTGGTGGGTTCGTCGGCGATGAGCAATCGCGGCTTGCATGACAGCGCCATGGCGATCATCGCGCGCTGCCGCAGGCCGCCGGACAACTGCCAGGAATAGGCATCGACGCGGCTTTCCGGCATCGAGATGCCGACGTCGCGGAACAGCTCGACCGTCCGCGCGCGCGCCTGCTCACGGCCAACACGCTCGTGCAGCATGATCGCCTCGACAATCTGCGCGCCCACGGTGTGCACCGGGCTGAACGCCGCCATCGGCTCCTGCGGTATCAGCGCGATCTCCGCGCCGCGCAGATCGCGCATCAGCCGACCGCGGGGTGACAGGCGTGCGAGGTCGATCGGCTTGTCGCCGCCCTGCCGATACAGGATCTCGCCGCCGGTGATGCGTCCCGGTGGATCGATCAGTTGCAGGACCGCCCGCATCGTGACGCTCTTGCCGCAGCCGCTTTCGCCGACGATGCCGACAACCTGGCTAGGAAACACGTCGAAGCTCACGCCGTCGACCGCGCGCACCGTGCCTTCGTCCAGGCGGAACGACACGCGCAGATCGCGCACCTGAAGCAGGGGTTCAGTGGCTGTAGGGATCGGAGGCATCGCGCAGGCCGTCGCCTACAAGGTTGAACGCCAGCACCGCGACGATGACGATGAGGCCAGGGATCAGCAGCCACGGCGCCAGTGCCAAGGTCTGGATGTTCTGCGCCTCTTGCAGCAGCACGCCCCAGCTTATCGCCGGCGGACGGATGCCGAGGCCGAGGAACGATAGCGATGTCTCGTTGATGATCATCACCGGGATGGCGAGCGAACTGGTGGCGATGATGTGGCTGAGGAAGGTCGGCACCATGTGGCGCAGGATGATGCGCATCTGGCTGCAGCCGGCGAGGCGTGCGGCGAGCACGAAGTCCTCCTCGCGCAGTGCCAGGAAGCGGCCGCGCACTTCACGCGCCAGCGTGGTCCAGCCGACCAGCGAGAGGATCACGGTGATGGCGAAGAACACCTGGATCGGCGTCCAGTCGCGTGGCAGAGCGGCGGAGAGTGCGAGCCAGATCGGGATGGTGGGCACCGACTGCAGCAGCTCGATCAGACGCTGGATTATTTGGTCGGTGATGCCGCCGAAATAGCCTGAGATGCCGCCGAGTACCACGCCGAAGATCACGCTGAGGGTGACGGCGACGAGACCGACGGTCATCGATGTCTGCGTGCCATGCATGATGCGCGACCATTGGTCGCGGCCGAGGCGGTCGGAGCCGAGCAGGAAGATGCGTTGACCCGGATCGGCGGCGCCGAGCAGGTGGATGTTGGTGTCGAACAAGCCAAGTGCGCGATAGGGGAAGCCGCGGGTGAAGAAGCTGACGTGGACCTTGCGCTGCGTGTCGGTGGTCCACTCCATGCGCAGTGTCACCGGATTGCGTTTGCCGGCGATGGCGGGGACCCACGGATTCCAGCCGTCGTCGAGGAAGTGCAGCGTCTGCACCGGGATGAAGGCCTGGCGCGCGTCGGTCTGTTCCGGGCTTTGTGTGGCGAAGAAGTCGGGGCACAGCACGACGAGGTAGAGGCAGATCAGCAGGCCGGCGCTGACGAGTGCGAGGTGGTGTCGGCGGAAGCGCCACCACACCAGCTTCCAGTTCGGTGCGACGGCGATCCGGTCCTCGGCGACCGCGCCGATGGCTTGCACATCGGACATCGCTATCCTCCCCCTCCCCTCGCGGCGTCCACCTATGTCTCCATCCGGATGCGCGGGTCCATCATCGCCAGTGCGATATCGGACAGCAGCGTGCCGACAATGGTTAAGAACGAGTAGATCAGCAGGATCGCACCGGCCAGATACATGTCCTGGTTGATCAGCGCGCGCAGCAGTAGGGGCCCGATGTTCGGCAGGTTCATCACCGTGGCCACGATGAGGCTGCCGGAGAACAACTGCGGCAAGTACCATCCGATCGTGCTGATCAGCGGATTGAGCGCGAGCCGTACCGGATAGCGCAGCACCAACCGCCACTCGCGCAATCCCTTCGCCCGCGCCGTCACCACGTAAGGCTTGTTCAATTCATCGAGCAAATTGGCCCGCATGATGCGCGTCAGCCGCGCGGTACCGGCGATGCCCAATATTATTGCCGGCAGCCAGATGTGCTCAAGCAGGTTGACCACGCGCGCGATGCTCCACGGCGCGTCGACAAACTCCGGCGAGTAAAGTCCCGTGATGCTGATCCCGAAATACGCGAACGCGATCCACATCAGGATCAGCGCCAGCATGAAGTTCGGCGTCGCGACGCCCACGTAATTGATCACCGTGATCACGTGGTCGAGCACCGAACGCTGATGGGTCGCCGAATAGATCCCTGCCGGCACCGCGATCAGCCAGGTCAGCACGAATGCCATAAGGGCCAGCGCCAATGTCAGCCCAAGCTGCGCGCCGATCAGTTCCGCATTCGGCCGCTGGTATTCGAGCGACAGCCCCAGATGTCCGGACAGCAGATTTTGCACCCAGTACAGGTACTGCACGATGAACGGCTGATCGAGGCCGTATTCATGGCGCAGCGCCTGAATCTGATCGGCGGTGATCGAGGTGCCGGTCGCCGACAGGGTCGCCACGTACGCCGTCAGGAAATCGCCAGGCGGTGCCTGCATGATCACGAAGATGACGAACGAATAGACCACCAGCAGAAACGGCAGCAGCAGCAGGCGCTGGACGATGTAGCGAGTCACTTGGCGAAGAAGAACTGCTCAGTGCGCGCATTGCCTGGGGTGCGCAACGGCCAGTCATTGCCGAGCGTCGTCGGCACGTTGTGCATCTTGCTGTTGACCACCACGACGCCCTGCACCATCGGCGTCAATCCGACCGTGCCGATCTCGAACACGTTGTCTGCCCAGATTTGGAACAGCTCCTGCGCCGCCTTGATCTGGCCGTCCCGGCCCTCACGGCGTGCCGTGTCGATGAGCGCCATGATCCGCTTCAGCGGCTCGGTCGGCTCAACGCCCTCCTTGCCGCCCGAATTCAGCCAGCGATAGTACAGCGGCCCCAGCGTCAGCGTCTGGAGCGGCGAGTTTCGCGGATCGAGCTTCGAGCCGCCGGTGAACGGGAATGCCGTGGTGTCCTCGTTCCAGATCTCGGTCATCAGCTCGTTTGATTCGCGCATCTTCTGATGCAGCGCACGTTCGCGGATCTGCACCACGGCTCTGATGCCGACCGCCTGCCAGTCCTGCGCGATGAGCTGCGCCACATCCGGCCACGCACCGAAGGCGGGCACCACGCTGATCTCGATCGTCGCGGGCTTGCCGTTGTCCATCAGTCGAATGCCCTGCGGGTCGCGCTTGGTCAAGCCGAGTGCGTCGAGCATCTTGTTGGCCTTGTCGCGATCGAACTCGGTGTATTTCTGGGCCCATTCCTTGCCGGGGAAATACGGATGCGACGGTGCCGGCACGGCCTGCCGCGCCTCACCCAGACCGAGGAACACCGACTCCTTGATCTCATCGCGATTGATCGCATAGGACAACGCGATACGGAAATCCTTCGTCGCCATCAGCTTGCCGATCGCAGGGTCGGCTTGGTAGGTGGTGTTGAACGCGACCACCGCATCCGATCCGCCGAAGGTCGGCCAGATGAGGACGTGGTACTTGCCGGTCGATTTTTCCTGCTCCTTCAGCACCGGATAGTTGGTCATCTGAATGTGCCGCGCCTGCATGTCGAAGTTGCCGGCGATGGCCTGCAGGTTCAGCGCCTGCTGGTCGGCAAAGTAGGTAAAGCGCACCTCGTCGATGTAGGGCAGCTGATTACCGTCCTTGTCGACGCCGATGTAGTAGGGATTGCGCCGTATGGTGAACACCGGATCGCTCACCCGCGATACCGGCATCCATGCGGCCATCGTCGGACGCTCCGGGTTCGACGTCGGCGTGGCCTTCTGGGCGAACAACTCGGTCCACGACCTGAAGCTGGACGCCTGCGCCATATGATCGAGCTGGTCCTTCGGCGTGTAGTCAGGGTTGAACTGCTTCAGATAGTGCGCCGGCAGGAACATCGCGTAGCTGAGGTCGGGACCGTCCTGGTTGGCCATTTCCTGCAGGAAGAGCGTAGCCGGCCGGTCGTAGGTGAACCGCACGGTGTAGTCGTCAAGCTTCTCGACCTTCGCGGCCGAGCCGTCGGTGTTGCGGATCCAGGTCGGCAGGGAAGGCGTCAGATCCTTGTTCTGGATCACGTCCTTGTACCAGAACAGGATGTCGTCGGCGGTGAACGGAGCGCCATCCGACCAGCGGGCGCCCTTGCGCAGCAGGATCGTCCAGACCTTGTAGTCTTCGGATGACTTCGCACCCAATGCGAGCTTTGGTTCGATCTCCGCGCCGTCGGGGGTGAAGCGGAACAGGCCGTCATAGACGACGCGCACGTAGTTGTTGGCGTCGGCTGGGCCGAGGAAGGCGCGCCGCCAGACGCCGCCGTACTCGCCGACCTTCTCGACCACCGGCACCACCAGCGGTTGCTCGGGCAGCCGCTGATCGACTGGCGGCAGCTTGCCGGCCTTCACCTGATCGTCGAACGCGGGGGCTTCGTGGTACTTGCTCTGCGCTGCCGCAGGCTGCGCAAAGTTCAGCAATGCGCAGGCCAGCAGCGCGATGGTCATGGCAAGACGTGTCATGGACGGCCCCCTTGGCGGCGTACCTTTGTTGTCGACGCTTCGTTCAGGTGGATGTTCGGCCGGCGTCCGGGCCGCGTCAATCAGCCGCGCGGCGGCACGAGGTCATTGCTTCGCTTCGCCGTACGGAGACCGCAGGACACCGGATTTGTACTCGCCCGGCCACAGGATCACCTCCTTCTTCGGATCCCTGAACTGATCGACATCATGTCCCGCGACGCCCTGGAACTGCACCTCCAGCACACGCGGCTTCGTCCACTCGCCGTTGGGGCCGAACGCGATGTCGCCAACGATGGTGTGGAAGGTGTGCGTGCGCAGATAGTCCGCGAGCTTGTCCTGATCCAGGCTGTTCGCTCCCTCGATCGCCTGCCCCAGCACCTGCATGTCGGCGTAAGCAAACGGCGGCAGGTAGAAGCCCAACAGATCCACTCCCGCGCCGGCCGCCTTCTCCTGGTACTTCTTCAGGAACGCCAGTGCATCCGGGGATGCGAAGTCACCAACCGGCAGCCAGAAGTCGTAATCGACGATGCCGTTGAGCAGCGGGCCGAGCTGCGCCTTGATCGCGGTCGCCTGCAGCCCGACCATGCCGCCGCCGAACAGCTTGGCCTTCAATCCTGCCTCGCTGGCGGCGCGCACCATGCCAACCGTATCGGGCGGATAGGAGCCGACAAACACCAGGTCCGGATTGGTCGCCTGGATGGCGCGCACGATCGGCGTATAGTCCGCGGTGGTCGGGGGATAGGTCTGATCGTAAACGATCTTGTAGCCGGCCCGCTTGGCCTGCGCTCGCGCTCCATCCACCGCGTTCTTGGAGAATTCCGCATCGGCGCCGACCAGCGCAATCGTGGTGGGCTTCGGATCGAGCGTCGCCGCGACGGCGAAGAAGCCCTGCGAGAACGCCTCCTTCGGCGTCGGTCCGCCGGCTGGGATGATCGAGAAGTACTTCGGGTAGTGGAACTCGCTGTTCACATCCAGTCCGAACAGCCCGAGTAGTGTCAGGTTGCGCTGCATGATCACCGGCATCGCCGGCGCGAGCATGTTGGTTCCGTTGCCACCGATCAGAATGTCGACATGGTCGACCTCGAGCAGCTTGGTGATGATGCCTGGCACGGTCGATGGATTGCTCTGGTCGTCGTAGTACAGCAACTTAACCGGACGACCAAGCAGACCTCCCTTGGCATTCGTCTCTTCGGCCCAGATCTGCATCGCCAGCAACGCCGCCTTGCCGTTTGGTGCGAGGCCACCGGTGAGTTCGATGTCGAAGCCGATAACCAGCGGCTGCGCAGCGCGCGCTGCAGGCAGTGCGCTGCCCAGCAGCAGGGCCGCGAGCGCGGCACGATATGTCGATTTCACCCGGTTTCCTCCAGTTGAATGCAAGCCCTTGTCATTGCGAGGAGCGTCGCAACGACGCAATCTCGGTCATGCAATGCGCGCACAAACCTGACCAAGATTGCTTCGTCGCTGCGCTTCTCGCAATGACAGGGTGGTGGGGCGGCGCTTGCTTATGTCGCCTGGCGCACTGCCGGGAACACTTCCTCGGCCAGCAACTGCATCTGCTCCAGTGCGAGACTCTTCGGCATGCCGACCCAGTGCACGCCGGCGATCAGTGTCGTCACACCAAAGCGGCGGCGCAGGTCGAGAATCTGTTCGGTCACCTCGGCCGGCGAGCCGATCAGGAACCGGTCGTCCACCAGGTCGTCGAAGTCAAGATCGAAGTGATCGGACGAGGGCATCACCTTGTCCTGACCCCAGTCGCGATACGCCTTGTACTTCACTTCGAGCGAAGGCCGCGCGCGTTCGATCGCCTCGGAACGGGTGCGGGCGATGAACACCTCGCGCGCCATCGGGAACTCGGTCGGGAACGGTTTGCCGCAGGCATCGAGTTCGCGTTTGTACACCTCCATCTGCTGCGCGATCGTCGCCAGCTTGTTGTGCGGGTTGACGAACCACGCATCCGCCATGCGCGCTGCGCGCCGGATGCCGACATCGATGTTGGCGCCGATCCACACCGGCGGCATCGGCTTCTGCACCGGCAGCACGGTGCAGTTCGCGTTCTCCAGCGCGAAATACGACGCCTGCATGGTGACGAAGTCTTCGGTCCATAGCCGCTTCACCGCGGTCAGGCATTCCTCGAAGCGGCGGCCGGCCTGCTTCAGCGTGGTGCCGAAGGCGCGGAACTCCACCTCGCGATAGCCGATGCCGGCACCGAACACGAGCTTGCCGCCCGACATCACGTCCAGCGAGGCCAGCTCCTCGGCGACGTGCAGCGGGCTGTGCAGCGGCAGCAGCACAACGCCGGGGACCAACCGCAGCTTCGGCGCGACCAGCGCAACCTGACAGAGGTACGGGATTTGCTGGATGTACTGGAACGGATGCGAGCTGTAGTGCGAGCCCTTGGCGACGAGGTCGTAGCCAAGCTCCTCTGCCAGCTTGGCCGCCTCGAGGTCCTCGCGCAGGCGAAGCTGCATGTCGTCGCCCTGCGGATACTGACCGCGGATGATCAGGCCGAATTTCATCGCTCGCTCCTTTGCGTCATGCAGCGGCTGGAGCATGTCAGTGCCGTTGGGCAGCGGCAAATCCGCGTGGTCCAGCAAGTGATCGCTGATTCGGTTTCATTCTGACGGGCGATCGGGTATCCTGCGCCATGCGCACACGATGCATCGCCACGCTTCTGCTGCTAGCCGGCCCTCTGTTCGCCGCTCCTGCTGCCGCGCAATCAACGCTGGTGGTCGGCGTGCAACCAGCGGGCTTCGCCGAGGCGGCGGTCGCATCCTGTGCCGGCGGAGCGATGATCGGCTATCTGGCCGTGCTCGCCACCGGCGCTGCGACACCACTCGGCACCGCGGCGTTGTTCTGCGGCCTGTCGGTGGCGGCCACCGCCGCGAGTGGCATCGCGGTGTGGACCTGGGACACGACGACTTCGTTCGTCCGCTGATCCGTTAGGGCCGCACCGCCGGCGTCTCCACTTTCAGCCCATTCGCCCGCGCACCAAGGAACAGCTCCAGTTCGGCGAGGTCCAATGCATCGGCTGTTAACGGTTCGGCGCGGACACCGACCATGCAGTCGCGGATGCGGCGATCGAGCGAACCCATACTCTGCCATTCCAGGCGGTATTCCGGATAGCCGTTGGGATGCCCCTGGGGAATGACATTGCCACCCAGCCGCTCCCCCGCACGATCGTCGTGGCACTGCGCGCAGGAGAGGTTGAACTGGCCCTGCCGCGTGGCGAACAACGCCCTGCCTGCTTCGTAGAACGGCCGTGCCGGACCATCAACGCTGACCTGCATCGGGATCCCGCGCGACTGCAGTCCGACATACGCGGTAAGGCCCAGCAGAGCATCGCTGTCCAATTCGGCCGGCGCCGTTCCCTGGCGTTCGACGCGGCACTGCTCAATCCGCTGTTCCAAGGTAATCGGCCGGCCAAGCTGCGCGTCCACCACCGGATAGCGTGCCGCCACGCCGCGCATCGAGGTCGGCGCGGCGCCATGGCAATCGGCGCAACTGCGCCCGGCGCTGCCGGTGGGCTGCGACCACAGCGCTTCGCCCTGCTTCACCCAGAGGAAGCCCGGGTTGCTCGCATCATCGTCCTGCATGGCGCGGGTTTCCGGGCTGGCGTCCTGATAGCCAGAACGCTTCTCTGCCGCGGCAAGCACCACCAGGCTGGCGAGAGCGAGCCGCCAGATCATTCGACTTGATCCGGGACCGAAGGCCGGCAGTCGACTTCCCGCCATCCTCTGTTGAGCAAGACATGCAGTTTGGCGATCGGCGGAGGCCTCTGCTGCGACAATCCAGCGCCGGGAAGGGCAGTCTTGAAAGTGCCGAATACGTGCGTCGATCTGTTGAACACCTGGCGCTGGGCCAAGCCTGGAAACGATGAGGACCGGAAGTGGCCTCGCAAAGTCGGCAAGTCTGACGGATCGACGGATCGGTCTAAATTCCAACCCAGGACCAACCAGCCGTTCTCAGTCAGAAGGAGGCGGCACACTCGCAGCGCCTCGTCCTGCTCCCGCACACCGTTGAGCCCGAAGCCGAAGACTCCGTTGAGGATGATGGTGTCGAACGACGAGGGGGGCCAAACATTGAGCGCGTTGCAGATGTCGCCGGTCACATGACGTTGAGGAGCGCCCCAACGTGCAGCAGTCGCATCGACATCGATGGTCCAGCATTCCGCGCCGTGCGCGGCTATCAGTGCAGGGTAGCGTCTCGTATACTTGCGACAACCGACGAATAGCGCTTTGCCGCCACGGCGCCCGACAGCGGGAAGCAACTCTCGCTCAAGATAGGAACGATCCTTGTAGTAGGAAACCCAAAGATCGCCAAACCACATGTGGAGGCGACGGCGAGCGCGAGCCGACAACAGCGCACGCGCCACCCGTCGCCACATACGGCTTCTTGCCTGCTCTTCACGGTCGACCATTGCCTAAGCATGGCCCCTGCGCGACCTGACAATCAACCCAACCGCCAGAGAGATTGCGGCCATGGCTCCCACTCCCATGGCGAGAACTCCCATCAGGTTCAGGGCATGCATTCCAGAAGCTCGCAGAGCCACCAGAACCCCATGCATGAATTCGCGAACGTCATCGAAGAGTGAACCGATCTCGAATGTGATCAGGAACATCGCAGCATAGAACGCCGGTGGGAAATCCCGTTCAAATGCCAAGACAATTCGCGCCGGCCTACCACTCGCGATGTGCCCCGTCGCGTAGACGCAAAGCACGCCGATCGCGGCACCCGCGATCACATCGGACGGATAGTGTATCCCTAAATAAACTCGGACAGCGCAAACACCTATTGTCGCGATGAGGATGGCGATGGCGCCCAGTGGGCGGGAACAACGCCACAAACCCACAGCCAACGCGAAGAACAGTGCCGCCTGGTCACTAGGGAACGAACTCCAGTCCTCGAATCCCGTAATGTTCTGCCCGGATGGCAGGTTCGGGCCGTGATAGCCGATTCCCGGAGCGGAAAGTGGCCGCAGGCGAAATGGCAGAACTGATGCCAGGGCACGGGCTACGATCAAGGTAATGATGGCCGCGATCAGGGCCGATATTATCTTCGTTCGGCGGTCCTGATCGGGTCCTGGCAGGAACCAGACCCACCAGTAGGCAGCCATAATAATGGCGCCGTTCAACAGATATGTTTTCGAGGCATATATTGCGCCCCAATCCAGTACCCAATTTCCGCTCCACCCATTAACAAGGTGGAACATCCATAAGTCGGCTTGCCAGGCGGCATCCCTGGCAATCAAGATCAAGCCCACGGCCACGCCTCCACGTGCAGTCGCCCGAGAATCAGCGAAACGGCCTGCAGGGGTGGGGCGCGCTTCCCTCTCCACCGCTGCAACTTCGTACTGCTCGACCAGGTGGCAAAGCGCTGCAGTCTCCAGCCGAACCGTTCGGAGATGTTACACCGCGCGCGGCCGCACTCGACATCGGCAGTTGGATCTTGACCGATTGATTGGTCCACCGCTCGATGAGGAAAGCTCGACGACCCGATGTCGCTTCATTCGACGGTGACGCTCACCGTCTCCGTCTGTACTACGCCGTGGTCGTCGGTGAAGGTCATCGCGAGCGTGCCGCTCTCCTGCGCCGTCACCGCGAACGACAGGAACGGATTGGCGGCGATCGCGGGGAACAGGTCGGCGCGCAGCACGTCCTCGCCATTGTAGGTGCAGACGAAGCTGTTGATGATGTCGCGTGGAATTGGCTGGCCCATGTCGTCGTGCCGCTGACCACTCTCCATCGGATGCGAGATCAGCAGCTTCACGTCGAACGGCTCGCCCCGCTTCACCTGCTTCGGCACGTTGATCAGCACCCGAACCATCGCACCCTCAATCAATGCACGCGGCGAGCGTGACCAGCAGATCGACGCTGTCACGCCAGCAGCTTCCGTCGGACAGCTTGGCGACGGCGATCACCGTCTGCGACGTGGCGAGCCGGATGCGCGTGGTGAAACGCGGCGCACCGGCGTGGGGACCGAACCGCACGCGCAGCACGTGCGGCAGCGGATTGCCCTCGGCGAACACGTCGATGCTGCGAACGCCGCCCATCGGCGCGTCGACGCTCACCGTCATGCCGACGGAATTGCCGTTCTCCACCATCACCGGCAGATCGAGCTTTACCCGCGCGTCATGGATGTCCGCGTCGCCGACAAGTTGCGCGATCAGCGCGGCCACCTGCGCCGGCGTGGCGTGCGCCGGATGGATCGGCGCGAGCGGCACGATGAGGCCGCTGCCGGCCAGCACCAGGAAGCGGCGGCGCATCATGGCGTGCGCAGAGTGGTGAGAAACGCCACCACATCCTCGATCTGCTGCGCGCTCAGTGCCGGCCGATCCTGCCATGCATGTCCCACCCGGTTCAGCCCGTCGACCACATGATAGGGCGGCATCACCGTATCCGGGTCCAGCTTTCTGGCATCGACCAGCCGCAGGCGGATCTGCCCCGCACTGAGCCGCGAGCCCACGCCATTCAGCGGTGGCCCGACATTGCCTTGTTGGTGCGGCGCGGGAAACGGACCGGAGTGGCACAGCAGGCAGGCGCTGAGCGAGCGGTTCTCGACGATCTGCCTGCCGCGCGCCGGATCGCCTGGCTGCGCTGTCAGCGGCGTGTCGATCGCATCGGATGCGGCAGCAAGCATCGCGGCACTCAACAGCAATGCCAGCGCATCAGCCGAACGTCTCAGCGGTGATCGTCTTGAACCAGGCATCGGCGTAGGCGGCTTCCTGTGTGCGCTGTCCGGCTGGCGCATCCAGCGGGCTGACGCCGCCGGCACCGGCGATATCGGTAAGCTGGCCGTTCACCGGACGATACACGCCGGCGACAGAGATGGCGTTGCCAGGCGCCACAAGGCTGTAGCAGGTGTTTATCAGCCGTGGCTCGGCCGGCGTGCTGCCGGCGAGAAGCTGCGCTACAAATTCGGCGCAGACCTTCGCCTGGGCATTCGCGGCAAACGCCGATTTCGGCATCGCGCCGGCGATGGCCGCATCGCCGATCACGTGGATGCCAGGCTGCAGCTTCGATTCGAACGTGGCGGGATCGATCGGGCACCAGCCGGTGCGGTCCGCGACGCCGGCGACCGCCGCGATCGCGCCCGCACGCTGCGGCGGGATGACGTTGGCGACGTCGGCCTTGTGCGAGTCGAAATCGGTCTCGAACGTGTTGGTCGCCGGATCGACGCGCGTGACCTTGCCGCCGTCCGACAGCGATACCCATTCCAGCAGGCCCGGATAGAGGGACTGCCATGCCGCCTGGAACAGCTTCTGCTTGGAGAAGATGTCCTTGGCATCGAGGAGGATGACCTTGGAGCGGGGTTTGTGGGTCTTCAGGTAATGCGCGATGAGGCTGGCGCGCTCATACGGGCCGGGCGGACAGCGATACGGATTGGCCGGCGCCGAGATCACCACTACGCCGCCATCCGGCATCGCCTCGAGCTGGCGTCGCAGCAACAGGGTCTGCTCGCCGGCCTTCCAGGCGTGCGGCATGCGCTCCGCGGCAGCTTCGTCGTAGCCGGGCAGTGCGCCCCAGGCGATGTCGATGCCGGGAGAGAGGATCAGGCGATCGTAGTTCAGTTGGTTGCCGCTGAACGTGACGCTGCGGCGGGTGGGGTCGATGGCCGTGGCGGCAGCCGGCATGACGCGGACGCCGGCGGCGGTGACGCCCTGGTAGGTGAAGCGCTGGGCGGCGATGTCGCGTTCGCCAATGATCACTTCGTTGCTGAATGGGCAGGCGATGAAGGTGGCGTTGGGTTCAAGGAGCACGACGTCGATATGTGGGTCGGCGCGGCGGAGGAAGCGGGCCGCCGTGGCACCGCCGAAACCGCCGCCGATCACTATGACACGTGGCGCGGTCTGCGCGCGGGCGATGAAGGGCAGCGACAGAAGGGTGGTTTGCAGGATCGCGCGTCGGGTTGCGCCCCCTCCCCCCGGCCCCCTCCCGCAAGGGGTGGGGGAGGAAGGTGCGTGCTCCCCCTCCCCTTGCGGGAGGGGGGCGTGGGGAGGGGGTGCTACCCGCATCACTTCTGCTCCGCCCACCATCCTGCGATCGCGGCCGTCTCGTCGGGCGTGAAACCCTTGGCGATCCGGTCCATCACGGTGGCCTGTCGGACGCCGGTGCGGAACGCGTCCATCGCCGCGATGATATCGCCGGCCTTGCGACCCGCCAGCACCGGCACCGGTGACACGCCGCCATGGCAGCCCGAGCAGCTCGACGCACCGGGCGGAGGCGCCGCGGCGCCCACCATCACCGCCAGCACAACGACACCGCCAGCCCTCATGCGTGCGCGAGATCGGTCAGCCGCAGCGGCAATGAGCGAACGCGCTTGCCGGTCGCGGCGAAGATCGCATTCAGAACCGCCGGTCCCGCCACGGCGATCGTCGGTTCGCCGACGCCGCCCCAGAAGCCGCCGGACGGCGCGATGATCGTGTCCACCTTCGGCATGTCGGCGATGCGCATCACCGGGTAGGTGTCGAAGTTGGTCTCCACCGCGCGGCCCTTGTCGATGGTGATCTCGCCGAACAGCACCGCGCTCAGGCCAAACACGAACGAGCCTTGCACCTGCGCCTCGATCTGCTGCGGATTGACCGCGTAGCCGGGATCGGTCGCCGCCACGATGCGGTGCACCTTCAGCTCGCCCTGCGGCGACACCGACACCTCGGCAACCGCAGCGGTATAACTGCCGTAGCCGTAGTTCTGGCAAATGCCGCGGAACACGCCCTGCGGCAGCGGCTTGCCCCATTCGGCCTTAGCCGCGACCGCGTTCAGCACCGCGAGGTGCTTCGGGCTGTTCACCAGCAGCGTGCGACGGAATTCCAGCGGATCCTTGCCAGCCGCGTGCGCCACCTCGTCGATGAAGCACTCCATGTAGATCGCGTTCTGGTTGGTGTTCACACCACGCCAGAAACCGACCGGCACATGCGTGTTGCGCACCGCGTGATCGATCAGCAGGTTGGGGATGGCGCTGTAGCCGAACTCCTCCTTGGTCCAGCTCTGGAACGCAATCATGTCGACGCCGTTCTCCATGCGCGACGGCATCAGGTATGCGAGGATCGACTGTCCCGATAGCCGCGCATGCAGCGCAACCACATTGCCGCTTGCGTCCAGCCCGGCGCGCAGCTTGCACTGCGTAATGGGGCGGTAGAAGTCGTGCGTCGTGTCCTCTTCGCGGGACCAGATGAGCTTCACCGGACGCCCCGGAATCTGCTGCGCGATCAGCACGGCCTGGCGCGTGTAATCCTGCTGGCCACGCCGTCCGAAGCCACCGCCGAGATGCAGCTTGTTTACCTTCACGTCGCCAAGCTTTACACCTGCGGCCTCGGCTGCCGCGGCGAGCGAGGCGTCGCCGTTCTGCGACGCCACCCAGATCTCCACCTTGCCGTCGGCGAATTTCGCCGTGCAGTTCATCGGTTCCATCGTGGCGTGGGCGAGGAACGGCGCGGCGTATACTGCCTCGATCACCTTCCCCGCGCCGGCGAGCCCCGCCTCGACGTCGCCGTGCTTCTGGCCGAGCGCGGCTTCCTTGGCATCGAGGCCGCCTTTCAGCAGAGTGGCAATCTGTGCGCTGTCGACAGTGGCACTGGCGCCTTCGTCCCAGACGATCGGCAGTGCTGCGAGCGCGGTCTTCGCCTGGTACCATTTGTCGGCCACCACGGCGACCGCATTGTCGCCCACGGCGACGACCTGCCGCACGCCGGGCATCGATTTGATCTTGTCGGCGTCGAATGACTTCAGCTTGCCGTCATACACCGGACACTGCGCAATGGCCGCGTTCAGCATGTCGGGCAGTTGCACGTCGATGGCGAACACCTGCTTGCCGGACAGTTTATCGACCGTATCGAGCCGCTTCACGGGCTTGCCGATGATGGTCCACTGCGCCGGCGTCTTCAGCTTCACCTCGGTCGGCACGGGAAGTTTGGCCGCATCCGCCGCAACCTCGCCATAACGCAACGTGCGGCCGCTCGGTGTATGGGTGAGCACGCTGTTGGCCGCCGTGCATTCCGCCACAGGCACGTTCCAGCGCTGTGCCGCCGCCTCGATCAACATGGCGCGAGCCGCGGCGCCGCCCTTGCGAACGTAATCCACCGAACCGCGAATGCCGCGACTGCCGCCGGTCGACATGTCGCCCCAGGCGCGCTTGTGCGCCAGGTTCTCGTCGGGCGATACATATTCGGCGCGCACATGCTTCCAGTCGGCATCGAGTTCATCGGCGACGAGCTGCGCGAGCCCCGTGAACGTGCCCTGCCCCATCTCGGATCGGGCGATGCGCACGACAGTCGTGTCATCCGGGCTGACGACCACCCAGATGCCAAGTTCCTGTCCGCCGCTCTGCGCGAAAGCCGGAACGTGCCAGCCGAGTGCGACGCCACCGCTCAGGGCGGCAACGGAGCCGAGGAAGGAACGGCGACGGAGTGCAAGCCGGTTGCTCATGTCCGCCTCCCTATGCCTTGCCGCCGAGTGAGGCGGCGGTGTGGATGGCCTCGCGGATGCGCTGATAGGTGCCGCAGCGACAGATGTTCGTAATGGCGTTGTCGATGTCGTCGTTGCTGGGTTTGGGATTTGTCTTCAGCAACGCGGCGGCAGCCATGATCTGGCCGGACTGACAGTAGCCGCATTGCGGCACGTCGTGCTGGAGCCAGGCGACCTGCACCGGATGGCTGAGACCGTCTTGTGACAGGCCCTCGATGGTGGTGATCTTCGCATCGCCCACCGAGCCCGCCGGCACCTGACAGGATCGCGTCGCGACACCGTCGATATGCACGGTGCAGGCGCCGCACTGTGCGATGCCGCAACCGTATTTCGTGCCGGTCATGCCGAGCCACTCGCGGATGACCCACAGCAGCGGGGTGTCGGGATCGGTGTCGGCGGTGTGCGAAATGCCATTGACGGTAAGCTTGATCATGGCGAGCGTGCTCCGAGAAAGCCGGTGCGTCGGGCGGACGTGAGCATGACGCGATGGGCAAGGCAATATTCCCAGCCCATTGGCACCGCATGGCGTGCGCCGCTAATGTGTCACGAAACGTGACAAGGCAACCGTCATGGAAATGTCCGCTGCCGTCTTCCGCAAGACGCATGAGCCGCTGACCATCGAACGAGTCGAGATCGACAAGCCCTGGGGCCGCGAGGTGCTGGTGCGCACGGTTGCCACAGGCGTCTGTCACAGTGACCTGCACGTGGTGGATGGCAACGGCCGCTTCCCGCTCGATCGACCGTTCGTGCTGGGTCATGAGGGGGCAGGCGTTGTGGAGGCAGTGGGGGCCGATGTCACCACGATGCGGGTGGGCGATCACGTCGTGGCCTGCCTGTCCGGTTTCTGCGGCACCTGTCCGCAATGTCTGAGCGGTCATCCGAATGTCTGCACCGGCGGCATTGTCGCGCGCGATGAAAATGCAACGCCGCGCGTATCGCAGAGTGGCCAGCCGTTCCGCACCTTCGCCGCGATCGGCAGCTACGCCGAACATATGCTGTTGCATGAGAATTCGCTGGTGCGCATCGAGCCGGAGATTCCGCTCGATCGCGCGGCACTGGTGGGTTGCGGTGTGCTGACCGGCGTTGGCGCGGCGCTGCGCAGCGCGCGATTGCAGGCGGGACAGACGGTGGCGGTGTTCGGCTGCGGCGGTGTCGGATTGTCGATCGTGCAGGGTGCACGGATCGGCGGTGCGCGACAGATCATCGCGGTCGATATGTTCGATGCAAAGCTCGAGATGGCGAAGGGCGTCGGCGCCACGCACACCGTGAACAGCACGCAGGACGACGCGGTGAAGGCGGTGCGCGCGCTGACCAAGGGGCTTGGTGTCGATCATGCGTTCGAGGCGGTGGGTGTCGCGTCACTGTGCCGCCAGGCGATCGAATCGCTGGCCGTGCGCGGCACCGCGACAATTGTCGGCGTGCTGCCGCCGGATGCGACGATCGAATTCCCGTGGATGGCGATCAGGCCGGAATGCCGGGTGCAGACGTCACGCATGGGGTCCAACCAGTTCCGCACCGACATCCCCAACTATCTCGAGTTCTATCGGCAGGGCCGGCTGGATCTGGATTCGATGATCAGCCGGCGCGGCCACCTGGGCGATATCAACGAAGCATTCCGCGCGATGAAGGCCGGCGAGGTCGCGCGCACCGTGCTGATGTTCGATTGAGAGGGCGCCATGCTGTCAGTCACGCAGAACCTGATGCTGCCCACGGCGATCACCGGATCGTATCCGCGTCCGCTGTGGTTCGATCTCAGCCTCGACGGACGATCGTTCAAGTCGGCGCTGGGCGAGTCGCTGTTCCGCGAACAGTACCTGGATGCCGTCGCGGCGGTCATCAACGCGCAGGAGGCGGCCGGCCTCGACATCGTCACTGATGGCGACAGCCGGTTCGATCTCGCGGTCGGGGGCAAGTCGTGGTTCTTCTATCCGATCGAGCGGATCCTCGGCGTCGAGGGCCATCGCGACACGTCGCGCGGCTGGATGAGCCGGCATGGCTTGCGGCCTGGCAAGATCCTGTGGGAGGTGCAGGAGGCGTACCAGCCTGGCGTGGTGAAGCACAAGCTGGAGCGCGGCCCGCTGGAATACACTGCGATCTGGCAAGTGGCGCAGCGCATGTCCGATCGTCCGGTGAAGTTCGGCGCGATCTGTGCACCGGCACTGGCCAGCATGCTGTGGAACGAGTTCTACCCTGACGACAAGCAGCTTGTGTTGGATCTCTGCGACATCATGAACGCCGAGTTCCGCGAGATGGCGGATGCGGGATGTCCGCTGATCCAGGTGGAGGAGCCGCCGCACCACGGTCGTTCGCTAAGGCCGGACTGCACCGAGGCGGAGCTGGAGTTTCTCACCGAGGCGTTCAACCGGCAGCTTGTCGGGGTGAATGCGGAGATCTGGGTGCACACGTGCTGGGGCAATCCGAACCAGCAGCGCGTGTACTGGGAGGTGCCGAGCTACGAGCGTGCGATGCCGTATCTGCTGCAATTGAACGGTGATGTGATCACCTTCGAATGCGCCAGCAGCGACGGGCGCGACCTGCATCTGTTCGGCAAGTACAAGACCGACAAGAAGATTGGCATCGGCGTGGTGAACCATTGCAACACCGTGGTGGAACCGCCGGAATATGTGGCGGGACTGATCCGACGCGCGCTGGAGTTCATTCCGGCGGAGCGGCTGGTGATCACGACGGACTGCGGCTTCGGCCGCGAGGGGCTGAGCCGGCGGATCGCGCATTACAAGTGCGTCTCGATGGTGGAGGGCACCAACATCGTGCGTCGCGAGCTGGGGCTGCCGGAGGCGCATGTGCGCGCGGCTGATCCGAAGCTGTATTTCGCGAGTGTTGGCGGTGCTCGCGCCTGATGGAGATTGCTTCCCGGATCGCGTCCGGGACCGCTTCGCTCCTCGCAAATGACAGGTCGACAAGGAGGAAATCATGGCCAAACTCTCCTACATCACCAGCAAGGATCAGGTTCCCGCGAAGGACCACGCCGTCTTCGACGCGATCGTCGCGAGCCGTGGCGCGGTGCAGGGACCGTTCACCATGTTCCTGCACTCGCCGGAGATCGCAGGTCGCGTTGCGCATCTCGGGGCGTATGTCCGATTTGAAGGTTCGCTCGATATGCGCGTGCGCGTGCTCGCGGCGATGACGGTCGCGCGCGAATACGAGGCGATGTATGTCTGGGGGGCGCAGAGCGGCGGTGCGCGGCGTCTCGGCGTGGCGGAATCGACGATCACCGCGATACGCGAGAACCACTCACGCGGCATTCCGGCCGAGGATGCGCAGATCGTCGATTTCACCCGCCAACTGCTGCGCAAGCACCGGATCGACGATGCGACGGCGAGTGCGATGCGCAAGCGGTTCGGCGACGATGAGTTCATCCAGCTTACCGGCGCGATCGGTTACTATGCCATGCTGTGCATGACGGTGAATGCCTGCGAGCTGGAACCGGCGGAAGGCGCCGAAGTCCTGAAGGTCTGATCTGAACCAATCGGAGCCGTGATATGCTTGTGACTTATGAGGGTGGCTGCCACTGCGGCCAGGTGAGGTTTCGCGTCCAGGGCGACCTGGATGATGTCTCGGTGTGCAACTGCTCGGTCTGCACGATGAAGGGGATCGTGCACATGGTGGTGCCGCTCGAGCAGTTCGAGCTGTTGCGCGGCGCGGACGCGATTGCCACCTACAAGTTCGGCACCGGCGTGGCGAAGCACACGTTCTGCCGGCACTGCGGCATCCACTCGTTCTACACGCCGCGGTCGAAGCCTGATGGCGTCAGCGTGAACGTGCGCTGCCTCGAGGGCGTGGATATCGCCGGCCTGCATCCGAGCCTGTTCGACGGGCTGCACTGGGAGGAATTCATGACAGCCCGCCGAGCGGCCGGGGAGACGTGAGCTAGTTCAGACCGTAGAGCCGGGCGACGTTATCGTGGACGATCTTGCGACGCACGGTCGGCGTGAAGGCGGCGAGATTTTCGGCGAGCACGTTGTGCGAGTCGGGCCATAGCGAGTCAGGGTGTGGGTAATCCGAACCCCACATGATGTTGTCCTCGCCGATCAGCGGCACGATCGGTTCGAGGAACTTGTCCTGCTGGTACGTGACATAGCCCTGGCGGCGGAAGTAGTCGCTGGGCTTCAGCTTGAAGCCGAGACTGCGGGCGCGGTCATGATACTCGGTGTCGAGGCGGTCGAAGATGTACGGTAGCCAGGTCACGCCTGATTCGCCGAGGACGAAGTTAAAGTCGGGGTATTTCTCGCAGGCGCCGGAGGCGAGCAGAGACACCAGGACCTCCATCGTGTCGGTCTGGAACAGCGCCGAGCGCACCAGGCGGTACTGGATCGCGTATTCCTTCTCCATCTCTGGTGTGTCGGGCGCGCGGGCCGCCTTGAAGCCGGTGGAGTGGAACGAGATCGGGAAGTGGCATTCGGCGCTCGCCTCCCACAGCGCGTACCAGTCGTGGTGCCACAGCGGGATACCCATGCGCTTGAACGCAAGATCGCCGCCGCGCAGACCAATCTTGGCGCAACGCCGCACCTCGGCCGCCGCCGACTTGGGATCGCTGTTCGGCACGATTGCGAGCGGAAACACGCGGTTGGGATCGGCTTTCCTGGCGAAGTCGGCCACCCAGTCGTTGTAAACCGCGTCGGCCCAGTCGCGCATCGTCGTGTCGGCGATCATCTCGTTGATCATGATGCAGCCGTACACCACCTCGGCCGCGACACCGTCCTTGTCGAGGTCGGTGATACGGGTTTCCGGCGTCGTCGGACGCGGCTTGGCGCCGCGGCGATAGTCCCATTCGAAACCAGCGTCCTTCATTTCATCGACGTGGTGGAACGTGCCCTTCTGATACTTCAGGAAGCCCGGGCCGACGCCGTTCCACATTCCCTTGTCCTGGCCGTCGACGACCCAATGCAGGCCATCGTCGCGTTCCTCGGTGCGCGGCGCAGTGTCGCGCCACTGCTTGGGCGCCTGCTCGGACCAGAGGTCGGGCGGACAATAGGTGAGATCGATGTGGTTGTCGGCGGATATCAGTTTTTCCTGCATGGGACGCTCCTCGGTTGCCGCAAAGGTAGAGATCATCGCAGAAATTTCAGGCTAGTCCCGCCTGTGGTGGATGTGAAGCCGCACGCATCGCGACGGCTTGAGCGACGGCACGCCTCGTTGCAGACTTTGGTGGCCGGCACGCGCCACCCTGGAACATCCCGGCCGGAGGAACCGCACATGCTGAATACGGCGACGCTCCTGGCAGATGAGCTCGGTCAGAGGCTCTCCGGCGTATTCCGGCGCAGCTTCGGCGGGGGCGACGCGCGGATCGCGGCCGAGATCGATGAAGCGGGGCGGCTTGTCATCGAGCGACTCGCCACCAGCGATGCGCTGTATCATAGCGCGGAACACACGGCGCTCGTGACATTGGTGGCGCAGGATATTCTACGTGGACTTCGCCTGAGGCAGGACATATCGCCTGACGATTGGCTGCATTTCATAATTGCAGCCCTCGCGCACGATGTCGGATATCTGCGCGACGTCTGCGCCGGGGACAGCGGCGAACGGCAGGTCATCGATGACACGGGCAATACGGTTGCTCTGCCGCGTGGCGCCTCGGACGCGTTCCTGGCGCCCTATCATGTTTATCGCTCGAAGAGCGTGGTCCTGAGACGCTTTGCCGGTCATTCCATGATCGACGGTGAGCGGATCGCCAGAGCGATCGAGCTCACCCGCTTCCCGATCCCGAACGACGAGGATTACGCCGAGACCGACACGGAGGCTGGTCTGTTGCGCGCGGCCGATCTCATCGGACAACTGGCGGACCCGCTGTATCCGCGCAAGCTCAATGCGCTGTTCCATGAGTTCGCGGAAATAGGGATCAATGAAAAGCTGGGTTATGCCACGCCGGCGGACCTGGCCGAGCAGTATCCCCGGTTCTTCTGGAACAAGGTTGAACCGTACATCGGCGATGCAATTCGATACCTCGAATTGACGATGGAAGGTCGGCAATGGGTGGCGCAGCTATACAGCAACGTGTTCGCCATCGAGCATCGCCGGCAGCACATGGGTCCGCAGGTCAGGGGTTCATGAGGAGCTGCCGCGCGCATCGAGGGAAGACGTGGATGGCCGGCCTTCGTCGGCCATGACGAGTACCGTTTCGTCCGTCGCGGGTCCGCCGCCAGGCGGGTTTGGAACTCCTACCCCTCGAGCCCTGCATGGACGGCACAACCCGCAAGGAAGCCCGCCAATGTGCGGTGGAAATCCGGCTCGTCCAGCAAGAAGGCGTCGTGCCCTTTGTCGGTGGGGATTTCCACGAACGACACATTCGCCCCCGCGCGGTTCAGCGCACGCGCGATCGTACGGCTCTCGGCTGTCGGAAACAGCCAGTCCGAGGTGAACGACACGAGCAGGAACCGCGTCTTCGTCCCGCGGAACGCATTCGCCACATCGCCTTGGTAGTCCGCCGCCAGGTCGAAGTAGTCCATCGCCCGGGTGATCGTCAGGTACGAATTCGCGTCGAACCGCTGGACGAACGTGGAGCCCTGGTGGCGCAGGTAGCTCTCCACTTCGAACATCTCGCCGAACAGCCCGATCGCCTCGCTCGGGTCCTTCGGTGCGTTCTGCAGGCGGCGGCCGAATTTCCGCGTCAGCGCCTCCTCCGACAGGTAGGTGATGTGCGCGCACATCCGCGCCACCGCCAGGCCGCGCGCCGGGATTCGCCCGCTCGCCCAGTAGCGGCCGCCCTGCCAGTCCGGATCGGCGAAGATCGCCTGCCGACCCACCTCGTGGAATGCAATGTTCTGCGCCGAGTGATAGGCCGCACCGGCGATCGGCAGGGCGGCGAACACGGCGTCGGGGTAGCTCGCCGCCCATTGCAGGGCCTGCATTGCGCCCATCGAGCCGCCCATCACCGCGAACAGCCGTGTGATGCCGAGGTGATCGATCAGCATCTTCTGCGCGCGGACCATGTCCTGGATGGTGACCGGTGGGAAGTCGGTGCCCCACGGACCGACCTGGCCGTCGCGCAGGCTGCGCGGGCCGGTCGAGCCCATGCAGCCGCCGAGCACGTTGGAGCAGATGACGAAGTAGCGGTCGGTGTCGATCGGCCGGCCGGCCCCAACGACGATGTCCCACCAGCCCTCTTTGCCGGTGACGGGATGCGTCTCGGCGACATACTGATCGCCGGTCAGCGCATGACAGACCAGCACGGCATTTGAGCGTGCCGCATTCAGCGTGCCATAGGTGCGATACGCCACGGTCATGCGCGACAGCCGCGCGCCGCAGTCCAGCGTCATCCCCTCGGGGAAAGTGAAGCTGGGGCTGTGTTCGGTGGCGGCGAGTGCGATCGACGTATCCATCCCGCATTTGCATAGGACGGGTCCCGGTCGGTCGCAACTGGCGGGGCGGCTCCTGTTTGCACACCAGCCTGCTTCGGCTATCTGTTCCGCCCCTCGACCGGCCCAGGATCATGCCCAGTTCCGCTCATCTCGACGCGCCGTCCGCTCCCGCCACCACGGCGGAGGAACCACCACTGCAGGATGGCTGGCCTGGCGGCCTCGCCGCGCTGCGCGCCGAACTGGATGGGATCGACGATACGCTGCATGCGTTGCTGAGGCAGCGCGCGGGTGTGGTGGAGCGGGTGGCGCGCTCCGGCAAGCGTGGCGCCTATCGTCCCGGCCGGGAGGCCTCGATGCTCCGCCGCCTGCTGCGACAGCACAGCGGAACATTGCCCGCGCAGGCAATCGTGCGCATCTGGCGCGAGCTGCTGGCAGGGACCACGGCGATGCAGGGACCCTTCACGATGGCTGTATGCGAGCCGGGGGCCGGGGCCGGATTTACCCAGGCCGCACGCGAGCATTTCGGCGCGCTGACGCCGCTGCACGCCTATGGCAGGCCGACCCAGGCTTTGGCCGATGTGAGCAACGGGACCGCCGCGGTGGCGGTGCTGCCGATGCCGTCGGAGAGCGATGCGACGGGCGGCGCGTGGTGGACTGCGCTGCTGCGGGAGGACACGGGGCGAATTCATGTAGTGGCGCGGCTGCCGTTCTGGGCGCCTCGTCCCGAAGGGGCGCCTACTGTGCAGGCGCTTGTAGTCGCCGCGGCGGAACCGGACACCAGCGGACGCGACCGCTCTTTGCTGGGTCTGGAGCTGGGTCAGGACGTGAGCCGCGCTCGGCTGACCGCAGCACTCACCTCGGCTGGCCTCGCGCCCGGCGAGGTTATTCTGCACCGCGAGCCGGGTGCGCCGGTCGCTTATGCCCTGGCGGATGTCGATGGCTTCCTGGCCGACGACGACCCTCGGCTCGACACGCTGGATGTGCTGTGCCGGCCGGTGGTGGTCGGTGCCTACGCCATCCCGGAAACCGGAGCAGCCGCATGACCGCCCCTCGTCCGCGTCCCGAAGTCCTCGACATCTCTCCGTATGTCGGCGGGGAGTCCAGCGTGCCCGGGATCAACCGGGTGCTGAAGCTGTCGTCCAACGAGGGAGCGTTCGGCGTGCCGCCGGGCGCGCAGGAGGCGTACAAGCGTGCGGCGGAAGAACTGCATCGCTATCCGGATGGCGACGCCACCGAGCTGCGTCGAGCGATCGGCGCGCGGTTCAAGCTGGACCCGGCGCGGATCGTCTGCGGCGCGGGGTCGGATGATCTGATCTACCAGCTCTGCCTCGCCTATGGCGGACACGGGCGCGACATCGTCATGAGCGCGCATGGCTTCGCCATCTACTTCATCGCCGGAACCTATGCGGGCAGCCGGGTGATCAAGACGCCCGAGCGCGACCTGACCGCGGACGTCGATGCAATGCTGGCGGTGGTGTCGCCGACGACGCGGCTGGTGTTCCTTGCCAACCCGAACAACCCGACCGGCAGCATGCTGCCGTATGCGGAGGTGGCTCGGCTGCGTGCCGGCCTGCCTCCCGAAGTGCTGCTGGTGCTCGACGCTGCGTATGCCGAGTACATCGAGCGGCCGGACTACGATCCTGGCGTCCGGCTGGTCGATGCCGGCGACAACACCGTGATGCTGCGCACGTTCTCCAAGATCTTTGGCCTGGGCGGCATGCGGGTCGGCTGGGCATACGGGCCGCCCGCGGTGATCGATGTGTTCAACCGGGTCCGCGAGCCGTTCAATGTCACGCTCGCCTCGCAGGCGGCGGCGATTGCGGCACTGGCGGAGCCTGGGTGGGTGGAGAAGGGCCGTGCGCACAACGCCGAATACCGGCCAAAGCTGGCAGCGGGCCTGACGGCGGCTGGAGTCAAGGTCTGGCCATCGGAGGGCAATTTCGTGCTCGCCGACTTTGGCACACCGGAGCGCGCCAAGGCGGCGGATGGGTTCATGCGCTCGCGCGGTGTGATTGCGCGACCGGTCGGCGGCTATGGCCTGCCGCATTGCCTGCGCATCACGGTCGGCACCGCGGAAGAGGTGGACATCGTCATCGCCACCGTGACGGAGTTCATGTCCCCGGGTCAGGCCCGGGGATAGGTGTCGCATGTCTGAGCCGCTGTTCCGGCGCCTGGCGCTGATCGGCATTGGCCTGATCGGCAGTTCCGTGGCTCGCATTGCCCGCGAGCGTGGTGACCTTGCGGCCGAGGTGGTGGTGACCGCGCGGACTGCGAAGACGCTGGAGCGGGTGCGGGAGCTGGGCTTTGCCGACCGGATCGAGGCGGATCCCGCGTGCGCGGTAGCCGGCGCCGACTGCGTGATGCTGTGCGCGCCGGTCGGGGCGTTCGCAGACATCGCCGCCGCGATCGCGCCGCGGCTTGATGCGGGCGCGGTGCTGACCGATGTGGGCTCGACCAAGCAGTCGGTGATCCGCGACGTAGGGCCGCTGGTGCCGGCAGGGGTGCACTTCGTGCCGGCACATCCGGTGGCCGGGACTGAGTACTCGGGGCCGGATTCCGGGTTCACGACGTTGTTCGAGGGCCGCTGGACACTGCTGACACCGCCCCCCGGCACGGATGAGGCGGCGGTGGCTCGGGTGGAGGAATTCTGGCGGCGCTGCGGGTCGATGGTGCAGCGGATGGAGCCAGGACATCACGACCGGGTGCTGGCGATCGTTTCGCATCTGCCGCACCTGATCGCGTTCACCATTTGCGGCACCGCCGACGATCTGGCCGATGAGAGCCGGCAGGCGGTGCTGCAGTTCGCCGCGTCGGGGTTCCGCGACTTTACCCGGATCGCCGCGAGCGATCCGGTGATGTGGCGGGACATCTTTCTCAACAATCGCGAGGCGCTGCTGGAGATGCTGGCGCGGTTCGTCGAGGACGCGCAGGCGATGTCGCGCGCGGTGCGCTGGGGGGATGCGGAGTACATTGAGGACAAGGTGGAGCGGGGGCGGAAGATCCGGCGGAGTTTGATCGAGCTGAACCAAGCGTGACCGGCACTCGCCTCCGTTCCGTTCACCTGCGCTATGGTATCATGCGCTGAAGGGCCGCGCTGCGTACGGGCACACCTGGTCTCTGCATGCCGCTTAGGATCGCTGCCACGTCCAGCACGACCTGTTCGGATTGGGGTGGCAACTCATGCCTTGGCAGGTCTGGCAGCCTGTTCTTGACAGCGATGACCACTGCGCAAATCGCCTGATCATCATGGATGCAGTCCAGTGCAATCCGACTTGAGTGTTCGCTCTGGCCGCCATCACAAGCCGAGATGGCCAGGAGCAGCACCGCGGCGATGAACAGCCTTGTGAGCTCCATTTCATAATCCCGTAGCCGGGGTCAAAGCTTCTGTTGACTTGGACGCAACAGCGCGACCTCATCGACCAATCAAATGTCGCAGAGAGAAGCTCGCGATTTGTTAACGAGCGAGCGCAAAGGCACACCGTGCCCTACCGTGACAGCGCAAAAGCGAACGATTGAGAAATTCGCTCAACGATAGAGATCGTTAATCATTGTCCGCCATCATCTCCGCCAGCGAGACTGCGCCCGCGCCTCTGGCTGACCCCGGAGACGTCGACACGGTCCGGGGCTGCGGCGGCAAAACTGACAGGCGCGACATTCACTATGGTCGGATTCACCGAGTTTGGCGGGGGGCTGAGGCCCGAAATGCGAAGCCATGTCACGCTTTGCCTGATCGCTGTTGCCGGTCTTCTGGCGGGCTGCAACCAGCCGGCGGTCACTCTGAAAGCCCCGGCATTTCAGAGCAGTGAAAACACCATTCGGGACTGGAATGACGTTGCGAAGCAAATTGCCTCGGGCATGACGTCGCTCGGTCTTCTGCCAGGCACCATGCAGCCTGTACCAACGGCCGCTGCACCAACAAAGCCGGTGTTCATTCGAGTCCAGGCGCCGGACTCAGCTTTCATCAGCGCGGTGGCAGCAGAATTGGAGCGTGAGGCTCTTCAGGCTGGAGCGGAGGTCGCTCGGAGCCCGACTGGGGCGACTGTTGTGAACCTGGACGTCAACTTCATTCGCTGGGGCCCGCGTGACAAGCCGCCCGGTCTTGGCGGAACTCTGGCTGCAGTGACCGCGGTTCCAGGGATCGTCATTGGCGCATCGATGCCGATGTCGACGTGGACTGCAGCGAACGCTGCTGCCTTCACGGCAGCCGGCCTTGGCGTCCTTTACGATGCGGCTATCGCTCTCACGCCGACGATGAACGCTGAAGCCGTATGGGAAGCAACGATCGTCACCAATGATCGGGTGATCATGAGGCTTCAGGATCCAGTCTATATTCGGACGCCTGACATCCCGCTCTACGCCAAGAGCACGAACTTGAGTCCTCTTTCGTCATGGACTGATGGACTGCCGCTGAGAAGCCGTGCAATCCGCTACGACCCATGATGGCGCGGCGTGGAACAGTGCTGCTTCGTTGCATTGCGGTATCGCTGGCTCTTGCGGTGGCTGGGTGTGGCGATACGCAGGCGCCAGCAGACAGTTCAGTGACGTCGGGTGCTTCGCCCGCCAATCGAGGCGACCTTGGCACGCTCACATATCGTGCGGTTGACATCCTTCTCGCGGGCGCTCCCGATGTGGGTGCGAGTACGCCGCTGGTTGTCGCAACCATTTCAGACGTTCAGGACATCGAGACCAGCTCCGCGTTGGGCAATATCGTGGCGGATATGATCCGCACGCGCCTTGTGCAGGACGGGCATAGTGCATCCGAGATGCGACTTCGCAGTGCCGTCAGCTTCATCAAAAAACAAGGCGAGTTCATGCTTGCACGAAACCGGCTTGCACTCATGCCGCCGCCCAATGCCGCCGCAATCGTAACGGGCACATATGCGGTAGGTTTCGGCAAAGTCTATGTCAGCCTTAAGCTCATTTCGGTAACCGACGCTCGGATCCTCGCCGGCGCCGATTTTGCCGTGTCGTTGCTTGATGTCGTGGGCCTGCTGCCGCAGGCGCGTTCCCCGTAAGTGGGTGGCGACTATGGCTCTAAACTGAAATCAAGCGAAGGTATCCTGCTACGCCACCGCGCGCGGAGACCTTCAGTCGCTTGCCCAAAGCCCGCAACGCGGCTTCGATCATCTTGATCCTGCTGCCATGCAATGGATCACGCAGGCGGCACACTGCCTTTTCATCAGTGCCCAGCCGAGGAGGATTTGTGGTACGGGCTTCCCCCTCCCCCTGACCCCCTCCCGCGAGGGATGGGGAAGTTGAGTTAGGTCAACATCGGCAGGCTTAGCGGGGAGATCTGTTCTGCCGTCCGATGCGCCCAGTCCCGCGATGGCGCGTCGCGCAGCATGCGCTGCTGACCTTCGGCGACCGCGGCCAGAGCGGCTTCGTGGTCCATGGTCAGCACGTGACCAGCATCCATCACCTTGGCGCCGTGCACGAACACCGTGCGCACCGCGCGGTCCGCGGCGGTGAACACCAGCGAGCGCAGCGGATCGCGCGCCGGCCGCATCCATGGATTGGCCAGATCGACCAGCACCAGGTCGGCCTTCGCGCCGGCGGTCAGGCGGCCGAGATCGGGTCGTTTCAGCGCGGCAGCGCCGCCCACCGTCGCGGCATGGAACAGCGCGGCCACGCTGGTCGTGGTGATGTCGCGCGCCGCCACACGCGCCAGGATCGCGCCCAGCCGCATCTCCTCGATGACGTTGTGGGGGGCGACGTCGGTGCCGATGCCGAGATTGACGCCGGCGCGATGATAGCGGCCGAAATCCTCCAGCGTGTGGCCGTAGCGGGCGAACGGCGACGGGCAATGCGCGACGCTGGTGCCGGTATCGACCAGAATTCCGAGATCGCTGTGGGTATGCCAGCGCACCCATGAATGCTCGTCGATGAACATCGCGTGCCCCAGCACGGTACGCGGTGACAGGATGCCGAGGTCGCGCGCGAACTGCACTGGCGACTTGCCGTGGCGGTCGACCATGACCAGGAACTCGTTGACGCTCTGCGCGCAATGCACGGTCAGCGGCACGTCGCGCGCTTCTGCCGCGGCGAAGCTGTCGCGCAGCAGATCGGTCGTGCAGGTGTCGATCTGCGCGGGCGAGACGATGCCCGACAGGCGACCGGACGGATGCGCGGCGGCCTGCTCGATCAATGCCAGGGCCGCGTCGAGTCCGCGACGACCGGCGGTCTCGTCCCAGCGGTATTGCAGCGCCCAGCCGTTCTCCAGATGCCAGCGCGCAGAGGCGTAGGAGGGTGCGAGGAACACGCGCAGGCCGCTCTGCGCCGCCAGATCGATCCAGCCCTCGTCGATGCCGGACAGGTCGGCGACGCTGGTGATGCCGGACAGCAGCATCTCGCAGAACGCCACCTGCTTGCCGGCCTTGCGCGCGTCAGCATCCGGCTGCAACGCGACCGAGCGCTCGTAGAGCCCGCTCATGTACATCGCGGGCACGCCGTGCTCCTCGCGCACGCCACGAAAGAACGGCTCCGTGCTGGGATGAGCGTGCAGATCGATCAGGCCCGGCATCACCATGAGGTCGGTGCCGTCGATCGTTTCTTCCGCCGTTCCGTCGTAGCGCTTGCCGACGTAGGTCAACGTGTCGCCGGCGAAGGCGACGTCGCCGCCCATAAGATAGGCGTGGCGCCGGTTCGCCGCGTCCCAGGCGACGATGCAGGCGGCGTTGCGGATGCAGGTCGTCGATGGCATGGCGATCTCCGTGCGATGGCGTCGGCGTGAATATTCGGCCGATTATGCGGACAACCGCTCGATCAGCGCCATGGCAGCGGCGGGTGCCTTCGGTTTGAAGCCGTTGATCATGTAGATGAAGACATCGCGCGACTTCGGTGGCTTTGGTTCAGGCGGCGCGAGCAAGGGAAGGTCCGTCGGAACCTTCCCGGCAGACCAGATGCTCGCGCGCTTCGCCCATGTGCCCAGCGCGTCGGGCGCATAGCCCGCGTCCTCCTGCTCCGACGCATTTTGCAACCGCGCGTAGACGAACGATGCAGTGGGGTCGTACAGCCCCGGATGGGTGTCGCTGTCCGCCATCACCGCGGCCACCGCGTAGTTGCGCAGCAGCGCGATGAAGTCAGGGCAGGCAAAGCTCCTGTGGCGGACCTCGACGACGTGGCGAATCTGCTGACCATCCATCTGCGGAGGCAGCAGCTTGAGGAAAGCCGCGAAGTCGTCAGGGTCGTACTGCTTGGTCGACGGCATCTGCCAGTTGATCGGGCCCGAGCTTCTCCTTCAACTCCAACACGCCGCTGGAGAGAAATCGCTCGATGGACGATCCGGCTTCAGCCAGTACGCGACGGTTGGTGGTGAAGCGCGGGCCTTTGAGCGAGAAGACGAAACCGTCGGGCGTCTCGTCGCGCCACCTGATGAAGCTCGCCGGCTTCTGCGAGCCGTAGTAGGTGCCATTGACCTCGATCGAGGTCAGTTGCCGGCTCGCATGTTCCAGTTCCCGCTTCTGCGGCAACTTGGGCGGATAGAAGGTTCCGCGCCAAGGTTCGAACGTCCAGCCGCCAACGCCGACCCGGATGGCAGCCACGAACGATCAGTCCGATTCCTGCACATGCGCCTCGAGGAACCAGAGTGCCTTGTCGAGGTCGCGCGACGCCGCGGTGAAGATGTCGGCCGTGTCCGCATCGCCCGCCTCGTCAGCGTCATCGATTGCCTTGCGTGTGGCGTTGGCGACCTGGGCGTAGCGATCGATCAGCGCCGGCAGGTGATCCTTGATCGCGTAGATGTCGGTAGGATAGGGCGCCAGCTTCGAGGTTTTCGCCACTGCCTGAGTGGTGCCAAGGGCGGTGCCGCCGAGCTGCACAGCGCGCTCCGCCATCGTGTCCACGTGGCCGTCGATCTGGGTGCGGAAGCCGTCCAGCATCTCATGTATCGCGATAAACCGCGGTCCTTTGAGGTTCCAGTGTGCCTGCTTGGTCAGCAGAGCAAGATCGATCGCGTCCGCGAGTTGCGCGTTCAGCAGATCGATCGCGACGTTCCGCGTGTTGGAGGGCAGGTCATTCTTGGTCTGGTGCATGTGACGTTCTCCTTACATCGGATCAGGCGGGTCATCTGATCAGGCGGCGACGGCCCGCATCAGTGGCTCCCAGCGGTCGAGGATCGGCAGAATGGCATCAGCCTTCGCCGCCGGCAGGCTGATCACCACGCGGGCGATCCCAAGATCGCGATACCGGTGCAGTTGATCAAGATCCTCGGCGACGCGGAACAGCGTGACCGGAAGCGACGCAACGGTGCGCCCTGCCTCCTGTGCCATCTTGTGGAATTCCGGCAGGGTTTGCGCGATGTCGCCATGCCGCGTGCGGCCGGCGCCGGGAAGCCAGCCGTCGCCGTAGCGAACCGCGCGCCGCGCGCCATAGGGAAACGCGCCGCCGACGATGATCGGGAACGGCTGCTGCACCGGCTTCGGCCAGGTCTGCATCGGTGCGAAGTTGACGAATTCGCCGTGATACTCCGCGGTGTCGTGCGACCAGATCGCCTTCATCGCCTCGATGCGCTCGCGCGACAGCTTGTGGCGCGTGTCGTAGTTGGTGCCGTGGTGTTCCATCTCCTCCTTGTTCCAGCCGTTGCCGACGCCAAACAGGAAACGTCCACCGGACAATTGGTCGAGCGAGGCGACCTGCTTGGCGGTCTGGATTGGATCGCGCTGGTTGATCAGGCACACGCCGGTGCCGACCTTCAATGTCTTCGTTGCCACGGCCGTGGCGGTGAGCACCAGGAACGGGTCCATGATGTCGTAGTATGGCCGTGGCAGTTCGGGGCCGCCGGGGAACGCCTTGGTGCGTACCAGCGGGATGTGCGAATGCTCGGGGACCCACAGCGATTCGAAGCCACGCTGCTCCAGCAGCGGGCCGAGTTCGCCTGGCGTCATCGAGGCGTCGGTGAAGAACATCGCGGCGCCGAACTGCATTCGGTTATGCTCCCTTTCTTTGTACCTTCGCCCAGGTATCGCGCAGCCCGACGGTGCGGTTGAACACCGGCTTGCCAGGTGCCGAGTCAGGATCCGGACAGAAATAGCCGAGGCGTTCGAACTGTACTGCCTCGCCGATCGGCGCGGTGGCCAGTGACGGTTCCACCAGGCAGCCGCGCAGCACTTCGAGGGAGTCCGGATTGAGATCGGCCATGATGTCGCCGTCCGCGCCCGGGTCGGGGCGTGCGAACAGATGATTGTAGAGGCGCACTTCCGCCGAGACCGCATCCGCCGCCGCGACCCAGTGCAGCGTTGCCTGCACCTTCCGCCCATCGGGCGGCGAGTTGCCGCCGCGTGTTGCCGGATCGAAGGTGCAGCGCAGTTCCGTCACTTCACCGGCGGCGTTCTTCAACGCCTCGCGGCAGGTGACGAAGTAGCCGTAGCGCAGCCGCACCTCGCGGCCCGGTGCGCGAGCCGGAAGAACTTCTTCGGTGGGTTCTCCATGAAGTCGTCGCGCTCGATGTAGATTTCCCGGCCGAAGGTGATCGGTCGCGTGCCGGCGGACGCGTCCTCCGGATTGTTGATCGCCTCCAGCGTTTCCGTGCGGCCTTCGGGCCAGTTCTCGATCACCAGCTTCAGTGGGCGCAGCACCGCCATCCGCCGCGGGGCGATGCGGTTCAGCAGTTCTCGGACGGAATACTCGAACGCCGCGAACTCCGTGATGCTGTTCGACTTGGTGATACCGCCGCGACGCACGAACTCGCGCAGCGCTTCCGCAGGAATGCCGCGACGGCGAACTCCAGCCAGTGTGGGCATGCGCGGGTCGTCCCAGCCGGTGACGTGGCCCTCGCTCACCAGCCGCGTCAGGATGCGCTTCGACATCACGGTGTAGGCGATGTTGAGGCGCGCGAATTGGTACTGGTGCGGGCGCGCGGGGACCGGCAGGTTATCGATCAGCCAGTCGTACAGCGGCCGGTGGTCCTCGAACTCCAGCGTGCACAGCGAGTGAGTGACGCCCTCGATCGCATCCGACTGGCCGTGCGCGTAGTCGTAGGTGGGATAGATGCACCAGGCATTGCCGGTGCGCGGATGCTCGGCGTGCAGGATGCGATACAGCACGGGATCGCGCAGGTTCATGTTGGGCGACGCCATGTCGATCTTCGCACGCAGCACGCGCGCGCCGTTGGGAAACTCGCCCGCGCGCATGCGGCGGAACAGGTCGAGGTTCTCCTCGATCGAGCGATAGCGGTCGGGCGAATTCTGCCCCGGTTCGGTCAGCGTGCCGCGCTGGCTGCGCATCCGGTCGGGCGGCGTGTCATCGACATAGGCCTTGCCCTCGCGGATCAGATACTCGGCCCATTCGTACAGCCGCTCGAAATAGTCCGACGCGTAGTAGAGGTGTTCGCCCCAGTCAAAGCCCAGCCAGTGCACGTCGCGCTTGATCGCGTCGATGAACTCCTGCTCCTCCTTGGTCGGGTTAGTGTCGTCGAAGCGAAGGTGACACCGGCCGCGAAATTCCTCCGCCACGCCGAAATTCAGGGAGATCGCCTTGGCGTGGCCGATATGCAGATAGCCGTTCGGTTCCGGCGGAAAGCGAGTCACCACAGCCGTCACGCGGCCAACGCCCAGGTCATCCTGGATGATGTCACGAATGAAATCGCGGCCCGCTTCGATTGTCGCCGTATCGGTTAACGTCATAGCTGAGGCTCCGCCAAGAGGCGCCAATCTACACCCCGGTGGAGCGTTTGACGAACCTCGAGGGGACGGATTTCACTCGGTAAGGCGGTGGCGGATTTCCTGCGGCAGATTGGCCAGATCAACCGGCTTGACGAACGCCTTGTCCCGCATCTCACCGGTTGTGCCGAGCAACTGTGGACGTCCGGTCATAAAAACGAAGCCAACGCCCAGGACGAGACGCCGCACCATCAAAGCAACGGAACGGGGCATTCCGTCGTCCGTGGCGATCTCGGTCACCAGGAGATCGATCGCCGGCCTGGCTTCGAGCACTCCCAGCGCCACGATGGAATCATGGATGGGAACGACCTCCATCGCGCTCTCGGTCAGATATGCCTTGATCGTTTCCCCAAGGGCTGGTTCGTCATCAACGAGGAAGATGGCGTGACGCTTCCGCCGCGTCGCAGCCGGTCTTGTCACCGATTACTCCCATGCAACCGCGCTCAGATACCAACCGTGCGTTAATTATCTTCGGAGGGGATTGGGGCGACGTCCAGCCCATTTCGCAGTGGGTATCTTCGGCCTTCGCCGCAGGTTACGCGTGCATCCCAGATTGCATCTTCCCAATAGGTTGCATCTTCCGTGCCTATCACTCACCAGGAGCGGAAATCGTCGGTTGACGCTTTTAGGTTGAATGAGTAAACAGCAAACTCGCCTTGAATGAGTAAGGGCTGTCATCGGGGGGCGCGGAGATGCCGGAAACGACCGCCAAGGGCAATGTTCTGTCCAGGGGCGAGCGACTGCAGATCATGCTGGACGCCGACGAGTTGGTCGCGATCGACAACTTCCGATTTGCCGAGCGCATGCCCAGCCGGGCGGCGGCGGTAAGGGAGTTGATGCGGCGTGGACTGAGCGCGCAAGGCTACCAGATCGGACATGCGGGGACGGACTCACGAACCTTTGGCGTGATCGATAGTCCCGTGGGGGCGGCAAGAGCGCGCGGTCGCTGAGGCCGTCGCCGGGTCAGCCAGCGCCGGTGATCACCGTGTCAGGGAATTCCTCCTTGAGCCGCGGATAGAGTTCGCGGCCGAAGGTGCGGATACCGAGTACCGTCTCGTCGTGCTCGAGGAAGCCGGCCTGGCCCATGATCAGCAGGTGCCCGAACCCGCCCACGTGGTCGTAGAGCTTCTTCATCTGGCGGTACACCTGATCGGGTGTGCCGGCGAACATGATGCCGGCGTCGATCGCACCCTCCACGCTGGCGGTTTTACGGAACGCGCTCAGCGGATGTTCCGCGCCGCGCAGCATTGCGACGTTGGCCTGCACCGGCACATAGCCGGGGGGATTGGCGAAGTGCGGCGGCACCTTGTTCGAGGTGATGTACCACAACAGCTTTTCCGCTCCGGCGCGCGCATCCGCCTCGTTCGGTGCGGTGTAGACCATCGCGGCGTAGGCGAGCCGATGCGCTGGCACGTCGTTGCCGCGTCCCGCCTCGCGCCAGCCTGCCCGGTACGCGTCGAAGATCGCGCGTGTGCCGTCGAAGCCGGTGAGGAACGTCGCCTGCACGTAGCCGTGCGCCCCGACCCGCGCCGCGCCAGACGGACTGGTGGTGCTGATCCAGATCGGCGGATGCGGCTGCTGATAACAGCGTGGCCAGATGTTCACCGCACGATAGTGGAAGAAGCGGCCTTCATGGCTGAACGGGCCGTCATGCGTCGTCCAGGCCTTGACGATGAGATCGAGCGCCTCCCACTGGCGCTCGTTCATGCGCACCGGGTTGCTGTTGGCGGGCAGCACCTCGTAGGGCACGCCGCGCACGAAGCCGGCTTCCAGGCGGCCGTGCGACAGCACGTCCACCATCGCCATCTCCTCGGCCACGCGCACCGGCTGATGGCGATTGGCGATCGGATTGCCGAGGATGAGCAGGCGCGCCTTTTTGGTGAGGCGGGCGAGGGCGGCGAGCACCAGCGGTGCGGCGGGATCGACGCAGGTCGCGGTCTGGTGGTGCTCGTTGAGCATGATGTCCATGCCCTCGTCTTCCGCGATCAGCCATTCGTCGAGGAAGCGGTCGTACAGCGCGGCGCCTTTCTGCGGATCGTAGACGCGGTTCGGCAGGCTGACGCGGATCGACTCGTACTCGTCGGCCGGCGGCAGATAGGGATAGGCGTTTTCGCTGAAATGCCAGGCCTTCATCACACCGTTCCCGTTTCGAGGAATGTCAGTACCGTATTCGCGAATGCGTCCGGCTGCTCGGCATGGGGCGCGTGCCCTGCCGCGGCAATCGTGGCGGTACGGGCGTTGGGCAGCAGGCGCGCATAGGCCGCGAGGTACTCGGCTGACACGAGGCCATCGCTTTCGCCCCGCAGGAACAATGTCGGCGCAGTGACACGATGCAGCCGGTGGGGCAGCTTGGGATTGTGCATGTAGGGTTCCCACGCCAGCAGCGCGAGCGTCTCGCGATTGCGCACCATGATCGCAAGCTGTTCGTCAGTGAGCCGCGCGGGATCCATCCGCATGCGGTCCGGATCGTGGAACAGCAGCTTCTCCAGTGCACTCTGCGGCTGCGCAAAGATGTCGGGAATATCCAGCCGATCCACCGGGCCGGTCTTTACGCCGACCGGTCCGACCAGCACCAGCCTGCGCACCGCCTTCGGCATCTTGGTGGCGAGTTCCGCGGCGACCCAGCCACCGATCGAGCAACCGATCACGTCGACCTGATCGAGGCCGAGGCGTTCGAGCAGTTCGAGATGGATGTAGGCGATGTCGTCCACCGCATCGATCCATTCGGGCAGGCTGGAATTGCCGAAGCCCGGATGCGACGGCGCGATCAGCCGATGCCGCGCTGAGAGGGGCCCGACACAGGGATGCTCGAGAGCGAAGCCCTGGGCGCCGTGCAGGAACAGGATCGGTGGGCCATTACCGGCCTCGAACAGCTCCAGCTCGACGCCGGCGATCGCAATGATGTCACGTCGCAAGGGACATCCTCCCAACTATTGCGGCGAGGCTAGTGCGTATTGCCGTGGAGGTCACGCGGGGCCGGGCTTGTCCGCGCGAGCAAGACGTGGATGGTCGGCACGAGGCCGGCCATGACGACAGAGCGCATGATGGACAGAGCGCGCGGATTCGCCTTGGATATACGACGTCCAAGGAGGAACGCTGATGCTCTCAGCGGAAGACAACGACCTGCTCTGTCGCGTCGAAGGCGACGCGCCGATGGGACAGATCATGCGGCGGCACTGGTTGCCGGCCTGCCTGTCGGAGGAAGTTGCCGGAACGCGATGGCGCACCGGTGCGCGTGCGTCTGCTCGGCGAGGATCTCGTGGCTTTCCGCGACAGCGACGGCAGGCTCGGCGTGGTGGGCGAATACTGCGCACACCGCCGCGCGTCGCTGGCGTTGGGACGTAACGAGGAATGCGGCCTCCGCTGTTTGTATCACGGCTGGAAGGTCGACGTGGCTGGCAATGTGCTGGAGATGCCATCGGAGCCGCCGGATTCTCGTTTCAAGGAGAAGCTGAAGCACAAGGCGTATCCGGTTCACGAGGCCGCGGGTCTGCTGTGGGTGTTCATGGGACCGCAGACGGAGATGCCAGCGTTCGATCCGCCAGTGTTCCAGCCCTCGCCTGATGCGCGCATCTCGATCGCCAAAATCATTGTCGATTGCAACTGGGCGCAGGTGCTCGAGGGTGCGATCGATTCGGCGCACTCATCGACACTGCATGCGTCCGACATGGTGCCGGCGGAAGTGGACGAGGCCAGCGTGGCGAACGACCAGCTCTGGCTGCGACCTTCCACCGACAAGGCACCGCGGCTGGTCGTGCAGCGCACCTCGTTCGGCTTCCGCTATGCGGCGCTGCGCAAGCCGATCCGCAATGAAGCGACCCATGTGTATGTGCGCACGACGCTGTTCATTGCGCCGTTCACCGTGCAGATTCCGCCAAACAATCTCTACAACATGGCGATCCATCAGGTGCCGATGGACGACACGCACACGACCTTTCACTTCATCGCCTGGGGTGGCGCGACAGTGCCTGACGCTGCGTCCTGGCGGCGCTTCCTGGGCGCCGAGGTGGGCGTCGATGTCGATCGACGGTTTCGCAAGATGCGCACGCGCGACAACGATTTCATGCAGGACCGCGCGGCGATGCGGGATGGGAATTTCACCGGCATTCATGGCATTCCCAACCAGGACATCGCGATGTGGGAGACAATGGGGCCGATCGCAGACAGATCGCAGGAACGGCTGGGCGCGAGCGACACCGCGATCCTGCAATTCCGCCGCATCATGCTGGAGGCGGTGCGCGACTTCCAGGCGACGGGTCGCGTGATCGGGCGCGGTGAGCCGTACATCCCGCACGCGAAGCTGCGCTCGTTCGAGGGCGTCGTGCCGATGGCACAGGATTGGCGCACATTGGGTGTCGCGCCGGAGGAGCTGGCGCTGGCGCCGATTTCCGAGGCGGCGGAATGAGCAGACTCTCGCTCTCTGTCGCGATAGGCGACTACGACCGGGTGCGGCCACTGGTCGACGGCAGCGTGCAGATTGACGGCGTCGATCCGGTGTTCATGCTGCTGGAGCCGGAAGAGATCTTCTTTCGCGCGTTTCGTCATGCCGATTTCGACATCTGCGAATTGTCGATGAGCAGCTTCACCGTGAAGACCGCGAACGGCGACTGCCCGTATGTCGGCGTCCCGGTGTTTCCGTCGCGCGCGTTCCGCCACAACTCGATCTATATCCGCGCTGATCGCGGCATTGCGCGGCCGGAGGATCTGAAGGGCAAGCGCATCGGCGTGCCGGAATATCAGGTCACCGCCAATGTCTGGACGCGCGCCGTGCTGGAGGACGAGCACGGGGTGAAGCCTTCCGATGTCACCTGGGTGCGCGGTGGCTATGAGCAGGCTGGACGCATCGAGAAGATCGCGCTCAACCTGCCGCGCGATGTGCGCGTGGAGGATGCGCCGGAAGGTGCGACCATCTCCGGCATGCTGGCCGATGGCGCGATCGATGCGGTGATCGGCCCGCGTGCGCCGTCGTGCTTCGGCAGGCATCCGCAGGTCCGGTGGTTGTATCCTGATCCTGCGGCAGCCGCGGCGGCGTGGTTCCGCAAGTCGGGGATATTCCCGATCATGCACATCCTCGGCATTCGCCGCACGCTGGCGGAGCAGCACCCCTGGCTTCCGGCGGCCGCGATGAAGGCGTTCGAGCAGTCGAAGGCTCGCGCGCTCGCAAAACTGGGCGACACGTCGGCTTCGAAGGTGACGCTGCCGTTCCTCGACGAACATCTGCACGCGGCACGGCAGTTGATGGGTGAGGATTTCTGGTCGTACGGCCTGGACGCGAACCGCCACGTGCTTGAGGTGTTCTTGCGCCGGCATCATGCCGAGGGGTTGTCGCCGCGTTTGCTGGCGCCGGAGGAACTGTTTCATCCGTCCACGCACGAGACGCATCGCGTTTGACACCTCGGGCCTGCGCCCTGCGCTCCAAGTGTCCGGCATCATCGAATAGCGAGATGTGTGCTGTCATTGCGAGAAGCGCAGCGACGAAGCAATCCCAGTCAAAGGTTTGCACACTCGAACGAGATTGCTTCGTCGCTACGCTCCTCGCAATGACAATGGCGAAACGACCTCGTTTTCCAACGTGCTAATGCGCGACGTTCAGCTTCTCGAGCAGAGGGCGCAGCGCGTCGAGTTCGCTGCCGAAGCCGCCCCAGTCGCCGGCCTTGAGCCGTTCGATAGCGTGGTCATAGTGGTCGAGTGCCTCGCGTGCCGGTCCGTTGGCGGGGATGGAGTTCGCGCTAACCGGCGATGCGGCGGCAGGCATCGGTTGGTTGAACAGCGCGGCCAACGCTTCGGGCAGCGTGTCCTCCATCACGACGCGGTCGCCGTAGGCCGCGATGACCCGCTTGAGTTCCGGCAGTTGGCCGGACTCGGCGCGAAGATACAGTGGTGTCACATACAAGATCGAATTCGCGATCGGCACGACCAATAGATTCCCGCGAATCACCCGCGAACCCATCTGATTCCACAGCGAGATCTGCTGCGAGATCTCGGTGTTCTGGTTGATGCGCGCCTCGATCTGGAACGGGCCGTAGACGAGTTTGTCCTTGGGGAATTCGTAGACGATGAGCTTGCCGTAGTCGGGCGGGTCACAGCGCGCGGCCAGCCAGGCGATCATGTTCTCTCGCTGGCTTGGCGACATGGGGAGCATGAGGAAGAACTCGGCGCGCGATTCTTCTGGCAGGCGCATGATCATGTAGTAAGGCGCCATCCTGGTGCCTGTGGTGTTGCCGTCGGGGCCAGTGGGTTCGCGCGGGAACTGCCAGAGGTCTTCGCGATTGTAGAACACCTCGGGCGCGGACATGTGATAGGCGCGGTACTGCTGGGCCTGGATGCGGAACAGGTCTTCGGGATAGCGGATGTGCCGTTGCAGATCCGCGGGCATCGCGTCGAACGGCTTGAACAGTGCAGGAAAGATTTGCCGGTAGGTCGTGATGATCGGGTCCGCGGTATCCATCACGTAGAACGTGACCGTGCCGTTGTACGCATCGACGACGACCTTCACTGAATTGCGGATGTAATTGAAGTTGTCTCCGGTCTGCGGCTGAGCGTAGGGGAACCAGTCGCTCGTGGTGTAGGCATCCTGCATCCAATAGAGCCGCCCGCCGCTGATCACCACGTAAGGGTCGTGATCCAGTTGCAGGAACGGCGCGATGGTCTCTATGCGATCCTGAATGTTGCGATGGAGCATGATCCTGCTCTCGCCAGTGACATAGCTGCTGAGCAGGATGTTGACGTCGTCAAACTGCCAGGCGAACAGCGAGCGCCAGAACATGCCGCCGATAGGGATCCCGTCCGTGCCATCGTAATACGCGTAAACGTTGTCCTTCCCTTGGGGATAGTCGAACTCGGGCGTGCTGCCTTTGACGATCACGTCGCCATCGGTGCCCTGGCCGAAGTAGATACGCGGCTCGGTAATGGGAGGGCCGCCGGTGGCGACCGGCGGGATGTCCTTCAGGTAGAAGTTCGGCAGTCCTTCGGTGGACTTCTGCGTCACCGGCGACATGACCACGCCGTTGCCGTGAGTGAACAGCAGATGCTGGTTGACCCAGGTCTGCGCGTTCGGTGGCAGCAGCGATGATACGAGCTCGCGCGGCGCGATGGTGACCTGCCGATAGGTGCCATCGATGCGGTAGCGATCAATGTCGACGTCGAGGAACCGATAGTAGGTGCGAATTTCCTGGAGCTGCGCGTAGGTGTCGAGCAACGGCTGCCAGTCCCACAGCCGGATGTTGTCGATGGTTTCGTGGTTGTCCTGCAGCGCCTGGTAAGTGAGCCCCTGCTCTACGGGGAATGGCTTCACCGTGATCTGCCGCAGATTGTAGGCTTCCTGCGTCAGGTCGATGTTCCGCTTAAGATACGGCGACTCCAACTGCAGCTCGCTCGGCTTCACGTAGAAACGTTGGAACATGCCGGGCAGCAGTTCGCCGAACAGGAACGAACCGCCGAAGACCACTGCCGCGGCGCCGATGAGAAGCCGATATGTGCGCAGCCGCACATTGGCCCACGCGACAATGGCGGCAACGATGGCGAGGCCGATCAACAGCCAGAGTATCGGCAGTTCGACATGGACGTCGGTGTAGCTGGCCCCGACCACGACGCCGTTGTCGTCGTAGAGCAGCAGGTAGCGGTCCAGCACATACGACAACGCCTTCACCGCGAAATAGCCGCCAAGCAGCGCCGAGCCGTGGGCGAGTACCGCAGGCGAGAACCGCCACGTCTGGCTGTCCAGATTGATCTCTCCGTGCAGCACATAGACCGCACCGGCGATGGCGGCGCTTGCCAGCAGGATCAGCACCATCCAGTTCTTGAGCGCGCTGTAGACTGGCAGCGAGAACAGATAGAAAGCGATGTCCTTGCCGAACAACGGATCGTTCTGGCCGTACGGAACCTGGTAGATGAACCGCAGGACCAGCTCCCATTTGCCGATCTCCGACATGGCGATCAGCAGTGCGACGACCAGAGCGGCTGCGAGAATCAGCAGGCGCCATGGCAGCAGTCCCGATATGGGTCCGAGCATGCCAGCCGGCGTCGAGGGTGAACCTTGCAGTGCGGCAAGTGAGGCTGGAAGCCGCAATTGTCGTGGTCTTGCTAGTCGCAGTGCGATGCTGCCGTTCAGCCAAAGCAGCAACGCAGAGACAGCGAAGACGATCGCGAACAGGGCCGCCTTGGTGGCGAAAGCGGTCCAGAACACGCTGGCATAGCCTATACTGGAAAACCACGCCCAATCGACCACGAGACTGCTGGCGCGCCCGAGCGCTATCAAGACGACCAGGATAGCGGCGATCGTCAGGCCGATGCCTTTCCAGGCCATGTCTCCTCCTATCGATCGCGTTGATGGCAGACCTAACGCGTCTCTCGCAGCCCTAGGTTCGCCAGTCGCGGCATCACCTCGTTGCGGAAGAACGGCAGTTCGTCGAGATAGTTGACGAACGACAGCGCGATTCCTTTCGCACCTGCGGCGGCAAGCTGCGCCAGTTCGCGTGCGACGGTGTCCGGATCGCCGACGATCGGGATGCCGCCCATGCCGTTGGCCTGATGATAGCGGCGCTCTTCGAAGTCGTCTGGATACTTTTCACGGGTGACGCCGCGCATTGCCATGATGCGATCGACCGCCGCCCAGTCGGCGTTGTCGATGACCCAGTGGCGGTAATATTCCTCCGCCTCGCGCTGCATCGGCCGGCAGGTGATGACGCCAACGGTATAGACGTCGATCTGCCGCCCGCCCTGCCGCGCCAGGGCCTTCACGTTGGCGACGTGCGCGGTGAACTCGTCCAGCTTGCCCTTCGGGGTCATCGAGAACAGGGCATCGCAGTTGCGGATCGCGAACGCCTGACCAGTGGGTGAGGCACCGGCATTCATCACGATCGGCCGGCCGGCTCCATAGGGCTTCGGCTTGGCGCGTGCCTGACGCAGTCGGATGAAGTTCCCGTCGAGATCGAAGTCATCGACATCCGACCAGGCCAACTGGATCGCATCGAACCACTCCTGGGCATACTCGTAGCGCGCCGCATGTTCGCGCATCGTGGCGCCGAACATGTCGAACTCACCCTCATTCCAGCCACAGACAATATTGAGTCCAAAGCGACCCTGGCCGATGTGGTCGGCAGTGACGAACTGCTTCGCCGCGATCAGCGGATGGATCAGCGGGGCGTGCACCGTGCCGAACACGGTCAGGCGTTGCGTCGCGCCGAGCAGGCCGGCGGCCCAGGTGACGGTCTCCAGTGTTTCGCCCTGGTAGTCGGTGTCGCCGCCATAGCCCTTCCAGCGGCCGACCGGCAGCATGAACTCGATGCCCGCCTCGTCCGCCATGCGGGCCAGGCGCAGGCAATCGTCCCAGCTTCCGCTCCAGCGCTCCGGTACCTTGGTGACGGCTCGGCCGGACGAACAGTTGGCTCCGAACAAGCCGAGCTTCAGCCTGTTGCGGCTATAGAGCGCGAGGCGATCGTGCATGCTCATTGGAAGTGCGGTGCCACCTGTTCCATGAACCGCGCCATTTCGTCCTTGACCTGCGCGTGCGGCTTCAGGCCGACGTTGAAATACAGGATAACCTCGTCGAAGCCGGCCGCTTCAACCCGATGCAGGTTATCGATTATATGCGCGGGCGAACCGAGCAGGACCGAATTCTCTGTCAGGTCTTCGGGGCGCACGTTGCGCAGCCGCTCGACCATCGCGATGAAATAGCGATAGCTAGGCGGGGCAGTCGCGGGATCGCCGGGGAAGGCGGCGATCACGCACTCCTTGTAGTAACGGATCTGCCTCGCCCGCGCCGCCTGCTGTTGCGCATCGTCGTCGGCGAAATGCGTGAAGTAGCTGCACATCAGCCGGCCGGGCGTTGTGCCGTGCTTCGCACAGGTTGCGTGATACAGGTCGCGCACCTGCTGGAGTCCGCCGAAGGTCATTGCTGCGGCGAAGGGCGCGACGATCAGGCCGCAGCCCAGCCGCGCCGCCAGTTCGATCGATGGCTTGGAGAATGACGCCACGTAGGTCGGAATGGGCTGCTGCACCGGACGCGGCGTGATCGCCACGTCGTCGAATGCATAGTGCCGACCGCGATGCGAGATCGGCGAGTCCGCGGACCAGAGGCGGCGCACGAGCTCCATGCCTTCCTCGAAGATCGACTGGTTGTCGTCGAATGACACGCCGAGAGGCGCGTATTCGCGGCGGTCGTAGCCGCGGCCGGCAGCGAAATCCACGCGTCCGCCGCTGAGCAGATCGAGGCTGGCCCATTGCTCGGCCACGCGGATCGGGTGATGCAGCGGCAGGACGGTGACCGCGGGTGCCAACCGGATGCGTTGCGTGCGCGCGGCGATATAGGCGAGTGCCAGGTCGGGGCACGACAGGACGCCGAGGGTGCTGAAATGATGCTCGCCGATCCACGCCGAGTGCATTCCCAATGTCTCGGCGTACAGTGCCTCGTCGATGATGTCCGCGACGAATTGGTTGGGCGAGCGGGCGTTGTTGTCGTAGTGGTTGTCGCTCAGCGTGAAGTAGCCGAATTTCATGGCGAATTTCCTCGGTTGAGGGCGTGACCGCGCCGCTGCGATTGCCCACGGCCGCAGCCTATTCGACGCTGGCGCCTTCGTCGAACGGCTGACGCAACTGCCCTCCTGCCGGATGCCTGGCCGCTAGCGCCACTGGTGGATTCCGCCGCGTGCGCCGTGCCTCCGAGGAGGGTAGCGGTCGGTGCTGATTGATCGTCGGCGCCGCTGCGAAAACAATGGCGGCCGGCTATCAGCGTCAGCCGACGCCGATCCGACGAAGCCCTATGTCATGTGGCCGGGGAGCCCGTATGAGCACCTGATGATACCGGTCAAGTAGCGAACCGGTTTCGGAAACTGATGTCCGGTGACCGTTGGGCCACCTGACATCGGGCAACGCGACCCGACCAATCGTAGAATGACATTTGAGCATTGCGATAAGCGCAGCGACGAAGCAATCTCGTTCGACGGTGGGAATATGTGATCGAGATTGCTTCGTCGCTCCGCTTATCGCAATGACAATGCACAGTGACTCGCCCTTCAACGATAGTGGGTACTAAGCCTTCAACTGGTCGCCGATCGGCAGGCTGCGTATCCGCTTGCCGGTCGCGGCGAAGATGGCGTTGCACAGTGCCGGCGCAAACGGCGGCAGCCCAGGCTCGCCGACACCGCTGGACGGCACGTTCCAATCGGCTGGCACGATATGCGTTCGTACGTCGAGCGGTGCCTCATCGATCCGCGCCACCACGAAGCCGTCGAAGTTGCTTTGCTGCGGCTTTCCGTCCTTGAAGGTGATCTGCCCGTGCTTGGCGAGCGCCAGGCCCATCACCGCCGCACCTTCGATCTGCGAGCGGATACGCTCGGGGTTGACGTGGAAACCGCAATCGATCGCGGTGTCCACCTGCCGGATGCCGAGTGCCCCCTTCTGATCCACTGCAACATGAACCACAGTGGCCACGTAGGTGAGGAAGCTGCGATGCGCGGCGATGCCAAGGCCCTCGCCCTTCGGTAGCTGCTTGCCCCATCCGGCGTGTTGCGTGGCAAGCTCCGCGACCCGACGCAACCGCGCGGTGTCGATCGGATAGGTCTCGAACGGATCGCCGTAGTTCCAGTAGTTGGCGACCTCGGGCGACTTGCGTGGGTCCACGATGCGATCCGGTCCGAGCAGTTCAAGCAATACATCCTTCGGATCGCGCCCTAGTGCCGCCGCTATTTCCGCGACCATCGACTGGACCGCGAAGGCGTGCGGAATGTTGGAGACGGAGCGGAACCAGCCGATACGGGTATGGGCCTCACATTGGCCGTTCTCGCAGCGCAGATTGGGGATGTCGAACGGGTTGTCGATCAGCCCCATGCCAAGTTCGAACGGCGCTTCGTGGTCCGCGCCCGCCTTGAAGGTGGAAAAGATCGTCGGCGCCACGCTGCGATGCCGCCACGCGACCACCTTGCCGCTCGCATCCAACCCGGTGTCGATCCGCTCGGCTGACACCGTGTGGTAGAAGTCGTGCTGAATGTCATCCTCGCGCGTCCACACGACCTTGATCGGCGCGCCGGTGGCCTTCGAGACCAGGGCGGCTTCCAGCACGTAGTCCCATTTCGACTTGCGCCCGAAGCCGCCGCCGAGCAGTGGGACGTTCACCGTGACGTTCTCGACCGGAATGCCGAGCATCTTGGCGAGATCGTCGCGGCAACCGCCGGGGCTTTGCGTCGGCGCATAGGCCACGCATTGGGGGCCGGCCTGCCCTTCGGAGACGTGCACGACAGCCGTCGGTGGCTCCATGCTGGCGTGGGCGAGGTGCGGGATATAGTACTGGGCCGTGATGACCTTGGCGGCCGACTTCAGTGCGCCTTCCGCGTCGCCGTCGTTGCGCACAACCTTGCCGGGATTCGCGGCCGTCTCCTCCATCTGCTTGCGGAACGCCGTCGAATTGTAGGTGGCGTTAGGGCCGTTGTCCCAGACGACCTTCAGCTTATCGCGTCCTTTGATCGCGCAGCCGGTGTTTCGTGCGACCACGGCGACGCCGCCCACCGGCATGAATTTCGTAGGCCAGGGCCAGCCCTGCACCTCCACGACCTTTTCCACGCCCGGCACCTTCAACGCCTCGGTGGCGTCGAACGAGACCAGCTTGCCGCCGACGACCGGTGGTCGCGCGATCACCGCGAACTTCATGCCGGGGATCTTTGCGTCGATGCCGTATGTCGCATGCCCGGTCGTGATGTCGTGCAGATCGACGATGGGAATGGACCCGGTGCCGATGTAGCGGAAGTCGCGCGGGTCCTTCAGCTTGAGGCTGTCCACCGCCGGTGTCGGCAACGCGCTCGCGGCCTTGGCCAGTTCGCCGTAGCCCAGCATGTTGCCGGAGGCGAGGTGGACGACCTTGTGGTTCTCGGCGCGCACCTCGGATACATCGACGCCCCAGCGTGTCGCGGCCGCCTGCTCGAGCATCATGCGCATGGCGGCGCCGCACTGCCGCATCGGCTGGACATAGTGCCGCACGCTGCGCGATCCGTCGGTGTCCTGATTGCCGTATTTCTTCTCGTCGCCCGGCGCCTGTGCGACGCGCACGCGCGACCAGTCGGCCTCCATCTCGTCGGCGACGACCATCGGCAGGCTGGTGCGCACGCCGGTGCCCATCTCCGAGCGGTTGGTGAGTATGGTCACCAGGCCGGACGGATCGATGGCGACGAACACGTGCGGATCGTTGACGGTGCCGCCAGGCATCTTGCCAGCGCCGGTGTCCCACGCCGACATGGCGGGACGCGGCAGAATGCTCGCACCGACCACGAGGGCGCCGGAGCCGATGATGCCCTTCATCACGAACCGGCGGCTCACATTCGCGATGCCGCCAGGCTGGATCGACGTTGTATCGAACATGTGGGTCATGGCTTATACTCCCGTCGAGGCCAGGCGCACCGCTTCCGCAATGCGCTGATAGCAGCCGCAACGACAGATGTTGCCGGACATGCCGGACAGGATGTCCTGATCCGACGGCTTGGGCGTCGCCGCCAGCAGGGCCGCAGCCTGCATGATCTGTCCCGCATGGCAGTAGCCGCATTGCGGCGCGTTCGTCTCACGCCATGCGCGCTGCACAGGATGATTTCCCTCGGGGTCGAGTCCTTCGATCGTGATGATCTGCCGGTCGGATACATCGGAGACCGGGACGGAGCAGGAGCGGACGGCGACGCCGTCAAGATGGACGGTGCAGGCGCCGCAAAACCCCTTGCCGCAGCCGAACTTGGTGCCAGTCAGTCCGAGCTCATCGCGTATGACCCAAAGCAGCGGCACATCCGTATCACCGTCGTAGTCGTGGTCTTGTCCGTTGATCTTCAGTGTGACCATGGCTCACCTCCTTGACGCGGCGAGGAGGAACGGCGCTCAGCCGCCCCTCCGTTGCCAGTTCCGTCTGCTGAATATGCGAGTCACTTCATGAGCGGCGCCTGAGCGCGAACACCCAGACCACGCCGCCCTGCGGCACGGCATTCGGATCGAGCTTCATCGAGGTCTTTGCCAGCAACTCCTGGATGCGCTGGGCATCGACACCCCAGCCGGACTGCACAGAAACGTACTCTGTGTCGCCGACCTGGTACGCGACAGGCATGCCGATGATCCCGGAGTTGGTCTTCTGCTGCCACAGCAACTCGCCGGTCTTGGCATCGAATGCCCGGAACATGCGGTCATTGGTGCCACCGACGAACACCAGTCCACCGGCCGTGCTCAGCACGGACGCGAATAGCTGGTCAGGGAACGGGTAGGTCCAGGCCCGCTTGCCGGTTGCCGGATCCCAGGCCTGCAGCTCGCCGATATGATCGGCGCGTGGCAACAGCTTCATGCTGTCCGGATCAGCTCCCAGCCAGAGCTGTCCGACGATCAGCTGCTTCTTCTCGCCCTGCATCGCGCCACACATGTTGTCGTTGGCGGGGATATAGAGCAGATGCGTCTGATCGCTGTAGGATTCGGAAGGCCAGTCCTCACCGCCCCACAGCGACGGGCAGAAGCTTACATCCTTGCCCGTGGTCGGCTTGTGGTCATCGTTGTAGGTCGGGCGGCCGGTCTGCGGGTCGAGGCTTTTGAAGGCGTTCTGATAGACGAACGGCTGGCCGGAGATGAACTTGATACCGCTGTCGGTCTGCTGCAGCGTCCACAGATAGCCGTCGCGCCCAGGGTGCACGAGCGCATCGATCGTCTGGCCGTCGTGCTGCATGCTGATCAGCACGGGCGGCCGGATCTCGTCCCAGTCCCATGAGTCATTCCAGTGGTACTGGTGGTAGCCTTCGATCTTGCCCGTGTCGGGGTTCAGCGCGAGCGTCGAGCTGGTGTAGAGGTCGTCGCCCGGGTGCAAATCGCCGGGCCACGGCGCGGCGTTGCCTATGCCCCAATACGCGATGTTCCTTTTCGGGTCATAGTCGCCGGTGATCCAGACCGAGCCGCCGCCGGTCTTCCATGCATCGGTCTTCCAGGTATCACCGCCCGGCTCGTCAGGGCTTGGGACGGTGTGGAGGCGCCATGCCTGCTTGCCGGTGTCGGCGTCGTAGGCCGCGATGAAGGCACGCACGCCGAACTCGCCACCGGAAGAGCCGACCATCACCTTGCCATGCACAACCAACGGCTCAAGCGTCATGTACTCGCCATGCTGGTAGTCGCCGACCTTGGTGTTCCACACCTCTTTGCCGGTCTTCGCATCCAGCGCGATCAGATGAGCATCAACTGTCGCGAGAAACAGCTTGTCGCCCCACAAGGCGACGCCGCGATTTGTCGGATGCAACTGGAAGAGATCGGCAGGCAGGTTCTCCTTGTAGCGCCAGATCAGGTCGCCGGTCGCAGCATTGAGCGCGAGGACCTGCATGCCTGGCGTGGTGACGAACATCATGCCGTTGTTCACCATCGGTGGCGCCTCGTGGCCTTCCACCGTTCCGGTGGCATATGTCCAGACCGGCACGAGGTCTCGGACGCTGTCGGTATTGATCTGACGCAGCGGGCTGAATCCATGACCATCGTAGGTCCGGCGATACAGTAGCCAGTTCCCAGCCTCCGGGTTTTCCAGACGCTCCTGCGTCACCGGGGCATAACTGGACACCTCGTCTGCGGCTACCCCATGTGTCGCGACGCAGCCGAGGATGCCGGCCGCAAATGTCATCAGGGCAGTCTTGTATTGCATGCGCATTGGCTTCTCCTCCCCACACTGATCAGCCTGGCAATTAAGCGCGTCCCGCGGCGACCGCGGGCGTCAATCCAGCCTAGGTCTTCTGTTGCTGTTCACCTCCTATGCGCGCAGTGAATGGGCCCGCTACGTTGAGAACGCCGTTGCTCAGTTTCAGCGGCAAGGCGGGCAGTGGTCGCGGCGCCGGTCCGCCCACAACCTTCGCTCCGTGTCGCGGGTCATACTGAGATTGGTGGCAGGGGCACTGGAGAACCTGAGTGGACTTCAACCAGTCGGTCACCCAACACTGCTGATGTGTGCAAACGGCGGAATATGCGACGACACCATCGGGCGCCGTTTCCTTCTCGGCGTCGCTCAGCGTGGCAGGGTCGAAACGCATCAGCACGACCATGTTGAGCCGCGATCCATCGCGTGGGACTTTTTTCTGTGGATCGAATGCCCATGCCAGGACGACGTCCTGCAAGCCTATGTCGTCGGGTTTCAGCGGAGTTGTGCCGGCGTCATTTCCAGCCTCGACGAGTTGATCGCCGGGCTGGGGAAGCTGCAGTCGAGCCGGATCCATCGGTTCATCAGCGCGTGGGGTAGCCGACCGCAGATAGCTGGATGTAGCGACACAGCCTGCAAGCATCACGCGACGCGAAACGGTCCAAGCCGCCATCGCTGCTCCCCTCGGCTGCCAATGAGGCACAACGCACTGCCCGTTCCGCACGGGCTCGTGAACAAGGGCAATTTCGCGGCCATTCTTAAGCCGCTATTTTATCAGTGGGTTAGGCTCCGTCTGGCTTGGCGAGTCAAGTAGCGCGGGAAGATCGCCGCAAAGGGAAAATTCCGTTGCTAAACGGTCAGGACTTCGAGCAGGTGCCCGTTCGGGTCCTTGAAGTAGAACCCGCGACCACCGCCACGATGATTGATCTGCATGTCATCGGGTGAGAAAGGACCACTGCCATACGCAAGACTCTCATCCTTGACCCGCTGGAAGATGGAATCGAATTCCGTGCCACCCACCTTGAACGCGTAGTGATGCGATTCGAATGACGGCCAGGTGTCGAAGTCCATTACCAGCGTCTCGTTCACCCGCACGGGCGCAAAGTGGGACACCGTGCCTTCGTAGCCCAGGCCGAAGATGCGAGCGAAGAATTTCGCGGACGCCTCTTTGTCGTGCGCCGGGACGATGGTGTGGTCGAGCACAATAGCCATGGCTGCCTCCATTGGTCACCCAGCGGCAGCTTGCTGCGAAGGCCCGAACGAGTGCAAGACGACAGTTCGCGACCGCATCCACGGCTTCGGCCGACGAATGCGCCGCCATAATGCCGCTGGCGGCGCGGTTGCTCGATTGATATGGATCAAGGCGCGGGCCGGAGAAAAGGACCAGGTTGCCCGGGGGTGCGGAATGCACGATGTGCTTGGAAGTGCCGGAATGCTGCGCGGCTGGGTCACCATATGGACACAGATGGCGTGGCTGCTGGCGAGCCTGACGATGTCGATCGGCGCGGTGGCGGTCTTCGAACTGTGCGTTACCGCGCGCGCGGGACGTGGCGGCCGCCCGGGTAAGCCCCTCACGTAGCCGGGATCAGCGGCGCCGACTTGGGATCAGGACGAGTCCACGACGACGAGAGCATCGCCTGCCAGCGGCGTAGGGGTACGGTCGCGCGGCAAGATGCTGCCCAACCTGGCGTCGTCTCGCGCTGCCCGCTCATAATCGGCATCCAGCACGCCGTGCATATCGAGGAACCGATCCATCGCCGCCGGTATGCGAACACAGCCCTCCGAAGCGGGTTGGCCGAGCCGTTGCTCGAGATAGTCGGGATCGGTGGCATGCATCTGCATGCGGATTTCGGCCGGATCGGGCTCATCGCGCCAGCCCTTCTGGGCGGTCTGCCAGCCGAAATCCCAGACGCGCATTCCTTTGAGGCCAAGCCCGCGGATGTGGTTCTCGTTGTATGTGCCGAGAGCGCGGTAGTCGAGGATGCCGTCGGTATGCAGGAACACGCCCACCGGCGTGATGAAGTAGCCACGCCGCCCTGACTGACCGGTCGATACCTTGCTGCCGCCGATGACCTGCCAGCTCGCGTCCGGCTGTGCGAGGATGATGCGCAGTTCCTGAACCGCGGGATCGCGATCGACCACGACGAGCAGTTGCGGCTGCTCGATTGCAAGGGGTCCGGCGGCAACGGCGGCCTTTGCGCGACTGATCCATGCGAGATCGCCAGCCGTGGTATCAATCGTGTGCTGTGGCACTTCCTGTTGTAGCGCTGCTTGCAACCGTGCCGCTTCGCGCGCGATGTCCTGCTGCGAAATGCCGCTTGCCTGTGCCTCGATCGCGAGCTTCGCCGGCGGCTCAGGTTGGACCGGGACACCGGCGCACCCAGCGACAAGCAAAAGCAGCCCGCCCAGCACGGGTCCGATATCGGCACGCATCGCCGGCAAGCCCCCTATGCGGCCAACAGCGTGCGATACGGTAAAGCAACGGCATTGCCATATCGTTAAAATACAGAAATGGAGTTATGAGAAGTTAGCGAATCAGCCGTGAGGGTCCGGCTGGCATCGTGGACAATGGTAGCTCGTGCGGCCACCGCGCTTGTCGATCACCAGTGCGGTGCCACAGCGAGGGCAATGACCGCCGGCGTGGCGCTCGGCCAGCAGAAATCCTTTGGGCAGGCGGTCGATGAAATTCTCCGCTCCGGCACCGCAATCGATCGCGGTCTGCAGCACGTGCTTCATCGCGGCGAACAGGCGGTGCCGCGCGGCGGCATCAAGCGCGTTTGAGACCACGCCCGGGTGCACGCGCGCCTGGAACAGAATCTCGTCGACATAAGTGTTGCCGATCCCCGCCATCCGTGCCTGATCCATCAGCACGGCCTTGATCGCCTGTCTGCGGTTCGCCAGCGCCGCGGCGAATGCCTTCTCATCGAAAGCCGGATCCAGCACGTCGGGACCAAGGCGCTGATCGGCGATGGAGGACGCGGCACTGGCGACGACGCAGACATGGCCGATGCGGCGTGGATTGAGATAGGCCAATCGCGCACCATCGGTGAACTCGAACGTCAGTCGCATGGACGGAGGTTCGTGTTCGTCGGGCGACAGGCCCACCAGCGAGCCGTTGGTACCGAAATGCATGGCAAGAGTTGCGGCGTCCTCGAACTCGGCGAACAGCACCTTGCCATGGCGCCGGGACCCTGAAAGGTGCTTGTCCTTCAGTCGACGCTGCAATGTGGCCGCGCTGGCGCCTTCCAGGCTGCCCGGGTCTGCAACCACGACACGCGCGACGACACGGCCGCCCCCGTGCCTATCCATCACACGCTTGAAGATCTCGACATCGGGCAGTTCGGGCATCGGTCGCTCCTGGTTGCCAACTCCGGTCGTTCCACTACCATGGCCGCAAGTACCCGGAGGACAACGGCATGATTACGAAATTTGACAGCCTGTACGCAGGCCACGTCGATCTGGACAACATCGGATACGCCGGCACGCCGATCAACGATCGCCTGTATTCCAACAAGCATCTCGCCACTGCGCTGGAGAAGGCGCAGTCGATGGCGGTGCTGATGGATGGTCTGGGCTACAACGCATTCTGGATGGCGGAACATCATTTCCAGCGCGAAGGCACCGAATGCATTCCCAACGTGCTGATGATGGCGCTGCATCTCACGCATGTCACAAAGAACCTGAAGATCGGGTGCGGTTTCAACATCGCGCCGATGTGGCATCCGCTGCGCCTGGCCGAGGACTACGCGATGGCGGACATTCTCAGCAATGGCCGGGTGATCTTCGGTCTCGGCCGTGGCTATCACACGCGCGAGGTGGAGACGTTCGGGTCACCGCTGATTGATCAGGCGGCCAATCGCGAGCTGTTCGAGGAACAGGTCGATATCATCTTCAAGTCGTTCAACGAAGAGTTGTTCAGCCATAAGGGCAAGCACTACACGCTGCCGCCGGAGGTGCCGTATCGCGGGTACACGCTGAAGGAGCTGACGCTGGTGCCGCGGCCGGTGCGGCTGCCGGTGGAATGCTGGCAGCCGATTCAGGGCGGCAGCGCGCGGGCGCTGGAATTCATGGCGAAGCACGGCATCCAGGGCATGGTAGGCGGCGGCTCGGCCGAGGGTGGTGCCATGCACAAGGTGGTGCTCGGCTGGCAGGAAGCGCACGCCAAGATGGGCAAGCAGATCGAACTCGGCGAGCGGCTGTGCTTCGGCTTCCACTTCTACATGGCGGACAGCAAGGCCGATGGCATCCGGCGCGCGGCGAAATACTACGAAGAGAACATGAAGATGTTCGGCGAGCTGCGTCTGGTGCGTGCGATGACGGACGAGCAGGTGGAGATCATGCGTGATCCGAAGCGCGCGCCGACCGCGAAGCTGCCGCGGATCGACGACGCGGTGGCTGCCGGGGGGTTCCTGACCGGCAACGCACAGGAGGTCATCGACCACCTGAAGGCGCTGGAGGCGAAGTATCCGGCGTTGGATCGGATCTCCGTCAGCCTGTCGGTGGGCGTGCCGAAGTCCGAGGCGCTGGAGCAGTTGCAGCGCTTCGCCGAGGAGGTGATGCCGGCGTTCCGGAAGAGTGAGGCGCGGCAGCCGGAGCTGGTGAAGTAGGGGGCAGGGCCAACCGGGCGGCCCCCCTCCCCCCAACCCCTCCCGCGAGGGGAGGGGGAGATTGCTTGGGCGGGGCGGAGGACACGCGTTGCTTGCCACGCTGAGTGGCGGCTGAAGAAGATTATCGCTTTTTTCGGCGCCGACTTGCATCTGTGAGGAAAATCCTTCTCTGCTAGGGGCTGAAATGCTCCCTTGCGAGGCCGGGATTTTTCGATGCCAGGACAAAGCGTTCTTCTCCGATGATCGCCGTAGCGCTGGATCCGGCCGCCTTGCCGATCGCGGTGGCTGGGCGCGGTAGCATCGCGCTTCGGCGCTTCCTCGCCTTGCGAGCCGGGGGCGCCCGCAACCTGCTGCTGTTCACCGACCAATCGGATCAGGAGCTGGATGGCGCGGCTGGTGCAGCGCTCCGGAACTTCCTGCCGGGGAGCGCCGAGTTCGCCGAGCTGCGTGCCCTCTGGATTGCCGGGCTGCCCGAGGAGCGCGCCGCGGAACTGGCCGCGCTCGCGCGTGCCGCGCGCGTGCTGGTCAACGTCGAGGACCGTCCGGCGTTATGCGACTTCCACAGTGTCGCCGAGGTGCGGCGCGGTGACCTGCTGCTGACGGTATCCACCGCCGGCGCCAGTCCCGGTCTCGCGGCGCGCATCCGTGCTCGGCTTGCGGCGCAATACGGCACGGAATGGGCCGATCGCCTCGCCCTGCTGCGTGAGCATCGGGCGATGTGGCGGCGGGACGGAGGCGACGTGGCGGCGCTGACGGACGCGCTGCTGCATGCCAACGGCTGGCTCGCATGACCTTCGAGCCGGGCACTGTCTGGCTGGTCGGCGCGGGTCCTGGCGACCCTGAGCTGCTGACGGTGCGCGCTGCGCGGGCACTCGCGGAAGCCGATGTCGTGCTGCACGACGCGCTGGTGTCGCCGGAAATCCTGGCGCTGGCACCGCAGGCGCGGCTGGAACCGGTGGGCAAGCGCGCGGGCGGGCGGCGGACGCCGCAGCTTCGCATCAACCAGCGGCTTGTCAGCCTGGCGCGCGAGGGCCATCGCGTGGTCCGGCTGAAGGGCGGCGATCCGCTGGTGTTCGGCCGCGGCGGTGAGGAGGCGTTGGCGCTGGCGGCGGCTGGGATCCGCTTCCGCATCGTCCCCGGGGTCAGCGCCGGCATCGGCGGAGCGGCAGCGGCCGGCATTCCGGTCACCCATCGCGGTCTGGCGCATAGCGTTGCGTTCGTCACCGGTCACGATGCCAAGGGCGCACTCCCCGACCTCGACTGGAGCGCGCTGGCGCGGGGCGCCGACGTGCTGGTGCTCTACATGGCACTGCGCCAGATCGGGGTGATTGCCGCACACCTTTGCGCGGCAGGGCGCCGGGCGGACGAACCGCTCGCGTTCGTTACCGAGGCGACCACGCCGCGCCAGCGCGTGACGATCACGACACTGGCGGACGCGGAACAGGGCGCCGCCGGCATCCCATCGCATGCGCCCACCCTGATCATCATCGGCCCGGTCGTCGCACTGCGGCCGCTGCTCGCCGCCTGGCAGGACGCCGCGCCGCAGGCTGAAGGAGAACGACATGCTGCCTGAGACCGCGCCATTTCCGGCCGATCAGATCGCCGTGCTGAACCAGATCATCTCGCGGACGAACGCCGAACAGCGGACCTGGCTGAGCGGGTTCCTCGCAGGCTATCAAGCGGCGACCGCGCCGCAGCCGGCCGCCGCAGCTCCGCCGGCGCGACGGGCGCCGCTGACCATCCTGTTCGGCACCGAGTCCGGCAACGCCGAGGCGCTGGCCGACGTCGCCCGGAAGGCCGCCGGCAAGCTGGGCTTCGCCGCGCGGGTGCTGGACATGGCGGACGCCACGCCAGCGCAGATCGCCGGCGTTCAGAACCTGCTGGTGATTGCCAGCACGTGGGGCGAGGGCGACCCGCCGCAGCGTGCGATCGACTTCTTCGCCGCGCTGATGGCGGACGACGCACCACGCCTTGAGGGCTTGCGCTACTCGGTGCTGGCGCTGGGCGACCGCGCCTACGCGAAGTTCTGCGAGACGGGTCGCCTGTTTGATGAGCGCTTCGCGGCGCTGGGTGCGACGCGAGTGGCGGAGCGGATCGAATGCGATCTCGACTACGAGACGCTTGCGGGAACCTGGATCAACGCAACGCTTGGCACGCTGCAGGCCGAGTTGGGCGAGCCGGAGGCTGGTGCGGTCATTCACGTCGACTTCGCGCGCCCCGCTGCCGGGACTGCCGCCTGGAGCCGCACGCGGCCATTCGAGGCGGAGGTGACCGAACGCGTCCGCCTGTCGGGCAGCCGGTCATCATCGGACACGTGGCATGTCGAGTTGTCGCTCGCAGGGGCGGGCATCGAGTATGAGCCTGGCGACTCACTGGGGTTCGTGCCGGTCAATGATCCGCGGCAGGTGGACGCGGTGCTGGCGACGACGGGACTGGCAGACAACGCGCCGTTGCGTACGAAGCTGCTGGAGCAGTTCGATATCGCCACGCTGACGGCACCGAAGTTTGACGAATACGCCGGCGGCGCGCTGAGCCGGCAGGACGGCTGGCAGATCATCGACATGCTGGAGGCCGCACCGCGCAAGTTGAGCGAAGAACAGCTTCTGGCGCTGCTGCGGCCGTTGGCGCCGCGCTATTATTCGATCGCCTCCAGCCGCAAGGCGGTGCCGGACGAGGCGCATCTGCTGATCGCCGCGGTGCGCTACGCGACGCATGGACGCGAGCGCAACGGCGTTGCGTCGGTGGACGTGGCGGAGCGGCGCAAGGCAGGCGATCGGTTGCGTGTATTCCTGAAGCCGAACGCGCATTTCCGTCTGCCGACGGATCCCGAGCGGCCCGTCATCATGATCGGACCAGGCACCGGCGTGGCTCCGTTCCGTGCGTTCATGCAGGAGCGCGATGCGATCGGCGCGCGCGGGCGCAACTGGCTGGTGTTCGGCCACCGCAACTACACGCATGACTTCCTGTATCAGCTCGAATGGCAGGACCTGCTGAAGCGCGGCGTGCTGACGCGGCTGGACGTGGCGTTCTCACGCGATCAGCCGGAGAAGCGCTACGTGCAGCATGCACTGTGGGATGCGCGGCGCGAGCTGTACGCGTGGGTGCAGGACGGTGCCGCGATCTATGTGTGTGGCGACGCCAACGCGATGGCGAAGGACGTGCACGGCTCGTTGCAACGCATTCTTGGCGAGCAGGGCAAGGACGGCGCTGCAGCGCTCGATGCGCTGCGGCGCGAGGGAAGGTATCTGCGCGATGTCTACTGATCAGCGTCCCCCTTCGCCCAACGAGGCGATCAAGGCGAACAGCCGCTTCCTGCGCGGCACGATCGCCGATGGCCTGACGCGCGTCGAGACGGGCGCACTGTCCGACGATGACCAGCAGTTGACCAAGTTTCATGGCATCTATTTGCAAGACGACCGCGACCTGCGCGCGGAACGCGGCCGCAAGAAGATGGAGAAGGCCTTCATCTTCATGGCGCGGCTGCGCGTGCCGGGCGGTGTGCTGACACCACAACAATGGCTGGCGGCTGAGCGCATCGCGCGCGAGCGCGGCAATGGCACGCTGCGCCTGACGACGCGGCAGACCATCCAGTTCCATGGCATCATCAAGAGCAACCTGCGGCACGCCATAAGCGGGCTGAACGACGCGATGCTCGACACGATCGCGGCGTGCGGCGACGTGAACCGCAACGTCATCGCACGGGTCAATCCATGGCAGAGCCGCGCGCACGCCGAAGTTGCCGGGATGGCGCAGACGATCGGCACGCATTTGCTGCCGAGGAGCCGTGCCTGGCACGAGATATGGATCGACGGCGAGCGGCAATCCGGCGGCGAGGAGGAAGACGAGCCGATCTACGGTCGCACATACATGCCGCGGAAGTTCAAGATCGCCGTCGCGCTGCCGCCACACAACGACGTCGACGTGTTCGCGCACGACCTTGGCTTCATCGCCATCGAACAGGGCGGCCGCATTGTCGGCTACAACGTGGCGGCAGGCGGCGGCATGGGCATGACGCATGGCGAGCCGGATACGTTCCCGCGCACGGCCGACGTGATCGGCTTTTGCCTGCCTGAGCAGGCGGTCGATTTGGCCGAAAAGGTGGTGACGGTGCAGCGCGATTTCGGCGACCGCTCCGACCGCAAGCACGCGCGGCTGAAATACACCATCGAGCGGATGGGGCTCGCCGAATTCCGAGCGGAGCTGGAACGCCGGCTGGGCTACACGCTGTCGGCCGCGCGCGACTTCGCCTTCACCGACAACGGCGACCGGCTTGGCTGGGCGGAAGGCGATGACGGCACCTGGCATTTCACGCTGTTCGTGGAGAACGGCCGCGTGCACGAGCTTGCGGGTCTGCATGCGATTGCCGAACTCGGCATCGGCCGCTTCATCATCACACCCAACCAGAACCTGGTGCTCGCCGACATCCCGGCAGAGCGGAAGGCCGAGGTGGAAGCGCTGCTGCAGGCGCACCGCCTGGATGCGAAGGTGGGGGCGCTGCGGCGCAATGCGCTCGCCTGCGTGGCATTGCCGACCTGCGGTCTCGCGCTGGCGGAGAGCGAACGCTACCTCCCGGAGCTTGTCACGCGCCTGGAAGACGAACTCGAGAGCGTCGGGCTGACGCAGGACGACATAACGGTCCGCATGACCGGCTGCCCGAACGGTTGTGCGCGGCCATATCTTGCGGAGATCGGCCTCGTCGGGCGCAGCCCTGGTTTATACAACCTGTATCTCGGCGGCGCGTTCGATGGCACGCGCATGAACAAGCTGTACCGCCGTGATATCGGCGGCGACGCGATCGTGGCGGCGCTTACGCCGCTGTTCCGCGATTATGCCGAGCACCGCGCGCCTGACGAACGCTTCGGCGACTACACGATCCGTGCCGGCCATATCCGCCCGACCACCGCCGGCAACACGTTCCACGAAGATCTGGCCCCAGAACTGCGGAGTTGATGATGCGCTCTCTGCGACAGACACCCCCTGCTCTCGCCTGGCCCTCGCTCAACCACTCGCAAGGGCGGCTCCTGGGATTGCCGTTCGTGCTGGCCGCTTTGGGACCGGGTCTCGTGTTCGGCTGGCAGGCGTGCCTTGCTGCGCTGACGATAGCGACCCTGGCGACCTTCCTGGTATATGTGCCGTTGACGGCTCTGGCGCTGAACGGCGGCAACCCACTGGTCGAGGATGCGCCTGTGCCCGCGCTCACGGCGCGAGCCTATGCCGCGTTGCTGGTGCTATGGACCACGACAGCGTGGCTTGGCGCATATGCCGCGCCGTATCTGCATCAGAACGCCATCCAAGCGTAGAGGAACACGGTATTGTTGTCACTGGCGTTGCGCCCGAAGCCATCGTAGTTGCGCGTCGCACCATTGAACAGCGTGTAGGCCACGTACTGCAGGCCGATCTTGAGATTGGCGAACGGCCGCGCCCACGAATCCTCCTTGCCGAACGGAATCCAGTTGGCTTCGATGATGAAGGCGTTGCTGTCTGGTTTGCCGGTGCGGCTGCCGGTGATTGGCGCCGGCGCGAACAGCAATGGGTTCGCCTTGCCCCAGGTATATTGCCAGGCAAACGTCAGCCCGTAGGTATTTTTGTAAAAGTACGTCGTGTTCATGCGTAGCTGGTTCAGATTGCTGCTCGACTGGCTGGATGCGCCGGTGTTGAATGAACCCTTGAGGTCCTGGTCCTCATGGACCAGCAGCATATAAGCCGTGCCGATATTCGTGCCGTCGCCGAGATACTGGTATCCGGCATCGAGCGCATAGTCGGTATAGAGATCCTTGCCCTGCGAGCCATTGGCGGAGAATGCCGAAATGGCCGGGTTGATGTTGGCACTGAGCAGCAGCGCTCCGACATGCGCCGATTGGCCGCTCCAGTCCCACTCCCATGCCGCCCGCGCATAGGGTGCGACGTTCGCTGTGCTGCCCGGGCCGAGCCCGCTGCCTGTCAGACTGAGCAGGCTTGGCCCGTAGGTCTCGTAGCCACCGCCTTCGAGATAGAGGTGCCGATCGTACCAGACATAGGCGGTCAGGCCGAGGGAATTGCCGACCAGTCCGTTGGCAAGCAGCGGTTGCGCGGCAGGTGTCGGCGCCAGGGCCGATGAAGCGAACGGAAACATCCAGACCGGCGTCGAGTTGAACGGGTCCTGTACCGTCGGGCCGTTGTTCAGCGACGCGCCGACGCGCAGTTCGGAGTTGCCGAGTGAGAGCGGAGTTGTCAAACGGATATCGGTGTTGTCGAGGAGGAATGCGCGGTCGATGCCGGAATAGGTGCCCTGGACAAACGCACCCGCATAATCGGTGATGCGACCGGCGAGAAACACGCTGACCTGGTCGAACGCAAAGTTGTTGTTGTCGCCGAAATGCGGGGCGGCACCTCCGGGCTGGCCCGCCTCGGTATTTGTGAACGAGCTTATGACGAAGGCGGAGAGTGGTATCTTGGATGCCAGCCCCTCGCCGCCGGTCTGGGTGTAGCCACCGATCTTGAAGGCACGGCCAAACGGCGTGAGCTGCGGCCCGAAGCCGCCGATATGACAAGTGGTGCACGGTTCGCCGGTCTGTTGCGCGAAGGCAGGCACGGCATCGGCGGGCGCTGCCGCGAAAACGCTTGCCAAGAGGACGGCGATGATCGCCGGGATGCGGAGGGACACGTGAGTTTACAGTCAGTGGAGTGTTGCGAGATACGCGATCACGTCGGCCCGCTGCTTTGCATCCTTCAGGCCCGGGAAAGTCATCTTCGTACCGGGCACTAGCTCGCGGGGCGCTGTCAGGTAGCGATCGAGAGTCGCGACGTTCCATGTGAGGCCGGAATTCACGTTGGCCCGCGAGTAGTGAAAGTTCGGTATTTGACCGGAATGGCGGTTAATCACGTTGAACAGACTTGGACCCACCAGATTTTGTCCGGGCATAGGGCTGTGACAGGCACTGCAGTTCATGGTGAACAGGCGCTTGCCCGCCGTGGCGTCCTGCGCCTGCGCCGGAGAAACAATGCCAAGTGTGATTGCACCGGCGAGCAGGAACATCAGTCTGTCCCTGAACATACGCCAACCTCCTGTCACGACTGCATGGGAACAGCACTTTGACGGCACAAGCAGTCCCACAATGTGAGTCAGCGGATCGACGTTGTGGCCGCTGGCTTTATTCCATCTGGACAAGGCGTCGACTGAGATGGATTTGTGACAGCGCGCTTTTGCGCTAAATTCTGGCTCGCCGGGATTTTTTTAGCGGCGACGAGCGTCGATATCAGGTCACGCCTGACGCATCGAACGGCGCGCGCGCAAACAACTCAACGTGAGCGAGGACGACAACAGCATCCGGCGCGTCCTCCTATTCGCAGTCATCGCGGCGAACCGGAGTTTCCTTCGCCGCGGCCGAGGAGGCGTTCCAACTTCAACGGGAGGGTTTCGCCGTGCGTTCACATTCCCAGCGCCAGCAAGTGTTGTCGCCGACCACCTTCACACAGACCAACCTGATATCGGATGGCTCCAGTCAAGCCGGATCGGCGCAGCAGACCGATCCGAACCTGATCAATCCCTGGGGCGTCGCCTACAGCGCGACCGGACCATTCTGGATTTCCGAGAACAACTCTGGCTTCTCGAGCATCGACAGCGTCACTGCCAACGGCGTGACGATCAATGCGATCCCGCCCGTAACCATTGCGCCTCCAACACCTGGCAGTGGCCCGGCGGCACCGACGGGCCAGGTGTTCAACTCGTTCGCGTCAACCGGCGCCTTCATGTTGCAGGACGGCTCGCCCGCGAGTTTCCTGTTCGCGACCGAGGACGGCACGATCTCCGGCTGGAACCCTGGAGCGGGCACCCAGTCCATCATTGCGGTCAACGAATCAGCAAACCCAGCCGATGGCAACGAGGCGCAGGGTGTAGGTGCGGTGTATAAGGGCCTGGCGATTGCGGACACCAAGAACGGCCCGCTGCTGTACGCAGCCAACTTTCGCCACGGGACTGTCGATGTCTACGACCAGAACTTCAACGAGGTGAACAGCTTCACCGACAAGAACCTTCCCGCGGGCTATGCACCATTCAACGTGCAGGTACTCGACAACAAGTTGTTCGTGACATTTGCGCTGCAAGACAGCACCGCACATGACGATGTCGCCGGCCCCGGCAACGGCTTCGTGGACGAATTCGACCTCCAGGGCCACCTGCTGGCGCGCGTAGCGTCGGGTGGACCGCTCGATTCACCCTGGGGCCTCGCCATTGCGCCTTCGAGCTTCGGTACGTTTGGCGGCGACCTCCTGGTCGGCAACTTCGGCGACGGCACTATCGAAGCGTATAACCTGAAGAATGACCAGTTTGTCGGTAACCTGACCGACGCGAGCGGCAACCCGATCGTGATCCCGGATCTGTGGGAACTGATCCCTGGCAATAACGGCTCGGCGGGCAACTCCAATACGATATACTTCACCTCGGGCGTGCAAGACGAGATGCACGGCCTGTTCGGTAGCCTGACGGCGAATCAGACGCCAAGCCCGGCGGCGATGACCGGCACCGGCTCGCATCAGATGCCCGGCTGATCGAAGAGGGAATCAGGCGAGATTGCCGGTTAGCTCTGGACTTTGCACCGTGTCCGGCCCGTCCAGTACGGGCCGGATCGAGTTCAGCGCTGTGCGCAGTGTGCGGAAGCGATGCACCTTATCCCACGCTGGCGCCGCGGTGACGACCCAAAAAAGCGACTCGGTAGGCGCAAAGACCAGGAACGCCGGCTGTTTGCTCGACTGCAGCACCACCACAATGCGGCCGACGATTTTCGGATCGTCGCCGCGCCGCTCGCTGATGAACGCACGTTCGACATCGTGGCCCGCACGTTGCGTCGCAGCGAACCATTCGGCGAGCAGCACCTGCTCCTCTCGCGACACCGTGCGAGGGGGAAACGTAAGGATGACGTTATCGGCAGGCGAAGGCATGACAGCGCTCGGATGTCGTGAGGATTGCGTAACGTATAGCGAGCGAGTTACAGAATCCCTGCACCCCGAGTTGCCTAGTCGGGATCTGGACCCTCGACCGCGGCAAACCCGTTGCCGAACGCCGCGTCGCGCTTTTGGAAGGCGTATTTCACCCCGTGCGTGCGCATCGTCTCGCGGAATTCGCGCGCCATCGGAGCGTTGTGGCCACGCGCATCGATCTCCGCGCCGATGCGTTGCAACGTGCGCGCACCCATCAGCTCCAGTCCGAGATTGACCAGCCGCTTGTTGGCCGAGAGCAGGTGCGGATCCACCATCCCCATCCGCTCCGCCAGTCGCATCACCTCGGCTGCGAGTTCAGCTTGGGGCACAGATTTCATCGCCAGCCCGATCCGCGCGGCGTCCGCGCCGGTGACGCTGTCGCCGGTGAACAGCAGACGCTTCGCCCATTGCGGGCCGCAGTGATACAGCCACATGCTGCCAGGCGGTGTGCCGAGGTCGCGCACCGGCGGGAAGCCGATCCGCGCGTCATCGGCGACGATGACCATGTCGCACAGCCAGGCTAGGTCGGTGCCTATGCCGATGCATGTGCCGTGCACCTGTGCGATCACCGGCTTGTGCATATCGAACAGCGTGATGCGCAGGCGCTGGCCCTGCTCGAGCCGCCACACGTCATCGTCGATCTCCTGACGGCCGCGGTATTCCTCGCCGCGACCCGATGAGTATTCGCTGAGATCGGCGCCGGCGCAGAAATGCGGACCGGCACCGCGCAGTATGACACTGTGGACCGGGTTGTACTCGTCGGCCTCCAGCAGTGCCTCATGTAGCTCCCGCAGCAGCTTTCCACTGAGCGCGTTGCGCTTCTCTGGACGGTTCAGCGTGATGATGGCGGTCTTGCCGGTGATTTCGTAGGTGATCTGGTCGAACTGCATGCTGCTTCCTCCCTCGCTTTGCCGCCTGTAATGTCACCAGCAACCATGCGCCGAGGAGGAAACCTATGCCAGAGTTGAAGATAGCCCGGATCGAGACGTTCCTGTTCGATCCCGGGCTGGCGAAGAACCTGCTGTTCTGTCGTGTGGAGACCGAGGAAGGCATTCACGGCTGGGGCGAAGCCTATGTCACGCCGGGCAAGGAGCCGGTGATCGAGCACCTGCTGCAGGTCATGGCGAAATACATGATCGGCCGCAGTGCGTTCAACATCCGCCACACCGCACAGGTGGTGTTCGACGACTACGCGATGCGACGCGCTTCGCTCGACCTGCTGTCGGCATGGAGCGCGATCGAGATCGCACTGTGGGACATCGTGGCGAAGCACGCGAAGCTGCCGCTCTACAACCTGCTGGGTGGCGCATCGCGCGAGCGGGTCAAGGTCTACGCCAATGGCTGGTCGAGCGGCGCCGAGTCGATCGAGCAGAACCTGGAGCGCGCGCTGAAGGTGAAGGAGTTGGGCTTCACCGCACTGAAATGGGACCCGTTCCCCGGGCCCTGGCGCAACTTCATCTATCGCGAGGACGAAGACCACGTGGTGCGGTACGTGAGGAAGATGCGCGAGACGCTGGGGCCTGAATTCGGGCTGCTGGTGGAGGTGCATCGCAGGCTGGCGCCGATGCATGCGATCCGCATCGGCAAACGCCTCGCCGAGTTCGACATCGGATGGTACGAGGAGCCGTGCCTGTGCGACAACATCGAGCTGGTCGCGGAGGTGCGGCGTGCGTTGCCTGGCGTGCCGATCGTGACGGGCGAGGCGATCTACTCCAAGGAGGCGTTCGCCCAGGCGTTGACGGCGCGAGCGGCGGACATCATCAATCCGGACATCTGCAATTGCGGCGGTATCGGTGCGATGCTCGACATCGCCGCGATGGCTCAGCCGCACGCTGTGGCCGTGGCGCCGCACAATTACAACTCGACGCTCGTCGGTGCGGCTGCAACGGTGCAGCTTGCCGCGATGATCCCTAACTTCTGGATCGCCGAGTTCTTCATCAATCTGAAGCCCGCCTGCGACGAGATCGCGGTGCAGCCGCTGGTGGTGAAGGACAGTTTTGTCGAGCTGCCGACGACGCCGGGGCACGGCATCGACCTCGACGTGGAGCGCCTGCGCAAGCGGCCGTATCGCGACATGGGCTCGCGCACCGGCAAGACCCTGCGGAGCTATACTGAGGAGTTTCCGCGGAAGAACTACGTGATTGGGGCGACTCGGACCGGGTACTGAGCGGCGGGAGGTGCCCCCTCCCCGACCCTCCCCCGCTTCGCGGGAGAGGGAGTGGAAGCTGCCAGTCCTTTACTGCGTGCGCTTCAGATAGGCAGCGGCATCGTCGTCGAGCAGCAGGCGATCGCGCTGCAATGTGCCTACGATTTCCCGCACGCGTGCGATATAGGCGTCCTGCGTGGGATAGCGCTCTTCCAGCGAAGGGCGTGGATCGTTGGCGTGCTCGCGGTCGGCGCGTGTCGCAGCAAATGTCAGATAGGTGCCGTCACGGTCGGCCAGTTCCCCGGCGGGCAGCGGGTCGCGGTACAAATTCCAGCCGGTGAAAGTGCCGCGGGGCACGGCGATGTCGGACAAGCGGATGCCGGCGATCTCGTTGCCGTCCGCATCGACCTGCGGCACCAGGGCCTGCCTTTTGTGCGCCGGCGGCTGCGGATCGGTCCAGTCGCCGGGTGCCACAACATCGTTCGACGCGCGCGGCGGCACCAGCGTTGCAAGCTTCGGCCACGCCACCGCCTCGGCGCGCACCAGGGAGCCGTCGGCTATGCGGGGCAGCCGCGACGGCGGGGGTTCACGACCGTTCGTAACCCACTCGTCGAGTGCGACCAGCAACGCGCGGATCGCCGGCATCGGATCGTGCCAGTTGCGCGGATTGGTGCATGGGCCGGCATCGCGCGGCATGCCGGCCTTGCCGCCATGCTGCGTGCCGGGCAGGTAATACCCGCGCACATTCGCCGGCAAAGTGGCATCGTGCGTGCCGTCGGGATCGGTGTGCAGCAATGACGCGCCCTTCTGCCAGTATTCCGTCGATGTATTGGTCTCAATGACCTTCGGATCACTGTCGTCGCCGCGCATCAGAGCGCCGGTAGCGAAGGGAAATTCCACCTCGGGAAAGCCATGATCCTCGTGCCACGTGCGGGTACGCGCGGGCTGGCCGAATTCGGTGTTGAAGAATACGCGGCCTATGCCGGCGACATGGGTGAACAAGCCATCGAACACGCGCGCGCCCGCTTCGTCACGGTTGAAATCCTGTGCCAGGTGATCTCGCAGATAGCGCCCGGCCTGAGAGATGCCGAAGCCTAGCGCGTGGGTCGGCTGACGACCGAGCAGGTCGCGGCCGGCCGCACTGTTGCGAAGATGGCTGACGATGTCACGCGTTGCGGCAAAGCCAACGCCGAGTACGCGCGGGTTGGTTGCCTGGTAGCGCAGTTCGTAGATCGAGCCGGGTTCGGGCAGAGTGCCCTTTGCCAGCCGGATCGTGCGCGCGTCGATGAACTCGAATGCCACGGGCTGCCGTGGTGCCGTCTGGGTACGCCGCACCGTCAACGCGGCGTCGTCGCAGGTTGCGGCTTCATAGGTCAAGCGGAAGTGCTTGAGATCGCCGCCGCGTGTGCCGGAGATGAATTCCTCGCGGATGCGTCGCACGATCGGCGCGCCGTTGTCGGTGGCGATCGGTGCGTCAAGTCCGAGGCCGCCGTTGGCACGCGGCGCGCCCGCATCCCATCCCGACCACACCAACGTGAATCCCAGCCGCAGCGGCAATGCATTGCCGAGGTCCGCGGCGCTCGATGGCTGGTTGCCTGGCTTGCCGGCGCACAGATTGCCAAACAGCAACATGCGGCCGCGGTTGTTCACTTCGTAGATGATGCGGCCATTGCCCCGCTCGGGATCTGCCGGACGCAGGATGCAGATGTCGCTGCGGTACTCGACCATGCCGCGCGTGTTGCGCGGTGCCTTGTCGATGTTGACGATGCCGCGATTCGCCGGATGCGCCGGATCGAGTTCGCCGATCGCAATGCCGTCGAGCCGCTCATAGGCGCCGGTCGCACCGAATTCGGCGCCGCCAACGAACGGTGCACGCGCGGTGATCTCGATTGCGGTGATCATGCAGGGTTCTCCTCTATCCCGTCATTGCTTCCTCGCTGCGCTCCTCGCAACGACAAGGCGGCGGGTTCAAGTCACATGCAGCTTTGCCTCGGTGCGGGCCTGCAACGCCTCCAGGGTCAGCCCCGGGATCATGTCGCGCACCGCGAAACCGTCTGGCGTCACGTCGAGCACCGCCAGGTTGGTATAGACGCGCCTGACCACGCCCTTCGCGGTCAGCGGGTAGGTGCAGCGCTGGCGTATCCGTGGCTCGCCTTCCCTTGTGGTGTGCTCCATCACGATCCAGAGCCGTTTCGCGCCAATCGCCAGATCCATTGCGCCGCCGACCTGCTTCACCGGCTCGTCGGCGGAGCGCGCCCAGTTCGCGAGGTCGCCGTTCTCCGCCACTTCGAAGGCCCCCAGCACGCACAGGTCCAGATGTCCGCCACGCGCGATGGCGAAGCTGTCGGCATGGTGCACGTATGATCCGCCGGTGCGCAGCGTGACATGCGTGGTGCTGGCGTTGATGAGGAACGGATTGACCGCATCGGCTGTCGGAGCAGGGCCGACGCCGATCACGCCGTTTTCGGCATGGAAGATGACCTCACGATCCGCCGGAACGAAATCGGCCACCAGTGTCGGGATGCCGATGCCGAGATTGACCAGCCAGCCTTCAGGAATGTCTCGCGCGCACCACGCCGCCATGCCGTTGCGATCGAGGGGGGAGATTGCCATGGAGCCCTCTCAGAGCGGCACGTGCAGCACGCGATTGACGAAGATACCCGGCGTCACGATTGTCTCCGGTGCCAGTTCGCCGAGTGCCACGACGTTGCGCGTCATCGCGATTGTCAGTTTGGCCGCCATCGCCATGACGGGATTGAAGTTGCGCGCGCTGTCGCGGTAGGTCAGGTTGCCCCAGCGATCAGCGCTCCATGCCTCGATCAGCGCGACGTCGCCGGGCAACGGATATTCCAGCAGACATAGCCTGCCACCGATCTCGCGCGTTTCGCGTCCTTCCGCGAGCAGCGTATCGGCACCGGTTGGCGTGTAGAAGCCGGTGATGCCGGCGCCGGCTGCGCGCATGCGTTCGGCCATCGTGCCCTGCGGGATGATCTCCACCTCCAGTTCGCCCCGCTGGAGCAGGCGGCCGGAGAGGCTGGCCGGTCGCACGAAGCTGCAAATCAAGCGACGCACGCGGCCGAGAGACAACAGTTGCTCGATTGCGCTGCCATCGCGTCCGCCGGCAACCGCCACGATGGTGAGATCGCGCGCGCCCTGTGCGATCAGGCCGTCGAGCAGCGGCGTCGGAATGCCCACGTCGCCAAAGCCACCGAGCAAAATCGTGGAGCCATCGGCAATGCCAGCCATGGCATCGGCCATGGAGTGCACGAACTTGTCGATCATGCACCGAGGCTAGCGCGGCGCGGAGACCGGGTCGAGACGCAGGCCCTACACTGCCTTCCCGCCGGCGGCCGGATGCAAGCTGTTCTGGATGCGGCCATAAGCGGCATTGGCGTCCTGGATGCGCTTCAGTTCGAGCGTGTTCAGCACGTCGGCGCCGGTGACATCAGCCATAGTCAGCGTGCCACTCTTGGCCGTGCGAACGCCGTAGGCGGCGAGTTCCGCTGGTGACCACGGCTTGCCGGCCGTGTCGGCGCCCGCGGCTGGCGGTAGTTGCAGCAGCGCAGTCGCAGCTTCCGCCGTGGCCGGGGCGGGTGTTGATGGGGCATTTTCGGATGGGTGTCCCACCAGCGCTGTCTGCATGGTCTTGTCAATATCGATGCCGGTGATCTTCTCGAACATCGTTGTTGCGATATTGGTGATCGCTCCGATGGGCCCGCCGAGCAGCGTGCTTACGACCAGAGAGCCGGCCCGGCGTACCATCTCGGGAATCTGGTCTCCCGTGACGGCGCGGTAGATCGTGCCGATGACGGGAAGGTACTGGAGCGGGTTCAGCGCATGCAGAATGTCGTGGAACGAGATGGAATGGTCCGCCGCGGGTTGAGCCGCTTGGGTGTTCGCCACGGATACGGTGACGGCGGCGTCTGTGCCGCTCGTTTCGGGGCGTCTGTCCATGCGCAGCACGCCGCCTGTACGCGGAATGGGAGGGGCGACGGTAACTGCGCTGACCGCTTGAATGGTGACGTTCTGCCACTGAGCAAAGGTCTGCCATCACTGGCACGGTAATGCTTGCAAGTGTCTTACGCCGGCGGTTCTTGCTCACAGGGCGAAATGTGGAGTGGGATGCGATCATCGCGATCGCCTCATGAAGGGGAGGAACATGGCAAACATCGTACTGGTCCACGGCGCGTATCAAGGCGGCTGGATCTGGCAGCGTGTAACTGCACGGCTTGCCGCGGGAGGGCACCGCGTGTTCGCGCCAACGTTGGATGGCTGCGCTGAACGCCGCCACGCGCTGCGGCCCGGCATCTCCACCGAGACGCACGGCGCCGAGATCGCCGAACTGCTGTTCTTCGAGGACCTGAGCGACGTCGTGCTGGTAGGTACCAGCAGCGGCGGGATGGTGGTGTGCGGTGCGGCGGAGCGCGCGCGTGAGAGGGTCGGGCGGCTGGTGTTCGCCGATGCGCTGGCGCTGTTAGATGGCGAGTGCATCCCCGACATCGTCAAGCGGGTGACGCGGGAGACGACCGATCTCGCCACCGGTCCGTCGCGGGAGGATGCTGCCGGGCGGATGTTCGCCAGCCTGGAGGAGCCAACAAAGGCCTGGGCGCTGGAGCGCTATACACCGCACCCGGCGGCGGCGATGAATGGCCGCGTGAAGTTGCCGAACTTCTGGCAGCAGACGTGGAAGACGAGCGTCATCTGGTGTCGTCAGGCGGTCAATCCCGGCGAGGCGCATCAGCGTCGGGCGGCCGAGAAGCTGCACGCCACATGGCACGAGCTGGATACCGGACACTATCCGATGCTGACGGCGGCGGAAGAGCTGTCGCGGCTGATCGTGGAGCGCTGAGCTCTTTCAATCCAGTGCCCGCGCCGCCGCTCTGATCCGCCGCAGGAACCGGCGTAGCCGTGCGGGTCTCGCGCGGTCCATGTTGTAGTGCACACACCATGTCACGCGGCAGTTCCGCGCGCAGAGCGCACGCACGGCACGGCCGATCAACTTACGGGCCGGATCGCCGAGTGCTGCGCGAACCATCCACCACGAACCGCCATAGGTGGTCACCACCATGATGCGCCTGATGTGCTGCAGGCGCTCCGTGTTCACCTTGCCGTCGGGCATCACATCGAACGCCACGCCCGGCAGCCAGACGCGATCAAAGTACCCCTTCAGCATGGCCGGCATGCCGTACCACCACGCAGGGTAAACCAACACGATCGCCTCGGCTGTCGCGAGTTGATCGTCGTAGCGCCTTACCAGCCGCTCGTTGCGAGCGGTGTTGAGGTAGTCGAGGCGTTCCTGCCGACGCATGACCGGGTCGAAGTTCTCCGCATAGAGATCGACATCGGTCACTTCGTGCCCGGCCTCGACCAGGGCCTGCAACACGGTCTGATGAGCGGCGGCGGCAAAGCTTTCCGCAACCGGATGGCAGTAGATGACGAGAACGCGCATCCAGACGATCTGGTGTCAGCGCGCGACCACCTCGATAGCGACCCGAGGAGACTTGATCCTTATGGTCGGCAAACTCTGCGCTTCAGGATCGAGCAGGCTTCCGAGCCCAAGGAGGCAGTGGGGGTGGTGGCGGTTCGACGATCCCGACTGGAGATGTCGGCTTGGCATTCTTGTCGGAAGTCGGTGGAGGCCCGCGGAATGAACGCTGGATCATGCTGGCACCTCGTTGTGGCGACCGACCGAGGGAACCGCCAAGACGGCCCCCGTCGGGAAGCCCGCCTTGTTCAGCATGCGCGGTTACGGCAAAGCTTCAGAGGTGTTGCGGTTACGGATCGATCACCACTGCGTTGCAATGATGGTGACAACGCCGCCGACAACGGAAAGGGTGACCGCGGTAAGCACGACAACGAGGACCATTATTCGGTCGACCGCGGAGTCGCGCTCCTTCTTGTCGATCTCGACCACTTCCCATTCGGGGGTCAGCGAGCGATGCCCTGCTTTGCCGGGCTCCTCCCACCTTGCGCGGTCAGACATTCAGCATTCCCTCTCCTGCAGGTCCCGAAGCCTTCGGCGTCGTGGCTACCATGCTGCCGCTTCGCTAGGAAGCGTCCGAGCGGTCAGGGCCGGTCAACCGAAAGCGACACGAGGAGACGTGATCGTGGGCCAGTGCAGCGCGGACGGCAGCCTCGCCTGCCGGGGTCGCCAGAACGGCGACGGAGCGGAACCACGCGACCTCGCCGCGCGCCCTGGCGAGGAACAACCGGCCCAATGCCTGCGCCACCGGACCGCGCGGGGCGCAGCAGGCGCAGCCGGGTGCATGCCCCGCCAACGCTGGTGAAAGACGGAACCGCGCGACTGGCCGATCGCAGGCGTCGCCCGCGTCGCCCTCAATCAACACCGCCTCGTCTGCGGCGGGCGGGCCAAAATGGACGGCTACCCGGTCATCGGCTCGCTGATTCATCATCTGGACATAAGGATATGTTTATGTAATCCATAAGCCATGGAAGCCCTGCTGGCCAGCCTGCGAGCCGCCGCGGAACCGACCCGCCTCCGCCTGTTGGCGCTGGCCGGCCGCGGCGCATTCTGCGTCTCGGAGTTCACCGAGATCCTTGGCCAGTCGCAACCGCGCCTCTCGCGTCACCTGAAGTTGTTGTGCGACTGCGGCCTGCTGGACCGCGTGCGTGAGGGGGCGAATGTCTGGTTCACCCTCCCCCACGGCGAGCCGGGCGCTCTGGCGCGCGACCTGATTTCGCGGCTGCCGGAGGACGACCAGACCCTCGAGGCTGACCGCCGCCAGGCTGCCCGCGTGCTGGCTGAACGCGCCCGCGTGGCGTCGGAAAGTTTTCGCCGCCAGGGTGCCGATTGGGATGAAATGCGGGCGCTGGACCTGCCGGCCGCCGAGGTCGAGGCCGCGTTGCTTTCGCTGGTGCCGGAGCACGATGCCGGCCGGCTGCTCGACATAGGCACCGGCACCGGGCGGGTACTGGAACTGCTGGCCCCGAGGATCAGCCTGGGGGTCGGCGTGGATGCGTCGCGCGCGATGCTGGCGCTGGCCCGATCGAGGCTGGCGCGAGCCGGACTTACGCACTGTTCGGTGCGGCTCGCCGACATGTATCGCCTGCCACTCGCAGAAAATTCGTTCGATGTCGCGGTGATGCAGATGGTGCTGCACTACGCCGAGGAGCCGCAGGGCGTGCTGGCCGAGGTTGCGCGCGTGCTGCGACCGGGTGGGCGGCTGATCATCATCGACCTCACGAAGCACAGTCGCGACGATTTGCTAACCAGATTGGCGCATCGTTGGCCGGGGTTCAGCGATGCCGCGATGCGCAGCCTGCTGGCGGCAGCCGGTATGCAGCAGGGCGCCCCGCTGTCGATTGACGGTCCGCTCGCCATTCGGCTGTGGCCGGCTACGCGCACCGCCGATGCTCCGGTGACACTGCGACAAGAACTCGCCGTCTGAAGGAACGCCGCATGGCCCGACCTCATTTGCTCGATGCGCTGCGCGACACCGTGTTGCTGTGCGATGGCGCGGTCGGCACCCGCGTCATGGGCATGACGTTGGACGTGGAGCAGGACTTCCACGGCAAGGAGAACTGCACCGACGTATTGAACATCTCACGCCCCGACCTCGTGCGCGACATCCACCGCAGCTATTTCGAGGCCGGCGCCGACATGGTGGAAACCAACACGTTCGGCGGCTCGCCGGTGACACTGGGCGAGTTCGACATCGCCGACCGCGCGTTCGAGATCAACAAGCGTGGTGGGGAACTGGCGCGCGAGGCGGCCGAGCAGTTCTCCGACGGCCGCCATCGCTGGGTGATCGGCAGTGTCGGCCCCGGGACCAAGCTGCCTACTCTCGGCAACATCGCCTACGACCCGCTGGAGGCGGCGCTGACCGAACAGTGCCGTGGCTTGGTCGCCGGCGGCGTCGATGCCATTCTGATCGAGACCTGCCAGGATCCACTGCAGATCAAGGCAGCGGTGAACGGCGCCAAGAATGCCCGCGCCGAGGCCGGCAGTGACATTCCGATCTTTGTGCAGGTGACTGTGGAAACCACCGGGACGCTACTGGTTGGCCCGGACATCGCCACCGCCGCGGCGATCGTGCACGCGCTCGATGTGCCGCTGATGGGGCTGAACTGCGCCACCGGGCCGCAAGAGATGGCCGAGCACGTGCGCTGGCTGGCGTCCAACTGGCCGGGACTTCTGTCGCTGCAGCCGAATGCCGGCTTGCCCGAACTGGTGGATGGCCAGGCGCACTTTCCGCTTGGCCCCGACGAGCTGAGCAGTTGGCTCGAGCGCTTCGTCGAGCAGGACGGCGTCAACCTGATTGGCGGCTGCTGCGGCACGACCGCGCAACACATCGCCGCGCTGGACGCGATGCTGCGCCGGCGTGCCAATGGGGGCGGGCATTTCCGGCCACCGCCGGTGCTGCGCAAGCCGGTCTGGGTTCCGTCGGTCGCCAGTCTGTATCAGGCGGTGCCGCTGCGGCAGGAGAATGCGTTCTTCGCCATCGGCGAGCGCTGCAATGCCAATGGCTCGAAGAAGTGGCGTGAGGCGCAGGAGAAGCATGACTGGGACGGCTGCGTCTCGATGGGGCGCGAGCAGCTGGGCGAGGGTTCCAACGCGCTCGATGTCTGCACTGCATTTGTTGGGCGCGATGAGAACGCCGAGATGACCGAGGTGGTGCGCCGGTTCACCTCATCGGTGAATGCACCGTTGGTGATCGACAGCACCGAGACGCCGGTGATCGCGGCCGCGCTCAAGCTGCATGGCGGCAAGCCGATCATCAACTCGATCAACTTCGAAGACGGCGAGGGCCACGCGACCGATCGGCTGAAGCTGGCGAAGCAGTTCGGTGCGGCGGTGATCGCGCTGACCATCGACGAGATCGGCATGGCGAAGAGCGCCGAGCGCAAGATCGAGGTGACGAGGCGGCTGGTGGATTTCGCGTGCAAGCGTCACGGCCTGCCGCAATCGGATCTGCTGATCGATCCGCTGACGTTCACCATCGCCACCGGCAACGAGGACGACCGCAAGCTGGCACAGTGGACTCTGGAGGGCATTGCTGCGATCCGGCAGGAGTTCCCCGACATCCAGATCATTCTCGGCCTGTCGAATGTCAGCTTTGGCTTGAACCCGGCGGCGCGCGCGGTGCTGAACAGCGTGTTTCTCGATCATGCGGTGCGTGCAGGAATGAGCGGCGCCATCGTGCATGTGTCGAAGATCCGGCCGCTGCACCTGATCGCACCAGAGGAGGTGAAGGTTGCCGAGGACCTGATCTTCGACCGGCGCGAGGAGGGCTACGACCCGCTGCAGCGGATGCTGGAGATCTTCGCCGACCGCAAGGCGGCGGACGCTACCAAGAAGCAGCGCGCCGAAACGGTGGAAGGCCGCCTCAAGGACCGCATCGTGGATGGCGACCGCAAGGGGCTTAGCGATGAGCTGGACGAGGCGCTGAAGACGCTGCCGCCGCTCGACATCATCAACAACGTGCTGCTCGACGGCATGAAGGTGGTGGGCGAACTGTTCGGCGCCGGCAAGATGCAGCTTCCGTTCGTGCTGCAAAGCGCCGAGACGATGAAGGCGGCGGTGGCGCATCTCGAGCCGTTCATGGAGCGCGTCGCGGGACAGGAGAAGGGCACCATCGTGCTCGCCACGGTGAAGGGCGACGTGCACGACATTGGCAAGAATCTGGTTGACATCATCCTGACCAATAACGGCTATCGGGTGGTCAATCTCGGCATCAAGGTGCCGCTCGCGGACATGCTGTCGGCGGCCAGGGAGCATCACGCACACGCCATCGGCATGTCGGGGCTGCTGGTGAAATCCACCGTGGTGATGCGCGAGAACCTGGAAGAGATGTCGCGCCAGTCGCTGGAGATTCCTGTGCTGCTGGGCGGTGCGGCGCTGACCCGCGGATACGTCGAGGATGACTGTGTCCGCGCCTATGCCTGCGGCCGCGTTGCCTATGGCCGCGATGCGTTCGATGGGCTGCACATGATGGACAAGGTGGTCGGTAACGCGTTCGACGACTACCTGGCCGCCGTGCAGGCGAAGCGCACCGGCAAGACTCGCAATCCGTCGCGTACCCTCGGCCAGGCGGATGCGCGCGCGTTTCGTCCCGTGGACGTTGGCACGGTTCAGGCGCGCCGACGGCGGATAACGCGCGACGTGCCGATAACGGCGCCGCCGTTCTGGGGCGCGCGCATGATCGAGGCGACGCCCAAGGCGATCGTGCCGTTCGTGAACGAGCGCAGTCTGTATCAGTTCCAGTGGGGGTTCAGGAAGCAAGGGCGTTCGCTGGACGATTTCCTGGGCTGGGCAAAGCAGGAGTTGCGTCCGGTGATGCGCCGCATGCTGGCGCTGTGCGAGGCGGAGGACATCCTGAAGCCGCAGGCCGCGTACGGCTATTGGCTGGCGGCCGGGCAAGGCAACGACCTGATCATATTCGATACCGACGGCAGCACCGAACTCGCGCGCTTCGCTCTCCCGCGTCAGCCGAAGGAGGACGGCGAGTGCATCGCCGACTTCTTCCGCGACGTCGATGACGCTGAACGTGACGTGATCGCATTGCAGGTCGTGACGGTCGGGCAGAAGGCGTCCGAGGTCGCGCGTTCATGGTTCGAGGACAACCGCTACCAGGACTATCTCTACCTGCATGGGCTGTCAGTGGAGATGGCCGAGGCGATGGCTGAGTACGTGCACAAGCGCATCCGCGCCGAACTCGGCTTCGCGGGCGAGGATGACCGCGACATGGAGAAGATGCTGTCTCAGGGCTATCGCGGCTCGCGCTACTCGTTCGGTTATCCGGCATGCCCGCGGCTCGAGGATCAGGTCCCGATTTTGTCGCTGCTTGGCGCCGAACGGATCGGCCTCTCGCTGTCCGAGGAGTTCCAGTTGCACCCCGAGCAATCGACCAGCGCGATCGTGGTAATTAACCCGCACGCGAAGTACTTTTCCGTGTAGCCGTGTCTCATTATGCGCGAGAAGCGAGGCTTCGCGCGTCGCTGAGACAGTTTGAACCAAATGATGCCTTGCCGTGGCCGCAATTACACTACATCAGGTGCGCGCGACAGGAGGCTTTCCGGCTATGCACCATCGGCTGCTCTGGCTGGCGACCGCGGCTACGGCACTGCTGCTGCAGGCGTGCGCCCAGCAGCCATCGAGGCCGCCGCCACGCGTGTTCGCCGCCGACATGACCGGAGCGGCGAAGGTCTGCACCGCCCCGCCAGTCACCCCCACGTCCGGACACACGGTCGATGCGGCGATCAAACTCGGCAACGATGGCGGCTGGTGCGCCATCACGGTCAACAACAATGGCCGGCCGTTCGACGCCGGTCTGCTTGCCTCTGCGCCGGAGCACGGCAAGGTGCTGATCCACACGGTCGGCAACGATACGCGGATCGATTACACGCCGCCGGCGCGGTACGCCGGCGCCGATGCTTTCACCGTGCGTCTGCTGCCGGGCGACGCGATGATCCGCGTGACCGCGACCGTGACGCCGTGACTTAGTGGTGTTTCGCGGCGGCGGCGACCTGTTTGCGCGCCGGCACGCGCGCCTCCTGGGGGCACATGTCCACCGTCGCCGGCACGAGGTCCTTGCCCGCCGCGTAGGCGGGGAGTTCCGCCGCATCCTGCAGTGCCATCACCTCAGAGAACAGCACGCTGTTGCGGTCGCAGAAGTCGGTGCCGAGATGCATGCCGGCGGACGATTCGCCGTTGGCGAGGTCGGTGGTGAATTGGTCGTGTTCCTGCTGCGCGCGTTTGCCGTACATGCGCTTGAACACCTCGCCGACCGCCTTTTCATTGCCCATCAGGTCGGGCTGGTATTTGCGGATAAAGGCGTTGTAACGATCGTCCTGATGGCAGCCGGTCGCGAGCACCATGAGCTCGCTGCGCAGCGCTGCCACCTCGACCACTGACCGCTCCTGCGGCCGCAGGCAGTCAAGTTGAGCGTGCGCCTGCTGGGCGATCAGCAGCGACACGGTGGCGAGGCTGGACAACAGGCGACGCATGAGCTCCTCCGGGATCGGCCGTGGCCTGACATAAGGCAAGACGGCATGGCTGCGCAACAACCTGTGTGCCTGCTCAGTAGATTATGATAGGGAGTTGGCACCGAATCTAAGGAGATGTGTCGCGCTGGTCACTGATTGATCACGTGGCACTGGGTGGATCGTGGGTGCATCTGGACGCGCTGCCGCAAGAACGGTCAGGATGTCTTCCCATTCCGCTACAGGAAACACCGATGCGCATCGAGATCATCTGCACGGGAGACGAAGTCCTCACCGGCAAGATCGTCAACACCAACTTCAGCTACATGAGCCAGAAGCTCGAGGATGTGGGCCTCTCCGTCCATTGGGGCACAACCGTCGGTGATGACCGAGAAAGTCTGCTGGCTGCCTTCCAATATGCCGGAGGGCGGGCCGATGCGGTGATCGTCAACGGTGGTCTCGGCCCGACCGTCGATGACCTGTCGCAGGAGGTCGCGGCGCAGGCGGCCGGCGTCGAGCTTGTGCTGAACGAAGAGTGGCTGACGAAGATGGAAGGGTTCTTCTCCAAGCGCAGCCGCATCATGCCGCCGAACAACCGCAAGCAGGCAATGCTGCCTGCCACCGCCGAGATCATCGATAACCCGATCGGCACCGCGTGCGGGTTCGCGCTCGACATTGGCCGCGCCCGCTTCTTCTTCACACCCGGTGTGCCGCGCGAATTGCGCCGCATGCTGGAGGAGCAGGTGATCCCGCGCATCCTCGCACGCAGCGGTGCGCCCACCACGATCCATCTCAAGCGCTTTCACTCCTACGGGCTCGGCGAATCGCACGTCGATGCGCTGCTCGCCGGCGTCGAGGAGCTGGTTCCGGATGGCAGCGTGAAGCTTGGCTTCCGCGCGCACTATCCGCAGCTCGAGACCAAACTGACCGTGCGTGGCGCCGACATGGAGGATGTGCGCCGCAAGCTGGAACCGGTCCAGGCGGAAGTGCGCAAGCGGCTCGGCAACTTTATCCTGGCCGAGGACGATCAGACGCTGGAAGGCGTCGTGCTCGCGGAATTGACGCGGCAGGCCGGGACTCTTGCGCTGGTCGAGACCTTCACCAGTGGCCAGATCGCCGCACGCATCGGGCACCTTCCGGGTGCCGAGCATGTACTGCGCGCAGGCACCACTGTGCGTGATCGGATCGCACTACATAAGGCACTTGACTTTGAGCAAATGCCGCTGGCCGGCGATCTCACGCAGGAGATCACCGAAGCGGTGGCGCGTGCTGCACGCACTCACGCCGGCGCGACACACGCGTTGGTGGTACTGATCGACCTTGACGATGGTCCGGATCGGGTCGATTTCGGTGGCACTATCTGGATCGCGATTGCGACCGCCGAAGACGTCGCGTTCAGACGGTCACGCATCCTCGGCGGTCGTGAGTGGGTGCGGCTCGGTGCCGTCGAGCTGGGGCTCGATTGCCTGCGCCGTTATCTGCAACACCTGCCGGTCGTGGAGCGAATCGATTTCGAGAAGACCTGATCAGACGCTGATCAGACGCAGATGCTTCGGGGAGGTCTCCATGTCCGGCAACAGGACCGGCAGCGGCGGAGCGAACCGGTGGTTACAGCTCTGGCTGGGCGTGTTGTGCATGGTGCTGATCGCCAACCTGCAATACGCGTGGACGCTGTTCGTCAACCCGATGCACCAGGCGCATGGCTGGGGCATCGCGGAAATCCAGATAGCCTTCAGCATCTTCATCGCGACGGAGACGTGGCTGACTCCGATCGAGGGCTACGTCGTCGATCGCCTCGGCGCACGCACCGGGCCACGGCTGATGATCACCTTCGGTGGCGTGCTGGTCGGCATCGCGTGGGTGATCAACGCCTATGCGGGCTCGCTGGCGATGCTCTATGTCGGTGCGGCGATCTCCGGCACTGGCGCCGGCGCGATATACGCCACCTGCGTCGGCAACGCGGTGAAGTGGTTCCCCGATCGCCGCGGCCTTGCCGTCGGCCTGACCGCAGCGGGTTTCGGTGCGGGCGCCGCCCTCACTGTGATTCCGATCAAGCTGGTGATCGAATTGTACGGCTATGCTTCCGCCTTCCTGTGGTTCGGCGTGGCGCAGGGCATCATCCTGCTGGTTATCGCGCAGATGCTGCGGGGCCCGCTGTCAGGCACGGTGCTGCCGGCCGCCGTCAGTGCTGCGGTGCCGCAATCCGCGCGTAGCTACACCAGCATGGAGGTGCTGCGCTCGCCGGCATTCTGGCTGCTCTACCTCATGCTCGTCCTGGTGTCGTCGAGCGGTCTCATGGCAACCGCGCAGCTTGCGCCGATCGCCAGAGATTTCGGAATGTCGAGCGCTGCAATTCTGTTCGGCGCGACGACACTGAGCGTCGCTCTGGTGGTGAACAACGTGATGAACGGCCTGGCACGGCCATTCTTCGGCGCGGTGTCCGATCGCATCGGCCGCGAATACACCATGGCTCTGGCGTTCACGCTCGGCGCGCTCAGCTATTGGCTGCTGGCACTGTTCGGCTCCCGCCCGTGGACGTTCGTCGTCTGCGCCGCACTGATCTTCTTCACCTGGGGCGAGATATTCAGTCTGTTTCCATCAATCTGCACCGACCTGTTCGGCACGCGTTATGCCACCGCCAATTCGATGATGCTGTACACCGCAAAAGGCACGTCCGCGTTTCTGGTGCCGTTCGCCAACGTATTGAAGATGGCGACCGGCTCGTGGGAGGTAGTGTTCCTCGTTGCGGCCGCAATGAACATGGTGGTGGTCCTGCTCGCACTGTTCGCGCTGCTGCCGATCCGGGTGCGCCACCACCGTCTGCCCCGCCCCGGGCTGGGTGTGGATCGCGTGACAGGCTGACGAGCGGGCCTCTGTCTGCTATCCCCGCCCGGTGAGCCGAGCGGAACGCATCGCAGCAGGCAGCATCGCGATCGGCTGCCTGGTGCTGGCCATGAAGGCGGTGGCCTGGTGGCTCACCGGCAGCGCCGCGCTCTATTCAGACGCGCTGGAGAGCATCGTCAACGTCGCAGCCGGCCTGATCGCGCTGGCGGCACTGCGCTTCGCCGCCATCCCGGCTGATGCAAATCATCCCTATGGTCACGACAAAGTCGAGTTCTTTGCCGCGGTGATCGAGGGCGTGATGATTGTCGTCGCGGCGCTGTCGATCTTCCGACACGCCTGGGCAGTCTGGCAGAGTCCGCACGTCATAGCGCAGCCAGGAGAAGGGCTTGCGCTGAATGCTGTCGCCACGGTGCTGAACGGTGTCTGGTCAGCGGTGTTGATCCGCACCGGCAAGCGTATCCGCTCGCCGGCGCTGTTGGCCGACGGGCGGCATCTGCTCGCTGACGTGGTGACCTCCATCGGAGTCACAATCGGCGTCGGGCTGGCCGTGCTGACCGGATATCTTGTGCTGGATCCGATCCTCGCCGCGGCTACCGGCGTGTATGTCCTGTGGTCCGGGATGGCGATGATCTGGCTGTCGGTCGGCGGCCTCATGGACGCGGCGCCGCAACCCACCGTAGTGAACCGCATCCGGGAACTGGTGGCCGAGAGCGCTGCCGGAGCGCTCGAGGCGCATGATCTGCGCATGCGCCATGCCGGGAAGGTGACGTTCCTGGAGTTCCATCTCGTTGTGCCTGGGTCGATGACGGTGGCCGAATCGCACACGATCTGCGATCGCGTCGAGGAGGCGCTGCAGGCGGAGATGCAGCACCTGGTGGTCACCATCCACGTCGAGCCGGAGGAGAAAGCGAAGCAGCACGGGGTGCCGGTGCTATGAGGCGCCGCCCCCTCCCCCCAACACCCTCCCGCAAGGGGAGGGGGAGGGTAGCGGTGTTTCTGGTGCTCATGGGCTTTGGCTTTGCCCCGGCTGCCCACGCGAGCGCTGCGCGTGTGGTTTCGCTCAACCTGTGCACCGACCAGATGCTGGTGCTGCTGGCGCCTGAGAAGATCGCGGCGCTGTCGCCACTGGCGCGCGACCTCGCGCTGTCATTCGTCGCGCCGCAGGCGGCGCATTTGCCCGTCGTGCGCGCATCCGCCGAGGCGGTGCTGGAGTTGCGCCCGGACCTGGTCCTGGCGGCTCCGTATGGCGCGCAGACCACTCTCGCGCTGCTGCAACAGGAACGCGTCCCAGTTCTGCGCATTGCCTTGCCGCACGACTTTGCCGGCATCCGCCAGATGACGCGCCTGCTGGCCGCGACGCTCGGGGTGCCACAGCGTGGCGAGGTCCTGCTCGCCGCGATGGACGCCAGGCTCAATCGGCTACCGCATCCGGATCACGAGTTGCGCGCCCTGGTCTGGGAACCACGCGGGCTTACCGCGGGACCCGGCACGCTGATGGATGCGGTCCTGCGGGCCGCCGGACTGAACAATGGTTCGGACGGCAGTCGCGAGAGCCTCGAGACCCTGCTGCGGCATCCGCCCGACGTACTGGTGGTGCAGACCGCGTCCGCTTATCCCTCCATCGCCACTTCGCTGCTGGACCACCCGGCGCTCGCCGGGGTGGCACGTCGCGAGATCCCGCCGGCATTGACCATCTGCGCGGGCCCGTTCAGTGCCGAGGCCGCGGCGCTGCTGGCGCGATGATCCGTTGGCTGGCGCTATTGCTCGCCGTCCTGGCCACGATTTCCCTGTTCATCGGCGATGGCACCTTCGCCCTGCCGGATGGGCTGATCCTCTGGCAGCTTCGCGTGCCGCGCACCCTGCTGGGCATGCTGGTGGGAGGCGGACTCGGTCTGTCCGGTGCCGTGCTGCAAGGTGCCTTGCGAAATCCGCTGGCCGATCCCGGATTGCTTGGCATCACCGGAACAGCCGGCCTGGGAGCGGTGATCGCATTTTATTGGGGGCTGGCGGCCACCTTCGCCCCCGCGCTGCCGGCCGGCGGCTTGTTAGGGGCTGGAATCGGCGCCGCCTTCCTGCTCGGCTTTGCCGGCCGCGCGCCCTCGGGGCCGTCGCTGATCCTCGCGGGCGTTGCGGTTTCGGCTATCGCGTCGGCACTGCTGGCGCTGGCACTGACCCTCGCACCTAATCCGTTCGCCCTGACCGAGATAACCTTCTGGCTGATGGGTGGCCTGGGCGACCGGCCGCTGTGGCAGGTTGCCCTGGCCGCGCCGGCGATCCTGCTCGGGGGCGCGCTTCTGCTATCACTTGGCCGCGGCCTCGATGCGCTGAGCCTGGGCGAGGACACTGCGCGAAGCCTGGGGGTTCCTGTCACGCGCACCCTGCAACTGGCCGCTGTCGGGACTGCGTTCGCGGTGGGTACCGGCGCGGCGGTGGCAGGATCGATCGGCTTCGTCGGCCTGGTGGTACCGCACCTGCTGCGGCCCTGGCTGGGCGAACGGCCCGGCGCCCTCCTGCCGGCCGCGCCATTGGCTGGCGCCGCGCTGCTGCTCACAGCGGATATGCTGGTGCGGCTGGCGCCGATGCTTTTGCCGCTGTCCGCCGCTCCTCCTGTCGGCGTGCTGACGGCACTGCTCGGTGCGCCGTTCCTGGTGGCAATCGCCCGGCGGAGCGCGCCATGATCGGTGTGTCGCATCTGTCGATGGCGCTCGGCGGTCGGCCGGTGCTGCGCGATGTCAGTCTGACGGTGAGGCCGGGCGAACTGGTCGCGCTCTGCGGGCCCAATGGCGCCGGCAAGTCCACGCTGTTGCGTGCGCTCGCTGGACTGCTACCGGACACCGGGCCGCCAGACCCGCGCCGCGTTGCCTGGTTGCCGCAGGGCGCGCGCTCCGCCTGGGGGCTGACGGTCGAGCAGGTTGCGGCACTCGGGCGCATTCCACATCACGACCAGGCAGAGGCGCCGGTAACCAGGGCTTTGCAGCTTTGCGGTATTGAGGCGTTGCGCAAGGCGCGGGTGGACCGCATCTCGGGCGGCGAGGTGCGGCGTGCCATGTTGGCTCGCGCGTTTGCCACGGAGCCTGAGGTGTTCCTGCTGGACGAACCGACCGCCGATCTGGACCCCGCCGCGTCGCATGCGATCATGCGTCTGCTGCGTGCGACGGCGGATGCCGGCCGTACGGTGGTTGTCGTGCTGCACGCGCTCGACCTGGCGCTGCGTTATGCGCATCGCGCCGTGGTGCTGATGGGCGGTCGGGTGGCCGCGGACCTACCTGCCGACGCGGCACTGCCTGCCGCTGCGGCGGCGTTCGGACTGCCGTTCGGTGCCGATTCTGAGCCGCGGCTGCTGCCGCCATGCTGATGCAGATTCCGGGTGCGGGTCCGTTGGATGCCCGCGGGCGCCGCGGGAATGCGGACCGAAGATCGCGCCTTCGGCTGGCGGCCGCCATATCGCTCGGCCTGCATGCCCTCCTGCTTGCTGCGTTCCTGCTGCGGTTCCAACGAGCGCCGCGGCTGGCCGATGCGACCGACACCAGTGGAGCAGTAGAGTTGGTGATGATGGAGCAGAAGGGTACCGGGCCGGCAGTCGTACGACCCGAGCCGTCACCGCCAGTCGCCGCCCCCACGCCGTCGCCTCAGCCCGCACCGCCGGTGCCGCCGCCGCCGCCCGATGCGGCGACAGCCGAGGAGGCGCTACCGTTGCCTACGCCACCCATTCCACCGAGCGCATCGCCGATAGTGCCGCCAGAGCCTCCCATGGAGCATGCGCAAGAGGCACCGGAGATTAATCTCGGCGGCAACGACAGCGAGACCAACGCGATCGTCACTGGTCCGAATGTGATCCCGGCCAGCGTGGACGCAAAATATCATAACCAGGAACCGGACTATCCGTCAGACGCGGTGCGCCATGCCGAAGAGGGCGCAGTGACCTTGCTGATCCATGTCTCGGCGGAGGGGTTGGCGAGAGAAGTGGACATCGAGCAGAGCTCGGGCTTCATGTCGCTGGACAACGCGGCGCGGGGCGCGGTGATGGGCTGGCACTTCCTCCCGGCGGTACGGAACGGCCAGGCGATTCCCTTCGAGATGCAGCTGCGTGTGGTGTTTCACCTCAACTGAGGAAGATCGGATGGTGCGGATCGATGTTGTGGTGACACGTGGCGGAGATGCAGGCGAAACCTCGCTCGGAGATGGAGCGCGGCTGCCCAAGGATGCGCTGCGCATTGTTGCGATGGGTGCGGTTGATGAGGCGAATGCCGCGATCGGCATGCTGCGCCTGGCGACACAAGCGATGGCGGCGGAGGATGGCATGCTTGGGCGCATCCAGAACGACCTGTTCGATGTCGGCGCCGATCTGTCTGTGCCTGGCGAGAGCGGCGACCGGCTACGGCTGACCGATGCGCCGGTGCTGCGCCTCGAAGCTGAGATCGCGGCGATGAACGCGGCGCTGCCGAAGCTGATGAGCTTCATTCTGCCGGGAGGCACGCCAGGCGCCGCGCATGCACACACGGCACGCACCGTTGTCCGACGCGCGGAGCGCGAGGTGGTGCGGCTGATGGGCGAGGAGGCCGTGACGCCCGCGCTGCTACGCTATCTCAACCGCTTGTCCGACCATCTGTTCGTGCTGGCACGCGTACTGAACGGCAACGGCGTGGGCGACGTGCTGTGGTCGCCGGGTCAGAATCTCACCAAATAGGCGGCTTCCTACTCCCCTGGATGCGGATGGAGGGGCACGACGGGGCGGCGGGTTATCCATTCGACAAGCCCGGGATAGAGCGGGCCTAGCTTGAGCAGGAAATCCCAGGCCATCAACAGGGCCGCGATGGCAAACACCACATCGCCCGGCAGGCGCATCCACTGCCAGAACAGCGTGCCATTGTAGAATTCGACACTGCGAGCATAGGCGAGTCCATGCTCGAATACTGCCTCAAGCTGCGGCCATCCGATTGGAAAGAAGTTCAGCAGAATCCACATGACCAATCCTGCATTGTACAACCAAAAGGCCCACAAGCCGAGCCGTTCGCTGAATGCGATTCGCTCGGCCGCAAGGTAGCGCAGGCAGAAGTACACCAGGCCGATCGCGAGCAAGCCGAACGCTCCGAACAAGGCTGTGTGCGCGTGGTTCAGCGTAAGGAATGTGCCATGTTCATAGTAGTTGACCAGAGGCGCATTCAACGTGCCCCCTCCGAACACACCGGCGCCGACGAAATTCCAGAATGTGGCGCCGATGATGTAGGTGTAGGCGAGTGAATAGTTGAACGCCTGGTTCGCCCGGATCAGTCGGTTTTGTCCGATCGCCTCGATAATCAGCAGCACCAGGGGCAGGACCTCGATGAAGGAAAACATGCTGCCCATCGGGACCCACAGGCTTGGGCCGCCCGCCCAGTAGAGGTGATGGCCGGTACCGATGACTCCTCCGAGGAAGATGAGGATCAGCTCGAAATACACCGCGCGCTCAGCCAGTTTCCGCGATACGAGCCCAACGGCCATCAGCAGATAGGCACTCATGCTGGCAGCGAAGAACTCGAACGATTGTTCGACCCAGAGATGTACCACCCACCAGCGCCAGAAATCGGTGATCGTGAAGGACTTCCCGATCCCCGTGAGCGGGATCATGCCGAAGATGTAGAGCACGGCGATGTTGATGGTGGCAGCCCAGATCAGGTGTTCCAGCCGAATGCGCCCCGTCCAGAATTGCCGCGTTGCCTGCCACAGCATCTGGCCGGTCGGCCACAGCGCGCGGAACATCAGTCCGCTCCAGGCAAGCAAACCGACGAAGAAGCCGATCTGCCAGAAGCGTCCAAGCTGGATGTAGGACAATCCTTGGTTGCCGAACCAGAACCAGCCGGTGTCGATGTACCCCATGATGCCGAGCCAGTTGCCGATCAGCGCACCGGCCACGATGAACAGGGTCACCCAGAAAAGCAGGTCAACGAGAAAACCCTGACCGCGAGCCTCCTTGCCGCCAGCGATGGCGGGGGCGAGGAAGAGACCGGCACCGATCCACGACACGCCGATCCACACGATCGGTGTTTGGATATGTACATCGCGCAGGAAATTGAACGGCAATATCTCGTGCAGCGCGATGCCGTAGAAGCTGCGCCGGTCATAGTAGGCGTGTGCCATGATTGTCCCGGCGGCGACCTGCACCAGAAGGACGGCGGCGACGACGAGAAAATACTTGCCAACCTTGCGCTGGCTTTCTGTCAGGGGACGAAATCGCACCAGCACTGGGTCCATTGGCGCATCGTCGGGATGGTTCAGCCAGAATTCGTAGATGAACAGCACAAGTCCGAACGCCAGAAATGTGAAGCAGAAGCTGGCCCACGTCCAAACGAAGGTGTTGGTCGTCGGTGCATTTCCGACTTCCGGCTCGTAAGGCCAGTTCTCGGTCCAGGACCAACTGACACCCGGGCGGCGCGCAACCGTGGTGAGCGCACAGTAGATCAAGAAGTCGGCGGTGCGGGCCCGATCCTCCTCGCTGAGGCTGTAAGCCGGTGTCCAGCCTGTATCGAGGTCAGTTGAGACAAGCTCCTTGGAGATATCGCTGCGCAGCGTGGTGATGGCTTCGACCAGTGCATCCGGTAGGGTGACCTGCCGCTCCGTCAGGTCAACGCGTTGGAGCTGCGCGCGCATCGCGTCACGGACCGCCGCCTGCTGATCAGGGGACAGCTCGGTGTATGGCTTGCCGAAGGTCGCCTGCGCGAGATTTTGCTCGACCAACCCTGCCAGACGGATCAGCGTCCAGGCCGTGTAGTCCTGGCCGTAGTAGGAGCCCATGCCGTAAAGGCTGCCGTAATCCATCAGATCGGCCTTTTGAAATCCGGCCTTTCCGGCGACGACATCCTGGTTCGTCATCAGCAGCGTACCGTTCGAACTCACGAAGCGATCCGGCTGTGGCGGGGCACGCTCGTAGGTGAGGACGGTTGCCCACGCAAAGAGGGCGAAACTCACAACTGCAACGGCGAGCAGGACCCATTTGAGCACATTGCTCACGCGATCAACTATGATTGGGCCGACCGAGTTGGAAGATTGGCTCATGCTGTTTCCCCTCATCGTGGAGAACCCCCGCGCAGCGTGTCCCTGATCCAGTGCGTGTGTGCTGTTTGATTATGACAATTGATCAAAAAACGAGTCTTGCTCTGCAGATCCTTGCGCAGCCATCCTCACGAACCGGTACAGGACGTACTGGAATGTGTCCATAATTCCTTATCGTGACACTGCTGGCAACGACTTCGCGCAGGACCATCCGCGTGTTTTGCGCGCATCTGACCTTATCTGCGTTAAAGTTCTTCCTTGTCTTCGACTGCCAAAAGCAGAATACCAAGAGGAGATTGCATGCCATTCTTCAAGTCGCTGCCGGACAACGCGGGTCCCGCGAACGTCTTCATCAAGTATCCCGAGATCTACCGCCTATGGTCGACGATGAGCCAGGCGCTTATGAACGGGCCATCACCGCTGAGTCAGGCTGAGCGGGAATTGATCCTTGCCTATGCGGCCGGCGTCGCGGGTTGCAAATACGTCTACGTGGCTCATTCGGAGGCCGCCTATGCATGGGGCATCGAGCACGGCCTGATCGACCGGCTGCTGGACGACCCGGAGACCGCGCCGATCGAAGCTCCCCTGAGGCCATTGCTGGCCTTCGTGCGCAAGTTGGCATTGACGCCAGGTGAAATGTGTCAGGCGGATGCGGACGCGGTGTTCGCAGCCGGCTGGGACGAACAGGCGCTGCATGATGCCATCGCGGTGACGGCGCGGGCAGCATTTATGCAGCGGCTCGTCGAAGGACACGGCTTTATGCCGTTGCCGCGCGAGGCCGCCGCCAAACAGGCCAGGCGCCGGGTGGAACTCGGTTACGTCAACCTCTATCCGGCATTCCGGGACGACAAGTAAGCGGAACCCGGGGCATCACAGCCTCCGGAATTATGGAGCCAGCGAGACATGTGTGCTGTCATTGCGGGGAGCGCAGCGACAATGTCGGCGTGACTCACGCTTCAACGATAGTTAGCATTAGATACGATTGTGTGGACGACCGTGGGAGCCCCGTTGTAGGCTAGCACCCGCACCAAGGAACCCACCGCGTGACATACGACATTCGCAACGGCCTGATGATGCGATGGGACGGCGTGGCCGCCCCGGGCGGGGCCGTGTCGTCCGCGAGCACCAGCGCCCGGGACCTCGCCATCGTTTAGCGGGCGCGCCTTCGGGGCGATGCCCCGGAGTTTCCGTCATGTCCGACCGTATCCTCGTCACTTCGGCGCTGCCGTACGTGAATGGCATCAAGCACCTCGGCAATCTTGCGGGCTCCATTCTGCCCGCGGATGTCTACGCACGCTTCCAACGTTTGCGCGGGCGCGACGTGCTGTTCGTCTGCGGCACCGATGAACACGGCACGCCCGCAGAGCTGGCAGCGCAGGAGGCTGGATTGCCGGTCGCCGAGTATTGCGCGCTCCAGCATGCGGCACAGGCAGATATCTATCGCCGGCTTCGCATCTCGTTCGATCACTTCGGCCGCTCGTCGTCGCCGGCGAACCATGCGCTGACCCAGCAACTGTTTCTGCGCCTGGTGGCGAACGGCTTCATCGAGGAGCGCGTGCTTCGCCAGCTCTGGTCGCGTGTCGACAACCGCTTCCTGCCCGACCGCTACGTCGTCGGCTCCTGCCCGCACTGCGGCGATACCGCAGCACGTGGCGATCAATGCGACAATTGCGGGAACCTGCTCGATCCGGCGGAGTTGATCGCGCCTCGGTCGGCGCTCTCGGGCTCGACTGCGCTGGAGACGCGCGAGACTCGCCACCTGTTCCTGCTGCAGTCAAAGCTGACCGACCAGCTGCGCCGCTGGCTGGACACGAAGACCGATTGGGATCCGCTGGTGCTGTCGCTGGCGCGCGGGCTGCTCGACCAGGGCCTGCGGGATCGCTGCATCACACGCGATCTCGCATGGGGTGTGCCGGTGCCGAAGCCCGGCTGGGATGGCAAGGTGTTCTACGTCTGGTTCGACGCGCCGATTGCGTATGTGGCGCTGACCCAGGAATGGGCGGCGGCCGCGCCCGGAAGAGACTGGCGGGACTGGTGGCGAACCGGATCGGGAACGCGGCTCGTGCAGTTTCTCGGCAAGGACAATGTCGCATTCCACGCGCTGACATTTCCCGCGACGATCCTGGGATCGGGCGCCGATATCCGTCTGGTGGACCGCATCAAGGGATTTTCGTGGCTGACCTGGGGCGAGGGAAAATTCTCCACGAGTTGAGCCCGCGGCATCTTTCTCGACGCCGCACTGGACGAACTGCCGTCGGACTGGTGGCGTTGGTGGCTGACCGCGAACGCCCCAGAAGCGTCCGACACGCGGTTTACACCTGCCCTGTTCGCAACGGGTTGCAATGGGGACCTGGCCGACGGTCTCGGCAACCTCACGCGCCGCGTGCTGTCGTTTGTGGCCACGCGATTTGACTGTCGCGTGCCGGAGCAGGGCAATCCTGGCGAGGCGGAAGCACGCCTGGCATTGGAGGCAGACGCCATCATAACTGCCTGCGCTGAACATTTCGAGGCGATCCGGCTTCGGCGGGCCTGCGAGGGCCTGCGGGCACTGTGGTCGCTCGGCGACCGCTACTTCGCTGCGGAGGCGCCGTGGGCGACGATCGGGACTGACCGCGACCGGGCGGCCTGCACGGTGCGCACAGCGACCAACCTGCTGCGATTGGCGGCCGTCGCCGCTTCCCCTGTGCTGCCACATACCTGCGAGCGGATCATCAGCGCACTGGGTGGCGCAACTTCGCGTTCGTGGCCGACAAGCGCGGCCGAGTGGTTGCGTGCACCGGGAGGGTCGCCTTGCCGTGTGCCGGATCTGCTGTTTCCACGTTTGCCGCCGGAATGGGCTTCGGATGTCGCGTCGCGCTACGGATCATGAGGGCGAAGATGTCGCGGCGATGCAAGCTTCATCAACATGTTGTTGCATCGAATTGGGAAGTTCCTCGATAAAGGCGCCCTAACACTATGGTTCGAGTTGGGGGCGCATGCGTCGTTCGGGACTCTGTTCGGTTCCTCTCCTGATCGTCCTGGGCTTGCTGTCCGCCTGCGCCTCCGGGGGTTCCCGGGCCGGGTACTATGTCGGCGGCTCTGTCCCGCTGGAGTGCGCACCGTTTGCGCGCGCGCTCAGCGGCATACGCCTTTCCGGTGCGGCGGCCGACTGGTGGTGGCAGGCGGATGGACGCTATGCCCGCGGCGGCAGCCCATCGATAGGCAGCGTGCTTGTGCTCCGCCGCTCAGGCCGCCTGCCGAGCGGTCATGTCGCCGTCGTGTCGCAGTTAGTGGGCAGGCGTCAAATCCTGGTGACCCAGGCCAACTGGGTGCACCACCGCGTCAGCGAGGATCAGCCAGTGATCGACGTCTCGGCGGAAAACGACTGGTCGATGGTGCGCGTCTGGTGGCCGCCGACCGACGAGATGGGCGTCACCGAGTATCCGGCCTACGGCTTCATCTTCGCCGATCAGCCGGCGTCACACGACCAGCTCATCGCAGCGACGCCACGGGCAATCCGCGTGGCGTCGCGCGATTGACGGGCGCGAAGGGCGAAATCCGTCAGGCAGCGTCTTCGCGACGGTCACGCACTTTCACATACGCCAGCTTCGCGTGATCCGCGCAGTACGGTTTGCCCGGTTCCGAGGCGTCGTCGCAGAACCGGAAGCTCCGCGTCCCGGGCTCGCCGAGCGGCCAGCAGCAGGTGACGATACGGCCATACGGGCGCGGCGCCGGTGGTGCCACGCGGACCGGTGGCGGCACCGAGATCGGCTTCGGCGCCATGACTGCCATGTGCGGCAACATCGACGCCCCCCCGCCAGAGGCAACGATGGGCCCGGGTACCTGGACAACGGCGGCAGCGTCGGGCCGGCCACGCGACGCGGGGCAGACCGTCTTGGGGCTCCTCCGCCGGAGCCATCGCGGCGGATCGGCGATGGTCGCGCCGGCAGATCCAGCCGATGCGCCTTGCCGACCACCGCATTTTTCGAAACACCCAGCCGCCGGCCTATCTCGGCGGTCGACAGCCCCTCATCCCAAAGCGTCCGCAGCCGGACGATCGTCTCTTCGGCCCACTCCATCTCGTGGTTCCCCCGACGGTGCAACCACAAGATACGGTAAGCCTCTGGAGGGCGAGGTCAACAACTCATTGCCGTGCAGCCACAAAAACTTGTGGAAAACCGGTTACCCGACCCCAATCCCTGGGATCGGCGCTCGGATTCAGCGGGCGGCGGTATGCTCGCGGCTGCTCGCGGTGCTGGTCTGCCCGCCTGGCCCCGCAATCGTGCTGGTCGGCTTGTCTTCGCTCGCCTCCATGGAGGCATCGTCGGGCTCGGCCATGTTCTTCTTGAAGGACTTGATGCCTTTGGCGAAGTCACCCATCAGGCTGCTGACCTTGCCGCCGCCGAACAGCAACAGCACAACCAGCAGCACCACCATCCAATGCCAGATGCTGAAGCTACCCATAAATCCTCCAAGGACACGGGGCACTTTACCGGCGCCGGTGCCAGTGCCCGCCGAGCACGACATGGCGCGGTAGAGAAGCGGATGCAAGCGGATTCCCGGCTTCGCCCAGGCAAGCGGTTTCTGATGCATGGATCACAGGATTGATTGCGAGGAAAGGTAGGGCCGCGTATCGTCGGCGCCGGCGAGGCAATACCGCTTGCTCGGTAACCATAAGGCGGTGGCCTTGCCACAGGGGCGGGAGCGTCGCGGAGCATCTGTTGCGCTCCTGTACAATTGGGCGTCCGTCTCCCGCAATGCGGGGGCGGTAAGCCCGCAGGCAGAAAGGCAACGCGTCGATGCCCAAGGGCACCGTTAAGTGGTTCAATCCCACCAAAGGCTACGGCTTCATCGCTCCTGACACGGGCGGGAAGGACGTCTTCGTGCATATCAGTGCCGTGCAGAAGGCTGGCTTCAGGAGCTTGAGCGAGGGCCAGAAGCTCGACTTCGAAGTCGAGCAGCAGCAGAACGGCCGCACGGCCGCCGTCAATCTGTCGCAGTCCGACTAGGGCTCTGACGACGGCTGGGCAGATCCCCTGATCCGGGTCTGTCCAGTCGGTAACGCGCCGAATACAACCCGCCCTGCCTTGCCAGCGGCGGGCGGCTTGTGCTGTCCGCGCCGGTAAGCACACGGGAGGGGAAAGCGCGTGGCCTGGTTTACCCGACTGACCAGATTTGGCGACGTCCACCTCGTCTATGGACAAGAGGCCGGGATGTCGTGCGGGATCGCCAGCGTGATGATGTGCGTGTTCAAGCTTAACAAGCTGACCCCTGGCGCGACCGCGGTCACCATCGAGAAGGACATCTACCAGAAATACTCGACGGTGATGGGGTCGACCTATGCGCCCGCGTCCGCGGGCACCTATCCCCAGTACCTCGCCACCGTGATGAACAGTTTCACCTCGGGCACGTGGCGCTGGCACACCTACGCGCCGACCGACGTGCCGCAGAAGCTGATCGACAAGATCGGAACGACCTCGGGCTTTGGCGCGATCGTCAATGTGGAACCGGTGATCCTGGGGGTGGACTGGGATGTCGGCGGTGCCCATTGGGTCGTCGTGGATACGATCCGCGACATGTTCGGGCAGCACCACGCCACGATCTGCGACCCGTGGGATGCCAATGTGCACGTCCAGACATTCAGGGTCGGCGACCCGTTCCGCTATGATGCGTCTGCCGGCGGCTTCATGATGAATTTCATTGGAACCAAGCCCAAGGGCGAGACTGCGCCCTATCAGGGGGTGTCGGCGAAGGGACAGGTCAAGACCTGGGGTATGATCTGTCGCGATTGACGCGCACGAGGCGGGACGCGTGAGGCGCGGAGGTTCGCTGTTCCTCCTGCAGTTCGTGCGCTCGCCGCGGACCGTCGGGGCCGTTCTGCCAAGCTCCGGGGCGCTTGCCCGCGCTATGCTGGCGCCAATAGATTTTGCCGCGGCGCGGACAATCGTTGAGTTCGGGCCTGGGACGGGCGCTTTCACGCGCATGATCGCAGCGAGACTGGCTCCCGGCTGCCGCTACCTCGGCATTGAGCTCAACCAGACATTTGTAGGTGAACTGGCTGCCGAATTCCCGCGGCTGAACTTCGTCCAGGGCAGCGTGGCCGATCTCGAGCAGATCCTCCGGGCGCAGGGCATCAGTGCAATTGACGCAATTGTGTGCGGGCTGCCCTGGGCGACGCTGCCGATATCGCTGCAGGACACGGTGTTTGGCGCCATTGATCGCGCGCTTGTGCCCGGCGGGGCGTTCGTGACCTTCGGCTATCTGCAAAGTCTCATTCTGCCGGGCGCGTGGGCGCTGCGCCGGCGACTGCGCCGAAATTTCGCAGAAGTCAGCCACTCTTCCGTGGTCTGGAGGAACGTCCCGCCGGCCTTCGCGTATATCTGCCGAAAGCGGCGATGAGCCCTCCGGCAGGGGCATGGTGGGCATCTGCTCGCGTTCGGGTTACAAGTCGGTAACGCTAACCGAATCGGCCCCGCCCTGCTACCCGCACGGCCACGGGAGGACATCAGTCGACATGAGCGATATTCTGGAACGCCGCTCCCGCCCGGGGGCAGCCATGGACGCCGAGGCTGTGCGCGCCGCATACCGGCGGTGGGCCGGCGTCTATGACGCGGTGTTCGGCGGCATCTGCCTGCTGGCGCGCCGGCGAGCAGTGGCGCTGGTGAACCAGCTCCCGGGCCGCGACGTACTGGAGGTAGGCGTCGGTACAGGCCTTGCGCTGCCCTACTACGCGGCCGACCGGCGAATCACCGGCATCGATCTCTCCGCGGAAATGCTGGCGCAGGCGCGCAAGCGCGTTGCCGACCGCGAGATCGCCACCGTGGCGGCGCTGCGCGAGATGGACGCCGAAGCGACCGACTTCCCGGACGCGTCGTTCGACATCGCCGTGGCGATGTTCGTCGCATCGGTGGTGCCACATCCGCGAGCGCTGTTGGCGGAGATGCGCCGCGTGGTGCGCCCGGGCGGCAACATCCTGTTCGTCAGCCATTTCGCGGCCGACAAGGGACCACTGTGGTGGATCGAGCGCGCGATGGCCCCGGCGTCGCGCGCGCTGGGCTGGCACCCCGACTTCGCATTGGAAGCGATGTTCACGCCCGAGGACCTGCCGCATATCACGACCACGCCCGTGCCGCCGGCCGGCATCTTCAAGCTGGTGCGGCTGGCGGCGTGAGTTCTTGCAGCCCCGTAGCCAATTGAAGGTCCAGGGAAAAGCCTGACCCTCCCTTGATCTGACGCACGCGGTCCGGTAGGCCACGCTGTTGAGAGAGCCGGCCCGAGATGGGTCCGGATGGGGGACCGAGGCGGGATGATTCGGTTGATGTCGCGCTACCGGCAAGCGCTCGCTGTGCTGCTGTTGCTTATTGTCACGCCGGGGGGCGCCGCGCTGGCCCAGGCGATCGGTGCGCCGCGCCCTTGGGAAATGAACATGCAGCCAGCCTTCGGGCCGGTGAAGGCGCACCAGATCGCGCTCCACGACCTGGTGCTGGTGATCATCACGATAATTACCCTGTTCGTCGCCGGACTGCTGGGATGGGTGATGTGGCGCTACAATGCCCATCGCAATCCGGTGCCAACCCGTACCGCGCACAACACGGTGCTTGAGATCGCCTGGACGGTGATCCCGGTGCTGATCCTCGTGGTGATGGCAATCCCGTCGTTCCGCCTGGTGTATTACGAGGACCGCACGCGCGACGCCGAACTCACGATCAAGGTGACCGGGCATCAGTGGTACTGGGAGTACACCTACCCCGACAACAACAACATCGACTTCTCCAGCTACATCATCCCGGATGACCAGTTGAAGCCCGGCCAACTCCGACTGCTCACGGTGGACAACGATCTCGTCGTTCCGGTCGGCAAGAACATCAGGGTCCTGCAGACCAGCACCGACGTGATCCATAGCTGGTTCATTCCAGCACTCGGCGTGCAGCGCTATGCAATCCCCGGGCGCACGATCGAGACCTGGTTCAAGGTGGACAGACCCGGCATCATCTACGGCCAGTGCAACCAGATCTGCGGCACCAACCACAGCCGCATGCCGATCGTGGTGCGCGCGGTGCCGGAGAAGGAATTCGAGGCCTGGGTCACCGAGGCGAAGACGAAGTTCTCGGATGCGGCGCCGGACGGGCAGCAGGTAGCGACGGCAGAGGTTCGGCACTGACCCGGTCGGTCAGCGCCTGAAGGAGACGGACGATGTCGGCAACCACCCATGACCACGCTCACGATCATCACGATCACAAGCCCAGCTTCTTCATGCGCTGGCTGTGCAGCACGAACCACAAGGACATCGGCACGCTCTATCTGTGCTTTGCGGTGGTCGGCGGCGTGGTCGGCGGCATCCTGTCCGAGATCATGCGTGCGCAGCTCAACTTCCCGGGCAACACCATCGTCACCTCCGGGCAGGAGTGGAATACAATCATCACGTCGCACGGGCTGCTGATGATCTTCTTCTCGGTCATGCCGGCAACGTTCGGCGGCTTCGGCAACTGGTTCGTCCCCCTGATGATCGGGGCGCCGGACATGGCCTTCCCGCGCCTGAACAACATCAGCTTCTGGCTGCTGCCACCAGCGTTCCTGCTGATCATCACTGGCTTGTTCCTGGGTGAGTCAGGGACCGGCTGGACGCTCTATCCGCCGCTCTCGAACATAACCTTCGAGCCGGGCATCGGCATGGATTGCACGCTGTTCGCGCTGCATCTTGCCGGCATCAGCTCGCTGCTTGGTGCCATCAACTTCATCACCACCATCTTCAACATGCGCGCGCCCGGCATGACGCTGCACAAGATGCCGCTGTTCGTCTGGGGTGAATTGATTACGGCGTTCCTGCTGTTGTTGGCGATCCCGGTGCTGGCCGGCGCGATCACCATGCTGATCTGCGACCGCAATTTCGGCACCGCGTTCTTCGATCCGTCGGGCGGCGGCGACCCGGTGCTGTTCCAGCACCTGTTCTGGTTCTTCGGCCACCCCGAGGTCTACATCATGATCGTGCCGGGCTTCGGCATCGTCAGCCATGTGATCTCGACCTTCAGCCGCAAGCCGATCTTCGGCTATCTGGGCATGGCCTACGCGATGGTGGCGATCGGCGTGATCGGCTTCGTGGTGTGGGCGCACCACATGTTCGTTTCGGGGATCGACGTCGACACACGCGCCTATTTCATGGCGGCGACGTTGGTCATCGCGGTGCCGACGGGGATCAAGATATTCTCCTGGATCGCCACCATGTGGGGCGGGTCGATCGAACTCAAGACGCCGATGCTGTGGGCCATCGGCTTCATCTTCCTGTTCACCGTCGGTGGGGTCACCGGGGTTGTGCTGGCCAACGCCGGCATCGACCAGATCGTGCACAACACCTACTATGTCGTGGCGCATTTCCACTACGTGCTGTCATTGGCCGCGGTGTTCTCGATCTTTGCCGGCTTCTACTACTGGATCGGCAAGATGTCGGGCCATCAATACCCGGAATTCTGGGGCAAGGTGCATTTCTGGCTGACCTTCATCGGCGTCAATCTGGCATTCTTCCCGCAGCACTTCCTCGGCCTGTCGGGCATGCCACGCCGCTATCCGGACTATCCTGCGGCCTTCGCCGGCTGGAACTTCGTCTCGTCGATCGGCGCCTATATCAGTGGCGTTGCGCTGCTGGTGTTTCTGTACGTTGTCTACCGCACCTTCACCTCGAAAGAGCACGTAGCGGACAATTACTGGGGCGAGGGCGCCACGACCCTGGAGTGGACCGTGTCCTCTCCGCCACCGTTCCACACCTACGCGGAACTGCCGCGCATTCGCTGATCCGATGAGCGAGGCGGTCACAACACAGACAGCCGAGCTTGGCGACTGGTTCGCCCTGCTGAAGCCGCGCGTGATGACGCTTGTGGTGTTCACCGGGCTCATCGGCCTGCTGATCGCCCCCGGGCATCTGAACCCGGTCCTGGCACTGACCGCGGTGCTGTGCATCGCGGTCGCCGCCGGCGCGTGCGGCGCGATCAACATGTGGTACGACCGCGACATCGACGCAGTGATGCGGCGCACGCGGAACCGGCCGGTCCCAGCGGGCCGCATCGAGCCAGGTGCGGCGCTGGGCTTCGGCGTCACGCTTGCGATCGGCTCGGTCATCATGATGGGCCTGGCGGTGAACCTTGCCGCCGCCTCGGCGCTCGCCCTGTCGATCTTGTTCTATGTGTTTGTCTATACGATGTGGCTGAAGCGGCGCACCCCGCAGAACATCGTCATCGGCGGCGCGGCAGGCGCGTTTCCGCCGGTGATCGGCTGGCTGGCGGTGACCGGCTCGATCGATCCGCTGCCGCTGATCCTGTTCGCCATCGTGTTCTTCTGGACGCCTCCGCATTTCTGGTCGCTGGCGCTGTTTGCCAATGCCGACTATCAGCGGGCCGGCGTGCCGATGCTGCCCGTGGTTGCCGGCGCCAAGGAGACGCGGCGGCAGATCGTGATCTACACGCTGTTGCTGCTGCCGCTTTCGCTGCTGCCATGGCTGATCGGCTTCTCAGGACCTGTCTATGGGCTCGCGGCGCTTGTGCTGGGCGCCGGGTTCATGGCCAGCGTGTGGCGCGTGGCAACCGATCGGCAGGATGCCTCGGGCGTCAGCCTGACCAACGATGCGCCGGCACGAATGACGTTCAAATACTCGATCCTCTATCTGTTTGCCCTGTTCGCCGCGCTTGCCGTCGATCGGCTGGCGGGGTGAGCGGGTGGCACTCGATCCGGATGACATGCGCCGCCGCCGCGCGCGCAACTGGGCAATGCTCGTGGTGCTGGTCGCGCTGTGCGCCCTGTTCTACGCCATCACCATCGTCAAGATGACGAAGTCATGAGAACCAGCAATCGCACCATCGGCGTCGCACTCTCTACCATCATCGTCGGGATGGTCGGCCTCTCGTTCGCGTCCGTGCCGCTGTATCGCGTGTTCTGCGCCGTCACCGGCTACGGCGGCACGCCACAGATCGGCAAGGAAGCTGCACCTGGCGCGGCGCGCCAACTCATCGCCGTGCGCTTCAACGCCAACACCAACCCGAACCTGCCCTGGGATTTCCATCCGGTACAGGAGGAAATCCGACTGCCGCTTGGCGAGGATCACCTCGCCTTCTACACCGCGCGCAACGAGGCCGGGACGCCGGTCACCGGTGTGGCGCTGTACAATGTGACCCCCGACACCGCGGGCAAGTATTTCCATAAGACCGCCTGCTTCTGCTTCAACCAGCAGACGCTCGCGGCCGGCGAGCAGAAGGAGTTCCCGCTCAGCTTCTGGGTGGATCCGGAGATCGCCAAGGATCCCGACACCGCGGACATCCACACGATCACCCTCTCCTATACCTTCTATCGGACGCTCGAGGACGCCGCGAAGTCCGGCGCGCTCGCACAGGCAGGACCGCATGTCGGGCCGCTGAAGACGCAGACCCCTTGAACACGCGGACGAATTCGCGATGATGCGGCGGCCGCCCTGGAGAACAAGCACGGCATGAGTGAAGCGCACGGCACCACCGCGGTCGAGAATTCCGGCCTCCACCAGCCGTATCACCTGGTCGATCCGAGCCCGTGGCCGATCATCGGTTCGATAGGCGGCTTGCTGACCGTTCTCGGCATCATCTTCGCGGCGCATTTCGGCAGCTACATCACGCTGGTTATCGGCGCGATCGTCGTTCTCAGCACCATGTTCTTCTGGTGGCGCGACGTGATCCGCGAGAGCCGCACTCCCGGATTGCACACGCCGGTTGTACGGCTCGGCCTGCGCTATGGGATGCTGTTCTTTATCACCAGCGAGGTGATGTTCTTCGTCGGCTTCTTCTGGGCGTTCTTCAATTTCGCCCTGTTCCCCTATCTGCAAGGCAACGGCCAGACGGTTTGGCCGCCCTCCGACATCCACTCCTTCGATCCGTTCCACGTACCCATCCTCAACACCATGATCCTTTTGCTGTCCGGCACCACGATCACATGGGCACATCACGGGCTGTTGGAGAACGACCGCAAGACGCTGGTGCTTGGGCTTGGCTTGACCATCCTGCTCGGGCTCAGCTTCACGTTCTGCCAGGCGATGGAGTACTCCAACGCGCCGTTCAAGTTTGTCGGCGGCGGGATCTATCCGTCGACCTTCTTCCTTGCCACGGGCTTTCATGGCTTCCACGTCATCGTCGGAACCTGTTTCCTTATCGTGTGCTGGTTCCGCGCCCGCGCCGGACACTTCACGCCGGCGCGCCACTTCGGCTTCGAGGCCGCCGCATGGTATTGGCACTTCGTCGATGTGGTCTGGCTGTTTCTCTTCACCTGCATCTACTGGTGGGGCGCCAGCCCGGTCGTCGCGTCACCCTGAGTTCTGGTGGCGCAGCCGGCGCCCTCGCTGCTGCGCGTCGCGCTGGCCTGCCGCTGCCCTCGTTGTGGTCAGGGCAAGCTGTTCCGTAATCTGCTCGAGGTGCGCGATCGCTGCGAGGTCTGCGGCCTCGACCTGCGCGTGCACGATGCCGGCGACGGAGCCGCGGTCGGTGTGATCCTGGTACTGGGTGCGATCGTGGTGGGGTTGGCCTTCTGGGTGGAGTTCCGCTTCTCGCCGCCGCTCTGGCTACATGCCGTGCTTTGGCCGATCGTGACGATACCGCTGGCCGTGGTGATGATGCGGCCCGCGAAGGCGGCGCTGGTGGCGCTCCAGTTCCGGCATCGGTCAACCGAGATGGGATTGTGAGCAGCAGACTGCATCGCCTGCTGTGGCCGGGCGTTATGGCGATGGTGATGCTGGCGGTGCTGCTGGGTCTTGGCACCTGGCAGGTCATGCGCCTGCAATGGAAGCTCGGGCTGTTGGCGCAGATCGCGCGCGCCGAGGCGGCGCCAGCGGTGCCCCTGCCAGCGGCGCCCGATCCGTTCACCAAGGTGCAGGCGACCGGCCACCTGCGCGACGATCTGTCCGCGTCTTACGGTGCGGAGGTGCGTGACACGCCGGTGGGCACCGAACTTGGCACACAATTGATTACGCCGCTCGAAGTGCCTGACGGTGACGTGATCCTGGTCGATCGCGGTTGGGTTCCGGACAAGCGGCCGCATCCGATCGCGCGCGCGGAAGGCGATGTGACCGTGGAAGGCTATGTGCGACCCAGCGACAAGCAGAGTATGTTCAGTGCCACCGATAACCTGGCTGCGCGGGAGTTCTACACGCTTGACGCGTCGGCGATCGGATCGGCCCTCGGCCTGCACCGCGTTGCGTCCTTCATCCTGGTGGCAATGGGCCCATCGCCACCGGAACATTACCCTGATCCCGCACACCACTTGCCACGACCACCAAACAATCATCTTTCCTATGCGATCACCTGGTATGGCCTCGCCGTGGCTCTCGTGGTGATCTTCGTTCTTTGGGCAAGAAAGGCACTGGACGCATGATAACCGGAATAAGTCCGGTCATGACGATGGAAGGCCGGGCTGACGCCCGGGACCATGCATGACCGCCTATGACCGGCTCACCGCACGCTTCGCACGAATTGCGACGATCGGCGAGGCGTCATCGGTGCTGGGCTGGGATGCCGCAACAATGATGCCACCAGGCGGGGGTTCGGCACGTGGCGATCAGCTTGCCGTGCTGGCCGGGATGTCGCACTCGCTGCTTGTCGCGCCTGTCGTCGGCGACGATCTGGCGGAGGCTGAGGCGACGGAGGAAACGGATCCCTGGCGCGCGGCAAACCTTCGCCTGATGCGCCACGGCTATACACGCGCGATCGCGATGCCGCCGGATCTGGTCGAGGCGCAGGCGCGCGCCAACTCCGCCTGCGAGAAGGTGTGGCGCGAGGCGCGCGGCAAGTCGGATTTCTCCATTGTCCGCCCGCATCTCGAGGAAGTCGTGCGTTTGATGCGCGAGGCCGCGACAGCGCTGGCTCCGGCACTCGGCCTCGAGCCGTACGACGCATTGATGGATGGCTTCCAACAGGGCATGCGCACCGACGATGTCGCAGAGGTGTTCGCGGAGTACGAGACCTTCCTTCGACGTGCTCTGCCAGAGGCAGAGGAGCGCCAGGCGCGTCATTCGCCGCCACTGCGGCCTGAGGCTCCGTTCCCTGTCGTGGTGCAGGAGGCGCTGTGCCGCCGTCTCTCCGAGCGGCTCGGGCTTGATTTCGCCCATGCCCGGCTGGATCGCTCGGCGCATCCGTTCTCCGGCGGCACGCCGGTCGATGTGCGCATCACATCGCGCTACGTCGAGACTGACTTCACCCAGGCGGTGCTCGCGGTGGTGCACGAGACCGGCCATGCGCTGTACGAACGCGGTCTTCCCTCCGCATGGGCGCGCCAGCCGGTGGGTGAGGCAGCAGGCATGGCGACGCACGAAAGCCAGTCGCTGATCGTGGAGATGCAGGCCTGCCGCTCCGACAGCTTCCTGAGCTGGCTCGGTCCTGAGTTGCACAAAGCGTTTGGTGGCGATGCCGCGCCGTATCAGCCGGCCAACCTGGCGAGGCTGTGGCGACGTGTGGAGCGTGGCTTCATCCGCGTGGACGCCGATGAGATGACCTATCCAGCGCATGTCATCCTGCGGTTCCGCCTGGAGCAGGCGTTGGTAGCGGGGACACTCACGGTCGCCGATCTGCCTGGAGCATGGAACGACGGGTTCCGCGCGTTGCTCGGCATCGTGCCGCCCGACGATGCACGAGGCTGCCTGCAGGACATCCATTGGTACGACGGGGCGTTTGGCTATTTCCCCAGCTACACGCTGGGCGCGATGGCGGCGGCACAACTGATGGCGGCGGCACGGCGCGACGTCGCCGACCTGGACGCGGCGCTCGGCCGCGGTGACCTTGCGCCGCTACTGGCGTGGCTGCGTGCCAAGGTGCACGGCCAGGGCAGCCTGCTGGAGTTCAGCGCGCTGCTGTCCCAGGCGACTGGCAAGCCGCTCGACCCTGGCGACTTCCAGGCACATCTGACCGCCCGCTATCTCCATTGAACGAGTCATAATGCACAACGTTCGCGCGTATCTGTGCGGGGCACTCTGCGCCGTGCTGGCGGCTTGTGCCGCACGCCCTGCGCCGCCATCGCCCGCGACACCGCCCAGGCCTGCGCAGGCGATTGAGGGCGAGTATCTCGGTACCAGCACGCGGTTTCAGGCTGGCAGCCGAGCCTGCCCGCATCCTGGCCTGGTACGCATCGAGGTGAGCGCCAACGCCTTCCAGTTCCGTTGGAGCCTCGATACCTGGGTCGATGCCACGATTGCGGCCGACGGCGCGGTCAGCGGCAGCGGGGAAGGCATTACACTGGTGGGTCGACAGACCGGACCGAAGATCGAAGGCGACGTCACCAACGGCGACTGCGGGCTGCACTTCACGGTCACCAGACATTCGTAGCGACTGTTCGAATGCCCAAGCGGATCGTGGTGGTGAACGACACGATGCAGCGGGGCTATCGCTATGAGTGCGTCGCGCCGATCGGGCGCGCCTTCGATCCGAACTTCCAGCCGGAACTGACGCCGCAGGAGATGCTGCGGCTGGGCATATTTTGCGGCAAGTACATGACCGACTCGCGCGATGAGTTTCCTGCGAGCTGGTTCAGCCATGCGAAGCTGGCCACTGGACGGCGCGACTGTTCGCTGAACTGCTTCGGCGTCGATGCGAGTCAGCCGTTGAAGGTCTGGCGTGCCAAGGGATGGATACATCCCGACGATCCGCGCGGCTGGTTCCAATGGTATTGCCGCTACTACATGGGCCGACGGTCGCCCGAGGAAGATCGCCGGCAGATCAAGCGCTGGAAGGCGATACGACGGCACATCCGACAGATCGAGCGCAACTGCGAACCCGGCGATCTGACGTGCCGACCCCGCCAGCGGCAGGCGCTGCTGCACTGGGCCTACGACAGCCGTAAGATCTGACGGCATTCCAGCCGGCCCGGTCGCGGACTACTGTGGCGGCATGCGTTACGTATCCACCCGCGGCCAGGCACCGATCCGCGATTTTTCCGGCGTGTTGCTGGCCGGGCTGGCTGAGGACGGCGGTCTCTATGTTCCAGAATCCTGGCCGCACTATTCGGCAGCCGATTGGCGCGCGATGCGTGGCCTGCCGTACCATGCGCTCGCCGCACGCTTGATTCAGCCGTTTGTCGGCGATGCGATTTCATCCTCCACTCTGGCAACGCTGTGCCGCGACGCGTATGCCGGCTTCGGCCATCCCGCCGTCGTGCCGCTGATCCAGCTGGACACAGGCCTGTTCGTGCAGGAGCTGTTTCACGGTCCGACGCTGTCCTTCAAGGACATGGCGCTGCAACTGGTCGGGCGTCTGTTCGATCACGTCCTGGCGGCCAGCGATGCACGGGTGACGATCGTCGGTGCCACCTCGGGTGACACTGGTTCGGCAGCCATCGAGGCGAGTGCCGGACGCGACCGCATCGACATCGCGTTCCTGCATCCGCACGGCCGGATCAGCGACGTGCAGCGTCGGCAGATGACCACCGTCGCCGCGCCGAATGTCAGCAACATCGCGATCGAGGGCACGTTCGACGACTGTCAGGACCTGGTGAAGGCGATGTTTGCCGACGCGCCGTTCCGTCAGGAGCTGCATATCTCGGCGATGAACTCGATCAACTGGGCGCGCATTGCCGCGCAGATTCCGTACTACGTCGCCGCCGCGTTGGCGTTCGGTGCGCCGGATCGCGAAGTTGCGTTCAGCGTGCCGACCGGTAATTTCGGCAACGTCTTCGCGGCCTGGGCCGCGCGGCGGATGGGCCTGCCGGTGACGCGGCTGATCGTCGGTTCCAATCGTAACGATATACTGACGCGCTTCCTCGCCTCCAACGACATGTCGATCGTGGCCGTGGAGCCAAGCCTGTCGCCCAGCATGGACATCCAGGTGAGCTCGAATTTCGAGCGCCTGCTGTTCGAGACGCTGGACCGCGATGCAGGCGCTACTGCCGACGCAATGGCGGAGTTCCGTCGCACCGGGACGATGGTGGTGCCAGATGCGACCTGGCATCGATGCCGCACCGTGTTTCACGGCTTTCGCCTGGACGATGCCGGGACCGAACAGGAGATAGCGCGACTGCGCGAGGTGAGTGGGTATTTGGCCGATCCGCACACCGCGATCGGTGTCGCCGCCGCGATTGCCCATCCACCGGGACACGGTGTGCCGACAATCGCGATGGCAACGGCGCATCCAGCAAAATTTCCCGACGCGGTCGAGCGCGCCACCGGCATCCGCCCTGCTCTGCCCCCGCGGCTTGCCGATCTGTTCGATCGACCCGAGCAGTTCAGCGTGCTGCCGAATGATCTGGTCGCGGTCGAGACGCAGGTGCGCGCGCTCGCGCGACGCAACGCATGAAGGTCCTCGACGCAGCGCAGACTGCTGCGGCGCTGCCGTTCGAGCGGCTGATCCCGACTTTGCGCGACGCATTTGTCGCCGGAGCAGAGGTGCCGCTGCGTCATCGCCACGACATTGCGCAATCCGATGGCACCACGGCCGCGCTGCTGCTGATGCCGGCCTGGCGCGGGAATCGCATGTTTGGCGTGAAGGTGGTCTCTGTCTTTCCCGGCAATGGCGCGCGCGGCCTGCCTGCGGTATCCGCGAGCTATCTGTTGTGCGATGGCGCGACCGGTCAGCACCTCGCGCTGATCGATGGCGGCGAGATCACCCGGCGCCGCACTGCCGCCGCATCGGCGCTCGCCGGTTCGTTTCTTGCCAGAGAGGATGCGAAGTCGCTGCTGATCGTCGGCTCCGGCCATGTCGGTGGGCTGATGGCGGAGGCGTACCGCGCCGTGCGTCCGATCGAGCGCGTCATGGTCTGGAACATCCGCCGCGCGGGTGCCGAACGTCTTGCCGCGCGGCTTGGCGCTGAGGCGGTGACCGATCTGGCCGCGGCGGTGCGGCAGGCCGATATAGTTTCATGTGCAACCTTGTCGCATGAGCCGATCGTGCGCGGCGAATGGCTGCGGCCAGGAACGCATCTGGATTTGATCGGCGGCTTCACACCGGCGATGCGCGAAGCAGACGACGACGCCGTTCGGCGCGCTCGCGTGTTCATCGACACCGACGCCGCACTGGCCGAGGCCGGAGATCTTATCGATCCGATCGCCCACGGTGCGCTGCGCCGAGAGGACATCGCGGGTAGCCTGTTCTCACTGTGCCGCGGCGACGAACCTGGACGGCGTGACCCGGCGGAGATCACGCTGTTCAAGTCGGTCGGCAGCGCGCTGGAGGACCTGGCCGCAGCGGGGCTGGCGTATGGGAGGCAGGCAGATGGGCAAGCTTGACGGCAAGGTCGCAATCGTCACCGGAGCCGCGCGCGGTCTTGGCCGCGCCTATGCGCGCCGGCTCGCGGGACTGGGTGCCAAAGTCGCGGTGACCGATCTGAACCTGAAGTCGTTCGAGGAATTCGAGGCCGAGGCGCAATCGATGACCGGCGAGAGCACCGTCGCGGAGATCGAGGCGGGCGGCGGCGAAGCGATCGGCATCGAGGTCGATGTCTGCGATGAGAAGGCGGTGGCCGCAATGGTGCAGCGCGTCTTCGCCGAGTGGGGACGCGTGGACGCGCTGGTCGCCAATGCCGGTGGCGGGCGCGGGCGTCCTGTGGACACCAAGGCGAGCACGCTCGATCCGGCGTTGCTGAGCCTCGTGACCAGCATGAACCTGTTCGGCACCGTATATTGCTGCAACGCTGTCGCGCCAATCATGAAGCAGCAGCGGGCGGGGAAGATCGTCACGGTGAGTTCGGTGGCGGGCCTGGCGCCTTCGTCGGACGGTGGCTATGCGCATTACGGCGCGGCGAAGGCGGCGATCGCGCACTACACGAAGTATCTCGCGCAGGATCTTGGGCCGTACGGCATCACCGCAAACTGCATCGCGCCGGGCACAATCACGACCGGACGCATCATGGCGACCGTGATCCCCGGCAGCGCCAACGCCAATCGCGATCGGACGGAACAGGTCGCGCTGCGCCGGCTCGGTACGGTGGAGGACTGTGCCAAAGTGGTGGAGTTCCTGGTCACCGATCTCTCCGACTATGTGACAGGCACGGTTATCCCGATCGACGGCGGATTGCTGCGGTCCTGAACCTCGCCGCGCGGGCGTTCCTTGACCCAGATCGCTTCGCCGCTACGCTCCTTCGCAATGACAACCGGGAGGTGTCGCCATGAGCCTCAGTCTCGACGGAGTCCGCGTGCTCGAACTGGCACGTTATCAGGCGGGTCCGCGCGGCGGGATGATCTTGTCCGATCTCGGCGCCGAGGTGATCAAGATAGAACGGATGGGCGGCGAAGAGACGCGCAAGCACGCGCCGATGGTGCGTGGCCAGAGCATCTACTTCACCGTGTACAACCGCGGCAAGAAAAGCATTTGCGTCGATCTGCGCAATGCGCGCGGCAAGGAGATCTTTGCTGATCTGGTAAAGACCGCGGATATCGTACTGGAGAATTTCCGGCCTGGCACAATGAAGGCCATGGGGTTCGAGTACGAAAAGCTGCGCGCGCTGAATCCCGGCATCATCCTGGTGTCCGTGTCGGGCTTCGGGCAATACGGCCCCTATACCGATCGGCCGGCATTCGATCCGCTCGGTCAGGCGATGAGCGGGTTGATGTCGCTGACCGGCCAGCCGGTGGGCCAACCACTGGGAACCGCATCATCCGTGGTGGATCGCTACACCGCGCTGCACGCGACGATCGGCGCGCTGGCTGCGCTGCGGCACCGCGATCGCACGGGCGAGGGGCAGCTCGTCGACGTCTGCCTGCTCGATTCGGCGCTGACGATGGTGGAGATTCCGACTTCGTACTATCTCGCAACCGGCCAGGAAGGCGGCGAAGGCGGTCGGCCACCATATCGTGCGAAGGACGGCTACGTGGTGATCTCGGCCGGCGGCCGCGAGATGGCGGGGCGGTTGTCGCAACTGGTTTCCGGTGGAACCGCAAGCGGTGCCGAACCAATTACCGCGGGCCAAGGCAGTGGCGACGCGCGCAAGGCATTGGAGGCATGGTGCGCCAAGCGACCGGTCGAGACGATCTGCTCGGCGTTGATGGAAATCGGCGTGCCGGTGGCGCCGGTGCGCACGATCCCCGAGGTCGCGAAAGATCCGCATCTCTGGGAACGCGAGATGCTGGTGAAGATGGAGGATGCCGTCGCAGGCGAACTCTATGTGCCAGGCGTGACGGTGAAGATGTCGAAGACGCCGGGTCATGTCGGTCCGGTGCCGACGCCGGGACAACACACCGACGAAGTGCTTGGGCGCCTGCTGGGTTATGACAGCGATACACTCGGTGAGCTGCGGCAGGCCGGCGTGATCGCATGACAACCGTCACAATCATCGGCGCCGGCATCGGCGGCGTCTACCTGGTTGCCGAGTTGGGTCTGGCGGGGCATCGGCTGCGGCTGCATGATCTCGACGACACGCGGCTTTCCGACATTCGCGCGCATGGCGGTGTTGATGTGGAACCCGGCGGCCTCGCGGCCGTCGAGCATGCGACGACGGACCTTGCGCGAGCTGTCGATGGCGCAGAGGTCATCATCGTGGTCACCGGCGGCAATGCGCAGGAGGCGGTGGCGCGGTCGCTCGCGCCGCTGCTGTGCGATGGCCCGATCATCCTGCTGATCCAGGGCAACACCGGCGGCTCGCTGGTGGTGCGTCGTGCGCTGGATGCGACGGGATGCCGCGCAGATGTCGATGTCGCCGAGATGGACAACTATCCGTTCTCCAACTGGCGGGTGTCGCCGACGCAGATTCGGCCGATTGTGAAGAAGCGCTGGCTGCAGATAGCGTCGTTCCCCGGCAATCGTATTGCCTCGGTCTTTTCGCGCCTGGGGCCGTTGTTCCCGCACGCTATCGCGGCGCCGAGTGTGATCCACACCGGCTTCACCAACGCGAACGCGATGCTGCATGTGGCGAACTGCGTCGGCAATGCCGGCAAGATCGATCGAGGCGAGGCCTACAAATTCTATGCCGAGGGCGTGACGCCGTCGGTCGCTCGGCTTTACCAGGCGATCAACGGCGAACGCGTTGCGGTGGCTGCGGCGCTCGGTGCGTCGGTGCCGACGCTCGAGGACTGGTTCGATCGCGTCTACGGCGTGCGCGGGGCGAACCTGGTGGAGAGCTGCCGGTTGCTCACCACCAATGCCGACGGGCCGTATCAGGCGACGGGCACACCGAAGTCGTTCGAGCACAAGTACATCACCGAGGATGTGCCTGGCGGACTGATGCCGATGGCGGCGCTGGGTGCAGCGACCGGCGTGCCGACGCCGACGATCGATGCGCTGATCACACTGGCCCGCGCGATGACCGGCAAGGACTTTGCCGCCGAGGCGCGGACGCTCGATCGCATGGGTCTTGCTAGCATGAATGCGTCGCAGATCATGCGCTTCGTGGATACGGGAGCCGCATAGATGTTGTTCCGTTGTCTCCCTGCCGATGCGCGTATTCCGGGTCGCTTTCCCGGCCCGCCGCATCCGCGCGGCAGACACTTCACCGTCGACATCCATTGCCACGTGCTGACCGAAGCGGCCGAAGCAATGTTCCATGCGGCGGGCGCCGTGGACCGCCGTCCGCGCGAGGTGTTCGCCAATCCGCGGACGCGCGAGGTGAATCGCCAGCAGGGAGAAAGGACCCGCGTGCAGTTCACGTCGGTGGAGAAACGGCTCGCCGACATGGATGTGATGGGGATCGACATCCAAGCGCTGACGCCTGCGCCGAACCAGACCTATTACGACACGCCGCCCGACCTCGGAATCGCCACCGCGCGCCTGATCAACGACAACATCGCCGACATCGTGGCACGCCACCCGGATCGTTTCGTCGGCCTGGGCACGGTGCCGTTCCAGGCGCCTGAACCGGCGGTTGCCGAACTGGAGCGACTGCACCGATCGCTTGGGCTGCGCGGCATCGAGATCGCTACCAACGTCGCCGGCGAGGACCTGTCGGCCGAGCGCTTCCGCAAGATATTCGCCAAAGCCGAGGAACTCGGGCTGACGATCTTCATGCACCCCACAGGATTCACCGAGGCACGGCGCTTTGGCGATCATTACTTCACCAATGTGATCGGCAATCCGCTGGATACCACGGTGGCCGTGCATCACCTGATCTTCGGCGGTGTGCTGGAGGAGTGTCCGAAACTGAAGCTGGTGCTCGCGCATGGTGGCGGGTATCTGCCGGCCTATTCGGGGCGTATCGACCATGCCGCCAGTGCGCGCCCAGATTGCTGCGAGCAGATCCGCACGATGCCGACGGAGTATCTCAAGCGGCTATACTTCGATTTACTGGTCTACACGCATCCGCAGCTGGAATATCTGGTACGGCAGTACGGCGCCGATCATGTTCTGATGGGCACGGACTATCCCGCCGACATGGGCGAGGTGGACCCGATCGGATTTATTGAAGGCGCGTCAGGGCTGAGTGCGGACGAACGTGCCGCAATTTTTGGGCTGAACGCAGCGCGACTGCTTGGGATCGCAGCACCGCCAGACGTGAGCGAGACTGCTTCGACGTTGCGCTCGGCGCAATGACAGGTGTCGTGCGTCAGTTGCTGAACCCCATCGCCTCGTCATAGGCACGCCGTACCGCTTCCGGTTGGCCCACGAGAAACGGAAACTCGCGGCGGGGTGCGATGCCTGGTCGTTCCCGCTCAATCTCGTCGCGTGTCAGGCCTTCGACGAACTGCTCGCGGCCGATGATCGGCAGAGTGATGCAGCGGTTCACCTCCGGATCGCGCACGATCGCCGTCGGCTCGCCGCCGGCCGCGACCGTATCCAGGTCGCGGAAGAAGCGCTGGCGCATCATGATGATGCCGCGGTCGCTGCGCCCTAGATGTTCGCGCTTTCGGTCGGTGATCGCCCCCTGCCCGACCCAACCAATAAAATCCTGGTTCATGATGTGGCTGGTGATCCAGCGCCCGGTCTTCTCATCAACGATTGGTGAGTACCAGTAAGGGATGCTGTTCTGAACGTAGGGTTCGCGATCCTTCGGCACACGCGTAAAGAACCACCCGACGCTCAACGTGCTGGTATCGTCGATCGGCACGCGCCACTCGAAGTGATTGCCGGTAAACAGCGCATTCGGCCACAGGCAGACACGGCCGACCGTCCATAGCTGGCTGGTCTCGTCTGAGTCCTCGCGCACGCGACGATAGACGAGGCCATAGTCGAACTCATCGAATGCCAGCTTGAGATGGCGTGGCGCATAGGGACCGTTGCGCCCCGCCAGCCGGCTGCCCCAGTTGTCGTGCATCCACTCGAAATGCACCGGATCGATCGAGTTCTCCTGGCACTGAAACCAGTTGCAGGGGACGGTCGATAACACGATCTGCACGAAGCCGTTATTCCAGCAGAACGGCTCCCAGCTCGGCACCAGCGGCGCAGGCTCCGGCCCCAGATAAGCCCAAAGCAGCCCAGCCTTCGCCTCGACAGGATAGGCGCGAATGCGGATCTGATCGCGGAATCGAATCTGCGGTGCGTCGATGTCCTCGAACGGCTGCTCGCGGCAGGCGCCGGTCTCGTCGAACATCCAGCCGTGATAGTTGCAGCGCAGGCCGCACTGCTCGACGATGCCGTAGCTGAGATCGGCGCTACGGTGCGGGCAGTGGCGTTCCAGCAGGCCGTAGCTGCCCGAAAGATCCTTGTACAGCACAAGGTCTTCGCCGAAGAGCCGCACCGGCTTGGTAGGATGGTCATCCAGTTCGGCGACCGCCGCGATCGGCTGCCAGTAACAGCGCAGCAGCTCACCCATCTTCGTGCCGGGGCCAACCTCGGTCAGCAGCCGGTTGCGCTCGTCGCTCAACATCAGCCGAGCTTAACCAGCTTCTGCATGCAGCGGATATCCTGTTCCGGTGCGAGCGGCGTGCCGCGATTGCGCATCGCGGTGCGCGCCACCTCGCCCACATAGATGTCGCCGCGCGAGTTGATCGCCACGCCATGCGGCGCAATGAACTGGCTCGCGCGCTCACGCGTTGCGTCGCCGAGACGTGCGATAGGCTTGCCCTCATGCGTCACGATGCTGACGCGCGGACCGATACCGGGCGACTTTGCGTTGACCGCCATGCCAGGGCCGCTCTCGCCGATATAGGCGAGCGGATTGCGCCCGCGCGTCATGCACAGCCCACACGGTCGGTGCAGGTTGTTCCACTGCGCGTGATACTTGCCCTTGCCGTCGAACACCTGCACGCGATGATTCTCGCGATCCGCCACGTATATCCATCCGTCCTCGTCGCAGCAGATGTTGTGCACGACGTTGAATGCGCCCGGATCGGTGCCCGGCTCGCCCCATGAGAATTGCAGCTTGCCGTTCGGCGAGTATTTGTGCACCCGAGCGTTGCCATAGCCGTCGGCGACGTAAATGTCGCCCTCCGGTGAAAGCGCGGTATGCGTGCAGCGGTTGAACGGATCGCCGCCGTACATTGGCGCCGGTTCGCCGGGCACGCCGATCTCCAGCAGCAGCTTCCCCTCCAGCGTCAGCCGCCGCACCGTGTGGTCGCCATCGTCGGTGCAATAGATCGTGTCGTCAGGTGCCAGGTGCACGCCATGCGGCCGCCTGAACAGACCCTCGCCCCAGGAACGCAAGAAATTGCCCTCGCGGTCGAACACCATCATGGGGTGCTCGCTGCGGGCGAAGACGTAGACGTTGTCCTTGCTGTCGACGCCCACCGCTGCGACTTCGCCGTAGTGCCAGCCGTCAGGTAATTTGCCCCAGTTCTCGATCACCTCGTAGCGATGCTCACCCGAGCCGACGATGATTGCCATGGCTGCCTCCTCCCTTATGCCGCCTTGCGCGTCTCCTTCGGCGTGTGCCGATCGAGGAACGCCAGCACGCGGCGCAACTGCTCACCCATATGCTCGGGCCCGCGCCAGTTCTCCAACACTTCGATGCCTGGCAGGAGTTGTGCAAGTTCCGCCGATGTCACGGCGGGATGCGGCTTGTCGATACCTGGTAGCAGGAAGGTAGGAACCCTGCATCGGCGGCAGAATTCGCGGCTGGCGCAGAACACAAACTCGCCGCCCCACATGTTCTTGCCGAACGTGGCGATCTTCGCGTCGTCGAGCTGCGGGCGTTCGGCCTTCTGCTCGTTGGCCCACTCGGCGAAACTCTCCGGGAAGTATTCCGGATGATCGGGATGCAGGCCGATCGGGTTCTGCAGCACTGCGGCAGTGACACGGTCGGGCGCGATCTCGCAAAGCTTCAGGCAGAAGCTGCCGCCGATGCAGCCGCCCAGCGTATGGAACCGGCGGAAGCCGAGATGATCCATCAGGGCGAGATGATCGGCGGCGTAGGTGTGCCAGCCGTGGTTGGCCTCTATTGCAGTGCGCGATCGTCCCGCGTTGCGTTGGTCCATCGCAATGACGCGATAGCTGCCGGCGAGCGACTGCGTCCAGTCGCTCCATGGCCGCGGCGGGCCGTCGACCGGATCGTGCCACATCTCGGCGCGCGACCGCATGCCGCCTGGCGCAAACAGCAGGATGGGATAGCCCTGGCCGTATTCCTCGTAATAGATCTCGCCGTCCGGCCGTCTCAGCACGGGCATGATGGTCCCCTCTCCGAGTGATTTTGCGCAAGCCTATCACCGGGTCAGCGAGCAGGACCAGTGTGAGCGAAAACAAGCGTATTGCTGGAATTGCCAGTGGGGCCTAGCCTATCCGCAAAATTGCGAAAGGGAGCTGGCGCGACAGCCGGTTCATTCGTAATCGGCTCGCCGCAACGGCCCTCATTCGACAAGATTTTGCCTGATGAGGAGGAAGAGCGATGACGTACGATTTGCTGATCAAGAATGCCCGTGTCGTGGACGGTTCCGGGGAGCCGTCATTCCAGGCGGACGTGGCGGTAGACCAAGGAAAGATTGTCGGCGTAGGGAAATACAACGGCGGCGCGAAGCGTACCATAGACGCCGCAGGCCGGGTGGTCGCCCCTGGTTTCATCGATCACCATACACACTTCGATCCGCAGGCCCTGTGGGATCCGTATTGCGGTTCCTCGGTCCAGAACGGCCACACCACGATCCTTGTCGGCCAATGCGGCCAGGTCATCGCGCCGGCGCGTCCTGGCGACCATGACTGGTATCTCGAGTTCTTCGCGGAAGCCGAGGCCATCCCGATGAGCGTGATGCGTCAGGGCATCGACTTCACGTGGGAGTTGGTCGCCGATTACATGGATGCACTCGGCAAGCGTCGCGGCTGCAATGTGGGCACCTTGGTCGGTCATTCGGGAATCCGCCGCTATGTGATGGGCGAGGCGGCCTCGGAGCGGGCCGAGGCAACGACCGAAGAACTTGCACAGATGAAGCGGCTGATCAGCGACGCGATGTACGCCGGAGCGCTTGGCTTCAGCACCTCCCCGTTGGGCCGCGGCGATCCCGCCGGCGTCGGTACCGATGCGGAGCGGCTGGCGCTTGCCGATGTGCTCGGTGAATTGGGTACCGGCGTCATGCAGGTCTCTGGCGGCGCCCCGGGAGGCACCAAGGCGACACGCCAGATGGCCCGCGACCTCGCCGCGCGAACCGGTCGCCCGACCATCTACAACCTCGTTACCCAGCCGATCGAACGCCCTGAGGAGTGGCAGGAGCACCTGCGCTGGCTGGAGGATGCCTTCCACTCGGGCGCCCGCTGCTACGGCTCCTGCGTGTCGGTCGTCGCCGGCCCGATCTTCGACCTGCGCCTTGGGCTCGATGTTCCGCAGGATGAGGACCTGACCAACCCGAACAGCCTGTTCGCCGGCATGCCGACCTGGGACAAGGTCATGGCCCTGCCGTACCAGGAGAGAATGAAGGCTTTCCGCGATCCGGAAATCCGCAAATCCCTGAGTGCAGAAGCGGTGGAAGGCACCGTCGTGCAGGAGAGGCCCGGCACCGACCGGCGCGGTCGCGCACGCGGCTTCTTCAATCGTCGCTGGGACCTGATGCAGGTCTTCATGACCCAGCACGAGCGGAACCGTGGGCTCGAAGGCAAGAGCATCGCGCAGATCGCACAGGAGCAGGGTAAGAGCGTGATGGATGCGTTCCTCGACCTGTCGCTGGACGAAGATCTGCAGACGTTCTTCATCGGCGTTGACCGCAACACCGATCCGGCCGCGCAGAAGCAGATCCTCGGCTCGCCCTACACCGTGATCGGCACAAGCGATGGCGGCGCGCGTCCGCACTCGGCCGATCGCCACGAATACAGCACCAATCTGCTGGGACATTGGGTGCGCGACCAGCAGATCATGTCGCTTGAGGAGGCGGTGCATCGGCTCACCGGCAGGACGGCTTTGATGCACGACATGGACGACCGTGGCTTTGTCGCCCCGGGGAAGGTCGCGGATCTGGTCATCTTCAATCCTGACACGATCGCACCAAAGCCACGCGTGCCGGTCAACGACATGCCCGCCGGAGGAGCACGGGTTAAGCGCGACGCCGTCGGGATCGACTATGTCGTCGTCAACGGCACTGTGCTCTTGGACAACGGCGCGCTGACCGACGCGCTTCCGGGTCAGATCGTTCGCGGTCCGCTGCATCGGGCGAACCACCCGTAGCCAGTACCGAGCCTCTCCTGCACGATCATCGCGGGAGGGGCTCGGAGCCACGCGAGGAGAACGGCATGAGCGAGACTCAGCATGCGAGCTTCACCTTTGCCGATTTCCGGCTGCAGAACGGCGAGGTGATGCCGGAGGTCACCATCGCCTACTGCACGCGCGGGCGACTCGCGGCGGATGGTCGCAATGCGGTGCTGGTGACGCACGGCTATACCAGCGGACACCGTATGATCGAATCCGGTGCGGGTTCCTCCGAAGGCTCGTGGAGCACGCTGGTCGGGCCGGGCGCGCCGATCGATACCGATCGCTGCTTCGTGGTGTGCTCCAACGTGCTGGGGTCCAGCTACGGCTCGACCAACGCCGCGACGCGCGATCCGCGTACCGGACGCCCGTATGGCTCGCGCTTCCCGCACATCACCGTGGCCGACATCGTGACCGCACAGCGCCATCTGCTGCACCATCTCGGCGTGAAGCATCTCCACGCGGTGGTGGGACCGTCGTACGGTGGGTTTCAGGCATTCCAGTGGGCGGTGACGTTTCCCGACGACATGGACCGTGTTGTCCCGGTGGTGTCTTCGCCGCGCGCGCAGAGCCGCGACCGCGTGGCGACGCTCCTGGCCCGGTTCGAGCAGAACCCGAACTGGCACGGCGGCGATTACTACGACACGCCAGGCATGTTCGACAGCCTGCTGGCGCTGCGGGTGGAGACGCTGAAGCGCTATGGCATGAACGCGTCTGAGGCTGAGATCACCCGGCTGGCGTCGGTGTGGGCGAGGGAGTTCGACGCGAACTCGCTGCTGATTCTGGGTCGGGCGATGGAGTCATACGACGTGACGCCGGAACTGCGTCGTATCCGCGTGCCGGTGCTTTATGTACTGTCGCGCACGGACGAGCTGTTTCCACCGAGTCTGGCGCCCGGCGTGATGGCCCGCTTGCACGATGCCGGCGTTGAAGCGAGCTATTTCGAGATTGACAGCGAACTTGGTCACCTCGCTTCAGGTGCCGACGCCGCGAAATGGGCGCCGGCGCTGCGGGAGTTCATGCAGAAGTGAATGACGCGGATTTCGACTGGCCGAACGATAAACCCCCGGGCGCATGACGGGAGCTTGATGCGGCCCATTGCGCCACCTCCCGGCGGCTCGCCAAAGAACTGCGCCGACACCGTGAGATGGCCGACGTTCAGGGCGCGAGGTCGCCGCCTCCTCTGCATCTCAAGCCTCCGGCAAACCCGGGGCGGGACAGTGAGCGCGGGCAATCCCAAGACGCTTCGTGCTCGCCGCAGGTCCCAATTTCGCAGACCTTGAGCCGCACCGGAGAAGAGCAACCCAGACGGCGGCATCAGCGTTCCAGTAGTTGTATGGACACCCGGAGTTGAAGCATGAGATCGCATCTGTGTGGAGCTATCGCCATCGCTGCCATGATCGCGACACCGGCAATGGCGGAAACGACGACCCCCACCTCCAATACCATGAGCACGCCGGGTCCCGGCGCAGGGACGAGCCGACCGACATTATCTCATGACGGCTCGAACAGCCTGACGAACTCCGATGCCTCAAGCGCCCGCAATGGCCCTGGAGCCGGCGCATCGCCCCACACCGGCTACTCATCCGGTATGACGCCCAGCGCGGGGACTGGCAGCGGCACGGCGGACGGAACGACGGATACCGGCGCTACAAGTCCGGGGAGCGGGAAGTCGGCAGTGCACAGGTGAAGTTGTAGTTGCGGCCATGTCGGCGAGCGATTCTCCGCCGGTCGCCCCCAACGTATCAAGAAGTCGCGGGTTGATCGCGCCAGTCTGTCGAGCCACGTCACCATCAGCCCGTCGCCAGCGGGGAGGGTGATAATCGCCTTCCGCAGCGGTGCCTGCGGTGGCGCGAAAGCCGGTGGGATAAGCGGCCTTACGTGACCAACTGGATCGAGGACTATCCGCCCCGTTCGTCTCCGTAGCGACCAATGAAAATCGCGTCCTTTGGAGGCAGGGTTCCCATGCAGCAAAGAGCTCGGCGTCATCAGCGCGCCACTCGCAGGCGGCGGTAACTATCGGAACACAGCCCGACGATCGCAGACAGCGCAGCTCGCTTCCGGACATTTGCTGAACCGTCTGCGCGTCGATAGGTTGCGAGTCGGGCGGCTAGGTTTGGCCGACGAACGCACAAGCCGATAAGATGCGACCGCGCGCGTAGCAAGGCACGCGAAGTCAGTCGGCCTTCGACTTCGCCGAGCTGCCACCCAGCAGATGGCCAAGCGGCATGAGCCGCTCGATGTGGTCACACACGATCTTGGTGACCGCCAGCAGAGGCATCGAGAGCAACGCTCCGGGTATGCCCCACAGCCAGTCCCAGAACATCAGTGATGAGATCACCATGACCGGGTTCAGGGTGAAGCGGCTCGCGAGCAGCATCGGCGTGATCGTCTCACCCTCCAGCACGTGGATCCCGAGGTATATCCCCGCGGGGATGAAGGCTTGCCAGATGGATGGGAAGGTGAAGACACCGACGAAGAAAAAGATCACCATTCCTGTCACTGGGCCGATGATCGGAATGTAGTTGAGCAGGAAGGCGAGCGTTCCGAACAGGAGCGGGTCTGGCATTCCCAGCAGCCAGACCGCCAATCCGGCGAACAGCCCGACCAGCGCATTCATCAGCGTGATCGTCAGAAGGTAGCGGGATATGTTGTTCTCGATCTCGGTTACGATCGACACGGCGCGGCGCTTTTCGTCTAAATGCGGAAGTATCTCGATGAAGCGGCGCAGCAAGGTGTCGCTTGACGCAAGGAAGAAGAACAGGAGCAGCATCAAGGTGAAGCCTTCACCCAGGAAGGCGCGGCCGCCTTGCAGAACCGATGAACCGATACCCATGAGGCTGCCACCAACATTGGAGGATTGCGGTGCTGCCGGACCGGGACGGGGTGCGTTCTGCGCGTCCGGCTGGTCGCCGCTCTGCGACATCAGATTCTGCAATTGCTGCACACCGTGTTGCATCAACTGGATCGGCCTTTCGAGAAACCGCAGTTTATCGACCAAGGCGGGCAGCGATTGCGGAGCCTTGGCAATCCAGCCGGAGGCCGGGACAGAAAGCGCATAACCCATCGCCCCGACCACACTGAACAATGCGACGATCAGCAACAGCGCCGCGATCATTCGCGGAATGCGCAATCGGCGGTTCAGCAGACGCATCGCCGGGCCCAGCACCAGTGCCAGGACAAGCGCCAGCACGAAGGGCAGGATGATCGCCGCGGCGAAGAACAGCGTATAGAGCACAGCCAGCATGGTCAGGATGATGAGGCAGACCTGCCCGATACTGGTCGAGGAGCGTTCCAGGACCTTTTGTGCCCGGCGTACCTTGATGCGCTCCTCTTCCTCGGAGGATGCCTGTGCAATGGTTGAATCCTGGACCATGCTGTTCTCCCCAGTGCGGCGCCCGATTTCCGACGATTGTGGCGTTCCGTTGACCCGGGCGGGCACCCATGCATAGAACTCCCTTACAGGGGGCATGAATGCCATGACCAGAGCAGAATTCGAGACGGACCTTCGTGGTGAAGGCTATGAAGTTCGCGAAGGAGAAATTGAGCCCCACGTGCATCGCGACGCGCACGCGCATGGGTTTGACGCATGCCTGTTGGTGCTCGACGGGTCCATTACGCTCGTGTTCGGCGCGGACAGGGTAACTTATGGGCCGGGCGACTTCTGCCGCGTTCCGGCAGGAACGATGCACGAGGAACACACGGAAGCAGACGGCGTTCGCTACGTCGCCGGACGACGACCAGCGTCCGCCTAACACGACGGCGGAGAGAGATCCGCCGCACAACGTTCAGGAATGGAGATACTTCCCATGTCGATCATCGGCTGGCTGGTTCTGGGCCTCATCGCAGGCTTCATCGCCAGCAAGATAGTGAACAAATCAGGCGAAGGGATCGTCCTCGACATCGTGCTGGGGATCGTTGGAGCGATCGTCGGCGGCTTTCTGTTCGACCTCATCGGCGCAGTCGGCGTCACCGGCTTCAACTTATACAGCATGTTCGTGGCCGTTATCGGTTCGGTCGTGGTGCTGGTGATCTATCACGCCATAGCCCGCCGAGCCTGACTCACAAGCCGCGGGCCGCGACGCAAGAAGGGCCCAGCCCGCGTTTGGCGTGTCCCGCTACGTCATGCTGATCCTGGTGAAGTCCTGATACCAGCTCTGCGCCGGATGGAATCCGGTGACCTTCTTGCTCATCGCGCGCGGGTTTAGATCGTGCACGATAAACAGCCATGGCGCCTCGTCCACCACCATCGCGTGCGCCTGCGTCAGTAGCTGCATCTGTTCGGCTGGATCGAACGTCGCCTGCGCCTTCTTCAGCAGGTCGGTGCAGGCCTGGTTGCTCCAGTGGCCCCAATTGTAGTTGGTCGGCGAGAAGCTATCGATCGCGTAGTAGCGGAACATCGACGAGGGATCGGTGAAGCTGAGACTGATGTTGATGCCGTCGTCGCCGTGCGACTGCGGCGCGGTCGGCGCCGCGCGGACCGCCACCAGCATGGTGCCCCATTCAACCACGTCGAAGTCGATGTCCATGCCGACGGCCTTGAAGTTCTGCTGCATGAACTCGTTCATCGGGATCGGCACCATCTGACCGGAGCCCGACGTCGAGATCATGATCTTCGCCTTTACCGGCTTGTCCGGGCCGTAGCCGGCCTCCTTAAGCAACGCCTTGGCTTTCTCCGGGTCGTAGCTGTAGCGGTTCTTCGGCGTGCCGAAATACGGGCTGTCGGGCGGGTAGAGACCGATCGCCGGTTTCGCTGTGCCGTTCAGCATCTTGCACATGCCTTCGCGATCGACCGCGTAGTTGATCGCCTGGCGCACGCGCACATCCTTGAACGGTGAACTGTCCAGGGTGTTCAGCGCGTAAGGATAGGTGTGAGGATACGGCCACAGGCTGATCTGCAATCCCGCCTGCTTGAGTGAAGGGATCGAATCCGGCGGCGGCACCTCGATCCAGTCAACCTGGCCGGAGCGCAGCGCGGCGACTCGCGTGGTGGCTTCCGGCATCGGGTAGACCACCATCTTGTCGAGCTTGGGCACCCGCGCCTTGTCCCAATAGTCGTCGTTGCGCGTCATCTCGGCGTACTGGCCGAGCACCACCTTGGTGATCTTGAACGGCCCTGTGCCGGAGGGTTCCTTGGAGAACGCCGCCCACGTCTTGCCGACCTTCTCCCACTGCGTGGGGCTTGCGATCAGGATGCGGGTCAGCAGATAGGGCAAAAAGCTGAACGGGTACTGCGTCGTCAGGACGATGGTCTTGTCGTCGACCTTCTCGAACTTGTCGATCATCGACACGGTGGCGCGCACGATCGGTGCGGCGGGCGCATCGTATTGTGCCGACTTGTCGTCGTAAATCCGCCGCAAGTTCCAGATCACTGCGTCGGCGTTGAACTCCGAGCCGTCGTGGAACTTCACACCTTGCCGCACCTCGCAGATCCAGCGCAGCGGGTTGGTCTCGTCGGCGTGCCATGCAGTGAACAGGCCTGGCGTGACGTCAGCCAGCTTGTCGGTGTGGGTGAAGTCCCAGTTGACGATGGAATCGTAGGCCGGGTAGCCGAGAAATCTGAACCCCTCGCCGCCGTTGTTGGGAATGCCGTGCGTTGTGGGCAGGTCCGCCGCGGTCATGCCGATGCGCAGGATCTGCGGGCTGGCGGCGAATGCCGGCATTCCGGGAAGCACCGCGGCACCTGCCGCCGAAGCCATGAAGCCACGCCTGGTGAACATCGAGCCATCCATTCTTTGTCTGTGGGTCGGCGAAGGGCTACGCCATTGCCGGTTCGGCGCCGACGCGCTCGATCATGCCGACCATCGCGTCGGTATCGATCACGTCGCAGAACGCGTGCGCCATCGCCGACAGCGTCGCGTTGTGCTCGTCGTCGTTGAACGTCGCGTTGCCATCGGCGATGAAGAACACCTTGTAGTTCAGCATCATCGCGTCGCGTGCGGTGGATTCGCAGCACACCTGCGTCGCCGTGCCAGTGACGATCAGCGTGTCGATGTCGCGCTCCTGCAAGATTGCGTGCAGGTCGGAAGATCCCGGCGCAAACGCACCGAAGCGGCGCTTCTGCACTTTCAGGTCTTGCGGCAACACGTCGAGGCCAGGCCAGATAGCGTGGCCGAACGCACCGGGGCTGAATGTTTCGATCATGCGCTGGCGGCGTTCGGGCGTGCAGAAGTGATCGAAGAACGTGGACCAGGTGGCGACGGCGACCTCATCGAACGTGTTCTGGATGTAGGCCACCAGGCCACCCGCATCGCGCAGTGCGGCGCTGATGCGATTGACGTTGGGCACGATTTCGCGTGCCGTGGCGATCTCGGCAATCTGGCCGGGAGCCATGAAGCCGTTCTGCAGATCGACCACTATATGTGCAGTCCGCCCAGGATCTAGGCTGTCGAAGACACGAAGCCGGCCACGCCGCTGATTGGCGCGGCTAACGACATCGGGATGGATGGTTGCTTTATGCACGATCTACCTCGCTTTGCTGACTGACATGCCATGCTGCGACGCAGCATTTTAATGCTCGGGCACGTGCGAAGGCAAATGCACAAAGACTAGGCGTAAAATGCGGCTGGACAGATCGCTCCGCCTGCGGTCAAGTTGGGCATAATGCTGCAATGCAGCATGCCCATGCCGCGCCGGGGAGCCCTCGAGCATGCTCATCTTTGCCGCCCGCCGCATCATCCAGGCGATCCCGATCCTGCTCGGGGTATCGCTGGTCGTGTTCGGCCTCGTCCACATCGTGCCCGGCAACCCGATCGATCTGCTCATGCCACCCGAGGCCTCGCCCGAGGTGATCGCGCAGATGAAGGCCGCGTTCGGCTTCGACAAGCCGCTCTACCTGCAATACCTGCTCTGGCTCGGTCGTGCGCTGCGCGGTGACTTCGGCCTGTCGGTGTTCAATGCGACGCCGGTGTGGGGCCAACTGATTACCGCACTCGGCAACACCTTCATCCTCGCCATTCTTGCTGCGATAGTCGGCTTTACGCTGGGTACGGTCTGCGGCCTGCTCTCAGCGGTGTTCCACGGACGTTGGCCGGACAAGCTGTTCTCTGCCATCGCCACCACTGGCGTAAGCCTGCCGCATTATTGGTGCGCCATCGTGCTGGTACTCGCCTGTGCCGTGCTGCACGACTGGCTACCGGCGCAGGGCATGGGCGATGACTCGCTGCCGCTGTACGACCGGCTCGAGTATCTCGTGCTGCCGGTGGCGACGCTGTCGCTCATCCCGATGGGCGTCATTGGCCGGCTGGTGCGTGCGACCGTGCTGGAAATCTTGAGCCAGGAATTCGTCGGCGCGCTGACCGCCAAGGGCCTTACGCGCTGGCCGGTGATCCGCCACATCTGCCGCAACGCGGCTCCGCCCGTGCTGGCGCTGATGGGATTGCAGTTCGGCTACCTGCTCGGCGGCAGCATCCTGGTGGAGACGGTGTTCAACTGGCCCGGCTCCGGCAACCTGCTGAACCTCGCGATCTTCCGTCGCGACATCCCGGTGCTGCAGGCGACGATCCTTGTGCTCGCCTCTTTCTTCGTCGTGCTCAACCTGCTGGTCGACATCGCCCAGGCGGCGATCGATCCGCGCATCCGCCGGTGAACGCCATGTCGCAGGCAACCGCCGAACTGGTCAGACGCGAACTGGGTCCGGTCGAAATAACACCGATTGCGGCGGCGCCGGGTTACTGGAAGGCAGTCGGGCAACGACTGATGCGCGATCCGGTCACCATCGCAGTCACCGTCATTCTGCTCGGCATCATCTTCATCTCGATTGCGGCGCCGTTGGTGGCGGGTGCCGATCCGTATGCCGGCAGCGTGCTCGCGCGACTGAAGCCGATCGGCACTCCGGGCCACTGGCTCGGCACGGACGAGACCGGCCGTGATCTGTGGGCGCGACTCTGTTACGGCGGCCGGCTGTCGTTGCTCGCCGGCATCCTGCCGGTTTCCATCTCACTGGTTGTCGGCGGCTTTCTGGGAATCCTCGCCGGCTACGCGGGCGGCCTGGTCGGTACGCTGATCATGCGCACGATGGATGTGTTCTACGCGTTCCCCTCGATCCTGTTGGCAATCGCGATCTGCGGACTGCTCGGCAACGGGTTGTCGAATTCGGTGATCGCACTGTCCGTCGTTTTCATCCCGCCGATGGTGCGGATCTCCGAGACGGTCACCACACAGGCGCGACATCTCGACTTTGTCGAGGCGGCACGCGCGTCAGGCACGACGACGATGCAGATCATCCGGCATCATGTGCTGGCGAACGTGCTGGGACCGATCCTGGTTTACGCGACCAGCCTGATCAGCGTTTCGATCATTCTCTCCGCGGGGCTGAGCTTCCTGGGTCTCGGCGTGACACCGCCGCAGGCGGAATGGGGTCTGATGCTGAACTCGCTGCGCCAGGCGATCTACGTGCAGCCCTACGTCGCCGCACTGCCGGGTGTGATGATCTTCATCACCTCGATGTGCTTCAACCTGATGAGCGACGGATTCCGCAGCGCGATGGATGTGAGGCTGAACAAGTGAATATGACCGCTGATCCGCGCGATCGCGGCGGCCCTGCGCAGCCACTGCTGCTGGTCAACGACCTGCGCAAGCACTTCCCGGTTCGGGGCGGACTTTTGGGCCGTCAGATCGCCACAGTGCAGGCGGTCGACGATGTGTCCTTCTCCGTGCGCAAGGGCGAAACCCTTGGCATCGTCGGCGAGTCAGGCTGCGGCAAGTCCACCACCGCGCGCCTGCTCATGCGGTTGATCGAACCCGATGCGGGCGACGTGGTGTTCGACGGCGATCCTGTCGGCGACCGCCACGGTCTAAGCGTCAATGCGATGCGCCGACAGATGCAGATGGTGTTCCAGGATAGCTACTCGTCACTGAACCCGCGTATGACCATGGCAGAAAGTGTCGCCTATGCGCCGCGTATGCACGGGCTGCCGGCCAAGGAGGCGTTGTCGCGCGCGGAGGACCTGCTCGCCCAGGTCGGGCTCAACCCGCGTCAGTACGCGCGTCGGTATCCGCACGAACTGTCGGGCGGCCAGCGTCAGCGGGTGAACGTCGCGCGCGCGCTCGCGCTGGAGCCGCGCCTGGTGATCCTGGACGAGGCGGTCTCGGCGCTCGACAAATCGATCGAGGCGCAGGTGCTGAACCTGCTCGCCGAACTGAAGGCACGGTTCAACCTGACCTATCTGTTCATCAGCCACGATCTCAACGTGGTCGAGTATGTCAGTGACCGTGTGCTGGTGATGTATCTCGGCCGCGTGGTCGAGACCGGTCCGGTGGAAGCGATCTACGCCCGCCCGCGCCATCCCTATACACGCGCGTTGTTCGCCTCCAAGCCGACGCTCGATCCCGATCGTCGCACCACGGAGATGCCGCTGACCGGCGATCCGCCCAACCCGATCAATCCGCCGTCCGGCTGCCGCTTCCGTACGCGCTGCGCCTTCGCACAGGCGATCTGCGCGGAACTCGTGCCGCCGCTCGCTGCGCCGCTGGACGGTGCCGACGATAGCGGCGCGCATCTCGTCGCCTGCCATCTGCCGCATGCACAGCAGGTGCTGCATGCCTGACATCATGCCCGTTGAAGCGCCGGTGTTGCAGGTCGACGATCTGACGGTGCGCTTCCGTCGCCGCGGCATGGATGTGGCAGCAGTGAACGGCGTGTCGTTCGCGCTGGCACGCGGTGAGACGCTGACCATCCTTGGCGAATCCGGCTCCGGCAAGAGCGTCAGCCTAAAGGCGCTTATGGGCCTGCTACCCGATTACGCCCAGATCGAGGGTGACGTCTGGCTGGACGGCAAGCCGGTGCTCGAGTTGCCGCCTGCGGAGCTCGCGAAGCTGCGCGGCAGTGCGGTGTCGATGATCTTCCAGGAGCCGATGGCGGCGCTCGATCCCGTCTACACCATCGGCGAACAGATCGCCGAGACGATCGTGCAGCACGAAGCAGTCAGCCGCGCGACGGCGATGCGCCGCACGCTCGATCTCTTGGACCACGTGAAGATTCCCTCCGCCGCGCGACGAATGAAGAACTATCCGCATGAGTTGTCGGGCGGCATGCGGCAGCGCGCGATGATCGCGCTGGCGCTCGCCTGCTCGCCGAGTGTGTTGCTGGCCGACGAACCGACCACCGCGCTCGACGTCACGGTGCAAATCCAGATCCTGCTGCTGCTGCGTCAGTTGCAGGAGGAGTTCGGCATGGCGATCGTGTTCGTCACGCACGATGTGGGCGCGGCGGCGGAGATCTCCGACCGCATCGCTGTGATGTATGCCGGCCGCTTCGTCGAGACCGCGACAACGCGCGAGATCATGCGTTCGCCGCGGCACCCCTACACAGAGGGGCTGCTCGCATCCACGGTGCACGGCGGGCTGCGTGGCCGCGTCCTCGAGACGATCCCCGGCGCGCCACCCAACCTCGCGCATCTGCCGCAAGGCTGCGCCTTCGCGCCGCGCTGCCGCCATGCCCGCGAAATCTGCGCGCATGGCGAGGTGCCGGTGACTGTGTCGCCGACCGGCGCGATGGTGCGCTGCGTTCGCGCCGCTCCCGTTCCAGCCCAGGAGGTGTCCGCATGAAGCCGAGTATCAGCGAAACCGAATTCGACGTCATGGTGAAGCAGACCAGCCTGCCGCTCAGTGCCGAGCAGAAGACGACGCTGTACGATGCATACTGGATGCTGGAAGCGATGATAGCGCGGGTGAATGGCCCGATGCCGATCGAGATCGAACCCGCGCACATGTTCACTCCGGAGGTGCGGTGATGGACACGATACCCACGATCGCCGAGGCCGCGAGGCTGATCGCAGCGAAGGAGCTGTCGCCGGTCGAGCTGACCAAGGACTGCATCGCTCGCATGGAGTCCTGCGACGACACGCTGCATGCCTTCATCCTGCCGACCGAGGAGCGCGCACTGGCCGATGCACGTGCGGCCGAGACGCGGGTGATGGCGGGCAATGCGAAGGGGCCGCTCGACGGCATCCCGATCGGGCACAAGGACATCTATTGCACCGCCGGCATTCGCACGACGGGGCATTCGCGGCTGCTGGAACACAACATCCCCGCGCAGGACGCCACCTCGGTCCGCAAATGGGCCGAGGCGGGCGTGGTGCTGATGGGAAAGCTCTCGACGCACGAGTTCGCCATGGGCGGACCGTCGTTCGATCTGCCCTGGCCGCCGGCGCGCAATCCGTGGAATCCCGAGCATTTCACTGCGGGTTCTTCGTCCGGCACCGGTGCGGCGGTAGCGTCGGGCATGATCCTCGGCGGTACCGGCTCGGATACCGGCGGGTCGATCCGCGGGCCCGCGGCGCTGTGTGGCATCGCCGGCATCAAGCCCACCTATGGGCTGGTGAGTCGCGTGGGCGTGCTACCGCTGTCATTCAGCATGGACCACGCGGGCCCAATGGCCTGGACCGTCGAGGACTGCGCGCTGCTGCTCCAGGCGATGGCCGGTCACGATCCTGCCGATCCTGCCAGCGCCGATCGTCCTGTCCCCGACTTCGTGTCCGACATTGGCAAGGGCGTGAAAGGGATGCGCATCGGCGTCGTGCGGCATTTCTTTGAGGCAGATAATCCGGCCAGTCCCGCGACACTGGCGGGCATCAACCATGCGCTCGATGTGTTTGAGCATCTGGGCGCCGAGATCAGCGACGTGAAGCTTTCGCCGTTGGCGGATTACAGCGCCTGTGGGTGGGTCATCATATCGTCCGAGGCGTATGCGATCCACGAACCGTGGCTGAAGACGCGGTTCAATGACTACGGCGAGCTGTTCCGCGACCGGATGGCCCTAGGTGGCTTGATTCGCGCCACCGACTACGTGCAGGCTCTACGCCGCCGGCGCACGCTGTGCGAGGAATTGAAGACCGCGATGGCCGGCTACGACATCCTGGTGTCGGCCTCGCAGACCAGCGAGGCGCCGAAGATCACCGAAGTGCCGAAGTGGGCCACGATGGAGAAGCCGTCGCTGACCATGCCGTTCAATCTGACCGGTTATCCGGCAATGAGCGTGTGCACCGGCTTTGGTGTCGGCGGTCTGCCGGTATCGATGCAGTTGATCGCCAAGCCGTTCGCCGAAGCGACGATATTCCAGGCAGGCCACACCTACGAGACGGCAGTCGGCTCGCGCAAGCGCCGTCCGGCCATGGAACTGGCAAAAGCAGCCGAGTAGCCCCGGTCATTGCGAGCGAAGCGAAGCAATCTCGGTCAGGTTAGAACAGCGATTGCTTCGCCTTGCCACTACACCTGCGGCGCTACGCCGACGTACTTATATTGGTGGATCAGGTCATCCACCGGATGCGCAGTGTCGTGCTTCACCTGGAACACCGCGATCACGCGCTGCCTGAGATCGCCGTTCTCATCGAAACTGACCTCGCCCTGGAGCGTGTTCAGCTTCGTCGCCGCGATCGCGTCGCGTACGTTGGCACGGTCCACCGGCTTGCCCGATTTCGCCACGCGTTCGATTGCATCGATTACCACCTGCACGGCGTCATAGGCGGTGATTGAATAGTCGGAGGGCTGCCGGCCGCTCTTGGCGGTGAAGCGCTTCACCCACGGCTGCAACGCGGCATCTTCCATCATGTGCGGACAGGCGACGGTCGCATACCACCCCTCGGCTGCGGGGAAGCCCGCGCCTTGCAGGATCGACGGGCCGTACATGCCGTCGCCGCCAGCCTTGATCAGCGTCGGAACCAGGTCGTACGCCTGCTTAGCGAGCTTCACCCCAGCCTGGGCATCGCCGCCATAGTAGATCGCCTGCGCGCCGAGCGACTTTATCTTGGTCAACGCCGGTGAGTAGTCGGCGGCCTTGGGGTCGAGCCGGTCGTGACCTATCACCTCGATGCCGCGCTTCTTTGCCTGTGCCTCGAAGGCGGTGGCGATGCCTATTCCATACGCGCCGCTGTCGTCGAGGCCATAGACGCTCTTCACCTTCAGCGTGTCGGCGAAGTAGTTCGCCATGTTCGGTCCCTGATAGGCATCCGTGGTGACAGTGCGGAAATAGATAGCCTTGCCGGCAGGACGATATTGGGCGGCGAATTTAGGATCCGTGATGTCCGGATTGGTCGATGTCGGCGTTATGGTGGCGAGGTTGCCCTGGCTGAAGATCGGCGCCATCGCCTTGCCTGGTGTGCTGCTCATCGGTCCCAGCGCAGCAACGACCGCCGGGTCGGCGACCATCTTGCGTGCATTGGTTGCGCCCTGCGCCGGATCGTATTGTCCCGCGGTAGCGGTTCCATCGTCGAGCAGCAGAACGTTCAGATGATAGCCGGCGGCGCCGCCCTTGGCGTTGGCTTCATCGATGGCCAGCATGAATCCATCGCGGATGCGTACTGCAGTTTCGGCATCAGCTCCGGTGAGCGAGAGGTCGATGCCGACGGTGACAGCCTTATCCGCGGCCAGACCCCGATTCGCACCGAGCACCGCGACAGCGGCGGAGCCAGCGGTGACGCGAAGTGCAGATCGCCGCGTGATGTGCGTCATATTCCAACCCCCGTTTTTTGGTGGGTGTCAGCGTAGTCCTGGAACCACTCGCGGCTCAACCGAGCGCGGCCAGGCCGCTCGTCAGGGCGGCCCGGTGCCGGCTAGTGCGGGGGAGTGCTGCCACGACGTCCACAGGTATGGCGGCAGATTCTCGGGCCAGTCCTCGGAAATTGGCATCCGCTCCGGCCGCTTCAGAATGTCGATGATCAGGGCGGCGTAGCGGCCGCCCTCGCGCATGATGGTTCGCGCAAGTTCTGTCCAGAGGGGATGGGCAGGAACGATTCCGAGGTCGCGGCAGATGTCGGCGAACACCTCGCCGATTGGGCGGCGGCGGATCTCGGCGGCGATCTGCTCGGGCGTGGGCGTGTGCGCGAGCAGCGTGTCGTCGTCGGCGCTGCGTGGATCGAACCGCCTGCGCGGTGCGGGTGGCTGAGGCGTGGCCTCGGTCGAAGCTGAGAGAGGGCGAGCCGAGGGAGCGTGGGGACGGGGCGGGGCGTCGAGGCGCGCGGCATTGCGGTGCAGCCGCGCCTCAAGTGCTGCGGCGCGCAGCAGGCCACGGCCGATGCGGGCGAGTATCAAGGTGATGTTAATGGTGCCGAACTGACGGCCGTGGATGGCGGGGTGTTCGCCGAGGCCGCGCTGGCGAAGTGTGTCGGCGAGGAAGGTGGCATAGTCGATGAGCTTGCGGACGAGGTCGAGCAGACCGCCGGTGCGACTGGGTTTGGAGACTGGTGTTGGGGCGCCGGACACGGTGGGTAGGAAGGCACAGAGGGGGCGTCTGTGTAAAGGAATATTTTCACATAGTGGTTTTGTAGGACCAAGTTGGCCTCTGGGTTTGAATTTGAGGTCCCGATCCAAGGCGGACCTAGTCATGGCTAGCGAAGGCCGGCCATCCACGTCTTTGCTGCACTGCCGGCGTCAACGAATTGGCAAGGTTGTGCCGGCAGTAAACAAGGAAAATGGAACCGCAAAACACGCAGAGCACGCAAATAGATACTGGTCAGGACGGGGTTAACCTCCTGTCCAAACAAATCATTGGCTGCGCCCTGACGGTGCTCCACACGCTGGGAACCGGATTTCTTGAGAAAGTGTATGAAAACGCGTTGGTGTACGAACTCCGCAAGTCTGGGCTCGCCGTCTCGCAACAACATCCCATGGTCGTTCGATACAATGGGACCGTGGTCGGGGAATATACTGTTGACCTACTCGTCGAACACATCGTCCTCGTCGAATTGAAGGTAGCCAAGGCGATCGACGAGATTCATCTCGCGCAGTGCCTGAATTATCTGAAAGCCACAGGCTTGCATCTCTGCCTGCTACTCAATTTCGGCAAACCTCGCCTTGAGATCAAACGCATCGTCCTGGCCCTGTAAGGCACCGCCGCCCTTTGCGTGTTCTGCGTGTTTTGCGGTTCCATTTTCCTTGCGAACGGTTGTGCCGGCAGTAGACAAGGAAAGGGGAACCGCAAAGAACGCAGAACACGCAAATGGATACGAGCGAGGGACTTATCACTCAGCTGTCAGACGGTGCGATTGGTACTGCCAGCGCCGCCCCAACCGCTTGTGTATCTTCACGTCGGATAAACGCGTTCATTCCATGAAGAAATGCGACCTCATCTTCGTCATCTACGTCGTTGTTGTCGGGATAAAGCCGCTTGGACTGAAGCAGTCCGATCTTCTAGCACCTCGCGCCGGTGAACAAAGACCAGGATCGCAACGTCGGCCGTTTCCCATCGACGGCCGAAGGGAAGGTACCAATGGGGCCAACCAAGTCGCCGCAAGCCGCCAATATTGTGGGTGTCCATCCGCACAATGGCTCCTGACGGCAGCAGGGTTGGCGCCGTGTCGGGAATAAGGGCTTCGATTAAGCCATCATCAAGCGAGGTTTCTCGCACGTTGGGGAGATTGACGAGTTGCTCGCACGCACGCGGTTTGCTTCGGAAAAAACATCCCGAAACCACGTCACCACGTCTTCCGGAATTTGGGGCCAAGGATTAATTCGGTAGTATTCATATCCGAGTGAGAACGACAATGGCAATCTATGGGACGGCATTTAGCGTGACGTCGGCCTGCTGTGCGACGAGCAGTGCCGGCGCGATCTCAAGCGACGTGCTGATCACGCCACCGACCATGATCCGCAAGCCTTGCCGCTTCGCTTCCTCCGCCAGTGCGAGCGCCTCGGTCAGCCCACCCGCCTTATCGAGTTTGATATTGATGGCCTCCTGTATCCCGCAGAGCCGGTCGAGATCGGCAAGGGTCCGGCAGGATTTATCAGCGCGGAGCGGGATCGGACGCGCCAGCGCGCTATCAGCGTGGGCCGGCTTCGGCTGCTCTATCAGTGCACGCCTCAAATCAGCGAGCAATCGGCATGTATTCGCTAGGCTGAGCCTCGCTCCAGCTCTCGTTGGTATCGACAATGCCGCCGGCGCCGCTTGCCGCACCGCCCGCATCCGTTCGGCAAATTTCTACGCAAGCACTCGTAGGCCAAAGGGCAACGACGGCTCTCCGCCCAAAGCCGAAATTGGGCCGATCAGGAATTTGTAAGCGTGGGCCACAGCGCATCGGCGCCGCGGGCACAGACATAGGCGCCAACCTTCGCTGCCCACTCAGCTTCACCGCCGAACTCGTCGCGCCACGACCACAGCCGCCGCGTGCTGAGTTGCAGTGAGTATTCCTTGGTAAAGCCGATTGCGCCATGCACCTGGTGGGCGATCTCTGATGCCAGCGTCGCCGCATCACCCACCCGCGTCTTGGCGATCGCAATCAGGAACTCCTGCTTCGCCGGATCATTAATTGACAGCGCCTCCACGCCGGCATCGGCCGCGGCGCCGGCGGCGGCCACCTGACCGGCCATCACCGCGAGGTTCTGTTGCACCGCCTGGAATTTTCCGATCGGGCGGCCGAACTGCTTTCGCTCGCCGGCATAGGTCACAGCGGTATCGAGTGCGCGCTCCATGGCTCCCGCCATAAGCACCGCGCGTGCCAACGCCCCGCGCCGGTATAACGCGCCGCGATCGACGCCCGTGGCAGTCGGCGCCACCGCATCGCCGGCCACACGCAACGCAGAAAAACTCAGCGTGTCGCGCGGCTCGCCCGCCATGTTGCGCCCCGCCGTCACCTCAGCGCCCGCGGCGCCGTCCAGTGCCACCGCCATGACGCCGTCCGGTCCATCGGCGAGCAGCACGACGCGCGCGGCGACCATCGCCCAGGGCAACCGGCTTGCACGGCCCGACAGGCGCCAGCCGTTGCCGTCACGCTCGAGCGTCAGCCTGTCATCGGCGCGCACCGGTCCGACCGTCATCGGTTGTTCGCTCACCTCGAGCCCTGCGGCCGATGCGACCCACGCCGCCAGCATCGTCTCCGCAAGCGGGATCGGCGCGGCGAAGCGCCCCGCAACGCGCAGCACGGCGTACAAGTCGGACCACTCGGCATCGGCTCCGCCAGCGGATTCCGGCAGTGCGGCGAGCGGCACGCCGGTTTCGCTTACCGCCTGCCAAAGCGCCGTCGGGAAGGTGCCCGTTTCGGCGCCGTCAGCCACCGCCTTCGTGCAATGATCCTCGAACAGGCGGTTCATGCTCTCCAGCAGCATCCGTGTTTCATCGCGCATGTCCGCCTCCCTCAGCGCAGTCCAAGTCCGCGCGCGATGATGCCGCGCAGGATCTCCCGTGTGCCGCCCTGGATGGACAACCGCGGCGCGTTGCCTATGCCGCGCGCAAGCATGGATACATACGTATCGACGGCTTCCAATTCCGGTTCTGCCGGGAACAGTTGCCGAGCCACGACCGGCAGGTCCTGCTCGTAGCGAGTGCCAAGGTCCTTGGTGACCGCGGCCTCGTTCAGCGGCTGCAAACCCTCCTGCAGCATTCCCGCGATCGACAGCGACATCCGCCGCAGCGTGGCGAGCTGCGACACCAGCCGCCCGAGTGCCGCAGCGGTGGCGCGATCGGGATCGGGTCCGGCGACCCGCACCATCTCGGTCAGCAGCTTGAACAGCACCAGGAACCGATCGGGCCCGCTGCGCTCAAATGCGAGCTCGCTGGAAACCTGGCGCCAGCCGTTGCCGATCTCGCCGAACAGCCGGCTATCGGGGACGAACAGGTCGGTGAGGAAGAGCTGGTTGAAGTGGTGTTCACCCAGCAGATTGATCACCGGCCTGATCTCGATACCCGGTGAGTTCTTCAGATCCACCAGGAACTGCGTCGCGCCGGCGTGGCGATCCACTTCGTCCTGGCCGGCATCGGCCATCTTGCAGAACAGGATCATGTAGTCTGCGCGGTGCGCGTTCGATGTCCACAGCTTGCTGCCGTTGATCCGAAACCCGCCATCCACCTTTACCGCGCGGGTACGCGTGCCGGCGAGATCGGAGCCGGAGTCCGGCTCGCTCATGCCGATGCAGAACGACAACTCGCCACGCACGATGCGGGGCAGGAAGTAGTCCTTCTGCTCGTCGGTGCCGTAACGCAGGATGTTGGGACCGCTCTGCCGATCGGCAGTCCAGTGAAAGCCCACAGGGGCACCGGCGGCCAGCATCTCCTCGATCAGCACGTAGCGTTCAAACGCGGTGCGCTCGTGGCCGCCGTACTGCTTCGGCCAGGTCATCCCGATCCAGCCACGCTCTGCCATCTTGCGGCTGAACGCCTGGTCGTGGTCGCGGCGGTTACCGAGAGATGCGCGGTTCTCGTCCAGGAATGCGCGCACTTCCCCGCGCAACGCCTTGGCGGCCGGGGGCAATTCGACCGGATCGAAGCGGAATGCCTGGAACGTCATCGGCGCGGACCTCTCAGCGTGGGAGCGCGACGATAGCGCGGAGCAATCGCGGGATGAAGCGCACGCCTGCGCTGGGGCGCTTTACGGTCGAGGAGCCGACTGGTTTCCGCCTCTCGGTAGCACGGCAACAGCCGTCAGCGAGGGCTCGGAAAGCAGCGATCGGTGGTGAAGCGTATGAGTCTCGTCGTCAGCGATAAATGGCGTTATGAACCTATTCCACGAAGCCGCGCGGATATCCCTGGTATTGCTTGTGTGACTCCAACGTAGCAAGCATCGCCCCCGCCATCTGCTGCGACAGATCGAAGGCGAGAGTTCCGCCGGATTCGAGCGTAAAGACGAGGACAAGGCCGTTATCCGCAGTGCGCGTGAGATTCCAGCCGAGGACCGGAAAGCGACCTTTGCAGCCGATCAGTTTGCTCTCGACGTCCTGACCCTCCCGCGCGCAGTCCGCAAGCGTTCGCGCACCGTGCTCGATCAACTGCACGACCTGCGCGACTGGAATTCCCAACGTGAATTCCTGGGCGTCGACATCGCGCAAACTCAAAGCAAGGTGCAGGCCATCGACGGTTGTCGCAGCGCTGGCAATTGAGTCAATCAACGTCGCGCGAATTCGCATGATGGCAGTCCTTTACTTGACCAGGACGTAGAGCAGAGCGGGAACGCTGATGATCGACGCCAAAGTGGAAGCAACGACCAGCCCCGCGACCTCCTCGGGTTCGTTGTTCCACTTCTGCGCAAACAGGTAGTTATAGACCGCGACTGGCATTGCGCATTGCATGATCAGGACCGATTGCGCATTGCCCTCCAGACCAAGGACGAAGGCGACAGCACACCCGATAGCGGCTCCGGTCACGATCCGAACAGTCGAAAGCAGCGCTGCCTTGCCGACAGAGCCGACGCGCAGGCGCGCCAGGGATGCGCCCAGCATCAACAGCATCAGTGGGATCGTCATGCCGCCAATGAGGGAAATGGTGTTGGTCAGCCAGACTGGAGGGGCGATTTGCGTCACCGACACGAGCACCCCGAGTGCGGTTGCATAGAGCAATGGAAGTCGGAAGATTCCCAGCCAATTTGCGCTGCCGGCGGCGACGGCCTGACCGACCGTGAACTGACCGATCATGCAGATCGCATAAAAGACGATGGCGTAGCCAAGGCCCTCGTTGCCGAACGCATAGGCGGCAAGCGGCAGGCCCAGATTGCCGTTGTTCGGGAACGTCAGCGACGGCAGAAATGTCCGAACCCGGAAACCCAGCAATTTAAGGATGACATAGGACACGACGGAAAAAGCGATCAGGGCGAGGATCGACGCGAAAGCCATGACCGCAAAGCTTGCTGGTGCGATCCTGATCTTCAGGAATGTCGCCAGTACGAGACATGGCGTGCCAATGTCCACCACCAGCGGCGTGAGCATTCCGTTCTCGAGCTGCCGTCCCGCTCGAACCCAGAAGAAGCCGATGCCGATCACGGCCAGGACTGGAATGACAGCAGCTAGAACCGGCGCGATCACTGCTTGTCTCCTCTAAATGGTTCTGCCGATCACGGGGCTGGCTGCTCTGATCTGACTCTCGTGATGCCTGCTCAAGCGGGTGTTCCAGGACTGAGCGATTGTGAACTGCGCTGTGGTCGCGTGCTGTGAAACATTTCACTGCGTACGCCTGTCAGGCGCCTTCGCCTTGCTCGCGCGGCACGGCGTCTCGGTTCATTGGTGCGTCCGTTGCCCGCGATCGAGCCGTTCGAGCACGGGCAGGAACGCGTCAATGCCGGCCATCGTGTTCGGCTCAAGCCAAAGCTGGACGTGGCTGATCCCCGCGCGGGCGTTCGCTGACTTCGCCGCGTCTGAAATCAAGGCGTTTCGCGCACTGGTGACCGGATAGGCCCGAGCATCCGCTCGTCCGGTTCTGACTGGACCACGGAAAAGGATTGGACTGGCCATCGAAACTACCCACGGGGGTAATCCTGGATGGTTCCCGTGCGCTTGCCGTTCCGACTTGTGCTGCTTCAATTGAAAATCGACGTCGCGAACGAATGTCTGCTTCGGCTCCCGATTAGTCCGCCGATCAGTGCGCGACCTGATCCTGCAACTGCTCCGAAGCGTCGGCGCCGGTCTCCGGCACGCCCGCGAGCCGAAGGCCCTCCGCGAAGAGATCGCGATCGCTTTCACGCTCGAGCGGCGACGTGGTAATGAACCGCTCGACGGTGAAATCCGGCTCGATGGCCATTAGCCGCCGACGCACCGCAGCGGCCTCCTGCGCACGCCCGAGATGGCCAAGCGCAGCAAGATACGGCTTGTAGGTCGCCGAAAACGACGGGTTCATCTCGCTCACCGCGCGCCCGACCGCAACTGCCAACTCGTAGTCGCGCTTCAGCAGATGAATCAGAATGAAGAACGCATCGAAGAAGAACGCGTGCGGATCAAGCGGCGACAGCTTCTTGTATCGGTTGTTGCGCCGCTCTGCCTCGTCCGGATCACCCAGATAGGCGAACGCGATCGCCGACAGCGCCCACGCCATCGCCAGATTCGGATTGAGCGACAGCGCGCGTTCGTGGAGGGCAATCGCCTCGCGCAGGCGACGATGCAGGAAGGCGCGCACATGGCCGGCTATGGTCAGGCCGCGCGCATCAAACGGATCCAGTATCACCGCGCGTTCCGCGTGCTGACCCGCCTCCTCCATGATCACGGCAGGATGGTCTGTCCAGTCCTGGCCGACCAAAAACATCTGCCAGTAGGCGTACCAGGCATAGGCGGCGGCGTAATCGGGCTCCACTTCGATAGCGTGCGCGAGATACTCACCGGCTCGCATAAATGGCTCGCGTTCCAACCGGCCGATCAGCGGGATCGCGCGCAGCATCAGGTCATAGGCGGTCGCATCGATCGGCGGGCGGGCGGAACTGCGCTTGGCCTCGATCAGCAGGATTTCCGGATCGATCTGCGCCACCACCTCCGAGGCGATCTCGTCCTGTAGCGACAGCAGGTCGTTCGACTGGCGATCGAAACGACGCGCCCACACAACCTGATTGCCGGCGCGCAGATCGAGCAGGCGCACTGTGATGCGCAGGCGGTTGCGCACCCGTTGAATGGAGCCGTCGAGCAGGAAGTCGAGGCCGAAGGTGCGCCGGATCGCGGACTCGTCGCGTGTCTCAGCCGCGAAGCGCGCCAGTGAATTGGAAGCAACCACGAACATCCAGCGGAACCGGGCCAGCGCGGTGGTGATCTCCTCGGCCAGCCCGGGAGCGAGGTGCGACTCCTCCTCGGTGGTGCCGACGAGTTGCAGGGGCATGACCCCGACATGGGCGCCACCTCGGGTAGGGTGCAGCTCCTGCGTGCGTGGTTCGAGCACCGCAGTGGGCTCGTCCGGTTCATCGGCCACCGGGGGCGGTGGCGGCGGTCGCAGCGGCATGCGGCTTCCCGCAGGGCCGCGGATTTCCGCCAGAAGCTTTTGGGTCTCCGCCGACGGCGAGGCGTCCAGCAGATCCGCGAGCACCGCGCGGCAACGGTCATAGGCCTGAATCGCCATGCCGCGCTCGCCCCGCGCCGCGTGCGCCCGCATCAGCGCTCGCCAGGCACCCTCATGGGCACGATCGATCTGCAGCAGACGCTGCGCCGCTGGGATCGCCGCCTCCGGTTCGACCTGTTCGCGCAGCAGGGCTTCCGCCACCGTACGGGCACGGTCGCGCAGCCGCTCACGCTCGGTGGTCAGCCAGGCGTCGAACGTAGGATCGATGCCGTCCAGGTCCTCCAGCAGATCGCCATCGAGCAAGGACAGCGAGGCCGGCTGGTCGGTCGTCGCCCGCATCACCTCTTCCACGTCCACCCAGACCACGCCGGGCCGGAGCGAGAGGTGATCCCGGGTGACCGACAACACCTCGGTCCCCGCCGGCGCCAAGGTTTCGAGAAGCCGATGAATCTCCTGGCGCAGCGAGGCCCGCGCCTGCTCCTCGGGGCGGCGGCTCCACAGCAGCTCGGCCAAGCGCCCGCGGAGGGCGGCGCGTGGCGATGACAAGGCAATAACGGCCAGCAACGCACGGGTCTTGCGCCCGGCGGGCAGCACGTTCTCGCTGGTCAGCGTCCAGGCTTCCATCTGGCCGATCAGGCGCAGCCTGACCACGACCTGCACCGCCGGGTTGGGCGGTGTGATGTGGGCCGAAGGTCGTTGTGAAGTGCCAGCCATCATTGCGTCATTTGTGTGAGGTTCGACTACCCAAGGCCAGGGCTTCAGCACGGAGAGACTTACATCCCCCTTTCAAATCGCTGCCTCCCCGAAAATTCGCCGGATATTACCCTGCCACGACTGGCGATAGCACGCCAGCCAATGTTCTGCCTGTGTCGGTTCGCCAGCCACGATCGCTTCTAGTGGAACGAGATAGACCGATTCGTCCAGCCCCGCAACGTTGCAACGCGCCCGGCCGCGCAACCCATCACGGGCGATGGCGACGACGTCGCGGGCGAGGTCCCGGAGACGGCCTTCGCGCCACGGAGCTGCCAAGCCCTCTCGCGGCACCGCCTCCCGCAGGGCTACCGCGTCCTCCCACGTCGCGTCGCGCAGCAGCATCTCAGCCGCGGCGAGCGCGGCTTCATCATAGAGCAGGCCAACCCAGAGCGCCGACTGCGCCACCATCATGTCGGCGCGGCCGGCGTCCGCTCCACGCATCTCCAGGAAGCGCTTGATCCGCACGTCGGTGAACACCGTCGTGACGTGGTCGGCGAAATCGCCCACCGTGGCGACCGTGCCCGCGACGTTGTGCAGCCGGCCGTTCATGAAGTCCCGGAACGACGCGCCGGCCACGTCGATGTAGGAGCCGTCGCGATAGACAAAGTACATCGGCACCTGGTCGACCATCCATTCGACGTAGCGTTCGAAGCCGAAGCCGGGTTCGAACATCACGCGCGGTATGCCGGAGCGCTGGTTGTCGGTGTCGGTCCAGACATGGGCGCGATACGACAGGAAACCGTTCGGCCGCCCCTCCGAGAACGGCGAGTTGGCAAACAGCGCGGTGGCCAACGGTTGCAGCAACAGCGATACACGCAGCTTGCGCAGCATGTCCTGCTCGGACGAATAGTCGAGATTGACCTGCACGGTACACGTGCGCGTCATCATATCGAGGCCACGCGTGCCGACCTTCGGCATGTAGCGCCGCATGATCGCGTAGCGCGACTTCGGCATCCACGGCATTTGCTCGCGCGTCGCGATCGGGTGAAATCCGAGCGGCAGGAAGCCGATTTGCAGATCGCGCGACACGCTGCGCACCTGTTCGTAGTGCGCCTCGAGCTCGGCCATGGTGTCGTGCAACGTTTCCAGCGGCGCGCCAGAAAGTTCGAGTTGGCCAGCGGGTTCCAGCGAAACTGCCGCGTCGCCCTGCTTCAAGCCGATGAGGTTGCCGGCGTCGGTGATCGGCGTGCCGGCAAAGCGCTGAAGGCCCTCGAGCAACTCGCGGATCGAGCCAGGCTGGCCGTCCGTCGGCTGGTAAGGCGGGGCAGCGAGATCACCGATGCGGAAGCCGAATTTTTCGTGCTCGGTGCCGATGCGGAAGCGTTCCATTGGCTTGCATCCGGCGGCGATATGATCGGCCAGTTGCTGCACCGAGGTGACCGGCGTCGAGTTGGCGTCTCCGGGATTGGACATACTGCTCCCAGGCGTGTGGGTTCGCGTTATGCTATTAGCGGCAGTCCACCCCCTGCAACAATGCCAGGCCCGCGATGCAGGCCGTATCAGCACGAAGGATGCGCGGCCCGAGCGATACAGGCGTTACAAAGGGATGCGCGCGCAGCGCTTCAAGCTCCGCCGGTGTGAATCCGCCTTCCGGACCGACGAGCAGCGCTTGTGCGCCATCCGTCGGGGAAAGGCGCGGCTCCTGGCTGCGTTCGACAGCGGCGAACAGGCGCCTGCCGCGAGGCCAGTCGGACAGCAGCGCTGCGAGCGGCTGCAACGGATGAAGGTCGGGTACAGTCAAACGCTCAGACTGCTCCGCGGCCTCCACGGCGATAGCCGTGAGGCGCTCGGCATTCATCCGATGCGCATTGACGCGTTCGGTGATGACTGGACGCAGCGCGGCCACGCCGAGTTCGGTCGCCTTCTGGACGACGAGATCGGTGGCATCGCGCTTCAGCAGCGCAAATGCCAGCCACAGATCGGGACCTTGGGTCTGCGCGTGTGTCCGGCGCTCAACCCGCAGAGTGGCGAAATCGCGCCGGACGGTCTCGATGCGGGCGGCGAATTCGCCGTCGCGGCCATTGAACAGCAGCAGCGTATCGCCAAGCCCGCGCCGCATGACGTGCACAAGATAATGCACCTGCGTCGCCGTTGCGGCGATGGCGTCCCCCTCGGCCAGGGCTGCCGTGACGTAAAGACGGATTGACCCGGTCATGACTGCGGGCAGATTAGCATCCATGCAGGCGCACACCGACATCGCGGCGACCGGATGGGTGGCGCGACTGCCACGACCGTGGCTGCCCTATCTCCTGCTGGCGCGGGTCGATCGCCCGATTGGCGTGTGGCTGCTGTTTCTGCCAGGACTGTGGGGGATTCTGCTGTCCGGCACGCCGCTACTCCAAGAGGTGCGCCTGATCGTGCTGTTCGCCATCGGCGCCCTTGTGATGCGCGCCGCCGGCTGTGTGGTGAACGACCTGTGGGACCGCGATATTGATCGGATGGTGGCACGGACCGCCGCCCGGCCTCTGGCGTCCGGCGCACTCCGCCCAGGCCAGGCGCTGGTGTTCCTGGCCGTACTCCTGCTGGCAGGGCTGGCGATCCTGCTGCAACTGAATGCGCCGGCCCGGTTGCTGGGCGTGGCCTCGCTGGTGCTGGTGGGACTGTATCCCCTGGCCAAGCGGGTGACGTGGTGGCCGCAGCTCATGATGGGCTTCACCTTCGGCTTCGGAGCACCTCTCGGTTACGCCGCCGGGGCGGGACGGCTGGATGCGACCTGGGCTGCTCTGTACGGCGCGGCGATCCTTTGGGACCTGGGGTTCGACACGATCTACGCTCACCAGGACCGCGAGGACGATGCGCTGGTCGGGGTGAGATCGACGGCCCGCCTGTTCGGCCAGCGGACGCCACTCTTCCTTGCCGCCTGCTACGGCGGCGCGGTGCTGTTGCTGGCGCTGGCGGGCTGGCTCGCCGGGATCGGGGGCTGGTTCTATCCGGCGCTGGTGCTGCCCGCGGTGCTGCTGGCACGGCAGGTCGTGGCGCTTGACATCGACGATCCGGCCCTCTGCCTGCGCCTCTTCAAGGCGAACCGCGAGGTTGGGCTGGCCGTCGCAGCGGCGATCCTGCTCGGCTGGGCGTGAGATCCCGCGTCGCTGACCCACGGGGCAGTTTCGCGGGAAACCACTGGCGTCATTCGCTGATCGGTCGCTCGACCGCCCGGTTCAGGGCGGCGTCGATGTCGCCCTCCCACAGCTCGCGCGGCAATTCGTGGACGAGCTCGATCTCGTTGCCGTTCGGATCGCTCAGATGAATGCTGTGGGTGACGCCACGATCCACGCGCCCGTAAACCGTCACGCCGTGCGCGGTCAGGAAGGCGATCTGCTTATGCCAGGCCTCCTGCGTCGCGTATTCGATGGCGACGTGGTTCAGCGCCTGAGGCCGCTTGGCGAGATCGCCGGGCAGCATTTGCTCGACCAGCGCGATGTCGTGGTGATGCAGCTTGCCATCGCGCTCGCCGCTGTAGAAGCGCATCCGGGCGCGCGGCATGCCATCCGGGACGGGGCGACTCAGGGTGCCAACATGGCGGAAGCCGAGAAGTTCGGTCCAGAAGCGATGGGATTCCTCGAGGTCCCGAACGTTGAGGACGATGTGATTCAGGCCGCGAGGCGTCTGCGCCTCGGTTGCTGATTGAACCAGACCTGTCATTGGTTTCTCCCGCGAAAGATCATCAGGGTATTCGCCGTCGGCACGGCCGTCAGGTGCGCTCGACGCTGGTGGCAGCGGCGTCGAGCGCGGCGGCGACCTTGTTGATCTGCTCCTCGCTCAGCGGGCCACGCGAAATGCGCAGTCGCAGCGCGAGCCTCAGATTCTCCATCGCGCGCAGGATCTGTGGCGCGGGACCTCCGCCCTGCGCCCTGCTGGCCTCGGCCATGCGGGCGAGGAGGGCATCCACGGCAGGCCGGTAGGCGGCAAGATGATCCCGTCCGTCCGGCGTGATTGCATGCAGTTTCTTGCCACCCTCGCCTGTGCTGACTGTCACCTGACCGAGTTCCTCAAGCAGCGTCAGCGTGGGATAGATGACGCCCGGGCTTGGGCTGTAGGCGCCACCGACCTGCTCCTCGATCGCCTTGATGAGCTCGTAACCGTGCCGCGGCTTCTCGGCGATGAGGTGGAGGATGACCAGGCGAAGGTCGCCATGGGCGAAGAAGCGGCCGAGCCCGGAACGGCTGCCGCGCCGGTGCCGGCCATGTTCGCCGGACCGACTGTCGCCGCGATGATCTTCATGGGCGAAGCGTTGGTCCAGCCCATCGTAAGGGTGTCCATCGTCAGAGTGCCGTCTGTGTGAGTGTCTGTGGAACATTCAATCTCCGGGTGTGTTTCGATATAACGAAGTTAAGATATATCTAGATACACTCGAAACGCAAGGGGTCCCGGAGCTAAAATTCTGGCGTTGGGCAGACTGCATGTGAGCAAGCGCCGCCGCATGAGCGCCGGTATCAAACAACCTGCCGCGAAAGGAAACGAACAATGCGACTCTTCTATGCCGCCGCTTCACCCTTCGCTCGCATCGTCCGGGTGGCTTTGCTGGAGACTGGTCTCGACGCCCAGGTCCGCAAGCAAGAAGTCACGCTGCGCGATCCCACTTCCGCCTTGCTGCCGTACAATCCCGTCGGACGCGTTCCGACCCTCGAACTCGACGACGGCACGATCCTGACCGAAAGCCTGTTAATCCTGTACTATATCGACACGCTACATCGGGGGCGCCCATTGCTGCCCAGGGATAGCTCCGACAGGTGGCGTACACTCGCGGAAATGGGCGTCGCTGCAGGCATGTTGGAGGGCATTGTCACCTGGGCGCGCGAACTGCGTCGACCCGACAACGCACGCTCGCCAAGCGTGATCGCGCTGGAAACCACCAGGGTCAACCGGACAGCCGATGTTCTTGATCGCGCGGTCGCGAAGGGTGGCTACTCGGGCGAGATCAATGCCGCCCGCATAGTGCTCGGTTGCGCCCTGGGCTGGGTCGATCCGCGTCACCCAGTCTGGACCTGGCGCGCCGGCCGGCCGGCCCTGGCCAGGTGGTTCGAAGCCATAGCGGCGGCACCGTCATTTCAGGCGACGATTCCGCCACCACTTTAGCAGGTCAGGTTGGACCCTCATGATAGCGCTGCCTGACTGGAGCCCCGCGCGAGACGTGCAGCGCTTCGTACGCGAACACGCCAGACGTGGTCAGGTGCCTCTGGTCCCCGAGATCACCCTGTACCTTGCCAGCGAAATCACCCCGATCTGGCAGGCCACCGAGGCGTGGCTGGCCGAACACGACGTCGAGCCACCGTTCTGGGCGTTCGCCTGGCCGGGCGGCCAGGCGCTGGCGCGGCACGTGCTAGACCAACCCGCATGCGTTGCCGGCCGGCGTGTGCTCGACTTCGCCGCCGGATGCGGCATCGCCGCCATTGCCTGTGCGCTGGCTGGCGCAGCATGGGTCGACGCAGCCGAGATCGACCCGCTGGCGCGTGCCGCAATCGCGCTGAACGCCGCGACGAACGCTGTCGATATCGCACTCAGCGATTCCGACATCGTCGGCACCGACGGCGGCTGGGACCTCATCCTGTGCGGCGACGTCTGCTACGAGGCGCCGATGACCGCGCATATTCTGCCGTGGCTGCGGCGCATGGCCGACCATGCGGAGGTGTGGATCGCCGATCCCGGCCGCGCCTATCTGCCGCGCGCCGGCCTCACCGCCTTCGCCAGCTATCGCGTGCCGACCAGCCTGGAACTCGAGGATCGGACCGAGCGGCTGGTCACGCTCTACCGGCTCGGCCGTTGACCCGGCTTCCCAGTCTGCTTGTCGCCGCTGCCCAATTGCGAAAGATCCAGCCCGTTCACTTTCAACGACGGGCCGTCGCTCACGATGTTCCATACGAGCCGCTCGCCGTCCGGCTTGGCCAGCCCGCGCAACATGATCAGCGCCGGCAGGGCCTGCTGAAGATCCGGATTTGCCCGCGCCTGGGTGGCCAGCTCGTCGAACCCCGTTGCGGCCAGATGTGCCTCACCGTGCCATGCGCCCGGCGAGGTGATCGTGATGCGACCGGTGCCGGCCACCTTCGCCGGTCCCAGGTCGAACGACAGCGTCTCAATACCGAGCTCGGCGCCGCCATGCGAAAAGATCGCGGCAATGTCTGGCGCGAGGGTGCTGCTGTCCGCGCCCATCTCGGTCGCGTCCATGGCCAGCTTGTGCAGATCCGCAATCGGAATGCCCGACAGGCTCGGCTTGAGCTCGACGTGGTGGGGGAGATAGGTCGCGACCTTCGGCGGCAGGCTTGGACTGGCCAGCTCATCGACGCCGAGTTCAACCCAGGCGTGTAGCCGCTCCCCGGGCGCGTCGCCTCCAAAGCCAAGCAGCAGGTGCCTTATCGACAGTCCGCCCATGCCGGCGATCTCGACCTGCAGCCCATCCACCGTTTCCTCAAGTCGCACGCTGGTCAGCACGTCCTGTAGCGACTGGATCATGAGACGCAACTGCGCCCGAACGGGGGCGGGCAGATCGAGTTTTTCACTCTTGGTCGCAATGTCAGGCGGTAGAGCGCCGATGAGGCCGCTGGTCGCGGCAAGCAACTCGCCGAAGCGGTCGCGGTTCACGCCGTTGACCTGGCCGACCGCCCGCATTGTCTGGATGCCGATCGCCATCGGCGTGCCGCCGTTGATCTGCGTGGCTGACTTCCAGCCACTGCCCAAGGCATCCATGCTGAGATTGAGCCGACCGTCCTGGGCTGGGGACAGTACGGTATCCGCCAGATAGCGGTCGAGGCGCTGTTCCTGGTGCTGCTTCGCGCTGTCCGAGGTTGCGACCAGGTCGCCCATTTCGGTATGCAGCTTCGACGCGGTGGTCAGGCCGGGATCGATTACGCCGTGCGTATCCTGCCGACCGACGCTGAATTGCACGTTCACCGGGGTGCCCTTGCCGGCCTCGCCGGTCTCAGGAACCGTCATGGTGAAGTTTCCGGATGGCGGCACCTTCATTTCGTCGACCGACCAGCGACCGCCGTCGAGTGGCCGCAGATTCGCGGTCGCCGCCGCCTGGCCGGACGCGCCGGCAAGGCCCGGGATCGGCCAGGTGACCACGTAGTGATCGTGCTCGCCGGTGACGCGCAAGCCCAACTCCGGCTGCTTCACCGCTGGCCCGAGCAAACCGGCAAGCCAGTCCTTCAGTTGCTGCTGCAGCGCCTGTGCCTGGTCGGGCCCAATGTCATCGGCCCACGCGTATCTCGACAGGAGGAGCAGCAGGCAGAGCGCAGCTAGAGGCAAAAGCCGCACGACCCGGTCCTCCTCGGCGTGTTGAGCGCCGAGGATACCGCAGGATGGGGTCAGTCTGCTACGTCAACGATCACGAGCTCAGTGTCCTCAGTGGCGACGATGGCGAGATCGACCTCGCCGGAGATCGCCACGCCGTCACGCGCACCAACCTGAGTGCCGTTCACGGTCAGCGATCCGCTCGCGGCGACCAGATAGACGCCGCGGCCCGGCGCAACCTCCAGAGACGCAGATTCTCCGGCGCGCAGCGTGCCCGCAAGCACCGCGGCATCGGCATTCAGCGGCAATGGCCCACTTTCGGCATCCTGCGCGCGGCCGCTCGCGAGCACCGAAAGTCCGCCCTCCCTGGGGAACTGCCGCGTCGCCCAGCCAGGCGCGACGCCATGGCGGTCGGGCTGTATCCAGATCTGGAACAACCGTGTCGGTGCCGCCTCGCGATTATACTCCGCGTGCACGATCCCGGTCCCGGCATGCATCACCTGCACGTCGCCCGCGGCAGTCCGGCCCTCGTTCCCGAGGTTGTCGCGGTGCGTGATGGCGCCCTCACGGATGTAGGTGACGATCTCCATCTCGCGGTGCGGGTGCGGGTCAAAGCCGGTGCCCGGCGCCACCTCGTCGTCATTCCACACACGCAGTCGGCCGAAGCCCATACGCTCCGGGTCATGGTATTGGCCGAAGCTGAAGTGATGCCGGGCATTCAGCCACTCATTGCGGAAGCTGCCGAGCCCGGTGAAGGGTCGAACCTGGATCATCTAATGTTCCTCACCTAGTTTGATGTTGAACGGTTCGGCAGTGAATTAGTGGGCGTCCTGGCCGACTTCAAGGGCCTCGCTTTCGGCGGCCCGGCCTAGCCGTCGCAACAGATCGCTAAGCTGTCGCATCTCCTCGCCGCTCAGCGCGGACATCGCAGCAGTAATGTCGCCGGCATGCCGGGCGAACAGCGGCTCGATCAGGTCGCTTCCGGCTGGTGTCAACTCCACATGCACGGCGCGGCGGTCTGACTTCTGGCGGGCGCGGCGTACTAGTCCCCGCGCCTCAAGCTTGTCGACCAGGTCCGTCATGTTGCCGGCGCTGGTGAGCACCTTTCGGCTCAGCTCGCGCTGGCTCAACGGTCCCTTATGCAGGATGGCTTCCAGCACGCCGAACTGGGTCGGTGTCAGACCGGCGGCGGCAAGCCGGGGTTCCACCCGCGCCAACACCGACCGGCCGGCGCGCAGCAGCTTCACATAGGCGTCGAGCGCCGCGGCGGTGCGCGCATCGGCCACGCCTCAGCGGTTCATCATCACCGGCAGCCAGGCGCGCTCCAGCACATGGCGTGTAACGCCTCCGAGGATGAGCTGGCGCAGACGGGAGTGCGAGTAGGCGCCCATCGCCAACAGATCGCAGTCGAAGTCGCGTGCTGCCTTGAGCAGACCTGCGCCAACCGACTTTTCCACCGATTGGAACATCACGATGTCGGCATGTACGCCATGCAGCGCCAAATAAGCCGCAAGATCCGGCGCCCCCGGGCCACGGCGCTGATAGCCCTCGGCGGAGAGGATGCGCACCGCTTCGGCGCGCTGAAGCCAGGGCAGCGCAGCATACACTGCGGAGGCCGACTCGGCTGTGCCATTCCAGCCAAGACACACACGCGCGCCGATCGTGGTGGGCGCTATCTGTGGCGCGATCAGCACCGGCCGGCCGGAATCGAACAGCACGGCATGCAGTGCATCGGACGACGACACGTCCTCGCCCGCATCTGGATGCGGCACCACGGTCAGATCGGCAAGGCGCGCCTGCTGCGCGACAAGATCCTCCTCGCGGCCGGTCACCGATGCAAAGCTGGCAGTCGCGCATTCGGCGCCGGGATGGGCCTCGGACAGGATGACGTCGTGCTGCAGGACGAACCGGTCGAACATCGAGCGAACCGCGTGGGCGCGCTCGCTGCTTTCCTTCTCGGTGGCCGACATCATCTCCTCGATCATCGCACCTGACAGGCCCTCGCCGGCGAGCGGCGCGACATCGCGGCTGTCGACGCGGACGTGGAGTGCCGTGACGTGGGCATTCCACAGCCGGGCGATCATCAAGCAGGTTGAAAGTGCCGCTTCACCAGCGGCGGTCCCCGTCAAGGGCAGCAGCAGCTTGCGGATGGCCATCATATGCCTCCTCGCTTGCAGGTCAGGACTGCGTTTCTAGCACGGCATGAGCCGGAAGCGCATCACATGCCGGATGGGCGATCCGCGACCGTCAAATGCAAAGAGGGCCGATCCCGTCGGACCGGCCCTCCTTGTCGGGCGAATGTCGACCCTAGCTGCGTGGGTTCAGGACGGCGCGGCCGATGACTGCGATTGCCAGGGCACCGACCACAATCAGAACTGTGACGATCATCGCCACCTCCTTCGACTGAACTCGACTGCCCTCCGAGCAACTGCGGTATTAGCTGTTGTTGCCGGCGTTCTCGGTGGGCGGGAACAAATACGTGGTGGACGCGTTGGCCGGAGCCGCAAGAGCGACGGTTCCGGACAGCAGCGTCAGCAAGGCGAGAGCGGCCAATATCTTCTGCATGGTATCCCCCTGTGGTTTCCGCCTGCGGCGGGGTTGACTGTGTCCGTCAGCCGAATCCGGTTAAGTCGGTCCGGTCTTGCTGACACGGGAAAAGTTGCATTCCACCAACGTGGGCGCGCTGAAGTGCTTCACACTCCGACATGAGTTGCTTTTGACTATCAAGCCCGGCGGGCTGGTCTGCGGCTCTGTTGACGCGTTATCCTGAATTCCTATTCCCTCACTTCGGTGTTTGATAAGAATGACCGCGTTGCTTGGTGTCGCAGCCTTCAAGGGCATGGATCCCGCGGAGCTCGATCGGATCGAGGCGAAAAGCCGAATGCTTGAGCCGCGCGGTGGCGCTCGGATTTTCGCGGAAGGCGACGCGGCCGACGCCGTCTATGCCATCATCGCCGGAGTGGGACATGTTCGGATCGGCTCGCTTGATCCGAACAGCAAGGGTCTGATGATCGAGATCTGGGGCGCGGGTGACATATTCGGTGAAATTGGGGTCATTGACGGCAGCACGCGCACGGCCGACGCCGTCGCAGAGGGTCGCCTACGGCTTTTGCGGATCAGCGGCCGGGTATTTCTTGACGCTCTCCACGGCAACCCCGTGCTGGGCGCCAATCTATGTCGGATGCTCGCCGCACGACTGCGCAGAACATCCGGCCTGTTGCGGGATGCGACATTTGAGAGTCTGGAGGTCCGGCTGGCAAGGCAACTGCTTTACCTTGCCAAACGTGAGGGTCGGAGCACTGACCAGGGTCTTCAGCTCGCCGGCCGATTTCGACAAGGGGACCTGGCGGACCTGCTCGGCGCCACCACCCGCAGCATCATCACCATTCTGAATTCCTGGCGCGCAGACGGGCTTGTCATCTACGACCCCGCGAAGGCGCAGCTCACTATTTGCCGTGAGGAAGGCTTGCAGCGCCTGGCCGGTTCCGCTGCCGGCTGATCTCGGGTGCGCCTGGCAGGCCCGCACGACCGTTTGGATCCCAGAGGATCAATTTCGTCGATAAGTTGCACGCGGAAAGCGAGGCCCATATTCCGTGCCGGCTCCAGTCACATGGACTTCACAGGTTTTGGCACGTCGCGGTCCTCATGGTCAGGCTGGCTCCTACGAGCCAAGGAAATCGGCGTGCCTTCATTTGCCACCGCGCCCGCAACGGGCAGGTAGATCACCACTGTCGTTCCTCTGCCGGGCGACGATTCGATCGTCAGCGTTCCGCCTGACTGATGCACCAACCCATGAACCTGGCTCAACCCAAAGCCGGACCCCTTGCCGACCTCCTTCGTGGTGAAGAATGGCTCGATTGCACGTACTCGAACGTCTTCCTCCATGCCGACGCCGTCATCGGCGACGGTGAGCTTCACGTAGCGGCCCGGCGGCAGATCGGGGATCTTCTGGTCAGGCACGATTTCAGCAATCGCAGTTGCAATCGTGACGCGTCCGCCATCGGGCAGCGCGTCGCGCGCATTCGTTGTCAGATTGAGAATGGCCCGCTCGATCTGCTCCGTATCCACGAGCACGGGTTCGAGGCCCGCATCAAGTCGCATCTCGACGCGCCTCCCGGCCAGCGTGGTCTCCAGTAGAGTTTGCATCCCGGTCAGCACGCCATTCAGGTCGGTAGGCCGGGGCACCAGCGGCTGCCTGCGCCCGAAGGCGAGAAGTTGGCGGGTCAGAGATGCACCCCGCCGAGTGGCATGCAGGATTGCAGCGAGGTCGCCGGCGTGCGCCGAGGACGGACCAAGCCGGCGATCCATGCGTTCTGCGATTCCGCTCACCACCATGAGAAGGTTGTTGAAGTCGTGCGCGACCGCCGCGGTCAGGCGGCCAATGGCTTCCATCTTCTGTGATTGCTGCAGTTTCTGCTCTGCCAGCAACCGGCTTGAAATCTCCTGCGTCAGCCGAGCATTGGCGGCATCGAGTTCGTTCGAGCGCTCCGCAAGCCTGATCTGGGCGGAAAAGGTGCCGATGAACCAGCTCTGAAACCTGAAGCTCGCTATGCACAGCGCGAGCCCGAAGATCAGGATCATGATGCCGAAAATGACCTGCAGCGCGCCGCCCGCGGCGAGGAAGCGCGCAGCCAGCGGAATTGTCGCAGGCAGGATGAAGGCGACAACCGTGGGAATGTGAGGAGCGTGGACAGTGGCAGCGCCCGCACACATCCCGGCAATGACAAGCGCCAGGAAGAGCTGGCCCACGTCGGTCGGCGGGAAGAATACGACGGCACCGAGGCCCCACAAGGCGCCCGAAAGCAAGGCTCCCACGATCGATTGGCGCACCCAGAAAGAAAAATGTGCCGGTTCCTGATCAGACCTTCGGTACCGGCAACAACCGATCATCCGCAGGGCGGCCACTGTATACACACCGCCGAGCCAGCACAAAAGCCCGCGCGTAGACGTGAAGGGGCTGAAAACAACCGCGACGAGGGTTGCATTTATGACCACGACGGCGAGCGCCAGTGGCAGCTGCGCATAGACCGCCCGAATACGCTCGGCATCAACAGGATCGGTTGATCGAGCTATCTCCACGGCGAGGACTGCCTGGAGTGCCGCTGATCTGGCAACGTGTCCGTCATTGCCGCTTTAGAGCTCGAGCTCCGAAACCGACAAGCCGTGCAGTCGGCTCGCATCAATCTCAGACAGCAGCTTTTCCAGTTCAGCGAACGTATACGGTTTGTTGAGCACGGCGTGGAATTCGCCCGGCGCCAGTTGTCCAGCCTCGGTCAGATCCGCGTAGCCGGTGGCAAGCACGATTGGGCAGGTAATGCCCCGGTCACGCAGCAAGCGGGCGAGCGCCACGCCGTTCATTCCTGGCATGACGTAGTCGAGGATCACCAGATCCGGCAGCTCGCCGACCTCGTCCAGGCGATTCAGAGCCTGCTGACCACTGACCGCCTCGATCACGCAATAGTCGAGTTGCCGCAGCATGTCGGTGGTGACTTCCAGGACCACGGGATCATCGTCAACCACCAACACCTTCTGCCGCAGGCGCTTCGGCCTGATCGTGGAGGATCCCGGCAACCGGGCAGGAGCAACGGAGCGCGGCAGCCGCAGGTCAACCTGAGTGCCCTGTCCAGGTTGCGAGCGAATTCGCATCGCCCCGCCCGACTCCTCGATCATGGCCTTCACCTGACTGAGGCCGAGACCTGATCCCGAGGCGCCCTTGGTCGTAAAGAAGGGTTCCGGCGCGCGCCTCTTCAGGTCACTGTCCATGCCCACACCGGTGTCTGTCACTGTCACCCGAACATATTCACCTGCCGGAAGACCGTCGGCCTCCTGCACCACGGTTTCGTTCGATGTTGAAAGCGTCAGCACGCCGCCTTCAGGCATCGCATCCCGTGCATTGAGCGCCAAATTCAACAGAGCTGCTTCCAGTTGACCGGGTTCAGCGCTTGCCGGCCACAGATCTCGGGCGAGCCCGGTAACCACCTTGATTCGGCTTCCCAAGGTCGCGGTGCCGAACATGGCCACCAGGTCCGTGATGAGCTCATTGACATCAGCGGAACGAGCGGACAGGGGGCGGCGACGGGAGAAGGCAAGCAGCCGCCTGGTGAGTTGGGCGCCACGCAGAACCGCTCCGGAAGCACGCTGCACCCAGACGCGTTGCTTGGTCTGCTCCTCCGACAGGGAATGGCCAAGCAGGTCCAGACTGCCCTGGACCGTCGCGAGAAGGTTGTTGAAATCGTGTGCTATCCCGCCGGCGAGCTGGCCCACTGCCTGAAGTTTTTGTGCTTGCAGCAGCGCCGCCGCGGTTTTCTCACGTTCCGCGATTGCCACCTGCAGCCGGTTATTGGTCAAGAGCAGGTCCTGGGTGCGCTCGGCCACGCGGGCCTCCAGCAAATCGGAGTGCTCCTGGAGTTGCTCCTGCCGCTTCTGCAGCGCTGCGGCCATCTCGTTCCAGGCCGCCGATATCTGGCCGAATTCAGAACTCTCGTCGTCGTCGGGTGCGCGAACCGATAGGCTCCCTTCGCGCCAGCGCCGGGCGACCGCGACCAGCGCACTGGTCGGGCGGCTGATGAATCTGTTGGCAGCGAGCCAGGTGAGAGCAAACACGACGATGGTCACGAGCGCCAGCAGGATTGCGCCACGCAACATCGCACGGTTGACGTCGGCCATCAGGTCCGGTTCGTACAACCCGACTGCAATCAGCAGGTTCTGGGTGGCGGGGCTTGGAGGAACATAGGCGAACAGGCGCTCGGTCGCGTCAACGCTTCTGATCCTAATGAGACCGGGGTGTGGAGCACGCACCATGGGCATCGACCCAGGCGGCAACTGATGCCCAACGAACCTGTCGTGTGCAGGATTGCGGCCGAGCACCACGCCGTCGGCATCCGCGATTGAAAGCACGGCGCCGACCAGAAACGCCGAGTCGGACTGCTTGAGTTGGCCGAAGTGCTCGCGCAGCCAGTCGAGATCGAGAGCGCCGACAAGCCATCCGCCGCCCCCGACGTCAGTCGCGCCAAGCGGGAGGTAATACGGCAGAAAACCGCCGGGATGCTCCGCCGAGCGACCGAAGTTGCCGGCGGTGAATGTCGTGACGGACAGGGCATTGTGGAGCCAGGCGGTATCGGGTGGCGTTGCCTTCACATCGGGGTCCGACGCGCACAGGATCTGTCCCTGCGCATCCAGCAGGACAATGAATGCCAGGCTTGGCGCATTGTGACGGATGCTGGTCAACCGCAGAGCGCACTCCTTGCCGACCGTGCGGACCTGGTGGAATTCGGCGGCTGTTGCCAGCAGCAGACGCATTCCCTCGCCGATGCTGGCCATGTCTGCGGCGAGCAGTTGCACCTGGTGCATCGCCAGATCGTTGACCTGCGCCTTGCGCTCGGCCCACTCGACCCAGCTCACGCCAACCTGCAAACCTATCGTTGGGACAAGGCAAATGCCGATGATCAACAGCAGGCGGGTCGAAATCCGCATGCAGGAGACCCGCCTGAGCCAGCTCCGAAACCGCTGCCCGCGCTCGATCGGTACCGGGGGTAAATTCTGCAGCATCATAAGCGGCAGCTCTCGTTGATAGCCCGGGCGTAGCCGCAGCGCGGCGCTTGCGGGGTTCGAGCACCGACCTCAGCCCCGTCGGGGCAGAAGCTACCTCACGAACACGGGAGGATTAGGCGAAATTAACCCATTTCAACCAGCTATCGCTTGCGCTTATCACGCTCTCGTGATCCGCAAAGTGTTCAACTGTTACGGGTTAGCTCTGTTATTCGACCCAAGCAGGAAGGTTTGGCGCGAATCAGCCATGGTCGATATCTGCATTGAGGTTATGATGAATCCGCGCCCCTTATGAAGGGAATTCGGACGCGCATCCGGTCGCGGGCCTGCGACAGCGCCACAGCGGGGGAGGCCGCATCGATGGCGCTCCAGTCGGCGGCGTCAGGATGCGTCTCGCTTGCAGCTCGCAGCACGGCCACCGTGGCGTCGGACGCGTCCCTCTGACGGCCGGCGATCCGTGCCTCCAGCTCCGGTAGCGGCGCTTCGAGCCAGAGGCCGACGAACGCAATGCCGACCTCCCGGGCGGCAGTTTCGACCAATTTCCGATGACCCATGTCGATGAAGGTTGCATCGGCGATCACGGCATGGCCCCCAGCCGCCGCCGTGCGGACAAGGGCAGCAAGCTCAGTGAATACCGCCTCGCTGGCTGTGTCGCAGTAGGCCGATTGCGGCAGCCGCTCCTCAGGCACCACTGCATGCAGGCGCTTGCGGATCTCGTCGCTGCGCAGCACCAACGCGCCCGGCGCATTGCCGCACTCCGGTGCCAGGGCGCGTGCCAGAGTGGACTTGCCGCTGCCCGGCAAACCTCCGATCGCCACCACTATCGGCGGCTTCGGCTGGAGATAAGCGGCCGCCGCCGTCAGGTAGCGCATGGCATCGCTGTTGTTGCCGCGCTTCGCCTCGACATGGGCGCGCACCATCGCGCGCAGGGACAGGAATGGCGGCAGACCAATGGTCAGCGCGGCGTCACCAGTGCGAGCGACGTAGCGGTTCAGCACGCGATTCGCAGCCGCCCGCGTGACGCGCTGGTCAAGATCCATCAGCAGGAACGCGAGATCGTAGCCCAGATCTATCGTCGCCATCGCCTCGTCGAATTCCAGCGCATCGAACGGGACGGGGCGACCCTGCCAGAGGCAGAGATTTCCGAGATGCAGATCGCCATGTGCGCGACGGACGAAACCATCGCGCGCGCGCCGCGCAAGCCAGGGCGCAATGCCGTCCAGCGCGACAAGGATGCGTGCCCGCCAGGCGCGCACGGCCTCTTCGGGCAGGCCGGCGTCGTGAGCCGATTGAGCGTTGCCCTCGGCAACGTGACGCATCGCCGCGACGGGATCCGTTTCCGTCAGTGGGGGCAGCCTGCAATGGAACGCCGCGACTGCGTCGCCGAGCTCATCGAGCAGTTCCGGAGTCAGACCGCCGGCCGCCGCGACTGTATCGAGGAAATCTTCTGCCGGAACGCGCGCCATGCGCAGCACCCAGTCGATTGCCGGCCCTTCCTCAGCTTCGCCAAGGCCGAGCGTGCCATCGGGGCGGCGCACGACGGGCACAACGTCGCGGTACAGGCCGGATGCCGCGCCGCGGTTCAGCTCCAGTTCGCGCAGGATGAAACGCCGGCGCGCCTCCAGCGGCGTGAAGTCGAGGAATGCCAGGCGCACCGCCTTCTTCAACTTCCACACCGTGTCCGCGCCGACGAACACCAGCGATATATGCGTCTCCAGCGGTTCCGATCCCGCGAGTTGGCGCAGGAACGCCACGGCCTCCGCCTGTTCCGGCGGCGCAGTCATCGTCGCGTCAGGGGTACAGCTTGCCGATGGTCCAGCCGCCGTCGGGCGCTTTCGTGTAGACCGTACGGTCGTGCAGCCGGAATGGCATGTTCTGCCAGAACTCGAACCGTTGGGGGATGATGCGGTAGCCGGACCAGTGGGGCGGGCGAGGAATGTCGTCGCTCGGATACCGCGCCTCATTGGCAGCAAGACGGCGCTCGAGCTCCGCACGATCGGGCAATGCGCGTGACTGGTCCGACGCCCAGGCACCGAGCCGCGATATGCGCGGTCGCGTGGCGTAGTATGCATCGGCTTCAGCGTCGGCAACGTGCTCGACGTAGCCTTCGATGCGGACCTGGCGGCCCAGCGGCTTCCAGTGAAACAGCACGGCGGCGCGCGCGTTCGCCGCGAGTTCCTCGCCCTTGCGGCTCTCCTTGTTGGTGTAGAACACGAAGCCCCGCTGATCGGTACCCTTAAGCAACACGATGCGGGCCGCCGGCGTGCCATCCGGGGTTGCAGTCGCCAGGGTCATGGCGTTGGCGTCCTCCGGTTCGTGCGCCCAGGCCTCCTCCATCCACTCCTGGAACCTGGCAAACGGGTCGGTGACGAGCTGAACGGAATCCGGCATCGATTGGTCTTTCTCGCGGGCGAGTGCACTCTGCCGCCACGGGACCAGCACGCCAAGCGTGGGTCGCCGACCCTTGCCCCGCGACGGTACGGTGTGCCACCACCGCAGCGACTCGCAAAGGATTAACCAATGCCCGACAGCGCCGCCGCGAAAGGCACCGTGATGCAGGGCAAACGCGGCCTGATCATGGGAGTGACAAACGAGCGCTCACTCGGCTGGGGCATCGCCGCGGCGTGTGCCGCCCAGGGAGCAGAGCTGGCATTCACCTATCAGGTGGAAGCGCTCGGCCGCCGCGTGCGGCCGCTGGCCGCGTCGGTGGGCTCTGATCGGCTGTTCCCGTGCGACGTTGGGAACGAGGCCAGTGTCGACGCCGCGTTCGCAGCACTGCGCGAGCAATGGGATGGGCTGGACTTCCTCGTCCACGCGATCGCCTTCGCGGACAAGACGTATCTGCGCGGGCGCTATCTGGATACGCCGCGCGAGGCGTTCCTTCAAGCGCTGGACATCTCCTGCTATTCCTTCGTCGCGGTCGCTCAGCGAGCGGTGCCGATGATGCGCCCAGGCGGCAGCCTGCTGACGCTCACCTACGTCGGCGCCGAGCGATGGACGCCGCACTACAACGTGATGGGCGTGGCAAAGTCGGCGTTGGAGGCGTCGGTTCGTTACCTCGCCGCCGATCTGGGCGGGCAGGGGATCCGGGTGAACGCGATCAGCGCCGGACCGATCCGCACCGTGGCGTCCGCCGGGATTGGCGATTTCCATTATATCCTGCGCTGGAACCAGTTGAACTCGCCGATGCAGCGTAACGTGACGATAGAGGACGTCGGCGGCGCAGGCGTATATCTGCTGTCGGACCTGTCATCCGGGGTGACCGGCGAGGTCCACCATGTCGATTGCGGCTACCATGTCGTGGGCATGAAAAATCCCGCCGCGCCCGATATCGCCATCGTCGATGGGTGAGATGAGGAGTGGCGCCCCCTCCCCCCAACCTCCTCCTGCAAGGGGAGGGGGAGTAAGTATGCGTCCAGCACTCCCCCTCCCCTTGCAGGAGGGGGTAGGGGGGAGGGGGCGCTTCCGCCATGTCGCATAACAGCTTCGGCCACCTGTTCCGCGTCACCACCTGGGGCGAGAGCCACGGGCCGGCGATCGGCTGTGTCGTCGACGGCTGCCCGCCACGCATCTCACTCTCCGAGGCCGACATCCAACCCTGGTTGGATCGCCGCCGCCCGGGCCAATCGCGGTACACTACGCAGCGCCAAGAGCCAGACGCGGTCCGCATCCTATCCGGGGTGTTCGATGGCGTGACCACAGGCACACCGATCGCCATGCAGATCGACAATGTGGATCAGCGCTCGCGCGACTACTCCGCAATCGCCGCGCAGTTCCGTCCCGGCCACGCCGACCTGACCTATGAGCTGAAATACGGCATCCGCGATTACCGCGGCGGCGGCCGGTCCTCGGCGCGAGAGACCGCCATGCGCGTGGCGGCCGGTGGTGTGGCGCGCAAGGTGCTGGGCGACGGTGTGCGCATCCGCGGCGCACTGGTGCAGATCGGCCCACACCATATCGACCGCGCCCGCTGGGACTGGGATGCGTTGGACGAAAATCCGTTCTTCTGCCCCGACCCGGACACGGCGGCGCGCTGGGAGACCTATCTGTCCGAGACACGCAAGGCCGGCTCGTCCGCCGGCGCGGTGATCGAGGTGGTGGCAGACGGCGTTCCACCCGGCCTGGGCGCACCGATCTACGGCAAGCTCGATGCCGACATCGCGGCGGCGCTGATGTCGATCAACGCGGTGAAGGGCGTCGAGATCGGCGAAGGGTTTGCTGCCGCCGCCCTGTCAGGCGAGGCAAATGCCGATGAGATGCGGATGCTGGATGGCGTGGTGAACTTCGCCTCCAACCATGCCGGCGGCATCCTCGGTGGGATTTCCACGGGACAACCCATCGTGGCACGGTTCGCCGTGAAGCCGACCAGTTCCATCCTGACGCCGCGCCAAACCGTTGACCGCAGCGGCCAGGACATCGAGATCAGCACGAAGGGCCGTCACGATCCGTGTGTCGGCATCCGCGCCGTACCGGTGGGCGAGGCGATGCTGGCCTGCGTGCTGGCCGACCACCTGCTGCGCCACCGGGCGCAGAATCCGGACGCTCCGAACGCTGCACGGCTGCCACGCAATTAAGCGGCGGGAATGAACGCGGGGGGATGCGCGTCTATACCGGCGGACCCCGCCCGCGAATGCAACCCCAGCCGCCTCCGTACGATCCACCGGCGCTCGACGCGTTCGTCGCGTTGGCGGGCCCGCGCCTGTGGGCGGCGCGCATGGCGGAGATCGGTCGATATGCCGCGTGCGGGCCGCGGGCGGGACAGGCAATCCGCCAACGCCACGCGCTTGAACTGGCGATCGAACGGTTGCGCGGCACACTGACCCGGCCGCCTTCCGTGGCTGAACTTCACGCCGCAAGGCTGGCCGGCGACGCGGTGACACTCTCGCGCGCGCTACGTGCGCGAGGCAGGGGACGGCTGCACGACAGGCTGCGAACCGCGCTTGCTGGCGACGGCACGTTGGTGCCGATCTTCCACATGCTGCGCACTGCGGCATTGCAGGTCTCGCGTGGGTTTTCGGTTGCCTTCGCGGGGCTGGAAGACGATGCGCCCTATGACCTGCTGATTGCGCGGGATGCTTCCGAGGCGGAGATCGCCTGCGAAGTTATGTCGGCGGAGGAGGGGCGGCTGGTGCACCGCAGGGCCTGGTCGCATCTGGCTGATCGGGTGGACGCCGATCTACGCATCTGGCTCGCCGCCTATCCCGGTCGATACCTGCTGAAGATGACACTGCCGCAGGGATTGATGACCGGTGCCCTGGCCGAGATGCACAGCCGCATCAGTCGCCTGCTGCAGACCCGTGGCCGCCGCGATGACGACGAGGCGGCCGTGCTGCGGCTCGACCCTTTGGTGCTGACCGGGGGCGATGCCGATGCTGGTCTGATGCCATCACTCCGGCGCGAGTTTGGTCCGGAGGCGCACCTCGCCGTCACCGCGGCCGGTCGTGGGCTGTTCGTCATGGCGGCCAGAGCAGGGCGCGCAGACGAGGTTGCCATTGCGGTGCGTCATCGGTTGTTCGCGATCACACCGAAACGTCTGAGTGGGACGCGGCCGGGCATACTGGCGATATTCATCGATGATACCGACCGTGACGAATGGCGCGGTCTGCGCGAACGGCTGGAACTGGAGGGAGAGGCACGCCAGTTCCTCGCCTATAAGGCTGCGCGGCCGGTCATCGCGGTAACGTGCGCGTCTCGGTTCGAACTGTTTGGCATGGCGGACGCTGCCGAGGGGGGCGAGCTACGATTTCGCAATTCCGCACATCCCGCGGCGAAGGCCGCAGCGCTCGGGCCGGCGATACTATCGTCGGTGTGATCGCCTCGCTGTCGGGTAATTCGTTGGTAAGCTTCTTATCTCCATAGTCGCGCCCCAGGACGGCCACGATCCTGGGTTTGTTTCGTGTGCTCGACGAACTGGAGAGACGAAAATGACGGACGCCGAGTACGCCCGGAAACTGGACGAACTCGATCGCCTGCTGAACGATCCGGACGTGCCGATGGAACCCGCCAAGGTGTGGTCTCTTCTGGCTGAGATCGCGCAACGCGATATGGTGGCCGCGCAGGCCGGTCGAAGCGGCGACTGAAACCATCAGCTTCTTGTGGCCGCGATCAGGAATTCGCGATTGCCCTCCGGCCCCGTGATCGGGCTTTCAATGATGCCGAGGACGCCCCAGCCTGGGAGTGTCGACCACCACGCATGGATGCAATCGCATACGGCTTGATGAACAGCGGGGTCGCGCACCACCCCCTTGCTGCCGACGGCATCCGGCCCAGCTTCGAACTGCGGCTTGATCAGTGCCACCGCCCAGGCCTGCGACGCACAGAGCGCGAGTGGCGCGGGGAGCAGCGTCCGTAAGCCGATGAAGCTTGCGTCGCACACCAGGGCGCCGATCGGATCGATGATGGCCCCGCGGGTCAAATAGCGGGCGTTGGTCCTCTCGTGCACGACGACGCGCGGATCGGACCGCAGTTTCCACGCAAGCTGGCCATGGCCGACGTCGACCGAGTGCACCCTCATCGCGCTATGCGCCAGCAGCACATCCGTGAAGCCTCCGGTAGAGGCGCCGATGTCGAGACAGACGCGGGCAGCCGGCGACAGGCCGAAGTGGTGCAGAGCGTGGTCGAGCTTCAGGCCGCCGCGTGACACCCAGGGGTGGTCCTGGCCGCGCACTTCCAGGGACGCCTCCGACGCGAGCGTGTCGCCAGCCTTGGCAATGCGGCGTTCGCCGCTGAACACCTTGCCCGCGAGGATCAGCGCCTGCGCGCGCGAGCGGCTCTCCACCAAGCCACGCTCCACCAGCAACTGATCGGCGCGCATCCGCATCTCGGCAACCTGCCACTCCCCCTCCCCTTGCGGGAGGGGGTTGGGGGAAGGGGGCAGGCACCCTAACTCTCAAATCGTCACTTGCATCATGCTACGCTCCGTCCTACATCGTCGCTTGCATCATGCATGTCACTGGTGGAGCGAACCATGCAGCGCAAGAGCTTCGGATCGATGACCTGCCCGATCGCCCGCAGCCTGGAGCGGGTCGGCGAGTGGTGGAGCATCCTGATCCTGCGCGACGCCTTCCGCGGTCTGACCCGCTTCGACCAGTTCCAGAAGAGCCTCGACATCGCGCCGAACATGCTGACCCGGCGGCTCAACGCCCTGGTCGAATCCGGCTTGCTGGAGCGCCGCGCCTACAGCGAACATCCTCCTCGCCACGAGTACGTCCTGACCGAGCGCGGCCGTGATTTCCGGCCGGTGCTGTGGTCGCTGCTCGCCTGGGGCAACCGCCACTTCGCTCCCGAGGGCCCCAGCGTCATCGTCATCGACACTGAGACAGGCGAACCGGCGGACCCGGTGCTGGTGGATAGGCGCACCGGCAAGGTGATGGTCGAGCCTGCGTTCCGCTCGGTACCCGGACCAGCGGCGAACGGGAGCACGTCATGAGCGGACAGATCGCCGAGCGCGAGATTGTCGCACGGCCGCCGGCGCGTCACGCGAGCATCTCGCGCAAACAGCTTGGGCTGGCCGGGGCGGCCCTTCTGCTCGGTATCGGTGCCGCGTGGTACGCCAACCATTGGTGGACCGTGGGACGGTTCATCGAGAGCACGGACGATGCCTATGTCGGCGGCGACGTGACGGTAATCGCGCCAAAGGTGTCCGGGTTCATTGCGGACGTTGCGGTCACCGACAATCAGGCGGTGCACGCCGGCGATCTGCTGGTGAAGCTGGATGATCGCGACTACCGCGCCGCGCTGGCGAAGGCGGTTGCCGCAGTCGCCGGGCAACAGGCCACACTGGCGAATCTCGAGGCCGTTCGCCGGCTGCAGGAAGCGATGATCGCGCAGGCACAGGCCGAGTTGACCGCTACCACGGCAGAGATCAGCCGCACGAAGTACGATGTCGAGCGGTATCGCAGCCTGGCGCAGGATCAGTTTGGCACCCAGCAACGCTTTCAGCAGGCGGACGCTGACCATCAGAAGGCGCTCGCCGCCGATGCCAGGGCGCGCGCGGCGTTAGAGGCGGCGGAGCGACAGCTCGACGTCATCGACACGCAGAAGCAGCAGACAGAAGCGGCATTGGCCGGCGCGATCGCTGATCGCGAAACCGCGCAACTCAACGTGGGCTACACCGAACTGCGCGCGCCGATCGACGGCACGATAGGCAATCGCAGCGCGCGCACCGGCGCCTACGCTACTATTGGTGCGCAGCTCATCTCGCTGGTGCCGGCGCATGGGCTCTGGGTGGACGCGAACTTCAAGGAAAGCCAGCTCGCGCACATGCGCGCGGGCATGCCGGTGACGATCGAGGCCGACGTTCTGCCCGACGAAGTGTTCCACGGCCGTGTCGGCAGCCTGGCACCGGCGACCGGTGCCGTGTTCAGCGTGCTGCCGCCGGAGAATGCCACCGGCAACTTCACCAAGATCGTGCAGCGCGTGCCGGTGCGCGTGCTGCTCGATGACGGCGCTGCTACGCTGGGCAGGCTTCGGCCTGGCCTGTCGGTCACCGCTGACGTAGACGAACGATGAGCGCGACCACAGCAAATGTCTTCGTGGCACCAGGCGAACTGCCGATGGCGACGAAGGTGTTCGCCTTTGCCAGCATGTGTGTGGGCTTCTTCATCGCGCTGCTGGATATTCAGATCGTCTCAGCTTCGTTGGCTGACATCGGAGGCGGATTGTCCGCCGGCACCGATGAGGTGGCGTGGGTGCAGACCAGCTACCTGATCGCCGAGATTGTGGTCATTCCGCTGTCCGGCTGGCTGTCGCGGGTGATGTCCACACGCTGGCTATTCTGCGCCTCCGCGGTGGGCTTCACCATCACCAGCCTGCTGTGCGGCTGGGCGTGGAACATCGAGAGCATGATCGTGTTCCGCGCGCTACAGGGCTTTCTCGGCGGCTCCATGATCCCGACCGTGTTCACCACGGCGTTCATCTACTTCAACAACCAGCAGCGGGTCATCGCAGCGGCCACCATCGGCTGCATCTCCTCGCTGGCGCCGACATTGGGACCGACCATCGGTGGCTGGATCACCGACGACTACTCCTGGCACTGGCTGTTCTTCATCAACCTGGTGCCTGGCGTCTTCGTTTCCATCGTGGTGCCGATGCTGGTACGGATCGACAAGCCTAACCTGTCCCTGCTGCGTGGCGCCGATTACCTCGGCATGGTGCTGATGGCGGTGTTTCTCGGCTGCCTGGAATACACGCTGGAAGAGGGGCCTCGCTGGGACTGGTTCGGCGACGACACCATCCGCGCGACCGCGTGGATTTCCGGCATCGCGGGCGTGGCGTTCGTCTGGCGCAGCCTGACCCACAGCCAGCCAGTGCTCGATCTGCGCGCGCTGACGAGGCGCAACTTCGCGCTGGGCTGCTACTTTTCGTTCACCATCGGCATCGGGATCTTCGCCACGATATACCTGACGCCCTTGTTCCTGGCACGCGTGCGCGGCTTCAGCGCGCTGGAGATCGGCGAGGCTGTATTCACCACCGGACTGTTCCAGGTCTGTGCGATCCCGTTCTACTCGATGGTCGCGCGGCATATCGATCTGCGCTGGTTGATGATGTTCGGCATGGCGTGTTTTGCCATCAGCATGTGGAACTTCACCCCGATCACCCATGACTGGGGCTGGCGCGAGTTGTTGTTGCCGCAGGCATTTCGCGGTTTCTCGCAGCAGTTCGCCGTGGCGCCGACGGTGTCGCTGACGCTTGGCGGGTTGGCACCGGAGCGACTGAAGCTCGCGTCGGGGCTGTTCAATCTGATGCGCAATCTCGGCGGCGCGATCGGCATCGCCGTGTGCGGCACAATTTTGAACGACCGCACCAACCTGCACTTCCTGCGTCAGGCCGAACACCTGAACAGCAGCAATCCGGCGATGCTGCAATACCTGCAAGAAACGGCGGCGCATGCGACCACAGCGCGCGGCGGCGATGCATTGCACGGCTACGCTGCGGCGTTGCGGGAACTGTGGTCGCTCACGCTGCGCGAGGCACAGACGCAAGCCTTTGCCGACGCGTTCCTCGTCATCGCGCTGTGCTTTGCGCTGGCAACGGTGACGGTGCCGCTGATGCGCAAGATCGCGATGCAGGCAGCACCATCGCGGGACGCTCACTAGGAGAGGAGAGACCAAATGGAACGCAGGAACGCCACCGCGGCGGTGATCGGTGCGGGCGACTTCATCGGCGGAGCAATCGCCCGCAAATTCGCCGCTGAAGGTTTCACCGTATTCGCCGGCCGCCGCAATGGCGAGAAGCTGGTGCCATTGGTCCAGGCTATCGAAGCAGCTGGTGGCCGAGCGTTCGCCCGCTCGCTCGACGCACGGCAGGAGGATGACATCGCTGCCTTTCTGCGCGAGGCCGATGCCGAGGCGCCGCTCGAGGTCTGCATCTTCAACATCGGCGCGAACGTCCATTTCTCACTGGTGGACACGACCGAGCGTGTATTTCGCAAGGTCTGGGAGATGGCCTGCTATGCGGGCTTTCTCGCCGGCCGCGAGGCAGCGCGACTGATGCTGCCGCGTGGCGGCGGCGCAATCTTCTTTACCGGCGCGACGGCCAGCCTGCGCGGCGGGGCCGGTTACAGCGCGTTTGCCGCCGCCAAGGCCGGGCTGCGCGCGGTGGCACAGAGTGCGGCACGCGAACTTGGCCCCAGCAACATCCATGTCGCGCATCTCGTCATCGACGCCGGCGTGGACACCGCCTGGGTGCGCGAACGGATCAGGTCGCGGGAGGGTGACGAAGGGCTGCGCAACCTCGATCCCGGGCGGCTGATGCGCCCGGAATTGGTGGCCGACGCGTATTGGCAACTGTATCGGCAACCGCGCGACGCGTGGACCTTCGAGATGGACATTCGTCCGTCTGGCGAGAAGTGGTGACCGCCATGAGCGACCTGGAATTCCATTTCGACTTCGGCAGCCCGAACGCGTATCTGAGCCATCTGGTGATCCCCGGGATCGAACGGCGGACGGGCGCGCAATTCGTCTATGTGCCGGTGCTGCTGGGCGGCGTTTACAAGCTGACCAACAACCGCTCGCCGGCGGAGAGTCTGGCCGGGATCAGGAACAAGCCGGAATACCAGCGGCTGGAAACCGCGCGCTTCGTGCAGCGGCACGGCATCACGCGCTTCACCTCCAATCCGTTCTTTCCGGTGAACACGCTGGTGCTGATGCGCGGCGCGATCGCGGCACGGAGGCTTGGCATATTCAAGCGCTACGTCGACGAGATCTATCGCCACATGTGGGCCGAGCCGAAGAAGCTGGACGATCCTACAGTGCTGCGTGCGGCACTGATCGAGTTGCGGTTGGATGCTGACGCGATCCTGGCGCTGGCCCAGACGCAGGACGTTAAGGACGAACTGCTCGCCAACACGCAGCGTTCGGTCGAGCGCGGCACCTTCGGTTCGCCCACCTTTTTCGTCGGTGAGGAAATCTACTTCGGCAAGGATCGCCTGCGCGATGTCGAAGAGGCTATCGCGGCCATGCTACGCGGCAACGCATGAAACGCAACGGAGCAATTCAAATGTCTGCGCAACACCTGAGAACCGCATTGATCACCGGCGCCTCGTCCGGCATCGGTGCGACCTACGCCGACCGCTTGGCTCACCGTGGCCACGACCTGGTCCTGGTAGCGCGTGACAAGGACCGCATGGATACCCTGGCTGCGCGCCTGCGCCGCGAGACCGGTGTCGCGGTCGATGTGCTGCCGGCTGACCTGACCGTCGCCGCGGATCTAGCGCGCGTTGAAGCGCGGCTGCGCGACGACAAACGCATCGGCCTGCTGGTGAACAATGCCGGAGCCACGACTCCCGGTGGTTTTGCCGCGGCTGATCTTGATATGCAACAACGTCTGATCGATCTGAACGTTACCGCGGTCATGCGTCTGGCGGGCGCAGTCGTGTCACGCTTCCTGGCCGAGGGCGACGGTGCGATCATCAACATCGCGTCGGTGCTGGCGCTCGCACCCGAACTGCATCCCGGCATCTATCCAGCGACCAAGTCGTTCGTGCTTACCTTCTCGCAGTCGCTGCAGATAGAGCTTGGCAGCTGCGGCATCTATGTGCAGGCCGTGCTGCCGGCAGCGACGCGAACCGAGATCTGGCAACGCTCCGGTCGCGACATCAATGCCATTCCCGCCGTGATGGATGTCGGCGAACTGGTCGACGCCGCACTGGTGGGCTTCGATCGGCGTGAGCCGGTCACCATTCCACCGTTGCAGGACGCCGCTGAATGGGAGGCATTCTCGGACGCGCGCAAGGCGATGCTTCCAGGTTTCCGCCAGGAGCATCCCGCGGCACGCTATCAGGTCTGACCGAAAGGACCTCGCGATGCGCATTCTTGTCGTTGGCGCCGGCGCGATCGGCGGTTATTTCGGCGGACGGCTGCTCGAGGCCGGTCGCGACGTGACATTCCTGGTGCGCAAGCGACGACGCGAACAGCTTGCACGCACCGGCCTGTCGATCCGCAGCCGGTTGGGCGACGTCGATCTGCCGGCGCCAACGGTGATGGCAGAGGACCTACGGGATCCGTTCGATCTGATCCTGCTGAGCTGCAAGGCCTACGATCTGGACGATGCGATGGCCTCGTTCGCGCCCGCGGTCGGACCGAGCACCGCGATCCTGCCGTTGCTGAACGGCGTGCGGCACATCGATCGGCTGGCGGAGCGCTTCGGTGCGCAGGCCGTACTCGGCGGCCAATGCGTGATATCGACCACGCTCGATCCGGATGGACGCATCCTGCATCTCAATGACGCCCACACTCTCAGGTTTGGTGAGCGCGATGGTTCGTTGACACCGCGCGTCGAAGCGATTGCAGCGGAGTTCTCCGTCGCCGGGTTCGAGTCGCGGGCCAGCAGCGCGATCATGCAGGAGATGTGGGAGAAGTGGGTGTTCATCGCGAGTTTCGCCGGCATCACCTGCCTGATGCGTGCACCGATCGGCGATATCGTCGCGGCAGGTGCAGGCGACATCGCGATATCGCTGCTGGATGAGTGCGCGCAGATCGCGCATCGGCAGGGTTTCCCACCGAGCGATGCGATGCAGCAGCGGATCCGCGCGGTGTTCACCACCACGGGCTCGTTGCTCACCGCGTCTATGCTGCGGGATGTCGAGCGCGGCGCACAAACCGAGGTGGAACACATCCTTGGTGATCTGCTGCGGCGAGGCGGAGGCAGCGCTGCATATCCGTTGCTGCGGATCGCTCACGCGCATCTGGCGACCTACGAGGCGCAGCGGCGGAGGCGGGAGTCAGACACCTGACGGTTACCTGCACACCGACGCCCATCCGTCCTGGCCGGCGCTGGCCGACCGGCCACGTCTTCCGCATCAGACAAAGTCGTGGATGGCCGAGCCAAGCTCGGCCATGACGAACGAAGGGCGATTGCGCCTGTCGATCTCACTATGTTAGCGCCTATGGGGCCAAGCCCCGCCATGACGAAAAGGAGAGTCAGCAAACGTCGCCTGATTTTACTCCACCAAGCGCGTCGCCAACGTCCCGTCCGCACGCTCGACGATGGCGGCCACGCGCGCCTCCGCCTCCGCCAGCTTTGCCTCGCAGTGTCGCCGCAGCGCGGCACCGCGTTCATACGCGGTGATGGCGTCTTCGAGTTTCTGCTGGCCGCTCTCCAGGCCACGCACGATCTGCTCCAACTCGGCCAGCGCGTCCTCGAACGAAAGCGCGCTGACGTCGGCGTTCTTGCCCGACATCGGTTCTCCTACGCCACCATCAGCGTACGCACATGCGCGGCAGCCGAGGCGGCGAGCGCTTCCAGGTCGTAGCCACCCTCCAGCACCGAGACCAGCCGACCGCCGCAATGCGCCGCCGCGACACGCAGCAGCTCCTTGGTGACCCAGGCATAGTCCGCGGTCTCGACGCGGAGCTGCGCCAGCGGGTCGGACTTGTGCGCGTCGAACCCAGCCGAGACGATCAGCAGTCCGGGCGCGAAGCGGTCGAGCTCGGGCAGGATCGTGTCTGACCATGCCGCGCGGAATGCGGCACCGTCCGAGCCAGGGCGCAGCGGTGCATTGATGATGTTGTTGGCAGTGCCGCGCTCCCACGCCTCGCCGGTGCCTGGATAGCACGGGTGCTGGTGCGACGACGCGTAGAACAGGTCCTTGTCCGCGGCAAACATCGCCTGCGTGCCATTGCCGTGGTGCACGTCAAAATCCACCACGGCGACGCGCTGCACGCCCCACCGCGCGCGCGCATGCATGGCGGCGACCGCCGCGCTGTTGAACAAGCAGAAACCCATGGGACGCGCCGGTTCCGCATGGTGCCCAGGCGGCCGCACCGCGGCAAACGCGCAGCGCGCCCAGCCCTCCATCACCGCATCAACGCCCGCCACCGCGGCGCCCGTCGCGCGCAACGCGGCCTCGGCGCTACCGGCACTCATCGCGGTATCGGCGTCGAGTTGCACGGTCTCGCCCTCGGCGGGGCGGATCGACAGGATCGCATCGACGTAATTCGCCGGATGCACCCGCGTAAGCTGCTCCTTGGTGGCGTGCGGCGCGGACTCGCGCAACAGGTCGGCGAACTCGGGCGTCTCCAGCGCGGCGAGCACGGCACGCAGGCGATCGGGACACTCCGGATGATACGGACCGTTGTCGTGGCCGAGGCAGGCCGGGTGGGTGATCAGCGCTATAGGCATGTCAGTCCTTCTGCTCCGGTTCTCCGGCACGACGGCGGATGACGAAACTGAACACACCGTTCTCCTCGGACCAGGCGAGCAACGCATGGCCGGTCTCGCGACAGAATGCCTGAAAGTCGGCAACCGAGGCGCGGTCGGTCGCGAGCACGCGCAGCCGTTCGCCGGCCGCCATGGAACGAAGCGCGCGGTTGGCGCGGAGCACCGGGATCGGACAAGCGGTGCCTTTCATGTCGAGGACGGTCTCGCTCATGCGGGCATCCTGAGACCGGGGGAGCGCAGGAGCAAGCGAGACCTAATGTTGTTGCCAGTCAGAGTACTGTCGGTCAGGAAGCGAGAGCTGGTAGTACTTCCGTCCACCAACGGTTACGCCATCGGTATCCCGTCTGGCCGTTGTCGTCGTCGCGCCACCGCCGCAACGCGGCAGGCCGAGATAGGGCGTGGGATCGACGGGCCTGCCGTCCAGGACCATCTCGAAATACAGATGCGCGCCCAGGCTGACGCCGGTCCGGCCGACAACACCAAGCTTCTCGCCAGCGGCAACCGTGCGCTTTCCTTCGGCAAAGGCTGGCGCGATCATGCCGAAATGGCTGTAGATGCCGACGAAGCCGTCATGCTGGACAAGCATCTCCAGGCCACCCGGACCCTTGCGCTGAACGCGGATCACGCTGCCGGGCGCAGCCGCGATGACAGACGTTCCAACCGGCGCGGGCAGATCCACGCCATAGTGGTAGGAGCCCGCTTCCGGTACGTTCGGCAGAACGCGCGGGCCGAACGGCGATGAGATGCAGGTGGCACTGACCGGCGGCAAAAGGCTGGTCGTGGGCAGCGACTCTGCTACCGCGCCGTGCCAGCGGATCGCCACGACCGCGATCGCCAACACAATGCAATGCTGCGTCTTGCGGGCGAGCATCATGGTCTCCCGCTGAGCACAGCCGGCAGCACCTCAGCTTCGAAAAGCCGTTTCGAGACGGCGGCCTCGGTCTCGGAGACGCCGCGCATCGAGGCGGACAGCGCCACCTTGTCCAGCCCGAGCGCGGCCAGGCGCTGCAGGCGGGAGATGCAGTGGTCGGGCGTGCCCGCGAGGGCAAAGCGGTCGATGAATGCCGCGGTCAGAACGCCCGCCTGGCGGGAGTCGCCGCGGGTATGCGCGCGCATGTCATACGAATTGCGCAAATCTTCCAATACGACGCGATCGCTGTCCGAGACGGGACCGCTGGCGTTGCCGTGCATCACCGAGAAACGGGCGTGCGTGGTCAGTGAGCCGCGAATCAGATCGCGCGCCGTCGCGACGTCGGTGTGACAACCGCAAGGGACATAGGCGCCAAAGTTGATGCCGTCAGGGTCCAGTCCCGCTTCGCGACGCGTCATGCGCGCGAGGTCGATGCCCCACGCGATCCGCTCCTCATCGGCGCCGAGCGCGAACATGATACGGTCGGCGTGGCGCGCCGCGATGGCGATGACCCGCTGTCCGCTGGCGGCAACCTCGACCGGCACCTTTGGTGCGCCTTCGGCGATCCAGTCGATCCGGCTCGCCGTGGGCGCATCGGCAAGCTCCAGTTCGGTCATCGGCGGGGCCACGGTGGTGGGAATGTCGATGTCGTCAAAGGGTACCGACTCGCCGCGAAGATAGGCCTGCAACTGGCGCAGATGGCGCTCGAACGGCGCGAGGCGGGACGGCGCGCGTCCAAGATGCGCGAGTGCCGAATCGCCGCGGCCGATGCCCAGCACCGCGCGGCCGCCGGACAGGCGCTGGATGCTGGCAATCGAGCAGGCGGTGACCGCCGGATGACGGGTCACATTGTTGGTGACGCCCGTGCCGAGACCGAGGCGGGTCGTCGCCGTGGCGGCCATCGCCAGCGCGACATAGGGATCGCCGGACAGGTTCTGCGAATCGACGACCAGCATCCCATCCCAGCCGGCCGCTTCCCGTTCGCGCGCGGTGCGGGACGTGGCGCGTGGGGAGGCGACCGTGGTCGTCCAAAGCTGCATGCGCGGTCTCCGATCCTTGCCCTTGGGTAGCCGGAGCCGGGCAGGAAGGCGAATCATGCGGACGGCCTTCGGTCAGGCAGCGGGCCAGTTTTCTGTTGGTATGAATGTTGCTGTATCTTCGGTCGCGGCGGATCGCATGACGGCCGCCTCGTACACGGCTTTCGAGCGGTCCCCGTGCAGTGCAGCCGGCCTGGATACCCCGGGCCGCGTTTCCCCGTGGAGGCTCCGATGCGCGTTGCCCGCCGTTCCGCCCTCGTCCTGCTCGGCTCATCAGCATTCGTCGGCCTGGTCAGGGCGGCACGGGCCAGCGACAAGTTCGTCACCGTCGGCATCAACCTGCCGCTGACCGGAGCCTCGGCCGAGGACGCGACGAACATCCTGCACGGCGCGCAGCTCGCGATCGAGGAAGCCAATGCCAAGGGTGGTATCGGAGGCTACGAAATACGCGTGCTTGTCCTCGACGACGGCACCGCGACCGCCGGCCAATACGATCCCGCGCAGTCGGCGATCAACACCCGCAAGATGATCGTCGACCCCACCGTGGTCGCGGCGGTCGGCCCGATGGCGAGCGGCAGCGGCAAGGCAATGGCGCCGCTGCTCAGCCAGGGCAACCTCGCGACCGTGACGCCGAGTTCGACCAATCCCGACCTGACGGATCCGAAGTTCGCCGAAATGTACCGGCCCGCCGGCAAGGCGATTTACTTCCGCACCTGCACCACCGACGCCTTCCAGGGTCCCAACATGGCCAATTTCATGGCGGACCAGCTCAAGGTGAAGTCAGTCTTCGTGGTGGATGACACCGGCGCCTATGGCGTGGGACTCGCCGATGCGTACCAGGCGCAGGCGGCCAAACGGGGAATGCAGGTGATGGGGCGCGACCGCGTCGATCCGCTGATCAGCGACTACCGGCCGCTGCTGACCAAGATCAAGAACCTCGGTCCCCAGGCACTGTATTGCGGCTCCAGCGCATTGGCCGGGGTGAAGCTGGTCAAGCAGAGCTACGAGATCATGCCCGACATGATCAAGGCGGGCGGCGATGGACTGCATCAGGCGTCGATCCTGTCCGGGGCAGGCTTCCCTGCGACGCAGGGCTGGTACAGCACCATTGCCGCGCCGCATATGCTGGACGATGCCAAGCTGTCCGACTGGGTGGCGAAATTCGAGAAGCGCTGGAACACGCCGCCTTCGGATTACTCGATCACCTCGTACGATGCGGCGCTGGTGATCCTCGGGGCGATCGAGACCGTCGCGAAGTCCGGTGTGCCGGTCACCCGTGGGACGGTGCGCGACGCCATTCAGGCTGGCAAGGTGGACACGTTGCAGGGGCCGATTTCGTACGACGCCAACGGCGACCTGAGCTCGCGCGTGGTCAGTGTGTTCCAGGTACGGCAGGATACGGCGCATCCGGTCAACGACGTGGTGCATCAGTTCAAGTACGTCGGCGTGGCGCTGGCAGACAACTCCTGAACGCGCCAACTACGTGCTAGGCTTTGCCTCGAGTGCGTCACCATCCACCGCGCAGAGCCCTCTCCATGCAGCACCGCATCGGCATCGACCTCGGCGGCACCAAGATCGAAATCGCGGTCATCGACCGCAACGGCCGCGAGAGCTACGGCCGCGAGAGCTTTCGTCATCGCATCGACACGCCACACGGCTATCAGGCATCGCTGGAGGGCATCGCCGGCCTGGTGCGCGACGCGGAAGCCCGGCTGGGCGTCACCGCCACCGTCGGTATCGGCATCCCCGGCGTGATCAGCCCGGTCACCGGCCTGGTGAAGAACGCCAATTCGATCGCCCTCAACGGGCACACGTTCGACCGCGACATCAGCGCCTTGCTCGACCGCGAGGTGAGGGTGGAGAACGACGCCAACTGCTTCGCGCTCTCCGAAGCGATCGACGGCGCCGGGCTGGGTCACGGCGTGGTGTTCGGCGTCATCCTCGGCACCGGCTGCGGCGGCGGTGTGGTGGTGGACGGCAAAGTCATGCGCGGCCGCAACCATGTCACCGGCGAGTGGGGCCACAACCCGTTGCCGTGGCCTCGCCCCGAGGAGCTTCCAGGGCGGCAGTGCTGGTGCGGCCACTTCGGCTGTCTGGAGACCTGGATCGCCGGACCGTCGCTAGCCCGCGACTGCGACGGCGAGGGTGCCCACGACGCGTCCGCCATTCCGGCTCGCGCCGCCGCCGGCGACACAGGGGCGCAGGCGGCGCTCGATCGCCATGCCGACCGATTGGCGCGCGGTCTGGCACACGTGGTCAATCTGCTGGATCCCGACGTGATCGTGCTTGGCGGCGGGCTGTCCAACATGGACCATCTGTACGCCGCGCTGCCGCCGCTGGTGACGCGCTACGTGTTCAGCGACTTCGTGCAGACGCCGATCGTCCGCAACAAGCACGGCGACTCATCCGGCGTGCGCGGCGCGGCGTGGCTGTGGCCGGCAACGTGAGTCCGTGCTCGCGTTTTGCCGCGACTGTCTGACCGAGGTCGATGGCAGCAGATGCGCGGCGTGCAGCAGCACCCGCATCGTCAGCCACCCGGAGCTGTTCGACCTGACGATCGCCCACATCGACTGCGATGCCTTCTATGCCAGCGTCGAGAAGCGCGACCGTCCCGAACTCGCCGCCAGGCCGGTCATCGTCGGTGGCGGCGTGCGCGGCGTCGTCACCGCTGCCTGCTACGTGGCGCGGATTTATGGGGTGCGCAGCGCCATGCCGATGTTCAAGGCGCTGAAGGCCTGTCCCGACGCCGTGGTGATCCGTCCCGACTTCGCCAAGTATGTCGCGGTCGGCCGGCAGATCCGCGCCATGATGGCGACTTTGACGCCGCTGCTTCAACCGCTGTCGATCGACGAGGCGGTGCTGGACCTCGCCGGCACCGAGTCACTGCACGGGGCCCCCGCCGCCGTCGTGCTGGCTCGCTTCGCCCGAGAGGTGGAGACCACCGTCGGCGTCACCGTCTCGATCGGGCTGGCCGCCAACCGGTTGCTAGCGAAGATCGCTGCGGGTCGTGACAAGCCGCGCGGCTTTGCGGTCATCGGTGCCAGGGAGGCCGCATCGCTACTCGCGCCCGAGCCGGTCAGGCTGCTGCCCGGCATCGGCCCTACGCTCGCCCGCAAACTCGCCACCCAGGGCATCACGCAACTTGGCCACCTTCAGGCGCTGAACGACCGTGAGGCATTGCGGCGCCTCGGCGACGATGGCCCGTCCCTCGCCGCGCGCGCCCGTGGCGAGGATGTGCGCAGGGTCGACCCGGCGCGCGAGACCAAGTCGATCAGCGCGGAAACCACGTTCGATACCGATCTCACTCGCCCTGCCGACCTGGAACGCCATCTGTGGCGCCTGACCGAAAAGCTTGCCCGGCGGCTGAAGGAGAACGACTTGTCCGCTGGCGGCGTGGTGCTGAAGCTGAAGACCACCAATTTCGCCATCCGCACCCGGGCGATGCGCCTGCCGAGCCCCACGGTGCTGCCCGATCGGCTGTTCGAAGCTGCCCGCACGCTGCTGGCGCGCGAGGCGACCGGCACGGCATTCCGCCTGATCGGCATTGGTGCAAATCCGCTGCTGCCGCTCGCGGGAGCCGATCGGGGCGATCTGGCCGACTTTGACACGCCACGCCGCGCCGCCACCCAGGCTGCAATCGACGCTCTGCGTCACCGCTTCGGCGAGGCGGCAATCGGCCGGGGAAGGGGATGGCCGGCGCGGCGCAGCCCCCCTCCCCCCGGCCCCCTCCCGCGAGGGGAGGGGGAGTAGCGCGCGGGGTTACGCCTCGGGCGGGGCGGCGGCGATCGGGATCTCGCGGGCCTCTGGCTGATCGCCGGTGCCCGGCGCACGCTCTTCCACTTCTTCGGTCTCGCCCGCCGGCGGGCTGCCCTCCTCACCATTATAGGGCCGTCGCGGGGCGGCTTGCTGCTGGCCGTTCTGCTGGTTCTGCTGGGCCGCCTGGTTCATGGCATTCAGGATACGGAAATAATGCTCGGCGTGCTGAAAATAGCCCTCCGCCATCACTCGGTCGCCGCCGCTGGTCGCATCACGGCCGAGTTGGAGATACTTTTCGAACAACTGCTGCGACGTGCCACGGATCCGAAGGTCGGGGCCGCTGCTGTCGAAAACGTGATTGCGATTGAGCGGGATGTTGCCACCACCGCCTCCGCCGTGATGTCGCAGCCCGCCGCCTCCACCCCCGCCGCCACCGGGTCGATGGCCGCGTCCACGCATGCGTTTCATGTTCATATTAATGCTGTCGAGCCTTCTCTGTTGCGGACCAGAGGTTGCAGGGACACGCGGGTAAACCCGCAGGCGTCCCGGGGCGTGCCCCCTCGGCCTGGCTTCAATCCAACGGCACTGGTTCCGGCGAGTACCCCGACCATAGGCCTGGGCGCCTGGGGCAAGCCGCTGTGCGGCTGGCCCTGCCAGGGTGAAAGCTAGTCTGCCTGCCTCAGTCTGCCAAACGGTTTTTTCATGACGTCACCGGCCGCAGCACAATGGCGCGCGGGATGCCCATCAGGTCGGGCCGCAGATCACTCGCAAAACCGGCCTGCGACGCCAGTTCGGCCGCTGTCTCAGCCTGGCCCGCACCGAGTTCCAGCACCGCGACGGACCCCGGGGCCAATAGTCGCGGAAGCGCCGGAAGCAGGCGGCGCCAGGCCGCGAATCCGTCCGGACCGCCGTCCAAAGCGGAACGCGGTTCATGGGCCCCAACCTCGGGCATCAGGCTGCCCAGGTCCTCGCTGCGGATGTAGGGCGGGTTGCACAGGACAAGCTCGAACCGGCCGTCCAGCGCATCTGCCCAGTCGCCGCATATGACGCTGGCACGATCGGCCAATCCCAGCGATGTGGCGTTTCTCGCGGCAAGCGTGGCGGCCGCGCGTGACCGGTCCACCCCGATGCCGAACGCCCCGGGAAACTCCGACAATGCCGCCAGCAGCAAGCAGCCGGTGCCGGTGCCCAGGTCCAGGATCAATCGCGGCCGCGGACGGTCCGAGAAGGCCGCGATGGCCGCCTCGATCAGCGTCTCCGACTCCGGGCGCGGGATCAGAGTGGCGGGCGATACGGCGAACTCCAGGCCCCAGAACTCGCGCCGGCCAAGGATCAGCGCCAGCGGTTCGCGTGCCTCACGCCTGGCAAGCAGCGACGCGAAACTAATCATGTCCGCTGGCGCCCTGGGATCGCGCAACAGTGTCTCTTGCGTGACCCCATGTGCCTGGGCCAGCAACAGTCGCGCTTCGAGCCTTGGATTGTCGATGCCCGCCTGCCGAAGCCTCTCGGCGGCGAGATCGATCGCCTGCTGGACCGTGTGGCTCAGACGGCCTGGCTGGCCGTCCGCTTCGCCTGCGCGCGGAGCAGACGGCGCTTGAGGGCCTTGGCGTCGACCGTCAGCCGGGCGTCCGGGGTGCCAAGCAGGTAGGCGTCGATCCCACCGTTATGCTCAATGGTGCGGATCGCGCGGGTGGACAGCCGCATCCGGACCGGCAAACCGAGCACGTCGGATAGCAGCGATGTCTCCTGCAGATTGGGCAGGAACCGGCGGCGCGATCGGTTGTTGGCGTGGCTGACGTTGTTGCCGGTCAGCACGCCCTTGCCGGTGATCTGGCAGCGGCGAGACATTGCAGGCGACCCCTGTTCGAAACGGGAGGCGCGGCTTATCGCCAATGGCGGCCAGGAGGTCAAGCGTGGCATTGGAGACCGCCACACGGTTTTGTGTTCTGGCTGATCCGGGAAGCCAGATAACGTCGCCGGTGCGGGCGCCGCTTGGCCTCGCGACTCAAAAACGAACAGCCAAAACCAAAACCATAGGGGAAGCTTTGCAATGGCCTATCATCTGGAAGGACGCCTGCTCGAAGTCTGCGACTGTCGCGTTCTGTGTCCCTGCTGGATCGGCGAGGATCCCGACAATGGCACCTGCGACAGCGCCATGGCCTACCATTTTGATGCCGGCCAGATCGACGGAGTGGACGTGACCGGCCGCACCATCGCCTTCGTGTGCCATATCCCGGGTAACGTCTTGCAGGGCAACTTCCGCGTCGCCGTCTACGTCGACAGCGGCGCGTCCGACACGCAGCAGGAAGCGCTCCTGAAGGCCTATACCGGCCAACTCGGCGGACCGATCGCGGACATCGCGAAGCTGGTCGGCGAGGTGGTCTCGGTGGAACGCGCGCCGATCACCTTTGATGTCAACGAGGGACGCGGCACGCTGCGGATCTCTGATGTCACCTCCGCCGATCTCGAGCCGTATCTAGGCCCCGACGGCTCAACCACTGTACTCGCCAACACGGTCTTCTCGACCGTCCCGGGCGCGCCGGTCTTCGTCGGCAAGGCGACGCGCTATCGCTCGAAACACCCGGCACTCGGCCACGATCTCGACATGACCGGGCACAACGCGTTGCAAAGCACGTTCGTGTTTGACGCCTGACGTAGCTTCCGGCCGCCTTATGCCGGTCGCGCACAGACGGGACTGGCTGGTGCCGATCATGCTTTGCCTGATCGGCACCGCCTGGGTCGCGCTGTCGCTGTGGGAGCGTACGCCGTACGGCCGCTACCTCGACCATGGCCGCTGGACTGACATCGGCTTCGCAGCGAGCATCTGCCGCGCCCTGCCGGCGGGCGCGTTGTTACTGCCGGGTCTGCTCTATGCTGGCGGCTGGTTGCTGATGATCGCGGCAATGATGCTGCCCACCGTGCTGCCGTTGTTGCATCGCTTTGACCGGCTGACCGCGGCGCGCGGCGATCGGAGCCTGCTGGTCGCGCTTCTCGTCGCCGGCTATCTGCTCGTCTGGCTCGCGTTCGGCGTGGTGGCGCATGCGCTCGATGCGGTGCTGCACAGTCTGGTCTGGCGATCGGCATGGCTCGTGCTGAATGGCTGGGCGCTGGGTGCCTGCGTGCTGATGATCGCGGGGCTGTTCCAGTTCAGCCGGCTGAAATACCACTGCCTCGACAAATGCCGCACGCCGCTCGGCTTCATCGTGCAGCACTGGCACGGGGTTTCGCCGTGGCGCGATGCGTTTATGCTCGGCGCGCATCACGGCCTGTTCTGCGTGGGCTGCTGCTGGGCGATCATGCTGCTGATGTTTGTCGTCGGTACCGGCAACGTCGGCTACATGCTGGTGCTGGGCGCGGTCATGGCGATCGAAAAGAACGCAGCCTGGGGCAAAAAGCTGAGCCGGCCGCTCGGCTTTGGCCTGATGACCTGGGCGGCGCTCATCGTGGCCGGCAACGTGGCATGATGAGACATGCAGCAAGCGCGCAGCGCATACATACTTTCTCCGTTCCCAATGCGCTATCGTCACGATAGACTTGGGATGCGCCTGACAGAGTGGTGATGCAGATGCCCCCAACACTTATGCCTGCCTTCGCAGCCCTGCTTGCCTTGAGTGCGTGCTCCGAGCCCTCGAGCACGCAAATGCTGTCCAACAGGGTCACGACAGGGCTCAATCCTTCCCAGATTTGCAATCGCGCGGCAAACATCGAATACCTCCCGAACGGGACGAGGATCAGGTTTCCGGCGTCGTCTCTCTTCGTCAGCGGACGAGCGGATCTGACGGGGTGCGGCTACTACGCCGTGGCGAGCGTGACGCAGGCCATGCTGGACCCTCGCATCATGCAGGTGGCGATCGAACCCGAAGCGATTGTTCAGGGACAGGCGTCTTACCTGTCGCTGCAGCGAACGGACAGGTTGAAGGGCTTGCTCACGAACGTCGGGTTCACCCAGACGCAGCCGCCGGTCGTGGTGCAACCAGCAGCGACGCCATCACAGGACGTCTTTGGCATTGTCCTCACGGTTCGCGGGTAGCCAGCTATCGCGCCTGAGCAGGTGAACTATATTGGGCCTCGAAGTTTCGCGGGGACCGGAAAGCATGAGGTTCGCTCTGGCGGCCAGCGTCGCGACAGCGCTCCTCGTGGGCTGTGTTGCAGACACGATGCGCAGCTATGTGGGGCAGGACATTCGGGCCGTCGAGTTGACCTATGGTCCGCCGATCAATCAGATCGATCTGGGCAACGGAACCCGCGCCTTCCAATGGTCCAAGGTATCGGCGGATACCACGCCAGTGTCAGCCGTGACCACGACAGACAAGGACAAGAAGGGCCGCAAGACGACTGACACACAGTTCGTCGGCGGCGAGCAGACGGTCACTCGCTGTCTCTACACCTTTATCGCTGCGAGGAACCCGCAGGCAAACAGCTGGATCGTCACGGGTATTCGCGAACCGTCGCTCGACTGCGCCATCGGCGGGTTAAGCTGAGGCGGAGTCCAGGCTAAAGTCGCAGCCGCCGCCGGCCTTGAGGCAGCGGCGTGACCTCGGGAGGTATGTTCGAATGATCAAAGTGAGCGTGTTCTATCCGGCCGGCGAGAACAAGAAGTTCGATATGGAATATTACTGCAAGCGCCACATGCCCTTGGTTCAGCAGACAGTCGGCGCGGCCTGCAAGAGCATGGCGGTCGAGCAAGGTTTGGCGGGTGGCGCTCCTGGCGCACCGCCGACCTATGCCGCGATGGGCCACCTTTACTTCGAATTGCTGGCGGCGTTCGAGGCGGCCTTTTTGCCGCACGCGCAGGAGCTCCTGGCGGACGTCCCGAACTACACCAACATCCAGCCGGTGATTCAGATCAGCGAAGTGAAGATGTAGCCGGTTCGCTCGGCGGCGAGCCGACCCGTCCTCGGGCACGGCTCGCCGGGAAGCGCGCAACGATCAGGCCGGCGCATGCGCGAACTTCTCCAGCTCGCCTTCGTCGATCACCGTTGTCATAAAGAACTGGAACAGCGCCGCGCCGATCAGCGTGATGACGGCACCGATCGCCAGAGCGACCACGAATGAACCTGTCACGTCCACGATAAACCCGGTCAGCACCGGCGACAGCGTGCCGCCGAGGAAGCCCGCAAAGTTCTGATTGCTGGCAGCCGAGGCGCAATAGGCCTGCGGCGTGATCGCTGTCACCAGGATCCATTTGCAGGTGATGCCAAACTGCATGCAGAACATCGATATTGCGATGCAGATGACCGCCATGCCGGCGCCGGTCGCGACCGCGGCAAGTCCGGTGAAGACCGCCGAACCGAGCAGACCGAGGATCAATGGCAGACGGCGGCTGGCGATCAGTTCCATGCCACCCCTGACCAGCCGGTCCGATACCCATCCGCCGGACAGCGCCCCGAAGAACGCACAGATCAGCGGCACCGAGGCGAGCAGTCCGGTCTTGCCGATGCTGATGTGTTGCTGCATTTCCAGATAGGCCGGTAGCCAGGTCTGGTACATCCATGTGATGTAGCCGGTGCAGAAAGCGCCAAGCATCAGTACCCACATGGCGCGAAAGCGAAACAGCGACGTCCACTCGCGCAGTGTGACCGAGGATTTGGCTTCGCGGTTGGCCCGCAGATACTCCGCGTCCTGCGGTTCCAGTGCCTGCGATCTGGGATCACGGTAGATCAGGAACCAGATCGCGGCACCGGCGATCCCAGCCAGTCCCATGACGATGAACATCACCCGCCAATTGAAGGCGAGCATCAGGCCGGTCAGAATTGGCGGTGCGAGCGTGGGTCCGATATAGGCGCCCGACGTATAGACGCCGCTCGGCGTCCCGCGATGCTTGACATCGAACCAATCGCTGACCGAACGCGTTGCCGAAGGAAAGCACGGCGCCTCGGTGGCGCCGAGACCGATGCGTGACAGCATCAACTGGAAGTAGCTGCCGGCGAGCCCACCCGCTGCCTGGAACAGCGACCAGACGATCATCGACAGTCCAACCAGAAGTTTCGGTCCGACCCGATCGAGCAGATAGCCGGATGGCAACTGGGCGAGTCCGTAGGTGAGTGCCCAGGCCGAGCCCAACGCGCCAATCGCAGTTGCGCTGATACCGAACTCTTCGCGGATCTTCAGGTTGCCGATCGCCAAGGTTGAGCGATCCATGTAATTCATCGCGATGGCTGCAGTGACGAGAATGATCGCGATCCACTGCATGCGACGAAGCTGGCGTGATGGGCCGGCGGCCGACATTCTTTCTCCCCCTATTGTGCAGCCTGACCCGGGGCCCGATCATGCCATTGCGGTCGGGCCGGCCGGTGTCGGTTTGTCAGTCGGTTGCTACAGATACTTCGCCGGCCGGATCATCGCTCTCCACATGTGGGCGACCGGGCTGTTGTCAAAGCCGAGGCCTTGTTCCGGCTGCCGGAAGTTACGGCCGATCACGTCGGTGAATTCCTCCAGTTCGACCTTCACGTTCGGGTCGAACGAGTAGATGTCATGGACCGTGATCATCCGCCCCGACATGTACCATTTGTGCTTCCGCATCCGCTGATAGTCTTCCTCGACATAAGCGTCGGGCCGGTAATCAGCACCGAACGCCTTGACGTAGGATTGCGGGTACTCGTAGCCGACAGATTCGTCGGGATAGAAGCGCAGCACCTGGTGCGCGCGGATCGCCCAGGTGACCTCCTCGTCCACATACGGCTCCACGAGTTGCGCGCCCCAGTAGCCGTGGTCACCGCGGATGAAGCCGATCGTCGAAATATCGTGCAGCAGGCAGGCGAGTACCATGTTCTCGGGCAGCCCGGCATTTACCGCGTGCCTGGCGCTTTGCAGCAGGTGCGCTGCGGGGCCGAAGCGGTACTTGAAGAAGTCCATCAGCGTCGGCTTCTCCGGCATCGCCGGCAGGCGCGGATCATCGCCCATCAGCACACGCGCGTTCGGATTCTTGGCCATCATAGCCGCGGCGTTCGGCGCCGGCCCCATGTCGCCCTCGGCCATGCTGTAGAGGCGCGACTTGATGACGATGTAGTCCAGCTCACGGCTCATTTGCTCTTCGAGCGCGTCGGCGCGCTGGGATAAGGTCTGCGTTTCGTTCATCCGTTTTTCTCCTGGACGGGCGGATATCCGGGCAAGCCTAACAGATCGCGCTCGATCGCGTCGACCGGCCGCGGCATGCGGCGATCTCCGGCGATCGGAACAGTAATCAGTAGTATGCGCTCCCGCCGTTGACGTGAATCGTCTGCCCGGTGATGAAGCCGCCGTCGTCAGTGACCAGGAACAGGCAGGTGGCGGCGATCTCGTCCGGCTTGCCCTGACGCCCAAGCGGTATGCCAGCGGCGTTCGGCGTGCGTCCCTGATACCACTCGGGATTGGCGCGCGTGGTATCGATGCTGCCGGGCGAAACCACGTTGACCCGGATGTTGTGCGGGGCGAACTCCGAGGCCAACCCACGCGCGAAGCCGACCAGGCCCATCTTGGCCGCGGAGACATGCGCGCGTCCGTTGCCGCCGATGAACGCGCCTTCGCCGGTGAAGAACAGGATGCGCCCATACTTGTTCTTGACCATCGAATTGATGACCGCGCGCGTCAGGTACAGTGCACCGTCCAAAACGACACCCCTGACCGCTTCCCAATCCTGCGCCGTCAGCTCCGTGAAGGGCTTGTGCGGCCGGATCGCGGCGTTGTTGATCAGGATATCGACGCGGCCGAACTCGGACAGCGCGCGGGCCGCCATTGCCTCGACCTGATCCTTGCTGGCGACGTCGGCAACCACGGCGAGCGCCTTCACGCCAAGGCCCTTGGCTTCGCGCACGACGGCATCAGCCTCGGCCTGATTGGTGCGGGCGTTGACGACGACGTGCGCGCCTTCGCCAGCCAGCCGCAGCACCGTCGCGCGGCCGATATTGCGGCCGGAGCCGGTTACCAGGGCGACCTTCCCCTCAAGCTTTCCCATGGGCCTCTCCTTTATTTGGACCTCGCCGAGGAGAGGCTACGCGCTGCCGGCGTTGAGGGACAAGATTGCGCTGGGGCCTTATGCCGGCATCAGCTCATCAACCTCTGCTGACATCCACCCCCCGAAGTTCCCCGCTTTGCACGCTGGCAATCGCGTTGTTCAGTATCTGCACGATCGCCTCATCCGCCACGCTGCGCGCCAGCAGCGCCATTGCGCCACCAAGCAGCGCCGAAGCAATCGACAGCGCGCCTATGTTCTGACCGACCATGTATTCGATCGCCTTGTCCACCACAGCGCCCGCGTGACCCAGATCTTCCGGTGGTTGTTCGTCCGTCATCGTCCGCCTCTCCTCAGGGATGGTAGTCGCGGCATCAATCCGCGATCTCCCGTTCTGTCTCCTGCTCGGCCTGCATGGCCCACATCCGAGCATATAGCCCGTCGCGCGCCAGCAACGCTGCGTGCCTCCCGCGCTCCGCCACGCGACCGTCAGCCAGCACGATGATCTCGTCGGCATCCACCACGGTCGAGAGCCGATGCGCGATCACCAGCGTTGTGCGATGTCGCGCCACCGCGCGCAGTGCCGCCTGAATGTCCTGCTCGGTTCGCGTGTCCAGCGCACTCGTTGCCTCGTCCAGGATCAGGATGCGCGGATCTTTCAGAATGGTGCGCGCGATTGCCACGCGCTGCTTCTCGCCACCCGACAGCTTCAGGCCGCGCTCGCCGACACGCGTGTCGTAGCCTTCGGGCAGCGAGACGATGAAGTCGTGCACCTGCGCCAGCCGCGCCGCGAGCTCGATCTCCTCCTGCGTGGCGCCGACGCGACCATAGGCGATGTTGTAGCGGATCGTGTCGTTGAACAGCACGGTGTCCTGTGGCACCACCCCGATCGCCGCGCGCAGGCTCTCCTGCGTCACATCACGGATATCCTGGCCGTCGATGCGGATGTGGCCCTGTGTGACATCGTAAAATCTGAACAGCAGCCGGCTGATGGTGGATTTGCCCGCGCCGGTCGGCCCGACGATTGCCAGCTTGCGGCCAACCGGCACGGTGAAATCGACGCCGCGCAGGATCTCGCGGTCAGGACGATAGCCGAAGTGCACGTCGTCGAACCGCACCTCGCCCGCCGGTCCATCAGCCAGATGCATCGCCAACGCGATGGCGCCGGGACGATCAGCGATATCGCGTTCGACCTCGAGCAGGCGAAACATCTGCTCCATGTCCACCAACCCCTGCTTGATCGTCATGTAGACCATGCCGAGAAAGCCCAGCGGCTGATAAAGCTGCATCAGATACGTGTTCACGAGCACGAACTGCCCGACGGTCATCAAACCGCCGCGCACCTCACGCGCCGCCATCAGCATGATCAGCGTCAGCCCCCCGGCGATGATGAACGCCTGGCCGATGTTCAGCAGGTTCAGTGAGACCTGCACACGCACGGCAGCCCCTTCGTAACGCGCCAGTGCGGCGTCGTAGCGCGCCACCTCGTGCGGCTCATTGCCGAAATACTTCACCGTCTCGTAGTTCAGCAGGCTATCGAGCGCCTTGGTGCTTGCGTCGTTGTCGGTGTCGTTCATCGCGCGCCGGATGCGCGAGCGCCACGCGGCGAAGCTCATGGTAAAGCCGGCGTAGCTGACCACCGCGCTGAACGTGATGGCGGCGAAGCGCCAGTCGAACAGGTGCCAGATGATCGCGGTGACCAGCACCAGTTCGATCACTATGGGCACCACGTTGAACACAGCAAGCCGCAGCACGGACTGGATGCCCTGCGAGCCGCGGTCGATCGCACGCGCCAGCGCACCGGTCTGGCGGTCGAGATGGAAGCGCATGCTGAGCGCATGCAGATGCTGGTACGTGCGGCGCGCCGCGGTGCGGACCGCCCTCTGCTGCACCTTGGCGAACAGCGCGTCCCGCAGTTCGCCGAACGCGGCGGAACCGACGCGCAGCAGGCCATAGCCGATCACCAGGCCCAGCGGGACGGCGAGCAGCGCTGTATTGTCCTTGGGCGCCAGCGCATCGACGATGCGACCATAGATGAACGGCACGGCGACCGTGGCGAGCTTGGCCGCCAGCAGCAGGCCCATGGCAAGGACCACGCGAAGCTTGGTGCCGGGGTCGTGCTCGGGCCAAAGATATGGCAGCAGCGAGCGTATCGTGTTGATACCCGACCGTTGGGAGTGTGCCAGACTGAGGGGGACGGCCGCGCCGGGTGAGGTTCGTCGCATTGCCGGCATGTGGCATTGAATTCATCAGTTTGAAAGGCGAGACGATGGAACCCGGCTTTCTGCGCCATGTTCGCAATTGCAACAACGTGGAGCTGCCCGGCGCGCGGCTGCCATTCCGGATCCGAAAGGCGCAGGTCGGATGGGTGAAGCCGGACCTCGCGATGAAGCTCGGGGCCTTCCCAGAGATCAGCGCGGGGCCGGATGGGGTGACGCTGGCCGATGCGACCGTGCTTCCGGCGATCGCGCGGCAGCTTGCCGATGCCGGCTGCTACCGCTGGCGGCGCGAGGAGTTCGATATCCGTGCCGAGCCCGAAGGCCCTGTGTTGGCGCGGCTCGATCGCGGTGCGCTGCCCAGCTTCGGGGTGATGGCGGAGGGCGTGCACGTGAACGGCCTGGTGCGTCGGCCCGATGGGCTGCATGTGTGGGTCGCGCGCCGCGCCGCCAACAAGCTGCTCGATCCCTCGAAGCTCGACCACATCGTGGCGGGTGGTGTGCCTTCAGGTCTCACACCGGCGGAGACGCTGGTGAAGGAGGCAGACGAGGAGGCGGCGATCCCGGACTCACTGGCCCGCCAGGCGGTGCTGGTAGCCACCGTCACCTATGCGATGGAACGGCCCGAGGGGCTACGCCGCGACCTGCTGCACTGCTATGACCTGGACCTGCCAGAGGAATTCCGTCCCCGCCCAGCCGATGGCGAGGTCGAGGCGTTCGAACTCTGGCCGATCGAACGGGTGGTGCAGACCGTTCGAGACACGGACGCGTTCAAGTTCAACGTCAACCTTGTGCTGATCGATCTGTTCCAGCGGCAGGGGCTGATCTGATCCCGCCCGGTCTCAGCACTTGTGCGGCAGTGGGGTGAGGTCTGCCATTTTCGCGTCCATCACGAAATCGCCGAAGTCCATCTGGAGATTGTCGGCCACACCGTTCTCCCAGTAGCGCATGCCTACCTGATAGGTCGGCACTTCGCTCTTCGCGTCATGGTCGAAGAATGCCAGGCGGACGCGCGTGCTGGGTAGGTTGGACAGGAACGCATACTTGTTGGCCTCCGGCTTCTTCCAGTCCAGCACGACGATAAAGCTGTCCTCTGACCCGGTATCGTCGGTGCCGTCGAACAGCGGCAGGGCGAGGAACTTCTTGCCGGACTCCGCGGCGGCCAGGATCGCCGAGGTATGGGCCATCGGGAACAGTGTCCCCGGCGGCAGCTTCTTTGTGGTGTCCGACGGGACGGTGTAGTGCGCCTCACCCGGGCCGCCCGTACGCTCCAATTGCGCGTCGCCATCGGTCTGACTGGTCACCGCGGTATCGGTGGTCTGCTTCATGTGGAAGCGAAATTTCAGCCCATCCTTGGATTCCCAGGTGGCGTAGTCGGATACCATCTGGATGTCCTGGCCCTCGCTGTTGGTCAGTGTCATGGACAGGCGCTGGCGGACCGCCCAGCCGTCACAGGCATCCATGACCTCGTACCCCATCGTGCCGCGCGCCGCGACGACGTCGCCGCCGCGGCTGGTGGCGAGGGTTAGATTGTACAGCGCCCGATGGGCGGCGGACGCAGTATTGAGACCCGCGGCATCGGCGGGGAGTGCCATGACGGCGCACAGGGCAAGGACGGCTGCCGACAGGGCAGATGGGCGCATGAAGGGAAACTCCAGTGCGGGAATGCGCGAACATAAGGACGCGGGCACCGATCCGCCAGCGAGGATCAGACGAAGCGACGGTTCGTTACCCCGCGGCGGTCCTCGCCTTGGGCGGCAGGTCGAGCCGCAAATGCAGCTCCTTCAGTCGCTCCGGCGGCACTTCGGCCGGTGCGCCCATCATCAGGTCCTCGCCCTGCTGGTTGAGCGGGAACAGGATCACCTCGCGTATGTTCGGCTCGTCCGCCAGCAACATCACGATGCGGTCGATGCCGGGCGCGGCCCCACCATGGGGCGGCGCACCATAGCGGAACGCGTTCAGCATCCCGCCGAAGCGTTTCTCCACCTCCTCAGGCGGATGGCCGGCGATCTCGAAGGCGCGGACCATGATATCCGGACGGTGATTGCGGATAGCTCCGGAACACAACTCGGCGCCGTTGCACACGATGTCGTATTGGAACGCCTTGATGGTCAGCGGGTCCTGCGAGTTCAGCGCCTCCAGCCCGCCCTGCGGCATGCTGAACGGATTGTGGCTGAAATCGACTTTTCCGGATTCCTCGTTGAGCTCGAACATTGGGAAATCGGTGATCCAGCAAAAGCGAAACGCGCCGGTCTCGCCCAGGCCCTGTTCCTCCGCAAGCCGGGTGCGCACCGTGCCGGCGAACCTGGCCGCCGTCTCAACCTTGCCGGCGACGAAGAACACTGCGTCGCCAGGCCCAAGTCCGCAGGCCGCACGAATTGCTTCGGCGCGGTCCGCTTCGAGATTGCGTGCGATCGGCCCCTTCGGCCCGTCCGCCTCGTAAACGATGTAGCCGAGGCCGCCGGCGCCTTCGGCCCTTGCCCACTCGTTCAGCTTGTCGAAGAAACTACGCGGCTGCGACGCCGCACCCGGTGCCGGCACCGCGCGCACCACACCGCCCGACGCGGCGATTCGCGCAAACAACCCGAAGCCCGAACCGCCGAAGTGCTGCGTGACATCGCTGATCCGCAGCGGATTGCGCAGGTCCGGCTTGTCCGTGCCGAATTCCAGCATCGCCGTGTCGTATGGAATGCGGCGGAACGGGAGCGCGTCGACCGCACGACCCTCGGCAAATTCCTCGAAGACGCCGGCGAGCACTGGCTCGATCGTCGCGAAGACGTCCTCCTGGGTGACGTAGCTCATCTCGAAGTCGAGCTGATAGAATTCGCCAGGCGAGCGGTCGGCGCGCGCGGCCTCGTCGCGGAAGCACGGCGCGATCTGGAAGTAGCGGTCGAAGCCCGCAACCATCACCAATTGCTTGAACTGCTGTGGCGCCTGCGGCAGTGCATAGAACGTGCCGGGATGCAGCCGAGCCGGCACCAGGAACGCGCGGGCGCCCTCGGGGGAGTTGGCGGTCAGGATCGGCGTGTGGAACTCGGTGAAGCCCGCCTCGATCATACGCCGGCGGATCGAGGCGATCACCCCGGAACGCAGCATGATGTTCCGGTGCAGTTTCTCGCGGCGCAGGTCGATGAAGCGGTACTTCAGGCGAATGTCCTCAGGGAACTTCTCGTCGCCGGCCACCTGCATTGGCAGCACCTCGGCCACGGATTGCACGACCAGGTCGGCGACCCGCAGTTCGACCTCGCCGGTGGGCAGACGCGGGTTCACCGTGCCCGCCTCGCGTGGGACCACCTGTCCGGTGACGGTGACCACGCTCTCCGGCCGTACCGCGTCGGCCGCAGCGAAGGCAGGCGAGCCGGCGGGAAACACGCATTGCGTGATGCCGTAATGATCGCGCAAGTCGATGAACAGCAGGCCACCGTGGTCTCGCTTGGCATGCACCCACCCCGAGAGACGGGCGGTCTGCCCGGCATCGGTAGCGCGCAGCGCGCCGCAGGTATGGGTGCGATAGGCGTGCATCGTGGCTGTCCCGGTTTGGATGGAGGGCCGGCAGACAAGCCCCGGCAGTTCCAGCAAGTCAAGCTGGAGAAGCGATAGATGTTTTTTGCCTAACCCCCGCTGCCGTGTACAACCGCCCGATGCCTCGCCCGCCCCGCTCCGGATTCCCGCCGCCGACACTCATTGCCACCACCGAAGCCCTTCAGGCGCTATGCGACCGCCTCGCGGCGGAGGAATTCGTGACCGTCGATACCGAATTCATGCGCGAGCGCACCTATTGGCCCGAGCTCTGCGTCGTGCAGCTCGCCGGCGACCACGAGGTTGCGGTGATCGATGCACAGGCACCGGCAATCGATCTCGCCCCACTCGGGCACCTGCTCGGCAATCAAGCGGTGATGAAGGTGTTCCACGCAGCGCGACAGGACATCGAGATCTTTGTCCTGCGTTTCGGCGATGTGCCCCGGCCGCTGTTCGATACCCAGATTGCCGCCATGGTGGCGGGCTTCGGCGAACAGGTCGGCTACGATGCACTCGTCTCGGCACTGGCCGGCGGGACGATCGACAAGGCGCACCGCTTCAGCGACTGGTCGGCACGGCCCCTGTCGGCGTCACAGATCACCTATGCCGCCGCCGACGTCACCTACCTCCGCACGGTCTATACGAGCCTGCGCGCCCGGCTGCGGCAGGACGGCAGGCTCGACTGGGTGGGCGAGGAGATGGCGGAACTGGCTGACCCCACGATTTATCGTGCCGACCCCGAGACGATGTGGGAGCGGCTGCGGCCGCGCAGCAATAGCCGCCGCTTTCTCGGCATGGTTCGCGCGCTGGCGGCGTGGCGCGAACGCGAGGCGCAGCGGGTGAACATCCCGCGCCAACGTCTGCTGCGCGACGAGACGCTGCTGGAGATTGCCGCGACTGCACCGGGCGATCCGGAGCAGCTAGCGCGGGCACGCGGCATCAGCCGTGGCTTCGCCGAGGGCCGCACCGGCGCATCGCTGTTGGCCGCGATCGCGGAGGCGAAGGCGCTACCGGATGATGCGCTTCCCGAGGCACCACGCTCGCGCGCCGGCGCGCGACCGTCACCGGCGCTGGTGTCGCTGCTGAAGGTGCTCCTCGCCGCCAAATGCGAGGATCATCACGTGGCGGCCCGGCTGGTCGCCAGTTCGGACGACATCGACCGGCTGGCGACCGAAGATGCCCCCGACATCGCCGCGCTGCACGGCTGGCGCCGCGAGGTCTTCGGCGAGGATGCGCTGGCATTGAAACAGGGGCGCGTCGCACTTGGCGTCCAAGGCAGGCGCGTCAAGCTGATCCCGGCCTGACATACTATTGCGTTGGCGCCCAGCGGCAGAGGTTGCTACCCTACGGTTGCGAACCCTCAATCGTCGGTTGCACAATGGGCGACTCGATCAGGGCGGGAATTTACACGCGCGGCCACATGCCTCGGCTAGCATTCCTGCTGCTCGCCTTGCTGCCCATTGTCGCCAACGGCGTGATCGCGTTCGTTTCGCTGCGTGATCTGGCGAGGACCAGCGCCGAGACGGAGCGCTCGCTCGAATTGATCCTGCTGCTGGAACGGATCGGGGACCTGTCGGATGCCAGCGGCCGCGACCAGCGCACCTACCGGGTCTACGGCGATCCGCAGCTGCTCGGCGCGTATCGCAAGGCCCAGGCCGAGATGCCCGCAAAGTTGCAGCGCCTGCGCGATCTGGTGGCCGAGGACGGCAGCGATCCCGACCGGCTCGAACGGGTGTCGTCGCTGATCACGCAGGATTCCGCGGCGTTGGCAGCATCGCTGACGCCGATCGAGCCGGGTCCCATCGGCAGGTCCCTGCCACCTGAACTGGCAACCAGCATCGCGCGCACACAAGCCATTGGCGCGGCAATCGAGCAACACCTCGACGGCGAAGAGCGGCTGATCGCCGAACGTTCCGCCGCCAGCGCTTCACTCGGCAGAACCGCCTTTGCTTCAGTTGTGCTCGGCTCGGCCGGCAGCATTGCTCTGCTCGGCTTCATCTTCGGCCTGATGCGCCGCGACCTGCGGCGCAGCGAACGACTGGCTGAGTCGCAGTCGGGCGCGTTGCGGGAGAGCGAGCAGCTCTTCCGGAGCATTTTCGAAGAGAGCCCAATGGGCAAAGTGCTGGTCGAGCCGGATGGGCGACACATCGTCCAGGCCAACCCGGCCTTCTGCCAGATGCTTGGCTATCCTTCCGACGCGATGATCGGCCGTAATCTTTTTGATCTGGTCCACATCGATGACCGCGAGCTGCTGAGCGATGCCGTCGAGCAAGCAAGCCGCTTCAGCCGTGATGTCCTCGGCGATGCAGAAATGCGACACGTTACCCACTCAGGTGCAATCGCGTGGACGCGCAGCCGCCTAACCCAGTTGAGTGGATGGGGGGGACGGAAGGCACTCCTGCTCTTCCTGGTCAGAGACATCACCCATGAAAAGCGGGTAGAGGCGGAACTGCGCCAGGCGCAGAAAATGGAGGCGGTCGGACAGCTCACGGGCGGCATTGCCCATGATTTCAACAATCTTCTCGGTGTCATCATCGGCAACGTGGAGTTTCTGATCGATACGGCTCGCAACCCGGACCAGGCCAGTCTGGCAAAGGAGATTCTGAACAGCGCACTCAGTGGTGCCGATCTCACGCGTCGCCTGCTCGCCTTCGCCCGCCGCCAGACGTTGCAACCGCAACGGATCGACCTGAATGCCTATCTGCCGAACCATATCGCGATCGTGCAGCGGCTGCTCGGCGAGCAGATCACCATCGCCACGACCCTGGCCGATCAGTTGTGGCCGACGCGTGCCGACCCTTCGCAGGTGGGCGACGCGCTGCTCAATCTGGCGATCAACGCGCGCGATGCCATGCCGTATGGCGGGACGATCTCGATCGCGACGGCGAATACGCACCTTGCACCGGGTGAGCCGGACGAGGAGGTGAAGCCCGGCGACTATGTCATGCTGTCGGTGAGCGACACCGGCACCGGCATGCCGCGCGAGGTGCTGGACCGCGCGCTCGAGCCCTTCTTCACCACAAAGGAAATCGGCACGGGCAGCGGTCTTGGCCTCAGCATGATCTTCGGCTTTGCCAAGCAGTCCGGCGGTCACCTGCGGATCGAGAGCGAACCGGGCCTCGGCACAATGGTGCGGCTCTATCTGCCACGGGCTCAGGGCCTGGAAGTCTCCGAGGCCATCGAGGCCACGGAGATACCCTTGCCACAGGGGAACGAGTTTATCCTTGTGGTTGACGACAACACCGAGATGCGCTCGGTGGCGCGCCGCCACCTTATCTCGCTCGGCTACCGGGTCAGTGAGGCAGGCAGTGCGCCGTTGGCGCTGGAGATCCTACAGGACGGCAAAACCTTCGACCTGCTGTTCACCGACGTAGTCATGCCGAATGGCATGACCGGCCACCAGCTGGCCGCCGCAGCACAGCGGCTCCGACCCGGTTTGAAGGTGTTGTTCACCAGCGGGTATTTCCGATCGGAGCTGGACGCCGCGCCGGTAGAAGCGGTGGCGCCTGACATCATGATCCGCAAGCCGTACCGCCGCCACGAACTCGCCGCTACCGTGCGGGCCGTGTTGGAAGCTTAGCGATTTTTGGTCATGTCAGGCCGCGCCAGGCAAACGAATGCCGGCGACCTCGACCAACAGCTTCCGCAGGATCGCGGAACCGAAGGCGGCGCTTTCGCCCGCCACCACGACGAATGCGTCGGGTCCGCCAATGACGTTGTCGCGGTAATACTGTTCGAGGTTGGGCTCGACCTCGATGATCGGCAGTCCATTGATGGTCACGCCGGCGGCGACGGCAGCGTCGCGAGCCTCGGTGACCGGCCGGCCGTCGTTATTGGCGCCGTCGCCCGAGATGTCGATCACGCGCCGCGTCGCGATGTAGCCACAGCTCATCAGCAATCCGGTGCAGAAGTCGATCGCGCCGCTGATCGAGGTCCATCCTGGTAGGGGACGCAGCGCGTCGTGGATCGCCTGGGCAAAGGCGTTGGCACTGAGCTGGTCCTTGATCACCCGCCATGGCACCACCTGCTCCTGCCGGCGCGCGTCGGTCCAGGTGACGTAGGTGAGACCGATCTGTCCGCGGCGGCCGCCCCCCACCGCCTCGACGAACGACGGGTGCCGCAGCGCATCAACGTAGCCCTGGATCTGCATGGTCAGGCGCTGCTCACTGATGCTGCCCGAGCTGTCGACAGCCAATACCAAGGCGACGTCCACCGCGGCACGCGGGGCGCGGTCAACCATGTCGACCGGAACGGCAAGCTTTCGCCAACGTCGTCCGGGCGCGATCGCCATAGGTTTCCTTCGCTTGAAGCTTCCCCTCAGTCAGCCTAGCGCAAATCGGTCCGTGATCGCCATTTACATTGGGCTGCCCGCTGGACTAGAGGCAGGGCCGTTCGGTGCGCGGCTGGCACATTTGAGGAGCACAGACTCGCCTTGTCGACAACCCATCCGCCGCATCTGAGGGCACTCGAGGCCGAGAGTATCCACATCCTGCGCGAAGTCGCCGGCCAGGCGGCGCGGCCAGTGGTGCTGTATTCGATCGGCAAGGACTCATCGGTGCTGCTGCACCTGGCGCGCAAGGCGTTCTTCCCGGCGCAGCCGCCATTCCCGCTGCTGCACATCGATACGACCTGGAAGTTCCGCGACATGATCCGATTCCGGGACGCCACAGCGAAACGGCTCGGTCTCGATCTGCGCGTGCACACCAATCCCGAGGGGCTGCGGCAGAACATCAATCCGTTCGAACATGGCAGCAGCATCTATACCCAGGTGATGAAGACCGACGCGCTGAAGCAGGCCTTGACAGAAGGCAAGTACGACGTGGCGATCGGCGGTGCACGGCGCGACGAGGAGCGCTCGCGTGCCAAGGAACGGGTGTTCTCGGTGCGCGGACCGGGACATAGCTGGGACCCGAAGCGTCAGCGACCGGAACTCTGGCACCTCTACAACGGGACCCTGGCGCCGGGCGAGACGCTGCGGGTGTTCCCGCTGTCCAACTGGACCGAGCTGGATGTGTGGACCTACATCCTGGCTGAGGGCATCGACGTTGTTCCGTTGTACTTTGCCGCGCCCCGACCAACGGTGGAGCGCGACGGCCTGATCATCGTGGTTGACGACGCAAGGATGCAGTTCCGGGCTGGCGAGCAGCCGGTGGAGCGACTGGTACGATTCCGCTCGCTCGGCTGCTATCCCCTGTCCGCGGCAGTCGAATCAGCTGCCGCCAACCTGGAAGAAATCGTCGCCGAGATGCGTACTACGCGGGTTTCGGAACGCGCCGGGCGATTGATCGACCAGGACCAGGACGCCTCGATGGAGAAGAAGAAGCGCGAGGGCTACTTCTGATGCCAAACTCCTTGCTGCGCGTACTGGCCTGTGGCTCGGTCGATGATGGCAAGTCCACGCTGATCGGCCGGCTGCTGTTCGAATGCGGCACCATCCCCGATGACGTGATGGCCGCGCTGGATCGAGACAGCAAACGTTTCGGCACGGTGCAGGGCGGCATCGACTATGCACTGCTGGTCGATGGTCTGTCGGCTGAGCGCGATCAGGGCATTACCATCGACGTCGCATATCGTTTCTTCGAGACGCCGCGCCGTCGCTTCATCCTGGCCGACGCGCCAGGGCACGAGCAGTACACGCGCAACATGGTCACCGGCGCATCGGCGTCGGACGTCGCCGTGCTGCTGGTCGATGCACGCAAGGGGCTGCTGGTGCAGACGCGGCGACACGCAGCGATCGCCTCGCTGTTAGGCATCCGCCAGGTGATTCTCGCGGTGAACAAGATGGACCTGGTCAGCTTCGATCAGGCGGTGTTCGGCAAGATCGTCACAGACTTCTACGCGCTGCTGGGCAAGCTGGGGCCGCTGGCGGTAACCGCGATCCCGGTTTGCGCGCGCGACGGTGACAACGTGACTTCGGCGAGTACGCGGATGCCGTGGTATTCGGGCACGACGCTGCTGACGGCGCTGGAGGGCGCGGAACCGACCTCGCACGTGGCAGAGCGCGCGTTCCGCATGCCAGTGCAGCTTGTCGCGCGACCGGACCACACATTCCGCGGCTATGCAGGCACGGTCGCGACCGGGACCATTCGTCCCGGAGCGGACGTGGTGAATGCCGTGTCCGGCACCGCGGCCAAGGTATCGCGCATCGTCACCATGGATGGCGATCTGGCAGAGGCGATCCCGGGCGACGCGGTGACGCTGGTGCTGGATCGCGAGATCGATGTCTCACGCGGCGATGTGCTGGCGACGGCGCCCTCGCCGGCACTGGCTGACCAGGTGACCGCCTGGATGGTGTGGATGGACGAGACGCCGCTGTTCCGCGGCCGCGCCTATCTGGTCATGCTCGGCTCGCGCAGCGTGATCGGCACGATCACTGAAATCACCAGCCGGCTCGATGTGGATACGCTCGCCGAGGTGCCGGTGCGCGAGCTGGGGCTGAACGAGATCGGCAAGGTGTCCATTTCACTGGCGCAGCGGGTGCCGTGCGAGCTCTACGCGGAGAGCCGCGAGCTGGGCGGATTCATCCTGATCGATCGGCTGACGCGCAACACCGTCGGCGCCGGGATGGTGACCGACCTGCGTACGAGCGCCACCAACCTCTACTGGCACCGAGTGGACGTGGACAAGGCGGCGCGCTCTGGTCTTTTGGGGCAGAAGCCGGCGGTACTGTGGTTCACCGGGCTGTCCGGGGCAGGAAAATCAACCATCGCCAATCTGGTTGAGAAGGCGCTGCACGCACAGGGGCGCCACACGATGAGCCTCGACGGCGACAATGTGCGACACGGGCTCAATCGCGATCTGGGATTCTCCGAGGCGGATAGGGTGGAGAACATCCGGCGCATCGCCGAGGTATCGAAGCTGTTCGTCGACGCCGGGCTCATCGTCCTGGTGTCGTTCATCTCACCCTACCGGGCGGAGCGAATGCTGGCGCGCGATTGTGTGGCGGAAGGGGAGTTTCTGGAGATCTTTGTCGATACGCCAGTGGAGGAGTGCCGGCGCCGCGATCCGAAGGGGCTCTACCGGCGGGCGGACGCGGGGCAGATCAGGAACTTTACCGGTGTGGATGCACCCTACGAGGAACCGCTGGAGCCGGAGATGCGGCTGCCGACGCTGAGCGCGGCGCCGGAGGTGCTGGCGGAGCAGGTGGTGGGTGAGCTGCGGCGAAGGGGCATTATTGCGTAGTGGCACCCCTCTCGCGAGGGGAATGGAGGGATGAGGCCTGCTCCCGCTCCCCTCGCGGGAGGGGGTCGGGGGGAGGGGCATTCGCTTGCCCGTCTCGCCGCTGAAATCCGGGCCTGCTGCGTCTGCGCCGCACACCTGCCCCTCGGGCCTCGTCCGGTTTTCCGCGCCTCGACGACCGCCCGCCTACTCATCGTCAGCCAGGCGCCGGGCACCAAGGTCCATGAGACCGGCCTGTCGTTCAACGACCCCTCAGGCGATCGCCTGCGATCCTGGCTGCAAATGGATCGCGACACATTCTACGACGAAAGTCGCGTCGCGATCGTGCCAATGGGTCTTTGCTATCCCGGCCGCCTGCCGAACGGCGGCGATGCCCCACCCCGTCCTGAATGCGCCCCGCTCTGGCACGCGCGGCTACTCGCGATGATGCCGCAAATCCGCCTGACCTTGCTGGTGGGCGGCTACGCGCTCGACCATGTGCTCGGGCACCGCGGAATGACCGAACACGTGCGCGACTTCCGCTCGCATCTGCCGCGCCACTTTGCGCTGCCGCACCCGTCCTGGCGGACCACCGCCTGGGAACGACGCAACCCGTGGTTCGGCAATGACGTGCTGCCCGCACTGCGCCAGGCCGTCACCGCCACGCTCGCAGAGCGTTGAAGCTGCCGCCAGTTTCCCGGGCTCCGAGCATCTGTGGGGAAGGTCCACTCGCTCACCCGATTGCCAAAATCCCCTGACTGAAGGCTATAGGAACGCGACGATAATTGGGGGGACCGAGAACCGATGCGCCTTTTCAGGATTTGTCTATCCACTTTGCTGGCGTGCGGCCTCTCGAGCGTCTCGCTGGCAACTGAAACTTTAAGCCAGGCCCCCAGCTCGACGCGATCATAAACGCGGCAATGCAAGAGTTCGAGGTGCCTGGCGCGGCAATCTGGATTTGGACACCAAGCGCCCATTGGTGAGAACCGTGGAACTCGCGGATGTGGCGTCAGCGACCCCGGTGATGCGACGAGACCGTTTTGCCATCCGTAGCGTCACCAAGTCGATCAGTATAGGCTTGGCAGCCGCGGACGGCAGGCGGCGGCAGCTTGTCCCACGCAGGTATACTGTGGAATTGAGCTCGAGCGGTGCCAGGATCTGTTCCGCCAGCACGTGACTGAACGCGTTGTCGCTTGGTGTTTGAATACTGGTATTGCGTTCCTGGCTCAAAGTTGGTCGGTGAATGAGACTTATCGTTGAACGCGAACGCCAGCAGTTCGTCACTTGTCCACGAGCAAGTCAAATCAGCCTGCAGAGCTTCGCCGAATGCCGCATCACGGGTGTAGTCATACAGGCCGCTTGTCATGTTGGCGGTTCACGAAGGGTGATCTTCTCCCCGTTCGGTATGCCATGAAGATAATGGGAGATTGGATCATCGAGGCTGAGCGAATCGCCGCTTTGTGCGACAAGTTGCAGCAGAATTGTGACGACAAACGCCCATACAGGAGAGGGAGCCGGTTTCGAGGCGGCCGTCTTCCATCAGATCCAAAGGGACGAGACGTTCGCTATCCTGCTGAATGAATCCAACATACCAGATGTACCGGTCAGGGTATTCTGCCGTGTGCTTCAGGTATTGAATGAGGCTCCACGCCCTGAAAGCGGGAGTGTATGTGCAGCCCATCCACGGATTGTGCGTGTGATCGCACCCCGATTCTGGTGACTTGCCGCATTTGGAGGGTCCCCTGGCTTTTTGGTTTGCATGGCCATGGTCAGACACGCCTACCGATGGAAGAAGCGGGGTTGCGTCCACGGAGACCAAGCAAGTGGCGCATCTTGGCAGCAAATTAAAAGATTATTTACTCGAATGCTGAAACAATGTGTGCCGACTTTGAGGCTGGACTTTGCCGTGATTTCGCGGTGGGCTTGGACGTTAGCTGGCGTTACGAAGAGGGTCAGGGTCACACTCATCCTGGTTGTACTAGTTGCGGCACTAGGAGCACTCGTCCTCGAAATCAGTCGCCCTAATACCGATGGGATGGCAGTCTCGTTGGCAGAGTCAGCGATTCGCAAGAGAGTTGTTGCTGCGTACAGCTTACAGTTCAGGAACGTGACCGTATATCAGGATGATGCAGACGACCGGCGATGGGTGTGTGGCTGGGTTGGTTGGCGGGGCTCAGCAGACCAAGATGTTGGGTTCAGACGGTTTGCCGCAAAAGTCATACTTTCCGGTCGGCCCAGCGCCGAGACAGATGCGTTGCTGTCAGATTCCGACGCAAGTGCCCTCGCCGAAGCCTGGAATCGTCATTGCCAATAGTAGGAGCCTGGAATCACGTACTCCGGCAAAATGTTGAGCAGGGTTTCTCTCATGGCAGGACAAGCACCAACGAAACTACGTCAGAGCACAGCCGCCGCGACACCGCATACCGCCAGCAGCGCCAGAGCGGCCGGTGCGGCGCGCGTGCGCCCCCCGGAATACGCAATCGCATACACTGCTTTGACCAGATTGTTCGAGGACGCGGCGACCAGGATGGCGCCCATTCCGATGCGGACGGTGATTTGTGCCGCATCGCCTTGCGCCAGGCTCAGCACGAACGGATCAATGTCGGACACACCGACGATGGCAGCCAGCGCATAGATGCCCGCGGATCCGAAGTGCTGCGTGGCCCACGCCGTGGCGATTGAAATCACCACGAACAGCGCGGCAAAGGTCGCCGCGGTGACCAGTTCCAGCGGATTGGCCGGCGAGCTCTCGTGCCCCGCCTCGGGCTGACGCCGGCCGCCGATCCAGTACCATCCCAGCGCCATCGCCAGACCAAGTGCCGACAGCGCCAGCAACGGCGGGACCAATGCCAGCGCCAGATCGCGATTGAACACAAAGATGATGATCACCAGCCGCAGGTACATCACCGCGGTCGCCAGCACGATGCCCGCCTCGGACTGCCGCACCGCGGACGGCTCATCACGCGCCTCGCGTGCGAGCACCAATGTCGTCGCGGTGGAGGAATAGAGGCCGCCGAGCAACGCCACCAGCAGGCCGGCGCCCGCCGGCGCGACGTAGCGCTGCAGCAGATAGCTGGCGTACGACACAGTGCAGACCGCCACCACCGCCAGCCACACCTGGTGCGGTGTGATCGGCGTAAGATCGGTCACCGGCTTGTCGGGCAGCAGCGGCAGCACGAAGCCGGTCAGCAGCAGGAACCGTCCCGCGTTGACGATCTCGGCCATCTCGATGCGGCGGGCGAACCCGTGCAACTCTGCGCGCGCGGTCAGCAGCAACACCGCCGCGACAGTGGCCCCCACCGCAACCCACGGAGGTTCCGCGAGAGACACCGGCCCCAGCAGGAAGGCGAGCACATTGCAGATCGGCACCATGAGGCCGACGTTGGGAAACCCCTCGGCGTCGGTCTCGTCCAGGCGGCGCCAGTAATAGCAGGTGAGCCAGGCGCTCAGTGCCAGCAGCCCGGCGCTCAACGGCACCAGATGCCCAGGATCGAGCCGATACAGCAGGGCTCCCGTCAGCGCCAGCAGCGGAAAGGTCCGTACCCCACCGGGGCGCTTCTGATTGAGGCGGGCGTAGAATTCCTCATAGGCGAGGCCGAAGAAGAACCCAAGGCCCAGCAGCAGCAGCAGGCTGACAATTGGCGTCGTGGCGGGCATCGTGCCGGCCGATCCTGCACCTTTGGCGCGTCCTGGGCTATACTGGTGGAAACCGGGACAAGGAGGCGGAGGACATGGACGACCTGTTCGAGATCATGCAGACGACGCGCTCGATGCGGCGGTTGAAGCCGGACCCCGTGCCGGATGAGCTGATTCGCAAGATTCTGGAGGCAGGTGCCGGCGCGGCGAACGGCGGCAACACGCAGCGCTGGCGCTTCCTGGTGATCAAGGACCCCAAGATCAAGCGGGCGGTGCAGACCTGGTACAAGAAGGCGTTCGACGAGGTGGTGGGGCCGCGCTACGCCACCAGTGCGCCGCCGCCCGGCGTCTCGCCGGAACGCTACAAGCGCCAGCATTCGGCGGTGGAGTATCTGACGGATCACTTCCACGAGGCGCCGGTATGGATCGTCGCCTGCATCGACGAGGGCACTGCGCGTCCGACGCGTTGGTCCGGCGCGTCTATCTACCCGGCGGTGCAGAACATGCTGCTGGCGACGCGTGCGCTGGGGCTGGGCTCGACGCTGACGACGCGGCACCTGTTGTACGAGAAGGAGGCGGAGGCGGCGATGGGCCTACCGGAGGGTGTGCACTCCTACGCCATCCTGCCGATCGGCTATCCGATGGGTAACTTCGGTCCGGTCGGGCGCGGCAAGCTGGCCGATATCGTCTACCAGGACGAGTGGGGGCAGCCCTACGCCGCCATGCGCTGAGGGAGGTGAAACATGCCACACATTCCCCCAATCGCCAGCAAGGCCGATATGGCGCCCGAGTACCACTATGTCTTCGACCAGGTGATGCAGGTGTTTGGCCGGGTGCGCGGCCCGTTCAGCGTCTTGCTGCACAGCCCACAACTGGCCGAACACCTGCTGCCGATGGTGCCGTTCGCGCGCGAGGGCACCATCGTCGAGCCGCAATTGCGCCAGATCGCGGTGCTGGCCGCGGTCCGCGAGCGTGAGGCGAACTATGTCTGGGCGGCACAGGTGGACGCATCCCGCCGCGCCGGTCTGCGTGAGGAGGTGATCGACCTGCTGCGCGCCAAGGGCGATCCGGCGGGGCTGCCGGCGGATGAACGCGATATCGTGGTGTACGCGCGACAGCTCATGCGGACCAACCGTGTGGAGCAGCCGGTATTCGACGCGCTGCGAGAGCGGCATGGCGTGCAGTGGCTGGTCGAGCTGACAGCGTTGGCGAACTTCTATGTCGCGTTGTGCGGCGTGGTGAACGCGTTCGACGTGCCGGCGCCCGACGGCGGCGATCGCTTCGCGCCTTAGGGCCTCATCCGCCGTCGTCATGGCCAGCCCCGGGGTCGGTGCCGAAGGGCCGCCCGAGGACAGGCGCCGGCCGGCCATCCAGGTCTTTGCTTTGATGCAGTCAACAAATCTCTGTAGTCTGGGGACAAGGACAGGAGTTTTCATTCATGAACGCCCCCGTGCATCTCGACCCGGCCGACGACGCATATTCGCTGCCGCTCGACGCGATCGATGTCAGCAACCCGAAGCTGTACCAGAATGACATCTGGTATCCGTATTTCGAGCGCCTGCGTCGCGAGGATCCGGTGCACCACACGAAGGACGGCTTGTATGGCTCGTACTGGTCGGTGACCAAGTACAAGGACATCATGCACGTCGAGACGAATCACCAGCTCTACTCCTCCGAGGCGCGTCTGGGCGGCATCACCATCAGGGACATCCCGCCGGAATTCCGCCGCCGCAGCTTCATCTCCTCCGATCCGCCGTATCACGACGAGCAGCGCAAGGTGGTGAGCCCCGTCGTCGCGCCGATGAACCTGCAGCGCATGTCAGAGCAGATTCGCGAGCGCACGCAGCGCGTGCTGGACGGACTGCCGCGCAACGAGACGTTCGACTGGGTCGAGTGCGTATCGATCGAGCTGACCACGCTGATGCTCGCGACGCTGTTCGACTATCCGGTCGAGGAGCGGCGCAAGCTGACGTTCTGGTCCGATGTGGCCACGATGGACCCAAAAGCGGGCGGCATAGTGGATTCCGAGGAGAAGCGCCTCGAGCTGCTGACCGACTGCCTGGAGACGATGACGCGGCTGTTCTACGAGCGCCAGAAAGCGGAGCCGCGGCCCGATCTGCTGTCGATGCTGGCGCATGGCGAGGCCACGCGGAACCTGCCCGAGCGGCCTAGCGATTTCCTGGGTAACCTGGTGCTGCTGATCGTCGGCGGCAACGACACGACGCGGAACTCGATGTCGGGCAGCATCTGGGCGCTGAACCGCCATCCGGACGAGTACCGCAAGCTGCGCGAGAACCCGGCGCTGATCCCTGGTGCGGTGTCGGAGATCATCCGCTGGCAGTCACCGATCGTGCACATGCGGCGCACCGCGACGGCGGACGCCGAGATCGCCGGCAGGCGGATCCGCGAGGGCGACAAGGTGTGCATGTGGTACATCTCGGGTAATCGCGATGAGGACGCGATCGATCGGCCCAACGAATTCCTGGTGGATCGCACGCGGTCGCGGCAGCATCTGTCGTTCGGATTCGGCATCCATCGCTGCGTCGGCAACCGGCTGGCGGAACTGCAGCTCTGCATTTTGTGGGAGGAGATTCTGAAGCGCGGCATGGTGGTGGAGATGATGGAGGAACCGAAGCGCATCTACTCCAACTTCATCCACGGCATCACCGCGCTGCCAGTGCGGATTCCGGCCTGATCCTCAGCCGGTCGGTGGCGCCAGCACATCGAGCGCCACCCCGCGGAACTCCGGACCGAGCAGCTTGACTGTAAATGCGGCGATCACCAGCACGGTCGCCACCGAGACGAAAACTGCTTCAATACCGTAGCTGGTCTGGATCCACAGAATCGCCGGGATGATGAATGCGGTGCCGAGGCGGCCGGCCGCCTGCGCGATGCCGAAGCCCGTGGCGCGGGCGTTCGTGGGGAACACCTCGGACGCAAAGATCTGCATCGAGTTGCCGGCGATCTGGATGAAGAAGATCATGCAGAAGCCAACAATCAGCAGCATGGTGTCGCTGGTGGCGTGGACGAATGCCACGGCGAACGCACCGGCGAGCAAGAACGACACGATCGAGGTGGGCTTCCGCCCAAAGCGTTCCAGCGCGTACATCATGCAGAGGCTGGCGCAGGGGAACGCCAGGGTCATGCCGAACGTGTAGGTCAGCGACTTGGTGATGGTCATGCCGCGGTCGGCCATCATGTTCGGTAGCCACGTGCCAAGCCCCAGCGCCACACCAAAGAACGCGACGAAGCACACCATGCCGGCGATGACGCGGCCGCGGTACAGGCGGAACACCACGGCGAATGGATCGCTGTGCGTGTTGCTCGCGGCGTCCGTCGCCAATGGTTCCCGTGGGCCGGCAATGCCCATGCGCCTCAGTAGCTCGATCGCGCGATCGCCCTGGCCGTGTATCGCGAGCCAGCGTGGCGATTCCGGCAGCGAGAAGCGGAACAGGAAGACGATCAGCGCGCACACGCCAATGACGATCCAGATGCCGCGCCAGCCGAGAGTGTCGCGAAACGCGAGTGCGAACAGGGTGGAGAGCGGCCATGACCAGGCACCGCCGATCATCTGCACGCCGGCGATGAACCGGCCACGAATTTCTTCGGCGCATACTCGCCGGCGTACGCAAAGCACAGCGGCTGCTCGGCGCCGAGACCGATACCCGCAATGAAACGCAGCACGGCGAGCCAGATGTAATTGGGCGAGAACGCCGCGGCGATCGTCGCCAGCCCGTAGAGCAGCAGGTTGAACTGATACACCGTCTTGCGGCCGAAGCGGTCGGTGAACTCGCCTTGCGCCAGCGTGCCGACGAACAGGCCGAGCAGCGTGGCGCTCGCGACAGTCGCGATCTGCGCCGGCGTCGCGAAGCCGCTGCGCACCATGTCTGGGATGAGCGCTCCCAGGATCACATAGTCGCAGACATCGAAGAAATAACCGGCGGAGATCAGCGCAAAGACACGCCAGTGGATTGGGCTCATGCGGGCATCGTCGAGCGATGTGCCGACGAAGCCCTCTATTGTCTGGGCCATATGATTCCTCCGCCGATATGCCGTCTACGCGGCACATCGGCGGAGCGTTGCAGAGTCAGACGGGTTGGGTCAACCGCCGGGCAGTTCCAACACGTTCTTCGCCAGGATGTTCCGCTGGATTTCGTTCGACCCGGCATAGATGGTCGACGGCCGCGACTGGATGAACAGCCCTGCCGGATTGAGCTCGCGATTGCCATCCAGCGGACCAAATTGACCACCGTGCTCGCCGGCGATCTCAAGCATCGTCTCGGTGATGCGCTGATAGAGCTCGGTCTGGTACACCTTGAGCATCGACACGTCCGGCCCCAGCGGCTCACCGCGATAAACCTTCGCGACAAATTCGCTGTACAGCGCCTTATGGTCCTCGAGATCGAGACGCAACCGCGTGTAGCGATCCTGGAACCACTCCTCCTCCCACACGCCCATCCGCTCCGCCAGCAGGCGCAGCCGGGACAGCGCGTAAGACGACTGCCGCGGCGCACCGGAACCGATGCGCTCGAACCCCAGCAGGTTCTTCGCCATCGTCCAGCCCTTGTTGATCTGGCCGACCATGTTGCCCTTCGGCACGCGCACGTTGTCGAAGAACGTCTCGCAGAACTCGTCGCCCATATCGATGTTGGTGATCGGGCGCACCGTGACGCCTGGACTGTCCATCGGTACCAGCAGGAAGCTGATGCCGTCCTGCTTCTTCGCCTGCTTGTCGGTGCGCACCAGGAGAAAAATCCAGTTCGCATCCATCGCCAGCGAGGTCCAGATCTTCTGGCCGTTCACCACCCACTCATCACCGTCCAGCACCGCCTCGGTGCGCAGGCTGGCGAGATCGGAACCGGCATTCGGCTCGGAATAGCCCTGGCACCAGATGTGCTCGCCGGTGAGGATCTTCGGCAGGTAGTAGTCCTGCTGCTCCCTGGTGCCATAGCGGATCAGCAACGGGCCCAGCATGGTGATGCCCATCTCGTTGAAGCGCGAGCAACCGTGACGCTCCTTCTCTTCAAGGAAGATGAGCTGCTTGCCGGGCGACAGTCCCATGCCGCCGAATTCCTTCGGCCAGCCGGGGCAGAGCCAGCCCTTGCGCGACAGCTTCTGATACCAGGGCTTGGTGTCCTGGTAATGTAGTCTGCTGGGCGGGTTGCGGATCTCCGGCGGATAGTTCGCCTCGATCCACTGCCGCACATGCATGCGGAAGTCCTCGTCTGGAATGTCGTTGAGATCATCGATGACTGCGGACACGATGTTTCTCCCCTATGGCACGAAGGCCGCGGCCTTTGCTTCGCGAAACGGTGTGCCGGCTTCCGCGAGCTCGCGCAACAGGCGCGATGGCGCCCAGCGATCGCCGTACTGCTGATGCCATGCGGCGATCTGGTTGTACACGTCGCGCACGCCGATGCCGTCGGCCCAGTAGAACAGGCCGCCGCGGTAGCGCGGGAAGCCAAAGCCGTGCAGCCACATCACGTCGATGTCGCTCGGCCGGTATGCCTTGCCCTCCTCGAGAATCTTGCAGGCCTCGTTCACTGACGAGAACAGCAGCCGCCGCAGGATCTCCTGGTCGGTGAACTCCCGCTGCGGAATGCCGAGACCGGTGGCGACCTCCTTGATGATCGCGGCGACTGCCGGATCAGGATGCGGAGTGCGGTCGCCCTTTTCATAGCGATACCATCCAGCGCCGGTCTTCTGGCCGTGGCGTCCCATCTCCGCCAGGCGATCCGAGATCGGCTGCTTGCGGAAGTTAGGGTTCTCGGCGGCGCGGCGCTTGCGGCTGGCATAGCCGATGTCGAGGCCCGCAAGATCGCCCACGGCGAACGGCCCCATCGGATAGCCAAAATCCACCATTACCTTGTCCACCTGCTCGGGCAGACAGCCTTCCTCGAGCAGGATCACCATTTCGGTATTGAACGGCGCGCGCGAGCGATTGGCGACGAAACCATCGGTGTTGCCCGCCATCGCCGAGATCTTGCCGATCCGGCGGCCCAACTGCATCGCCGTCGCCAGCGTCTGCGGCGATGACGACCGGCCACGCACCACCTCCAGCAGCTTCATCACATTGGCGGGGCTGAAGAAGTGCGTCCCCGCCACATCCTGCGGTCTTCGCGTCATCGTCGCCAACTGGTCAATGTCCAGCGCCGATGTATTCGAGAACAGCATGGCGCCCGGCTTCATCACCTCGTCCAGCTTGGCGAACACCGGCTTCTTGACGTCCATCTCCTCGAACACCGCCTCGATGACCAGGTCGCAATCAGCGATGTCCTCATAATCCGCGACCGGTTCAATGCGCGCGAGACGGCGCTTCATCTCGGCGTCAGCCAGTGAGCCGCGCCGCACCGATGTGGCGTAGTTTTCGCGGATGCGCTGCATGCCGCGCTCCAGCGCTTCCGGCGTGGAGTCCATGATCTTCACGGGGATACCAAAGTCCGCGAAGCTCATGGCGATGCCGCCACCCATCGTACCTGCGCCGACGACCGCGGCGTTGGCGAACTCGCGCGCCGGCGTGTTGGCGGGAATGTCCGGCAACCGCGAAACTTCGCGCTCGATGAAGAACGCATAGCGCAGCGCGCGTGCTTCGTCGGAGTTCTCCAGCTCCTTGAACAGCTCCGCCTCGCGGCGGCAGCCATCATCGAACGGCATCATGCACGACGCCTCGACCGCGTCGATGCAGTAGATAGGGCGCCTTCTGGTTTCGCGCGCGGCGGGCAATCGACTTGCGCATCGCGTCGAAGATGCCGGGATCTGCCAGCTTCACGGCCCGATCGCGCACACGCGGCAGCGGACGCGCGCCCATGATGCGCGTGCCATAGGCGATCGCCGACTCGAGCAGATCGGCGTTCTCCGGCAGCATTTCGTCGATTATGCCGAGCTTCTTGGCTTCCGGCGCCGGCACGTGACGCCCGGTCACGATCATGTCGAGCGCCGCCTTGGCGCCGATCAGCCGTGGCAGGCGCTGTGTGCCACCACCACCTGGCAGTATGCCGATCAGCACTTCGGGCAGTCCGACCTTCGCACTCGGCAGCGCAATACGATAATGACAGGCCATCGCGATCTCCAGGCCGCCGCCGAGCGCATAGCCATGGATCGCGGCAATCACCGGCTTGCTGCTGCCATCGAGCACATCGTAGACACGCTCGCCGAGCGGCAGCCGTGGGCGATTGGTGCCGAAGCCACGGATATCGGCCCCAGCGATGAAGCTGCGGCCGGCGCCGATCAGCACCATTGCCTTGACCGCCGGATCAGTGTTGCCGCTCGCAATGCAGTCCTTGATGCCTTCCGCAACACCCGGACCGAGTGCATTCACCGGCGGATAGTTGACGGTGATCACGCCGATGTCGCCCTGGCGTTCCAGGCTGACCGGTGACGCTCCGCTCATGGTTGCTTCCTTTGCCGAAGTAGATCGATGCTAGGAGCGCGAACCATCCGCGTCCATACTGGCCGGTATGCGGAACAGTCGCCCGGTTGCCTCCATAGCTTCGGTGGTCCATTCGCCGCCGACACCTTCGATCATCCAACGCAGGATCGACCATAGGTCGCGGTCGACCACCGCTTCATCGATCGGCTCCAGTGCTGGAACCACGGCGTGTATTTCCACACCGGACGGGAAAGCTTCGCCGCTGCGTCCGATGAAGACCAGCGCATAGACTGCTCCGGAAGGCGCCTGCACATAGCCCGGTCGTGCGAGGCCCACACGATCGAGCTCGAAGGTGCGAACAAAGAAGGCGCGAAACTCGGGGTAGTGGCCGAGCCGATCTTCGACGAGCACGAAAGCCAGGCGTTTGCCGTCGAGCGACGGATCGCAGATCGCGATCATGTCAGCCGTCCCAGGAAATCGACGATGTGCGCTGCGATTTCGGGGCCGGAGTCTTCCTGCAGGAAGTGGCGGCCGGTCACCAGATGCGGTCCTTTGGCATGCGGCAGCAACTGCCGGAATCGTGGGATGAAGGTCGCGGGCTCGAATACATCGTCCTCGCGGCCCCAGACCAGCAACGTTGGCAAGCGGCACGTCGCAAGCTCGCGTTCCAGCCATGCGAAGCGTTCGAAGGCTCGCGCACTCGCGTCCAGCGGGATCCAGCGCGGCCAGGTCCAGGTCAGCAGACGGCTCGCCGGATGGGGCAATACCGCTTCGTATGCCAACTGCGCGCGCTCCTGAAATCGTTTGCGGTCGACGACCGACAGATAAACACCGCGACTGGCCAGCGCATTGTGCCGTCCCAGCAGATAGGGCCCGAGCAATGGCGCGTGCATCATCTGCCACGGAAAAATGCGGGTGTGGAATTCAGCCGGTGGCAGCGGCCACGCCCAGGTGCTCATCAGCACGAGCGCTCGCATGCGCATGGGATTTGACAGCGCGAAGCCGAGACCGGTCGGACCGCCCCAGTCGTGACACACCAGCGCGGCCCGCTGTAGATCGAGCGTGCGCAGCAGCGCGGTCAGGTTGGCGATATGGCCGTCGAGGCTATGCGCCTGCTCGCGCGCCGGCTTCTCGGAAAGCCCGAAGCCGATCATGTCCGGAATGATGACGCGATATCCCGCCGTGGTCAGCGGCGCCACGAAGTCGCGATACAGGAAACCCCAGGTCGGATTGCCGTGCAGCAGCACGACCGGATCGCCGCTGCCTTCGTCCACATAATGCATGCGCCAGCCGTTGGCGCGCGCGAAGCGCGGTTGGAACGGCCATTGGCGGCGGATGATGTCCGGCAGCAGATCGATGCCGGGCATTGCGATGCTACAGCACCGCCTCCGCTACGACACGCAAAGCCTCGACCGTGGCGCCGGTCAGCACCATCGTGGTCAGCTTGCCGCCCTGCGCCACCTGCTTCCAGGCCTGCAGACGGTCCTTGATCCGGTCAGCGGAACCCACCAGCGCGATTTCGTCGATCAGTCGGTCCGGCACCAGCTCCTCGGCGTCCTTCTTGTGGCCGCCCAAATACAGGTCCTGGATCTTTGCCGCCGCTTCCTCATAGCCAAGCCGCACCGCGAAGTCGTTGTAGAAGTTCTTCGACCGCGCGCCCATCCCGCCGATATACAGCGCCAGGTTCGGCCGCAGCGCATCGCGGCACGCCTGTAAATCGTCACCCATGGCGATCTTCACATAGGGCGCGAGATCGAACCCATCCAGATCGCGCGGCTTTCCCGCTTTGGCGCGCCCGTCGAGGATCGGCGCCACGACCTGATCTGCCTGTTCAGGCGAGAACCAGATCGGCAGCGTGCCGTCCGATACCTCGCCTGCCGTGCGCAATCCAGCCGGCGTGATCGAGGCCGTGTAGATCTTCATGCCGGGATCGCCGTGCACGATGCTGCGCAGCGGCTTGCCCAGGCCCGTGGCGCCAGGTCCCGCATAGGGAATTTGGTAGTGCTCACCTTGGTAGGTCAGCGGCGCCTCACGCGCCAGCGCCTTGCGAATGATCTCGATGTATTCCTTGGTGCGGCCGAGCGGCTTGCCGTACGCGACGCCGTGCCAACCCTCGATCACCTGCGGTCCCGATGGACCGACGCCAAGCAGGAACCGACCGCCGGACAGCGCATTCAGCGTCATCGCTGTCATCGCCGTGCATGACGGCGTGCGCGCCTGCATCTGCATGATCGCTGTGCCGGCCTTGATCTTCGTGGTGCGTGCCAGCACCCAGGCGACCGGCGATACAGCGTCGGTACCCCACGCCTCCCCCGACCAGACCGAAACGTAGCCCAGGCGTTCGGCCTCCAGCACCTCGCTCATGCTGAGCTGCGGTGTTGCGCCGTTGATGCGCATGGTGATGCCGAGTTGCATCGCGTGTTCCCCTTCTACCGAACCTTCGCCATCACCTCGTCGCGGAAGCGGCGCATGTTGTCGATCGTGGCATCGAGCGTTGGGGCGAACAGACGGACATCGACTGCGCTCACGCCGAGCTCCGCCAGAGCCCCGATATCGGCAACATACTCCGCAGCGCCGCCGGTGAACATTTCAGCCTCGCCGTCGATTGTGCGGCGCGATCGGGTAGAAGGTCCCACGAGAACACGCAACGCCACCTCGAGGCTCGCGGGATCGCGGCCGCCCCTCTCGGCGAAGCCACGGAACCGCGCCAGGCCGGCCTTGAAGCGACCGAGCGTGTTCATCGGGAATTGCGGGTTGGTACCGACCGGATACCAGCAGTCGGCGTAGCGCACCGTGCGTCGCAGCGCCGGCGCACTCTCGCCGCCTACCCAGATGGGGATCGGCTGCTGCACCGGCTTCGGTGTGAACACGACGTCGGAGAACTTCACATACCTGCCGTCGAAGTGTGGCTCGTCGTGCGACCACAGTTCCTTGCAGGCCATCATCCATTCATCGGTGACGTGGCCGCGATCGTCGAACGGTGCGGCGGCGATCGCCTCGAACTCCTCACGGCACCAGCCAACGCCGATGCCAAGCGTAAGGCGGCCTTTCGACAGATAATCGATGGTGGCGAGCATCTTCGCGGTCAGCACGGCAGGACGATGCGGCACCACCATCACTGACATGACAAAGCGAAGCTTGGAGGTCAGCGCGGCGATGTACGCGGTGGTGGTGAGCTGTTCCAACCAGGCCGCCGCAGTTCCGGCCGGGAATTCGCCGCTGTCGGTATAGGGATACTTCGACCCCAGATTACGCGGCACCATGATGTGGTCGCTGACGGTGGTATAATCAAACCCGAGGGCCTCACCCTCGGTGATGATGCGGCGCAGACTGTCCGGTTCGATCAGTGCGCCCGTGGTGGGGGCATTGAAGCCGATTTGCATTCAACTGTCTCCTGACACTGCGTGTCACTGCACCTTCGCCATCACCTCGTCCTTGAATCGGCGCATGTTGTCGAGCGTCGCCGCCAACGTCGGACCGAACAGACCGAAATCGAACGCCGTCACCCCCACTTCGGCCAGCGCCCGGATGTCGCCCGCATAGTCAGCGGCGCCGCCGGTGAACAGCTTGCGCTCGCCATCCACGGTGCCCTTCGGCTGCGCCTCGGGATTCGACGACACGCGGTACGTCAGCCCGACCGAAGCGGGATCACGACCGAACTTCTTCGCCAGATCGCGCAGCTTCGCCGCGCCCCCCTTGAACCGCGTCAGGGTGTCCATCGGGAACTGCGGATTTGTGCCGATCGGATACCAGGCGTCGGCATATTTCGCCGTGCGCCGCAGCGCCGGCCCACTTTCGCCGCCGACCCAGATCGGGATCGATTTCTGCACCGGCTTCGGCGTGAACACCACGTCGGCGAACTTCACGTATTTCCCGTCGAACTTCGGATCGTCGCTCGACCACAGCTCCTTGCAGGCCATCATCCACTCATCGGTGACATGGCCACGGTCTTCGAACGGTGGCGCCCCGATCGCCTCGAACTCCTCCTTGCACCAGCCGGCGCCGATACCCAACGTCAGCCGCCCCTTCGACAGATAGTCGATCGTGGCCAGTATCTTGGCCGTCAGGACCGCGGGCCGATGCGGCACCACCATCACCGAGGTGACAATGCGCAGCTTCGACGTGGCGGCAGCGATGAACGCGGCGGTCGTCAACTGCTCCAGCCGTGCGGCGCCGGCGCCAGAAGGAAATTCGCCCGACTCACTGTAGGGATAGCGCGAGGCGATGCTCTTCGGGATCATCACGTGGTCGCTGACCGTGACGTAGTCGAAGCCCAGCATTTCGGCTTCGGTGGCGATGCGCACCAGACTGTCCGGTGCGATCAGAGGTCCACTGGTCGGCGCGCTGCACCCGATCTGCATTTGTTCCTCCAGCTTGAATTGCGTCGGCGACAACGATAGCACACGATCTGCCGCTGCCAGCAGACGGGGGAGCAATGGACTTCGGCATCCACATTGGGACGCGCGGCTGCCTCACTTCACGCGAAAACGTGATGGCGGTCGCGCAGTGCGCCGAGGCGCTGGGCTACGCGTATCTTGGCGTGTCGGACCATCTGATCGTGCCGGTGCGGAGTGAAGTGCGCTATCCGTACACTGCGGATGGGCGCTGGCCGGGCGCCGACACCGGCGATTGCTTCGACTGCATCGCGACGCTGGCCTTCCTCGCCGGCTGCACCCAGCGCATCAAGCTGCTGACCTCGGTTGTGGTGGTGCCATACCGGCCTGCCGTGCTGACGGCGAAGCTGTTCACGACGGCGGACGTGCTGTCCGGCGGACGCGTCATTGCCGGCATCGGTGTCGGCTGGATGCCTGAGGAGTTCGCCGCCCTCGGGGCCCCCCCATTCGCCGAGCGCGGCGCAGTGACCGACGAATACCTGGAGACCTGGCGGTTGCTGTGGACCGATGCGAGGCCGGCGTACGACGGCAAGTATGCAAAGTTCGCCGATGTGCTGTTCTCGCCGAAACCAGCATCGCAGCCGGGTCTTCCGATCTGGGTCGGCGGCGAGAGCGCCCCTGCGTTGCGACGCACGGTGAAGTACGGAGACGCCTGGTATCCGGCGTCGAACAATCAGACTATCCACCTCAGCACGCCCGCGCGCCTCCAGAAGGGTGTCGAACAACTGCATCGCGTGGCGGAGCGCGCCGGCAGAGATCCTTCATCGATCGATGTCGCCTACCTGTGGTTTGCCCCACCCATGTGGAATACAGAGCGTAGTCCCGAGCCGTGGCAGTTGTTCAGCGGCAGCTCGGATGACATGTTGGCCGACGCAGCCGCCCTGGAGACAGCCGGGGCGCGACATGCGATCTTCTATGTGCAACGCCCGACGATCGAGGAGACGCTGGACGTGATCCAGCGCTTCGGGGAAGAAGTGGTACGCAAGGCATGATGAACGACATCGAGACTGAGCCGCTCGCAGACCTGATGGCGCGCGCGGCTGCCAGACGTGACGCAGCGCATGGGCGCCTTGTGTCGTATTCGCGAAAAGTGTTCATCCCGCTGACCAAATTGTGTCGGGATGTGTGCCACTACTGCACGTTCGCGGAGCGGCCACGCGCCGAGCGGCCAGCGTATCTGTCGCCCGAGGCGGTGCTGACGATCGCGCGCGCCGGCGCCGCGGCAGGCTGCACCGAGGCGCTGTTCACCCTGGGCGATAAGCCGGAACTGCGCTATCGCGCCGCGCGCGAGGCATTGGCGGCATTGGGGCACCAAACGACCGTTCAGTACCTGCGCGAGATGTGCGCTCTGGTGCTGAAGGAGACCGGGCTCCTGCCCCACATCAATCCCGGCATAATGTCGCGCGATGAGATTGCGTCGCTGCGCGAGGCGTCGGCCAGCATGGGGATAATGCTGGAATCGAGCAGCGATCGTCTGTGCGAGCCGGGCGGTGTGCACTATGGCTCGCCGGACAAGGCGCCCGCGGTACGGCTGGAGATGATGCGCATCGCCGGTGAACTGGCGGTGCCGTTCACCACCGGCATTCTCATCGGCATCGGCGAGACGCGCACGGAGCGCCTGGAATCGCTGCTGGCAATCCGCGATCTGCATGAGTGCTACGGCCACATCCAGGAAGTGATCGTGCAGAACTTCCGCGCCAAGCCGAACACCAAGCGCGCGACGGCACCGGAACCGGACCTCGACGATCTGCTGTGGAGCATTGCCGCGGCTCGGCTGATCCTGCCCGACGATGTGCACGTGCAGGCGCCGCCGAACCTGTCGCCCGGCGTCTACGAAAAGCTGATCAACGCGGGCATCGACGACTGGGGCGGCGTGTCACCGGTGACGCCGGATCACGTGAACCCCGAGGCGCCGTGGCCGGAAATCGAAGCTCTCGCACAGCGCACGGCCGAGATGGGCAAGGTGCTGGTGCCACGGCTGCCGGTTTACCCCTCCTATGCGTTCGAGGCGGATCGCTGGTGCGCGCCCGGCATCGCGACACGCGTGCGCCGCGCGATCGACGCGGAAGGCTGGGCGCGTGAGGACGACTGGGCGCCGGGCCTCACCGTGCTGCCAAAGTCCCGCGCTCCGCTGCTGGACCGCGTCGATCCGATGGTCAATGCGGCGGTTGCGAAGGCGGTGTCCGGCGCACGGCTTGATGAACAAGAGATCGTCCGGTTGTTCGCAGCACGCGACGCCGACTACGAGCATGTCATCACCGCCGCCGATGCGCTGCGCCAGACAGTCAGCGGCGAGACCGTGCGCTACGTCGTCAACCGCAACATCAACTACACCAACATCTGCTACTACCGCTGCAAGTTCTGTGCGTTTTCCAAAGGCAAGACGCACGAGGCATTGCGCGGCACGCCATACGACCTGGACCTCGACGAGGTGGTACGGCGCTCACGCGAGGCATGGGATCGCGGCGCCACCGAAGTGTGCCTGCAAGGCGGCATCCACCCCGACTACACCGGCGCGACCTATGTCGGCATCTGCCGCGCGATCAAGGCCGCATTGCCCGACATGCACGTCCATGCGTTCTCGCCGCTCGAGGTAACGCAGGGCGCCGCAACTCTCGGCCTGTCGCTGCACGATTTCCTGACGCAACTGAAAGGCGCCGGGTTAGGCACGCTGCCGGGCACCGCCGCGGAAATCCTCGACGACGAGGTGCGAAAGATCATCTGCCCGGACAAGGTCAACACGGCACAGTGGCTCGACGTGGTGAGCACCGCGCATCAGCTCGGCCTGCGCACCACATCGACCATCATGTACGGCCACGTAGAACGCCCGATCTCCTGGGCACGCCATCTGCTGGTGTTGCGCGACCTGCAGGCGGAGACCGGCGGCATCACCGAGTTCGTGCCGTTGCCGTTCGTGCACATGGAAGCGCCGATGTATCTGCGCGGGCAGGCACGCAAGGGCCCGACGCTGCGCGAGGCGGTGCTGATGCACGCGGTGGCGCGGCTGGCGCTGCACCCGCTGATCACCAACATCCAGACTTCGTGGGTGAAGATGGGCCCGGACGGTGCCGCGCTGTGCCTGAACGCCGGCGCCAACGATCTCGGCGGCACCTTGATGAACGAGAGCATCTCGCGCGCGGCGGGCACGCAGCACGGCCAGGAGTTTCCGCCCGAGGCAATGGAGACGCTTATCCGCTCGATCGGGCGCGCGCCGCTACAGCGTGACACGCTGTACCGCCCTGCATCGCAGGAGCGGCGCACCGTATCGTTCGATGCGCCGGAGCTGGCCCCAGTGGTGCAAACCCCGCCGCGCAAGGTGCTGGCCGCGGAATAACGCCCCGCAGAAAAGACCCCCTCTCCTGCGTCAGCTGGGGAGGGTTGGGGTGGGGGCGACCCGTAACACCGCCAGCGCACGTGTCGCCATGTGCGGCTTCGCACCCACGAGCGCGTGAACATCGTCCGGCTGATCAATATCCAGCCCAATTCCCGGCAGCCTCACAACGGTGGGCTCAATCCCAAGCGCGCGCGCCGCCGCCAAATGCGGCACGAAGCTATCGTCACCAAATTGCAGCGCCATCACCAGGGCCGGCGAGCACAACACGGCATTGGAACCACGTCCGTCATGCGCGGGAACGATGGTGAGCGATGGCGCGGCTCGACGTGCCTCGATGATCGCGGCGATTTCGGCCGCTGTAACGCGCGGAATGTCGCCGGGCAGCGCCAGCATATCGTTGCCTTCCGCCCCCAGAATGCGTGCCATGGCGGCAACCGCGCCCGTGTGGCCGTCGCGCGCATTGTCGGTGATCACCCGCGCGCCATAGCGACTGGCAAGCTCTGTTGCGACCGGATCAAGCGTGTTGACCATGATGCCGGCAAGCGGCGCGTCGACAAGGGCGGCCAGCACGTCCTCCAGCATCGCCGCCGCCAACGCCTGACGCTGCTTCGACTTCAGCAACGGGGAGAGACGCTGTTTAGCCCCGGCGAATTCCTTCACCGGCACCGCCGCCCACACGCCAGATGTCATCGATCGCGCCGCAGTACGCGAGCGGCGCCGAGAACGGTGCGCGCCAGCGCCTCGCGATCGGCCAGCGTGTTCATCATCGTCTGTCCCAGCGTGACCTTGGCGCTGATGCCGGCCACCTGATCCATGTCGGCGAAGTCGCACACATAACCGTCGATCAGGTCGTCGTAGCGACGCGCCACGCCGCCGGCGCTGGGCGTCATCCCAAGCTCCGCCATCATCTTCGCGGTCGGCCCCTTGATCGCGCGTCCACCGATCAGCGGCGATACCGCGACGACCGGCGCTGCGCAGTCGGCAAGCGCCGCACGCACACCAGGCACCGCGAGGATCGGCTCGATGCTGATGAACGGATTGGACGGGCAGATCACCACCGCTTTGGTTTCCGGGTCCGTCAACGCCGCCAGGAAATCGGGCTGCGCGCGCGCTGTGGTGGCTCCATGAAACGCCAGCTCATGCACCGCAGGCTCGCAGCGGCGGCGCACGAAATACTCCTGGAAATCGATCCACCCCTCGTCCGTGCGCACGCGGGTGCGGACCGGATCGTCGCTCATCGGCAACACGCGCGGCCCCACGCCAAGCCGCGTGCACAGCTCGGCTGTGACCGCCGACAGCGTTTCGCCGGCATGCAGCCGGCGCGTGCGTTCCACGTGCACAGCAAGATCACGGTCGCCTAGCCGGAACCACGTCTCGCCGCCCAGCGTTCCGAGTGTATCGATGAACGACCAGGTCTCATCGCCACGGCCCCAGCCGAGTTCCTGGTTGGCCACGCCGGCAAGGGTGTACATCACCGTGTCTATATCGGGCGATATACACAGGCCAAGATGCTCAAAGTCATCGCCGGTATTGCAGACGACAAGCAGTTCCTCGGCCGGCAACACACGGCTGAGGCCAAGCGCGAGCTTGGCACCGCCGACACCACCGGACAGTGCGACCACGGTCACCGGAACAGATCCTCCTCCAACGGGCGCACCAATTCAGCGGCCGGCGCAATAGGCGCCGACCAGTCGAGTCCGCGCACCAGCACGACCGGCTGCGCCTCCGCCGCCTGGCCCTGGAGCAGCGAAGCTGCCGCGGCGATCTCGTCGGCAAATCCGATGATGCTGACTTCAAGAATGCGGCCGAACAGATCGGGTTGCCCGCGCAGGTCGATCAGGCTTGGCAATCCCGCCGCGCCGATCGCGATTCCACAGGTGCCGCGGCGCCAGGCGCGACCAAAACTGTCGCTGATGATGACACCGATCGGAACGCCGTAGTGCTGTCCCAGCTTCGCGCGCAGCCCCTCCGCTGAAGCATCGGGATCGCGCGGCAACAGCAGCACGCGATGCACGCCGTCGGCAGCCGCCACGTTCGACTGATCGATGCCTGCATTCGCCATGACGAAGCCCAGCCGGTGCTGCACAATGATCAGATTCGGTCGCGAACGAACGACGCGCGTGGATTCCTTCAGTATCATCTGAACCAGCCGAGGGTCCTTCCCGACCTCGGCCGCCAGCTCCTCCGCCTCGGCCGTTGGCGTGACGCTGTCGAGATCCACCGAGCGGCCCTCGGCCTTCGACACGATCTTCTGCGCCACCACCACGACATCGCCATGCCGCAGTTCCCTGCTTCCCAGAGCAGCGATGATCAGAGCGGCGATGTCATCGCCTTCGCGGACCATCGGAATGCCGGACAGCGCCATAAGTTCGAGCGCGGCACTCATGCTGATGGCACTGTCATTGTGATGACAAGTTAGTCGAACCTGCGTCGCAGTTTCGGCATCACCTGCTCGCTGTAGAGCCGCAGGAACCGTTCCTGATCGGGTCCCGGCGCGTGGAACACCAGGTGGCGGAATCCCATCTCGACATACGGACGGATCTTCTCGATATGCTCGTCCGGATCGTTCGAAACGATCCAACGGCTGGCCGCGCGCTCTACCGGCAGGGCCGCGGACAGCTTCTCCATCTCGATCGGATCCTCGACCGACACCTTCTCCTCCGGTGTCAGCGCCAACGCTGCCCAGTGGCGCGTGTCCTGCATCGCGCGCTCGAGATCGGTGTCGAATGACACCTTCATCTCGATCATCCTGTCGTACTCGGCAAGCGGATTGGACGCCAGCTTCAGTCCCTCCGCGACGTTCGGCAGCAGCGTTTCCGTGTACAACTTCCATGCCTTGCCGGAGGTGCAGATGAAGCCCTGCGCCGACCGACCGGCATACTTGGCAACCTGCGGCCCCGCAGCCGCCACGTAGATCGGCACCGGCTTGTCAGGCTTGTCGTAGATCGTCGCCCTGTCCGTTTTATAGAACTGCCCCTCGAAGCTCACTCGATCCTCGGTCCACAGTTTGCGGATCAACTGATTGGCCTCGCGCAAACGGGCAAAGCGCTCCTTCGTCTCGGGCCACGCCATGCCGGTCGACGGCACCTCGTTCAGCCCTTCGCCGGTGCCGACGCCAAGCACCACACGCCCGGGGAACATCGCACCCAATGTGCCGAATGCCTGCGCTACAATCGCCGGCTGGTAACGAAAGGTCGGCGTCAGCACAGACGTGCCCATGACGATGCGCTGTGTCGAAGCGCCCAGCGCGCCGAGCCAGACCAGCGCATTCGGCGCATGGCCGTCGGTGTGCTTCCACGGCTGGAAGTGGTCGCTGATGAACACCGAGTCGAATCCGACCTGCTCGGCCAGCACCGAGAACGCCAGCAGCTTCGATGGGGCGAACTGTTCGGCCGAGGCCTTGTATCCCAGCTTGAGCACGATGCGTCTCCTGTTGTCCCTCTCACGCTACTGCCCGCCCCTGCGGCCATCAACCGGCCCTGGCGGCTCCTACCAATCGCACCAGCTCGCGACGTACGCCGCCCGTGTCGGCCACCGGTGCCGACCAGTGGACGCGGATCACTCGCTCTCCCTGCGCAAGATCGCAGCCATCGACATCGACCGCGACCATGCGCCAGTCGCCCGCTCCGCCGGCGATGGCCGCCAGCGCATCCGGGTGATCGGCGTTGCAATGCGCCATGATGCCGGCCTCGGCCCCGACGATCGCCGCCACGGATGCCGGGTCCGGCGCGAGATCGCCGGCGCGTAGCCGAGCGGCGCGGCCGAAGCCCCCGACATACAGGCCACCCAGCGGCCGAATGCGCCACAGCGAGAAATCGCCGAAGTCCGCGTACATCGCCGCATAGGGATGCACCGCCAGGTAGCGCGCCTTCAGCGCCGCATCAACCAGCCGCTCTGCCAGCCCGGTGATCGTGACGCGTGGCGCTGTCTGCGGATTGGCGCTCTCTGGCGCTCCGGCCACAAGCACCGAACATCGCGCCTCCGCACGCAGGTGCCGCGTGTGCTCAGAGAGGTCGGACAGCAGCAACAGCAGGGCGAGATCTGGCGCGCTGGCCGGCGTGACAAGCGAAGCGAACGGCTGCCCATCCAAGGCGCTAGCCAACGTACCAACTCGCGCCGCGCGCAGCAGCTTGCGCGCTTCCCACCCACTGGCCCGCTTCTCCCTCTCCCCTTGCGGGAGAGGGCCGAGGAGAGGGGGCGAATCCGGCATCACTCCTCCCCTTCCGCACGCCGGGCGATCAGCGCATGGGTCGCAATCACCTCCGTCAGCATCCCCTCGGTCGCCATCGGCCGCAGCAGCGCCTCGATCTCCGCCGCAAACCTGGAAGCCGCCGGTCCGAGCCGCTCCGGCGTCGTGCTCGACCGTGACAGAGCTCGCCGCACCAACTGCTCCACGGCCACCTGGCGCCGCTCAACAACCGCCACCTCGTCCAGCACGCTGAACGCCGAGCCGAGCAGGATCGCTTCGTGTCCCACCCAGGCATCCGCCTGGCGCTTCACGTGCGCCCGATCGTCCGCCGCATAGCGATGCACCAACGCCCTGTACGGCGCGATCCAGTCCATGCCCGAAGCGTCCCGGTGCCCGCTATTGAACAGCACCACCGCCCCATCCGGCTCGATCATCGCATCCAGCCGCCGCAGCGTCTCGACGCGATCCATCCACTGGAACGAACGCCCCATAGTCACCAGCCGAAACCGCCCGAGCGCAGGAGACAGATCGAAGGAACTGCCGCGCAAGAAGCTGATGCGCCCGCTGCCGCCAAACCTCTCCTCGGCGATGCGGAGCATCTCGGGTTCGGGGTCCATGGCGACCACGTCGGCCCCCGCCATAGCGAATGCGCCAGCGAGCATCCCCGGCCCGCAACCCAGGTCCAGAACCCGGTGCTCCCGCGTCAGGCCGGTGAACCGGGTCACATGGCGGATCAGCCGGGGCGCATACGCCGGACGCCCGGCCAGATAATGCTCCGCCGCCGTGCGAAACCGACGGGGCTGGAAAAGTTCGGCATCCGCCATAATCCGTTCACCTCCCGTCCGCATTGCGCCACAATCTGATGCCAGCGTCACCATGTTGGAAGGACGGAGCCTGGCCATGACCGTACCCCCGAAGGAACCCTCAATGACGCAGACCATTGCCCTCGTCGACGACGACCGGAACATCCTTACCAGCATCCAGATGACGCTGGAGCAGGAGGGTTTCCAGGTCCGCACCTACACCGATGGCGAAAGTGCCCTGCAGGGCATGAACGCCCGTCCGGTCGATCTCGCCGTGCTCGATATCAAGATGCCGCGGATGGACGGCATGGAGTTGCTGCAGAAGCTGCGTCAGCGCAGCTCGATGCCGATCATCTTCCTCACCTCCAAGGACGAGGAGGTTGACGAGCTGATGGGCCTGCGTCTCGGCGCGGACGATTACATCACCAAGCCGTTCTCACAGCGGCTGCTGATCGAGCGCATCCGGGCGTTGTTGCGGCGCAACGAAGCAAGCCGGGCGGAAGGCTCCGGCGCCACGCCCGGCGGGGTGATGGTGCGCGGCGAGCTGACCCTGGACGAGACCAAGCACCAGTGCACCTGGCACGCCCAGGATATCCAGCTCACGGTCACCGAATTTCTTTTGGTAAAGGCGCTCGCGGCGCGACCGGGCATGGTAAAGAGCCGCGATCAGCTCATCGATGCGGCATACGGCGAGAACATCTATGTCGATGACAGGACGATCGATAGTCACGTAAAGCGCATCCGCAAGAAGTTCCGCACCGTGGATGACACGTTCGACCACATCGAGACGCTCTACGGCATCGGCTATCGATACAAGGAGCATTGAAAGCGGTCTGATGCCCGACGGCAGCACCCTCTCCGCACTGGCGCCACCGGTGGTTTCGCAGCCACGGCGGTTCCGCGCGCGATGGGTATCGCCGCTGCTGCGCCGCATCCTGCTGGTGAACGCCCTGCCGTTGGCGTTGCTGGTGGCGGCACTATTGTATCTGGACCAATACCAGAACGGCCTTCTGGAAGCCGAGGTGGCAGCGCTTCGCGAGCAGGCGCGCATCTATGCCGGTGCGCTGGGCGAGAGTGCCGTGAGCACGACCGAGCCCGACAATCCAAAGCTCGTGGCCGACATTGCCCGACCGTTGCTGCGCCGGCTGACCGAACCGACGCCGGGCGCGCAGGCCAAGCTGTATGCGCCGGACGGGACGGTGATCGCTGACTCGCGGGTGCGCGAGGGTCCAAGCGGCGCGGTCAGCACGGAGCCACTGCCGCCAGCGGCCGAGCATGGGCCGATCGTCGGGGCTGTCGGCTGGATTTATGACAAGGTGATGAATCTGCTGCCGCACGAGACGCCCACGCCGCTGGTCGTCGACATCACGCCGGCCGCGGGCGGGTTGGAGTGGCAGCCGGACGTGAAGGAAGAGCTGCGACTGAACAGCTCCGGCCACAGCCGCGAGATGCAGCCCTATATCAGGCGCACCAAGGACAACCAGTTGCTGGTGACCGTGGCCGAGCCGGTGGAGCGCGATCACCACACGGTCGGCATCATCCTGCTCACCCGCGATGCGCGCGAGGTGGAGACAAGCCTGTTCGTCGTCCGCATTTCCATCCTGGGGCTGTTCGGCCTGGCGCTCGGGCTGACGGTGCTGCTGTCGTGGTACCTGTCACTCACCATCGCGCGGCCGATCCTGCGCTTGGCCGGCGCCGCGGCCGAAATGCGCGAGGGTCACGGCAGGGCAAGCGTGCCTGCGCCGCTGCTGCAACGGCGCGACGAGGTGGGCGCACTGGCCACAGCATTGTCAGATTCAGCGCAGGCGCTGTTCGCGCGGATGGACGCGATTGAGAAGTTCGCCGCCGACGTAGCGCACGAGATCAAGAACCCTCTGTCATCGATCCGCAGCGCAATCGAGACGCTGCGTCGCATCGAGGACCCCGAGCGGCAGAGGCAGTTGCTGACCATCATCGCACAGGACGTGACGCGGCTCGACCGGCTGATCAGCGACGTGAGTGATGCGTCGCGACTGGATGCGGAGTTGTCGCGTGTGAGTGCCGAACCGATCGATGTCGTGCCGATGCTGCAAGCGTTGCGCGAGCTGGACGAGGCGACACGGGATGTCAGGAATGATCCGCGTCTTGTGGTCGATGCGCCAGCGAGTCTGATGGTCTGGGCGGTCGAGGATCGCCTGGTGCAGGTACTGCGCAACCTGGTCGCCAATGCGCAATCCTTCAGTCCGCAACGTAGCCGGATCACGCTGAACGCGCACGAGGTCGGTGCGATGGTGGAGATCAGCGTCGAGGACGAAGGGCCAGGGATCCCCGAAGGCAATCTCGAACATATCTTCGACCGGTTCTATTCCGAGCGTCCGCAGGGGGAGAAGTTCGGGCAGCACTCGGGGCTGGGGCTGTCCATCAGCCGGCAGATCGTCGAAGCGCTGCACGGGCAGATCTCCGCCGAGAACCGACGCGGCATCGGCAACAGGGTGCTGGGTGCGCGGTTCGTGGTACGCTTGCCGAAAGCATAGCGCGTTCACCGCATGACGCGCTTGCCTCGCCGCGTCATGCCGGGCGAAGGCCCGGTATCCACGTCTCATCCCGGCATCAGCTCGCGCACCGTCTGAATCAGCGATCCCATAGCCATTGGCTTGGCAAGGAACCGTTCGTGGGAACACAGCGTGAGCTGTGCGGGCCAAAGCGCCGCCATGTAGATCACGGCGAGCAACGGACAGCGTTTCCGTATCGCCCGACCGAACACCAGCCCCCTCATGTCATCGCGCCGGCGATTTATGCCCGTGACCACGACCTGCGGCACATCCGGCTCGCAAGCCGTCATGGCCTCCGCCTCATCACGCACGACCGCCGCTTCGATCCCTTCATCGGCCAGCGCGTCGGCGAGCACTGCGGCTAGCAACTCGTTTTGCTCTACGATAAGCACGTCCATGATCATCCAACGACTTTTCCGCCGACCGGATGCATCAACTTTTTCGGTTCTTTCAGCAGAAAACTGGTTTTTCGGTTCTTTTCAGCAGAAAACTGGCCGGGAATTCTGCTTTAAGAAACCAACTTGCCGGCGCAGACGCAGGAAACTACTTTTCCAGCGCAACGCCTTGCAGTCGAATGAGCCCATCCGGCACCTGCTGGAAACCCGCCAGATTCTTCTTCATCCCAACAATGTTTTTGCCGGTCCAAAGATAGATCAGCGGCAGGTCCTTGCGTTCCTGCTCCCACACCTCGGCGTAGAACGAACGCCGCCGATCCACCGCAGCGACGGTGCGCGCATCGTCAAGCGCCTTGTCGACATCGGCATTGCTGTAGTGACCGTAGTTGAACGTTCCGCCCGTGTGCAGCATCTGCCACATGTTGCCGTCGGGATCGGAACGACCCGACCAGCCGATCAGATAGGCCTGAAAGTCACCGGCATACGCCGCCTGGAGAGATGAAGCGAACTCCATCGCCTTGATCTTTACGTCGAAGCCCGCTTCGCTCGCCATCGACTGGATCACCTCGCCGGCCTGCTGGATGTCGGAGCCGTTGGTGATGGTCAGCGTCACCGGCACAGGCGTTGGCGCGCCGGCCTGCTTCAGGAGTGCCCTGGCCGTTGCCACATCACGCGCCGGAATCTTCTGATCCTTGAAGAAGAATGGCGAGCTCGGCGGATTGGCCTCGATAGTTGGCGTGTACATGCCTGAATACACAACCTGGATCAGTGCCTGACGATCGAGGCTGAGCTCGAACGCCTGGCGCACCAATGCGTTCTTGCCCAGCGTTGTGTCCTTCGCCGGACCGTTGTCGGTATTCACTGCGATACCGGTGTAAGCAAGCGAATCGTCGATCGCCGTCTTCAGCTTCGGATCGTTCTGCACCGCCGGGACATCGGTCGGCAGAATATATTCGACGATGTCCAGCGCTCCGGCCTGCAGATTGGCCAGTCGCACCGAGGAATTCGGATTGGGCAGATAGACCACCTCGTCGAAGTGGATGGACTTCGCATCCCAGTATCCAGAGAAGCGCTTCAGCACGATGCGGTCCTGCGCCACGCGGCTGTCAAAGCTGAACGGGCCGGCGCAAACAGGATGCAGACCGAATTTTTCCCCGGCAGTCTCGGCAGCCTTGGGTGAAATCATGATCCCGGCACGATCGGTGAGCTGAGCCAGCAACTGAGCGGCTGGCGCTTTCAGGTTTAGCCGCACTGTAAGAGGATCAATGACATCGATGCTGTCGATGGAGTTCACTTCGCCACGACGCATGCTGCCCTTGGCGGTAAGATCGCGTGTCAGCTTGTACTTAACCGCGTCCGCATTCAGCTTTTCCCCGTCCTGGAACTGCACGCCGTCGCGGATGTGAACGATGAGGTGCGTTGGATCCTGCCATTCATACCCGGTCGCAAGCATGGGCACGATGTTGAGCCTGGCGTCGATATCGAACAGCTTGTCGCACAGACCGGAAAAAACGATGCGGCCGACATACGAGGAGCCAAGCGTCGGATCGAGCAGATCAGGATCCTCGCGCAGACCGACATGCAAAATGCGCTCCTGCGCCCGCGCTGTGGCGGCCAATGACAGTGCACAGAACAGACCGATCGCCACGCGCCGCATCGTTTCCTCCCTAATTCTGTGATTAGACCGGCGCCTTGTACCACCCCGGCCGGCGTTTCTCGCGAAAGGCGGCAGTGCCCTCGCGTCCCTCAGCCGACTGCCGCTGCATCCACCCCTCATGCGCCAGCAGCTCGACCTCGCGCTCATTCAGCAACAGATCATTGGCGCCGAGCATGGAAAGCTTCGTCCGCGCGATCGCCCCTGGCGCACCGAGCAGGATCGCCTCTAGCACCTCGGCCACCCGCGCCTCCATCTGATCTGCCGCCACCACTTCGTGCACCAGCCCTATGCGCGCCGCCTCTGATGCACCGAACCGCTCGCCGGTCAGTGCATAACGCCGCGTCTGCCGCAGCCCGATCGCGTTCACCATGTGCGTCGAGATCGGCGTCGGCGCGATGCCGTGCCGTACCTCGCTGATCGCGAACAGCGCATCGGGCGTCGCCAACGCCACATCGACACAGCAAGCGATGCCAACACCACCGCCGAAGCATGCGCCGTGGATCACCGCGATCGTCGGCTTGGGCAGCTCATTCAGCGTTTTGCTGAACCGTACCGTGACGACGGATGCGGTGTGGTTCTGCTCCGGCCCTTGGCGCGACAACCGGTTGAGCCAATTGATGTCTGCGCCGGCCTGAAAGTGCTTCCCGGCACCCCGGATCACCAGTGCGCGCAGCGAGTTGTCCGTCGCGATCCTCTCCAGCTCCGCCGTCAGCGCGCGCAACAGATCCTCATCATACGCATTTGCCACCGCCGGCCGGTTCAGCGTCAGGGTCGCGACGCCGTGGCTGTCCGTCGCCAGAAGAAAGTGGTTCGCGTTCATGAGCCGACAACTTTCGCTGGATCAGTGTTGGCGCCGCACACGACAACTCCGACCCGTGCGCCTTCTGGTGGCTTGAACGAACCGCAGAGCAATGCCGCGAGCGCGGTCGCGCCACCCGGTTCCGCGATCAGGCGCAGCCGGTCCCAGATCAGTCGCTGAGCGGCGACGATGGCGGCATCCGGGACCAGCACGGCAGCGGCCACGTATGCCTGGGCGATCGGGAACATCAGCGCGCCGACCTGACGCGCCCCAAGACTGTCCGCTGCCACGCCACCGACCGGAGCCTCGATCGGACGCCCGGCCCGCAGCGCATCGTGCAGCGCGGGACAGCCCTCGGGCTCTACACTGACAACCTGCACATCTCCCGCATACCACGCGGCGACCCCGCCGATCAGCCCACCCCCGCCGGTTGCCACCAGCACATGCGTAAGCTCAGGCGCATCGTGCTCGAACTCGCGCCCGACCGTACCCTGACCGGCCAGCACGTCCGGATGGTCGTAGGCGTGTACCTCCAGCGCTCCGGTCTCAGTCTGACGTTCGCGGGAGGCGGCGAGCGCTTCGGCGTAGGTCGCGCCGGTCTGGACGATGCGCGCGCCGTAACTTGTGATGCGGGCAACCTTCATCGCCGGAGTGGCAGCCGGGACGAAGATTTCCGCTTGGGCGCCCAAAGCACGCGCGGCATACGCCACCGCCGCGCCGTGGTTGCCGCCCGACGCGGCAATCACGCCGGCCGCAGGCAGGGTGACCGACAACAAATGGTTGAATGCCCCGCGCGGCTTGAAACTTCCGGCATGCTGCAGCAGTTCGAGCTTCAGTGTCACGGGAAAGCCGAGGCCCAGGTCGGGGGCGGAAAGCCGCAGGAGAGGCGTGTGCCGGACAAATCCCTCGATGCGGGCGCCAGCAGCGGCTACGTCCTTTTTGCTGATCATGGCGGCGCTTCCCTTCCGGCACGTGGCGGCCCAGTATGCGTGGTTATGCAGACCCACGGGAGCTGCGCCAGTCGAACAGGCGACGGCGTGCTGCTGATCGGCCCACCCGGTGTGGGTAAATCCGATCTGTTGCTGCGCCTCCTCGCCCGGGGCTTTGATCTAGTCGCCGACGATCGGGTGGACATCGAGGAAGGCATGGCCCGGCCGCCGCCTGGGCTCGCTGGCCTGCTTGAAGCGCGCGGCCTTGGCATTGTGCGCCTGCCGCATGTCGCCGAGGCGCGGCTCGCGCTGGTGGTGGAACTCGGCAGCCGGGCCGCGCGATTGCCGGCGCCAACACGTCATTTTACGTTCGATCTGCCGTTGGTTCTGGTCGATCCCAACGCCGCATCCGCACCAGAACGCGTGGCCCTCGCGCTCGACTGTGCTCTCGGACGCATCGCACAAGTGGCCGGAGCCTTCGCCGCATGAGCAACCAACGTCTCCGGGTAGTGCTGGTCACCGGTCTCTCGGGTGGCGGCAAGTCATCCGTACTGCGTGAGCTGGAGGATCTCGGCTATGAGGCTGTGGACAACCCTCCGCTGCCCATGCTCGAGGACATGGTGACACGGAGTGAGCGCAACCTGGCCGTCGGCGTCGATGCGCGCACCCGTGGCTTCGATGCGGACCTCGTATCGCACACTCTGAAGCGCCTGCGCGCCAATTCCGCACTGCGACCAGAGCTGATCTTCACCTGGGCGGACGAAACCACGCTGCTGCGGCGCTACACGGAGACGCGGCGCCGCCACCCACTGGCTCCCCAGGGACGAGTGACAGATGGCATCCGGCGCGAGGAAAGGCTGACGGCTCCCCTTCGGGAGCGAGCCGACCTGCTGATCGACACTTCGGATCTGCCACTCGCCTCGCTGCGGCTGTTGGTCGACCAGCACTTCGGTATCGGCAGCGAAGCCGATGAAAATCGGCTGGTGGTCTCCCTGGTCTCCTTCGCCTATAAATTCAACCTCCCGCGGGAAGCAGATCTGGTATTCGATGCACGCTTTTTGAGAAATCCGCACTATGACCATATGTTGCGAGAGCGGACGGGACTGGACGCTGAAGTTGGCGCCTTTATCGAAGAAGATCCCGACTTCGCGACATTTTTTGCCAAGATAGCCGACTTGATTGAAATGCTCTTGCCGAGGTTCATCCAGGAAGGCAAGAAATATGCGTCTATCGCGATTGGGTGTACGGGCGGGCGCCATCGCTCAGTCTATCTGGTCGAGAAGCTTGCCGGCTATTTGGCGGATCGGGTCGCATCGGCGCAAGCTGCGGGGGACCCCGGCCCCGGTTGGCGGTTACTCGTGAGGCACCGCGAATTGGCCCGGGAAGGACTGGAGGCGGCCTACCTGACCGAGCGGCTACCGCCGCGGGTAAGCAACCCCCGAGGATTTGGCAGCCCGGTTGCGACATCCGCGCCGGTTCAGGCACAGGAGGCCTGAGACAACATCATGAGCGACCGGTTATCTTTCTCCGCCAGGGAAGCCTGTTACCTCCGATGATCGGCATGGTCCTGGTGACCCACGGCCGACTGGCCGAGGAATTGCGTTCCGCCATGGAGCACGTGGTCGGTTCGCAGCGAAACGTCGATACCGTCTGCATCGGGCCCGAGGATGACATCGACAACCGCAGAGCTGAGATCGAGGCATGCATCCACCGATGCGATACCGGTGACGGCGTTGTGCTGCTGACCGACATGTTCGGCGGCACGCCGTCCAACCTGGCGATCTCTTTGATGCAGCGGCAGGGCATCGAGGTAATCGCAGGCGTGAACCTGCCGATGCTGGTGAAGCTCGCCAAGGTCCGGTCCAAACAGCCGCTGGCCGATGCGGTGAATTGCGCCGAGGAGGCAGGGCGCAAATACATCGCGGCCGCCTCGCACGTGCTGCACAACGGCAGCAAGTCCAACGGCACCTGCGGATGACGCCGCAGGATGGCGATCTTCCTCCCCAGGAACAACCATCCTCTGCCATAACGCCGGTCCTGACGCGCAACGTCACAGTGCCCAACAAGCGAGGGCTGCATGCCCGTGCCGCCGCCAAGTTCGTCATGCTGGCCGAGCGCTTTGACGCCTCGGTGGATGTGATCCGGGACGGGCAGTCGGTGCCGGCACGCTCGATCATGGGTCTGATGATGCTGGGGGCCGGCAAGGGCGCGGTCATCGAGCTGCGCGCCGAGGGCTGGGACGCCAAGGAAGCGCTCGACGCGCTCGCCGCGCTGGTCGAAACCGGCTTTGATGAGCAAGGCTAGCCCGCCGCCACCCCAACACAAACGCCTCGGTCGTGCGCGGCTCGATCACGCTCGGCGGGAGACGCGGTTCAGCGGCATTCCCGTCTCCGCCGGCGTCGCTATCGGGCCTGTCTTCCGGGCTTCCGAGCCAACGCCGAAGATTACCCGGCACAAGATCCAGGCATCGGACTGCGCCGCGGAAGGCGCCCGCTTCGAAGCCGCCCTGGCCCAGTCGCGCAAGCAGCTCAACAAACTCCGAAACCGGCTTGTCGTGCTGCCCGAGGAGAGCCAGGTCGAACTGACACCGCTGATCGATGCCTACATCCGCATGCTGGGCTCAACGCGCATGATCCGGGCAGTGCGCCAGCGCATCGAGGAGACCCTGGTTTCGGCCGAGACCGCGGTGGACGCAGAGGCAGAAGCGATCGCCGAAGCAATCCTGGCGCAGGCTGAACCTGGAATGCCCGCTGACGACCGCGCCGGCCTCATGCGCCGCGCCGACGAGGTGCGCGAGATCGGCCGTCGCCTTGTGCGCAACCTGACCAGAGCGCCATTCCGCAGCTTCGCCGGCCTCCCCGAAGGGGCGGTACTGATCAGCGAGTCGTTGCGGCCTTCGGACGCCGCGTTGCTCGACCCGTCGCGCCTCGCCGGCGTCGCGACCGAAGAGGGCGGAGCCGAGGGCCATACCTCGGTGATGCTGCGCGCACTGGGCGTGCCGGCAGTGCTGGGCGCCGCGGGTCTGGCGCATGCGATCCAGCCGGGCGACCTGGCGGTGGTGAATGGCTCGGCTGGCATCGTCGTGCTGAATCCCGGGTCGGATACCCTGACGACTGCCCGGCGGGCGGTCACCACGTTCGCGCGTGAGCGTCAGCGCTTCGCCAAGCTCCGCCGTCTGCCCGCCGAGACGTTGGACGGTGAAGCGGTAGAACTGCAGGCCAACCTGGAATTGCCGCTCGAACTGCCGCTGATCGCCCAATCGGGTGCGGTCGGCATCGGTCTCCTGCGCACCGAGTTCCTGTTCATGAACCGCGAGACGATGCCGGACGAGAACACTCAGGCCGAGACCTACCGCTCCATCGTCGAGGCGATGGGCGGCGATCCGGTGGCGATCCGGGTGCTGGACTGGGGCGGCGAAAAGGACATCGAGGCCTTATCCAGCGCCGGTATCGTCCCCGACATCGCTGATGCCAACCCAGCCCTTGGCCTGCGTGGTATCCGGCTGCTGCTCCGCGAGCCAGAGCTGCTGGAGACGCAGTTCGCGGCGATCCTGCGTGCCGCCACCGCCGGCCCGGTGCGTGTGATGCTGCCGATGGTGACCACGGTCGGCGAGGTGCGTGCCGCGCGCGAGATTTACGAGCGGGTAGCGCGTCGGCTGCGTCGCCGCGGCGAGCGGATTCCCGAGAGGCTACCGCCCCTCGGAATCATGATCGAGACGCCAGGCGCGGCGCTGTCGGCTGACGCTCTGGCGCTTGAATTAGACTTCTTTGCCATCGGCACCAACGATCTGACCGCATACACATTAGCAGTGGATCGCGGCGAGACTGACGTCGCCGAGCTGTACGATCCGCTTCATCCCGCGGTGTTGCGGCTGGTGCAGTTCGCCACCGAGGCGGCGCTGCGGATGCGCATGCCCGTGTCAGTATGCGGTGAGATGGCGGCTAACCCCCGGCTGATGCCGCTGCTGCTGGGGCTGGGATTGCGCAGCTTCAGCATGGCTGCCTCGGCCGTGCCACGGGTGAAGCAGGCAGTCCGCGCGGTGGAGATCGACGCCTGCGCGCGGTTTGCCCGGCATGTGATGGAGCAGTCCGATCCGGACAAGATCGAGGAACTGATCGCCGGTTTCATCCCGTCAGGAGCAGCCCACTAGCTCCGGGCATCTCACTCTGGGATGCAGTGAATGCTGCGGAGAAAGGCAAGCAGCGGGAGCAGCGGGAGGCCGAGAACGGCGGTGTGCTCTCCCTCCACGGCATCAAACAATTGAATTCCACGGCCTTCCAGACGATAGGCACCGACAGCGCTGATGACGGCATCGCCCTCCGCCGCCAGGTATTGATCGAGAAAAACGTCGCTGAAGTCTCGCATTACAAGGCGTGGCATGGCGACGTAATCCCATACTCGGATAGCGCCCTGATGGCAGACCACGGCGGTCACCAAAACATGGCTGCGACCACGAAGCGCACGAAGCTGATCCCGGGCCGCGGTCGCGTCGACCGGCTTGTCGAACCACACGCCGTTGCACACCAGGATCTGATCGGCCCCGATCACGAGGGCGTCCGACTCATGCCGCACAACCGCCGCCTTGAGATCGGCCAGACGGAGCGCCGCCGTCTCGGCATTCACTCCCTCGACCAGCGCATCGCGCTTGACCATCGCCTCGTCGACATCCGCCGCCTGGACGTCGAAGGTCAGCCCTGCCGCAGCCAACAAGGCGCGGCGCGACGCTGAAGCGCTGGCAAGGATTATTCGAGGCCCTGCACGCTGCGGCATCAGGTCCTCGCCGGGGTGTCCTTGCGCCGACGCTCGTGCCACGCCTCCATGAGCTGTAGCACGGTTGCCGCGGTCTCCTCGATTGAACGTCGTGTCACGTCAATCACCGGCCAGCCCCGCCGATTGCACAGCCGCCGCGCCCACAGCAGCTCGGACTTCACAGCGTCCTCATCCACATACTCAGCGCTGTTCTGCCGGGCGATTGCCGAGGCGTTGCCGGCCGCAATCAGCCGGAGCCGATGGCGGCGGATCTCGATCAGAGCCTCAGAATCCAGGGTGAGGCCGACCACCGGACATTCCACGGTCTCCAGCCCGGGCGGTTCCGGCAAATTTGGCACCAACGGCACATTGGCCGCCTTGATGCCACGGTTCGCAAGATAGAAGCAGGTCGGGGTCTTGGAGCTGCGCGATACCCCCACCAGCACGACATCAGCCTCGGCCAACCCAGGCTGCGCCTGGCCATCGTCATGCGCCAGCACGTAGTGCATGGCGTCGATGCGGCGGAAATAGTCGGCATTCAGCGCGTACTGCCGGCCAGGTCTGGCAGCAGCCTCCTCACCGGCATATTCCTGCAGAATGCTCATGACGGGGTCGAGGACATTCACCAGCGGGACATTCAGCCGTCGGCAGGTTGTCTCCAGCTCGTCACGCAGTGCCCGATCGACCAGGGTGGACAGCACCGGTCCCGGTTCATGCTCAACGCCCTCCATCACGCGGTGCAGTTGAAAGCGCGTCCGGATCAGGCTCCAGCGATGATAGACGATCTCGGCGTGCTCGAATTGCACCGTGGTTGCCCGGGCGATGGCGTTCAAGGTCTCTCCGGTGGCATCGGAGACCAAGTGCAGATTGATACGATGGTCAGGCATGGCGCTGAGGATAGCGGGGATAATGGGGACTGCCATCACATTGTCGGCGTTCGGCATCGAAAGCCGGGGACGACTCATACCATCGCGAGGTACAGTGGAGGAATGCGTTCGCCGCGATGGGGAAATGGGGACACCGTCGGATTATGCGATGGAGTCAATCACTTTGCCGGCAACGCTCCCGTGGGTACCACGACCCAAACTTGCAAAGAATTCCATCCACACAACTCACAGGCCTAATTACTCCTACATCCATTCCTTTATCTTTCTTTTCTCTTTAAGCGATGGGCATGGATCAAGCAGCGAAGCCCCTGTTGCGGGCATTGGCCGGCGAAGCGTTGTGGCCACCACCAATCTGGCTGATGCGCCAGGCGGGTCGCTATCTGCCGGAGTATCGCGCTCTGCGAGCGAAGGCGGCAGGTTTCGTCGCACTCTGCACGACACCGGATCTGGCGGTGGAAGTGACCCTGCAGCCGATCCGGCGCTACCGCTTCGATGCCGCAATCCTGTTCAGCGACATCCTGATGGTGCCCTGGGCGCTCGGCCAACCGGTGGACTATCGCGAAGGCGAAGGACCCGTGCTGCCGCCGTTGCGCGATGGGTCAGGACTTCTGGCGCTGAAGCTGGAACGGCTACCCGCTGCGATCGCCCCGATCCTTGAGACAGTCCGCCGGGTTCGTTCAGGTCTGCTGGCCGAAGGCTTTGCCGACTGTACGCTGATCGGCTTCGCCGGCGCTCCGTTCACCGTCGCCTGCTACATGGTCGAAGGGGGTGGCTCGCGGGATTTCGCCGCGACACGGACCATGGCATACGACCAGCCGGCGGTGTTCGACCGGCTGATCGCGCTGCTGACCGAGGCGACGGTGAATTATCTGTCGGCCCAGATCGATGCCGGCGCCGAAGCGGTGATGCTGTTCGACACCTGGGCCGGGATCCTGTCGCCAAATCAGTTCCGCCGGCATGTCATTCACCCGACGCAGGCAATTGTGCATGCGTTGCGTCAGCGTCACCCCGCGGTGCCTATCATCGGCTTCCCGCGTTTGGCCGGCCTGCTGATCGGGGACTACGTTAAGGCAACCCACGTAGACGGCATCGGGTTGGACACTTCGATGGATATTGGCCTGTCCAGCCGGTTGATTCCGCCCCGCGTGGCGCTTCAGGGCAATCTCGATCCGTTGGTCTTGGTCGCTGGCGGAGCGGGATTGCGACAGGAGACCGGCGCCGTGCTGGCCGCACTGAAAGGGCGGCCGTGCGTGTTCAATCTCGGCCATGGCATCGTGCCACAGACGCCGCTCGATCATGTCGCTGCGCTGGTGGAGCAAGTTCGTGCGGCCTAGGGTCGCCGTCGTCCTGTTCAACCTGGGCGGACCAGATCGACCGGAGGCGATCAGGCCCTTTCTGGTAAATCTGTTCAGCGACCCCGCTATTCTCCGCGTGCCGTTCTTCGTCCGGCCGTTTCTTGCGCGCAGGATCGCCGCGTCACGGCTGGCGCCTGCCCGTGCCAGCTACGCCACGCTGGGCGGCCGCTCGCCCTTGCTCGAGCTGACCCGCGCACAGGCAGCCGCACTTGAGGTCGAGATGACGGAGTTGGACGTTAAGTGTTTCGTCGCCATGCGCTACTGGCATCCGCTCAGCGATGAGACCGCGCGCGCGGTGCGCGACTGGCGACCCGACGAAGTCGTCCTGCTGCCGCTGTATCCGCAATATTCCTCCACGACCACCGGCAGTTCGCTGACCGCATGGCGTGAGGCGGCCGCGCGGGCTGGGCTGGTGGCAAGCACGTCGGTCCTGTGCTGCTACCCGACGAATGCAGGCTATATCGGTGCCACCAGCGGCCTGTTGCAGAAGACATGGGAACAGGCACGGACGGAGCTGGATTCTTCAATCGGGTTGCGGGTGTTGTTCTCCGCCCACGGCCTGCCGGAAGCGATCGTGCAGGCCGGCGATCCCTACCAGTGGCAGATCGAGCAGACCGTTGCGGCTGTTCTGGCCGAGTGGAAGGGAGCGCCTGATTGGGTCGTCTGCTACCAGTCCCGCGCGACGTCACAGCGCTGGCTTGAGCCGAGTACCGAGCACGAGATCGAGCGGGCCGCGCATGACAAGGTTGCGGTCCTGGTCGTGCCGATCGCTTTTGTATCCGAGCATTCGGAGACCCTGGTGGAACTCGATGAGGACTACCGCCGTCTGGCCGAACGGCTCGGCGTGCCAGGTTATTTCCGGGTTCCGACCCAGGGCGCCGATACCGCCTTCATCGCCGCGTTGGCGAAGCTGGTTCGCAGCGCGCGCGCGCATGGGCCTGGCCTGTGCAGCCACGTCCGCGGCCGGTTTTGCCCCGCCGATCGCAAGCTATGTCCGGTCCAATGACGATCGGATTCCTCACTGCGCTGTATCCCTGGACGAAGGCATTCCACATCGTATCGATGATCGCCTGGATGGCCGGGATGCTGTATCTGCCCCGCCTCTATGTGTACCACTGCGAGGTGAAGCCGGGTTCGGCGGAAAGCGAACGCTTCAAGGTGATGGAGCGACGGTTGCTCAGGCAGATCACCAATCCGGCGATGATCGCGACCTGGTGCTTCGGCGTACTGTTGGTGCTGACACCGGGGATCATCAACTGGTCCGCTGGCTGGTGGCACGTGAAGCTCACCTTGGTGCTGTTGATGTCCGGATTTCACGGCGCGCTGTCGCGTTGGCGACGCGACTTCCTGGAGGACCGCAACCGCCGGCCGCAGCGCTTTTACCGTATCGCCAACGAGGTACCGACGCTGCTGATGGTGGTCATCGTCGTGATGGTGGTTGTCCGGCCGTTCTGACAACGCCGTACAGGAAACCCTTGACTTTCCCTACGGTTCATCCCACCTGCCGGTTGACGGGGGGCGGCCGTACCGCCTAGATTCGGGTCTCCCTCCGCAAGGTGCCGGTCAACCGACGCCTAAAAATCTCCCACCAGACGGGACCGAACCCGCCCATCCGAGACGATGGGCGGCAACGACACACCGGGCATTCTGCCCCTGTCCCGCATCATCAATCGGACTGCGTCCATGCATCTTGCCGAACTCAAGGCCAAATCCCCCTCCGACCTGCTCAGCTACGCCGAATCGCTCCAGATCGAGAACGCATCGTCTCTGCGCAAACAGGACATGATGTTCGCGATCCTGAAGAACCTGGCCGAGAACGATCAGGCCATCCATGGCGAAGGCACACTGGAAATTCTGCCCGACGGCTTCGGGTTCTTGCGCAGTCCGGAAGCCAACTATCTGCCCGGCCCGGATGACATCTATGTGAGTCCTAGTCAGGTGCGCCGCTTCGGTCTGCGTACCGGCGATTCGGTCGAGGGCCAGATCCGGGCGCCGAAGGATGGCGAGCGGTATTTTGCGTTGCTCAAGGTCAACACTATCAATTTCGAGCCGCCAGAATCCGTGCGGCACAGGATCAACTTCGACAACCTGACACCGCTGTATCCCGATGAGCGGCTGAAGATGGAAGTGGAGAACTTCCAGTCGGTCGCGAAGGGTCCGAGCAAGGACTACACGCCGCGGGTAATCGACCTGATCGCGCCGATCGGCAAAGGACAGCGCGCGCTGATCGTCTCACCGCCGCGCACCGGCAAGACCGTGATGCTGCAGAACATCGCCACCGCGATCGCGGCCAACCACCCCGAGGTGTTCCTCATCGTGCTGCTGATCGACGAGCGGCCGGAGGAAGTCACGGACATGGCGCGGTCGGTGAAGGGCGAGGTCATCAGCTCCACCTTCGACGAGCCGGCGACGCGGCACGTACAGGTGACCGAGATGGTGATCGAGAAGGCCAAGCGCCTGGTCGAGCACCGACGCGACGTGGTCATCCTGCTCAACTCGATCACCCGCTTGGCGCGCGCCTACAACACGGTTGTGCCCAGCTCTGGCAAGGTGCTGACCGGCGGTGTGGACGCCAATGCGCTGCAGCGGCCGAAGCGCTTCTTCGGCGCGGCGCGCAACATTGAGGAAGGTGGGTCGCTGACCATCATCGCGACAGCGCTGATCGACACCGGCAGCCGCATGGACGAGGTGATCTTCGAGGAGTTCAAGGGCACCGGGAACTCGGAAATCATCCTTGACCGCAAGCTGTCCGACAAGCGGTCGTTCCCGGCGATCGACATCACCAAGTCCGGCACCCGCAAGGAAGAGCTGCTGGTCGAGAAGAGCACGCTGTCGAAGATGTGGGTGCTGCGGCGCATCCTGAACCCAATGGGGACAGTCGATGCGATGGAGTTTTTGCTCGACAAGCTGAAATACAGCAAGACCAACAACGACTTCTTCGATGCGATGAATACCTGACAGTCTGCTCAAAACCGTTGAGGTGAGTAATTGTGCTCATAGCAAAGCGGTATCGACCAGGCTGATGAACCTCGCCGTCTGAATGGCCAGCTGACACGCCATCATACAACGCGCCTTCCCCAGAAAGCGCACGCGTACGTGCCCTAACAAGCCTGCTTCTCTGCCGGCGTGGCGGTACAGAGACGTGCTTCACCGCGGGCCGTGGCCAGTTCGGCAAATAGAGCACAGACAAGCCCTCGCCCGTCGCCTCTCGATTTAACGGCAGGCCAAGCCAGTCCTCGCGTGAGATCTCATCGGCCACGGCGGTGCTTTGCATCTCGATGACGCGGTTGCCGGAGTTGTATTCATCAGCAATGAAGCGGTACGGTGCAAATTCCAGCTTCTCCTTCAAGGCCGTATGCGGGTCGGTGGAGGCTCGCGATGCAGTCTGCAGCGCGTACGGGCGTCGCATCATGAAACCTCAGGCCATCACGCAGCCGGATGCGCCAGATGCGACCGTCGTCCGATACCTCGTGCCCGGATGCAATCTGCGGCCGTGGCATCAAGTTACCGTCGGCCGCATATGATAAACGGATCATCGCGCAGGTGCATCACCGGCGGGCAGTCACGCCTTCGATCAGCCGTGACCGACCAGACACCCCAATACCCTGATCGTTTGTCGCGCCTTGCCGTCCTACGGGAGAAATGCGGAGGAGAGGTCCTTGTGCCGCCTCGTGTTTGGTTGGCTAGTGTCAGGGCGAGTGAAAATCAGGTGGTTGGGATGAATGATTTTTCCACGCGGGCTGGAGCATTGGAACGCGCAACGGCACTCTACGATCTGATCAACGCGCAGGCTCCGACGGGTGAGCGTCTAGGTCGCCTGGCTGACAGCGTCGCTACATCCCTGCTGGACTCAAAACTGTTGTCGATCCTGATCCCGTGTCGCAATGGCGGGCTTGGTGGAAGCCGGCTGGACCTTTTCGGCGCCGTGGAAGCGATCGCCCGCGCCGACGGCTCGGCTGGATGGTGCACCTCGGTCTGCAACGCGGTAAACCATGCCGCCTTCCTGGGCCTGCCACCGGAAGGCAGGGAGGAGGTGTTCGGCCATGGCCCAGTGTCCTGCTGGACTGCCTTGCTGCCCAACGCGATTGCGACGGCGGAGGTCGGCGGTTTCCGCGTGTCGTGCACGGGGTCCTTCGGGTCCGGAAGCTCTCTGTCCCATTGGGTGCTGATCGCCGCGAACACAGGCGCCGCTGGCGAGGGTCGATACCGGGCCTTTCTCGTGCCCAAGGCGGAGGTGGAGATCAAGGAGGGCAGCTGGGACGTCATGGGCCTTCGCGGCACCGCCAGCATCGACTATGCGATCACCGATCGCTTCGTGCCGGCGCGGCGGAGCTGGGAATATGACTGGACGGCCGCGGACGGGTCTGGATCGCTGCCGGCGAGTGAGATAATCCGGCTCAACGCGATCGGCCTCACCGCCTTCGCGTCCGGCGTCGGCCAGCGCGCCCTGAGCGAGCTGATCGCTTTCGCGAGAAAGTCGAAACGCACGGTGGCTCAAACCGCCCAAGCCGATGACAATGTGGTTCAGTTCGGCATCGGCGAAATCGACGGTCGCATGCGCGCGGCAAGGTCCCATCTTATCGGTCAGGTATCAGCTATGGACGAACGAGCGGCGAGTGGTCGCGTGACGAGCCTGCAAGAGGGTCTCGAGGTGTCTCAGGCCTGTCAGACCCTGGCGAGGGCATCACGGGACATGGTGGTTTTTGCGTTCGATTATGCCAGCACGTCGGTGGTCTATGCTCGCCAACCCCTGCAACGGTGTCTACGTGACATATTCGCAGGCCTCAAGCATGCTGCCTTCACGCCGGCACACCTGAGCCTGATCGGCAAGACGCAGCTTGGCATGCTGTCTGCCAGAAGCCCACTCTAATGCCCCTCATTCCAATGGACCGCCGCGGCCGCGTCGGGCAGCAGCAAGGCGCTGCTCGGCGAGCTCCCGGTACTCAGGATCAGAGGCGAAGCGATTGAAGAGACTGTGGCGCGCAATACCGGCGGCCCGCTCGAAATGTTCGATTATCTGTCGAAGTCCGTTCTGGATCTTCGGGAACTCTCGTGGGTTTTCCACATCATTCGTAATGTACGGGACCACGAGCTTACGGTACTCGACTTCGACGACCACCTGGCCGCCTTCCGTCATGCCGACGCGTAAAGCCGCAAAATTGGGTGCCCGGAGCGCGGCCATTGTCGCATACACTGGCTTTTCCGGATCTCCGTCGGGCATTGGGTTAAAGGCATTGGCCCATCTCGACCGTTTATCGTGGTCATATCCCGGCGTGGTGGCAGCGAATGCCTGAAGCACCTCTTTCAACAAGAGGACGAACTGATCCCGGAAGGGTTCCTTGAATTGGTTGTGCCCTGGGCGTGGACCCATACCCTGTACCTTTGCCAGTGCTAACCGACCCACTGCGTATCAAAAATCGTAACTCGTGCCTGGACCATCAGCAAGGTGGCCATGCCGCTGGCCGAGGGCGCCGCACCAGCCACACGCCGCACCAGCCACTCTTGCGACCTCCGCGCCGCCACCTTAGGCTTGCACAAAGTCCGTCCAACAGGAGCGTTCAACATGCCACAATCGCCGGGAGCCACATTCACCGCCGATCCCCTGACCTTCGTCGTCAGACACCAGCTGTGGGATGGCAATGTCGAGGATCACGTGGACCAGGGTGTATCCATCGACGTGACGACCAATGTCGGCGGCAAGCCGACCACCCTGCTGCGCTTCAACTGCTTCGACATCGAGAGAAGCTACGTCTACGGCCCGGAAAATCCCGAACTCACGACACCTGGTCGGGTCGGCGGTGGCATGGGCGTGCACTGCCGGATGGATCCGATCATCGATGGCAATCCCATCGGCTGGACCATCCGGACCCTGAGCCAAAGGCTGCCGAAGATGCTGGATCGGGCCGGATACAAGGAAATCGCGGAGGCAACCGACCTCTCCACAGTTCGCGGCGTCCTGCCCGACGTGGAGGCCTGTGCCAGGGATACGTTCATCGCCAAGCGGAACACGGTCAAACACAACCGGGGCACGGACATGTTCGAAGCGGGGAATATCCGGTTCGGTCTGGAGATGCGCCGGCAGAAGAACGGCGACGGCGGCCTCGCGCTCCATGTCCTCGGTGACGTGGGCGGGTCGAAGGGCAAGGCGTACGTGGAGGAAACCGAGCTGCTCGCGTTCGATTGTTTCTGGCAGAACGCGCACTACCACTACGGTCCGCGCAACAAGAACCACCGGATCAACTGGGACATGACTGTCATCGACGATCCGCTGGAGTGGACCTTCGAGCAGATCGAGAACCGCAAGCTTGGCCCGATGATCGAGCGCGCGGGCTATCCGGGGATCGCCGCCGACCTCGACCTCGACAAGATTGCTGCGGTCCTTCCGGCGCTGAAGAAGCTGGCCTTCGAGATGTACGAGGAAGGCGAGAGATTGACCGGTCACAAGGGCCTGCCGCTCGAGTTCACTCCGAACCTGGCCGCTGAATAGTTCAAGCCGAGGATGGTGGAGGGTTCGCGAGCCCTCCACCAAGCGGCATCCCCTGTCGCGCAGGCCGGCCATGACCAAGGGGCACGGTCAGAAGGCGGGTTCCGCAACCGGTTCCCCGCTCGGCTCGGTGACGAGTTCGAGCTGGCCGACAGTTTCCTTGCCGAACAACAGCGGGATGCAGGCGCCGATCGCCACCACCACGGCGATCGTGCCGAAGAAAATGGTGGCGGACCCGGTGTATGGCTCCAGGAAGAACGGCGTCAGCACGCCGGAAAAGATGCGCCCGGTTGCCTCGCCGAAGAAATGACCGCGACCCCGCAGTGCCGTGGGGAACTGTTCGGAGAGATACACCCGCACCGCCGGGAACGACGACAGCACGGTGAAGCCGGTGATGATCGCTCCAGCGGTCATTGCCACGGTCGCGTAGTCACCGAGGTTATGCGCCATTGCCATCAGCACGAGGCCAGGCACCGAGCCGCCGAGGCAATAGGTTATGGACCAGCGCCGGCCGATGATCTCCATGATGAAGCCGTTGAAAAACTTGCCCGGGATTGTCACCATGAACAACAGGGTGCCGAGGCCGAAGCTCAGGCCGACGGCAGAGCCCTGGTCGACCAGCGCCTTCGGCAGCAGGATCGCCGAACAGTAGTAGGCGGTGGTTGCGGCGGCGTAGCAAAGAATTCCCACCACCGTCCAGCCTAGTTGTCCGGGGCGGAACAGCGCGGCGAATGGCGGAAGCGCCTCGACCGCATCCGCCAGGTTTGATCCGAGATCGGCGACGGTCAGCTTCGGTACCCGGTTACCGGCCATCGCGATCATCCGATTGACCGTCTCGACCGCCGCTTCTGGGTTGCCGCGGCGCAGATACCAACGCGCGCTCTCGGGCAGGCCAAAATGCACCAGTAGCGGCACGATCCCCAATGCCAGTCCGCCAGGCAGCGCGATCAGCCGGAAGGCATTCGGGTTGCCGGCGAGGAGGAAGCCAGCGAACGGCAGCAGCGTGAAGGCGCTCGCCAGCATGACCTCGAAGATAGCACCATAGGTGCGGCGGTGCTGCTTCGGCATCAGTTCGGCTGCGATCGGGAATGGCGCCGAGATGGCAAATCCCAGGCCGATGCCGGTGATCAGGCGAATGACGAGCAATTGCGTGCCGGTCTGCGCCAGCGGGATCAGCAGGGTGAGTCCGGTGCTGATGACCACGCCGATCTGCATTACGGTTTTGCGGCTGATGCGATCCGACATTGCGGAGGCTGTGAAGCCGCCGAGGACGACGAGCAATGTCGGAGCAACCGCCAGCCAGCGAATTTCCTCGCTGGTGAGTTTCAACGGTGCCTTGGCCAACACCAGCAGCGAACCGCCGAGCGCCAGATCGTAGCCCTCGACGAACCCGACTGCGCCGAGAACCAGGATGATCAGCACGTGGTAAGCGCTGAATGGAATGCTATCGAGCTTGCGGCCAAGAATATGGCTGGCCGGAACCGATGACCTGCCGGCGAAAGCGGTACTGCTCATGTCGTTCTCCCAGATTTGCCCAATCCGGAGTTGGCTTGGCAGAGGCGGCACAGCGCCAGATTTTGCTGGTTTCGCGTCGACGGGTCGGAAGTCGGAACGTTTTTGCGCTGATGCCTCGCTGTCTACTGGCCGGTTGCGTCGGCTGACGCCGGTTGGACGTTTGCTCTTGTAGTTTCGAAGGCGGTTTTAGGCTGGCCTTTCGCCAGGACGAACTCGTTCCCCTGGTCCGGGGCAGGTTAGCCGGCGCTGCAAGCATCTTTCAATGGTCAAATCGCCGGGACCGCCTGGCGCCGGGCGTGTGAGGCTATGCCCGTCCACTGCCGATCAACATCTCGACTCCCATGGTCAGCCTGCCGTCTGCCGATTCATATCGAGCCAGCCGCGCACGGACCTCCTCGCGCACCGAGCTCCGATCTGCCGCATCGAGTGAGCGGTACGCCTGTGGGATTTGCCCAACTCCTTCTTCGATCGGTGCCCAATAGTCATCAAAACTGCTGACGGAGCCTTCACGCTTGATCTGTTCCACGCGGATGTCTTGGAAGCCCGCATCGCTGAACAACCCTTCCAGCAGCCTTGGATCGGCAAGTGACCATGACAAGGCGAGGACGTTGCGTTGCTGTTGCGTAAGAAATCGATCCATCGCGTCGGCCAGATTGCCCCACATGGGTAGCCGGTCTGATGTGGCGTTGACGCAGATCGCGACTATCCCGCCTGCTCGGACAACGCGCCGGAACTCGCTTAGGCCCGCAGCGGGATTAGGAAAGAACTGTAGGCCGAGCTGACAGATAACGGCGTCGAAGGCGTCATCCATGAATGGCAGAGCCTGGCCGTCAGCGTTGACCGGCCAATACAATGGTTCGTTCAATCTGACACGCGCGCTCTTGACCATCTCCAGCGAGATGTCCGCACCGACGACAAAGCCGGTATCGCCGACTATCGGGACGGCGATTGCGGCAGCCTCGCCCGTGCCTGTCGCAACATCGAGCACGCGACAACCTTGTGCCAGCTTAGCGGCGGCGAGCACGTCTGGAACAGACAACCGAGACCAACGCCCCAGGTAGCGATCGTAGGCCGAAGCACTGACAGACTGCCCTGGCGCTGCATGCAAGCCTCGTCCAAAGCTTGTACCCATTGCAGCCCTCCCACCATCGGTTGCATGTCACGGTACGTGTCATTGCGGCGGCCGTCATTGTGGAGATTGCGGGCCATTCGGTGTCAAGCATACCACTCGGCACCATGATTCCGTCCTTTGACAATCATGTGGTTGAACCAGATATCCTCGAACGGGAAACCAGGGCGGACCGACGATGACCAATGACGCAGCAGGCCCAACCGAACCACTCTGGCTGGTTTGGGCGCGCGAGATGCAGGCGTTGGCGCAGACCGGGCTGGCGTTCTCGCGCGACCAGTACGATCGCGACCGATACCAGCAACTCCAGGCCCTGGCGGCGCGGATCATGGCCGAGCATGGCGGGCTGGATGTCCGCGACCTCGAACTGCTGTTCAGCCGGCAGACCGGCTATGCCACGCCGAAATGCGGCGTGCGGGGTGCGGTGTTTCGCGGCGAGAAGATACTGCTGGTTCGTGAGATCGCAGATGAGCATCGCTGGTCGCTGCCTGGCGGGTGGGCGGACGTTAATGAGGCGCCTGCCGAAGCCGTCGCGAGGGAAGTGCGCGAGGAGGCGGGTCTGGAGGTGCGTGCCTATAAGCTCGCCGCCGTGTGGGACCGGACGCGGCATCCACACACACGGTCGCATCCGTTCCAGGTCTGGCGATTGTTCTTTCTGTGCGAGATCACGGGTGGTGAGATGCAGACCGGACCGGAGACAAGCGAAGTGGCGTTCTTTGCTGAGCACGAGCTGCCCGCTGATTTGTCGACCAGCCGCATTCTGCTGCCGCAGGTTCGGCGTATGTTCGAGCACATGCGCCAACCGTCTCTGGCCACTGATTTTGACTGATGCAGGCGGTGGCATTCCGGTTTATCGCACAGCCTCGACAGCGAAATCCGCCGCATTCGTGTCTCTGCTCGTGGTGATGTCGGCCGCGCCGGCGCTTGCCGGAACACCGGCCGCGTTCTGTCGGCGCGTTGGCACTGACGACACGACACGGCCGATCCCTGAGGCACTGGTGCCGGCGGTCAATGCTGCATTCGGGATGCGGATGCCGGCTCGTGAGGCGGTCGATACCACGGTGTTCCGCTGCGCCGGAGGGCGTGTGATGGTCTGCACGGTTGGCGCCAATCTGCCATGCGGCAAGGCGAACACGAATCGCGCACCGAGCACCGGTATCGTGCGATGGTGCCGCGACAATCCGGATGCGTCGGTGGTTCCCGCGGTGGCGACCGGGCACGACACGATCTACCAATGGCGCTGCCACGCCGGCGCGCCGCAATTCGTCCGGCAGACACATCACGTCGATCCGCGTGGCTTCGTCGCCGAATTCTGGAAGGCTTTGCCTTAGGGCGACGTCAGCCGGGGCGCACGCTCGGACAGCGAAAATCCTGCAACAGCGCCGGCGCGAACGGATTGGTCGACGCCTGCACCCGCACATCGAACACCGCCTGTCGAGCGCCGAGCTGGAATGTCAGTCTGTAGCGATCCGTCGTTCCGGGCTGCGCCTGCAAACGTCCGCGGCCGAACAAGCGAAACAGCGCCCACGGTCCCGTGTCACGCAATTCATCGGTCGGTCCGGCAAGCGGCGGATCGAACACCAGCCGCATCGTCGGCTGCAACGAGAAACTCGGCCAGGTCACCTGCGTCGAGCGAGGCACACCGCGCGTATACACAATTGCAGTGCCGTCCAGATCGAGCGTCACCTGCCGCGTCCCCGCATCGACGCTGACCGGTGCGATGTCGAGGCGAAAGTGCGGCCGCGTGCTGCCATCGGCGAAGAACGCATCGCGGATCGCCGCCGCGCGCTGGAATTGCGCGAGATCCGCGGGCGATACGGGTGCCGTCGCGGCATCGGCGGAGATCAGACGCCACGCCTTGCCGGAGGTATCGACGTAACGCCGTAGCAGCGTGTTCATGAAGCCGTCGAGCGCGGCACCAGGGGCGAACAGGCGGGCGAAGTCGGCGATCGTCGCGTCATCGGTGGCGTCGGGCGTGAACGGATAATGCCCGTTCACCACCGCCGGACACAGTTCGGCAGGGCCGCCGCCGACGTTGAAAATTGTCGCCAGTTGCAGCCGCGGGTCGCCACTGCGCAACGCGATGGCGCTCGTCGCAATCTCGGTGAGCCAGTGGCCGAGCGGCTGCGGCTGGTGCGCGGCGTCCGCCTTCAACGCCAACAGCGGGTCGATGCCACCGCTCACCGGCGCCGCGGCGCCAGGGTTCACCAGTGTCGCGGCAAGCTTGGCAATCTGCTGCTGCGCGTCGCCGAGTTCCCGCAGGACCTGATCGATCGGTGCGTTGGCGCCGCCACTGAGAAGATCACGCAGCGCCTGATAGCGTTCGTCGACCTCATGGCCTGGCAGCAGAGGTGTCGCCGGCGCCGACGCAGACTGGGCAGTGCCGAACAGGCCGTGGAACCGATCCTCCGAGCCGCTCGCCGGCGCCTCCGCTGCGGCAGTGCGGGGCGCACCACCGGGCGGGACGGACAGCGTCAACTGGCGGCTGATGGAAACCAGCAGCCGACGCATCGGCGATTCGGGCGAGGCAAGGATGTAAAGGTCCTGCGCCGCCTGCGACAGGCTGCGCAGCGGCGCCACGTTGAGGTCGGCCATCATCAGGTCCCAGGCCGGGACATAGTCCGCCTCATAGAGCGCAATGACATCGCGCCTCAGTGCCTGCATCTGCTGGTCGCTCGCGTCGAACGCGACGCGATTGCCGAGGACCCAGCTCTCCAGCACGACGCTCCTGGCGGCTCCGGCGAGCGACGGCAGCAGAACCTTGTGAAAGCCATCGACGGTGAAGAAGCCGGGAATGCCCTCGTTCAGCCGCTTGCCCGATGCCAGCACGAACAGCGGCAATCCCGCCGGACCCAGCGCGTCGCTCGGCAGCCACGGCGGCAGACGCTGCGCGGCGGCAGAGGGACGAATGCGCGAGTAGACGCGCTGCGCCATCGACACCGTGGCCATTCGCGCACGCGCGGTGGCGACAAGTTCGCCATCGAGCTTCACCTGCGGCAGCGGATCGGACAGCAGAGCATCGAGATGCAGCAGCAGAGAATCGCGCAGCGCCGCATAGCCGAGACCGGGATACGCGGTCTGCCAGTCCAGCTTCATCCATTCGCGGACCAGCGATACGTCGAGCGGGCCGGCGTTGCCGAGCATGAGATAGACGCGCGTAGCCTCGTAGAGGAAGTCAGGGCGATTGAGGTTGCCGCGCAACTGGGTCTCCAGGCGCCACATCAGCCGTGGCAGGAGTGCCCATTGCAGGGCGTGGCGGTAGACCGTCCGCGCCGAGGCCGCGAGCTTATCGCGCTGCGACAGGCCGGCCGGCAACCATGACGGTTCGTCGCCACCGTGCGGCAGCGCGCGCGCCTGGTCGAGCAGTGGCGCCAGTCGCGCCAGATCGTCGTCGTTGACCGGATCCAGCGGCAGAATCCACGCGGTCTGTTCGTAGCGGTCGAGCGCCGTCGCCGCTGCCGCGATCTCGCGCTGACCTGCGCTGCGGACGTGCCACAGAACTCCCGCCGTCGCCAGGACCAGCAGGGCGGCCACGGCATAGCCTGCCATCCGCAACATCTGGCGGCGTCGCAGCGCGGCGGGACTGTGCGCGACGAGCGACGCCTCGCCGACGATCACCTCCTTCAGCAGGCGCTCGAGGAAATAGCTGCGGCCCTGCACCGGCCGCATGGTCTGTGCCCGCGCCTGATCGACGCCGAGGGAACGGGCGAGAGCACCGGTGAGGCGATCGATCGGTGTGCCTTCCTGCGTGCCCGAGGTGAAATAGACGCCGCGGAGCAGCGGCGCCGGACTGTCGCTGGTGCCGGCGAACGCAGCGTGCAGGAACTCCAGGAGCAACGGCTCGAGGCTCGCCACCTGGCCGGGAAACATCGCGATGAGGGCACGCCGGTCGGCGTTGCGTTCCGCCTGCAACCGGTCGAACAGTCGCGCGTTCAGCCGCTCCACCAAGGCGCGCAACGCGCCGGCGCAGGCGCTGACCGGGTCGTCGTCATCGGCAGTCAGTTCGAACGTGGTGCCCCACACCTGGGCGCGCTTCTCGCGATCGAGGTCGTCGAAGAATTCGGTGAAGCCCGCGATGAGGTCGGCCTTGGTGAGCAGCGCATAGACCGGGATGCGCACGCCGAACCGCGTCTGCAATTCGTTGACCCGGCTGCGGATCGCCGCCGCGTGCGCCTTGCGTTCGGCCGGCGGCGCCAGTGCCAGGTCGCTCAGCGGGAACGCGATCAGCAGGCCATTCAGCGGCTCGCGCGGCCTGGTCTGCTTCAGCAAATCGAGGAAGGCATCCCAGCCGGCGCGATCGACCGCGGCGTTCGAGTCCTGCGTGGTGTAGCGGCCGGCGGTGTCGATCAGCACGGTGTCCTCGGTGAACCACCAGTCGCACAGGCGCGTGCCGCCGATACCGGCGATCGCGCCCTGCCCCATCTGGTCCGCCAGCGGGAAGCGCAGGCCGGCGTTCAGCAGCGCCGTCGTCTTGCCGGCGCCAGGCGGCCCGATGATCGCGTACCAGGGCTGCTCGTACAGATAGTGGCGGCTGCCGAGCGACTTCTTCAGCAGGTCAAGCGCGGTCGTGAGCCGCGTGCGCAGAGCCTGCGCCTCCTCGGTCTGATCCGTGTCGTCGGCGACGGTGATGCCCCGCGCCAACGCCGCGGCACGTTGCAGGCGGCGCAGATCGAGCAGTGCGTTGCCACCGCCCCAGGCCAGCAGCAGTACCGCGATGAGCGCGAGACGCGGCGGCCAGTCCTCGAACCCTGGCAGCAGCGGCGCGAAGAACCACGCCAGACCGGCGAGCAAGGCGGTGCCGATGAAGCTGATGGTCCAGCGCGAGTAGAGGATGTTTGCCGCCGGCGTCACTGAATGTCAGTCCTGGCGATGCAGCACGATCTCGATCCGCCGGTTCTGCTCGCGACCTTCGGCGGTGCCGTTGCTGGCGATCGGGTCCGCATCGGCGCGCCCCTCTGCGCTGACCCGTGCCGGGTCACCGAGATCGCGCGCGATGATGGTGCGCACGGCGTTGGCACGCGCGACGGAGAGCTGGAAGTTCGACGGGAAGCGCACGGTGCGGACCGGCTGATCATCGGTGTAGTCGATCACCTGGAGCGATCCGCTCTCGTTCCTCAGTGCTGCGGCAATCCGCTCGAGCAGCGGCCGGGATGCGGACTGCACTACCGCGCTCTCTGATGAGAACATCGAACGACCAGCGATCCGGACGATCGGTGTCGCGGGGGTACCCGACAGGCTGATGGCATGATCGTCGAGGTCAGGCTGGAGGCTGGCGCGCAGCCGATCGAGCACTGTCGGCTCGGACGGAACCGGTGGTGGCGGCAGCGGCTGCACGATCGCAGCGCGCGTCACCTGCGGCATGCGTGTAGGCGGTGTGGTCAGCACCTGGGACTGAAGATCATCGGAGGCCGCGTTCAGGCTGGTGGATGTCCAGAGGAACAGGCCGCCGCACAGCGCCACCGCACCGGCCAGCGCGACCCAGACCGGCAGGCGCTGCGGCGCGGATTGGGCCGGCACGGCGACACCGCGCCAGTGCGGCGATAGCTCGGAATCCGCGGCCTTGGCGCTGGGCCGCGATGACGGCGTGCGTGTCGTACCGCGCCTGGTCGAGTTCTCCCTCGCCGCGCACCTGCCGGTAGCGACCCATGTAGCCGAGCGCGAGGCAGATGTACATGAGCTCGATCGCGGGGAGGAACCTGTTTGGGGTTCGCCGCATCTGCCTGAGTTGATCGAAGAACAGATCCGCGCCGCGCGCGCCGGGATGGAACGTTCCCACCAGGGTCTGGCTCGCCCAGCCGCTCGCGGCGCCCCAGGGCGTATTCAGCACCACATCGTCGATGCTGGCGCAAAGTGCGTAATGCGCCGGCCGCAGCAGCTCCATCGCGATGCCTGCATCGCGTGCCTTGCGCTCGAACGCGCGCAGGTCCTGCACGACGCGTTCGCGCAGTACGGTCGGGTCGGGCGCGCGGCGCATCGCGCGCAGGCGAGCGAGCAGTTGCAGCAATGGCGACGCGGCGACGGTCAATGGCGAGACACTGATCGCCGGTGCCGCGGATGGATCGACCGGCGGCACCGGCGTCGCGGCGAGCGTTGGCGTTGGCGGCGGCGAGCGGCGACGTCCGCCCGGGACAGGGCGGATGACCGTCCGGTCGTCGTCCGGTTCGGCGAACGGGTTGTCGCTCACTGGCGCTTCCTCCGGGTCGCAGCCTTAGCGGTCGTACTGGGTCAAGCCGTAATGCTCCATCACCCATTTCAGGGTAAAACCGTAGTTCGGATCAGTCGCGTAGACCCCGGTAAGGGCATCGGCGAATGCCTCGGGGTTGTCCTTCTGGTTCATTGCGTTCCTGTACACGGAAGCCGTCGCCAGCAGGCGGCCGTGTTCATCGAATGCCTGCGCGATTGAGTTCGAACACCCGGAAGCGGTCCGTGACAGTGACGCTCTCGCCATTTTTCACCTCGCGAGTGGGGCTCTCGACCCCCGACTGGTCTCCGGTCGCCTTGATGCCGAACGGATTGTTGCTGCCTGGCGGCATCGAGGCTCCCCACGCGCTCTCCACGGCCCACTGCGCCACCGTGACAGACGCGGGCACGGTCCAACGCAGGCGCGAGGCGACCGCGGCACTGGCGACGTCGGACGGTATCTCGCCGAAATGGCCGACCGAGGTTGGCAGGGCGTTGGCGACGAGCGGTCTGGCGGCAAGCGCGTAGTAGGTGGAGCTGCCGGGATCGACGCGGCCGGAGGGCGGCGTCATCTGCATGATCACCGCCTGGTAGGCCTCGATCGCCAGCGTGGTGCCGACATCGGCCACGCCGTTCACCGGGATGGGCGCGTGCGGCTTGGGCAGCCGGTCGTTGAGCAGCGACTGGATGACGAAGACATCGCCGGGCGCGTTGGCGCCGCCACGGCCTACCGAGGTGAAGATCGGCGGCGCGATGCGGCCCATTTCGTCGACGCTCAGCACCGTTGGTGACGGAACCAGTCCCACGCCTGCCTCGGAGTTCGGGGGGATTAGTGCATGGACGGGGCGTCGGAGGCCAGTTGTTTGCTCGCTGGCCGTTGGGTGGACGCATTGGTTGAGACCGATATCGACAGCGTAAGGCGATGCCGCGCGTGGCTCATGATCTGGTAAAAATCTGGACGGGCAGGCGGTGGCGGGTCAGCACCGCAAAACGGAGTGTCGCGGATGGCACGCGGCGGCACGATTCACGAGGGCCTGGTCGCGAAGGCGGATGGCATAGAGACTGCGCCGAAATTCCTTAAGACTCTCAATCGGGCCTCAGTGCGGCAAACTCGGCGATCCCCCGAACCAGCTGCCGCATGTCGTTGGGCATCTCTCCTACCACCATGCCATCTACGATGGCGGTTGGTGTGACGTTTACACCGTATCGTTCCTGTAGCTTACCGTTGAGGTCACTTAGCGCCTCCTTGCCGGGGATCATTTGCAGTCGGACAGCCGGCTGGGTCCATTCTTGCTTGAACTCGGCGAGAGCCGCCTCATCGATTGTCGCCTCGTGCATCCTCGAAAACTGAGCTCGTACAAATCTCTTGCGATTCGCCAGATATTGTGCGGCAACATAGGTCTCACGCTTGAGCGCGAAGTCATTCAGCACTGCCGCCGCCATAGGGCTATACTTCAAGTTCTTGCCTGCCCGTCTTATTTGGTCAGCCACCCGACGCTCGGCAGCGCGATCAATTGCCTCCGGAACGAGCAAAAAATTTTCAATCTCCTTCCGCCTGTGAATTGTCACGTAGTCGCAGAATTCACCACACTCAGCACGAATCGCCTCACACTCCGCATCACTCCGATAGTCTCGATCCAAGACTGCCGCCGCCCTGATTCGAGCACCCAGGGTAGCTTCCATCCCGACCCTGAGGGCGCGGATGCGGTCTGGATTGAACCCCTCAACGGGCACGACCGCAAAGTCTCGCCGGCTGCTAACACCATCAAAGCCCAGCTTCCGCGCAAATTTGCCGAGGATCTGAAAATCCTTCCCCTCCACGAACACCACCCGCCTTGTCTTAGCCAATTGGGTTAAAATCGGGTTTAGGTTGGAGCCCAGAACTGCGAAGACCTCCTGCAGCTGAGACGGATGCTGAATTCGCTTTGCCGCCCTCCGCTGCTTATTGACAAGCACAAGATCGTCTGCCTCTGCCTCGACTATGATTTCCGTCGAATGGGTCGCAATGACGACATCAGGACCCATGTTTCTCAGCAGGCCTAGCAGTTGCCTTTGCAGATCGGAGTGCAGATAAATGTCAGGCTCATCGATCAAGAATAATGCAGACTCCCGCGATTGAATAAGATGGGTGAGCATTTGACACCAAACTTGAAAGCCGAAGCCTGCCCAAAATATCTCGCGAGGTATGCGATCCTCAGGACAGAACATGTGCAACCTTGGTTTATCGTGTGAGTAATCGAGGCTTGGCCGTTCTATATCCATTCCGGGCCACGTCTGACCCAGTGCCTCTCGGAATTCTTCAAATTTCTCCGGGTAATGATACCAAATGTTCCGAAAATTCCTCGCGGCTCGGTAGTTGAACAGAGCGAGTTTGGCAGCCTCCTTTCCATAGAGGTCCTCGTTGTGCTCAACTGGACCAAGGATCGGAACAAATCCAATCGGGCAGTTGAACTGCGCCCTGAACGATGCTGCCGACTTTATCCGGCGCCCTAGCGCATCAGCCACGAGGTAACAAGAGCCGGGCTCCGGGAAGAAAAGTAACAGAATATTTTTGTTGGATAGTGTGAAGGTGACTGTAGCTGGCTCGCTTTCGTCATAGTTATGGAATATATTTTCCTCGGCGACTGAAATTGCGCTCAGATCAACGGGATAGCCGAGCATCCTGCCGCTCGGGCCGCGTATTACCTCAGGCTTTCGGCTGCTCGCTCTCCTAATTGCCGCCGCAAGTATGCGGAACGCAGCGAGTATGGTGGACTTGCCTGCGTTGTTCGGGCCAATGAGGATGTTAAAATGGCGAATTTGGAGAGCAAATCTCTCAAACGCTTTGAAGCGATGGAAATCTACTCGGATATAATGATGAAGCACGGACATGGCAGTTGATGCTTTCGGGCGGAATATTTCGACTACCCCGGAGTTGGGGGATGCTCGAGCCCATTGGATTAGCCGATTAAGTAGATTCGCGGAAACACCTTGAGAACAGGCCCAAGCGCAGCCTTGGGGGCGCAGCGGCTTCCTGTGGTCTGGCGTTGTGTTTGTGCGTCGGCCTCCCTGTCTTTCCTTCCCCATCCGCGCCATGATGCCTGACAAGTGCCGGAGAACCCCAGATGGACCGCGACATCGACGCCCTGCTCAATTTCGCGCCGGATTACGACGCGCCGATCCCCTACATGCTGCGGACGCGCGAGTATTACGCGGCGATCGGCTACACCACGCCGTACCGCTGGGCGCATTACGTCGAGGCGCCGTTCACCCCGCTGCGCAAGCCGATCGCCGACGCGCGGCTGACCATTGTCACCACCGCGGCGCCGTTCCGGGCAGACAAGGGCGATCAGGGGCCCGGCGCGCCGTACAATGGCGGCGCGAAGTTCTACCAGGTGTATTCAGGCGACACGTCGCAGGCGCACGACCTGCGCATCTCGCATATCGGCTACGACCGCGCGAACACCTCGGCCGAGGACAGCGGCACCTGGTTCCCGCTGCCGGCGTTGCTGCGCGCGGTGGGTGCAGGGCGTGTCGGCGCGGTGACGCCGCGGTTCCACGGCGCGCCCACCAACCGCAGCCACCGTGTCACGGTGGAGACCGATGCGCCGGAGATCCTGCGTCGCTGCCGGGAAGATGGGGCCGACGCGGCGATCCTGGTGCCGAATTGCCCGGTCTGCCACCAGACGTGCAGCCTGGTCGCGCGCCATCTGGAGGCAAACGGCATTCCCACGGTGGTCATGGGCTGCGCCAAGGACATCGTCGAGCACGCCGCAGTGCCGCGCTTTCTGTTCAGCGATTTCCCGCTCGGCAACAGCGCCGGCAAGCCGCACGATGTCGCGTCGCAGGACCACACGCTGGAGCTGGCGCTGCGCGTGCTCGAGGCGGCGCCGGGCCCGCGCACGTCGGTGCAGTCGCCGCTGCGCTGGAGCGAGGATGCTGCATGGAAGCTCGACTATCTTAATCTGGAGCGGATTCCGGCTGAGGAGCTGGCGCGGCGGCGGCGCGAGTTCGACGAGCAGAAGGCAGTTGCGCGGACGCTGCGGGTGGAGAAGGCGGCGTGATGATGGTGCCCCTCCCCCTGACCCCCTCCCGCAAAGGGGAGGGGGCAGATCCGTGACCCGTCCGTTTGCCAATGTCCGCGTGCTTGACTTCACGCAGGTGCTTGCGGGTCCCTATGGCAGCTACCAGCTCGCGCTGCTCGGCGCCGATGTCATCAAGGTGGAGCGGCGTGAGGGTGAGGACATGCGGCGCACGCCGCTGTCGCGCGAATGGGCGGAGCGCGGCATGGCGCCGGCATGGCTGGCGATCAACGGGAACAAGCGTAGCCTGACGCTCGATCTGCAAAAGCCGGCGGCGATCGACATCGTCAAGCGTCTTGTCGCGCGCGCCGATGTGGTGATGGAGAACTTCCGGCCCGGCGTGATGGATCGTCTCGGCATCGGCTATGAGGCGCTGCGTGCGATCAATCCGAAGCTGATCTACTGCACGATCTCCGGCTTCGGCAGCACCGGCCCGTACCGCAACGAGGCTGGTTATGACGGCAAGATCCAGGCGCTGTCCGGCATCATGTCGCTGACCGGCCACAAGGAGATGGGGCCGACGCGCGCCGGCTTCGCGGTGTGCGACGTACTTTCCGGCATGACCGGCGCGTTCGCTGTGTCGTCCGCGCTGTATCAGCGGACGCACACCGGGCAGGGCCAGTTCATCGATGTGTCGATGCTGGAGGCGAGCCTTGCGTTTCTCTCCACCCAGGTCGCCGACTACACCGTGGCCGGTCATCGGCAGGAGCAGTTTGGGAATCAGGCGATCAGTCGGAAGGTCACCGCGAACCTGTTCTGCGCCAAGGACAGTTTTTTGCTGCTCGCGGTCAACAACGACAAGCAGTACGAGGCGCTGATGACCACGCTTGGGCGCGCGGATGTGCTGGATGATCCGCGCTTCGCCGATTGGTTTCAGCGCAAGGAGCACGAGGCGACGTTGCGCACGATCATCGAAGATGCGCTGGCGAGCGCCGATGCGAAGACGTGGGAGAAGCGGCTGAATGACGCGGGCGCGCCGTGCGCCAGCATCTGGCGGATCGAGGAGGTCATCGATCATCCGCAGATCGCCGCGCGTCATGCGGTGCAGAGTGTCGAGACGGAATATGGCCCGCTCCGGCTGATGGGTTCCGGCTTTCAGATGGAGCATGGCGGTGGGAAGCTGGACCACGCGCCGCCGCCGCTCGGCGCGCACACCGACGAGGTGCTGCGGGAGGCTGGATATCCGCCGGAGGAAGTTGCAGCGCTGCGGCGCGACGCGGTGGTCTGATGGATCTGCGCCTGAAGGACAAGGTCGCGCTGATTACTGGTTCCAGTCGCGGCATCGGCCTGGCCACCGCGCACGCCTTCGCCGCAGAAGGCTGCCGGCTGATGTTGTCAGCGCGCTCGGGTGATGCGCTGCGTGCCGCCGAGACTGCGTTGCGCGCCAGCGGCGCAACGGTGGTGAGCGAGGTCGCTGACGTCACACAGCCGGACGATGCGGCGCGCCTTGTGCTCGCATCGGTGGCGGCGTTCGGCGGCATCGACATTCTGATCAACAATGTCGGCGGAGGTGGCGGCGGACGCCAGATCGCCGACAGCACGGATGAGGAATGGCGCGGCGCGCTGGAGAGGAATTTGGTGCAGACCGTGCGCATGATGCGGCTTGCGCTGCCGCATATGCGCGGACGCGCCGGTGCCACCGTGGTGAACGTGTCGTCGATCTCCGGCTGGACGCCGCAGCTTGTCGGTTCGGGTCAGTATGGTGCGGCGAAGGCAGCGCTGATCTTCGATACCGAACGCTGGGCGTTGGAATTCGTGCCGCATGGCGTGCGGGTGAACACCGTGTCGCCAGGCTCGATCCTGGTCGAGGGCAATGGCTGGGATCGCTACCGCCTCGCCAACCAGGCGAACTATGACGACTACGTGCGGGGCGGTTTCCCAATGGGGCGCCTCGGCACGGCTGAGGAGGTGGCCGACGTCATCGTGTTTCTCGCCTCGCCGCGCGCGCACTGGATCAACGGGCGGAACGTCCCGGTGGACGGCCTGGAGCAGCCGTATGCTCCGATCGACTGGCGGCCGTACTAGCCGCCCGATCCGATGGCTGTTCCCGGGCGGGGTTGAACGTAGCCATGTGCGGACACCGCTAACCCGCCAGAGGGTCGGGCCTGAACTGGATATGGTAAACTTTGGGCCGCGTCCCGGCGCCGCCTTCGAGATGTTGGGGCGTTCGGTTCCCGTTTGTTGTCCAAAGTCCCCGCCCCTTCCAGCCGGCATTCGGATCGTCGATGCGGCCGTCCAGATTTTTGGCATAGAAGTTGAGCGGATAAGGGACTCGGATCGTGACAAACCGGCCACTGACCAGGGCGAAAAGGGCGTCGGATTCGTTGCCGGTGGCGATCGGCGTCTCCGGTCCCAGGCCGGATACGTCGTGCTGATCGACCCAGGTATAATAGCTCGCTTCTGCACTGCCCGGTCCCTTCACGCCGGCGAAATTCGGCCCGGGAAACGGATAGAAGGACCAACCCTCCGGACACAGCACGGCGGAGGCGGAAGACGGCCCGTTCAGCGGCCCCTCACATTTGCGGCGATCGAAACTCGCGAACTGACCGCTCGCGAGCGCCGTCCACACGATGCCTTTGCTATCCACATCCATGCCGCGCAAGCCGTAACCGGGGGCGGGAATTTTGTAGTATTCGGTAAGCGCGGTGGCCGGCGGATCAGATCCGAGGTCGACACGCACGATTGCGCCTGGCCCAAGCGATTGTTGCACCGAGCCCCAGACGATTCCGCCCGCGGGATCGGGCGAGACGGCGTAGAGACCAACCGCGATCCGCGCATCCTTGCCCGGTTGGATCGGCTGACCAGGCTCAGTATAAGGGGTTGTCGCGTCGCGCTTGCCGTTGCCAATCGTGTCGACAATGAACGGCGTCCAGCCCTCCGACTTTGCGGCGTCACCGGTCTCCAGGAATTTCTTGCTGTCGAGCCAGCCGAGCACTTGGCCGCCGCCGGCACTCGACCAGAGCGTGTCGTCCGGATCAAAGCCGAATTGCAGGTGCAGGGTCGAGAAGCAGATATCAGCCAACTGGAATTTCCGCGTGCCTGGATCATAGACCGAGAACTGGCGCCCCGATGTCGCGAGCGGGAACAGCTTCGCTGAGGGATTGTCGGAGCCTGCCTTGCAGAACGCAGGATTTTCGGCGGCCCGGATGCGGGCGGTGAACCACACCCGGCCTTTGCTGTCGAACATGGGGTTGTGGACGATCGACTGGCTGTCCCAGATCAAGTCGTCACCCCAATAGGGGGAGGGCGCGAACTGCGGATGCTCGTCTTTCGCGCTCGGGGTGTTCGGATCGGAGACCGGCTCGCGAATTGTCGTGACGACATTCTTGATCGGATCGAGCACAGGAATATCGTCGGTGCTCAACTCGGGGGAACCATAGATCCGGCCATAGGCGTTCGCGGTCGGATTGCGTTTGTCCGTCGAGACGGCATCATGGAGATACGTCTTAGGGCTGGCCCAATCCCATTCGGTGATGACGATGTTGCGCTCGATGCCGCTTGGACGCGGAGGAGTCGCGGCCGGGAGTTCGCCTGCGGCTATTCGATCCGTCCAGTTGCCGAAATTGGTCAACGCCAGTCTCGTGTCGAAATTGCCGATATTTGTCACCATCTCGGTGCTCGCCTGGCCCGACTGGATACGGCGCTCCCAGGCGTCGGTGGAATTGCCGAAATGGCCTAGCGCGCTCGGGATAGTGCGCGTTGCCAAACTACCGATCTGATGGCAGGTGATGCAGCCGTTCGTCTTCACGACGTTCAGCCATTGCAGTTGGCTCGTCATGCTGTCCGGCATATTCGGGTCGCGCGTCGGGCCCGAGAAGAGGCTCTCGTCCGGAATTTTCAGCATCGAGTACCAGTAGATCGCGGGGTAGATTTGCGCCGCCTGATGTGCGTCCGCTGCGATCGAAGCGGCGAGATTGAGGCGTTCGCCTGGCTTGGCGCGAATTCGTTTCGAGTCCGCTAGCCCGTAGCCGCGGACCCAGATTTCATACGTCGCGGGCGGTAGATCGGGCAGCAGATAGCGACCAGCGTCGTCGGTAACAACGATCTTGGCATATTTGGTCGGGAGGTCATTCGTCTCCGCGATCACCCAAACGCCGGCTTCCGGGCCCTTTGCACTGGTCACGACGCCGCCGATTGCGCTCGCACCGACATGGATGGTCGCGTCCGAGGCCGAGACTTGCGCTGAAGCCGGCCGAGCGAGCAGGAGCAGCAGGAGTGCAGAGGCGACCGCGCCGCGCGCGCTATTCGTTCTCGTCACCGTCTACCTCCTTTTATCTCCCGTATAAAGGGATCGGACTTGGGGGGCGCCCGTAAAGGGCCGACCCAGCGCTTGGTATGAGGCGAGCATCGTCGTCCTGAGCGGCCGTGGCAACCGACAGTCGGGCACGTTCAGTCTTCGCTCCGCCAGCGATACTGCGGTCGCCACCCCAGTACCTCGCGTGCGCGATCCGAACGCACCAGCGGCGCCCACTCATCCGCGGGCTCCGGCCCGCGCCAGGGCACATCAGGCAGCAGCCTTCTCGCCAGCTCGCGTGGCGGAATCGGCGAGGTCGCGTCATCCGCAACGATGAGCGCGGTCAGATGCGTCCGTTCGGAACGGTGCAGCGCTGCGTACACGGCGCCTGCCACGTCGCGCGCGTCGATCCACGCCCCGTACTCCCAGTAGGGCGTCCACTCCGCCGCAGGATCGGCAGCGCGCGCTGCTGCGAGCCTGGCACGGCGAGCCGGGCCGCAGACCGCAGGCGGCCGGAAGCACACCGTCGCCACTCCCGTCGTCGCGGTATAGCAGCGGCACAACTCCTCGATCAGCCGCTTCGCCATTCCGTAGGCCGTAGGCGGGCGGATCGGATGGTCATCGTCGATCGGCAGGTAGTCCGGCGCGGCCTCGCCACGGAACACGCCGATCGCATTGACACTGCTGAACGTGACGACGCGCCCGATACCTGCATTGTGCGCGGCTTCCAGCATGTTCCAGTTGCCCGTGACATTGTGCGTAATGAAGCGTTGGCCGGAATTGGAGGCGTCCGGCCGCTGCCCACCCGCGGCGTGGACGATCGCGTCGCATCCGCGGGCGGCGGCCGCGTAGTCCTCCGCATCGAGAACGTCGTTACCTTCGGCAACGTCAAATCGAACGACCTGATCGCCTTGCGACAATAAATGCTCCACCACGGCTCCACCGATCAGGCCGCTGCTTCCGCTCACCAGGACTCGCATGTGCATCCCTTCAAAGCCAGAGCGCGCTCCAGGTGAAGATGGCTGGCGTCCCACCGGTGTGCACGAACACCAGCGTGTCACCCCTGGTGTAACGGCCCTCCCGGATATGCGCGACCATGCAGCCGGCAGCCTTGCCGGTGTAGACCGGGTCGAGGATCAGACCCTCGGTGCGTGCGAACAATCTGGTTGCTTCGACCGATGCCTCTGTCGGGATGCCGTAGCCGGCACCGACGAAACCCGGGTCATTGAGGATCTCGTCCTCCGTGACGCCCATATCCAGGCCGAGTACGTCCAGCGTTTCGTTCGCGATGGCGGCCGTACGGGATGGGACATGGAATTCGTCGGTGGCGGTGACACCATGCACCGCATGGCCGGCATTGGTCAGGCGCCTGCCCAGCACCAAGCCTGCCTGACCCTTGCCGCTGGAGGACATATACAGCGCAGTCGGCTGCGTATCGTGACACTTCATCTGGTCCAGCAGTTCCAGCGTGGTGTCCAGGTAGGCAAGTGCCGACGCCACATCGAACATCGGATTGTCGTTCAGGATATGCGGGCGGCCGCCGGCGGACCGAACATGCGCCGCCCGTTCATCCAACGCCGCTCTCTGCGCCTCTCGCGTCGGGGCGAACAACACCTCGGCGCCGAGCAGGTAATCGACCAGCAGGTTGCCTTGCACGACATCCGGCTTCCTGCCTTCAAGCACCAATATGGTCTTCAGCCCGAGCTTGTTGCATGCCCCGATCGTCTGCCGCGCCGAGTTCGATTGGATGTCGAGTCCGACAATAACCGTATCGGATCGTTCGACCATCGTGCGAGCCAGGCGAAATTCCAGATTGCGCAGCTTGTTGCCACCGAACGCGACCCCGGTGAGATCGTCGCGTTTGATCAGGATGCGCGGGCCACCCAGGACGCCCGACAGGTTCCGGGCTTCCTCGAGCGGGGTCGGCGTGAGCGCAAGACGAATGCGCGGCACACGTGCGATCCGCTCGCGGATCCAGGCGTACCGATCGTCACCAACGTTGCTCATCAGTGCTTTTCGATGTTCCAGTAGCTGATCACATAGCCGCCCAGCACGCCCGAGATGTTCCTGCCATACGCGTTCTGCTGATCGAACTGACCTGCGGGCACATACGGTATGAACTGCCACATATGCTTCTGAAACGTCTCGAACGCTGCCTTGCGCGCGGCATCGTCTGGCGCGGCAAGCACGGCGTGTCGCAGGTCTTCACCCTGGGGATCGCAGGGAAAGCCCATCCGGCTGCTGGAATTCGGACCGCATGAGGTGTCGAGTACCGAATTGGTCAGCGGATTGAACGCGGTGCCACCAAGGGAATACGTCGCGGTCACGTTCCAGCCCCCCTTGCCGCGCGTCGTCAGGCGCTGGAACACGCTGGTCCAGTCGCCCATCTGAAGATCGACGTTGACGCCGGCATCGCGCAGCCGTTGCGCAAGAAGTTGCGACATCACGTTGATGATGGGCAGTTGCGGTGTGCCAAGGACGATAACCGGTTCGCCCTTGTACCCCGCCTCCGCCAGCAGTTGCCTGGCCTTCGCGACATCCGTCTTGCGGTACGGTTCCGATCCGACCTCGGTCCCCAGCAACGACCCGCACACGCTGAATGAATAGCAGGTGGACCAGGGCGTTTCGCCGGCGACCGCCTGCATGAACTCCTTCTGGTCGATCAACAGAGCGAGTGCCTGGCGGGCGCGAGCATCGTTGAACGGTGGCAGCTCGAAATTCGGCCGAACCCAGGCGACCGAGGGCAGCGAGGCGGTACGGCGGACCGTGACGCCATGCTGCTTCAGGAACGCCACCATGTCCGAGGGAACCGTGTCCCAGAAATCGACCTCGCCGGTCACCAGCGCGTTCGCGGCCGTGGCCGGATCCGGCATGATCTGCCACACGACCCGATCAACCTTGACAATGCGCGCACCGGCCGCGCCATCGGGCGGCTCCGTCCGCGGGATGTAGTCAGGATTGCGATCGAACACGACACGATGGCCGCTCTCGCGTTCGCTCGCGATATAGCGAAACGGACCGGAGCCGATGGGGTCGGTCATCGACACCGAAGCGTCGCGCTTGGCGTCAGCCTCGCGCATGATCGCGGCAATCGGTGCGCCCGGGCCTGCAAGCAGGAACTCCAAGAGGCCGAATGGCTGTTTCAGCGTGAGCGTGAACGTCGACGGATTGACGATGCTCATGGTCGCCAGCCTGGCCTTGAGCTCACCGCCGGTGGCGCTGCCGTCCATCCAGTGCTGGAGCGAAGTCGTCACATCACGCGTGGTGACCTCGCCGCCATCATGGAACTTGAGGCCCGGCCGCAGACTGAAGGTGTAGGTCAGCCGGTCCGGGCTGATCACCTCCTTGTCCACCATCAAAGGCTTCGGCGACAGCGACTGATCGAGCGCGAACAGGGTGTCGAACACCATCTGCGAGTAGATGCGCCCGATCTGGTTGGCGGCACGCGTGGGATCGAGTTCGGCCACATCCGCGCTCGGCACCACCTGCAGCACATTCCTCGGAGCTTGTGCGCAGACTTGTGCGCCAGCGACGCAGAGCAGGCCACAAAGCGACAGCGCGGCCAGCGAAACCGACGACATATGACCCCCTTCCTGCTCCCAGCGACTGGGCGGAGCTCAACAGTCCGTATCATCCGGGCGTTTCGCCAGATCCGCGCCAATCCATGCCGATGGGCCGGTGACCAATGGGCGGAGAGTGTGCTGGTCTACGGCGCTGGACATCGTTCCTCCTGTGCCGGTGGGCCATGAAGACACTGCTGATCGTATATCACTCGCTGACCGGTGGCACACGCCAGATGGCGGAAGCCGCGGCACAGGGTGCACGGAGCGAGCCTGACATCGACGTGCGGTTGCTGGCTGCGCCAGATGCTGATGGCGATGATGTGCTGGCGGCTGATGGGTATATCTTCGCCACACCGGAGAACCTCGCCGCGCTAGCGGGGAAGATGAAGGACTTCTTCGATCGCAGCTATTATGCCGTGCTGGATCGTATCAACGGGCGTCCCTACGCGATCTTGATCTGCGCCGGCAGCGACGGCGAGAATGCCGCACGGCAGATCGCGCGTATCGTGACGGGATGGCGGCTGCGTGCGATTGCCGACCCGTTGATTGTTTGTACTCATGCGCAGACGCCGGAGGCGATTCTCGCGCCCAAGCAGATCGGGGCGGAAGACCTGGGGCATTGCGGGGACGTTGGCGCGGCGCTCGCAGCGGGGCTGGCGGCGGGGATTTTCTGAGCAGCATCCTTGGTCAGAGCGAGGAGCTTGCGGACAGCGATCTCACTGAGATGGAGATTGCCGCGTCGCTTCGCTCCTCGCAATGACAGGGTGCGGGCTGTCAGTTCGTCAAATTGTAAAACTTGGCTGCGTTGTCGCAGGTGATCTTGCGGATGTCCTCGTCCGACAGCCCCTTGAACTGCTCGTCGATATACTTCGTCGACTCAGGCCAGATGCCGTCGGTGTGCGGGTAGTCGGAGCCCCACATCAATGTATCGGTGGTCATCAGGTTATTGACGTTGAGCAGCTTGGGTCCGATCGGATCGAACTGGAACGTCGCCTTGCACTGGCGCTGCCAGTACTCGGACGGCTTCAGCTTCATCAGATCGCGGAACCGGTCTTCGAACTCAAAGTCCATGCGATCGAGCGCGTAGGGGATCCAGCCAATGCCGCTCTCGCCGAACGACACGCGCAGACGCGGATAGCGCTCGAACACGCCCGCACCGATCATCGCTGCCAGAATGTGGATCAGTCCCATCTGGAACGCCGATACGCCGGTGAACATCGCGGCACGGCGCACCTGGCCCGATGTCATCTCACGCGCGCGCGGCGGCGTAGTGGGGAAGGTATGGAAGTGCAGCGGCAACTGCACCTCGTCGACGGCCTTCCACAGCGGCTCCCAGCATGGATGCCACATCGGCTCCATGTCCCACGAGCAGGACAGTTCCAGCCCCTTAAGGCCCATCTTGGCGCAGCGGTGGATTTCCGCGACCGCCCACTCGACGTCGCCGTATGGCAGGCATGCCAGGCCGATGTGGCGGTCGGGATAGACGCTGCAGAAATCCTTCAGCCAGTCGTTGTAGATCCTGAACATCTCCGCCGCTGCCTCGTGGTCCTTCAGCTTGGAGGCAGAGCCGAGGATGCCGAAGATCACCTCGGCATCGACGCCGTCACGGTCCATGTCCTTGGCGCGCAGATGCGGATCGCTGACGCGGCGGATGTCCTTCTGGCCGTCGGCAAACAGGCCGGTCTCCGCCATGATATCGACGCGGCGATTTTGGCCGGGGATCAGCTTGGCGCCGCTCGGGCCGACGCCGTTCTTTAGGCCGAAATTGGCGCCGTTCTTGGTGACCCACATCGGTCCGTCGGGACCGTCGGTCACATACGGCATGCGGTCCTTCAACTCCTGCGATGCTTCCGACGTGAACAGATCGGGCGGCATCCACGGCATGTCGAGGTGGCAATCGGCCGATATTCGATTGTAGCGCATTGGGTTCCCTTCCTTTGGAAGCTCAGCGATTTGACGACAGCTTCCGCCTGTTGGGGACAGCTGGCAAGTTGGCAGCAACGCGGCGGCTGTTCCGTTGCATGTGACCCGCCTCGGGCGTTCGTGATGCTCACCGGATACGGGCGCTGGCGTTGGACACCCGACACAGGTCCAGCGAGAGAACTCATGAATTACATTTTCTGGTTGATTGGCGTGATTGTGGTGATTGCTGCCGTGCTCAGCTTCCTGGGATTGCGGTGACAGATTGCGAGGGTCGCCATACCGAGCGCTACACTGTCCAGCAACGGCAGTCGGCGCCCGGCCGCCATGCCCGGCATCAGTTTGGGGAACCGCGCCTTCAGCTGCGGACGACTACGCCTGTCACCCTATAGCAACGCCCGCAAAGTCCGCGGCTCAGTAACCAGGGTAAGCGTAGCCGTACGGCGCATAATATGGCGGAGGATAGTACGGAGGCGGATAGTAGACGGGCGGGGGGACGTAGACTGGCGGCACGCCGATAAAGACTCCCCCTCGCCAGCAGCAGCTCCAGCGGTTACCGTGCCATCCCCAAGCGCCGCCATGCCAAGCACCTCCACCGTGCCAGCCGCCGCCCCCTCCATGCCAGCCGCCTCCGCCACCATGCCAGTCGGCACGTGCGAGCGGCGCCGTGAGGATCAGAAGGCCGACGACAGCGAGAGCTGCGGCGCCCGAGATGCGGAGTGAATTGCGTCGCATGACGGACAACTCCTTTGACGAGCGTACAGTCTTGACGAACATGGCGGCAGAGTTGTGGCGGAAAAGCTGACCAGGCGCGAATCTGCAAGTCGCCATGAGCCGAGGGGAGGTGCGGCGCACCGTCACGGGGTCACGAACCAACCTTCGCGAGTTCGGCGTGCGGCCCGGATGCCTTGCTCTCTGGCTCGACAGCCGTTTGTTGGTCCAGAACCGCCAGGCTAGGTAGCCGTACGGTCACGGTGGTACCGAAACCGGGCACGCTTGCCAGCGTCAGTGAGCCGCCATGCTGTTCCACCAGACCCTTGCTCAACGGTAGCCCAAGGCCTGTGCCTCTGCGCTTCCCGGTCTGGGCATTCTCCACCTGGGCAAACGGCAGCACGATGCGCGGAAGGTCATTGGCGCTGATGCCTATGCCGGTGTCCGCCACGCGGATTACGCAGTCAGTACCGACCTGTCCTGCGCTGATCGTCACCGTCCCGCCGCGTGAGGTGAACTTGATGGCGTTCGATAACAGGTTGATCAGGATTTGCCGCAGCCGCACCTCGTCGGCGTTCAACGGTGGAATGCGCTCGTCGATCTTACACTGCACCTCGACGCCGGCTTGCCTGGCGATACCTTCCAGCAAATCCACGGAGCTTTGCACCTTGTCCGCGACGTCCAGCGGCGTCTTGTGCAACTTCAGTTCGCCTGCTTCGTGACGAGCATAACTCTGGATCTGTTCGATGATGTCGATGATGTGGTTCGTGTTCCGGTCGATGCGCTCGCAATAGTCCAGCACCTTCGCATCCTGGGAGCGGGTGGCGATGCGCTCCGCGCACCCCGACACAGCCATCAGTGGCGTGCGGAGTTCGTGGCTGAGATAGGCGAAGTAGCTGCTCCGGGCGCGTGCCGCCTCTTCCACGCCCTGCTGCCCGACACGCGCCGTCGTGCTCTCGATGGTACGCGCCTCCAGGCGCCGGCCGATGGCCGCTGCCATGGCGAGATTAATGACGATCAGGGCCAGCGTGCAGGCAACGCTGAGCGCCAGGAAGCGCCAAACCCGGTCGGTCAGTTCGGCACTCGGCACGGCAACAGCGACCGTCCAGCCCGAAACGTCGGAGCGAGCCCAGGCGGTTGAGACACTGACACCCTCAAGCGTGCGCCCTGCTGTCGTGCCAGCCCCTACCGGCTTCTGCGCAATTGCCTGTAGGAAAGCCTGAGTTGCCTTCTGGCCGACGAACCGGGATTCGTCTTGTGACCGCGCAATAATGCTGCCCGTGCTGTCGATGACACCCGCGATCCAGCCGGCCGGCAAACGCTGCTGACGCAAGATCGCGCTCTTGCGCTCGGGGAACAGGCCGATGGAGAGATCGTAGATGACCTTGTCGTCTCGAATGACGGGCACTTCGACGCTGAGCACCGGGCGGCGCATCAGGCCGCCGATGTAAAGATCGGAAATCATCGGCTTGGCGGTGGCAAAGACCGTTTGGACTATATTGGGATTGCCGTGGCGCGGCAGCGGTTGGCCGAACTGTTGCAGAGTGTTGAGAACCTGCTGACCCGATGCATCGCTCAGGACCAAGTTGCTGCCGACGCCGCTGCGCTGAATAGCATTGCTGGCACGCACGTAAAATCTGGCGAGGTCGCCCTCGAGCAAGCTCTGGGATGTCGCGAGGGTCTCCGCGAGCACTGTGGCGGCGGCCACATCGCGATCGATGGCAACCATGACGGAGCGGGCGGTTGCGCCCGCGTCGCGCTCGACCAGCGCGCGCGCGTCAATCTCGGCGTTGTAGAGCAGCACAGCCGAGCCCAGCCAGACCGGCAGGGCAGTGGCGAGCACGACGAGCAGGAATTCCGAGCGAAATATAGTGGCGAGACGGCGCATGGGCGGCCGTCCTAGCGCAACTCACCGAACCGTGAGTGACAGGCTTGTCAAAACAACGCAATAATACGGCGAAGTAATGACTGGAGGATGGCTATCCGGCGATCACAGCGGTCACCCAGTCTGGTGGAGCCAAGGGGAGTCGAACCCCTGACCTCCTGAATGCCATTCAGGCGCTCTCCCAACTGAGCTATGGCCCCGGCCGTGCGGAGCGCGGCATATAGCGCCCGCCCTCCAGGCCGATCAAGGGGCGCCTAATGGCCGATTTCCTATACGCGCCGAACCCGGAGCACGTGGTTACCACCAACGTATGGGCGTTCCTGCACTGGCTGAGCACTGCGCGCGGGATCGACCTGGCGAGTTGGCGTGCGCTGCAGCGGTTCTCGGCGGACCGTTCCACGGAATTCCGCGCCGCAGTGGTGGAGTTCGCACGACTGCCGGAGAGACCCCTCCGGCTCGCCCGCCATTCCGGGGCGCGCGAGGCGCTGGTGTTCCGGAGAGTCGACGGCTCGCGCCTCGGGCTCAGCCGAGACGAGCTTATGCGCGTGAGTTTGGAGCCGTCCGCGTTGCCTGTCGAACTGTCGGCGCCGCTCGCCCGGCTCTGGCCCCCGGCCTCCTTGATCCGCCCGTGCGCCGATTTGTTGCTGCACACGGACCTGCGTCCAGACGACCGACTGCTGGTCGTGGGTCCGGCCTGGCCCTGGCTCGTCGCGCTGTTGGAAGGGTCCGCCGTCATTATCGCGGCTCCCGCCGCTGCCACCCTGTTGGCAGTCGCGGCGGAGGAACGCGCGACCGTCATGGTCGCCCCCGCGCAGACCCTCGCCGAGGCGGCGTTCCAGCGCCCACGCAACCGCCCGAACCTCGCCAGCCTGCGTTCGATCGTCGCCACCGGCGGCCCGCTCTCGCCAGAGGGCCGACGCCGCATCTACACCTGGGTGAAGTCCGACATGATGCTGCTCGCCCGGACCAGCGACACGGTCTGGGGTAATCCGCTAGAGCCGGTTACGGTGCGGCCAATCGCCTCGCCGGCGCTCCTTACGCCGCCAGCCTCAAATCCGGTGACACCGTGAATCCCGCCTCGGTTTTCGAGCGAATCTCCTCCACAGTCACCTGCGGGGCGACATCGACCAGACGGAGCCCGCCTTCGCCCACCTCGAACACCCCGAGGTCGGTGATCACCAAGTCCACCACTCCCGCTCCGGTCAGAGGCAGGTTGCAGCGCTTCAGCAGCTTGGGCTTGCCGCCCGCGGTGTGCTCCATCAGCACCACGACGCGCTTCACGCCGGCCACCAGGTCCATGGCACCGCCCATCCCCTTCACCATCTTGCCGGGGATCATCCAGTTGGCGAGGTCGCCATTCTCCGCCACCTGCAAAGCACCGAGGATCGAGATGTCGATGTGCCCGCCGCGTACCATCGCGAAGCTCGCCGCGCTGTCGAAGAAGCTGGTGGTCGGCAGTTCGGTCACCGTCTGCTTGCCGGCGTTGATCAGGTCGGCGTCTTCCTCGCCTTCGAACGGGAACGGACCCATGCCGAGCATGCCATTCTCGGAGTGCAATTGGATCGACATGCCCTCAGGAATATGGTTCGCCACCAGCGTCGGGATGCCGATGCCGAGGTTGACGTAGAACCCGTCGCGCAGCTCACGTGCTGCACGTGCCGCCATCTGATCGCGCGTCCAGGCCATCGGCCCCTCCTTAGTAGCGCCTGCGCACGGTGCGCTGTTCGATCCGCTTGTCCACGGTGTCCAGTAGCACGATACGATCGACAAAGATGCCCGCGGTGATGATGTGATCCGGGTCGATCTGGCCGTTGGGCACGAGGTCCTCGACCTCCGCCACCACCACTTCCGCCGCGGTCGCCATGATCGGATTGAAGTTCCGCGCCGTCTTGCGATAGATCAGGTTGCCCTCGTGGTCCGTCTTCCAGGCATGGATCACCGCCAGGTCGGCACGGATACCGCGTTCCAGCACGTAGGTACGGCCGTCGAACTGCTTGGTCTCCTTGCCCTCGGCGATCTGGGTACCGGCGCCCGTCGCGGTGTAGAAGCCTGGGATGCCCGCGCCGCCTGCGCGAATGCGCTCAGCCAACGTTCCCTGCGGGTTGAACTCGATCTCCAGTTCGCCCGCCAGATATTGCTGTGCAAAGGTGGCGTTCTCGCCGACGTACGAGCTGATCATCTTGCGTACCTGGCGCGTCTTCAGCAGCACGCCCAGGCCGACATCGTCGATCCCCGCGTTGTTGGAGACGATGGTTAGCCCCTTCACGCCGCTTTCACGAATCGCCTCGATCAGCGCGGCGGGAATTCCGCACAGGCCGAACCCGCCCGACATGATCACCATGTCGTCGCGCAACAGCCCGGCCAAGGCGGAGCCCGCGCTCGGATAGACCTTGTTGACCGCCATTGCGCCCTCCTGCGCGCGCACCGTGCCACTTGGCTGGCGCGCGAGGCAAGGGCTAGCGCCTGTTCAGCTCCGCATGGATTTCAGCCGCGAGCGTCGGATTGGCACGGCGGATCTGGCTGGCGCGGAGGCTGGCGGCGATGTCCGGGCAACGCTGAGCCTGCCAATACTCAAGGAACAGGAGATCCGCCGCGGCCGCCTCGTTATCCACAAGCTGTAGCGCACGACGCAGTGCTTCGGTACGCGGGCCCTGCTTGTCAGCGCCGTCGCCTCGCATTGGCATTCCCTCCCAGAGATAGCGCACGGGCAGTTAGTCACCGCAAACGCACTTCACCAGTGCTCTATGATGACGCTCTGGTTAATTAAGGGTGTGCATGTATCCGCCTATCCGCGGAGATGGCATGCGACCCAGTGCCCGTCAGCGCTCTGTCGCAACTGTGGCTTCTCGGTTGCACAGAGCGGCAGTTCGCGGATCGGGCAGCGGGTGTGAAAGTGACAGCCCGTCGGCGGTCTGATCGGGTTGGGGACATCCCCTTGCAACCGGATGCGTTGGCGCTTCATCGTCGGATCCGGAATTGGCACCGCGGACAGCAGGGCCTCGGTGTACGGATGCAGCGGCGAGTCGTAAAGCGCGCGGGCCGGCGCCAGTTCCACGATCCGGCCGAGATACATCACCGCGACACGCGTGCTGATATGCTCCACAACCGACAGGTCGTGGGCGATAAAAAGATAGGTCAGGCTGAACTGCTCCTGAAGGTCCTCGAGCAGATTGATCACCTGCGCCTGGATCGACACGTCGAGCGCGGATACCGGCTCGTCGCACACGATCAGCTTCGGCGACACCGCGAGCGCACGCGCAATGCCGATGCGCTGACGCTGGCCGCCGGAGAACTCGTGCGGATAGCGCCGCATGTGATCGGCATTCAGGCCGACCGTCTCCAACAATTCGATGACGCGGTCTTCGAACGCCCGCCGGTTCTTCGCCAGACCGTGAATGGTCAGCGCCTCGCCGACGACCGCGCCGATCGTCATGCGCGGATTAAGCGATGCATACGGATCCTGGAAGATGATCTGCATGTCACGGCGCAGCGCATTGAGTTCGCCATGGTCGAACTCGATGACATTGCGGCCCTCGAACCAGATCTCGCCGGCAGTCGGTTCGATCAACCGCAGGATGCAACGTCCGGTGGTCGATTTGCCGCAGCCGGATTCGCCGACCAGGCCCAGCGTTTCGCCGGCGGCAAGCTCGAAGCTGACGTGATCAACGGCGTGCACCTCATCGACGGCGCGCCGCAACAGGCCGCCCTTCACCGGGAAGTTCTTGACCAGATCGGTGACGCGCAGAAGCTTCTCGTTCATCGCGCCGCCCGATACAGGATGCAGGCGACCTTGTGGCCCACCTCGACCGTGCGGAGTTCCGGCATCGCCTCGGTGCAGGCAGGCAATGCCGATTTGCAGCGCGGCGCGAAGCGACAGCCGGGCGGCGGATCGATCAGGCTTGGCACCACGCCGCCGATTGCCTCGAGCCGCGCTCGCTTGCCGGCGTCCTTGTCGATGCGCGGGATCGAGCGGATCAGGCCCTGCGTGTAAGGGTGCAGCGGACTGGCGAACAATTGCTCGACAGTCGCCTCTTCGACCACGCGGCCAGCATACATCACGACCACACGCTGCGCGGTCTCTGCGACGACGCCCATCGCATGGGTGATCAGCATGATTGCCATCCCCAGGCGCGATTTCATCTCGGCGAGAAGATCGAGGATCTGCGCCTGAATGGTGACGTCGAGCGCGGTGGTCGGTTCGTCGGCGATCAGCAGCCGCGGATTGCACGACAGCGCCATCGCGATCATCACGCGTTGCCGCATCCCGCCGGAGAACTGATGCGGATAGTCGTGCACCCTGCGTTCGGGCGTCGGGATGTGCACCAGACGCAGCATCTCGACGGCCCGGTCCATCGCTTCCCGGCGGTTCAGGTCCTCGTGCTGCCGGATGGTCTCGGCGATCTGCTGGCCCACTGTATAGACGGGATTCAGCGAGGTCATTGGCTCCTGGAAGATGATAGCGATCTGCTTGCTGCGGATCTGCCGCATCTCATCGGCGCCGAGTGGCACGAGGTCGCGGCCCTGCCACAGCACGCTGCCCTCGACGATGCGGCCGGGCGGCATCTGGATCAGCTTCAGCACTGTCATCGCGGTGACGGTCTTGCCACAGCCTGACTCGCCGACGACGCCCAGCGTCTCACCTCGGTCGATGACGAGGTCCACGCCGTCGACCGCGCGAACCATGCCGTCGTCGGTCCTGAAATGCGTCTTCAATCCGCGGATCTCGAGCAGCCGCTCAGCCATGCGTCACATGATGCGGCGCGGATCGAGCGCATCGCGCAGGCCGTCGCCGATGAAGTTGATGGTGAGCACCGCGAGGAAGATCGCGCCGCCGGCGAACAATGCCCAGTGCGGTGCGACGTCGAGCTGATCCTTCGCGTCGAACAGGATGCGGCCCCAGGTGGGAATGTCCGGCGGAAAGCCAAGGCCCAGGAACGACAGGGTGGATTCGGCGATGATTGCCGCGGCCACATCGATCGTGCCGGCGACGATCACCGGGCCGAGCGCGTTCGGCAGGATGTGGCGCACCACCAGGCGGAAGGTCGAGGCGCCGAGGGCACGCGCCGCCTCAACGAACTCCTTCTCGCGCAGCGCGAAGAACTGCGCGCGCACCAGGCGGGCCACAATCATCCAGCGAAAGGCGCCGATCCCCGCTACGACCAGGATGAACATCCCCAGTTCCGGACCCAGCCACGCAGTCAGCGAGTTGCGGAACAGGTAGATGAGCAGCAGCAGCACCGGCAGTTGCGGCAGCGACAGGAACAGATCGATCAGCCACATCAGCGCGGCGTCGATGCTGCCGCGCGATATGCCGGCGAGCGCACCGACAACAGTGCCGACGACGACCGAGACGGACATGGCCGCCAAGCCGACGGCGAGCGAGATGCGTCCGCCATACAGCATGCGCGCCAGCAGGTCCTGGCCCAGATCGTCGGTACCCAGTGGATGTGCCCAACTCGGCCCCTGCAGTTGCGCGGCGAAATCAATGTCATTGATCTGCACGCGCCATAGCAGCGGACCGAACGCCACCGCCAGGACCATCGCCAGCAGCACCACGGCGCTCGCCACCGCGAGGTGATGGCGTCGAAAGCGCCGCCACGCCTCGGTCCAGGGCGTGACGTGCCGCGCCCGCGCCCTCGCAACGGCGATCGCGGTCCCGGCGTCAGCGGTACGAGATGCGTGGGTCGAGCCAGCCATACAGCAGGTCCGCGATCAGGTTGAACATGATGACCAAACAGGCGAACACGAATGTGACACCCATGATCACCGGTGTATCGTTGGCCAAAATCGCGCTGATCAGCAGCGATCCGATGCCAGGCACCCGGAAGATCTGCTCGGTGATGATGGCCCCACCGAACACGATGGGCATCTGCAGGGCAATCAGCGTCACCACTGGGATCAACGCGTTGCGCACGATGTGCTTGAGCACTACGCCACTTTCCGGCAGACCCTTGGCACGCGCGGTGGTGACGTAATCCAACCGGATCACGTCGAGCACGGCGGAGCGCACAAAGCGCGTCCAGGTTGCGCCCTGAAAAAGCCCGATCACCGCGACCGGCATGATTGACTGCTTCAACTCCTCCCACCACCAGGCAAACCCGGTGGCGGCCAGGTCCGAGCGGAACACGAACGGCAGCCAGTCCAGATAGACGCTGAACACCAGGATGAACACGATACCGGTGAAGAAGACCGGCAGCGAGAATCCCATCAGGGCCAGTGTGCTGGCGATCTGGTCGAAGAGCGAATAGGGCCGCGTCGCGGCAAAGACCCCGACTGGCAGCGCGATCAGCAGCGCAAGTATCTGCGACGCACCGATAACGCCGAGGGTCGTCGGCAGGCGCTGCAGGATCAGCGTATTGACATCTATCCGACTGGCGAACGAGAAGCCCCAGTCGCCATGCAGCATGGCGACGAGCCAATGCAGGTAGCGCTGCCAGATCGGGTCATCCATGCCGAACTTGGCGCGCAGCGCCGCCTGCACCTCGGGCGGGATGGCGGGGTTGGTGGCGAGCTCGCTGAATGGATCGCCCGGCGCGAGTGCCAGGATGGTGAACAGCACGACGCTGATGCCGAGCAGGCTCGGTATGGCGATCAACAGGCGACGGATGAGGTAGCGGCTCAAGTCACCGACGCTCGCATCACGCGTCGCGGTACCAGTCCTGCACAGCGTAGAGATTGCTGTCCCAGCCGCTCAATGGGGCGTGCAGATTCTTGCCCATGGCAACAACGGCCGGTCGGGTCACGACCGGAATGACTACGACGTCCTTGATCACCAGATCGTTCATGGCGATGAACAGCGCCGCCCGCTTCACCGGATTGAGCTCGACGTCACTCTGCTGGAAAAGCTTGTCGTAGTCGGCACTCTGCCAGCGGGTGATGTTGCGTCCCTGGAACTTGTTTGCCTTGCTCGCAACCTCGGTGGACAGGAACTGGCGCATGAACACAGCAGGATCGGGCTGGGCCATCGTCGTGGTGTACATCTGGAGGTCGGCAACGAAATGCGGATAGGTGTCCGGATTTGCCACATCCGAAGAGAAGAACACCGACGCGGTGACCGACTTGATCTCCACCGAGATGCCGGCCTTCTGACAGGTTTGCTTGACGATCTCCTGGGTCTTCTGACGCGGCGCGTTGATCGAGGTCTGATAGACCGCGTGCAGCTTCACGCCATTCTTCTCACGCACGCCGTCCGCACCGGGCTTCCAGCCGGCGTCGTCCAGCAGCTTGATCGCCTTGTCGAGGGCATACTCGTAATGGGTGTTCTTTGAGACGAACTTTTCAGGCCCGTTCACGTAGTTTGCCGTATCGACACCGGTACGGCCATAGATGAACTTGTGCACCGAGGCGCGATCCACCAGCAGGTTGAGCGCCTCGCGCACCGCCGGATCGGTCAGGTACGGGTGCTTCGACTTGATGCTCGAGCGCTCGCCATCCACATCGTGCCACGGATCGGTGTTGTTGAGCTGAATGTGCTCGATGCTGCCGCCTGGCAGGATTTCGACATGTCCCTTGCCACTTGCCTCGAGCCGCTTGAGGATCTCGTCTTCCACCTGCATGTTCCAGGCAAAGTCGTACTCGCCGGTCTGCAGTACGGCGCGGGCCGCCGACACCGCATCACCGCCACCCTTCATCTCGATGGTGTCGAAATACGGTCGGTTCGGCATGTGGTAGTTCGGGTTGAGTTTGCCCTGCACCAGATCGCCCGGCTTGAAGTCGACGTACAGGTATGCGCCGGTGCCGACCGGGACCAGGTTTGCCGGCGCCTCGCGCGACTTCGCGCCTTTGTAGGCCTCGAACAGATGCCTGGGGATGACCATGCCATTGACGCCGACGAAGGCGTCAGCCCAGAACGGCGTCGGTTTCTTGAAGTCGACGCGGATCGTGTGGTCATCCACCTTGGTGACCTTGATGTCCTGGTAGGAGCCGATCGTCGTCGCCGCGGTCGCGGGATCGGCTACATATTCCCAGTTGAACACGCAGTCATCGGCGGTGAAGGGCTGACCGTCGTGCCACTTCACCCCCTGTTTCAGTTTCCAGATGACAGAGGTGCCTTCCTCGGACAGGCCGCCGTTCTCCACGGTCGGAATTTCCGCGGCCAGCACCGGGGTGAGGCTGCCGTCGGCGCTCCATCCGGCCAGCGGTTCATAGAAGACCCGCGATGCGTCCTGGTCCTTGGTGCCGACGGCGAAGTGCGGGTTCAGCAGTGTTGGTCCCTGCCACCACAGCACCTTCAGCGGTCCACCACCGCCTGCCTTGGTCGGCCTGTAAGCGGGCGTCTCCGCCGCCACGGCGACACCGGAATACGCCAGCATCTGCGTTGCCAGAGGCGCGGTGAGGCCGAGCGCGATCATCGCGCGAGTGAATGCGCGCCGCGACAGCCTGCCTTCCCGAACTTCCTCGATCAGGCCACGCAGGTCTTGTTCGTTCATCGTCGTTCGCCTTTGTCCCAGAACGCCTGTAGCGGCGGGATGCTAGGCAGCATCGGAACGGGGCACAACCGGAATGTCGCGCCCCAACCCTCGCCTACGCCACTTATCCCCCGTGGTGATCCTAGTAACGATAGAGATCGTGCTTGAACGGTCCTGACGCGGGTACGCCGATATACTCGGCCTGTTCCGGGGTCAGCTTGGTCAACTTGGCGCCGACCTTTGCCAGGTGCAGTGCTGCCACCTTTTCGTCCAGTGCCTTGGGCAGCGTATACACCTCCCGCTCGTACTTGCCCGCCGGAGCGTTGAACAGCTCGAGCTGCGCCAGCACCTGGTTGGTGAAGCTGGCGCTCATCACGAAGCTGGGGTGGCCGGTGGCATTGCCCAGATTGACCAGCCGCCCCTCGCTCAGCACGATTAGCCGTTTGCCCTCGGGGAACACTACCTCGTCCACCTGCGGCTTGACGTTCTCCCACTTGTAATTGCGCAGCGACTCGATCTGGATCTCGCTGTCGAAATGGCCGATATTGCAGACGACGGCACGATGTTTCATCGCCCGCATGTGGTCCAGCGTGATGACGTCGAGGTTGCCCGTCGCGGTGACGAAGATGTCGCCGATCGGCGCGGCATCGTTCATCGTGGTGACCTGATAGCCTTCCATCGCCGCCTGCAGGGCGCAAATCGGGTCGATCTCGGTCACCATCACACGGCAGCCCGCATTGCGCAGCGAGGCGGCGGAACCCTTGCCCACGTCGCCGAAGCCGTTCACCACCGCGACCTTGCCGGCCATCATCACGTCGGTGCCGCGGCGGATGCCGTCCACCAGCGACTCACGGCAGCCATACAGGTTATCGAATTTCGACTTGGTCACGCTGTCGTTCACGTTGATCGCCGGCGTCAGCAGCTTACCGTCGCGCGCCATGTCGCGCAGGCGGTGGACGCCGGTGGTGGTCTCCTCGGAGATCCCCCGCACATCCTTGAGCATCTCGGGATACTTCTGGTGCATCAGCAGCGTCAGATCACCGCCGTCATCGAGGATCATATTGGGCGTCCAGCCGTCCGGCCCGCGCACGGTTTGTTCGATACACCACCAGAACTCTTCCTCGCCCATGCCCTTCCAGGCGAACACCGGAACGCCGGCCACGGCCACCGCTGCCGCGGCATGATCCTGGGTGGAGAAAATGTTGCAGGACGACCAGCGCACGGTGGCGCCGAGCGCCTGGAGGGTCTCGATCAGCACCGCGGTCTGCACCGTCATGTGCAGGCAGCCGGCGATCCGGGCGCCCTTCAGAGGCTTGGACGCGCCGTATTCCGCGCGAGTGGCCATCAGGCCGGGCATCTCGTCCTCGGCCATGGCGATTTCCTTGCGACCCCAGTCGGCCAGAGAGATGTCCTTCACTTTGAAGTCCTTCGTCGCCATGTCGGTTCACTCCTGCCTGGGTCGGCGGCGCTATATAAAGATATCTGCATATTTGGCAATCTCAGGCGGGATTGCTGGGACGGATGAACAATCGAGAAGGTGAACCGATGGCTGAGCGACAGCGCGTTCTTCTGCTGACCGGGGCAAGCCGTGGGATCGGGCATGCCACGGTGAAGACGTTCAGCGACGCGGGATGGCGCGTGCTGACCATCTCGCGCCATCCGTTCGATGCGCGCTGCCCGTGGGATGGGACGAAGAACCACATCCAGCTCGACCTGGCCGACATTGGCCGCGTGCAGGCCGAGATGCCACGGCTGCACGACATCGTCGGCGAGGGTCTGGACGCGCTGATCAACAACGCGGCGGTTTCGCCGAAGCCGCCGACGGCGGGAAGATCGGCGCGCTGGACATGGCGCATGCCGACTGGCTGCACATCTTCAATGTGAACCTGTTTGCCTGCGTGGCGCTGGTTCAGGGCCTGCGCGCGCCATTGGAAGCGGCGCGGGGGACGGTGGTAAACATGACGTCCATCGTGGGCTCGCGGGTGCATCCGTTCGCCTCGGCGGCCTATGCCGCCTCGAAGGCGGGGATGTGGGCGCTGACCCGCGAGCTGGCGGCGGATTTCGGGCGGGCCGGCGTGCGGGTGAACGCGGTATCGCCGGGCGAGATCGATACTGGCATCCTGTCGCCCGGAACCGAAGCGATCGTCGAGCGGGACATCCCTTTGCGCCGGCTGGGCAAACCGAGGGACGTCGCCGACCTGCTGCTGTTTCTGTGCTCGGATTCGGGGAGCTATATTTCCGGGTCGGAAATCCACATCGACGGCGGCCAACGGGTATAAGCAGCACGGGGAAACGCCATTATAGCGTACCCCGGACAGCCGGCGTCGTTGCGGCGAGTTGCGGTAGTGGTCAGCCTTTCGTCAGGTGATAGCTGCGCGCGCAGGCATAGCCTTCGACTTCAGCCTCGAGTACGTTTGCCGCGATACGGCCAGAAGCTTTGACAATCGCCGTTGTTCTGCCAGCCTGATACGTCTGGGTGCCGCTAAATGATCCGTCAGGCTGCACCTGAAGATTTACTCCCACGTTGTGGGCGGTGTCGTAGACCAGGGCAAACTGACCGTTTACTACCTGCTTGGTGGTAGATATCGGCGATTTGCCGCACAACGACTGGTCGCCTCTTGTCAAAGTAATCTGGCCAGAATAGGCCCCGTCATATCCGCCGGCGAACGCGGTGCCCGCAACGGTCAGAGCTAGGACGGTGGCCGAGACGAACCCGCACTGAATTGCACGTCTCGCCATTTTCGATGCGCCTCCATAATCCAGGCGTAGAGGCTAGTTGGAAACGATGACTTTTAGCAACAACAAAATCCGCCGTTCGTCGCGGCACCCACAGCTTCGACAGCGTGCCCAGCCTCCTGCTGCTGGTGCATTGGGCGGTTCAGCAAGCACCGTGCGGATCGGTTGACAGCACTTGCCACTGGAATCGTGGCAGGTTTGCTCGCTTATGCGAACGTTAACCATCGATTAAGAATACAAGCAGTAACAGGGGCAAAAGCCCGGGCGAGGGTTACGCTGGCTGTCCGCGGCAATGGATGATGTCTGCCAGGCTCGGGACGATTGGTTGACCTGGGCTGGCGAGCCTGCTGCCGAGATAATCCCAGAAAGCCACGCCCAACTTGGCGCAGGTCTTGGCCAGACCAAGGAAGGCATCGCGGCAGTCGCGACCGATGTCGCTGCGGGTGCCACCGCTGACTTTGCGTCTGGTCACCTGACAGCGGATGTCGTTCTCCGAGCCGTTCGTGTGCAACGGAATGTGCGGATGGTCGAGCACGGCCAACAACTCGGTGTGATTGGCGTGCAACCGCTGCAGCAGGCGATCAAGAGTGACGAAGCCGGTGTGGCGGCAGAAGATATAGTCGAACCGTGCGCTGAGCTGGCCACGCCGCCGCGTAGAGCTGCCAGATCAGCGAGCGCACAAGCTGCTGGGCGGCACGCTGGTGGTCGGTGAACGTGTCAAGCTTGTGTACCAGTCTCTCCGCATGGATCCAGCACAGCGCATGTTTGCCGACAGAGAATTGGCCGGCGTCGTCGCTGACAATCACTCCCTCTGGCAGAAAACCGTGCCCCTGAATGCTGCCCCACAGCGCGCCTTCGGTCGCGATCCGCATCGGGTTGGGTGTCACCGCCAGCTGCGTAATCCCAAGCTGCTCAAGATGCGCTTGCCAAGCCGCGGGATCGGCAAACTGCTTGTCCGTGTGTGCTGCGAGGCGGGCGATGACGGGCTCGGAGAGCGCTCGCTCGCGCATATAGCTCAGCGCGGCATCGTTGATCACGTAATCAGTGTGTCCGGCACGCAGCAACGCGAGGAAATTCAATCGGCTCTTGCTGTTGGTCGTGCCGAACCAGGCAAAGTTGTCGTTGCCGATCTGCCTGCAGAAGCCATTGCCGGCCTTATGCCGTGCGCCGGTATCGTCCACGGTGATCCAGCTGGCGGTCCGCAACCCGGCACGCAACACATCCTGCGCCTCCGCGAGGAATTCGTCCTGCCCAGCGATCAGCAGCCGCATCACCTGCCGCTTCGAAATGGCAACGCCGATCGTTCGCAGTTGCTCCACCAACCGGGGCACCGTGACCTGCCCCTGGTGGTATTGCGCCAGCACGAAACGGCGCAGCTCCGGCCCGAAATGGCCCGTCACACCAGGTGGCAACGGCGCAATCACCGTCCGTCCATCCGGCGTAACCCAGCGCTCGCGGCGATAGCGGATGGTCCGAACCCGCAGCACAACATCCTGCACCACGAAATCCTCGTATCCCTTGAAGCGGGAACCCGGCGGGACCTCCAACGAAAGCAGCGTCTCCTCGACGCTGACCCATGGCGTCACCTTGCCGCGGCCGCGCCGGCCGGCACGCATGTCCCTCCGCTCAGGCGTCGTTCCCTGCTCCATGCCACTCGGCTTGATATCGGGGCGACCTTTCAAGCCCTTCAGTCGCGCAATCTCCTCGCGCAACTCCACGATAGCTCGCTTCTGTTCCGTGTTCTCGCCCAGCAGCTTCAGCACAAGCTGCTGAAGCTCCGCGTTCGACAGGCCAGAAATCTCGGCTGGGGCGGTCACAACCAGCTTGAATCAAACTGCCCCGTGTCGGCACAAGCAAATTCTCAACCCTCGCCCGGGCTTTTGCCCCTGTTACCGAAACACGCCGTAAGTCATTCATTCTCAAGTGGCGACTGAAATGTCGTGCCGTCGCCGACAGCCTGGAGGAAGCCGGTGATCGGCTGTTCTCCTTCTCCCGGTTGCCCGACAGTCAATGGCGGTCGGCACGCACCACCAATGCCATCGAGCGACTGCACGAGGAGTTCAAACGCCGCATCAAGACGCAAACCGTGCTGCCGTCGGCGGAGACGGCGGCGACGCTGTTCTGGGCACTGCTGGCATCCGGTCAGATCACCATGCGCAAGGTAGACGGGTGGTAGACACTCGCCGAGAAGCCGACCATTCAATGCATTGACCTTGCTGCGTGACGCGATAACGTCAGCCCGCTGGAGACCACCGCTACGTCAATTTCCACCAACTCCGCGACACGACGGTTCCAGGTCGGCGACATACTTGCCGGAGAGGTTGAGGCCGACGACGGAGAGCGTCTTGAGCAGTGGGGCGATGGCATCGAGCCTGTCTGGTTCGAAGCTAGAGGTTGCTTCTGCAACCAGACCTTCCTCCTTATGGGTCTCAACCGAGACCCAAAAATCCGCCGGTTCGGCTTTGATCCGAGCGGGCGCGAACTGGTGCCACCAGGGCGTGCCAGCCCGTCGGCAACTGCCCGGTGACGGCCCGATGCGGGCGTTGTGGACGATATGCATTGGACGCTGCTAACCGGTTGTTCACGCTGACGCACGCGCCAGACGCTCGCGCATCAAGCGCCATCCAGATATTGGCGTTGGGCTGGCTTTTGGCTAAGGCTAGGCTCGTTACTTTTGGGCACACCATGCCAGCCGCCACTCACCGTCTGGCACATCCGAGACCTGCGCGAGGCCATGGATCCGGATGAAGGCCGGCGCCATGTTGAGATCGGCCGCCACCGGACGTCGCTTGGCGTCGAGTTGTTCGATCAGTATGCGGTCAACGACTTGTGGAAGCGGCACCGATGTTTGCCGCTTGCCGAGGACGAAGCTCAGTATGATCTCGCCGTCGGCGGCCGGCCCGATTCGCATCCAGTCGTTCCCAGACGTCCGCAGGACGTAAGTCGCCTGCGGAAGTGGGCAAGCGGCCACAAGGAAGGCGGAGGCAACTGGCAGCAGAAAGAGGCGGCCCAGACTAGTGATCGCGGTAGGGATCATAATCCTCGTCAGGATACCATGTGCCGGCGAAAAGCGTTACCTGACGAGCCAGCGTAACCCTCTGGACGTGGTCCGCATCAATAAAGGTATGCTTCGCTGTTGGGTCTCCCCAATCGCCACCCCATATCAGGCCGTTCTTGTGCGCCAGCACGCCTAAGAAGTCAAAGCTGCCCTTCCAGCTTGGCTCGCCGTCAACATCCCTCACAATGTCACACGCTAGTCCGTAGTGGTGCACCCCGACGTCCCTCAGCTTGGAGGCGCCTTGGTTGAATAGTAGGATCTGCCTTGCCTGGCTGCGGAAGGTCTCAAAAACCAGCAACTTGGTGCCGGCTGTCGCCGAGGCCGCCAAGATCGATTGCACCAGCGCGCAGGTTTTGGGCTCAAGTAGCGCCAGGTCGGCTACGCGGTTCGTGCTCTGGAACCGGGCGTCCTTCGATATGACATCGGTGTAGAAGTTACCCATGAAGCCCTCCCATTGGTTTACTGCTTTCGAAATGGCACTCAGGCCCCCGCTGCGCGACCACCTCCGGGGTGAAAGTGCCGACAACCTCGTTGGTGACCTGCTGTTCGACGATCAGCTTGTGCTTGGCACCGACCGCGACTTGAACTTGTTCGAGCAGGCTGTCCAGCGCTTCCCGTGGCATCGCTGTTTACGTCATATTGGAACTCATCCTTGCGGAACTACGGCAAGCTGCGGAACGACCGGCGCCGGGAGCCGGCGACGCACGAACTTCAGAGGAGCGTACAGCGCGTCCAGGATCGGGGGCAGTCGCTCAGTCTATAGCCAATGTCCAGGCTGGCACGGCCGGCGGCTAGCGCACAGACCGCGTGGCGTCGCTAGAGCCGATGCTTCGGCGCCGTTCGTGCGGACGCCATTTATGCAGGCTGTAGGCCGCGCTGAGCGCGTAGCCGAGTCCTGACGGCGCGCACCTTCTCCGATGGGCGAACATCAGATCGGGCACGTGGTGCCCACGCGCGATCGGCGAAACACCAGTTCATCGCCCGAGGCTATCCCTGGCATCATCCCTCTACACGGCGGCATCGAAATGAACGCAGTCACTCAGAACCGACCCCGGCGGTTCCCGTGGTTCAAGCCTGAAAAGCAAAGCGAGGCGGAGCACCCGCATCGTTGACCGCTCATGCTGCGGCAGGAGATCCTGCAAATGCTGCCGGACGAGCAGCTGATACCAATGCCCGGGATGCGGCCGATCAGGGCGCGAAAGATCAGATGGTTTGAGGAGCCGGAGTTCGTGCGTCGTCGGCTCGCACCGCCCATCATTCCGCAGCTCGTGGTCGAGATCCCGATGGACGACGGCGCGACTGCGGTCGCACGGCCCAGGCGACAGGCTGTGCCGGCGCCGACCGTGCCGGCGATCGGGGAGTGCTCAGGATGCGCGACAACATCGTCGTGGCAATCGGCATTCTGTGCCTCTTGGTGCCAGCAGCAAGGGCTCAGAGCCACGCGGCCGACAAGGCGTTTACCGATTGCCTTGCAGCGGAGGCACCGAAAGGAGGCTACAGCTCGTCAGATGGCGGCAAGTCTGCCGTGGTTCTGATGGACCACTGTCAGTGGGCCGCTGACCGACTCACAGCGACAGCAACTGCCCTCGCCCCTGGCGCCGATCACTGTAGTAGGACCGACCTTGCGCGCTGTCTATTTCAAGCGCACCAGTCTGGAGTCCTAAGCACAAGGGCAAAAGCTAAAACCAGTGCGGGGGAGGATTAATAGAAATGACAAATAGAACGTGGATTGGCTGGCGGAAACGACAAGGCGTCCAATCCGAACGATTGGTCCCCTACCGGCGCACCGCAGCCGGGCGATATCCTGACCATGTCGTCAGGCACAATGTATGTGAGGGATGGCAATCTGGCAGGCAACACTCTCGATCTATCGGTGAGGGGCGGCACCGCTGATATATACCTCAAGGGTGCCCTTACCGCGACCGGCAATGTTACTGAAGGGTTTCTGAATACGTTTGGCGGCACCATCCGCTTTGTCGGTTCCAACCGATTCAGCTCAGATGCCAATGCAGTGTTTAATTCTAATCTGACTGGGTCGGCCACTCTCGCTTTAAACGGGGGAGGTGGTATGGGTAGCTCGATCGAAGTCAACGGCCGCGTCGGCTCGGGTTTGGCTTTCAATTTCGAGTCAACGATGCCCGTAACCTCCATGCAGATTGACCATCCTGGACTTCGTTGCGTTCATGGGTTTGCATGTCACGAGTGCCGACTTACATAACGATCTGCTGTCGATGTATCGCGGTAACAGACTGGCGGATGCGGTGCGCATTGTCGGTGGCAGTCGGTGGCAGCAATCTGGAGCTACATCAGAACAGTCAGGGAGTCATACTGTCAGAGGGATACGCTTCCGAGGTGCCCGGTGGCTCTACTGGGACCATGATCCCGCTGCACATCTCGTAAACGCTGCACATCTGGGAAAGCCACGAGCGGCATCTATTTGGAGCGACAGCGACTGCCCACGGGAGAGCGCACAGGAGAGTCCGGACGCGTCACCCGCGAAGCGGGTTCGTCCGTTGGATGAAGGAGCAGGCGGCCGGGATGCCGCAGGTCGCCACCTTGATGGAGCGGCATGGGCGATGTTACAGCGGATCCTAGCGCGGCTTCCTTCCCCGCCACAGTTGAACGCCCCGGTGCTGCAGAGGTGCTGCGCGAAGTGGTGACGATAGCACTGTCGGCATGCAGGCCGCGCTGATCGGACGTCGGGGGAGTGGAAATTGCTGGCCCAGTTTAAAGCGGTTGCTGGCGATTTGAACCGAACTCGGCCAGTGCGATGCTGCAGGCACCGCGAAGCGGCACGTCATTGACAGGAGCGAGCACGGTTGCAGCATTCGTTCTGTGCCGGGTTATCCTCGTAGAGGAGAGCTGCACAGGTCCGCTGTTCCGGCGGCAGGGGATCGTGCTCGATTGACGGGGGAGAGGAGACATTGCCGCAGCGCAAGCCCGTGCCGCCATGGCTGATATATATGTTGCAAGTCATCGGTCTGATCGCGGTGGGGTCCGCGGCGGTCCTCCTCGGGCCGCGCAAAGCGTTTTTGGATGATTTTGTCGCATCTATGCTGAACCCGGCGCCGACAGTGAAGGTCGACCCGTCTAAGAGGTGAGCAGGGTTCCGTATGGGTTCAGTCGGCCAACACCCTGGCTCTAGCTCATACGCGCTCACTGCCGGCCCCCAGGGGGAGGCTTTTTTGCCGCCAGCAAAAACCCAAGCACGCGAATGTGCGCTAGACACAAACTTGCGTGGTATCGAGCGAGTGTGCCTCAGTGAGTTGATAACCCGCTTGCGGGGAGCCCGGTATGATTAAAGAGGAGGACTTCGACAGCATCAGCGTCGAAGTCACCATTGAGCGGCTGGTGGTGTGGACCGCCGCCGGAATGTGGGAGGTGACCCTCCCGCACGCTACGAGAGTGGCAGAGGCGCTAGGTTCGCTGGTTGAAGGGCTGATTGCGCCCCGGAAGGAAACTGAGTGACCGGCCCGCCTGACCCTACGGCCGCACTCAATGAGCGGTTCACTCTTTACAATGCCGATGGCAAGCCGGTTGAGCGGATGTTGCACGAGATGACAGCGGACGAGGTGATGGCGGCCGTCGAATGGTCTGTCGCCGAGACCAAGCGACTGGACCGCGCGGCGGAGCCTGCCAGAGAGCTGGTCATCGCCGCCCGGAAAGAGGGTCGCGGAGAGATGTCACTGGGCAAGACGCGCGCCGATTTGGCGGCCGCGTCGGCGCCGATACTGGTGGCGATGGAAGCGACGAACCGACACGTTCGGTTGCTCTCACTGATCCAAGCCGCAATTCCGCAATGGCAAGAGCGCAATGACAGTGGATTGCGCAGCGCACTGGGGCGGCGCTTTCCCAATTATGGGCCGCTTCCGCAGAGATAGCCGAGGGGGCAAGTCGCTATGGCGCGCCTCTCGGTGAGAGGTCGGGTCTCAACGATGGTGGGTAGACTGTTCAATCACGCTAATCCGAACTCGCTGGTATCACGCCTGCGCCCGCGCCGCTCAGAGCTCCTTCGCGAGCTGATTGCGGACGTCACCGTCGGCACGTCGCAGGTGGTCCGCGCCAGCGGCGTTTCGCGGAGGAGTTACGGCGGGTCATCCGCTGTTCCGGCGAGCGGGCATGCGCTTGGAGGGGGCCATGGTGCCAGCACTTGCCCGACGATAAGTCGCGCCGTGGCATGGTAGCTGCAATGCGAGACCACGCCATGAGCCGACTCCTTACCATCCTGCTGCTCCTGTTCATTGCTGCGACGATCGCGCATGCGCAGCCCGGAACTTCACCGGAATGCGCGTCAGCAACGATGCCGGCGATCACAGAGGCAAGGTCCAAGTGCAACCGCATCGATTGGCCTTCACAACAAAGCGTGCGCCCTCTCTTCGATGACGAGTTCACATCGTTATCGCTACATGACATCTGGCGACGCGGGGATAACTGGCAACTGGTGGCACCGGATACACCCAGGGGACGGGGTGGTGCTAACTTTCAGGAAATGGGTGACCAGTGGTGGATCAACCCATTCAACCCAAGCACGCCGGTTTCGGGCGGACCTCGTCCGGCGCCGTTGTACCAGATTGACAGCAATGGGCTGAAATTGGCGCTCTTGCCCGCTCCCTCGAGGAGCCAATCGTATGTCCACTCACAATGTCGCTGCACCAACATGAAGTATGTCGGGGCGCTGCTGAATAGCTCCCAGACGTCTCGGCGCAGATTTGGCTACGTCGAGATGCAGGTGGCTGTTGATAGGTTACCGGGTTTTACCTTCCAGGCAGATGAAGAGGCGCAACCTTTCCCTATGGTGTGGCCGCCAGAAATCGACTTTCCGCTGATCTACACTGACGCGGGCGGCGTGCAGTGGATGAAGATCCAAGTCAACGAAAGAGGGGGTAAAACCCAGACCTACGCCACGTCTAGCCGTGATGGCTTCGACGCTTCCGTAATGCATACCTATGGCGTCGACTGGCAGGTCAATTTTATCACTTTTTATGTTGACGGCGTGCAGGTCTTTCGGGTCCCAACGCCTGACGGCAGCTATACGCACTACCGTATGTACTGGTATCTCCTGACAGGAGCAAATTACCAGCAAACCAGCCCTATCGACCCAAATCTTGCCAGTCTACCAGTATACGCCCACATGAGGTACTTCCGCGAATACGCTAGGCGCCCTTAGAGTCCCGTCGGGGAGGGTTGCGGATAATTTGATTGGTTTACGCGAGCTGCAAGGTTTGTTGGGCAAGAAGACGCTGGAGATGGAGATCCTGCGCGAGGCCCTGGATATGGCACAGCCGAAAAACGGTTGTTGCGCTCGCCGATGCGGCGTTGCTGGCCGAGATCGAGGCAATCATCACCGTGCATACGTCCTTCGAGAGGCTCGGCTAACGTTAGAAGCGCCAGCAGGAGAAGTCTATTGATGCGCCGAAATTATGTTGTCCGGCTCCCGCCGCTAAAAGCGCAGGGTCGGGGCACCGATCTTCCAGAAGCTGTCGGATCCCCGCTCCAGGCAATGCTAGTCTGCGCTCTTTTCCTTGCCGTCATGTGTCTCCGTCTGGCGATCCAGCAACGCCAAACTGGCGGGCTGCGTCTGGAAGATGACGCGTATTATTATACGGTGGTCGCCCAGCATATCGCGACGACCGGAATCAGCACTTTCGACGGACAAACACTCACTAACGGGTACCACCCACTCTGGTTGCTGCTTCTGGTGGCGCAGGATGTGCTTTTCGGGAGTAGTGCCGCCGTCACTATCACGATCGAGGTATTGCTGACGACCGTTGGATTGTGGTTCTTTCTGCAGTCCTTTCGAACCGTTTCCGTGCTGTTCTACGTGGCATTCGCCGCTGCCTATACGGTGCTGGCATGGCCCATGGTTGCCAGGGGGATGGAGGTCTCGCTTTTCCTCTTCTTCTTGGGCCTGTTCACGCGGGTTTCGGTCGAACACCTTGACGGCAAGGAGCGCACGCTTGCGCTTAGCGCTCTGGCCATCCTGGCCATTGGCGCACGTCTCGACGCTGCAGTCTTCATCCTGCCGACCCTGATCGTGGTCCTGGGCAGCGTCCGGCGGGTGCTGTTGTCCATGACGCTCGTCAGCATCGCGGGGGCGCTGTACGTTGGGATCAATCTCTGGCTCTTCGGGTTGCCTTTTCCGGTCTCTGGAGCTGTCAAATCGCTCGGCGGGTTGCAATTGAACCGAGCCCTGCTCCAACAGATGGGTGCCTACTGGCATGGGGCAGACACTGTGAGGTCGACGCTTTCCTTCCTCAACTCATTCGTCGGTCGGCCGATACTGTTCTTTGTCCTGGTCGGCGCCTCAATGTTCGTCACCAGGCCTGGGTGGAAATCCCAGTTGTTTTGCCTGGGCTTCCTGGTTGGCTTCGCGCTCTTTGAGGTGAAGCTAGTGGCATTTTCGTCCTGGGTGGTATGGCCGTGGTACGCATTCCCCGCAGTCATCGGACTTGCCGCTCTGTTTCATCTTCTGGATGATGTCATGGCCACGACGATGATTCGTCTCCCACCGCGGTGGGATGCAGTCGTGGCGGGAATGCTTGCCCTTGGCTTGGTCGGGTTGGAGGTGAGAAAGGGTGTCACGGAACTGCCGCTATCCTTCGAGGCGATCAACCTTGAAGCGATCGCAAGGTTCGGTACGACTTTTGCCGGCGATCGTGTCGCGATGGGCGACCGGGCAGGCTCCTTCGCCGGCCATTATGCCGGGCCTCTCACTCAACTCGAAGGCCTCGTCAATGATCGCGCCTATTTCGAGGCGCTCCAGAATCACGCAGACATCCGGCGGCTGCTCTGCGCGCGAGGCGTACGCTACTTCCTTGCCTACCAACGTGATCTGGGGGCTTATGATAAGATTTCAGTGCCAGTGTTGCGACCCACGCTTACAGACTTTCCCGGGCCAGTCTTGACCTTTCAGCCATCAGACGAGATCGGCCGCGTCTTTGATCTCGCGAAATACGACAATAGGACGAACGGCGACGAAGGCGATAACTACCTATATGCTTGGCGCCTGACAGGATGCGCACAGGGGCACTAGCACTACTTTGGTGGATTCGGTTCATGTGACTCTGCCGGGCTGAGCCACATCCGAAATTGACATCGCCGAGACGTCGCTTCGCGGTTGCACGATGATGCTGGAGGAAGGCGTCAGGCAATCATTGACAAAGGGGCGGGACGGACTCGCCTTTATGGCACTCGTCAGCGCGCGCCGGAGCGGATGGAACCAATGGTCGTTGCGGCGAGCAGGGTACGGCTACTGCAAAGGCGCTATGGATTCGATACAGTGCACATTCTTCGCAGGACCGTTGTCCACATTGCATTGATCGGCCGGTTGCTGGTGGTCTGCATATGGGCGGCCATTGCGCCCAGGCCGATGACCAAGCGCAGAACGACAGCCGCCGTTTTGCGGCCGTTCGCACTGTTGCGATTAGGTAATGCATTCGGACTACTCTGGGTCAGCATCGCTGTGCAGGCTGCGGCATTGATGCTCGCGGGGCCTTCACAGCGACATGCGCTTGAAGATGGGTTCCGGAATGTGTCGTATGATCACCATGATCCACCGCCAAAAGCCGGGAAGATACACAACATCACGCCGACCGTTCACCGCCCGTGCGATACCTCGGGCGATCGTCTGCGGCTGAGCCCAGAGTGGCCCCTTCTTTTCCAAGTGGGCCGTCATCGGCGTATCGACAAAGCCAGGCTTGATCGTCACCACTCGGACGCCCGACCGGCTAAGTCGATTGCGAACGCCCTCAAGGAAAAGCGAAACCGCGCCCTTGGCCGTCCCATACACGTAATTGCTCTGGCGACCCCGGTCTCCAGCAACCGAGCTGATCACCGCAATCGTGCCATGCCCAGCGGTTTGGAAAAGATTGGCCGCCAAGGTTACGAGTGAAATGATGCTGAGAGCATTGGTACGGAGTTCGTCCAGCGTCGCGTTGACCGATAGCTCGCAGACCCTCTGATCTGGTAACGAACCGTGCGCCACCAACAGCACATCGAGCCCCCCGAGCGCCCTTCGCGCCTCGGCCAGAAGATCCTCGTGGCGTTCGAAGTCATTCAGATCGGCGCATGCCTGCGCTAGCACCTGCGCTGGTCCCTTTCGTACGCAGAGGTCATCAACCAGCACCTGGAGCTTGTCCGGGTTACGGGCGACGAGAAAGAGGCTGCTTCCCTCCGACAACCAGAGTCGCGCGCAGGAGGTAGCTATTGCCGACGTTGCGCCGAAGATCGCTATCCGCGCCATCTACTGCTCGGCAACTCGGCGCCAAAAACTCGACGAAAACCGCGGGTCGATAAATTCACTGAACTGCTCCCAGGCCGGGTAGCCGACGCGAAACATTTCGCCCGACATCCGTGCATCCTTGGCTGGGTATAGTGCTCCGCCAGCATTCCTAACAACCGCATCGAGTTCTGTGAACAGTTTCTCGGTTGTGTCGCCATGGTTGGGAAAGTCCAGCGCCAGTGTGGCTCCAGGGCGGGCGAAAGACAGCATTCCGATCGAGCGGCGTGCACCGAAGGCCTTCAGAACGGCGCAGGAACCGGCTCCCCTTCGGTGTATGATCGTTAGCATGTCGTCGATCCCCGTACGCGCGCATTCTGGCGGCAGCACGCACTGATACTGAAAAAATCCACGCCTTCCATAGAGTCGGTTCCAATTCAGCACGGCATCAAGCGGGTAGAAGTATGGAATGTGGTGGATCAGGGCAGGCCCGCGAGGCAACGGGCGATAGTAATAGGCAATATTGAACGGGCGCAGCGATATCTTTCTGATCAGAGAGAACGGCGGATCAAAGGCGACGTTGCGGCGACGCTCTCGCCAAACGGGCAGATCGTCTTTGACGGGAGCGTGGCGTCCCGCAAAAAGGATTCCCCTTCTATTACCACCGGCGCAATCAAGCCACGCCACCGTATATGGCCAATCGCGCTCGGCCATCTCACTTATCGACCAGAATTCGTCCAGGCCACGAAAGCGATGTGGCTGCACAACCATAAACGGGTTGCACATCGGCATGAGGGCCAGTTGTATCCATGTGATGAGGCCCGTCAGTCCCAGCCCACCGACTGTCGCAGCGAACCACTCCGACCTCAGGTCCGGACCACAGATGATGCGCTCGCCGTTCGAACGCAGCAGTTCAAGCTGCACCACATGATGGCCGAAAGTACCCTGGACATGATGGTTCTTGCCATGCACGTCATTAGCTACGGCACCCCCCACTGTGACAAATCTCGTGCCGGGCGTGACTGGCAGAAACCATCCCTGAGGAACGGCGAAGGACAGAATATCAACGAGTTGGACTCCGGCCTCACACGTCAATAGCCCGGTGCTTCGATCGAAGGCGATGAAATGATCCAGGCGACGAGTGCGCAACAGCACGCCGCCCTCGTTGAGACAAACATCTCCGTAGCTGCGGCCATTGCCGTAGGCAATACAATGCTCGCCCAGGCCAAGTTCAGGTAGATTGTCATGACGGGTGGCGAGGTCTTCCACCCGCGCCGGCTCAACCCTGGGAAAGCGGTTCCAGGATAGGATCTGCTGCATCATGCGGCCTCTGCGCCTGCTACCAGGAGCAGGTTGCGCCGGCCGATAATGATAGCGCCGATGCCGAGCGCTACGGAAAACCACAATGTCGCAAGCCGTATGATGATGGTGGCGGCGACCGCTTGCGGTTCGGGCGCGCCTTTCATGAGTAGGGCTGCGACCATGACAGCCTCGGCACTCCCAAGCCCTCCGGGCAGAAAACTGAGAGCGCCGGCCAGTGTGGCGATGGCATATATGAACATGCCGAAGGGCAGACCGACCCCGATCCCCACCCGGTCAAGCACAAGGCAGAAGGCAAAAGCCTCAGCTGCCCAGGCCAGCAAGGAGAGCGGTGTCGCGATGAGAAGGATCTCAGGCCGGTGACAGCGCCTCGCTTCCAGCAGCAATGGAACCAAGCGGCCACCGGCCCGAACCAATCTTGAACTGTGGCCTTCCAGCCAGCGTCCAAGAGCCACCAGCGCGCGCTTTTGGGATAAACCAATCGCCAATAGCGCGACCACGAATGCGCCGATGACGACAACAAATCGACCTGGAGGATAAGCCGAGAATCCCAACAAACAGATCAACACTATCGCAAGAAGGTCTGACAGACGCTCGCTGAGAAATGCAGCGGTGCTGTGGACAAAGGGCACACCTCGTGACCCAAGGAACACCCCGCGCAGCATTTCACCTGCCTTGCCTGGCGTCGTCGTGAAGGCGAAGCCGGCGAAGTAGATCATGCAACTGGAGAGGATCGGCACCGGATGCCCCAGGGTAGAAAGGTAGAGTTGCCAACGGACGAAGCGCACCACATAGTTGATAAGGGATAGGCCGAGGACGTAGGCCGTCGAGCTCCAGCCGACCGCAGCGAATGCACTCGCAACATCATGCCAACCGGCCCAGAAGGAAAAGCCAAGATAGGCTGCTGCGGCTATGCTGGCCGAAAATACGATGGCTCGGCCCATTCTCACGCGCATCGACGCTTCAGACAACTCATGCAGCCCCCTCGCTATTCGCCACACTACATAGCTTGTCGCGGCATGTCTCTACATCGGCTTCGCCGCCGAAATTGTTGGTGACGTAACGACGGCGAAGATGAATACGACCATCATCCGGAGCGGCCCTTCGATCTGACAGCCGTCCTTAGGCCGCCGGTGCTCGGGCCCTATGCCGAATGTCAATCCAAGGATCAAGCTCATCCCCAGGCGCGATCACCGGCGACACTATGGACCATAAGGTGCAGCTGCTCGAAGCCGCTCGGCTCCGATTCGTGACAGGACGACGATGAGTTGCAACTCGCTCTCCACCAGCTTACGCGCGGCCGTCCTACGGCGACCGGAGGGTAGGGACCACCAAAAACGTGTCTTCCCCCATATGTGACAGGCCCATCACTTGACGAACGCGCAGTCTGTCCGGCAGTAAAAAGTTGCGTGATGGTGAAGGGCTCAGTTGTGGCGGCAGGCTGCATTGCACGTGTCTTGAGGCGCTTCGCAGGCCCTAGGGTTCCTCTCCATTTACCCTCAGAACAATGACTCAAGATTCAGCGAGACGCGATTCTGACGGATCGCTTACTGCGGATAGCGGCTGGGAACCAACTGATAGCGCCCCGTTGGTCGTCGACCTCGACGGCACTTTGCTGCGGTCCGATCTGCTGATCGAGGGTTTCCTCGCAATCGTTGCCGCAAATCCGCTTGCGGCGCTATTCTCGCTTGGTTCACTTCGGCATGGCATCGCAGCATTCAAGGCAGGGATAGCAGCGCACACGGTCGATCTCGAGACCCTGCCTTGGAATCTCCCTTTCGTCGCGTGGCTTGAAGCAGAGTATGCACGGGGAAGGAAAATCTATCTGGCTTCGGCATCTGATCGTCGCTGGGTGGAGGCAATCGCCGCATACTTCGGGTTCTTCGCAGGATGGTTTGCCTCCGATGGTCGGATCAATCTGAAAGGCCGTGCCAAGGCCGACGCGCTCCGCCGTGCCTTTGGGGAAAAAGGCTTCGACTATGCCGGCAACGAATTGGCGGATCTCACCGTATGGGCGGCTGCAGCCGGCGTTCTCGTTGTCAATGGATCCTCGAAGATACAGCGCATCGTGCGGAGCCGTTGGCCTTCGTCCACTAATTTCGAATCTCCCCAGCCCAGCCTGAAAGTTTACGGGCGGGCCATCCGAATGCATCAGTGGCTCAAGAACCTGCTGTTGTTGGTACCGGCATTGGCCGCGCACCAGTTCAATGTTCGGACCGGAGCCGTCTGCCTGATTGCATTTCTCAGCTTCAGTTTGTGCGCCTCAAGTGCCTACGTGCTCAATGACTTGATCGACCTTGGTCGTGATCGAGCGCACACCACTAAGCGATTCCGCCCACTGGCCGCTGGTGCCGTTCCAATACGGCATGGGCTGGCCCTGTTTCCTCTGCTGCTTGGGAGTTCGCTCTTCCTTGCGCTGCTGATCAGCCTACCGTTTGTTGCCATTCTCGCGACATATTACGTGCTGACGCTCGCCTACTCGCTATATCTGAAGCGACAGATTATGATCGACGTGGTGACGCTTGCTTGCCTGTATGGCATGCGTGTAGCAGCCGGTGGTATTGCAATCGACGTGCACCTCTCGACGTGGCTGATCGCCTTCTGCATCTTCCTGTTTTGCAGCCTCGCCCTCGCCAAGCGCTGTATCGAGATATCGAGCCGTCTCGCTAGCGGGGCCGGCGATCCCAAAGGACGGGCGTATCGGTCGAGCGATTTGCATGTCTTGGAATTGCTGTCTGCAGGTAGCGGCTTTACGGCAGTGCTGGTGTTCGCGTTGTATGTTAGCAGCCCGAGCGTAACGATTCTGTACCGATATCCGGAGTACCTCTGGCTCACGTCCGTAGTGCTGGTCTACTGGATCGGGCGCTTGCTGATCCTCGCCCATCGGGGTGATATGGACGATGACCCCGTTGCGTTCGCCGCAACCGATTGGCCAAGTTTGGTTTGCGTCGGCATAGCGGCAGCGACCTTTGTGCTAAGCCTTTAAAGTGCGGTGGGCGGCACTGGTCTAGCGCACTCGGGTCAGCACGGCAGGCGGCGGTGCAAAAAGTCGCCTGCGATGCCGCGATGCCTGGTCTTGCGCAGGATGCCGTGCCGCTTGCCCCAGCCAAAGATGCACTCGCCCGCCATCGCCATCCCGTGACGGTTTTTCATGGTGACATGGCCCCTATAAGACAGCTTCGCCTCGGCGACCCGCCGGATTGCGATACAGCCAGCTGTCAGGATCCGTGGCGCCTTGGAGCGTGTCATTTTTGCGGGATTTGCCCGTGGCAAGTTCGGGATGTTCGAGCCGTCCTGGTTAACCCGCGTCAGCGACTCTGACGGCGACCGCTGAGATTATGGACAGACTGCAGCGGCCTTGGTCGATTAGCCAAACCGCTTCGAGTGTCCCAAGCTCTGAGCCGCCGGAACCTACCGGGAGCCGTTTGCGCTGATCGGCGACGGCCGGGGCGCAGACATCTGCGCATCCGAAAACCTGCGGTAATATTACGTTACCATAACATGGACTGTTTCCGGCGTTTAACGGGTGGTTGTCGATGAAATTCGTTGACCTCACGCTAAAGTGAGTATCAAATATCCGTGTAATAGGTGCGCGACTAGTCCATGGGAAATCGAGCTCGTCACCCCACCGCATGGAGGGCAACGCGTCCTTAATTATTGAATGGCACAGTTCGTCCAAGCACCGAAGTAGGAACCCAGCGCCAGAGAATTGTTATGCGGAATGTCGCGCCGTATCGAAGTGACATCCGCGCTATTAGCAAGTTGTCAGCGGCATTTGGCGATAGGCTTGCTGGCTAGTGCAAAAAGCATGGCCAATGGCTTGGCCTTAGCAGAATAGAGAATCGCCAACACAATTGATGCCGACAAGTTAAGGTCCGCGGTCATCCGCGGTGCCGATGGATACAAAACAATATTAACAGATATGGAGCAAGTCACGTGAGCTTCAGTGTTTCAAATGGTAAGATCATTGGTCCCAATGGCCAGCCATTCATTGCCAAAGGGACCGCCGTCTATGACGACGTGGATCTGCCTTCGGCTGTTAATGCGTTCACCACCACGCTGCCGGGCATCAACTTCATCCGCATGACTAATTTCAATCTGTCAGAAGACACAGTGGCGTATCTTACGCCGTACATCAATCAGTTGACCAGCGAAGGTATCGCTGTCGAAATTCAGGATACCAACTACCCGAACGTGTTCACTGGCTCGGCGCTTACTTCGGCTGAACAGTGGTACGCAAGCTTTGCGACCGCCTTCGAGAACAACCCGTACGTCTGGTTCGACACCCAGAATGAGCCGACCGGTGGCGACGTAACCGACGATCAGAATGAGATCGTTGGCATCTACAATGCCATCCGCGCGACCGGCAACAACAACATCATCATGATGGACCCAGGCGGCAACACAATCCCCGGCATGAACCCGGCCGTCTTCGCGACCATGACGAATGTCGCCTGGGACGAGCACTATTACAATTGGGAGTCCGGCTACAGCACAAGCCTCGCGGCCAACGAAGCGAAACTGTCGAGTGACATCGCTACGATGCAGTCGATCACCAGTGCAAACGGCACGATCCCAGTCATCGTCGGTGAATACGGCAACTCGACTGATGGTTCGAATGTTGATCCGGGCGGGTCGCAGACTTTGCAGGCGGTGCAGGACAGCGTAACCAGCGGCCAGACTTCCGGCGCTATCAGCTGGGAATGGTACAATAGCGGCACCCAGGCCGACAACATGGTCAATTCCGTCACCGGAGGATCGGCCTCGCTTTCGAGCTATGGGCAGGAGGTCGCGCAGTGGATCGCGAGCGCGACAGGCCCATCTGGCGGCGGAACCACGTCCAAGCCGAGCCCGAGCCCGAGCGGCACCACGATCAAGTCGGCATCCGCAGCACCGATCATCGACCAGAACGGCAACGCCTGGTCCCTCGTCCAGTCCGCGTCGAGCGGTCTCCAGATCGCCGTAAACGGCACCGTCGATGCACCCACGGCCAACGTCGTGCTGCTCGAAACACTCAAAGGCGCAATGGTCCAGGAGAACTCTAGCGGCAACTGGTACTCCGAGACGACGCCCAATGACTCATGGACGCAGATTACGGACCCCAATCCGACGTCGAGCCCCAGCGGAACGAGTATAACCTCCGCTTCAGCGAGCCCTATCATCGACCAGAACGGCAACGCCTGGTCCCTCGTCCAGTCCGCGTCGAACGGTCTCCAGATCGCCGTGAGCGGCACCGTCGATGCGCCCACGGCCAACGTCGTGCTGCTCGAAACTCTCAACGGCGCAATGGACCAGGAGAACAGCGCCGGCAACTGGTACTCAGAGACAACGCCAAACAACTCATGGACGCAGATTGCGAACCCCAATCCCGCGCCAGTCGTCTCCACCATTACGACCTCGCCGGGTAGCGGTGATCTGACGGTCGGCGCCACCGTCACTCTGACCGTGACTTTTAATTCCGCGGTCACAGTGGCCGGCGGCACGCCGACCCTGGCGCTCAACGACGGCGGTGTCGCCACTTACGTGTCGGGGTCCGGCAGCAGCGCATTGGTGTTCAAATACACCGTCGCAGCCGGACAGAACATCGCCGACCTGACATCAGCGGCAAGCAGTGCCATCACGCTCAACGGTGCCACCATCCGTGGCACCAGCGGCAGCAACGCCGTGCTGACCGGTGCGAACGGCTACAATCCGGCCGGAATTCTTCAAATCGATACTACCGCGCCGACGCTTTCAGCGATTGCCGAGTCGCCGGGCAGCGGCCAGGTGGCAACGGGAGGCACCGTCACGCTGACTGCGACGTTCAGCGAGGCGGTGACGGTGGCCGGCGGCACACCGACCCTGGCGCTCAACGACGGTGGTACCGCCACTTACCTGTCGGGCTCAGGCAGCAGCGCGCTGGCGTTCAAATACACCGTCGCCGCGGGGCAAAGCACTACCGACCTGAAACTTGCCGCCAGCAATGCCGTCGCACTCAATGGCGGCACCATCCGCGATGCAGCCGGCAACAACGCCGTGCTGACCGGTGCGAATGGATACACTCCGGCTGGCACACTGGCGATCAACCCACCGCCCACGACCAACGACTTCCTCATCGTGCCAGGCTCGGGGACGTTCAAGGACGCAGCCGGGAACGCCTACTCACTCGACAGTTCGCAGAATGCTATCGAGAACGGGAAGGATATTCCTGGTGGCGGCGGCACCTCTGCGATGGCCTATTTCAACGGCACCGTTCTAGGCCAGGACGCAGGGGGCACGGGCTGGTACACATGGAACCAGACCAACTGGCAGCCAGATGCGCCAAACGTATCGGATGTGACGTCTGCTGGCACACTCACGGAGAGCCTCTCGCAGACCGGAACGTTCGCCGAGAACGGCGATACCTTCGTGCTGTCCACCGGGAACGTGCTCAAGGCCACTCTCGGCTCCGGGAAGGACAATGTCGGCTTCGTTGGTCCCCAGCAGGTCGTCCTGACGGGAGGGAGCGGCACGGCGACGGTGCTCGCTGCCGGTGGCAACAATACGTTCACTGCCGGCTCTGGCAGCTTGGACGTGACAGCCGGCGCCGGGAAGGATGCGTATGTCTTCCACACCACGAGCGGCCTGCTCACGCTGGAGGACTTCTCGCTCGCGAAGGGCGATACGCTGACCATTGACAAGGCGCTTCAGGGGTCGCTGCATCAAGCCTCTGACGGGGTCGGCGGAACGATGCTCACGTTCGGTACCAGCACCAGCCACGGCGTGGATATCCGTGGGCTGGTCGCCCTGCCGAGCAGCAACATCGTGTGGGCATAGAACCTCCCACAAGGACCCTGGACGAACAACGACGAGCTTGTGAGCCTACCGGTTTCACAAGCTCGCCGACCGCTGCGACACTTATAATGTCGTCAACGTCGACCAAGCTTGCATCAAGCTCCGCGTCGCACCCAGAAGTTTCCGGTTCTATCGCTGTCGGCGACTATGCCAGTGTCTCGAGGGATGGTCTGGCTCAGAGCCTAAGCCAACTCTGATCGTCGAGCGCGGGGTTGTGGAACCGCTGATGGTCACCAAAGGATGGGCGCGACATCGCGGACGGTGGTGCATGAGGTGCATTAGGCATCCGGATCGCCGGCATCCGCGTCGACGGTATCCCGCGGAAGGAGGGGCCTCGTCCCGGAAAACTTGAGAAATTCCTGGAGGCGCCCCATCCCCAAGCCGATCCACCAAGACTGCCATGGCCTCCTCGGGCATCGGCCTGCGACGGAATCAACAAAAGGCCCAGGAACAGGATTGGAACCACCCACATAGCCCCAGGCTATGCGCAGGGCCGTTACGCTGCAAGAGTTACTCCGCGCGATGAGTCAGACCACTGGCCGATCAGCACCGTTTGGCGGGCAGTGGTGGATGGTCGGCCCATTCTATGGAACACCCAGCGCAACGCCGTAGTGGATACGCATGCCAGAATGCCAGAGTGAACTCGTAGGCACTCCCAGCCATGGCTGTCGCCCGATGATGGCCGCCAGCCCACGCGTCCGCTAATTTGCAGCGCGCGGCAATGGATCGCGGTGCCGGTCGATCTCACGCGCAGGCGCCCGCAGCCGCCCTCAAACCGCGCCATCGCGCTGTGCGGTTTCCTGAGTTCGCTCACCGATCAGAAGACGCTGCTGCTCTACCGCGCATTCTTCCGGCAGTTCCTTGTGCCCGATGCGACGATCACACCGCGGGTGGGCGCTCTTGTCGCTGATCTCGCGATCCCCGCTGGACTGGCGGGGCGCGTCCCCGGCGTGCTTGCGATGCGCGGCCGGCTGCGCAACCGTTCGTCGAGAGGGTTACTGATCGGCGTCGGCATCGGCCTGGCCCTGGCGCACCGGGAACAACCCGCCTGCCGCGGCGTCGAACCGGGCGTCGCCAACCAGGGGAGAGCACCTCATGCCGACACGCCGCGCAACACCATTCGTCGTATCCGCCGTCATCCTGCTTGGGGCGTTTGCCGCGAACGCGCAGACCCCGGCACCGGTGCCTGAGGCGATGCCGTTCGACATCCCGTACGGAACGCCGATCAACCTCGACACGGCGCAAAAGGCGATCATGGCTGCGGAGGCAGAGGCGAAGAAGCACAACTGGAAGATGGCGATCGCCGTGGTCGGCCCCGTGGGCCAGCTTGTCGCTCATGCCACGATGGATGGCACGCAATACGCCTCGATCGACATCGCCCAGGCGAAGGCGCGTACCGCCGCGGCATTCCGCCGCCCGAGCAAGGCGTTTGCCGACAGCATCAATGGCGGCTCACCGGCCTCCCTCAGCCTGCTGGCGCTGTCCCAGGGTGCGGCGTCGGAGGGCGGCTTCCCGATCGTGGTGGACGGCAAGCTGATTGGAGCGATCGGCGCCAGCGGCGGCATCGCAACACAGGATGGCATGACTGCGAAGGCTGGCCTCGACGCGGTGACCTCGCACTGATCAGGGAATGCAGGCCGATCAATCGCCGTCGGCCTTCTCCATCGCAGCCTGCGCGCGCCGCTTCAGTTCCTCCGGCGCCACGTCCTCGATACGCGTGGCGATCCACCACATATTGCCGAATGCGTCTTTCACGCCGCCGCTGCGGTCGCCGTAGAACTGGTCGGTCGGCGGCTGCACCGTTGTGGCGCCGGCGGCCAGCGCGCGCTGATAGGTCGCGTCGACGTCATCGATGTACACGTAGAGCATCGCCTGCGTCGGCGCATGCTCGCCCCGTGCGTCGCCTATCATGACGACTGAATTGCCGATGCGTACTTCGGCATGGCCGATGCGGCCGCCAGGCGCGGCAAGCCGCTCGAGCTCCTCAGCATCGAACACCTCCGCGAGGAAATCGATCAGCTTCGCTGCTCCATCCACGACAAGATACGGCGAGACGGCGTGATAGCCGTCGGGTCTCGCCTTGACCGCCATTGTTCGCTCCTCTTCCTTGGGTGCACGCTACCAACCTGGGAGGCAGTCCGGCGGATGCAAAGGCAGCGCTGTGAACGGTCGCGTGAGCCGCACTTGTTTCGGCATCGCGTCGGCGCTACCCAGTGCCCAACTCGCGAGAGGAGCTGATCCATGGCGCAGGCGATTCGGCCAGTGATGTTGGTGATCCTCGACGGCTTCGGCTGGCGCGAAGAGTTGTCCGACAATGCAGTCCGTCAGGCGCGCAAGCCGAACTTCGACCGGTTGTGGCAGAGCTGCCCTCACGCCTTCCTGCGAACCTCCGGCGAGGACGTCGGCCTGCCGGAGGGCCAGATGGGCAATTCGGAGGTCGGCCATCTGAATATCGGCGCCGGCCGGGTGGTGATGCAGGAACTGCCGCGCATCAGTCAGGCTGCCAAGGATGGCAGTCTCGCGCGCGCGCCGGCGCTGACCGAACTGATCGCGAAAATGCAGGCGTCGGGTGGCACCTGCCATTTGTTGGGCCTGATGTCGCCGGGCGGTGTGCACTCGCATCAGGATCACGCCGTCGCGCTGGCCGATATTCTGCACAGGGCGGGCGTGAAGACGGTTGTGCATGCACTGACTGACGGCCGCGACACCCCGCCACGCTCGGCCGCGGACGACATCGCGTGGCTACAGGGCAAGCTTCCGCAAGGCGTGCGGATCGCCACTGTCATCGGCCGGTATTTTGCCATGGATCGCGACAAGCGGTGGGATCGGGTTGCCAAGGCCTACGCCGCGCTGGTGGACGGCGATGGCACAAGGTTCGACGACCCGGTCAAGGCCGTGCGGGACAGCTACACGCGCGATGTGACCGACGAATTCATCCCGCCGGCCATCAGCGGTGAGTACAAAGGCATGCAGGATGGCGATGGCATCCTGTGCTTCAACTTCCGCGCCGACCGCGTGCGCGAGATCCTCGGCGCGCTTCTGGAGCCGAAGTTCGATGGCTTCCCGCGCAAGCGGGTGATCAGGTTCGCCGCCGCCGCGGGGATGACACGCTATTCGGACGAACTCGCGCCCCATCTGGGGGTGTTGTTTCCGCCGGAGAAGCTGGACCACATTCTGGGGCAGGTGGCGGCAGATGCTGGGCGGGCGCAGCTCCGCACCGCGGAGACCGAGAAATACCCGCACGTGACCTATTTTCTCAACGGCGGCCAGGAGACCACGTTTCCCGGCGAGGACCGCATCATGGTGCCGTCGCCGAAGGTTGCGACCTACGACCTTCAACCGGAAATGTCAGCCCCCGAACTCACCGACAAGGTCGTGGCGGCGATCGATTCGAAGAAAGTACGATCTGATCGTGCTGAACTATGCGAACCCCGACATGGTCGGCCACACCGGCAGCCTGCCCGCCGCGATCAAGGCGGTGGAGACGGTGGACGCCGGTCTCGGCCGCATCGCTTCGGCCGTGGAGAAGCAAGGTGGCGCGCTGCTGGTCACCGCCGACCACGGCAACTGTGAGTTGATGCGCGACCCGACGAACGGCGGCCCGCATACCGCTCATACCACCAATCCGGTGCCGGTCCTGCTGATGGGCGGTGACGCGACCACGCTGACGGACGGCAGGCTTGCCGACGTCGCGCCGACCCTGCTCGAACTGATGGGCTTGGAAAGGCCACGCGAGATGACTGGCAGTTCTTTGATCCGTGCCCATGCGGCGCGCGCTGCGGAATAGCCTGCTTCCTCTGATCGCCCTGATCGCGGTCGCCGCTCATCCGGCCCGACCGACCAAGGAGGACGCTGCCCGCCGCGCAGTGGAGCAGGCCGAGCGGGCCCACGCGGCTGAGCAGGCTGTCCAGCGTCAGGCGGCTGCCCGCGCCGCCGTCGCTGCCGCCGAGGAGCAGCGTCTGGCCGACGACAGGGTCGCGGCGGTCGCGCGGCTGCGCCAGGCGGAGGCAGCCACTGCCGACGTAGCTGGGCGGATGGACGAATTGGCCGCCGAGCGGCGCAGGGCACAGGCGAGCATGGCGGCGACTGCCGAGACGATGCAGCCCCTTCTGCCGCTGATAGAGCGGCTGTCGCTGTTCCCGGCCGAGACTTTGTTGGCCGTCCCCGCGAGCGCGGAGGACACGCTGCGTGGCGTGCTGGTACTGCGCGGTCTGGCCAGCCAGCTCGGCCATGACGCCGGGACGCTGCGGCGCGAGCAGGTCAGATTGGCGGCGGCAACCGACGCACTCCAGACCGAGGTCCCGCAACTGGCAACGGCGCAGGCGAGGCAGCAGGCGGAAGCCGCCGCGCTGGACCGGCGTATTGCCGCTACGGATGCCGGCCGCAGGCATGCGGAGAGCGAAGCTGCGGCAGCGGAGCAGCGTGCAGCGGACCAGGCGGCACGAGCCGAGACGCTGCGCGGGATGCTCGCCGAGTTGGAAACGCAGCGTGTGGCGGAGCAGGCGAGGGCACAGGACGACGCTGTTCGGGCGCTCCGCCAGAAGCGTGGTGACGAAGCGGCCGCCGCGCGGGAGCGGCAGGCTGAACTTGAGCGGCCGACCGGCGCGGGCACTATCGCAAGCGCTGCGCAACCGCATGGTCAGCTCACCGCGCCGGTCGCGGGGACCATCGTCCATGCCTGGGGCGATGCCACGGAGGGCGGTCCGGCCACCGGTATTTCATACCGAGCGCCGCCGGCGGCGCGGGTCGTGTCATTATGCAGCGGCCGGGTGGCTTTCGCCGCGCTGTTCCGCAGCTACGGGTTGCTGTTGATCGTCGACTGCGGTGGTGGTTACCATGCCGTGCTCGCCGGGTTCGACCGGCTCGACGTGAGGGTCGGCCAGCCTGTCGCCGCGGGGGAGCCGGTCGGGGTCATGCCAGGCTGGGAGCCGGGAAAACAGGGTAATCGGCCCTCGCTCTATGTCGAGTTGCGCCACGACGGGCAGCCGGTGAACCCTGCGCCGTGGTTGAGAGCGAGCGGTTAACCTCTCACACACGTAAGATTTGAATACTGGACGGCGGAGCCGCCAGCGCGCGAAAAGATGATCTTGGTTATTCCTGCGTCCGCCTGCTGGGCGACCGCACTCGAAGGATGAAATGAATGGACTATCGCTCCCGGCGTCTGCGCACCGGCCTGCTGCTCGGCACCGCCTTCCTTGGTGGCGTCGCCATCGGCCCCGCGTCCGGCCTGATAAGCCGCCATCTCGGCTATGATCTTGGCCTGTCGGCGTTCGCGGCGCAGGACAGCAACCGCACCGACACCTATCGGCTGCTGACCCTGTTCGGCGACGTGTTCGAGCGCGTCCGCGCCGAATACGTCGATCCGGTGAGCGACAAGGACCTGATCGAGAATTCGATCAACGGCATGCTGACCGGCCTCGACCCCCACTCCAGCTACATGAACGCCAAGGCGTTCCGTGACATGCAGGTGCAGACCAAGGGCGAGTTCGGCGGCCTCGGCATCGAGGTCACCCAGGATAACGGCTTTATCAAGGTGATCAGCCCGATCGACGACACGCCGGCATTCAAGGCCGGGGTGAAGGCGGGCGACATCATCACCGCGCTGGATGGCAAGACCGTGCAGGGGCTCTCGCTGCAGGACGCAGTGGACATGATGCGCGGCGCGCCGAACTCGAAGATCACGCTGACCATCAAACGTGAAGGTACCGACCAGCCGATTGAGGTCTCGATGCTGCGCGAGATCATCCACATCCAGGTGGTCAAGGACCGGTTGGAGCCGGACAACATCGGCTACGTGCGTCTGACGCAGTTCACCGAGCAGGCTGACCCGGCTCTGAAGCAGGCGGTGAAGACGCTGAAGCAGCAGGCGGGCGGCAAGCTGAAGGCGCTCATTCTGGACCTGCGCAACAATCCCGGCGGGCTGCTCGACCAGGCGGTGGCGGTGTCCGGCGACTTCATAAACCAGGGTGAGATCGTCTCAACCCGGGCGCGGCATACAGAGGATGCGCAGCGCTGGGACGCCAAGGGCAACGACATCATCGACGGCGTGCCGCTGGTGGTGCTGATCAACGGCGGGTCCGCTTCATCCAGCGAAATCGTCGCCGGCGCCTTGCAGGATCACCAGCGCGCCGTCCTGCTGGGAACGCGCAGCTTCGGCAAGGGTTCGGTCCAGACGGTGATCCCGCTGCCCGGCAATGGCGCGATGCGGCTGACCACGGCGCGCTATTACACGCCGTCTGGCCGCTCGATCCAGGGTGAGGGCATCAAACCCGACGTGGACGTTGCCGAGTCGCACGAGAAGAGACTCCGCGCTTCGGGCCGGAGCGCGAGGCCGATCTCAACCATGTGCTGAAGAACGAGGGCGGCACGCCGGACACCCCGCCCGCGCCGCGGACCGATCTGCCGCCGATCGCAAAACAGATCCCGGCCAAGCCGCCAGAAGGTTTCCCGAAGTTCGATCCGGCCAAGCCCGACGACACTGACTTCCAGTTGCAGGAAGGCTTGGCGCTGGCCAAGGCAATGGCCGGGCAGAACCGCGTGATCGCCAACTGACCCTCCGGTGCTGGCCTGGCCACGGCAATTCTTCGCCGGTTGGCGTGGCCTCGGCCGGTTCTGGCTACTCGTCGTCAGCGTGCTGGCGACGTGCGGCATAGCGTTGCAACTAGCCGGGCCTTTGGCTCCTCCGGCTCCACGCGAGGCTTCCGTCCAGGCCCCCGCGAGGCCACCGCCCCTCTCGGAGCCGACCAATCTGACCCGCCAGGAGGTGGCAAAGGCGCCGCCGGCACAGCGACCTGGCCGCGATACGCCCGGGCCGGTCGCCGATCCCGATCCGGCTCTGGCGGGGCCGGCGCCAGGGTCGACATCCGATCTGCTGCCCCGCATCGCCGCGGACGGGCGCATGCCGATGCAGGTCTATGCCGCGGGTTTCGACAGCAGCACGCGGCGGCCTCGGGTCGGCCTGTTACTGGCGGGAGTGGGCCTCAATCAGAACGACAGCGACACGGCCATCCGCTCCCTGCCCGGCGGCGTCACGCTTGCTTTCTCGCCCTACGCGCAGAACGTCACGAAGCTGTTGAGCGCCGCGCGTCTGGCCGAGCACGAGTACCTGCTGTCGATCCCAATGGAGCCGCAGGGGTTTCCGCTGAATGATCCCGGCAAGCAGGCGCTGATGACGAACCTCGCACCGGAGCAGAACCACACACGACTGGAATGGCTGCTGTCGCGCATCGGCGGTTATGTCGGCGTGACCGGAGCAGAGGGCAGCCTGCGCGGCGAACGATTTGCCTCGCTGCCGGAAGAGATCAATCCAATACTGGCGGAGCTGGCGCAGCGCGGTCTGCTCTACGTTGATCCGCGACCTGGCGCGGCGCCGTTGCCGCTGGTGTGGAGCAGAACAGTGGATCTCGTGGTGGATGAACCCGGTGCGGCGGCGGACATCGATGCGAAGCTGGTGCAGCTCGCTCAACTGGCGCGAGAGAAGGGCAGCGCCCTCGGCTTTGCCGGCGCGGTACGCCCGGTCACCACGCAACGGCTCGCCGCCTGGGCAAGCGGTCTGCCGGCAGACGGATTGGTGCTGGCTCCGGTCAGCGCCCTCGTGCGGGCGCCGGCCGCACCATGAGCGCGCTGCCTTACCGGCCCAATGTCGGCGCGGTACTGTTCAATCGGGATGGTCGCGTGTTCGTCGCGCGGCGTGCCGATCTGCCGAATGCGGAAGGGCCGGCCGGCGGTTGGCAGCTGCCGCAGGGTGGCATCGATCCGGACGAAGAGCCTCGTGCGGCTGTGTTGCGAGAGCTCGCCGAGGAAATCGGCACCGACCGGGCCGAGATCATCGCCGAGCATCCCGAATGGCTGACCTACGACCTGCCGCCTGACCTGGTCGGCGTGGCGCTGGGTGGGCGGTATCGCGGGCAGACGCAACGCTGGTTCGCGCTGCGCTTCACTGGCGAAGACAGCGATATCAGGCTGGATATTGACCCGCATCCCGAGTTCGATGCCTGGCGCTGGACGGAACTGGCGGAACTGCCGACGCTCGCGGTTGGCTTCAAGCGCGCCATCTATGAGGTGCTGGCGCAGGCGTTCGCGCGGTTCGCGAAGGCGTAACTTGCTGCGTTGCTGCTCTGTGCTCGACGTCCCGCCATGATCTGCTTGGCCTCCGCAGCCGTTGCTTGACGATCGCGGTCCGCTGTGCGCCGACCAAAACCTCGGTAAGCGTGCGCACAAGCCACCTCAGTTGGCTGGGCGGTAGCAATGTCATTCAACAATTTGGCGCATTGCCTCATGCAACTGTGCCGCCTCGCGCTGCATCAACGGCCAGCGCATGCGGAAGACGGCGGGAACTTCGCGCGCGGCCGCGGGGTGAAGAAGCGTTCGCGCAGGGGCCGACCTGGTCCTCGCCTGGCACTTCTGTCTGATAACCAGCAATATGGGTCGCGATTCGGCCTGTCGAACATGGAGCAAGCCGTAATGGGGCGCGGCCCATTTCATGCCTTGAGCTCCGTACTCCTCGCCGCAAGCATGCTGCTCTGTCAACCCGGTACGGCAGCGAGCGATCTCTCCGACCAAGAGATCCGGGGGCGCGCCTTGTTCCTGACCGGGCGGACCGATGAACCGGCGCCTTATGCAGCAGTCGGCGCAGGCAATGTCCAATTGCCGGCGACAGCGGTCCCCTGTGGGTCGTGTCATGGACGAGACGGGCTTGGTGGAGCCGAGCGAGGGGGCTGGCCACCAAACATTACGTGGCCGGTGCTGTCCGCACCCGATGTAACACCCGGCCGGACGCGGCCCCCTTACAGCGAAACGTTGGTGGTCCGCGCAGTCACGATGGGCATCGATGCCGGCGGCAATCGACTCGATCCGGTAATGCCGCGCTTCCACCTGTCGATGGCAGATGCGGCGGCCCTGCTTGCCTACATCAAGCGTCTCGGCACCCTGCCAGAGCCCGGGCTGGACGACCACTCGCTCGTATTGGGCACAGTCCTGGGTCCACACGACGCCGCTGTGGGCCTCGCCCTGTCGGCCTACCTTGCCAAGGTCAACCAAGATGGCGGGCTGTTTGGTCGCCACCTCGTCTTGAACGTCGAACGACCTGCGCCCGGCGAGCCGCTAGCCCGCAGCATCGGCCGGTTGACCAAATCCGCCACTATCTTCGCCCTACTGGCTCCGGCCATTGCCGGAGACGAAAGCAATGCGGTGGCGGCCGTAGACACATACGGCGTGCCGATGATCGGGCCATCGACGCCGAGTACTCAAATAGCACCGCGCAGTCGCTACGTTTTCTATCTGAACGGCGGCGTGGAGGCCGAGGCGCGTGCGCTCGCCGGCTTCGCCGCCACCTTGCCCGGCTTGCCGTCGATCGCCGACGATCGCACGGCAGTTTGGCATGCGGCTGCGCTTGCCGCAGTGGCGAAGTTGTCGGCCGACAGCAAGCCGCTGGAACCACTCCGCCCCGATGATCCCGCGCTCTTCGCCGGCAACGGCCCAGTGCTGTGGTTCGCCGACAGTGCACCGAACTACGATGACATCCCAGCCCAAACGGGGATTCGGCCAGCGCTGTTATTACCGGGAGCGCTCGCCGCCGATGTGCTCTCACATAATGCGCCGGCACAGACTTGGCTCGCCTATACCGTTGGTCCGCCGGACATCGCAGCCGACGCCGTAGCTGAATACCGCGAACTGGCCGCGCGGTACGATTTGCCGCGCGACGACCAGCCGGCGCAACGTCAGGCACTGGCCGCAGCGAAGATCATCGTCGAGGCGCTACGCCGCGCCGGTCGCGAGGTGACGCGGGACCGCCTGGTGGATGCGATGGAAACCCTGCAGGATTTTCATACCGGGCTGATACCGCCGGTCAGCTATTCCGCCACGCGCAGGATCGGCACGGATGGGATCTGGATCGTTCCCCTCGCTGGTGGGGGCGCGATCTGGTGGGACCGGTGATCCTTCAACCTCACGGTCCGCCATCGGCAGCAACCTGTCGAAGAAGTCGCTCCAGATCATCCAGCGGTGCCAGGCTGAACACTTTCTCCCACAGCCCCGTACGCATATTGGCCATGTAAAGCACGTTTAGATGGTCGCTGGGATCATCCGGATCGGTGTCCAGGCCGAACCTGTGCAGGGCATGTCGCACGGTCGCGGGATCGCCACTCAGCATATGCCAGTCGGCGCCGGCATCCAGGGCGCGGGCGTAGAGCGCAAGCCTGTCCGGAGTGTCGTGCTCTGGATCCACGGTGATCGAGATGAACCGCGCGGACATGCCGTCGATCGCCAGCTTCGCTTGGAGGTGCGACAGCGTGCCCATCGCCTGCGGGCAGGCGGAACGGCAGCCGCTATAGAAAGCATTCACCACCACGACGTGGCCTGCCATAAGATCGTCGTAGAGGCTCACGTGCCGGCCATCCTGATCCGTCAGGATCACGTTGCCGAACCATTGGGCCGCGCCGGTCTGCCGCATCGTCTGCGGTGGCGGATAGTCGGCAGCCCCCAGCAGCAGTGCCAGCACGGCGGCAATTCCGCGCCACATCATTCCTCCTCCATGCGCCTGATCAGGGCGGCGAGCGTGTCCGGCGAGGCCAGCGAGGATACCCGCGTCCACATCCTCGATCGAGGGTCACCGATCCAGAGGAACGCATCGTGCCGCGCGATGTCCGCTGTGTCCTGCCGCATCGCGTGCAACACGCGAGTCACCTGGTCCGGATCGCCCGTCAGCAACCGCCAGCCGGCCCCATCGTCGAATTGCCGCCGCCAGGTCGCGAGTTGCGTCGGAGTATCGTTGAACGGATCAAGCGTCACCGAAAGAAGGCTCACCTCCGACCCAACCTGAGCGCCGAGCAGCTTGTCGAGCGCGCCCATGTTCGCGCCGACCGGCGAGCAAATCGTGCTGCAGCCCGTGAATACGAAGCTGACGACGGCGACCTTTCCGCGGATCAGATCCTGCGCGAATCGATGCGGCACGCCGTCCTGGTCGACCAGCGAGACGTTCGGCGGATCGAGCTGCACGATGTGTCCGAGCGTGTCCTGCTGTCCGAACGCTGGAACGACCCAGACCGCGACGAGCACGAACAGCCATAGGCGGACCAGCGAGCTACTCATGCCTGGGCTCCTGTGCTCCGGGTTCGGTGGCTTCGATGGTGAAATGCGGGCCGCTGTTTATATCCAGCGCAAGGTCCGGCACGTCGAACGCAACCATGTAGATGCCTGCATGCGGTGGGATGAATTGCAGTCTCCAGGTGCCGTCGTCCGCCTCTACCATCGGGACACGAACAAACCAGGAGCCGGGCGACAGGATGACAAGCGCGGTCGCTGTAGCAGGCGTCGCGGCAGCACGCTGCGATGCCTGCCGCACCGGACGGAACGCCAACACGACCGGGCTTCCTGTCTCCACGGTTCGCGGCAGCAGCACCGGCTCCAGCGTCGTCGCGGCGCGCTTGGCGCCGAGGTCCGCGACCGAATCCAACTCGAAGCAGTGTGCGACCCGGGGACTGTCCAGCAGCAGTGCGAGATCGTAGACACCGGCCGCTGGCAGACGTGCGATGGTGGTGTAGGTCCCGCGCGCGGTCTGACGCAGGCTGCGATCGACAACGGCGACTGCGACCGGCTGACGACCCAAATCGTCGAAACTGTCGGCGGGCGCCGCCATCCCTTCGTGATAGTAATGAATGGCGTGCTCAGCGGGGCTCGCCAGGAGCATCGCCGGCTCGCCGGGAGAAGCGACCATGCTCGCCGCCAGAGTGTCGCCGATAGTCGCCGCAACCGGCTTCTCGCCGGCCGGGAATTCGCCGCGCCCCGCCGGTTTGCCATCGGCGCGCAACGGGGCCAGCGGCACCAATGTCACCGCCTCACTGTCACGCCGGCGGATATAGGCTTCTGTGCTGGTGAACGCGATCTCAAACGGCGCGTTCTCGATCGTCATGGTCTGCACCAGACGATTGGTCGTCGTATCGAAGATGAAAACCTGGCTGCGCGCCGGGCTCGCGACAAAACCCCAACGCCCGTCGGGCGAGATAGCCAGCGCAGCTGCTCCCGCGATACCGTCGATGCGCCCTGTCAGCGTGTTATGCACCGGATCGAGCACCGCGATCGAGTTGGCGACCGCGACATAAACGAGGTTCGCCAGCGCCGATATGGCGATGGCGCGCGGTGCCGTGCCCACAGGGATCGTCGCGACAACTGCCAACACGCGCGGATCGATGACGCTGACCGAACCGTCGTCCTGGTTGGTGACGAACAGCCGGCCGTCGTCGCTGGTGATCGCGAGCAGATGCGTGCCCGCGCCGAGCGGGATTCGGGCTGCCACTGCCAGAGTGTCGGGCGCCAGCGTTGTGACCGCCCCATCGCGTTGCGCCGCGACCCACAGGTAGCGCCCGTCATGTTGCAACAGAGCGGCGGCAGGCGAATCGGGCATAGCAATGCTCGCGGTCCGCTGCCAACGCTCGGTATCAATTACGGCCAGACGCTTGGCTTCTGGTTCGGTCACGTAAAGTCGTGGCGGCTTCAATCCCACCGCCCAGTCCATGCCAGGCGATTCCAGAGGCAGCATGGCGAGCATGCGCGAACCACCGAAGCCGCCCTGCGGATCGAGCACCGTCACGCTGGGATCACGGTTCATCGCCACGAGTGTGAACCCGGTCAGATCGACATCCGGACGCACAAAGGGACTGCCGCCCAGAAACGCTGCGATCTCGCGCCGGCAGACCTGTTCGGTCGGCGGCGTGCCACGCCGGTTCAGCGACAGCCAGCCGGCAGGGTTGGCGGCGGCCAGTGGCGTGCCGGAGGTCGCGTCGGACAGTCGGACCGACACGCCGACGTCCTGGCCGGTTGGCGTGTTGCCCAGCGGCTCGATCTCGACGTCCATGGCGATGCCCTCCGCCACGTAATGCTGGACGGCAATCGCCGCTGCTGCTTGCCAAGCCAGGCCCGTGGCGAGCACTGCGGCAACGAGCGACAGGATCCATCCGGGGCGAGCGCTGAACCTCATGGCGGCGATTTGGTCGCCTGCTCGGTCGCTATCGGATGCGAACTGCCCGGTATCACTGCCGTGTGCGCTGCCCGACGATGCGCGGCATATACTTCCTCACCTTGAGGATCTGGAGCTGCCGTGCCCGGACCGCCTGCGCGACCGCCTCCGGCTGAGCGCCGGATGGCGGCGCTATCGCTGCCAGCGCCGCGGGGGCTGCAGGGACCGCAGGTGGTAGCGCGGCCGAGGCCTCGCCCCCGTTGGCCGAGCGGGCGGTCACTGTCGCGGGCGCGTCCGTCAGGGTGATCTGAAAGCGCCCTGTGGCCTGGTCGACCGGAGCACTGTCCGGCCGGCCGACGAGCGTAACCTGCGGTGCATAGCGCTGCGTCAGGAGATCAGGTGTCACATAACCGGACAACATCGCGCCGGCACCACTGCGCTCGTAGGCGGTCAAGGCCAGCACGTCGCTGGCCTGAGGCCCGACTCGGAACAGGCCCCACATTGCATAGCTGCCTGGCGTTACGAGGGCGGGGCCCTGCGATGCGATGAAATTGCGATATAGGTAGTCGCCCGGCACACCGGCGCGGTCTATCACTAGGTTGAGCGCGTGGCCGGATCCAAGGATCGCTCCACCCATCGTTTGCGACAACGGGTTGTCGCCGATGCGGGTACTGCCGCTCTTCCAAGGCTCCTCCTGCCAATGATGGCCGAACACCTCGGCCAGTGCGATAAAACCGCCCGGATTGACGAACCGGAAACGCACCGGCATGCCGGAGGACGCCCAGAACACCGGCGTTTGCGGGTCCCAGGCGAGCACTTTGGCGGACACCAACGTAGGTGGCGACGCCAGCAGGGTGTCGGAATATGCATTGGCAATGTCAGTATTCGCGCCGACGCGGAACGGGAGCGGTTCCGCCCGATAGTTGAGCCCTTCGAGCTCGAGGGTGGAATTCTGCGGGTTCTGGCAATTGTTGTTTGGCGGGAAGAAGGTGCAGTTGATGAGCGACTGCCACACACCGACGAATTCGCGGAACGCGAGCCGCGGCGGAGCAAACACGGTGGCCGCCGCAGCGGTGCCGGCATCCGTACGCCAAACGGCATTGGGTGGCTCGATGACCAGCGCTCCAACGGCGCCGAACAACGGTTGCTCGATCGGATCGGCGGGCTGCAGATTGACGACGCCAAGTTCGGCGGGGACCAGCCGCCCGCCGTCGCGCTTGCCCGCATACCAGGTGTAGTGCCTGACCCCGCCCTTCCACGCCGCGGTCTCATCCGGATTGGTGCCAACACGGGTGCCGTCGCTGGTGGTGACGTCTGCTTCCAGTTGCTGGGCATGCAGTCCGGCCCGCGCCGAGGGAAAGATCGGGATTGAAAGGTAGGAGTCGGGATTCGGGTTGTTGAAGATCGACTGGCCATTGATGTCCGTTTCAGTCGGATCAAGCAGGTTGGTCAGCGTAACGTCGATGCACTCGCCGGCCGCAGCGCGCAGGATCAGCGGCTCGACCGGCGCACCGCTTATCAAATGGGAATTTGCGTCGAGATTTTCGGATGGCACATACAGGATGGCGTCGGCCTGCGTGATCTGCTCCGGTGGGGGTGGGCGCGTGTTGTAGGCGAGCGTACGGGACGGCAGAGCACGATGGGCGGTCACGACGCTGACAGCGAACGCACGGTGGGGCGCGCCGTCCGGGCAAATGTTCTGTGCGGCGGCAGGGTACGGCGGAGGCTTGTTGTTGGGCAGCGCCGGCAGATCCGGCTGCGCGGTATGATACGCGCGCATGATGCCCCACAGACCGTCCTCCTGACTGGGGAAGTTCGTGTCCGGCTGATAGAGATAGTCGCTCTGTGCGCCGGTTCCGGCGGGTGGCAGGGTGAACAACATCTCGAAATGCTCCGAGATGCCCATCGGCTGCGCGTCCAGATGACCGGAATCGGGATAGGACGGCTCGGCCAGCCACTTTACGCCGTGCATGGCGAAGGTGTGGTGCAGCTCTTGCGCGCCGACCAGTACCCGGACCTGCACCTTGTCATTGGGGTAAGCGCGCAGCAGCGGGGTATAGGGATCCTGATCTGCCGCGCCGATAAAACCACCAGGGTAGGTGACGGTGGGATCGCCCGGAAACAGCTGCTGTGTGTTCGGTGGTTGAATGTTCAGTGCGGGGGTTTCGCGCGGGATCGAGGCAAACGCCAACGCCAGATCCTGTGCCGGCTTCATAGGATCGTGCGCGCCGCCGGACGCGGTGGCGACGCGCAGCGGCAACGGCTCGCTGCGATAGTTCACGCTGGAGACGCCGTCGCCGACAGTGAAAAGGGCGGGTGTAAGTTGTGGCGTGGGCACACTGGCAACGGGAGTAGGCGGCAATAGCGCATTCGCCTGGCTCGCCCAGCCCCAGAACACCGTGTTCGCCCCGGGTGAACCGTCCTGCGTGCAAACATAGGGCGTGGCCGGTGGGGCGGGCGGCGCGACGTGGGTACCGGGTGCGCACGGATATGGCAGCGGGTGAGGAACGCTCTGGTTGGTGTAGCCGAGTTGGAGGTCCTGGAACGCGATGGCGAACTCGCGATAACTCTGAGTCGGGTCGGAGGTGATCACGTCTGCTGCCCAGCTGGTAGGGCCGCCGTCCGGACGAGCGCCCATCGCCACGTCGGAACTGATCTGGCCGGTCCCCGGATCGGTCAGCGCCGGGATTCGCCAGTTCGAACCTTTGGGTTCGACCAGCAGCCCGCTGTAGAGGCCCGCCTGCTGGTGCGTCGACGGGCTGAAATGGTCGTGCGTGAACACGGTGCGCAAGGTGCGGTCAACACCGCTTTTGTCCATCACCGGATCAGCCCACCAGCGCTCGACGGTGGTCTGCGCACCGGTCCAATCCTGACCCGGCGGCGCCTTGCCGATATCGGGTGGCGGCGCCTTGGCGAGCGGGCACCGGAACGATACCGGAGCATTGGGCGGGCAGTTGTTGAACTTGCGGATGCCCGCGATCTCCTCGCGCACCGCGTCGGGGCTCCATGAGCCGGCCTCGTAATTGTAGCCGTTGGCCGCGCCGTCGGAGGACGTGACGTCGAACTTCACGAGGTGGATGTGCTGACCGATGACATCGGTCGGCGTGCGCACCTGGAAATCGTCCAACTCGTAATAGTCCGGCACCAGGTTGGTCTGCCAGAATTCGATGGTCTCGCCGGAGTTGGCACGGATGAACAGCGGCTCCGGCGCCCGCTTGCCGGCGAGCGCCGGCATCACGTCCTGCCACAATGTCTCGAAGCGCAATTGCGGATAGTGCCAGCCGGCCTTGTTGAACACGACATCCATCTGCACGTCGGCGGCCTTGTAAACGCGGTCAGGCCGGCCCGGATCGTTGCTGGGCGGCGGCGGATCGGCGAGGTCGGCACAGGGCACGTTGCCGTTCGAGCCCCAGGACGGATTGGCGTACGGCGCTCCCTGCACGCTGGGACCGCCATTCAGCACGTAGTTGCCAGGCCCGCCTTCCGGTGTGACGCTGGCGCGTGTGCAGGTGCTGTGCACCTGCATCGCCAGCCGCTCGAGCGCAGTGCCGGCCTCGGGCAGGGGAACCGCGGCGACGCTGTCGAGGTCTTTGCTGAAGTCCCAGGCATTGAAGTGATCGTTGAAGACCTCGCCGGCCAGGGTAATGTGGCGCGCGAGGCCGCCATCGAGATAGGCGGTCTGCCCGGCCGCCTGGGGGCTCTTGTCGAGCGCGTAACCCAGCGGAGGATGCGGTACGCGCTGGCCAGCGATGCCGGGAATATAGAACGGAAATCCCGGATCACGGCCGGCATCGACATCCGCCTTGGCGACATAGGCCACCTCGCCGGCCGCGGTGGCGGTATCGAACGGCGGGCAATTGCCGTCCGGCGCCAACACCTGGTTGCCGTCCCAACGATTATCGATAGGGCAGAGTTTGGTGCGCGCGGGCAGCGGGGCCATTGGCAGCGTCGGCAGCGGCACCACGGCCGGGATTGGCGTGCCCTTCAGGAATTGCGCGTCCGGCAGCGCCCGGTTGAATTGCTTAGTCGGGTCGATCGCGAGGTCGGTGCCAGCTTCGAATACGTCGTGGTTGCGCCACAGGCCCCACATGCCTCCGGCGAAGTGTGGATAGAAATGACAATGGAAAATCGCGTCGCCCGGTGTGCGATTGCGATTGCCGCTGCCGTCGTAGTCGATCTCTTGCGTGAACGCCGATCCGGGGCTGATCAACTGACTGTCGAGATAGGTGCTGGTATCACTGTTCGGCGTGTGCAGCCACTGGTGTGCGTGCAGGTGGTGCAGGTGGGTGACCTGCTGGCCGGCATGGACGATGCGGAAGATGACGCGGTCGCCGATATAGCTGTGATAGACGTTGGAAGGGTCATCCGGATACTTCGCCTCGTCATCGGTGCGCAGCTTCGTCTTCGGTTTATACGGCACCGTTTGCTTCGGGAGGTTCTGCTTCAGGCCGTCGGGCTTACCGACCAGCATGGCGGGATCGCCGACCGCCCAAGAACTGAGGAAGAACTCCTCGAACCGGCATTCGACGCAGCCGCCTTCCGGTCCGACGCCAAGCCGGTTGGCCAGAATCTCGCTGCCGATGGCGCCCGATCCGTAATTGATTGCAAACGCTTCGCCACCATTGCCCAGCACGAAGGCGGTATCGGCGGCGGCGTAGAGATCGGGAAATGCCTGCGTCGTGGTCAGCACGTCGTGATAGTGCTGGACGAATTCGCGGAATGGCTGGTGGCGGCTCGGTTCGACTGGGTTGGACGTGAAGGACGGCCCGTTGTCCTGCGGCGGAAACGGGCCGGCTTGCGGCCCGGTGACCATTGCCGTCAGGTCGCCGTAATACGTGACGAGGTCACCGCCCACCGGCACGCAGGCGCCGCCCGGGCCGATCTTGTACACCACGTCCACCATCCGCAGCACCGGCGTGCAACTGCCGTCCTGTTCCTTGCGCAGCGCGGCGTAATTCACCAGCGGATGGCCATCGGCGCTGCGGCCCGTGGTGACGGCGTCGAGGTCGGCCTTCGTGACCTGGCTGCGATACCATTCGGATGCGGCAGGTTCCACCACGACACTGCCGAACAGGCCAGCGGAAAGCTGACCACCGAGTCCGCCGCCGGAATCCGTGGTTTGCGCGTTCGCAGCAGTGCTGTACATCAGGAACACGCCTTCGGCTGGCGCGCGAACGGCGTAGTCAATCCGCCCCGACGGGGGCACCAGGCTGGTCGGATTGGTGCCGACGAACGAACCGTCCATCAGCGTTCCGTTCACCAGCGTTTCTTCCATCCCGGATACATGAACGCCGGCGGCGCGTGTGCAGGTCTGCTCGAGAAAGATGCCCGCCGGGCAGGCCGGCGGCGTTTGGGGCGGGAGGGCGGTCGGCGATAGCAGGTTCTGGAAGCGGATATGCAGGCAATCGCCGACGCGTACGCGTAGCACCAGTGGACGGGGGCGACGAGCCGGATTGAGTTGCACGTGGCCGGCGGCGATCTCTGCTCCGTTCGGCTGGGCGACGATATCACGTCGTAGAGCATAGATCATGCCGCCCGGCAGGCTGGCGCCGAGCCGGTTGAGGTAGATCGGCTGATCGATCGCGACGATATCCGCCTCTATCACGCGTGCGCAGCTCTGCTGTTGAGCAGCAGCGCGCCCTCCGTTCCAAAACACAAGCAGGGAGGCAAGCGCGGCGATGAATGCGACCTGCATGGACGTGTTCCCCGACTGAACCTTCACATCGAACAATTGAGGGTTCGATGCGTGGTGGTGCTGACAGCATAACCTATTGGCCCAACGCTTCAAGACGCGGGCTTAGCTCGAAGAAGGAAAAAAGCTGCGCCGCGTAGTGAGACAGCTCACATCCGGTCTGGTCCTCTTCCACTATTACTACTCGAACGACACGAGCGGCACGGATATGCCGCGCCGGTTCGGAACAGTTGGCGTGATGACTGATTTGCGTCGAACCGACGCCACTGACTGCCTCGAGGAGTGATCAATGCGAGCGACCTCACGATGAATGATCACCGGATCGAACAGGACACATGCCCTGCGCATGCGACCGGCGATATCGATCCGGTCGTGTCGCGGTGGGACGATCTTGTGATCCCGAAACACCGGCGCATGGTGGTTCAGCACGCGACGAATGAAGCTGGTGTCGCGGAGTTGCGGCTATACTACGATGACAAGGAAATCGTTTTTGATGAACCTGAGTTATTTGCATTCGGCGAGACACTCGCCAGACAGGCTCGGTTCACGGCGGGCGATGCGACAGGCTGGGGCGATGGATATGAATGGCCCCAAATCCGCGACCTTCTTCAGCACCTGATCGATGACAATGTCCTGACCCGTGCCGCCGCGGTCGACCAGGATGCCGCGGTGGTCAGCGATGCAGTGCGTACCTCGCCGCTGCCCAAATCGACCTGCCCGGTGGCGCGAAGCTGGCATGAGTGTGAAGCGATTACACAAGAACTCGCCGGCCGGCCGATCGAGCTGGGTTATCTCGAACTGATCCTGCCAGTCTACCGTGTTGCCCATATCGCTCTCGACGCCGATCAACGCCAGGTCGGCGAGGCAAATGTGTTCCCATCCGCGCTGCGGCTGGATGTGCCCACGGAATGGCGGACCTGCAATCTCCCGGGTACCCGCTATCAAAGCGAGCGCCCGATGAACGTAACCGCAATGCGGCTGATGCTCGCGCACTGGTCGCAGATAATGTCGGCGGTGCTTCGGGTGCGGCAGGGCTATCTACGGCGATTCCCGGAGGCGGAGGGTGCATGGACCGTTGGACACGTCGAACGTCTGGCCGTGATAGTACTCGCGGTACCGACCTATCAGCTGATGCGCCAGCACAATCGTGTCGAGAACGGCGATCTGCATCCCGCGTTGTCATCGTTGTTTCGCGTCACGGACGGCGTACGCCTGACAGTGCAACAGATGTTGTACGATCCGACCAGCGAGCCGACTGTGTCGCCACACCAGGTCACCTCGATCGACCAAATTCTGGACTACGCAGAGCGAACCTACTCTTTTCACTCCGCTCACGGTGTTTGCGGGGGGCCCAAAGCGATGGTCCGCGAGTTCATGCAGGTACTTTTGGAGGGACGCGGCAGCAAGGACTACGTGTCCGTAGCGCTGGAGCCTGCGGTCCAGGCCGCATTCGACGATCTGGATGCCGCGATCGACTATGGACTTCTCGGGTTCCGTGCGAGCGCTGCGGTGTTTTCGCTATGGCCTGCGATGGTCCGAGCGTATGAACGCGTCGCGGAAATCGTTGAGGTCTGGCCGTCGATAAACGCAGCCTCGTTCGCCGCCTTGCGCGAAGGCATGCAGGCGCATATGGCACTGCTGAAGAGTACCGAGTTCGCGCACGAGACGTGGCGCGCCAGTCACGACAACGCATGTGCCTACACATATCAGCAATGCGGACGCGGCATAACGCGTCTCGCCGATGCCCCGGGTCTCGATATTCTCCTGGCCCCGGGCTGTACAAGTGCGGATCGGCAAGTCGAAGCCGAGCTCCAGGACATTCTGCGGAGCCGCTTCGAACTTACGGGAGACACGGCCTACGCGCTTGTTTTGGATCTGTCCGGCTGCATCATGGACTTCCTGCTGCGCGGGCAGCAAGTCCTTCGCACAGCGGTCACAGTTCAGAACGACATCAATCGGCTGCTTGGCCGCGAACAGCCTAAGCGAGCGATGAGCGCGGCGGATATGGATGTCCACTTCCTCATACAGGGCGAGCCTAACCGCCTGCCCTATCTGATCGATGAGCTCGAGCGTCTGCTTGCCGTCGACATTGATTTCAATGTGGACCTCCTGACGATCGCCAGGCAGGACGCGGCTGCATGAGCGCGGCCATGTGGAATTTCTCCGGCATGGGCCGGAGGAATGGCGTGCAATCCGCACGCGTTTACTGAGAGAGGAGAGTAACATGAAGATTAAGACAAACATCCGTGCAGGTCTCGTCCGTGTTGGTGGCGGCCGTCGTGGCGGCGGTCCGGTGAAGCCGGTGCTGGCGTAAGAGCTGCATTCTTACGATCACGATCAACACCGCTACCGACGCGAAGCCACCTGTCGTCGGCAGCTGCCCCGGTCAGTAGATCCGGAGCAGCGAAGTGTAGCACGCGGACGCGAGCGATCGCGCCGCGTGCTGCTTTTTTGATTGTCACGGTTTGATCTATAAACCGCCCACGAACCATTCGGGCGTTGAACATGGATCGCGTGACCAACGCTGGCCGCCGGCGATTCCGGCATCATCGAGCGGCACCCCAGGTGGCCGTGACATTCGCTGTCGCGTTGACGGCATGCGCCCACCAATCCAACCAGCCGAACCATCTTCCCGCGACGCCCGCCGCCTTTCGGGAAACCGATCCTGCAACGCGCCAGCACTCGGCTGCCGAAGCACCGGCAAACGGCGCGTGGTGGCTCGTGTTCTTCGACCCTGAACTGGATGCGTTGATCCGGCGCGCTGACCGGAACAACTTCACTGTCGGGTTGGCGGATGCACGGCTCGCCGAAGCCCGTGCCATCCAGCAGGCGACAGCAGCCGCCCAGTGGCCGACGCTCTCGCTCGGCGCCAACGCAACCCGCTCCGAAGGACAGCTGACAAACGCCGCCAGCAGCAGTGGCCCGTTATACGTTGTCGGCGCCAATCTATCCTATGAAGCCGACCTGTTCGGCCGTCTCGCGCGGGAAACCAAAGCTGCTTCCATGGACACCGCTGAGCGGGAGGAGTTGCTGCGGGTGGCGAAGCTTCTGGTTCAGGCTGATATTGCCCAGACGTATTTCGCCTTGCGAGCGCTTGATGCCGAACGCGCGCTGGTGCGCGGCGCCGCAGAGTCACAGCTCAAATCCGCGCGCCTGACCGAGGGGTTGTTCCGCTCCGGTCTTGCGTCGGAACTCACCCTTGTACGACTGCGCGCAGAGTTGGAAGCCGTTGCAGCCGAGGCTCTGACTCTGGACCAGCGTCGCGCGGAACTGGAACATGCGTTGGCGGTCCTGGTAGGGGAATCTGCATCGACCTTTGAGATCCCTCCGACCAATCACTCCGATAAGGTACCGAACATTCCACCGGGCATTCCCGGCGCGGTTCTCGTACGCCGTCCCGATGTCGGGGCTGCCAGGCAGGCAATGATTGCAGCGCAAATCCGTACCGGCGTGGCGCAGGACCGTTGGCTGCCGACCCTGTCGTTGACCGCGTTTGGCGGATTTGCCTCATCAACTCTGGGCTCATTACTGACCGGGTCAGCGGCCGCATCAACACTTGGAGCCTTGCTCTCCCTGCCGATTTTCGACGGTGGCCGACATCTCGCGGAGGTGGCCAAAGCGAACGCGGATCTTGACGCCGCCGCCGCGACCTATGGCCAGCAGATCCTGATCGCGTTCAAGGATGTCGAAGACCAGCTTTCCGCCTTGCGCCTCCTGGCCAGGCAGGAGGCGGACCTGAAACGCGCCGTCGACGCGGCGCAGCGCACAACAGCCCTGGTGGCATCGAACTACGCGGACGGACTCGCGACCCAGCTCGAACTGCTTGACGCCGAGCGGGTCGAATTACGCGATCGCCGCCAGGCGTTGCTTGTCCACGCAGCCCGATTTCAAGCCACTGTCGGTCTGATCAAGGCCCTTGGCGGCGGCTGGGATGTTTCGGCTCCCTTGATCAAGGCATCACCCGGACCAAGAATCAAAAAAGCGCACCATCACGCTAGGGATGCGCGATAACCATCAGCGTGCTGGCATGCGCAACGGCGCATTTCAGGCATGCCTTCAGCGTTGCCGGATCCAGCGCTGCGAAACTCTCGTCGAGGATCGTAAGCTGAGCATTCTGCAGCAGGGCGCGCGCCAGAAAGACGCGGCTGCGTTCGCCATGCGACAATTGCCAGCCGGTTTCGCCGACCTGTTGCATCAAGCCGGCGGGCATACGGTCCAGCAGGCCACCGAGCCCGAGATCGACGCACAGCGCCTGTGCCTTCGTCAGGTCTTCCGCCGACGGTGGCCAGTTGCGGCCCATCAACAGGTTGAACGCCAGCGATCCTGCCAGAAGGTGGTTCTCGTGGAACTGCGGAGCCTCGGTGGCCAGTTGATGCCAACTTGACCCGAGCGTTGGCCGGTCCAGCCCGTTCAGCAGCAACAGGCCGGATTCCGGTATACGTAAGCCGGTCAACAGCGCCGCGAGGGTGGACTTGCCACCACCCGAACCGCCCTCCAGCAATATCCTCTCGCCTTGATAAACTGTCAGGTCCAGCCCCCGCAGGATCGCCCGGCTCTCGGGGCGATAGCGGAACACCACGTCACTCGCATCGATCAGTTTCCGCCGAAGGAGCACCACATCGCCCGGGACGGGAGGCGGGACGGGCGTTTGATCGATCGGTGCGCGTGCAGCCCGGAACAGCTCGGATACCATGGTCCAGGCCACCCCGGCCTGCGACAGAGACGCGATCCCGCCGGAGATGCCTGTGAACGCCCTGTTCGCCAGCAGGATGCCGCCCAGACTGATCGCAATCGCAGTCGAACTCGCGGTCCCCGTGATGAAGACCGGCGCGAGGCCCAGAAGCGCCAAGATGACCCAACCGCCCGCGGCACCCGCCGCGATGGGAGTGATCGCGTTGTCCATCTGGCAAGACAGTCCCAGATAATCGCGCATGATCCGATCCTCAGCCTCGTCGCGCCGCCTCGGCCATTCCTGCGCAAGTCGAGTACGATGGCCGACCATGTGTTCGATCAGTTCATGCGTCATGTTCAGACGCACCGCGGTCCAGGCATGTAGGCGGCGGTAGTATCGCCAACAGAAGGCCAAGGTCGCGGCCAGCCAGATCGGCAGCGCCAGAAGATGCCAATATCCGGCCGCACCGGTAGTCAGAATCCAGGCGGAGAACATCAGTTCCAGGACCGCGGAGACGACGGTCATCCCGCCGTTCAGCGCCAGCAATTCGAGTGCCTGCGATTCCATGACACGTCCGAGAAGCTGCCCGGCACCCTGTTGCCTGATCGCGTCGAAATCCATGCGCAGCGCGCCGGCCAGCAGACGCTTCTTGAGGATTCGGCCCAGATCCAGCGCAAAGGTTGCGTCGAGCCAGGCCGTGCCAATCCGTAAAGGAATGTTCGAAACCAGCAGCAACAGCCACGCTACGAGCCACGCCAGGTCCAGTCTCCCGTCGAGCGACGCGGTGCCGATCAAGGCCCAACCGATGATTTCGACCAGATACACACTTATGAACAGCGTGATGATCAAGCCCAGACGGCGGATCAGACCGGCGCGCGTCAGTTGAGTGAAGAAAGGCGCCGTCGCTGACAAACGGAGAATCCAGCACCCCCCGACCATCTGACCTGCCAACCGCTGTCGCAACATGGCCGAACGAACTTCATCCCGGCGGCCGGGCGCGACATTGGCGGCTTCCAGCAGCCGGTCGAGGTCACGCTTCAATGGCGCCTCGGTCCGCGCCGTGGCAGCCGTTCGGATCACGTCCACCGGACGCCAATGGAGGCGCAGATCGGGGCCGACCAACGCAATGGTCCGCCCTCGCGCCTTGAGCAACAACAAGAAGCGGAGTTCCCTACCGTCGTGCAGCGCGTGCACCATCGGGCATGCCTTCATCAGGCCCCGCTCAAACTCCGGCAATGGGAATTCCACCGGTTCGGCTTCGACCCCCAGGCGCCCGGCGGCCCAGGCGAGCCAGTTTCCGGTCTGGGCCGACGCCTCGATCGGAGGAATGGTCGGCATCGCCGCGCCGCCTCCGGCGGCATCGCACAGGCCGGACAATCGTGCCAGCGCCTCAACTGCCTTCCCCAGTTGATCCCGAGGCCAGCTCAGGTCCACGAGGTCCGGATCAACGGCGGGCTGCGATTCGGCGGTATATGTCCGGACCTCCGCTTCCAGCACGTCCATCACGTCACCTCATGTGCGAGGCCATCGCGAATCAGGACGCGGCGCCAGTCCGTGCTATCCCATAGCTGGTCGAGAACCTCGCGTTCCGCGTTCAGCAGCCTCCGGTATAGCGACGAGGTCGCGGCAAGCCGTGCGGGCTGGCCGTCCTCCACGAGCCGTCCGTTATCGATCACCAGGACCCGGTCGAATAGTTTCGTCTCGCCGATGTCATGGGTCACGCAGAGCAGCGTCACGCCGTGCCATCGCTTCCGCGTATCGACGAGCAAAGCGGACCGGCGCTCGCGATCCATCCCGCGAAACGGCTCATCCAGCAGCGCCAGCCGCACATCGCACTGCGCGAAGGCGCGGCCAAGGCGTATGCGCTGCCCCTCACCGCCGGAAATCAGCGCGCCGCCCTCACCAAGTCTGGTTTGCAGACCGTCCGGAAGGTTGCGCAATACACCCCGCAGCGCCGCTGCGTCGACCGCGTCGCCGATTCGGGCCAAGCCTCCATCTTCGGAGCTGTAGCCGAGATTATCTGCAAAGCTCCTGTTCCAGATCTGGATCGCCGGATCGACCCAGGCGGTGCTTCGCCGCAGTGCATCCCGCGCATCGCTGGTTACGGGCGTGCCGTCCACGATCAGTTCCCCGGCGGCGAGCCGGTGCCAGCCCAGGAGCAGCCCAACCAGCGTCGACTTCCCCGCACCGGATGCGCCAACGATGGCGACGTGCTCGCCTGGCTGGATAGTCAGATTGAGGTCCCGCAGGATCTCGTGGCCCGCCGCCACGACGGTCCCATTCTTGACTGCGATCGAAACGCCACAAGATCGCGCCGCCTCAGACAAGGGTGGCGAGTTACCAACCTCTTCTTCGGGCGCCGACAGCGGCTCCATCAATCGCGCCAGTATATTTTGCTGCATGGGCAATTGCAGCGCCAGCGCGGTCAGCCCCTGCCCGATCGCCGGCAGCTTCAGCGTCCAGTAAACCAGCAGCAAATCGCCGCCGGTTACAGTGCCTGTCCGCAGGAAATGGTTGAACAACAACCCGCCTACCAGGCCCACGCATAACAGCGATTGCGCGCCATCGATGCAAACCGACAATGTGATCCGACGACGGCCGGCCCGCGCCCACTCTACCAGCAAGGCTTCATGTTGGCGTTGCACCGCTCGTTCGGCGCGGTGGGCTCGGACCGGCACCAAGCCGAGCAACGCATCCAGATAAAACGCGCCGAGGGCGCCGATGTGGTTGCGGACGCGCAGATCGCGTTCCCGCATCAGCGGCTGTATTGCCGCGGGGACGCCGACCGCGGCGACAACGACCGCAATGGCGAGACCGGCGGCGCGGGGATCGATCAGGATGATGCCGCCAAGCGTCAGCAGCAACTCGAACAGTGTCTGCACAAGATGCGCCACCATGCCCGGTAGCTGCCGCGTCATATGGATCGCATGACTGCGATCGGCCATGTCGGAGATGGGCCGGCTCTGGAAATAGGGATCCGTCAGCCTCGGCATCTTGCTCAGCAATGCCATACGCAGCCGTATTTCCAGGTGCCGCCCAAACCGCATCGATTCAACAACGACCGGCAACTGCATCACAAGCAGGAGCATCGCAAAGATCAGCACCGCACCCATCGCGGCGAGGCGCTGGCCGCCGAGATTCAGCAGGTCTGAGAGGTCCAGCAAAGCGCGGAACAGCAATGTCTCGATGAGTAGTGCAGCGACGGCGGTCGCGATCGCCGCGATCACGACAACAGGCCTGGCCACACCTTCTTTCCGCATGAGATTCAACAAGGCCCGCAATGGCCGCGTGGGCGGTTCCCGCAACGCCGCGGCAAGTTCGACCGACAAGGATGGGGCCGCACCTGCGCTGTCCGCCATCCCGTCCGCCTGACGACCGGTGACACGCAACAACACGGCCCCGCGCAGAATCAGACGTTGCTCAGTCGGGTCGGTATCTTCCAGATCGGGTGTGACCATCCAATAGTCGGGTGGGATGATTCTGAATACGTCGAAGGTGCTGGTCCGGGTTTCATTGAACAGCGCGTCAAGCAAGCGGATTGCCGCGCTGCCGGCTTTGAGCCCGCCGGCGTCGATCACGGACTGAACCAGGCGCACGCTGGCGTCGAGCGCGCCAACGCCCAACCAACCCGGATCGGCCAAGGCCTTGTCGCATAGCGCCGCCTGAACGTGGCCGCCGACACCGACGCACGCCATGCGCGCCCGCAGCGGAATCACGAATTCGTCGGAGCCCGCCCATTCGCGCCAGTCATCCGCCGGGACGCTGGTCTGGTGGCGGTAAATTTCCTCCATGAACTCGGCGCGCCGAACCCAGCGTCGTCCGATTGCGGGGTCCATGAGTTGGAGCCAGCCACGCACCCGCCGCCAGATCACCACGAAATGTGAGCCGCCAGTGGGGTGGCGGACGACGATCAGCGCAGGCAACGCGCTGGTGCCGGCCCCGAACAGATGATCAGTCGGCAACATCATCTGCTGCGCGTCAATGCCAAGCCGATTGGCGACCACCTCGATCGTATCGATGGCGGTGCCATCGACATCTGTCTGGCACGCCTCGCGCAATCGGCCATAGCTGACTGGGATGCCGAACCCCTCCAGAAGGCATTTCAAGGCGGCCGGCCCGCAGTCCATCGCCGAAGTCTGCACGACCTCTGGCACAAAGAATTTCATGGCTCCGCGCCCCAAGGTCACTGCGCAACCTCCGCGGTGTTGGCCGCGGTCCGTGACAGCAACAGACCGGTGGCCCGCAGAACAAGGATGGCGGGTGAGACTTGCTCGACGGCGACCTCGATCACGCCAGGGATGCCATGCTGCATGATGCCGGTCGGATTGCCGGTGGGAGCCGGTGTGAATTCGACCTCGACCGCGCCATCACGGATCTCGGTCGCAACCCGGCTCACAGTCGCGTCGATGCTGCCGTATTGTGCCCATGGAAATCCGTCGAGATGCATGGTCGCGCGCTGCCCCGGGCGCACACGCCCCATCGCCGTGGCTGGATTGAAATCGCCGGCGATCATAAGTTCGCCCGGCGGCACTACGGAGAAGAGCCGCTGGCCCTCCGCAACATAGGCACCCGCGTACAGCGCCGCGACTTCGCCGATGTGACCGGTAACCGGGGCGCGTATGACATGTCGTTCGATCGTCTCCTGGATCCGCGCGATGGTGGCACGCGTCGTCGCCATTTCCCCTTCCAGGGAAACAACGGAGCGCCTGAGGTCCTCGATCCGCGCCTGAGCCTCATGCGCACGCATCTGCCCGTCCTGCTCCAGCCGCTGCAGATCTGCGGTCATCGCGTCCTTTGAAGCGCTGAGCCTTTCAGCCTCGGATGCCGCTCGCAGCGCATCGATTTCCGCCACTCCGCCCACCACGCTTTGTCTTTTCAGACGGCCTTCGTTGTTACGCGCAAATTTGACCGTCGCATTGGCTTCCTTGATTTGGTCGCCGGCCGCGTCAAGTGCAGCCTGCGTTGCCCGCTGATCCTCGTCCCTTGCCTGCTCCAACGAGATAAGTTCAGTCCGCATCGAGGCGATCCGCGGCGGCAGGCCGGCCAGCCTGGTTTCCTCTTCTGTCAGTCGGAGCGTTTCGGCGCTGGCATCAAGCTCGATCAGTACCTGGTTCGCTAGAACCTCCTGTCCGATGACCACCGATGCCGACGTGATGCGGCTCGACAGGGGCGCAGCCACGTGATGCGGTAGCTGCACGACCTCGAGGCGGGCCCTTCTGGAGATCTCGTAGACGGTCACGTGGCCAAACGCGAACCAAAGCGCCCAGCCGCATAGCAGGACCGTGCCGAGAAGCCACGCGAAGATTGGAGCGGGAGATCGATCGTTCGCCAAGGACCGCGTGGTCTGGGAGAATTGCGTCGGCAAGACCAGGCCTCCATGTACTGGGCATCGGCAACGATCCTGGTGGCATCCCAAGAAGGGGGGTGATGAGAGTTTCCGCAGGCGCTAAAGCTTGGCTACCGCGCCGATTTGAAGAGGTAAGCGCAAACGCCAAGGATGGCGTGTTATCTAATTCACAGATGTCAGGCTCTATCCGGCATATAGCGACGCGCATCATTGCAAGTCGCAGCGATGTCAGTACGCGCAGGTGTTGCGTAACCGGCGCGGCGTCACCACGGCTGACGGTTTGACTGGGCGATGAGGCAGCGAGGTGAGCTGTGGTAGGGGCGCTATGCGTCAGCGCGCGTGGATGGCGGATGCCAGTTCCATGGCAGCAGTGCGTTCAGCTCGTTGTCCCTGGTGCCTTGAGATGATCCGCTGCAGGACGTCGCAGGTTTTCCTCGGGGATCACCTCCAGCACCGCGAGCGCGGCTGTACAGGCACCCGAACCGCTTCGGCGTCTGTGTCGCGATGATGGCATTCCATCGATATTCGTATAACGGCGGATAGGCACCGATCGTTGGCCAGCAACGCGGGCTGCTACGGCACCGATTGTCCGTAGCGTAGCAGCTTCATGTCGCCCCGCGGTTCGTTTGTTGCACTGCAGCCGCTATTCGTCTGGCCGAGTACCTGGCAATGGATGAGCGCCTTGCTCGGTCCGGCGATCCACATGTTCGCCGACGCTACCGACTGGGCCCATGGTCGCGGCATCCTCGTGTGGAACAGCCGGGCTTGGGTAGCTGACAGACAGCACTTCGATAATTTCCACGCCCCTTGGTGTGTGCACGGCCACTTCGTCGCCACGGCGGGCTCGTGCCTTGATCAGCGCCGTGGCGATTGGGGCTGTCAGGCTGATCTTGCCCTTTCTGATGTCGGCTTCGTCCATACCCACAATTGTTACTGTACGCTCGCCTTCAGAGCCACCGACATAGGACACGGTTGCACCAAAGAAGACGCGATCACGGTCTAATTGCCGGGACGGCTCAACCACAATGGCATCCTCCATCCGCTTTACCAGGAAGCGTGCCCTTCGATCGATCTCACTCAGGCGCCGCTTGCCATACTGGTAATCTGCGTTCTCGCTGCGATCTCCATTGGCAGCGGCCCAGGAAACGACGTTGACCACGCGGGGTCGTTCGACGTTCATCAACGTGACAAGCTCTTCCCTGAGCTGCGCGTGGCCCGTCGGGGTCATGTAGAATTTGCCGTCCAGCGTGAGCCGCGGGGCCTCGTCGTCGTCCATCTTGCGCTTCCGTCCTTTTAACCCTGCCGAAGCCTCGAGGCTGCTCCCCCTGAAGCATTTCCGGCGGCCTTGGAAACGGCATCCGGGCAAAGAGAAAGCTCGATGGACCACGAACCGACTGTTCGAGAGAGCACATCCAGTCCCATATACCACGGATGATCCCGTTATCGGTCCTCGACCTTGCACCTGTGCCTGAAGGCAGTAACGCCGGCCAGGCACTGCGCAACTCTTTCGACCTCGCCCGCCATGCCGAGGCACTGGGCTATCAGCGATACTGGATGGCGGAGCATCACAACATGCCGGGCATTGCAAGCGCCGCTACGGCGGTTGCTCTGGCGCATGTTGCCACCGGCACAAGCACCATTCGGATCGGAGCCGGCGGCGTCATGCTGCCAAACCATGCACCTCTGATCATCGCCGAGCAATTCGGCACCCTGGCCGCACTGCATCCGGGACGGATCGATCTCGGTCTCGGCCGTGCGCCTGGCTCCGATCAGGTCGCCGCCCGAGCCATGCGGCGAAACCTGCACGCAGATGCGGATCAGTTCCCGCACGATGTGATGGAGTTGTTGGAATACTTCCAGCCTGCAGTCCCGGGTCAAGCGCTCCAGGCGGTGCCAGGCGCGGGTGAGCCAATTGAAATCTGGATCCTTGGGTCAAGCACGTTCGGAGCGCAGTTGGCTGCCATGCTGGGCCTCCCCTATGCGTTCGCCTCTCACTTCGCGCCAGAGCAGCTGCCGGAAGCGGTGGCGACCTACCGTGCCCGATTCCGGCCCTCCCATTACCTGGCCACGCCCCACGTCATGCTGGGCGTGAACGTGTTCGCAGCAGAGACGGACGCCGAGGCGCTGCGTCTGTTCTCGTCCCTGCAGCAAGCGTTCCTGAATCTGCGCCGTGGTCGCCCCGGCAAGTTGCCGCCCCCAATCGACGATCTCGACGCAGGGCTCGACCCACGAGCGCGCGCCATGCTGGCTGATGCCCTGGCTTGCTCAATCGTCGGCGGGCCAGAGACAGTGCGGCGCGGACTTCAGGCCTTCATCTCGTCCTCCGGAGCCGACGAGTTGATGGTCGCGTCGCAGATCTTCGATCATGGTGCACGGAAGCGGTCGTTCGAGATTCTGGCTCGAGTGCACCACGAGATGCTGACATCCGAGTAGTCGGCCGTCGCTTCCCTCACCCAATTCGACACCCCCAGTGCACCGATACGAACCTAGTCTTGTCCGGTATTCTGCGATTGATTACAGCGTCTGCACGGCCCACCGCTGGGGTGTTGCGCCCATCGCGGTCGCGTTGAGGAGCTTTGTGCCACGGTTGGTTCAGCGAAGCTGCGACCGTAGGCGCCGCGAGTGCAGCTATCCCAGAGCGGGCTCAATCAGACGATCGAGCGTAATCGGGAACTGACGAACGCGGACGCCGGTCGCGTGCCACACCGCATTGGCGACCGCACCGGCGGTCCCGGTAATGCCGATTTCGCCGACGCCCTTGATGCCGAGCGCGTTGACGTGTGGGTCGTACTCGTCGACGAGAATGGCTTCCAGCGAGGGCACATCGGCGTTCACCGGCACATGATACTCGCCGAGGTTTGGGTTCATCGGGCGGCCGGAGCGTAAGTCCATCACGGCGTGCTCATGCAGGGCGAACGATACGCCCCAGATCATGCCGCCATAATACTGGCTGCGCACAAGCCGCGGATTGATCACCCGGCCGGCGGCGAAGGCACCGACCAGACGAGTGACGCGGATCTGCCCCAACTCGGGATCTACCTTCACCTCCGCAAACACGGCGCCGTGCGCATGCATGGCGTAGTTCGACTGCGCCGCCGGGTCCGCCGCGCTGTTGCCCCGCCCATCGATTTCCGCGACCCCGGCTCGCGCGAGGATATCGCCATAGCTCTCGCTGCGGCTTTCATCGTCTCGGCGGAACAGCCGCCCTCCCCGGGCCACGACGCCCGCATTGTCGGCGCCGAATAGCGGCGAATGGTCGTCGCCCATGGCCAGCTCCGCCAGCCTGGCGATGACGTCGGCGCCGGCGCTATGGATCGCCATGCCGGCCGTGGCGGTATGAGCGGACCCGCCCGCGATACCGGCATCCGGCAAATCAGATGTGCCAGTCCGGAACTCGACCTGATCGATATCGAGGCCGAGCCCGTCGGCCGCGATCTGAGCAAGCGCGGTCGCCGCACCCTGGCCCATGTCGTGCGCACCGATCTCCATTACGCCACTGCCGTCACGCCGGATCACCGCGCGGGCCTGCGCCTGGAACATGATCGCCGGGAAGGTCGCGGTACCCACGCCCCAGCCAACCAGCAGCCCAGCCTCGTCGCGCATTTGCCGCGCCGCGAGCGGCCGCCTTGACCAGCCGAATTGTTCGGCACCCTGCGCGTAGCATTGCCGCAGCGCTTTCGAGGAGAACGGCTTGCCGGAGGCCGGTTCCACTTCGGCATAGTTCTTCAGGCGAAACTCCAGCGGGTCCATGCCGCAAGCCTGCGCCATCTCATCGATCGCGCTCTCCAGGGCGATCGAGCCGGTCGCCTCGCCGGGCGCGCGCATGAACAGGGGCGTCCCAGTGTCGAGCCGCACCGCTTCGTGCGACGTGGCGATGGCTGGGCTGGCATACAGCGTGTGCGAAGCGTCCGAGGCAGGCTCGAAGAAGTCGTCGAACGTGCTGGAAGATGTCTTGGTGTGATGGTCGATAGCCGTCAGCGCACCCTCGCGGTCGGCACCCAGTCGCAGCGTCTGCCGGGTCGGCGCGCGATGGCCCACTGGGCCGTACATCTGCTCGCGCCGCAGCACCAGCTTGACCGGCTTGCCGACCAGCCGGGCCGCCATGATGCCGAGTACCTGAGGACCGGCGATGAAGCCTTTCGAACCGAAGCCGCCACCCAGGAACGGGCTGCGGATCTGGATGTTCTCGGGCGGAATGCCGAACAGTTCGGCAACGCGTGCCTGCGCCATCGTCAGGCCCTGGCTCGGCGTATCGATGGACAGCGTGTCGCCATCCCATGCCGCGACGATCGCGTGCGGCTCCATCGCATTGTGATATTGCGGCGATGTCTCGTAGGTCGCGTCGATGCGAATGGACGCCGCCGCGAGGCCTGCCGCAACATCGCCGTGCTGCACCGCGGCGGGAGTGCCGACGCCTACCGCGGGTGGCACGAAGCTCTCGTCGGAATCCAATCCAACCCGTGCCGGAGCGGTTTCGTAGCGGGGCGACAGCAACGCGGCACCTTCCGTCGCGGCCTCCAGCGTCCCGGCGATCACCACCGCGATTGGCTGGTTGGCGTAACGCACCCGGTCGTTCTGCAGCAGGTCGAGCCGGAACATGAACGGGTGCAGCTTCGCGTTCGGATCCAGCGCCAGCTCCGGCTTGTTGTCGGGCGTCATGACCTCGACCACGCCCGGATGCGCCTTCGCAGCCGAGAGGTCCAGGAAGGTGACCCGGCCACGCGCAATGCTAGCCACCGCCAGAGCGGCGTAAAGCATGCCGGGCGGGTGATGGTCGGCCGCGTAGCGCGCGCCGCCCGTGACCTTCAGGATGCCGTCACGGCGGGTCATCGGCTGGCCGATATTGGAGCCGTGCCGCTGATGAGCCGGAGTCGGGGTAAGCGCGATATCAGACATGCATGAGAGCTCCGGGAGCATGGGCGAAGGGAGAGGCCGGCAGCGCTGGCACACGGTCCGGCGTGCCCGCCGCGGCCAATGTGAGAGCCCGCGTCACAATCCGCCGCGCGAGCTCGATTTTGAACGCGTTGTCGCCGGATGGCGTCGCACCGGCGAGCGCTGCCTCGGCTGCACGGCGGAAGGCGACGCCATCGGGCCGGGCGCCTGTCAGCACCGACTCCGCCGCGCGTGCGCGCCACGGCTTCAGCGCGACGCCGCCGAGCGCGATCCGCGCCTCAGCGATGGCGCCTTCCTCGATCCGCAATGCGGCGGCGGCCGACACGACCGCGAAGGCGTACGAGGTGCGCTCGCGCACCTTCAGGTAACGGGCGTGCGCCGAGAATCCCGCGGCCTCGGCCGGCAGGCGCACGGCAACGATCAGCTCGCCCGGCTCCAGCACACTTTCGCGTTCTGGCGTGTCGCCGGGTAGACGGTGGAAGCTCTCCAGCGATACTTCGCGCTGACCGGTTCCGCCCGCGATCTCCACCACTGCGTCGAACGCCACCAGCGGGACGCAGAAATCCGACGGGTTGGTCGCGATGCAGCTCTCGCTCCAGCCGAGCACCGCATGCAGCCGTGTGTCGCCGCCGCGCGCCTCGCAGCCGGCGCCTGGTTGGCGCTTGTTGCAGGCGCTGGCGACATCGTAAAAATACGCACACCGCGTGCGCTGCAGCAGATTGCCGCCGACCGTCGCCGCATTGCGCAGTTGCGCCGAAGCACCGGACAGCAAGGCCTCCGCCACCGCGGGAAAGCGTCGGGCAAACGCAGCGTCGTGCGCCAGGTCGGCGTTACGCACGCGCGCGCCGATCCGCACGCCGCCATCGGCCAGCTGCTCGATCGCGTCGAGCCCCGGCAAATGATTGACGTCGACCAGACGGCGCGGCTGTGTAATTCCGCCTTTCATCAGGTCCAGCAGATTGGTGCCTCCCGCGAGGTAAGCTGCGCCTGGCTCGGACGCGGCAGCGACGGCCTCGGCGATCGTCGTGGGCCGGAGATAATCGAAGGTCTTCATGCCGCATGCTTCCGATCGAGCTCGCCAATTGCCTTCTGAGCGTCCAGCACCGCCTCGGTGATCCCGACATAGGCGCCGCAGCGACACAGATTGCCGCTCATGCCTTCGCGCACTCGTTCGGGATCGTTCCCGGCCTGACCTTCCTGCATCAGGCCGATTGCACTCATGATCTGGCCCGGCGTGCAGAAGCCGCACTGAAAACCGTCACGCACGATGAACGCCGCCTGCATCGGATGCAGCACGTCGCCTTGAGCCACGCCCTCGATTGTCTGGACATGCGAGCGGTCGCAACTGAGCGCGAGAGCGAGGCACGAATTGATCCGTCGGCCGTCGACCAACACCGTACACGCGCCGCACTGGCCACGGTCGCAGCCCTTCTTGGTGCCGGTCAGATCAAGCCGTTCGCGAAGGAGATCGAGCAGCGTGACCCGTGGATCGTCCAACGGAATGTCTCGTGCCACACCATTCACGGTCAGCGATATCGATAAGCTCATGCGGTGCTCCGATCAGTGCTATCCTCGGACCAGGCCCCAGCCAACGCGGGGCGCGTAACGCGGCGAGTTGGGGTGGCGGTTGATGAACGGGACCGCTCTGTTTTGGTCTGATCTGGCGCTATATACGGAGGGTGCCTCCGCTTTCAAGTAGCCCAGAGAACGTGAACGAGCCATATGGGAGAACATTCGAACAAGGCCATCCGGCAGCCGCGCACCGATGCGGTTCGCAATCGCGAGCGGGTGCTGGAGGCAGCGAAGGCGGTGTTCAGCGCCGGCGGCTCCGATGCCAGCCTGGAGGCGGTGGCGCGGCACGCCGGGGTCGGCATCGGCACACTGTACCGGCATTTCCCGACCCGCGAAGCGCTGTTCGAGGCGGTCTATCGGCGCGAGGTCGAGCAGCTCGCCGATCTTGCCGAACAGTTGAAGACCGAAGCATCTCCGGTCGAAGCGCTGCGCCGCTGGCTGCGCTCGAACGTGGAATTCGTCGCCACCAAGAAAGGCATGTCGGCGGCGCTTGCTCTGGCGGTGAACAGCTCCTCGGAACTCTCCGCCTATTCGTTCGAGCGCCTGACCAAGGCGGTGGGCGCGTTGCTGGACCGCGCCGTCGCGGCGGGCGAGATCCGTGCCGATATCAGCTCGGAGGACCTCCTGCGGGCTCTCGTAGGCATGTGCTACCTGCACGACCAGCCCGGCTGGCAGGCGAGCGTGCTGCGCCTGCTCGACGTTTTCGTCGACGGTCTGTGCCGACCATCCAATACCAAACACGGTCAAGGTGCAGGTCGACCCAATGCCGGCGCGGGCCGGTCGTTGAAATCCGGGCGGGCAACGTGATCTGGTGTCCGACGAACCACAAGCACTGGCACAACGCATCCGTGCCCGGCGCCTTGGCCGAAGTTGATGGGCGCGGAGATCAGCCGTTAAACCTCGTCCTGCGCCTCGATTTTTGCCGGATCGAGATCCATGCCGAGGCCTGGCAATGTCGGCAGCGCGAATTCGCCATGCTGCGGTGTGATCGGATTGGCGAGAAAGTGCTGGTTGATCGCGTTCCACTTCACCAGGTACTCCTGGATCGGCGTCAACAATGGCGACTGCGCCAGTGAGAAGTGCAACCCCGCCGGCGTGGAATGGCCGTGCGGAATCACCATCATGTCGTGCACCGACGCATAGGCGGCGATCTTAAGGACTTCGGACAGTCCGCCCGCCCAGTAGATGTCCGGCTGGAGCACATCCAGTGCATCGGCGTCGATGAAACGCTTGAATCCCCAGCGGGTGTACTCATGCTCGGCGCCGGACAAGGGAATCTGCGTGCGTTCCTTGATACGGCGATAGCTGTCGATGCGGTCCGGCATCACGCACTCCTCAAGCCAGCGCGGATGAAATTCGGCGATGCGATCGGCGAGTTCCACCGCGTAGATCGGATCGAACGACTGCCAGCAGTCCAGCATGATGTCGTAATCGTCGCCGAGTGTTTCGCGCAGCGTGCGCACCAGTGCGACATTCTCGCGCATCCCGTCGTGACCGCTCATCGGGCCGTGCCGGAAGAACCATTTTTGCGCGGGATAGCCCATCGCCTGGTATTCAGCGGCGCGCTCGCGCACGCGGCCCATGTCCCGTACAGCGAACCCCAGCATCGATGCATACGCGGGAACCGTGTCGCGCGTCGGTCCGCCAAGCAGGCGGTAAACCGGCTGGCCGAGCCAGCGTCCCTTCAGGTCCCACAGTGCGCAGTCGATCGCACTGATTGCCAGCATCGCGTCACCCTGGCGGCCGTGCACCATGATCCGGTGCATTTGGTCCCACAGCTTTTCGTGCGCCACGGGGTCCTGGCCGAGGATGATCGGGCGCAGGCGCTTGGCGACGAACGCGGCGACCATGTCGGGCAACGGGCCTGCGATACCGACCGGGCCTTCATCGGTCTCGACGCGAACGAAGTGTTGTTCGAGGCGGAAGTGGTTGGGATCGAGTTGGGCGCCACCCTCGAAGTCCTCGCGCATACGGTACTCGGTGTAGATGTCGATCGGCCGGACCAGCCGTTCCTCCCAGAGCGGGCCTTCGGTCGGCATGGTGCCGGAGAGGCGAAGGACGCGGACGGCGGTGATCTTCATGCCAAGGCCTCCGGTGTGGTCGCCGAACGATAACGTCCACTCCGCACGCTGGCGAGCAGCCCGCTCGCATCGCACCCAACTGGCTCTTTGGAGAAGCTGCCAATCTCCCTTCGCGGCCTCATTCTTGCTTGGTTGGTCGGCGGATCCACGACGGGGACCGTCGCATGCCGAAGCGGATGCATCTCGCCTTCGATCTCTCGTACATCCACATGGATGGCCGGTGGCGCATGCCGGGCGCATGGCCGGGCAAGACTTATCCCGACGTCACCATGTTCGAGGAGATCGCCCGCATCGCCGAGCGCGGCAAGCTCGACATGCTGTTTTCCGGTGACGGCACCGGCGTACCCAGCACCTGGCAGGCCTCGCGTGACGCGGCGGTGCGCTGGGGTATCTCCTGGCCGCGTCAGGACCTGGCGCCGCTCGCGGTGGCAATGTCGCGGGTCACGAAGCATCTCGGCTTCGGCGTCACCTATTCCACGACATTTATGCACCCCTACTATCTGGCACGGTTGTTCAACTCGCTTGACCATGTCACCGGTGGGCGCATCGCCTTCAACGTCATCACGTCCACGCGGCGGTCCGACTACGCCAATTATGGCTACGACGAGATCGTCGACCATAACGAACGCTATGACAGGATGGAGGAGTTCATCGACGTCTGCCGCACGCTCTGGGACAGCGTCGAGCCGGATGCCATGCTATGGGACCATGCCAGCGGTCAGGTCGGCGATCCGGCGAAGGTGCACGACGTCGAGCACCGTGGGAAGTTCTTCAAAATCAGCGGGCCGCTTAACACGCCGCCCTCGCCGCAGGGCCGGCCGCTGTTGCTGCAAGCCGGCGGGTCACCGCGCGGCATCCGCGCCGCCGCCTACGTTGCAGACATGGCGTTCGGTGCCGACATGCCGCTGAAACTGCAGATCGCCCAACGCAAGGCGCTGGACGATGCAGTGGCGGCATTGGGCCGTGACCCGCAGACTATGGGCATTATCTGGCAGCAGCCAACGGTCGTCGCCGAGACGGAACGCGAGGCTATCGCTCAGCGCGAGCGCCTGCTGACCGCGATTCCGCTGGAAGGCGCCGGCGTCTATCTGTCACACAATTCGGGTTACGACTTCGACACCCTGCCGGAACTGTTCAAGCTGGGCGACTTGCACAAAGAGATCGTCGCCAGCCAAGCCTCGCCGGTCGGCTTTGTGCGCGAACTGATCGTCGAGCTGGGCGCCAATACGGAGATCACGCGCAAGGAATTCTTCGAGCATGGCATGCGCTTTGCCACCGGCTATCAGCGCACCGTCGCTGGCACGGCGGCCCAGGTGGCGGATCATATGGAAGAGGTGTTCGAGGCCACCGGCAGCCGCGGCGGCTTCATGTTAGGCCACGTGGTATCGATGCCAGCCGATCTGGCCGCTATCGCGGATCTGCTGGTTCCGGAGTTGCAACGCCGTAGGCGGTTCCGCACCGAGTACAAGGGCGCGACGCTGCGCGAGAATCTGTTCGACGATGGAGACTGACCGGCCTGAGCAGAGCATTCCGTGCGAGAAACTTGCTCTCTCGCCGCCGTGGCAACCGACCCTCCGTCAAATATCAGGGTCATTGTGATGTGTGGGAGGACGATGCAATGTGCCGCTCGATGATCGGCACTGTGTTCGCGTAAAGGCGCACACAGGAGTCGCGAAGGGACAAAGGATATGCGCCGCCGAGCAATGCTGACCGGCAGTTCCGCTGCTCTTCTCACCAAGACCGCCATTGGCCAGGACCGGCGGGCGAACACGCTCCGTTTCGTTCCACTCGCAAATCTCAGCGTTCTCGACCCGAACTGGTCCTCGGACGCGGGCGCGGGCCTCCACGGAGACTATGTTTTCGATACGCTCTATGCGGTCGACGGTAGCCTGACGTCACGGCCGCAGATGGCATCCGGGCACGAGGTATCGGACGACGGCCGCACGTGGCGCATCCGGCTGCGCGATGGCCTGACGTTCCATGATGCGACGCCCGTAAGGGCGATAGACTGCATCGCGAGCCTCCAACGCTGGTGTGCCTGCACGCCGTTCGGCCAGCTCCTCTCCCAGGCCGTTGACACATCGGCAGCTCGGGATGACCGCACCATCGAGATCCGACTGACACGGCCGTTCCCGTTGTTGCTCGACGCGATCGCCTTGCCCGATAACGCGGCGTGGATCATGCCGGAGCATCTCGCACACACCGATCCGAATACGGCCGTGAAGGAGATGGTGGGATCGGGACCGTACCGCTTCATTGCTGGTGAATACAACTCCGGCAACCGCGTCGTTTATGAGAAGTTCGATGCGTACGTGCCGCGCAAAGAGCCGCCGGATTGGGCCTCGGGTGGGAAGATCGTGCATTTCGGGCGCGTTGAGTGTTCCCGACTCGGCCACCGCCGCCGCCGCGCTGATGACCGGCGAGGTCGATTGGTTGGAGGCACCGCAGGTTGATCTGATGCCGATGCTTGTCGCGAATTCTGACATAGTTTCCAAGATCGCGAATCCGTATGGGAAGCTGGGCTTCATAAGGCTCAATTGCCTACAGCCGCCGTTCGACGATGTGCGCCTGCGCCGCGCCGTGATGAGGGGGGTGGTGCAAGAGGACTATATGCGCGCCGCATTTGGCGACGACACCTCGACCTGGACGCAATGCAAAAGCCTGTGGCCGCGGAAGACGCCGTATTACTCGGACGATGATGCTTCGCTGGTTCCTGGCAGCCTCGATGCCGGCCGCACCGCTTTGAAGGATGCAGGATATGCCGGCCAGAAGGTCGTCATCCTCAACCCGGCCGACCGTCCAGATTATAGCGCACTCGCTCAGGTGAGCGCCGATTCGTTGCACAGAATGGGCATGAACGTCGATCTGCAGCAAACCGACTATGGTAGCCTTCTGAAGCGCCGCGCAAGTCAGGAGTCGGTCGAGAGAGGTGGCTGGAGCATGTTTCTCGGCCATCTTCCAGCCACGGTCTGCGCCAATCCCGGGTCATCGTTTCTTGTGCGCGGTCAGGGAGCCGCCGGATGGTTCGGCTGGTGGGCGAATGCGCAAGCCGAGGAACTGGCGAACGCCTGGGCCTACGCGCCCGATCAGGCGTCGCAGCAGCGGTTCGCAAAGGAGTTGGGACACCTCGCGATGATGGAGGCGCCGACGATCCCGCTCGGTCAACCCTACGAGCGCACAGCCTTCCGCAAATCGATCACTGGCATCCTGCCTGGTGCGAGGCCGTATCCCTGGAACGTACGCCCGGCGTGATCCAACATCCAAAAGCGCTCACCAGCTTCAGGGGTGGACCTCAACACGATGCACCATTTCGGCGTTCTTGTGCCAGCGACCAATACCACCGTCGAAACCGAGTATGGTCGGCTGCTCCCGGCGACGTTGCAGGTCCATGTCGCACGCATACCGCTGCTGAGCAGCGGCGCGGAGACCAGTCCGCGCGGCGGCGACGCCGATGTCGATTATCAGGCGCGGCTGCTCGGCGACGCCGGGGTCGCGGTGGTGGCCCTGGCTCAGACCGCCGCGAGCCTTTCGTCTGACGGCTTTGACGACAAGATCATCAGACGCATGAGCGAAGCCGCCGGGGTTCCGGCGATCACCTCAGCCAGAGCAATTGGGTTGGCGGTGCGGGCTCTCGGCGCTCGGCGCATCGCTCTGGTGGCACCATTTCCAGTCGCGACGCTCAAACTGCTCGAACACCACTACACCGCCAGATATGGGCTGGAGGTTGTAGCAAGCGAAAGCTTTTCCGGCACCGACTCGGTCCTATACCCGACGCTCGGACAGGAACTGGCGCGCGATGCAATCACCCGGACCAATCGCCCGGAAATTGAAGTCTTCGTCGTTCCAGGCGGCAACTTTCCAACGATGTCGTTCATATCCGACTGGGAACGAGCGATCGGCAAGCCTGTCATCACCACCAACCAGGCCACGCTCTGGGCGATGCTCCAGATCATGCGTGCCGACGAGGCTCTCCCGGGCCTTGGGCGATTGTTGGAAGAGATGCCCGCGATGGGCGCGCCACGTTAGTAATAGCTCTTCTATCTTTGTTTCGCACCGTCAGCCAGGGATCTCAGATATTCTGCGACCGGTCTCTTCCACAACTCAGGAGCACTGAGGACGAAGTGACCATTCCCACCGGGCACATCCAATTCCATAAAGGTGCCTCGTCCGCCTGCGCTCCGGAACAAGGCAAAGTTGTTCCGGCTATGCTCGATGTCATAAAACGAGTTGTGATGGCCGTATAGCCAAAGCGTCGGCCGATCAAACCGCGCTCCCCGCTCAAACAACGTGCCGTTGAGGCGGCTCGCGGTGTCGCAGCCGGTTCCCAACCAGCCGCCCACAAAATTGATGACGCCAAATATCTGATCCGGGTGCATGCCAGCATAAGCGACCGATAGGATGCCACCGCGAGACTTCCCCCCGATCAGGACACGCGACGGAGCAACGTCCGGACGTTGCTTGAGCGCGGCCATGGCCGCCGCGATATCGGTCAAAGCGCGCTCAACACCCGACAGCGACGTATCGAAATCGCAGGTATAACCTTGCCGGCGATCTGCGGAAAATCCCTCGTCGTAAAGACCTCCCGACCTGCCTTGGCCCCGGCGCTGGGGAAATGCGACGATCCAACCTCGATCATTCAGAAAGTCCGCGAGACCGACGTCGAACAAGGTTTCCGTGAACAGCAACGGAGTGATGCCGCGGCCCGTCGAGCCGTGGTTGAACACCGCCAAAGGAAACGGCCCCGCTCCCTTGGGTCTGAAGATCACTACCTCCAGATCGACAGGCTTGCCGTCCTCGACCAGAGCGGTTTGCATAAGCTCGGACTTGCCGCGCGTCCATGCAACAACGGCACCCGGTACCGTCAGCGTGGCCAGATCCGTCTTCGTCATGGCCGCGCGGCTGACAATCTGTCCACGAGTGTACGTCGCGCTTAATCCGCCCTGGTCATTGAGATCGTAGGTCGCGGAAAATCCGGCCTCGGAGATGGTCAGGCGACGTCCGGCCACAGTCGCCTCATGCCGAGACCAGGCCCGCCGTATTCCAAACCAGGGATTGTCGCCGATGGCATAGACCACCCGCGCCGCATCCATCCGCCGCGATGGACTCGACCAGCAACACATGCTTCAGCGTTCCACCCCAGGCACCGACCCATACGCCCGCCCACTGTCGAAGTTCGGCGGGATCCGTCTCCACAACGGTCGCTACTTGTGCGTCCCCTGGAAGCGGCACGCCGTCGACCAGACGATCCGCCGCGGCAGCCGGTTTGATTACCAACATGAAGGCGATGAGTGCCAGAAGTGTCAGGGTCTCGTGGAACATACAAGGTCAACGTGAGTGGTGACTTGATGCACGAAACTCCCGCATAAAGCATCAGCAGACGTTCGGCCACACCTTGATACCTTGAAGCACCGCCCGGCACCGCACGGCTCGCGCTGTTGACCGCCCACCCCCGAGTGTTACCTCCTAGAATGAGCGACCTGGGAGGTCCCGCCATGGCACGTGCCCAGACTTACGAGCCCGAGGCCCCCATGACCCGGGAGGAGTTCCTGGCCTGGGTGGACCAGCAGCCGTCCGGCCGGTTCGAGCGCATCGATGGCATCGTGGTCGCGATGGCGCCCGAGCGAGCCTCACACAACCTACGCAAGGGTGCAGCGCGTGATGCCCTGCGGCGCGCCCTGAGAGAGGCGGGACTGGCGTCCCGCCAGGTCTTCGGTAACGGCATGACGGTTCAGGTCGAGAACAGCGATTTTGAGCCCGATGCTCTCCTGCGTTGTGGACCGCCGCTGCCCGGCGACGCCACCAGGGTCTCGGACCCTTTGATACTGGTCGAGGTGCTGTCCCCGGACAGCGGCACACGGGATCGGGCAACCAAGCTGCGTGCCTACTTCAAGCTGCCGTCGGTGCAGCATTACCTGATCGTCTGGCCCGACGAGCAGCGTATCGTTCGCCACTCGCGTTTGCCAAACGACCAGATCGCCACAGAGATTTTCGTCTCCGGCGAAATCAGCCTCGATCCGCCGGGCGCCGCAGTGTCCGTCCAGGAGTTCAACGCCGACTGAGCGGCGGGAACCGGTGCCGCTCGTCGCATCAGTCGGCGGCCATCTCCCGCGCCACGCCCCCCACGACCCGCGCCATCATCGCGGCCGCATTCCGGTGCAGGATCTGCTCGCGCGCCTCTTCGCCGATCTGCGCATCCTCGAGCGCCTTCCGCGTCCAGTCCACGCCGAACGCGCTGCCGTCCGTGCCGCACACGATCCGCTCGGCGCCGTACAAACTCACCGCCGCCTCGATCGCGCGCGGACCGAACGAGTTGCAATCCACATACACCTTCGCCTTCCGGAAGCGCGACGACGGCAACTCCTCATCCGGCGTGTCGAGCATGCTGCGGTGGTCCATGCGCTCGACCTCGTAGGGAATGTTGCCGCCCAGATTGTGCACGACGACCGTCACGTCCGGATACGACGCGAGCAGGTCGGTGAGACACAGCGTCACCATCACCGACGACAGGCTCGCCTGCATATCCAGCGTGCCATTCCGCCGCCGCGCGTTGTCGGTGTCGCCCGAGACCTTGGGATAAGCGTCGCCCGGCCGTGGCCCGTGATGGATCAACAGCGTCGCGCGATGGCGGTTGGCAACCTCCAGCAGCGGACGTGCGGCTTCGCCGTCGGCGCGCGTGAGGAAGAAATTGCCTGGCAGCTGCGCGCCGATCACGCCCGGCAGCCCGAGCGCCCGCTCGAGTTCCGCGGCTGCGGCGGATATATCCGTCAGCGGCAGCGCGGCGAACGCGGCAAAGCGGCCGGGATGCTCCTGGCAGATCGCCGAAAACCCGTCATTGACGCGCCGGCACAGCGCTCCGGACACGTCCGGCGGCTGCGACTCGATCCAGCAGAACGTACCGAGGAGCGACAGCACGCTCATCTCAACCCCCTGGCGGTCCATTCGGCCGAGATGAACTTCAACATCATCGAACGCCTTGGCGAGCGGCTCTTCGCCCATCCGTGACGTCAGTACCTCGGCACCCTCCTGATTGCGCAGGATCCGCGGTTCCTTGCTGCGGGCGCGCAGGGCGTCAGCTATTTCGGCGGGCTTCCAATGCGTGTGCATGTCGATCATGGCTGTCATGGCGATGTTCCTTCCCAGGCAGACCGACAGCTTAGTCCCACCGCGGCTGGCCGCAACCGCCCGGTGACACGGCCTGCAGCTTCTCGCCCAACAAGTCGGTAGCTGGCATTAAGGGTTTGCCGGCGAATAAGTGAATCGAGCTGGGCACGGGTTGCGCGTCGCCGTCATGGCGGGGCTTGGCCCCGCCATCCACGCCTTTGGGCACCGAACGAAGAGCGGCATTCGACAGCGGAATGGATCATGCAACGGAACTTCGGAAAACCTGACAGCCGGGGAGCGGGAGGCGAGACAGACGCAATGGCTCGAGCGGGTTACTCCCGTCGTCACCTCCTCCGCATGGCCGGGGGCGGCGGTGCGGCGCTCCTCGCTGGATGCACCCTTCCCGTGCGCGGCCCGGCCGTGCCGAGGGGCGATGTCACCCAGGCGAGCGTACTCGGCTTGCCCAACGAGCGCTTCTTCCCCTCGCACGGCACCGAGGCGATGAGCGCCGAGCTTGTGGCCGCCGTCCAGCGCCAGCAGCGCCTGCTCGGCCTCGCGCCCGACGATCTGCCGCCACAGACGAATATCCTGGCGGTGTCCGGCGGCGGCGAGAACGGTGCCTTTGGCGCCGGCCTGCTGTGCGGCTGGTCGGAGGCCGGCTCGCGCCCGACGTTCTTCGCGGTCACCGGCGTCAGCACCGGCGCTCTGACCGCGCCGTTCGCATTTCTCGGTACTGCCTACGACGACCAGTTGCGCGCCGTCTATACGGACCTCGAGCCAGCCGACGTGCTCAAACCGCGCGGCCTGATTGTCGGCGCGCTGTTCAGCGACGCGATGGCCGACAATGCACCGCTCTACAAGACGATCTCTGGTTACCTGACCACTGAGATGCAGACGGCCATCGCCAAGGGCTATGCCGAGGGCCGGCTGCTCTGGATCGCCACGACCGACCTGGACGCCCAGGTGCCGGTGATCTGGAACATTGGCGCCATCGCCGCCAGTAACCACCCCCGTGCGCTCGACACGATCCGCCGTGTGCTGCTGGCTTCGGCCGCCATTCCAGGTGCTTTCCCGCCGAGCATGATCGACGTGACAGTGAACGGGGTCGCGTATCAGGAAATGCATGTCGACGGCGGCGCCTTCGCCCAGGTATTCCTCTACCCGCCATCGCTGACCCGCCTGCGGCGCGAGCGCATGCGGCAAGGCAAACCCGTGCCCGATGTCGAAGCCTACGTCATCCGCAACGCACGGCTCGATCCCGACTGGGCCGCGGTGGACCGCCGCACTCTCGGCATCGCTGAGCGCGCGATTACCACCATGATCGGCGTGAGCGGCCAGAACGACGTCGGTCGGATCTACACCACCACCCAGGCTGACGGTGTCGGCTACAATCTCGCGTTTATCGGTACTGATTTCACCATGGTGCTGCCGGAGCCCTTCGACCCCGGCTATATGCGCACCCTGTTCGACTACGGCTTCCAGAAGGCGCGCCACGGTTATGACTGGGCGAAGCAACCGCCCTGGTTCAGTTAGGGCCTGCTGGGGAATGAGTGAATTGAGTTGAGTGCAGGTCGTGCCCTTCGTCACGGCGGGGCTTGGCTCCGATCGTGGTAGGGCGCTCATTACTGGCCCGCACGGCCCTTCTCGAGAGCTAGACTGCCGTGGGGCCGGTAAGAGCGGCAACCCGGCGGCTATGCGCCCACGGCGGTCGTTCCAAGAAGTTGGGAGGACCGGCTGGAACGGATTTCTTTTTCTATCGGAGCCAGCGGAGCAGAGGCGAGGAGATTTTAGCGTCACAAAATCATCGCGACTTTGGAGGTCAGATGAAGAGTGTGTTCAAACGATTATTGCAGCGTCTCCTGATCATTGGGTTGGGAGTCGTAAGTGTCTGGCTGATCGTCTTTGTGGTCTTCAGGTTCGCGGACCACAGATTGCCCTGGGTTCTGGCGTTGGGTGTCACTTACGGTCTTGCTGCCTATGTCATTCTGCCGCGTGCCGTTCACATGGGCCTCAAGATCCTACAGCGCAGACATGTGCCGCGCTTCACGATTACCGGCGATGGCTTGCCCGGCGATCCTGTCAACCTCGTGCTGACTGGCACGCTGCAACAGCTCCGCTCCGCCTTCGCAACCGCCGGATGGTCAGAGGCTGATCGGTTGGGGCTCTCAAGCTCGTGGCGCATGATCGGGGCGTTCGTTCTCGATCGGCCCTACCCGACCGCGCCGTTCAGCACCCTCTATCTCTTTGGGCGCGGTCAGGATATCGGCTTTCAGAAGGCGATCGATGACAGCCCGCGTAAGCGCCATCACATCCGATTTTGGGCCTTGGCTCTCACATATGCCGAGCAGACAGTGGGGACGGCCGCATTCTGGTTGAACACCGACCGACCACCCGAGGATGCGCGCGTTCTCTGGGTCGGAGCCGGCACCAGGGATACCGGGTTCTCCCTGACCAAACTCACATTTCAGGTCACCCACGCCACCGATGCGGATACGAATGCCGAGCGCGACTACATCGCCACGGAGTTGAGGCGAAGTCGAGTCATCGGAGACGTGACCTCTTATCAATCCGGTCAGCGTCTGCCCGTCGAGCACGTCAACCACTACGTCACCGACGGGGCAGTGAGCGTGGCAGATCTCACGGTGCAAGCCGTCTGACTGGGATCCGCCTGCCTTGGTGCTGCAGCCACCCGTCCTCTCCTCCTGGGGCGATGCTTGTGGTTGGCAATCCCTACGAACGAGCGTCTGCTTGTTACCGTTGCGCACTCCAGACCCGGGCTGCCCCAGTGACGGGACCGCGGCCCGTCATTGCTCATATTGTCTATTTGTACATAGACCACACCGCTCGGTTACTTCACGAAGTTCACGTCCCATTTGCCATCCACCATGATGAAATAGGTCGCACCCGCATCACCGGTCCACGCTTCGTGAATCATCTTCGCGGGCATGTAGGCAAATCCCCCCGCCTTAAGCTCGGTCTTGTCCTCGCTGCCGTCATGTGCAACCACGAACGTGCCCTTCAACACCGTGATCGATTCATTGGACGAGTGCCAATGTCTTGGCACGTGCAGATTCCCTGGCCCGCGGATTACAAGATACGTCGCCCTGGTCGTCGGATTTGTATACAGGATCGATATCTCGAAGCCGCCCTCCAGCGGTTCCCACTTCATGTCGTCGGGCTTGACCGCTTTTCCCATCGGATCGGCGCCGGTCTGCGCGTACGTCCCGACGGGCCACAGTATGGCGCTGAGCATCAGCGCACCGAGCAAGCTGCATTTCATGACTGCTTCCCTCTTGTCATCGTGGGCTCGCGACGATTGGTGACCCTCAACAGGAGCTACCGTACTCGCCTTGTTGGAGCAGGCTACCGACGCTACGGCTTTCCACGCTATCCCATCGCGGCCACGGACAGCCCAAAGCGGCCACATTCGGATCGCAGTTCAGACTGGCAGGCCCGCTGATTCCAGCGCCTCTGCCTGTCGGGCGAGGAGCTCCGCCGGCATCGTCGGCAAGGCATTGACGATGGCGCCCACGGTAATGTCGGGATACTGCCGTCGCAGCAGTGCAATGCCTTGTCGTCCCGCGGTCACCTGTCCGCAGCGCACCAACGCGACAGCGGCGATGCGGCGCGCCCACGTCTCATGCGGCCGCTGCCGAAGGCCTTGGGCCGCCCAGTCGGCCGCCGCTTCATAATTGCCAGCCAGAAAGTGCGCCTGGCTGATGCCGAGGAATGTGTTGAACCTCTCAGGCCCAAGGGGATTGAGCGCGAGTGCGCGGTCGAAATCTGCCAGCGCTCCGCCGCTGCCTCGATACACACCGAGCCAGCCGCGTCGCTGCCACCCCATCAGACAACTGGGATCAATGGCGAGGCATTTCTCGATCAGTAAGCTCCCAAGATCGAGATCCGCGACAACGGTGCTGGCGTGACCAAGTACGGCAAGCACCAGCGGATCTTCGTTGTCCATCGTCAAGGTGAGCGTCGTCAGGCGTCGCGCCTTGTCGCGGCCAGCATCGACCGTGTCGCCGAAACCGCAAGCGGCCCGCTGGGCATGACACCATGCGGCCAATGCTCTGGCCAAAGGGAACTCGGGATCGATCGATTGCGCCCGATCCAGGTGTTCCAAGGCACGCCCATTCGCGCACTGGGTCATCTCCAATATCGCGTGAAATGCCCGCGTCGCGTAGCGAACCGCGACAGGATCACGCTCGGGCTTTGGCTCGTCGCGGGTCGTTTTGGTGTCTCGCAGGCAGGCCGGCAAGGCGCTCGCGACACCCTCCGCCACCCGTTGCTGCAATTCCAACGCGCATTCGGCCGCGCCCTCGAATGCATTGCCCCAGATCTGACGCCCCGTCGCAACGTCGATCAACCTGACGACCGCCTGCACGCGCCCACCGATGCACTGCATCCGGCCGCGAACGACATACCGCGCGCGGGCTGGCGCGACCCGCCAATTATTGGCGGCCGGCAGATCGTTGTCCGGCGACCGAACGCTGAGCCATCGCGTGCGAGTCAATGCCGAGATCACCCGGTCAGTCATCGTCTCCGCGAACACCGCGCTGCTGGAGTCCGAGTGCGTGCCTATGAACGGAAGAACGATCAGACTTACTGGTTCGCTTATGGCGTGCGAAGGCAGTGGCAAGGCTTCTTCGCGGAGCGCGCGCAATGTCGCGGACGGCAGCTCGCCATAACGTCGCCGATACTGGCCGGTGAAATGGCTGAGGTGGCTGAACCCGTGCATGCCGGCGGCAGTCGTGATGTCAGCTTTGGCGTGGTTGTCGCACAAGGCCTGACGCGCTGCCTCCAGCCTCAGTTGGCGGTGGAACGCGATGGGCGATTGTCCAGTGAAGCGATGGAACTGCCGACGCAGCGAGCGCTCGGACGTACCGGCTGCGGCGGCGATTTCGCCGGTCGTGAGAGGTCGAGCCAGGTTGCGCTGCATAAAGCGGATGGCCATCGCAACGCCTCGAGGGGCAGCACTGCAGGACCTGATCGACGCTTCCGTGCGTCCGGTAGACTGCTTCATTGGGTATTTCCCAGATGCCGGGCTTGCTCGACCCTGAACCGGTGGGCAGCGTATCACTGTACGCTGTCGAGCGGCAGCGCACTTAGGGCTGCCCCAGTGACTGGACCGCGGCTCGTGCGTCCGGACGCGTTCCCATGGACGGATTATTCCGCGGTGTGTCATCTTAACTAACTATTGATATCGCTATAACTAACTCCCGCATCCACCCCCTTCGCCACCGCCAAGGGGCCGGCAGCCATGCAAACCCTCCCGAACCTCCCCCCAGCCATCGCCCGCGAAGTTTCTACAGCGGGATGTGCGATCTGATCGGATCAAGCTGCGGAACCGGACCATCCGGCAGCCACGGAAGCCGAAAGCAGCTTGGCCGCGTTCTGGCATCCAAATCGATTGAACCAGCGCCCCCATTTACGCTCGTGTCAGGCTCCGCGTAGCGGTGTCACAGCGCAATCCGGCGCTCGATTTCTTCAGCAAGAACTTCGAAGTCTCGATAGCATTCCTGCACGGCGGCCTGGTGGCCACCAATGGCGCCATCGGCCGGCCGCAGCAAGAACATCGGTTTGCGAGCCTCCTGTGCCATGGCCATAAGAGAGCGATAATCCTTCAACTGCGCCAAACGGTTCTCGTCTGCCGTCTGTTGGTTCACCCAAGCAGACGTACCTAAAACGCTTTCGGCGTAGATCCTGGGTGCTCTGTCCAGCCAGCGTTGGAACGCCTTAGCGGCACTTCGACCGTATGAGGAGTACCCGAGAGATCACGTAGCCCATCGGACACATGCTCCCTTTGGGCAGCTCAAAACCGATGCCAGTAGGCACACGACTACGGCGATCCGCCCACTCTCGCCGCCACATTTTCAACTTCGGCCCAACATTCTGTAATCCTCTGATAGAAAACAAATCCGCGCCAATTGGTATGATAACGTAGTCGGCAGATACAAGTGCACAGCGATTTATGGCACCGAGGTTCGGGCCGACATCTATTAAGCCGAGATCGGCACTTTGCGCCGCGCCAACTGTGCGCAACATGCGATCAAAAGCCGCGGTAACCCGAAACGCGCGAGCCTCTCCGCTGAGGCAGCGCGGCCATTGATTAGATAACTCGTCCTCGATTTCGGATAAAGTCAGGTCGCCAGGAATCAAAGAGAGTCGATCTTGCACGGCTTGTGGCGTTGGAGGGAGAAGATCGCCTGTTCCCTCGATTAGAGGCTGCATTGCCGAGTAGACGGTTGCAGCTCCACCAGCTGACCACAGCGCCTCAATGCGATCGTCCTGTAGAAACATTCCTGAGAGGTTCGCTTGAGGATCTAGGTCGGCAGCAACAACCCGGCGCCCCCGTAGCGCGAACATGTGCGCTAGGTGGTAGAGCAAAGACGTCTTGCCAACGCCGCCCTTGTTGTTGAACAGGGCAATCGTTTTCATAGCTATTTCCTGATGGTGACATGGACCCAGGCTGGACTTTCAGTGGGCTGAAATTGGAATTCTAACGGCGGGTTGCCGTTCCTAGCTAGCGACCCGCGAGCGATCTCGATGCCTTGTCCAAACCGTTCGACGAAGCCGTAACCTTTCAAAGCCTCGGATAGCGTAGGATTTCTGTAGTCTGTGAATCCAGGCAGTCCAAATGTCTGAGGCGTAACTGCCCCAAATGGTCCGCCGGGGCTCAGTATTTCGACGCGATCAGAATACCAAGTCACACGACAGGGCGCAGCCGTACCTTCGTATGCCCTATGCATCACGGCGTTACGCACGAGCTGCTGGAGAGCAACCAGCGGATATTCGGTCTCCCGCCTATGTACCGTTTCGCCAATTGCAACGGTGGCCGCGTTTGTAGCATCCATGAATTCATCGATTCGCCGCAGCTGATCAGGGATAGCGCCGCTAAGCACCCGTTCATCGAGCGTGGTATCTGTGAGGTTGACCCCCGCAACGCGCCGCCAAGCTATTACGGCTCCCGGGAACCACTCCTGTGGTGACCGTCCAAGCATCAGAATCGCGGTTGTCGTTGGTACCCCGATCCCATCAATCAAGCGCAAAGCCCGCAGTTGCTGCTCAATCGTTCGCTGATTCTGAGCAATGGTATCGGCCGCGACCAGCGCCGGCAAATACTCAAGCTGAAAGCGATTAAGGTCTAGGTCGACGAGGCCTGATCCAATGACCGGCTGCGCATCAAAGGGAAGGTTTCCCCACCGACGCTTTTCAGTTAGTCGCCTCTCCTCGTCTGGGGACGCTATTGCGCGCCGAGGCCCGACACGTATCCACGCCCGCCCCCTGCAGCGTACCGGCGGGTTCTCGGACGGCTGCACGATGACTACAGCAACGGAGCATCGAGCCACTTGCGCACGCCGGACTTCCATGGTCGGAAACGGCGTTAGATTTCCGTCGTCGCGAATCTGCCCCAGGGTTTTCAACAACTCATCGGTGATGGCAAGCCGAGCGCAGCTTCCATCATCTTCGATTCCAACAAAGACGACTCCTGGTTCACGTCGATCCGGAAGATCGTTAGCAAATGCGCAAACGGCCTCTCGTATTCTGTCCAAATCAGAAGCGCTTCTCTTTCGTTCCGCGCGATCGCTCTCTCCGGTGAGGAGCAGAGTTTCTAGGTCGTCGTCTGTAAGAGCTGGCATGACTGTCTCTATAGGGGCTTTGGCAGGTAAGGAACCGCCAGCTTCGATACAACCAGATCTACCACGACTGCGTCGCAGCAATCAGTGTATCGGGACAGAGGGGGTCGCACTAGAGACTTCCCTCTGCTCGTTCCTCCCCAGGAGTACCTGCCGGCTCGGGTTCCCTCCCCGAAGGTCACGCCAGTGGCACCCGGTGAAAGGATCGCGGCCCAGATATTATTACTAACCATTGATATCGCCATAACTAACACCCACATCCACCCCCTTCGCCACCGCCAAGGGGCCGGCACGCCATGCAAACCCTCCCGAACCTCCCTCCCGCCATCGCCCGCGAGGTCTTCGCCACCCTCTGCGCCGCCCTCCCGCCGCCAGCCACGGACACCCCGGACGTCCGCGCCGCCCGCGACGAAGCCGCCATGGCTGCGGTCGTCGCACTGCACCCCACCGACCCGCTGGAGGCCAAACTCGCCGCCGACATCGTCGTGGCCGAGGCCTACGCCATGGACAGCTTTCGCCTCGCCGGCGAGTTCCGCAACGACCTCGCCGCCACGATCAAATGCCGCGCCCAGGCCAACGCCACCCTGCGTCAGATGCGCAGCCTGCTGCGCGAATACCGGCGCACACAGGCGGAACGCGACAAGGCGCTGACGGCAATGCACCCGGCCGCCATGGAGCGCGCCGGCTACTGGTTCCATGAGGCCACGGTTCCCGAACCGGCACCGCCGTCCGCGCCGTCGGTGGCCGCCGAACCCGCCCCACCACCAAACCACGTCGCAACAGAATTCGAATCACTCTCCGAGGCTGAGCAATACGCGGTGCTCTACGCCGATCGTGCCGCCCGCATCCGCGCCGCCGGCGGCCTGCCGCCTCGCCTCGATTTCGCCCCGCCGGAGCCGGAGATCGTCGAGGCCCTTGTCAATGGCACCAGTCCCATCCTGCGCGCGCTCGACCGGCACTCAGCCGCCACCGTCGCGGCATGATCTCCGTCTCCCCGGCCGCGACGCAGTCTCAGGGATCGCGACCACGAGACACTTCTGACATCAGGCGGTGCCCATCACCTTTCCCACCGCCTCCCGCAACAGCTCCACTCCCAGATCCACTTCCGCCTCGCTCACCGTCAGCGGCGGCGCGATCCGCATCACCCCCTGCGACGCCCCCGCCCGCACGATGTTCGCTGACAGTCCCAGCTCGAGCGCCAAATCCGTCACCGCATCGGAGATCGCCGCCGCGTCCCGCCCGTCGCTCGCGCGGAACTCCAGCCCGAGCAGCAGCCCCCGCCCGCGAACGTCGCCGATGCAGTCGAACCGCTGTTGCAGACCCCGCAGCCCCGCCGCCAGCCGCGCGCCCATCACCTTCGCCCGCTCCGCCAGGCCGTCGCGCTGCACGACCTCCAGCACTTTCAGCCCCACGCTCGCCGGCAGCGGATCGTTCACGTGCGTCGTGTAGAACAGGAACTCCCGACGTTCCGCCTCCGCGGCCATTGCGTCCGAGGTCAGCACGGCCGACAGCGGCAGCCCCGCCCCGAGCGTCTTCGAGAGCGTCAGAATGTCCGGCACCACGCCGTCGCGCTCGAACGCGAACATCAGCCCGGTGCGCCCCACGCCGGTCTGCGCCTCATCCAGGATCAGCTTCATCCCCCGAGCGCGGCAATGCGCCGCCAGCGCCGCCAGATACCCAACCGGCAGATCGATCACGCCCCCGCTGCTCAGCACCGGCTCGGCGATGAACGCCGCGAGGTTGCCGGTGCACATCCTGTCCAGCCACTCGAACGCGTCGTCCAGCTCCTCGCGCCAGCCCACGCCGGCAAAGCGCGGCCGATACGCATTCGGTGCCGGAATGGCGAAATTCCCCGGCATCAGCGGCCCGATCCCGCGCCGCCCGGCCTTGTACGTCGCCGCTGCCGCCCCGCCGGTCATGCCGTGCCAGGACTGCGCGAACCCCACCACCTCCCACTTGCCGGTGACCAGCTTGGCCAGCCGGATCGCGGCCTCGTTCGCCTCGCCGCCTGTGGACAGCAGCATCACCCGCGGCAGATCGGGCACCAGACCGGCCAGCGTCTCGGCGAGCGCCACCACCGGCTCGCACAGCATCGAGGAAAACAGGTGGTCCAGCGTCCCCACCGCCTCGCGCACCGTCGCGACGATCTCCGGGTGCGAATGGCCGAGGATCGCGCTCATCTGGCCCGAGGTGAAATCCAGCACCCGCCGGCCCGACGCGTCGTACAGAAACGCCCCCTCCGCGCGCACCGGAACGAACGGCACGAAGTCGCCGCCATAGCCCAGCATGTGGCGCCGCGCGCGTTGCCAGAACCGCTGCTCAGCCGAATGCGTCATGTCGTCCATCCAAAGACCCCCGCTATCTCGCTCGTCACTGCCCGACCGATTTCAGGTTCATCTTCATGCCGTTCGGCCCGACCATGTCGCCTGGCTTCAGGTCGGCCGGACATGCGCCGGCCCACTTCGCCTCCTGCGTCATCGACAACTCGCTACGACCCATTATCGGCGGATCGAAGTGCGATTGGATGTCGGTGTGGTAGGCCGAGTCGCCAGTGAACGTCATCACCGCGCGCGACGTCATCTTCGTATCGCCCAGCTTGCATTCCGAATCCATGGTGACGACGTTGCCGCTGCGCTGGATGTCGTTGCGGCTGCAAATGCCCTGCGCCGCGTTCATGCCGAGTTTGTACAGCGCGGCGTCAGTTTCGGCATCGGTGCAGAACTTCATCTCCCGCGGCGGCATTTTGCCACCGGGCATGTTCAGCGTGACCTCCCACAGGCCAGGCTTGCGCGTCGGCAGGTCCACCGCCAGCACCGCGGTGGTCGCGCACGCGAGGCCACCCGAGACCATGGCGGCGGCTACGACAATCGTTCGCATGGGTCACGGTAGCCCGTCGCGCGATCGCGGCACAATCGACGGGTCCCCTGCCGGCAAGGAATTTGACAGGACTCCGGCCACTCTCCGATGCTCGGCGGCCAACGATAAGGGCGACAGGGAGGAGCCCAATGCGCTCGGTAGAGCCGTCAAGACGCGCCGTTCTCGGCTTCGTCGCCGGTGTGATCGCTGTCCTGATCTTCCACCAGGGCGCCTGGGCAACCCTGCATCTCGCCGGACTGATGCCGCCGCCCTACCCGATGGGACCCACGCCCCCCTGGGGCGTGCCGGAGACGCTCAACTTCTGCTTCTGGGGTGGCCTCTGGGGCGCCGCCTATGGGCTGGTCGTGCCGAAGTTGGCGGTGCAGCCCTGGTTCTCCGGCCTGATGCTGGGCGTGATTGCCAATTTCGTTTTGTGGTTCGTCGTCTTTCCCCTCAAGGGACAGCCGGTTGCCTCGGGCTGGGCGCTCCGGAGCATGCTGGTCGTGCTGGTGATCCATCTCGTATGGGGCGTCGGTGTCGGCGTGATCCTGCCCCTGCTGATGGTACGCGCACCGCAGCGCGCCTGACTGGCTATCCTGCGGCGGCCGCACCGTCGCTGGCGGAGCCATCGAGCGGCTTCGAATGATGTGTCCGATGCTCGCCGACCTGGCCGTAAGCCACGAGGCCTGCCTTGAGGCGTGCCGCCGTATCATAGGCAGTGACATGTTGCTGGAGCGGCACGTTGGCCGCCGTGGTCTGAGCACTGACCGGCACGTTCTGCCCGGCAACTTGTGCCGCGAGCGTTGCCGCGAACTGCGACGTCTTGGCCGCGGTCGCCGGCGTTGTAGCTGCCTTTCCGCCTGCCGAGGCGGTGGCCTTCGTCGAGTCAAGCTGACCCGACAGCCACGATACCCCTTTGGCAGCCGACATCACGGCACCAATGACGCCGCCGATGGCTAGAAGTGGTAACATGCTGCATCTCCCGTGATTGGGGTCGCGGTAGATGCAGCACAAAGCGTGCCAGACGCTATCGGAGCGGCGAGAACGCCGCCGGCACGACCAGCATGTTCTCCTGCTTCAGCAGCGCGCCCGGCGGCCCACCCGGCGGCCAGACGCCCTTCGCAATCGCCTCGGCGCGAATGCGCGAGCGTTCCCCGGCATCCTTATAGGCCCAGATGTGGCACCACTTGTTCAGGCCACCCAGCTCCGAGTGCCAAGCGCCGACCAACGGCGACAGCGCGATGCGTCCGGGCACCTTCTCGGCCCAGCGCTCCATCACCGCCGGCAGCGTTCCCGGCGCATAGGTGTACATGCGGATCTCGTAAATCCCGCCGAGTTGCCGCGGCTCGAGTGGCGGCGAGAATGGCGCGGGCAGAAAGATCTCGCTCCTCTGCTCCAGCGTGAGTTCGCGCGTGTTCGGCGGCCAGCCTTCCGCCTTCGACGCCGCGGCGCGGACGCTGGCACGCTGATCCAGGCTCTCATACGGCCAGACATGGATCACCTGGTTCAGCGGCCCCACCTCGGTGTGCCAGAACGCCGCGAGCTTGGAGTACTTCTCGCGAATGGCGAGCGCGCCGCCGAAGCGTTCCTCGAAGGTCGGGATGTTGCCCGGCTTCAGCGTGTAGGTGCGCATTTCGATGATCATCGGTCGCCTCCCCTTGCGATGGATGCTGCGACGTTAGTGCCCGCAGCCTCGACTCGGCAAGCCAGTCGGTAAGGACTGGCACGTCGGTCAAATGTCAAATACCACCGCCAGTGCCTCGCAGTGGATTTATTTCAATACGGAGAACCAAGGCGAGAACCACGGAGGGCCACGGAGAAGGCAATCTATGCGCTTCGCGCGCAGCGCCATTCTTACTGCCTCCGTGGCCCTCCGTGGCTCTCGCCTTGGTTCTCCGTGTTGAAATCAATGTGCCGCCACACGCATGAACCGATCCCTAGAGGGGCACTGTTCGTCGCGCGACCGGCTATCGATCATTCACCGAAAGCTGGCGAAGCACAGACCCGTGCCGCTGAGCGCCGGCGTGCGATAGCCAGGCACATAACTCACCCAGTCGAGTTCCATTGAGCCAAGCGTTCCCGCCAGGCAGATCCAGTTCCGCATCTCCGAACTACCCGACATCAGCTTGGTCAGCGGCGCGTTGCGGAAGAACGCCTTGTCCCTGCGCCGCAGCGCATCGATCAGCGCATGATCGAACGCCTCGTCCACCACGAAGTGACTGAGACCGCCGGATGCCATCACCCCGATCCGCGCATCGCCCGGAAACGCCTCGACCGCATGCCGCAACGCCTCGCCGAGCGCCACGCATCGCGCCGGAGCCGGCTGGTTTGGCGGATAGTATGCATTGAGGAACACCGGCACGATCGGCACGCCGTCGGGCAGATAGAACCGGTGGATGAACGAGAACGCGTGCCCCTCGCGCCAACTCTCTGCCAGCGAACGCATGACGGAAAGATCGAACCCATCCTGTTGCAGCGCCGCGATCAGATGGCGCGCCAGTGGGGCATCGCATGGGTAGTCCGACTCCACGATCTCCTTCTGGTACGGCAGCCGCCCGCGGATCGTCTCGCCATAGTAGATACCGATCGCCGGCATGTTGTCGTGCTGGAACAGCTCCTCCTGATCGTCGCCGACGACGATCAGTGCATCCAGCCGCGCCGCCGCAACATCGTCGCGCAGCCGCGCCATCGCCGCCATCGCCTCGCCATGCCGCCGCGTCAGTTGCTCGGGCGCTATCCGTTCCAGCGCATCCGCCGGCGCGCGAGCCAGCAGCGTCGCGAAGTCGCAGGCATTGCCGTCGAAGTCGACAAACTGCCGCGCCTTGTCGCGGGCGAGGAAGCCGGTCTGCCAGTCCTCGATCCGTGAGGCGAGCATCGGGCTGTGTGACGAACCGAATGCAGCAACCAGTCGGGCCATGACATGTCCCTTTTCAGAGCGGAGGGCTGGCATATTAGCCCGCAGCGAACCAGATGTCTCCAGTGCAAGACTTGCTCGGTCAGGCCACACCTGCTGTAGCATGAGGAACTGACAACGGGGGAAACGCACATGCCCAAGACCCGCGGTACCGGGCTGCTGATGGCGTGGATGGACATCGATACTGCCCACGAGGACGCTTTCAACCGCTGGTACAACGAGGAACACATCGGGCGCCTGCTGGCGATCCCCGGCTTCCTCTCCGCTGCGCGCTATGTCGCGCTGCGCGGCGCGCCGAAGTATCTGGCGATGTACGAACTCGAGGACCACAACGTGCTGCGCAGCGCCGCATTCCTCGACACGGTGCGCTACCAGCCATCGTCCGAGCGAACCCGCTTCTCCGGTGGCTTCGTGGGTCGCAACTACCTGCTCAACGGCTACCGCCAGATCTTCCCCGCGCGCACCAATCCGATCGACAACACCATGGGTCCTGCGCCGTTCCTGCAGATGGGCCGCATCGATGTCGCGGCCTCGATGGAGGAGGAGTTCAACGACTGGTACAACACCGCGTACATCCCCGGTTATCTCACCGTCCCGGGCTGCATCCGCGCGCGTCGCTATGTCGCGGTCGAGGGCCAGCCGAAATACTTGACGGTCTACGAGTTCGAGAATGCCGGCGTGCCCGATACTCCTGAATGGGACCGCGCGCGTTCCGGCAATCCATGGAACCTGCGCATGCGGCCACACGTCCGATTGGACGAGGGGTCGCCTGCGGTATTCCGTCGGATCTTCCCGACATGACGATCACGCGACGCGCATTGCTGAGCGCGGCCGGCGCCCTCGCGGCCGCTCCTTCGCGCGCGACAGAGAAGACGCGCATCACGTTGTGGCACGCGATGGGCGCCACGCCCGGCGAAGAGATCACCAAGCTGATCGCGGCGTTCAACGCCAGCCAGGACCAGGTCGAGGTGACCGGTCTGTTCAAGGGCGTCTACAAGGACCTGCTGACCTCGGTTGCCGCGGCATGGCGTGCCGGTCAGGCGCCGCACATAGCACAGGTGTTCGAGGTCGGCACGCAGACCATGCTCAGTTCCGGCCCGGTCATCAAACCGGTGTGGCAGCTCGCGCAGGAAACCGGCGTGAAGCTCGATCCGAATGCCTATATCCCGGCCGTGCGAGGTTACTATAGTCTGGTCGACGGCAAGCTGATGTCCATGCCGTTCAATTCCTCCACCTGCATCGTCTGGTACAACAAGGACGTGTTCGAGAAAGCTGGCCTCGATCCGGACAAGTTCCCGGCGACCTGGCCGGAGGTCGTATCGCTCGCACGCACATTGCGCGACAAGGCTGCGACGCAATACCCGGCCATCACCGCCTCGGTCGTCTGGGCACATTTCGAACAGTTCAGTGCGGTCCACAACATTCCTTACGCCACCGAGGCGAACGGCTTCAAAAGCCTGGACGCGGTGTTGAAGATCAACAGTCCGGCGCATGTGGCGAACCTGCAGCGGCTGTTGGACATGTCGAAGGAGGGCACCTTCCACTACACCGGTCGCGACGGCAGCGGTGACGGTGCATTCCTCAGCGGCCAGTCCGGCATGACGTTCAGCTCGTCCGCCTTGCGAGGTGACCTTGCGCGCAGCGCGAAGTTCCGCTGGGCGCCGGCGTTCCTGCCGTACGATCCGGCGGTCATTCGCGAGCCGATCAATTCGGCGATCGGCGGCGCGAGCTTTTGGGTGCTCACCGCGCCCCAGCGCAGTGTGGCCGAGTATCGCGCTGTGGCGCAGTTCCTGCACTTCCTCGCCGAGCCGGCACAGGACTTCGAGTGGAGTCGCGCGACGGGCTATGTGCCGATCACGCATGCCGGCTACGATCTGGCGAAGCAGCAGGGTTTCTTCGATCAGAACCCAGGTACCGAACTGCCGATCCGTCAGCTCACCCGCGGTCAGGTCACCGAAAACTCGCGTGGATTTCATCTGGGCCGCATGCCGGAGATCCGCACCATCATCGAGGAGGAATGCGAACAGGCGCTTGCCGGCAAGCAAGATGCGAAACGGGCGCTCGATTCCGCGGTCGAACGCGGCAACAAGGTGCTGCGCGACTTCCAGAAGTCGGTGCATACCTAAGATGATTGTCGGCGTCTGCCGCGATGTGGTGGACCGGCTGACGCCGGTTCCGCTCGCGGAGCGGCAGCGCTTTCTCGACTTGCCGCCGACGCGCGAGGCGCACGAGGCGGCGCATGCCTCGGTCGCTGCGTTCAATCAGATCGAGCTACAGCCTGGAGAATCGCCGACCCTCACCGGCGCCATTCCAACACGGAAGGCTACCACGGCAACGGCATTGTTGCGTCGCTGCCGACGCAGGTTCCGATCGTCATACGCCTCGACGAGGAGGCGGACTGGTACACGCCGCCTGACCGACAGCGCCGCATCGGCAACCGGATGGCGATCGCTGCCAACATCGGCCGCTTCGTCGCCTGTTCCGTGCATCTGGAGAACCGCACCGACGGCGCCGGCCGTGCGCGGCAAATGGAGACATTGCTCGACGCGCTGGATGCGTACGCCGACGGCGCGTTGCCCGTGGTTATCGGCGGCGACCTCAACACGCATGTCGGCCCCGGCGGCTACCGCGACGCATCGGAACCGCTGTTCGCACTGGCTGCATCACGAGGCTACGACTGGGCCGCCTGCAATCTGGCGCAACCGACCACACGCACCAGCACGTGGAGCACGAGTGAAGGAACGCGCCAACTCGACTGGTTCTGCACACGCGGCCTGTCGGTGCGCGATCCCACCGTGGTGCCGGCACTCGGGGAGGACGGCACCGTGCTGAGCGACCACGAACTCATTCTATTGACACTCGACATGGGCTGAACGACAGCGGGAGGGAGCAAAACATGCCACGACACATAACCCACGCGTTCGCGGCCAGCTTGCTTCTGGTACTGCCCGTCGCGGCACGGGCCGACGTCGTGCTGTCATCGAACGATGGCCACACCGTGCAGGACGATCAGAAACACCTGGTCGCGCCCAAGGACATGCACCCCGACACGATCAGCATCATCGACGTCGCACACTACCCGCCGCGCATCACGGCCACCGCTGATGTGCCCGGCAGCGTCGTCGGTCCGCCGACTGCAGCATGGGTCGCAAAGGATGAAAGCTGGGCAATCGTGACCTCGGCGACCAAGGCGGGCGCTCAGGCCAAGGACGGCATCGCGCCGGATGACAGGGTGAGCGTCATAGATCTCACCAGCAATCCGCCGAAGATCACGCAGAGCCTGACCGCCGGCCTGGGCGCGACGACGGTTCGGCTTTCGCCGGACGGCAAGCTTGCGCTGATCGCCAACCGCACCGAGGGCACCGTCTCCGTGTTCAGCGTCGCCGACAAGTCGCTGACTGCAATTGGCAAGGTCGATCTCGGCAACAAGGGTTCGCTGCCGAGTGGCATCGTGTTCAGCCACGACGGCAGGCACGCACTGCTGAGCCGCAGCGGCGATAACATGGTGAGTGTGCTGAACGTCGATGGCACCAATGTCACCGTGGATCCGCGGCCGGTCACCACGGGCATGGCGCCCTACACGATGGACAGCAACGCCGCGGGCACGCTCGCGATCGTGTCGAACATGGGGCGCGGCGACGGCGACGAGGATTCGGTCAGCCTGATCGATTTGACCTCGAAGCCGTTCCGCGTGGTGGACACCGTCGGCGTGCCAAGTGGCCCGGAGCCGATGAAGCTGTCGCCGGACGGGAAGTTCCTGGCGGTCGGTGCGGAATACGGGACGACCAAGCTGCCGAGCCATCCGTTCCATCACGACAAAGGCCTGCTGACGATGTTCGCGGTGGACGGCCAGACGCTGCGCAAGCTGGATCAGGCGCCGATCGGCGCGTGGGATGAGGGGATCGCGTTCTCGCGCGACGGCCATACCATTCTCGTGCAGGGCATGCAGGATCGCGAGATCTACGTGTTCCGCTGGGACGGCCACAAGCTGACGCCGGGCAAGTCACTGGCGGTCAAGGATGCAGGGCCGGCGGCGTTCGCCACCGCGTGGCCGTAGCGGCCGGCGCTCAGGCGGTCTTACGCAGCGCCAGTCCGAACTGTATCCACGATACGCCGTGCACGATCAGCTCGACGGCGATCAGCGTGCCGACCACCCATAGCGCCGACCAAGGCAGCATCCAGACCAGCATCACGCCAACCAGCAGGCTGATCACACCTCCACCGACCAGCAGTCCCCACCCCGGCATCTGCCTATGCTGCACGCCTATGACTATGCGCAGGATCCCGCCGATGATGAGCGCCGCTGCCACGAAGATGGTGATCAGCAAGGCGCCCGGAAAAGGATCGTCCATCAGCAGCAGGCCGCCGATCACGTAGAGAACCCCCACCAGCAGATGCAGTGCGAACCCACCCCACTGGCGATCCATGAAGGCATGCACGATCTGGAACACGCCCGCGACCAGCACCAGAGCACCGAGGAAGATGACACCGGCTATGGTGAAGGCGATCACGTCGAACCACGCAATGACGCCCAGCACCAACTGGGCAATGCCGAGGGCCACAAACCAGCCCCAGCGCGTACGCGGGCGGGGATCAGTGCGGGAGGCGGTCAGGTCACTCATGCCGGCAACGTTAACGAAGCTCGCGTGATCATGGCAAGCCGGTGCTTGTTTCACCCAGGCGGGGCGCGTATGCGTCCGTCCATGACCGCCGTGCACGTCCCGCGATGACCGTGGCTGCCGCGGCCGGTGGGCTGCGCAGACCGGTGCCGGCAGTCGGTGTTCTGCTCGCGGTTCTCGGTGTCGTCTACGGCGACATCGGCACCAGCCCGCTCTACGCCTTCAAGGCCAGCATGCAACTTTTCGGTGGCGTGCCGATCACTCCCTCCGAGGTGATGGGCATCCTGTCGCTCATCTTCTGGTCGCTGGTGCTCATCGTCACGGTGAAATACGTGATGCTGGTGATGCACGCCGACAACCGCGGCGAAGGCGGCATCCTCGCGTTGATGGCACTGGCGCAGCGCGTGTCGGTCGGCACCAACATCCGCAATGCGCTGACATTGATCGGCATTGCCGGCGCCTGCCTGTTCTTCGGCGACGGTGTCATTACGCCGGCGATCTCGGTGCTGTCGGCGGTGGAGGGCCTGGAGGTATCGACTCCGGAATTGCAACAATACGTTCTGCCGATCAGCGTTGTGGTCATTGTGGTGCTGTTCGCGGTGCAGTGGTGCGGCACCGGCCGCGTCGGCCGCGTCTTCGGCCCAGTCATGGCGGTGTGGTTTGTCGCGATCGGCATTCTCGGCATTCTGGAAATCGTGCGGCATCCGTTCGTGCTGCTGGCGATGTCGCCCAGCTACGCGGTCGGGTTGTGTATCCAATACAAGGGTCTGGCGTTCATCGTCCTGGGCGCCGTTGTGCTGTGCGTGACCGGTGCCGAGGCGCTGTATGCCGATATGGGACATTTCGGCGCGCATCCGATCCGGCTCACCTGGACATTCTTCGTTCTGCCCTGCCTGGTGCTGAATTATTTCGGCCAGGGCGCGCTGACGATCAGCGACCCTGCGGCGGTCAGCAATCCATTCTTTCTGATGGCGCCCGAGTTGCTGCGCCTGCCGATGGTGATTCTCGCGACGGTTGCAACGATCATTGCCAGCCAGGCGCTGATTTCCGGCGCCTATTCGATCGCGCGGCAGTGCATGCAATTGGGCTTCCTGCCGCGCATGACCGTGCGCCATACGTCCAACACCGAGGAAGGCCAGATCTATGTGCCGCAGATCAATGCCATGCTGGCATTCGGCGTGCTGATCCTGGTACTGTCGTTCAAGACCTCGGACAGTCTCGCCTCGGCCTATGGCATCGCGGTGACCGGCACATTCCTGTGCACCTGCGTGCTGGCGATGGTGGTATTCCGCCGCCAGTTCCATTGGTCACGACCCGCCGCGATCACTGTATTCGGAATGTTCTTCCTGATCGATCTGGTGTTCTTTTCCGCCAATACACTGAAAGTGCTGGAGGGTGGCTGGGTGCCGCTCGCGCTGGGCATCGCACTCACCGCGCTGATGACCTCGTGGAAGCGTGGGCGCGATCTGCTGCTGGCGCGCTGGAAGCAAGACAGCCTGCCGCTCGCGCCGTTCCTCGCGCGGCTGCCGCAATCGCGCACCATACGCGTGCCCGGCATGGCGGTATTCCTCACGGGAAACCCCGATTACGTGCCAACCTCGCTGCTGCACAACCTGAAGCACAACAAGGTCCTGCACGAACGCGTGTTGTTCGTCACCGTGCAGAATGTCGACGAGCCGGAGGTGGCTGCCGACCGGCGGACGCAGGTGTCGGAGTTGGCTCCTGGTATCCACCGGGTGATTCTGCGCTACGGCTTCATGGAGAGCCCCAACATCCCGCGCGCGTTGGAAGACCTCAACCAGTTCGGCGTCCCGTTCGATCCGATGCAGGCAAGCTACTTCCTCGGACGCGAGGTGCTGGTGCCAGGGACAGTGCCCAAACTGCCCTGGTGGCGGCACTGGCTGTTTCTGGTTCTGGCGCGCAACGCGGTGCCTGCAACCGAATTCTTCCGAATCCCATATGATCGCGTGGTGGAGCTGGGCGTTCGCGTCGCGATCTAAGTTGGGCGAGGTGTACAATCTGTCCAGCTATCGGAAATGTGATAATTGCACTGTGGTCAGTCGCGCGTCCTGACGGCGCCGTAATGTGGCGGCATTAATCCCGACACGCCGGGCGGAGGATATTATCGCTCCTGCCGCTGGGAGGCGCAGGAATGTTGGCCGGCACGATAGATTGCGAAGCTGCTCCCCTGGCGGCATGCAGTCTGTCGGGCCGGTCTTCATTCGCATCAATCCTCAGCGGTAACAGGTTCTGTCACCCACTCGTTACGCGACATGAATTCACAGTTTGTGACAGGCTTGGACGGTTTGGTTGCCTCGGGGTCGGGTGAGGCGGCGAACATTACAGTTCAGGAAAGGTCTGGACATGATCACAAACGAAGTCAGCGATGGGCTGGCCGGCATTCTGCGCACTGCAATTGTCGAGCTGGTCCGACGGGATGGCCCTGATTTGTCGGCGCGGCAATTGGGGGTGTTTCTGACGTGCTATCTGGAGACCGAGGCGCAGACGGTGCGGGGGCTGGCCGCCAAGCTTGGCGTCTCCAAGCCAGCCATCACCCGCGCGCTCGATCGTCTGTCGGAATTCGATCTGGTGCGCCGCAAGACTGATCCGTTGGATCGGCGCAGCGTCCTGGTACAACGGACGGCGACGGGGATGGCCTTCCTGCGCGAACTGCGGACGATCCTGCGGGACGCCGCTTCGGCAATGCGCATTACCGCGGAGCCGGCACCGGCCGGGCGTCAGCGGGCAGGCAGCGACGTCAGAGCGGCGGCACACTGACCAATACAGTGTGGCTCCGATGGCGGTAACAAGGGATCATCCGCCACCGGGGGCCTGAGCGATGCACGACCCAACCAGATCTACGCCGTGGACGTCCCTCCACCGCGAAGCGGACACTGTTGCCCTTTACGCCGACCTGGCGCGCGAACTTGATGCGCTGCTGACGGGCGAACCTGACATGGTCGCCAACACGGCCAACGCGGCGGCGGCAATCTACCATGCTTTGTCCGGGCTCAACTGGGCGGGGTTCTACTTTCTCCGCCACAACGAACTGGTTCTGGGACCGTTCCAGGGCCTGCCTGCTTGCCTGCGCATCCCGCTGGGCAAGGGCGTCTGCGGCACCGCGGCTGCGGAGCGCCGGTCAGTTTTGGTGCCGGACGTCGAGGCGTTCCCGGGTCATATCGCCTGTGACACCGCGTCGCGTTCCGAACTGGTGGTGCCGCTGCTTAAAGGCGATGCGCTGCTCGGCGTGCTAGATCTCGACAGCCCGATGCTGGCTCGCTTCGACGATGCGGACCGAGTGGGGTGCGAGCTACTGGCACGGGTCATCACAGGCCACATTGCCTGACGCGCCTGTCGGATCCGGCTACCGATGCCCGAAGATCGCGCTGCCGACCCGCACCCAGGTTGCACCGCATGCGATGGCGACCTCGAAATCCGCCGACATCCCCATCGACAGGACGCCGAGTCCGTGTCGCGCCGCTCTATCGGCCAGCCACTCGAAATGCGGCCGCGGATCCTGTTCGATCGGCGGCACACACATCAGCCCAACCAGCCGTGATCCGAACCGCGCCTTGCACGCGTCGATGAACCCATCGGCATCCGCGCGTCCCACCCCTGACTTCTGCGCCTCGTCGCCGGTGTTGACCTCGATCAGCAGCGCCGGCGAACGGCCCTCCTTCGCCATCGCCGCCGCGACCGCATCGACAAGTCGCGGCCGGTCCAGGGTCTCGATCACGTCAGCCAGCCGCACCGCATCGCCCGCCTTGTTGGTCTGCAGTCCGCCGATGATGTGCAACTGAAACGGCTGCTCCGCGCGCAACGCCGGGAACTTTGTCGCCGCCTCCTGCACGCGGTTTTCGCCGAACACGGTCTGGCCGGCGGCCAGTGCCGCACGCACCGCCTCGATCGGCTTGGTCTTGCTCACCGCGACCAGCGTCACGTCTTCCGGACGCCGTCCCGACTTGATCGCCGCGTTGGCGATCCGCTCGCGCACCTGGCGCAGATTGTCCGCTATCGCGACGGTCGGCACAGAAGCGAGATCGGCCATGCCCCAAGGCTCGCAACTCGGGGCGGCGCCGTCAAGCCGCTGCTTCGACCAATGCGGCCCGTACCCGTTCGACCACGCTATCCCAGTCGCCCGGCACGGGCTGACGAAACTGTCGCAGTGTCGGGTACCACGGGCTGTCGTCGCGATCACGCCGCCAGCGCCAGCATGTGTCGAACCGGTTGAGCAGCCAGACCGGTTTGCCCATGGCGCCGGCGAGATGCACCACGGCAGTATCGACGCCGATGACCAGATCCAGTGTCTGCACCAACGCCGCGGTTTCGCCGAAGTCGGTCAACTCGTCAGTCCAGTCGACCATTGCGGTGCCCATTGCCGACCCTGCCAGTTCTGCGGGGGCGGCGCCCTTCTGTAGCGATACAAAGGTCACGCCGGGCACATCGTGCAGGCAGTCGAGGCGATTGAGCGCGATCGAGCGCCGGCGGTCCATTCGCATCCGCTCCGGGCTGCCGGCCCAGACCAGACCCACAAGCAGGCCGCTCAGTGCCGTCGCGCGCGTGTGCCACAGGTCCACTCGCGACGGCTCGGGGCGCAGATAGGGCATCTCCGGCGGGATGTCCCGTTCGCTCGCCATGCCAGATAGATAGGGCAGGCTCATCATCGGGCATTGCAGGTCAAACGACGGCAGCGCATCGCCGAGACCTAGCGCGCCGGCGACGCCGGGAAGCTGCGCCAACAGGCCGACCAGGGGACGGTGGACTTCCACCAGCAACCGGCCGCCGCGCGCCGCGATCGGCAGGAAACGGCAGAACTGCAGCATGTCACCGATACCCTGCTCGGCATGCACCAACAGTGTACGTCCGTCCAACGGCTCTCCCTGCCAGCGCGGTTTGGCAAACTGACGCTGCGTCGCGGGCTCGGCCCGGAAGCGCCACTCCCACTCCCGCCATCCTTCCGCGAAGTGCCCGGCTGTCAGCAGCGATAGCCCAAGATTGACATGTGCCGCGGCATCATCCGGATGCCGCCGCAGAATGTCCCGATACATTGCCTCGGCCTCATCCAGTCGACCGAGGTCCTTCAGAATGCCGGCGAGGTTGCCGATGAACTGTGGATCGTTCGGCGCCTGTCGCACTGCGACGCTTAGTGCCGTGGCGGCCTCATCCAGGTGGTTCGCCTCGCGCAGCGCCAGTGCCAGGTCGTTGTGGCCGTCGCGCAGGTCGGGCTTCAGCCGCAGTGCCTGGCGATAGCTGGCGATGGCTTCCTCGGGCCGGCCAAGGTCACTCAGCACGTGTCCCATCATCTGATGGGCCTCGGCCAGGTTGTACTTGAATCGCAACGCCTGCCGGCAGGCCTCGAGCGCGACGTCGGGCTGCCGCAGCGCCAACAGCGTGCTGGCGCGATTGACGTGGAACATGGCAGTCGTCGGCTTGATCGCGATTGCCTGGTCGATGCAGGCAAGTGCTGACTGCGGCTGGCCGCACTGTGAGGCGAGCACACCCAGCATATGCAGGCTGTCGGCGTGGCCGGGTGCCGCCGCGAGGACCTGTCGGTAGACACTCTCGGCCTCCTGGAGGCGGCCGGCGCTGTGCAGCCGGACCCCGCTCTGGAAATACGCCTCGATTGCGTGCTTCCGTTTGCTCATGATCGGCGACCCGTTAGCACACCCTGGCTCATCGCACGATGGATAGGCGTCTGCTCGCCTGGGCATACGCGCAGCGCCGGCGAGGCTCGGATCTTCCCCCCCTCTGGCTGTTCACCGATGCACGGCGCCTGCCCGATCCGCGCCCTGCCGTTGCACGCCTGCCCCGTGGACTCGCCGGCGTCGTGCTGCGCCACGATGGTGAACCGGGCCGGGCGAGGCTTGGACACGATCTGGCGATGATCTGCCGCGCGCGTCGTCTGGCTCTTGTCGTGGCCGGTGATGCCAGGCTGGCGGCGGCGATCGGCGCGGGGATGCACCTGCGCGCGGGTCGCTGGCCGGGAGTTCAACGTCGCCGCCGTCTCATCACCAGTTCCGCCCATGGGTGCGCCGATCTGTTGCGCGCGCGGCGGGCGGGCGTCTCGCTGGTTTTTCTCTCGCCCGCCTTCCCCACCCTCAGCCATCCAGATGTGAATGCCCTGGGTCCGGTTCGCTGGGCGCGACTGGCACGCTGGGCGCCACTGCCCGTCGCTGCCCTGGGCGGCATCGACGGCGCCACGATTCGGCGCCTGCCGAGGCGGGCTTGCCATGCAATCGGAGCAATCGGCGCCCTGGCCTGACGTTCTGTGTCATTAGAGACACAGTGTTTCGCAATTGCCATGAGGAATACTTATCGCCCGTTGCGAGATCGCGAGCGACCGTCTCATACTTCCCGAGGTTTGCTGCCCTGTCCGTCAGCGTATCGGGGTGGGGCTTCAGCGTTCGCTGGCCTGGCCGGCGCAAATAGGAGGACGAGATGCGTAAGTTTCTGCTGGCGAGCGTAGCCACGCTGGGGACGACCGGGGGGCTGATGGGTGCGGCTCTGGCGCAAACACCGCCAGGGGCGCCGGTACCAACGCCGCCTATGTCGATGTCGGCACCAGTACCGATATCAGGGCCAATCGGCGCACCGAACCAGGGGCAGCAGGCGTGGCCGGCGGCTCCGGCGCCGGTTGCCTATGTCAACGACAACAACAACTACCAGGCACCGATGCTGCCGGGTGCGGTGGCCAATCCGACGCCTGGGACGATCGTCGTTCACATCAACGCCAAGGTGCAGGTGGACGCTGGCGGGGTGTGGAGCAGTGCGGATCAACGCGCGTTCACCGCGCCGAACGGCTCGCCAGGGGCCGCGCCGATCACCAGCATCGGCAGCGGGTCATTGGCTGCCGGTTCTGCCACGTCCGCGAGTGCGGCGCAGAGCGCCATCCTGGGCGTTAACGGTACCGGCACGGCCAAGGTGCAACCGCAGGTCATCGGCAGCTTCGCGCGCCTGTATTTCGGCGGCGATGGCATGGCGACGAATGGGCTGCGCTACGGCGCCGCCATCGAAATCCGCGAAAACTTCAGCGGTGAACCGAGCGGTTCCAGCGCCAGCACCTATTCATCGCTGGAGACGCTATACGTGCGGCGGGCCTTCACCTACGTTGCCGGCGACAACTGGGGCATCGTCCGTGCCGGCCAAGCCGATGGCCTGATTGGCATCTTCGACAACGGTGTGACCACCTTCCAGTTCCTGCCGACCGGCAACTTCAACGGCGGCGACACGCAGTCCTTTATCCCAGGAAATGCGGTGCCTACGTGGATTTGGCTGTCCCAGGCGGGCGGCGAGTACGACAACACCAAGCTTGTCTACATGTCGCCGCAGATCGCCGGGTTCGACTTCGGCGTGCAATATGCGCCGAACACATCGAACGCCTACGGCTCGGATAGCTCCGCCCTTGGTGCGCTCGGGCAATCGATCACCGGCGCCGGGATTGGCACCGGTCTCACCTGCGGCACCGCGACATCGGGATGTCCCAGCCTGAGTTCCGGCCCAGGGTCGCTCGACGGCGATCGACTCATCAATCAGTACGCAGCCGGTGTGCGCTATCAGGGCGCGTTCGGTGGCATGGGCGTGCTGGCCTATGGCGTCTACGAGGGCAGTGGCACGGTGGACTACACCGGCCCTGGCCCAGCGACCGCGTTCGGCCGGACCAACCTGGGTATCTCGGCACTCCCTGCGAGCAAATACAACGGCAAGTACACCGGCTGGAGTATCGGCAGTGGCGGTGTTGCGCTGACCTATGCCGGGTTCACGGTCGGCGGCAACGTCATTGGCGGCGCCAAGAACGGCTATGCGAGTCCGATGCCACAAGGTGCGGTACACCAGTTGGGTTATATTCTGGGTGCGAAGTACGTGTACGGACCATGGACGGTCGGTATCGCCGCGATGGAGTACTGGGATCAGGGTAACGTGCAGATGACCGGCCTGACCCAGCACCGCGCCAGGGGCATCAACCCTGGTTTCTCCTACACGGTGGCGCCCGGTTACACCGTCTATGCCGAATACCTGTGGAATGATCAGACCCAGAACGGCGTGAACCAGATCACGGGTGCGACCGGTTCGGGTGCGAACAACAACATCAAGAGCCAGGGCTTCGTGGTCGGCAACGTCGTGAACTTCTAGGTTCGGCGCAGCCGCGACCCAATGGGCGGCGGGGAGCGATCCCCGCCGCCCTTTCTCTGTACGGCATGGGCAGTGGAATGCAGCGAGGACGGCTGCTAAGAGGCACTCATGGGGGAGGCAGTGGCAGCCCGCGGACTCGCGGTGGCCCGTCAGGCTCGGGTGCGGTGGCTGCGCGCCATCGCGGCCTCGCGCTTCACCGTCCGCGCCCATGTCCTCGGCCTGATCCTGGTCATTGTGGCGCCCTTGCTGGCGTTCAGCGCCTACCTGGTGCTCCGCTCCGCCGCCCACGAGCAGGAGGTCATGGCGAACGCGGTGCGCGAGCGTACGCGCGAAGCCGCCGCCTCGCTCGATCACGATCTTGGTGCGCTCAGGACCCGGCTATTCATGCTGGCCGGTTCGCACGCTCTTTTGGCAGGCGACTTCGCCGCGTTCCGCGAGGAGGCCCTCGACCTGACGAGGCTGCACGGGTTGAGCCTGGTACTCAGCGATCTTACCGGCCAGGAGTTAGTGGATACCCGCGCCGCGCAAAATCAACCATTGCCCATCTCAACGGATCTCGAGGCGATTCGCCGCGTTGCCGAGACCGGTGAGCCGGACGTCTCGGACCTCACGCGCGGCGCCGTCACCGGCGAGCCGTTCATCGCCGTCAACGTTCCGGTCCTGCGCGACGGCAGGCTCGCCTATGTGCTCAGCCTCAACATCGCACCGATGCTCGCGGAAATAGTGGCGGCCCTCGACCTGCCATCGGAATGGCTGGTTACCATAGCCGACCGGGCGGGCCGGACCATCGCGCGGAGCCGCGAGGCCGACCGGTTCGTCGGCCAGATGGGCCGGCCGGCGGTCATCGAACGGTTGCGACAGGCAGATGAAGGCTGGTTGCCGCTGGTCTCCCGCGACGGCATCCCGATCTACAACGCCTTCGCCCACGTGAAATTCTCCGGCTGGACGATATCCGTCGGCATTCCCGACGACGTGCTGTACGAGCCGGTCCGCCGCTCGACGCGGATCCTGATCCTGGCCGGCGCCGTGACGCTGGCCATGGCGCTGCTGCTGGGAATGGTCATCGGGCGGCGTATTGCCGGCGCGATTACCAGGCTGGTGGGCTATGCCGATCTGGTCGGACGCGGCGAGTGCATCGTTCCGCAGGATACCGGCATTCGGGAAACCGATTCCGTCGCTCAGTCGCTTCATCTCGCCGGCGAGCGGTTGCGGCAGAGCGCCCAGGAACGTGCTGTCCTGCTCGACCGCACGGTGATCGCGCAGGAGGCAGAGCGCAAGCGCATCGCCCGCGAGCTGCACGACAGTCTCGGTCAGTATCTCACCGCGCTGCGTCTGGGATTCAATGAGATCGACCCATTCTGTGCGGCCAACCAGACCGCCCAACAGCGCCTGAATCAGCTAAAGAAGCTGGCAGGCGACCTCGGCCGCGAGCTCAACCGGATGGCGTGGGAACTCAGGCCCATGGCGCTGGATGACCTGGGCCTGCGCCGGGCGGTCATACAGTACCTTGAGGAATGGGCCGATCGATCGCGACTGCAGATCGACATTGAGATCGGCGGTCTCGATGACCGTCGCCTGCCGCAGGCGGTCGAGACAGCTTTGTTCCGCGTGCTCCAGGAGGCGGTCACCAACGTTGTGAAGCACTCCGGCGCCGGTCGGGTCAGCGTGGTTCTGGAGGCATTGCATGACGGGGTCTGGCTGACCGTGGAAGACGACGGCCGGGGCTTTGACCTCGACAGTGATACCAATGGGGGGAACCTGGGCGTCCGGCAACTCGGCCTGCTCGGCGTCCGCGAACGTCTTGCGCTGGTCGGGGGCAGCCTGGATGTGGAATTGTCCGCGCAGAGCGGCACGACGATCTACGTCCGCATACCGCTCGCGAGGCGCGTATGACGCCCCGACCGGTGCGCGTTCTGATGGTTGACGATCATCCGGTCGTGCTCGCCGGCCTGAAGGCTCTGGTCGGTGCGGATGCTGGGCTGACCATCGTGGGCGAGGCGCGCGACGGCCGCACCGCGCTGCGTCTGGCGATGGAACTCGTTCCCGATGTCGTCGTGCTGGACATCTCGCTGCCCGAGATGAACGGCGTCGAGCTGGCGGCGGCCCTGCGTGCTGAGCGGCCGGAATGCCGCGTGCTGGTGCTCACAGTCCATGAGGAGAGAGCGTACCTGCGGCAGCTCGTGGAGCTCGGCGTGGGTGGCTACCTGTTGAAGCGCTCCGCAGCCGATGAACTGCCGCGCGCGATTCATGCAGTAGCCTCAGGCGGGATGTATCTCGACCCCGCCATCGCCGGGAAGGTGGTCGGCGGGCTGGGCCGCCAAGTGGCGAACCCGCAGTCCGGGCAGACAGCGGAGCTGAGCGAACGCGAGGCCGCCGTGCTGCGACTGGTGGCCGGCGGGCACAGCAACAAGGCGATCTCGGCGCGTTTGGACATCAGCGTCAAGACCGTCGAGACCTACAAGGCGCGCGCGATGGAGAAGCTCGGCTTCCGCAGCCGCGTGGACGTGGTCCGTTACGCGGCCGACCAAGGCTGGCTGCAGGAACACTGACGCCAATCCGGTGGCGCGTGGTTCTCCCCGCCCCTTGCGGGAGGGGGGGCCGGGGGAGGGGGCTCCGGGCCTTATGTCGGTAAATCCCCCTACAACCAACGGCACACCTCCCCGTCATCATCCACCGCGCTTCCCGGCTACCTGACGCCGCTGAACTGCCGCTCCCTTTGCCCTGCGGCTGACCACGCCTTCGTGGCGTGGGTGGCCGGGTGCCGCGCGCGTGCGGCCAAGGGGGCGCCAGCGGATGAATGCCGTCACGTTTCCCGTCCTCGCCGATCCCGCCACGCGACAGAGCGAGGCGCGTGAGAAGGCGCTCGGGCTGCGCGAACTCCGCAATTTCCTCAGCGTTGCGCAAACCGGCAACCTTGGCCGTGCGGCGCGCGATCTGAACCTCAGCCAGCCGGCCATTTCGCTGCAACTCCGCAAGCTTGAGGAGGGATTCGGCACCCCACTTCTGCTGCGTCACGGGCGCGGCGTGACGTTAACCCCGGCGGGCGCCAGCCTGCGCGACCGGCTCCATACCGTTCTGCGGTTGCTTGCGTCACCGCTCGATGACGGACCGGCCGAGCCGATGCCGAGTACGATCTGTTTTGCTGTGCCGGCGGAGACGAGCGCACCACTGATGACGCCGCTTGCTCTGGCGTTTCGCTCGCGCTGGCCGGACGTGACGCTGGACATCCGTGAGGGCAACGGCGCCGATCTCGAGGAGTGGCTGCTGCATCGCCACGTCGATCTGGCGATCCTGCAGGATCCACCGGCGCTGCCGGACATCGAGATCACACCGATGCTGACCGAGAGCCTCGGCCTCGTCGCGCCGGTTCACTCGCATCTGGTGGCAGACACACGGCCAATGTCGCTGCGCGAGCTTGGCGGCGATTCGCTAATTCTCCCTGGTCCCCAGCACTGGATCCGGCGCCGACTCGAGATCGCCGCACAGCAGAGCGGCATGCGGCTGAACATGGTGCTGCAGGTGAACAGCATCGCACTGGCCAAAGTGATGGTCCGCAGCGGCCTCGGTTGCACGATTCTTCCGCGCAGCTTTGTGCAGGACGAGATTGCGTGCGGTGCTTTGGCCTTCCGGCCGATCGGTCAGCCGCAACTTACCTGCACGCGCGCGATCGCGTTTCACCGCGCAGCGTCGAACACGCTGGTGCCGGCATTCGCCGACATGGCGTGCGACGCGATGGCCACGCTGGCCGAGAACGGCGTGTGGCCGGACGCACAGATGATCAAGCCAGGCACGAGGACGCTCCGGCGTGCGGATGTCGGCCGCGCAGCCTGGCAGTCACCAATGGAGGTCCACGAACCGATAGCCGGATAGAGGCAACGAACGGGAAGCCGGCCCCTGGCCGGCATGGTGAAGTATAGGACACGCGCAGTAGTTGATCATTACTGGGCGCGTAATATGTTGTTACGAGATATTGGACTATCTATTTGAGCAGTGTTGCAGACTTGCCACGGTGTCTCAGTAATGCCGCGACAATGCGTGAAACGTTATTTGCTCGCGAAGTCGGTGCGGATATGGTTTGCGCCACCTGAACGTCGCTGGGTCAGCCGGCGCAAATAGGAGGA
>CAWFUF010000023.1:0-284191 GCA_963818775.1 uncultured Alphaproteobacteria bacterium | reverse complement strand
GAGGCTGCCACCAGGGCGTAGGTACGTCGTGTTATACGACCAGTTTGGCGCCTCGCTGTATGCCGTCGCCTCGGTGACATTCCAAGGCGGCCAGGTCGAGCCGGCAGTTACTACGCCAGCACCAAAGCCCGAAAAGAAACTGACACGGCGTCAGCAACGTATCCGTGACGCCTACCAACGCCCCCGGGTGTACGACGAATACTACGAATAGGCGTTTAGCCGTTTAGCACGGTCCCCGCCACGGCCAATTGATTTTTCGGCGCGCAAGATTTTGCCTGATTGGCGCCTACCAAATCTTCACTATTCCCTCTCTCACAGGACTATCCTCTCTCTATGGTATATCTATATATATATACATATATATAAAATTTGTTCTTTACAACTTATAGAAGGGTAGTAAGAGGCATAGTAAATCAGGGAAAATCCGCCCGCGCCTGTTTTCGATCTGGACGCGGGCGGGACCGTGCTAAACGGCTAAGCGTATATACGCGGCTTTTTACCGCCGCCGGACCTCAAAAACCTCTTGGTGTGGCTTGCCATCGTCGGCCAGAGCACCCGGTTCACGCTGTTCGATCCAGCCGCGATCGATCAGGATAGCAAGGATCGGCCGCGCCGCCTCAACCTTGCGCAGCTTGCGGCTGGGGCCGCCTTGCAAGAGCATGCCCATGTGGAATTGGTGTATCTGCTTTCGGATCAGCCAATTGCGTACTTGCGCCGCGATCTGCTCGTCCTCGGTAATCTCGGCGACCTCGCGCAACCGGTCCATTTCTCTGGCATACCAGGTCCCCAAGTCGATGGCGGCCTGCATGATCGCCTCGGTGACCACCGGCGTGCTATAGTCCGTGCAACCATACACCGCCAGCACTCCGGCCAGCCGTCCGCAGTGCTCGGGTATTTTGGATGCAAAATCGCGTAGCTGCTCGAACTCACCGCCTTCGCCCAGCGCCTGCTCGTTCGCCTTCAGCAATTCGATAAACAGCCGCTCTGCGCCGTCCGTCAGCGTGATCTCCGCTGGCGCCAGTTCGCCGTGCTGCATTGTCGGCATCGACCCGGCGAGGAACCTGATCCTGGCATGATAGTCATCGATCGCCTGCTGCTCGCGCTTGGTCAGCTTGATTAGCGCCAGAACCTCCCGCTGGCCGATGGTGCTCGCTGGATACACCGGCAGCCAACGGGCGAACACACCGCTCTCCGACAACTCCCGGCTACCAAACAACCGGACGAAGGTGCCGGGATGGATCATCAGGTGCATGGCCCAGCGCCGTCCGGACAGAAACGCCACGCCGGTTGACACCCGGTTGCGGTCGGCGATGCGACCATCCCATAGCTGATTGGTACTGGCCGCCCGTTTGGATGATCCTGTCATCCGTCCAGCTTGAGTTGCCGAGCAAGGTGCCGCCCTCCGACGAGAACAGTCCGCCCCACGGCCGCAGTGCCAGGTGCTGACTGATCGCCTCCGTCGTCGCATCCCCGAGCAGCAGTTGCGGCGACATCGGCATTGTCGGCTCCGGACCAAGCTCCACGATCGCCGCCGTCATGGCGTCCAGGTTGTCCCTGTAGACTTGCTCAAGCCGCTTGCTGCGCGCTTTCCAAGCCTTGATGTCGGCCAGCTTCTTGTAGTTGTTCTCCTGGTAGCGCCGTCGCCAATCGGTCTGCTGCAACTCGATCGGGCGCAGCACCATCTTGTCTATCGTGGTCTTCCGCTCGCCGCTCTCGGCGATCGACAGCAGGAATAGACTGAGCGCCACGGCCTCGTGTGGTGGCGGTAGCAACCGGACATCATAGTGCGGCATCGCCACCAACGAGGTGGCGCCAAGCAACGAGTTCGCCACCAACTCGATGGGCGCCTGTGTGGCGTGCTGCATCGCCTTGGCGACATGCTGCAAACCTAATAACGCCTCGATCGGGTATGGCTCTCGGCGCGGCGGTGTCCGATAGAGCGGCTGTCTTGCGTCCGGTTTGCTTGACGCCCGGGCCATCGCACTCTTGGCGACGGTCTCCGGGTCGAAGGGTAGAACTGCCATTTACTCCTAATCCTTGCTATAGGCTGCCGTCATGGCGCTGCTGATAGTCGCGACGATCTCCTGCTCGCTGTGGCCGCCGCGCACCGCTGCCGCTGCCGCCATCGCGTCGCCGACCTCCTGCGGCGATAGTGCATGCTCTTGATATACTGTTGCGCCAACGCATAGGTCTCGCGGTTGAGTGTTATGTGGAACTGATGCGGCGGCGCCGTCGCCACCCGCTCCACCGCTTTGCGTAAATCCTCCATGCCGTACTGACGAAAGCGCGGATGTACGGCGCCTTGGGGGCTGCTGCTCCGGATGTATGTCGTTGGTTTTGGTTTGGTGCGTACCTGTTCGGGCACACCGAATCTGCGCGCCGCCTCGTCGAGGGTGATAAACGCCTGCGATAGATCGATCTCGGCGCCGGTCAACTGCACAATCTCGGCCAGCCGAGGTTCGGCTTTACAATGCCATGATCCGGGCCAACGCAATGGATGCACCGCGCAGGCGCATGTCATGTCGCCGCCGACCAGGTGCGCGACGTTGCGCCGGCATTGCTTCAGCATGGCCAACTCCTCCGGCGTGCGCGCCGGCTGTGCCAGGCGCCAATGCGCATGCAGTTTAGGATGCACGGTGCCGTCCGCATCGATCCACTGGCCGCCTGACGCGACAATCACCGTGGCGGGGCCAAGCTCTCCCTCCAGCCAGTCCACGGCGGCCAGGTGTCCACGCCGTCATCCAACTCGACCGAGATGCACAAGCCGTCCGCCATGTTCCCCTCGTTGGCCGGATAGGGGCTGGCGAAAGTGCAGATCGGCGGGCTGAATACCCAGCCGCGCTGCGCCGCCCAGGTGGCATCGACCAGGGCACGGCGGATCAGGCTCTTGTGGTCGCCGACCCTGACGGCTTAGATCAACGGCCGGTCGTCTCCGGTCTGCGGGAACACCCGCAAGCTCACAAAGCTCCGGGGTCCGCATGACGGAACAGCGCCGCGACGAACTCGCCAGTTGCTCCGGATCGGCTCGCAGTCCGCTCATCGGCTCCAGCCCCCGCCAGCGGCCTCTGGGGGCGCGCCAGGCGGCGTTGCCGGATCAGCCGGGTGCAATCGGTGGCGGGATCATGTGCGCGGCTCCCACGGGCCAGGAACCGGTTGCGGCGTCAGGGGCCGCGGTGCTATTCAAATGGGATGTCCTATGGCTCCCGGCGCAGCAACGCCGGTTCGGGTTCAGTCTGAGGGTTGAGACAGTCCGAAAGGTCCCCGGTGTCGCCCATCAGGGGGCCTTTCTGATTTCAGCCTCGCGCCGGCCCCAATCAAGCAATTTTTTCGCTCCGATCAGCCCTGTATAGCCAGGTGTCCATACCGGCGTTCCTCATTGCTGCTGTGTCTCCTGATCCCTGTGGCAACCGGCCGGACCGGGCCTCGCTGAGCCTGGTGATCTCCCGCCTCAACTGCGGAACATCACCAGGGCCATCGTCGCCGATATCCACGATGGTCAGTGCGGTGTGTGGACCGGTGACTCGTCGTCCGGTATGCCAGCATCATCCGGTATGTCAGCATCCGGCGTGATGCCTGCCTTCGCGGCAGCCCACGTCGTCGCCGCAGAATTGCCCGCTGCCTTTGCCTTCCTGGCTATTGAACGCCATTGGGAGGCACTGAACGGTCCATAGCGCTCATCAGTTTGGGGGTCTGCCAACGTCACCATCAGCGTGTCGTCGGGAACCTGCATGATACATACGACCTCCGGACTGCCAGGCACCTGGTCGTACAGGTCAGTCTCATCGCCCTTGATTTCGTAGCGTCCCTTCGTCGCTTTGAGGTTCATCACTGCCTGTTCCACTTGCATGATCGCCCTGTCGCGCTTGGTCAGCGGTGGTGACCGGTGTCGGGTTGGCTTCCCCGGCGCGTGCACTGCGAACTCGATATCGAATGTACGTTTTCTCGGCGGTCCGCCTTCGCCACGCTCGGCGACAAACCGCGACTGGCTCAATGGCGCCTTGTCATACGTCATGCGATAGTCGGTGCTGCTGAGGTCAACAATGTCGAGCACCTGCATTTCCTCGGCTATGTAGCCGCCCACGTCATACTCATACTTGCGCAGGACATCCACGATTGCCTGGTTGATGTCCGCTTCGAGGTCATTGTCGTCAGCAGGATCATCCAGCCACAGGTTCAGCGCCTTCCCACGATTCTTCGACCGTTCGCCGACTTCATATGCGCCATACAGCATCCCTCGCAGGAGCAACTGCCGCAGTTCGGCCTCAGTCGTTGTTGCATTCCGGTCCGGCCGGCCGCTGGTATGTGATGCCAAGGTCCGGTAGCTCCCAGTAGCTATCGTCCGAAGTCGCCTTCCATGTACTCGGTGGTGGTGACGGTTAATTTGAGGTAGACGCGTTCGCTCTCGGTGCCGCGTCCCATCACTTCCTCAACTACCACTACCGGTCTCTGGTATTGGAACTCATCGCCATCGTCCATGACCAATTGAAAGCGCGGCCTCCCTTCGTTGGTGGTGCCTTCCGTCGCTTCATAGTTAGGGTTGTCTGCTGCCACTCGCAGGAGCGCCGGCAGTTTGCTCGCCCACTGCGGATATGTCGCTGATAGTTCGGCAAATCGTGCCGCTTTCCTGGCCGATTGCTCTGCCTGGGTCTCTGTTCGTGCGCCATCCGCTTAGCTCTCATACGTCTTATATGATCGCTCATTGCTCAATTCCTTTCCCTTCGAGTTGCCTCAGTTCGGCACTGAGCACGTCGATCGCCCCCGCGTGGTATTTCATCGCGGTGCACACTCCTGCTCGGTCAGCGCGTCCTCCATATGCCTGCAGCAACTTCGCGCTCGCGCTGAGGTGCAGATCGATCTCCCGGCATAAGCGCGTTAATGCTCATTGCCGGTATCTCGCCTTCGCCAGAAACTTGGCGTTTTTCATGTTGATGGTGCCGCTGCCATCCATGATTTCGCGCAGGACGCTTTCCAGCTTTTCGATCGTCCGCTCCCGGCTTGGTAGATTACCGGGCAGGCACCTTGCGCAGACCGGCAGGGTCGCCGAGCTTATTGGATCATCCGGGTCGAAAAATTGCTGTATGGCGATGACTGCGGCATCTCGCGGATCAAACCGCCGCGCACAACTGGCGCATTGTACCTTTGGCATGATGACCGTCATAAACAGCGCTTCCAGGACCTCGCGCGGCGCTTCCTCCACCGCTCCCGCCATGCGCTCAAACACAGTTTTCTTGTCGGCAAATAGGAACGTATGCATCTTCGGCCGTTGGTTCGTGCCGATGTCGTTGGTAGCGTCACTCATGTGGTGGTTCTCCTACGTGGGGCTGGTGATGATGGTGCCGGTGTTGGTGCCCGCCGGTTCAGGGTCTGCATCAAGGGCGCAAGCAGGTGGGCGACCTGGCGCTTCTTCTCACGCACAGCATTCGCCGCTGCGGTTTTGCTTTTGAAATGGCCGACATAAATGCCCTGGCCGCCGACATAGATTTTCGCCTTGTAGCTATCCCGCGTTGACATCGGGACCACGCCAGGGACGTTGGTATCCCCGAGCACGTCGGTGACACGCTCGCCGATGTTGCGCAGGCGCCTGGCCAGTTGCTTCTTCTCGTAGGCGGATAGCTCGTGCAGTCCTTGACCCATGCCTCTGCTTCCGCCAGCGCCGGATGAACGGCGCACATGACGAGCGGCGCTTCAGCGGCCGTCTCACGACCGGCTGTTTCCAAAGTCACGACACCGGTCAGTCAGGTCCACGTAGGTCTTCGTCATGGCGCCTATGGTGCGTAAGTGTCGAGCAGAGCGCTCGGTCGCTCATCGTCGTCTGCCGGCAGATTGGACAGCGCATAGGCGACTGTGGTGGCCACCTTGTCAGAGGCTTGCCGGATCGCCTCGACGAAGGCGATGTCCGCCGCAGGCATGCCGCCATGAGTGCCGCAGGCACGCGGTGCATTCCTTCTGCAGTCGCTGCCATTTCCGAATGTCGCGCCGCAACATGCGTTCCGCCTTGGTGGCCCATTGCTCTGGGGTCATCTCGTGTTCGGTTCCTCTGTTGCTCAAAGCATCAGTGACGACGGCGAGGTCGCAGCCCCGTAGCGAGCCGGGTCATGAACTCCTACACTGGTAGGCATGGCGGCTAAGTCGCGCGCCTGTTGATAGTGACGTGCTGCGCTGCGGGTTGGCCTGCAGCAGTTTCATCAACGCAATGGCGAAAGCCTCGGCGACTTCCTCCAGCGGTTCCGGTGCAGCATCATCAGTCGTGTCGGCGTCGCTTGGCACTGTTACGTCGTCTTGCTCCGGTGCGGCATCATCTCGCCTCGGTGCATCACTATCGCTGTCGGGTCCGTCCTTAGGTTCATCCTGCTGCTCAAGGGTGAGCTGCGCACGGCAAGCCATCTCGACAATCTTGGCTGTGACGCGCTCGCCATCCTTGGCTCGCTTGATCAGCCGGTCCTGTACCATTTCCGGTGGCGGGGAGTGCATAGATGGCGCTTGGCGCATCATTCCGACAAGCGTTATATCGGCCCGCTGCGTCAGGAACTCGAAGTATGCGATGTAATTCAAAGCCGTCTGGTCGCTGATGTCGACCTCGTATTCCAGCCATGCGAGCCACCGGCCGTGTTCCATTTTCTGTCGGATGGCTGCCAGAGCATCGCCGGCTTTGAAGATAAAATTATCCTCGGCCTTATGTATCCGCACGACTGCATCGCGCGCCTCCTGCGCCAGATCAGGCGGCAGGCTGCCATAGTTGAACGCGATGATTGTGCCATGTGGTCCAACAATTTCTGTTACGCGGGCAAAATCCAAACCGATTGGGATTTCGTTTCCGTTTGACATCCGGCTCTACCTCGTCATCCGGCACCGGCTCGACATCGGGCACATCAGCCGCGTCCGGGCCGATCGGTTGGTCCGTCGCCTTTAACGCGGCCTTGCTGGCACGGGTTACGAGTGGCTGCCGCATGGCGCACCCGGCCGGTCACTAATGATCGTCCCGTCCAACGTCAGGCGAAGCAGCCATACTGCCTGATCGACGAGCGAAACTTTGGTCGGATCTATGCCCTTTGCAAGCAGCGCATTGGCGACCGCGCGCCCATCCTCGTACAGCCCAGTCATCGCTCGACTTACGCGGCGGCTTATCAGCGGCGCGATCTCTATAACCAGCGCGAAACTCAACCAGCCGGACGTACCTTGCATTCGATAGCACCTCCACCGGCACACCCTGCAAACCGGTCGGCCCCACAGGTAATTCATGAGCAGAGCGGGGGCGCCGTCTCATCGCTGCGCATCACGGCGTGGCGCTACAGGCGCTGCTACAGGCTGACTCCGTGGTGGACGCCCTGGCCGGCGCGGTGGCTCCAGCGCAGGCTCTGGCGGCAGCGGCTCGTCGCCGGAGCGTCCACGTAGCCGCGCGTAATCTTCCGGGTCGATATAGCGCCGTCCCTCGCGACAATGATGAGATAATGGGATGCTCGGCGGTGCCGTTGCAAATTGTCATACACGGCCCTGACGGTTTGATCGTTGATCTCGGCGATCATTTCAATCGACACCCGGTTGCCGATTACCCGCCCTCGCAGTGCGTCGATCGTCTCGTCAGTGCGAGCACTTGCTTTTGCCATCGCTCTGGTCCCCGTCCAGTTCAGGGACGTTCGATTAGGATCAGATCAGGACCCCTCGCAATAGTCCTAAGTGTTGTGAGGATTGTCGTATCCGACCGTGATCAAGGATTTTCCGGCGTCGCTAATGCAACAACGTTTTCGCACAACACTTAGCTCACGGTGATGTGAGCCTTTCGCTCAAAGCATGCATTGCCTGCCAAAAAGCGGTGTCGCGAACCGCAACGCATTCCTTGCTGCACCAGCCTATGCGGGTACAGTAGCCACAATTCGTCGCCACAATCCAGTTCTGGCGTACGATGCGGCGTTCCTTGACCAGATTGTTCAATGCTCGCCGCGTGCTGTTAAGCTGCGCCGCTTCCAGTTCATGCCGCGGGATTTGAAATGCGGCGGCCGCCAATTCACGGGCATCTAGCAACCTACCGCTGCCCTCGATGATCGTCAGCAGCGTCCGCTGCACGTGTCCCTCCCCCCTGCTCACGACACCCGCCGCAACGGCACGACCTTGCCGCTGATGATCGCACCAGCCTGCTCGGTCGCGTCCTTCAGCGCGCTGTCGAGCAGATGGCTGTACCGGCTCGTCGTCGTTGGGTTTGAATGACCTAATAGCTGGCCGATGATCGGCAGTGACAGTCCAGCGGATGCCAGGACGCTGGCGTAGGAGTGGCGGAGGTCATGCAATCGGCAGCCCGAGATGCCCGCCTTTCGGCACGTCCATGCCCACGTCTTGCGGACATCCTGGAGCGCGCCCTGCGTGCCGCCACCAGGGAACAGATACTGGCTGTCGCCCACCTCCCGCCTCATGCTGGTAAGCAGCGCGAGGGCAGGCTGTGACAGCGGAACCCTATGGGTTCGCTTCTGCTTCGTGGAGCCGTGCGGCTTGGTCCAGATGCCAGCTTGCAAATCGAACTGGTCCCACGTTGCTGACAAGGTCTCGCCTCGTCGCGCGCCACTATATAAGAGCAGCCGGATGGCATTGGCGCTGGTCTGGTATGGGTGCTGATCGAGCGCCCGCAACAGGCGAGCGATCTCCTCCGCCGTCAAATAGCGTTCGCGGGACGGCTCGGCAAAGCGCTCGATGCCCTTGCATGGATTGGCGGTGCACCATTCGAGCTTGATCGCCAAGCTGAACATCGCCGACAGATAGGCAACGCTGCGGTTGGCCCTGAAGCGCGCCCGCTGGCCGATCTCGCGATGCCAACGATCCACGTCGGTGTGGCGCACGCTACCTACCTTCAACTTGCCAAGCTTGGGCAAAATCAGGGTATCGATCGTCGCGCTGACTTCGCGGGCAGTGCTGGGGCGATAGTGGACCATTTTGTCGGCGCGGTAGCGCTCGCACAGGTCAGCGACGGTCGGCGCCGATCTCTGGTCCTGCCGCTCCGCCAACGGGTCCTGCCCATCATACACCTGCCGACGCAATGCCTTGGCCTTTTTCATGGCATCCGCCAGCGGCCACGAGTTGGCATCCCCGATGGTCAGTGTCCTGTCCCTCCCGTCGGCATTGCGATACCGCAGGACCCAAGCCCGCGTTCCAGCTGCCGTAACGCGACAGCCGAAGCCCGCCAGTTCGCCATGCCAGCGAATGCGATTGCCTGAACCTGGCGGCGTCAGGGCCTTCGCCAATGCCTCAGTGAGCTTGCCAGTAACTGACCACGCGTCAGTGGTTGCCTGCTTTGCCATCGCTGCATTCCTATATCCGCGGTGTGTCCGCAGACGGGATATGCGCTGGCGTGCAACCGAGTGCAAGGAGCTTCAGTGGTTTGCCACAAAAAACCCTTGTTTTCTGGGCGTTCTTGGCTGTAATGGCAGCGGACACAAGGAAATCAACGGCTTGGGAAAGTCGGCCAAAATTGACCGACAGTCTGTGGCGCGGTCTGGCCGCTTATCGTCGCCTGCACCTGGCCCGACTGGTTCACGGTCACGCTGGTCGCGTTCGATGGGATCTGCACTCCGGGCTGCACCACGTAACCGTCAGCCGTGACGATCGTGCCATCGGCAGCCAGCCCAAACGTGCCATCGCGCGCGTAGGCGGTGTCACCCGACGGCAGCGTTACCTGGAAATAGCCATTGCCCTGGATCGCCATGTCGAGCGTGTTGGACGTCTGCTGCAGGTTGCCCTGCTCGCTTATCCGATAGATCGCTGCCGTCTTCACGCCGAGCCCGACCTGCGCTCCTGATGGCACCAGCGTGCCGGAGTCGGAACTGTTGGAACCGACGCGGCGGAGGTTCTGGTAGATCAGGTCTTGGAACTCCGCCCGCCGGCGCTTGAATCCGGTCGTCGTCATGTTGGCGATATTGTTAGAGATGACCTCAACATTGGTCTGCTGCGCCTGCATCCCCGTGCCAGCGATGTCGAGCGAACGCATGTCGGGATCTCCTTAGCTCTGCTGCTGCGTCAGCAACTTGTCGATCGCTGACTGTTCTCTGTCGCTCTCGGCCTGGATCAACTGCGTCATGAACTGGAACTGTCGCTCGCCATCGATCATTCGGGTCATTTCGAGTACCGGCTGAACGTTGGAGTCCTCGATCGAACCCTGCACCAGGCCGGGCGATGTCACCGGCGCTGTGGTCGAACCAGAACTGAACAGCGTGTCACCCTCAGCCGCGAGCTGCATCGGATCGGTTGGCTGCACCACCCCCACTTTGGCGAGTTGGCCGTTCTCGCTGGATATGGTGCCGTCACCAGCGATGGTGATCTGCGTATCGGCAGGCGACAGCGTGATGGGCTGCCCGTTGTTGTCCAACACCGCGTTGCCGGCGCTGTTGGCCATCGTTCCGTCTGGCATCAGGCCGAAGCGCCCATCGCGCGTCAGGCGTGGCCCGCGCGATGTTCTGACCGTGAAGTATCCGTCGCTGGTGATGCCGAGATCGAACGGATTGTTGGTATGCGTCAGCGTGCCCGCGCGCAGGTCGCGCCATGTCGCGCGGTCCTGCGTATACGCGATGCTGCGGTCGCCTTGCGGCACGTCGGTGCCGCGCTGTTTGCTGAGCCAGTCGCTGAACTGCATGCGCTCGGTCTTGAAACCGGGCGTGCTCGCGTTTGCGATGTTGTCCGCGATGACGTCCATCACACGCTGCTGTGCGACCAGACGAGAGGCGGCGACGTTGCTGACGATTTCCATGTCCGCGCTGTCGCAAGCAGCGTGCCATTCGCCGCAGCTTCGTGGTTGCGCTGACCCCGCTTGCTAAGTCGTGGCTGGACCGGCACATCGCCGACGCTGAGATGGTAGGGGACATCCGGCACTGATTGCCCTACCCGGCGGAATTTGCCGGGCAAAGGTTTATTAACAGCTCCCTGTCATCCTGCCGTGCAATAGGTCAAAGGAGCAGCCAGTGGCCAAGGCCGCGGCAGCGGAAGAAACCAGCAAGCCCGACGAAACACCCGAACAACCCGAGCCAGAGAAGAAGTCGGGCGGTCGGCGCAAGCTGATCCTGCTCGCCGTCCCCGTCGCATTGTTGGGCGTCAGCGCTGGCCTGTGGTTCTCGGGGATCCTGCCGCGCCTGCTCGGTATGCAGCACGCCGAGATGCCCACCGAACAGGCCACGCCAGCAACGCCAATCTACGTTGATCTGCCGGAGCTGATCGCCAACCTGAACAGCAATCCGCAGCGGCCGAGTTACGTGAAACTGACCGCGCGTCTCGAGGTGCAGAAGCAGGAAGACGTGGAACGCGTGAAGGCCGCCATGCCGCGGCTTCAGGACCTGTTCCTGACCTACATGCGCGAGATGCGCCCGCAGGAGCTGCGGGGCTCCGCCGGCACCTATCGCCTGCGTGAGGAACTGATCGCGCGCGCCAACCTTGCCGCCGCTCCGGCGCGCATAACAGACGTGCTTTTCACCCAGATGCTGGTCCAATGAGCGACGCTCCCGACCCACCCCAGTCCGACGAAGAACTGGCCGCGGCGTGGGGTGCAGAGGCCGCGGGTGACGAGGCTCAGCCGACCCAACCCGCGCGCGTGCTGAACCAGGCCGAGATCGACAGTCTGCTCGGCTTCGACGAAGGTGCCGCCGGCGGCGAGAATCGCAGCGGGATGCAGAAGATCATCAGCTCGGGTCTCGTCTCGTACGAGCGCCTGCCGATGCTGGAGATCGTGTTCGACCGGCTGGTGCGCATCATGTCCACCTCACTGCGCAACTTCACCTCGGACAATGTCGAGGTAGGCATCGACAACATTCTGTCGCTGCGCTTCGGCGACTATCTGAACTCCATCCCGCTACCGGCCATGCTCGCAGTGTTCAAGGCGGAGGAGTGGGACAACTACGGCCTGATGATCGTCGATTCCGCGATGATCTATTCCATCGTGGACGTGTTGCTGGGCGGCCGCCGCGGTACCGCGGCGATGCGCATCGAGGGCCGCCCCTACACGACAATCGAACGCACGCTGGTTGAGCGGCTGATCCAGGTGGTGCTGGCTGACCTTTCCGCCAGTTTCGATCCCCTCTGTCCGGTCACCTTCCGTTTTGAGCGGCTGGAGGTGAACCCGCGCTTTGCCACCATCAGCCGGTTGTCGAACGCAGCGGTGCTCGCACGCCTGCGCATCGACATGGAGGACCGCGGTGGTCGTATGGAGTTGCTGTTGCCATATGCCACACTCGAGCCAGTGCGCGAACTGCTGCTTCAGCAGTTCATGGGTGAGAAATTTGGCCGTGATTCGATCTGGGAAACCCATCTCGCCGAGGAATTGTGGAATACCGAGGTCGAGCTGGACGTCGTGCTGGACGAACAGATGATGCGATTGTCCGATGTAATGGCGCTTCACCCTGGCGACCGCATCCTGCTCAACACGGTGCTGAGTGCGCCGGTGATGGTGCGATGCGGCACGGTGCCGCTGTTCGAGGGCCGCGTCGGCCGCCGCAAGAACCGCATCGCCGTGCGAATCGAGCGGGAAGTTCCGCGGTTGCAGCAGACCGAGCGCTGACCGCATTGGCAGTTTCCTAACACTACTGCGCGACAATCACGGCATGGAGTTGATCCTCGAACTCGTGTTGATCGCACTTCTCGCGGCGACCCTGTTCCACGCCGTGCGCCTGGAGCGCGCTCTCGGCGTGCTGAAACGCGATCGCGTGCAATTGCAGGAGCTGATCGCCGGATTCAATGCCAGCACGCGCCAGGCGGAAATCGGCATCGAGCGACTGCGGGGTGCCGCCGACGGCGCTGGTCAGCAAATCGCTCATCAGGTCGATGCGGCATTGTCGCTCAAGGACGACCTTACACTTCTGATAGAACGGGGTGGCCGTTTGGCTGATCGGCTGGAAGCGCTCGTGCGTGCCGGCAGACCGCTCGCCAGTGAGGCACCACGATTGACTGTGGTCTCCAATACGGATGCCACGGAGCCGCGGGTGCGAAGCCAGGCCGAGCGCGATCTGCTGAAGGCGCTGAGGATGGCAAGATGACCCGGCGCCTCGGTTCGATACGGCTGCTGCCGATCACGATCTTCGCTCTCGCCGGCCTGCTGGCCGTGAAGTCGGCGCAGCTGGTTCGTGCGGCGGTGCCCGTGCACGATGCCACATCTCAAGTCACGGCAGCGCAGGGCGCCATACCGGCTCCAACGCAGCCCGCTGCGATAAAGCCGACTGAGCAAACCGCGCCGCCCGTCGACGACGCCGAGCGCAAGCTGCTGCTCGAACTGCGGCAACGCCGCGAGGAACTGGACGGCCGCGACGCAGCCCTCACGACGCGAGAGTCAGTGCTTGTCGCTGCAGAACAGAAACTCGCGGCGCGCATCGGCGAATTGCAGGCGTTGCAGACCAAGCTCGAGGCACTCGACAGCGCACGCAAGCAACGTGAGGACACGGGTTGGCAGGGCTTGGTGAAACTCTACGAGACAATGAAACCACGCGACGCAGCGACGATCTTCAATGACCTCGACATGCCAGTACTTCTGCAGGTGGTGGACCGCATGAAGGAGGCGAAGGCGGCGCCCGTTCTGGCGGCGATGCAGCCTGACAAGGCGCGCGACCTTACCACGAAGCTTGCCCAGATGCGCACGCAACGCGACGGCCAGGCTGGCGGCTGAACGCGAAGGAGAAGGGACCGAACGACGATGCCGATCGACAAATCCGTAAACGTGCTGATCGTCGATGACTACAAGACGATGCTGCGCATCATCCGAAATCTGCTGAAGCAGATTGATTTCAACAATGTCGAAGAGGCCAGCGATGGTGCTGACGCCCTGACCAAGCTGCGAGGTGGCAACTTCGGCCTGGTGATCAGCGATTGGAACATGGCACCAATGACCGGACTGCAATTGCTGCAGGAGGTACGGGCGGACGCCAAACTGAGGGCCACGCCATTCATCATGGTCACCGCCGAGAGCAAGGCCGAGAACGTCGTCGCTGCCAAGCAGGCCGGTGTCTCGAATTATATCGTGAAGCCGTTCAATGCGGAAACCCTGCGCGACAAGATCGAGAAGGTGTTAGGTCATGTCTGAACCTGACCTGCTGGCCCAACGACTCGCCGAGATACGTGCGCGACATCCTGGTTCGGAACCCGAGATGGTCGCAGAAGTGGTGCGGGTCGTGCTTTCCACGCTGAGCGGGGATCTGTCCGCGCAGGAGACATCGCTGCTGGCTGAGGTGGAGGCTCTTGGCCATACCATCGCGCGCGCAAAAACCGAGATCGCCGCGTTGCGGGTGGACGACATCACCGACAATCATATCCCCTTCGCGACCGACGAACTCGATGCAATCGTCGATCACACCGCCACTGCGACCAATGCGATCCTGAGCAGTTGCGAAACACTCGATGAGGTTGCGCGGAGCCTGACCGGCGAACCGGCAACCAGACTACAGGATGCCACTACGCGAATTTATGAGGCCTGCAGCTTCCAGGACATCACCGGCCAGCGTATCAACAAGGTTGTCGGGACACTGAAGACGATCGAGGCCAAGGTCGTCCAGATCGTCGCCACGTTCGGCAAGGGCGACCGGGAGACGTTAGATGAATTTGCGGGCGCGGCGGCCGATGCCGCACTGCTGAACGGCCCGCAGCACCCCGCAGTCGCTATGGACCAGTCCGACATCGACAAGTTGTTGGCCAGCTTCGAATGAGGCATCGACCGTCCTCCCCGCCGCGGTGGGGAGGCAGGGTAGCTGCACGATACGCGACCTGCCTGCTCGTCGGCTTGCTGATCCTCCCGCCCGTCGCGGCCTTCGCCGACAGCAAGCAAGATGTGCCAGTACACATCGGTACCCATGAAGGATACGGACGCGTAGTTTTCTATCTCCCGCCGGGAACCGACTATAATCTGACGCAGCAGGGCCAGCACGTCGTGGTCCACTTCGCTGGCGATCTGACGGTCGGCGCGTCGCAGGGTGTTCCACGGAATGTCGTTAGTATCACCGGTGGGGTTCATCAGGCAGAACTGGTCGTGGCACCAGGAACGGCCTTGCACAACTGGCGTCTCGGCGATCTGGTTGTCATCGATGTAATGGATCACGATACCGCCCCGGCTTCCCAGGCGCAGCAAGGGACGGTCGCAAGCAAATCTCCCGCAGCCAAACCCGCTCCCAGCACGTCATCGGCGACTGCTCCCGCCGCGGCGCCTCCGCCTGCCCAGTCGTCCGCCGCTAAGACCGAGCCGCCGCCGCCAGCCCAGCCGAAGGCGGAAGCGGCAAATCAGCAACCGGAACCCGTCTCGCCGGGCGCGGCGCCGCCACAAACCGTCCCGCAGGAATCGCCGCCCGTTTTAACAGCTCAACCGAGCCCGCCCGCCACCGCCGCCGGCGCTGCAGAGCAATCCACACCCAGCGTCGACTCCGAACTTGTCGTGCCAACAGACTCGCAGGTTGGCGTCGCGGTGTTCCGGCGTGGCTTTGCGGCGCTGATCGTGTTTGATCGACCCAGCACGATCGACGCGACATCATTGCGTGATGACCCGGTGTTCGGCACCGTTTCCGTGCAAACGCTGCCAACTGCGACCTTGATCCGCGTGCAACTCGACGCCGCCACCGCGCTGTCCACGTCGCGCATTGCCGACGCGTGGCACATTTCCGCTGTGGCACGTGAACCAACGCTTCATCCTATCCAGGCGACAGTCGCCGACGATCGCCTGGTCCTGCTGGCGGCTGCGCCAGGCAATGTCGTGAGCGTCGTAGATCCCGATTCGGGCGCCACCCTGCTGGTCGGAACACAACGACGCGAAGGTCAGGGCGTTCCGGTGCCGCACAATTCGCCGGAGTTCACATTGCTGCCGACCTGGCAGGGCGTGGTAGTAGTACCAAACGCCGACACGGTGACATTACGCCCGACTGCCCAGGGTTTCGTGATCGCTGGCGCCTTGGCCTTGTCACCGCCCTCCGATATTCCCGATCAACTCGCGCGCTCTATTGGCCTGACGCGGCAATTCGACTTCCCTAGCCAGCCCAATGAGGTGCTACTGCAACGCCTGCAGCGTCAGATCGTGGAGGATGCAAGTTCACCACCGCTCGCCCGCGGCCCGCGCAGGCAAGCCGTGGCTCGCACGATGATCGCGCTCGGCCTCGGCGTCGAGGCAGCAGCCATGCTGCATATCGCGGCAACTGACGATCCGCATGAGGCCGACTCGCCTGACAATGGCGCGCTGTCGTCCATCGCCGCGCTGCTCGCTCATCGACCCGACGAGACAGATGGCCTGGTCGATCCGCGCCTTCCTCCTGCTGACGACATTGAGCTGTGGCGCGCGGTACGCCTGGCGCAGTTACAGGATGGCTCTGCTCCGGCCGCTGCGATGTTCGCCGCCACGCTGCCGCTGGTGCTCGCCTATCCACCAGAAGTGCGCGATCGCATACTGCCGTTGGCGGCCGAGACTCTGGTCGCCGGCGGTGAGATCACCACCGCCCAAGCCCTGCTCCAGGCGCGCAAGGATGATGCCACGCTCGATTTGGCCCGCGCCATGTTGCAGGAGGCACAGGGCGACAGCGCTGGCGCTTTGACCAGCTACGACAAGCTGGCGCAGTCACGGGACCAATCGGTGCACGCTCGCGCCGCGGTCAGTGCGGTGGAATTGCGCCTCGCTTCGGGTGCGCTCGATGCAAAGCAGGCAGCCGACCAACTGGAGAGCCTGCTGTACTCCTGGCGCGGCGATAAGCGTGAACGGGCGCTACGCGAACGTCTGGCCGGTCTCGAGGCACGCGTCGGAGCCTGGCGTTCCGGACTTGCTTTGCTGCGGGATAGCGAATTGCTGTTTCCGGATAACAAAGCCGCCATCCACGGCGAATTGGGCGACATGTTCGCTGGCTTGCTGCGCGGCGACGTGGCGGACACGCTGCCGCCGCTGGAGCTGGTGTCGGTAGTGGAGGAAAACGCGGATCTGCTCCCGGCCGGCCCGGACGGCGAAGCATTGCAGGCGAAACTGGCCGACCGACTGGTCGCACTCGACTTGCCAAAGCGCGCCGGGCCGCTGCTCGAGAAACTGATGCAGGCGGCGCAATCCGGCACCGTTCGTGCTGGCTTCGGTGCGCGGTTGGCGGCGCTGCGGCTGCGCGAAGGTGACGCAGCAGGAGCGCTGGGAGCGCTCGATGCATCCGTCGCGGAGGATCTGTCGCCGGATCTTATCGAGCGCCGCACCCTCCTGGTCGCCGCCGCCAATGCACGGCGTGGCGACAACGACCGGGCGCTGGCGGCACTCGGTACGCTGGACAGCGCCGCAGCCTACGAGGCACGGGCGACGATCCTGGAAAGGGCGAACGACTGGCCAGCAGCCCAGCGGGCGCTGACCGACTACGCCGCCAAGACCGTGCCGTTGGACGGCAAGCTGGACGATCCACAACGCCGGACACTCCTGCGCCTCGCCACAGCTACAGCTCGCGCGGGCGACAATCCGGCGCTGACGGCGCTCCGACAGCGTGAGGGAGCACGGATGGAGACTGGGCCGTTGGCCGACATGTTCCGCTTGCTAACGGCCGATCCGGTGCGCGGCGTCGCAGACCTCAAAAGATCAGGGCAGGAGGCCAATCTGGCGCGCGAACTGCCAGGCGAGTTAAAGACCCTGCAGCCTCCGGTCTCAGCAAATCCAGTAATGCCGGGATCGCAACAGACTAAATAGCCTCTTGCATGCTGCCCCCCCTTTCCCCATGTTTCGCGGCCTTGGCCCGAGGGAACGGTCGTCGCGAGCGGCCGCTCCAGAGGCTGTCTACTGGTTGGAACGGGGTACGTGATGGACGCACTCAGCCCGCTGGGGATGGTCTCGGACGCTCCAGACGAGGACGCTCCGAAGGACTACTTCGTCGTGAGGGACGGCGTGAAGTTCGCCGGCACGCATCTGCTGCTGGATCTGTGGGGAGCGAGCAACCTCACGGATCCCGAGCTGATCGATCGTGCGCTGCGGGACGCTGCCGAAGCGGCCAACGCAACGATCCTGCACAGCCACTTCCACCACTTCGGCCCCGATGGCGGCGTGAGCGGCGTGCTCGTGCTGGCGGAAAGCCACATCTCGATCCACACGTGGCCCGAGCGCGATTTCGCCGCCGTGGACATCTTCATGTGCGGCGCGTGCAATCCGTATCACTCGCTGCCGGTGCTGAAGGAGGTGTTTGCGCCGAAGTCTATCCTGCTGTCCGAGCAGCGACGTGGGCTGATTCCGTAGCGGCTCTGTCCTTGGCGTGATGCGCGGCCCGGATGCGATGCTCCGGGCCGTTCTGTTTGGAGACCGGCATGACGACCGATAGTTGGATCAACGAGACGCTCTATCCTGACTGGGGACAGCGCTTCCTGGTCAAGCGTGAGCTGGCGCGGGTGCGGAGTGACTTTCAGGACATCGTGATCTTCGACAGCTTCTCGCATGGCCGCGTGATGGTGCTGGACGGGGTGATCCAGATCACCGAGCGCGACGAATTCGTTTATCAGGAGATGCTGACGCATGTGCCGCTGCTTGCGCATGGCGCGGCGGCGAACGTGCTGATCATCGGCGCCGGCGATGGCGGTGTGCTCCGGCGCGTGCTGCAGCATCGCGGCGTGCGGCGCGCTGTGATGGCCGAAATCGATGGCGAGGTGATCCGGCTGGCGAAGGAGTATCTGCCGCTGATCGGCGCCGATGCCTGGAACGATCCGCGCGCCGAGGTGATCGTCGGCGACGGCATCGATTATGTGAAGCGCGCACCGGACGCGACGTTCGACGTGATCATCGTCGATTCGACGGACCCGATCGGTGTCGGCGAGGTGTTGTTCACCGACGAGTTCTACGCCAACTGTGCACGCATCCTCACCGCACGCGGGCTGGTGGTGAACCAGTGCGGTGTTCCGTTCATGCAGGCGGACGAACTGCGCCAGACCAGCTTGCGGCGCGCGAGGTCCCTGCCGCATGTCACGGCGTATGTTGCGGCGGTGCCGACATATGTCGGCGGTTTCATGACGTTGGGATGGGCGGCGAAAGATGCGTCGCTCACGCGGGTCGGCGCCGATCATTTGCGTGCGCGCGCACAGGCGGCGGGCGTCCTTGGCACAACGCGCTACTGGACGCCCGAGATCCATGTGGGTGCCTTCAATCTCCCGCCCTATATCGCCGAACATCTGCCGCGTTAGGAGAGACCAGTGAGCGACAACGTCATCATCACCCGCACGGATGGTGTGCTGGAAATTCGCCTCAACCGGCCAGAGAAGAAGAACGCGTTGACGCGCGAAATGTATGACGCGATGGCAGACGCTTTCGCACAGGTTGATGCCAGTCCCACGCTGCGCGTCGCACTCTTGACCGGCTCGGGCGACACATTCACCTCTGGCAACGACATAGCCGATTTCCAGGCGCGTGCGAGCGGGAAAAGGGAAATCTCGGCGTCGCGTTTCCTGCCGACGATTGCGTCGATGCAAAAGCCGCTGATCGCTGCGGTGAACGGAGCGGCGATCGGTGTCGGCACGACGATGCTGATGCACTGCGACCTCATTGTCGCCGCGCGTTCCGCCCGCTTCGTGATGCCGTTCACCAGTCTCGGCCTGGTGCCCGAGGCAGCAAGCTCGCTGCTGTTCCCCCGCCTGCTCGGTCATCAGCGCGCCAGCGCGTTGCTGCTTCTCGGCGAGCCACTGGATGCGGCGACCGCGCACGAGTGGGGCTTCGTGAATCGCGTCGTCGATGATGTGGCGCTGTTGCAGACGGCTTACGAGATCGCGCATCGGCTTGCATCTCTGCCGCCTCAGGCGGTGCGGCTTACCAAGCATCTTATCCGGCACGGCGCGAGCGACCTCACGCGGCGCATGGAAGAGGAGCTAACGCTGTTCCGCGAACGTCTGGGCTCGCCCGAGGCAGCCGAGGCGTTCAGAGCATTTATGGAGAAGCGCAAGCCTGACTTTTCCGGCTTCGCCTAGCGCGCGGCGGCCGGCTTCGACAGCAGGTAATCCCGCAGGTGGCCCACATGAATGTCGCGCGCCGCGTCGGGGCGACCTCGGATGACGAAGTCCCACGACCCTGGCAGCGACCGGTCGGCAAACAGCCGGGCGAGCCGTCCGCTGGCGAGCTCGAAGTCGATCAGCGGCCGCCGCCCGAGCGCAATGCCGGCTCCCGCTATCGCCGCACCGATGGCGGCGTTGAACGTGTCGAACCGGACGATGGTCGGCCTCGCCCTGGCCGGGATGCAGAGCAGATCGAGCCAGGTGCGCCAGGCCTTCTCGCGGCTGCTGCCGTGATCCTCCTGCAATAGGTTGTGGCGCAGCAGGTCCTGCGTCCCGCTGACCGGCAGCAGTGACGGGCTGCACACCGGAAACACCGTCTCGCTGAACAGCAGCCGGTCGCCGCCCACAAGCTCCCCCGGACGGGCGCGCAGTATCGCAAGGTCGAGACCTTCCCTCACCATGTCCGGCTCGGGCTCTTCGATGGCGCGAACCTGCCACTGCACCGACGGATGCAACGCCGCGAAGGCCGCCAGCCGCGGCGCCAGCCACAGGGAGGTGACCGAACCGTTGGCCGAAATGGCGAGCATCGGCCGTGCGCCACTGGCACGCTCGCGCACCGCCTCGCAGGCCGTGGCAAGCTGCGCGAAGGTCGCCTCGACGGTGGCAAGCAGCGACGCCCCCTCCGGGGTCACCGCTGTGCGCAAATGGCCTGCGCCGTTGCTCGCGCGTGTCAGCAGACGCGTGCCGAGTGCCGCCTCGAGACCGCGGATCTGGTGACTCACAGCCGACGTACTGACATGCAGCGCCAGTGCCGCACGCGCGAATGAGCCGTGGCGCGCGACGGCAGCAAACGCACGCAAAGCCGCCAGAGGGGGAATGCGGTCGGTCATCGCCGTTCAATATAGCTCAACAGCGGTTGAAAATCTCGCGTTTGCGCGACACTGTCGCGGGCGCCCAGAATGCGCCCGCATTGCAGGAGGCGGACGTGCATTTCGATCTGAGACTGTGGCGAATGACGCAAGGCCTGCGGGGCCGGATCGCCCTCGGCATCCTGCTCGGCCTGCTGGCGCTCGCCGTTGGCATCGCGCGCTTCGCCTTCCTAGGCCAGTTTCTCGCCAGGCTGTTCCGCGCGGCACCGACCGCCCAATTGGTCATCCCCCTGGTCGGCGTCCTCGCTGCGATTCTGCTGCGCGCCTGCTTCGACGACCTTCGCACCATGATTGCTCACCGTACCGCAGCCCGCGTGCAGGAGGCCTTGCGCGTGCGGCTGTACGATAAGATCGTCGCCCTCGGCCCGGTATGGTTTGGTGCCGAACGCACCGGCGGCGTGATGCTGTCGATCATCGACGGCGTCGAGCAGTTGCAGACCTTCTTCGGCCAGTACATTCCCCAGGTCTCGATCGCCGCCTGCGCGCCGGTGGCAATCTTCGCCTTCATGGCGTACTGGGACCTCCCCGTCGCCGCTGTGATGCTCGGCGCCGCGCTGTTCACTCTCATGGCGCCGACCGTCGTCCATAAGCGTACCGGCCTGGCATCGCGCGAGCGTCAGCAGGCGTTCAAGGCGTTCGGTGAAGAGTTCCTCGATGCGGTGCAGGGACTGCCGACACTGAAGGCCTTCGGCCAGAGCGGTGCCTTCGGTCGGATCCTTGCCGACAGGGCGCGCGCTCTGTCCGACAGCACCTTCCTCGTACTCGGCACCAGCATTCTGACCCGGGGCATCACCGACCTCGGCTGTGCCCTTGGTGCCGCTGCGGCACTCGCGCTGGGTGCCTACCGTGTTCGCCACGGCGAGATGAGCCTGGAGGCGCTATTGATCGTGCTGATGGCCGGCACGGAAATCTTCCGCCCGCTGCGCGATCTGCGCACCGTGCTGCACCAAGGTCTGACAGGCCAGGCAGCAGCGGCCGGCATCAACGCGCTGCTGGATGAACCGGTCACCGCGCCGAGCGCGCCCGCCAACCCAGCGCATGTCTTGACACTCGCACCCAGCATCGCCTTTGACGACGTGCAGTTTGCCTACCCCGGCGGCAGACGCGCCGCGCACCAGGGACTGTCGTTCTGCATTGCCGCAGGCGAACGCGTCGGCGTGGTCGGACCCAGCGGCTCCGGCAAGTCCACCATTGTGCGACTGCTGCTCCGCCTGCATGACCCGCAGAGCGGCGCGGTGCGCATCGGTGGACAGGACCTGCGTGCCCTCGATCCCGATGCGGTGCGCAGGATGATCGCTGTCGTGGCGCAGGACACTCACCTGTTCCACGGCACGATCGAGGACAACCTCCGTCTCGGGCGGCCCGACGCCGACGAGGCCGAGGTCGTAGCCGCCGCGCGCGCCGCCAACGCTCATGACTTCATCGAAGCATTGCCTGACGGCTATCAAACGGTGATCGGCGAACGCGGCGCGCGTCTCTCGGGCGGGCAACGCCAGCGCATCGCCATCGCCCGGGCGCTGCTGCGCGACGCTCCGATCCTGGTGTTGGATGAGGCGCTGTCATCGGTCGATGCAGAGAATGAGGCGGTGATCCAGCAGGCGCTGGATCGCCTGATGGTCGGGCGCACTACGCTGATCCTGGCGCATCGTCTGTCCAGCGTCATCAACGCCGACCGCATCCTGGTGCTGCAAGAGGGTGTGGTGGCGGAGAGCGGCCGCCACGCGGAACTGATCGCGCACGAGGGCCCTTATCGTCGGCTGATGGGTCCACAGCTCGCCGAACGCACCGACGCGATCGCACCGGTCGACGATTTAGCCGCCCCAAGCAGCGCGCCGGTGGAAGACACCACCGCCGTGGTGCACGATCTCGCCCAGGACGCCGCAGAGGTGGGCTGGCCAGAGACGATCCGCACGCTGCTCGGGTTCATCCGCCCCTGGCGCCGGCAGCTTGCGATCACCGTCTCCTGCGGCGTCGGCCGCGTCATCGCCTTCATCGGCGTAGGGGTACTCGGCGCGCTGATCATCGCCGCGGTGCGGGCAAATGCGCCATCGCTTCTTCTGGTGGTGCTGCTGATCGCGGCAGCGCCGGTCACCGGATTGCTGCACTGGCTCGAATCGTTCCTCGCGCACGACATGGCATACCGGCTGCTAGCCGTGATGCGTGTCGATCTCTACCGCAAGCTCGATGCTCTGGCCCCGGCGTACCTCCTGAAGCGCCGCTCCGGCGATCTGGTCGCGCTGGCGACCCAGGACGTTGAGACCATCGAGTATTTCTACGCCCACACGGTCGCGCCCGCCTTCGTCGCGGTGCTGATCCCCGGTGCAGTGCTCGTGACGCTTGCCGTGGTTGCCTGGCCGCTCGCCCTCGCACTCCTGCCGTTCCTGGCCTATGCCGCCGGTTCGCCGGTGTTGGGCCGGCGGCGTATCGACGGCCTCGCGTCCACCGCCCGTCGTGCTCTGGGTGAACTCGGCGCCCACGCAACAGAGACCATTCAGGGCCTTTCCGAGCTGATCGCGTTCGACGCGACGACGCGGCGTCGCGACGAGTTCATGGCCTGTGTTCGGCAGTATCAGGCGATGCGGCTCGTGCTCCTGCACGACCTTACGCGGCAGACCGTTGGTCTTGAAGTGGCGACCGGACTCGGCGGCTTGGCGGTCGCAGCGGTCGGCGCTTTCCTCGTCATGCACGGCTGGATGGCACCGACAATGCTGCCGCTGCTGGTGCTGGTGTCGATCGCCGCCTTCCTGCCGGTATCCGAGATCGCTCAGGTGGGCCGCCAGCTTGCCGATACAATTGCATCCACACGCCGGCTGCACGTGGTGCATTCCGAACCGGTGGTGATCACCGACGGCCCGGTGATACCCGCGGCGCCGCGCGGCGGGTCCACCGTGCGCTTCGAGCATGTGCGCTTCACCTATCCGGGCCGGCAGCGTCCCGCGCTGGCGGACGCGGATTTTGACGTGCCCGCCGGCGCGACGGTCGCGTTGGTTGGACCGTCAGGGGCAGGCAAGACCACCATCGCCAATCTGCTGCTGCGCTTCTGGGACCCTGAACAGGGTGCGATCAGGCTGGATGGCGTCGATCTGCGCGAACTGACTTTGGACGGCCTGCGCGGCCGCATCGCCCTGGTCGCGCAGGACACCTATCTGTTCAACGACACGCTGGAGGCGAACGTCCGCCTCGCCAAGCCCGATGCGACACGTCAGGATATTGAGATCGCGCTTCGCCAGGCTGCGCTCGCGGAGTTCGTGGCCGAGCTGCCCGATGGTTTGCGGACGCGCGTGGGCGAGCGTGGCGTGCAGCTTTCCGGTGGTCAGCGGCAGCGTATCGCCATCGCGCGCGCCTTCCTGAAGGACGCGCCGATCCTGGTGCTCGACGAGGCCACGTCGCATCTGGACACGATCAGCGAGCAGCTCGTGCGGTCCGCGCTCAGTGCGCTGATGGTGAACCGCACCACGATCGTGGTGGCGCATCGGCTGTCCACCATACAGGCCGCCGACGTCATCCTGGTGCTCAATGCCGGCCGGGTAATCGAGGCGGGAACACATGCCGAACTGTCCGCGCGGCGTGGGTTCTACGCGCGGTTGGTCGAGCACCAGACCGCCGGCGTTGCCGAGCGTCAGGCGGCGAATTGATCGACGTTGATATGCGTCGACCTACCGGTGCGCGATCGACACCGGCTCGCCCACCGGGTCCGCGGTGAGAAAACCCAGCGTTTCGCCTTCCAGCACAAGGCAGGTCATCTTGCCGCCGAACACCGCGCCTGTATCGATGTCGATACGATTGTGCCGCACCACCGGTGCCTTCACCGGGGAGTGCCCGTGCACCACCACAGCTCCGAAGTCCATCTCGGAATACAGAAACGGCTGGCGCATGCGTAGCAGATCCTCACGCAACTGCTGCTCCAAGGGTACGCCAGGCCGCACGCCACCATGGACAAAGAAATACCCGCCATCCTGATAGGTCAGCGTGAGGTTGCGCAGGAATTCGAGATGCTCCGGCGGCACGCTTTCCGGCCAGCTCTCGCGCGGCGAGTCTGGGTCGATACCGTAACTCTCAAGCGCCGGCCTGCCGCCGGTGAACAACCAGTCGGTCGCCGCCGGGCGATCGCCGGACAGCGCGTGCAACATGGTGTCGTCGTGATTGCCGAGCAGATTGACCACAGGCACACCTGCGATCGGCGAACCCGCCAGCAACCGGCGCAGCACGCCGGATGTATCGATGCCGCGATCGACGTAGTCGCCGATATGCAGCACCAGCGGCGCATCGACTGGTCGCCGCGCCAGGTCCTCTGCGATGATCTCATGCAGATTGCCGAGCTGCACGTTGCAGCCATGAATGTCGCCGATTGCGTAGATGCGCCGCCCTTCCGGCAGCGTTGCGGGCGCGCGTGACAGCGTGATCATCGTGGTGCGTTCTATCCCTGTGTCAGCGCCGCGTGTGTCGCGGCACCGGACGGTGGGCGCGCTCATACACGACCATGCTGTCGAAGAAGCTGATTGCCTTCGTGGTACGGCAGAACTCGGAAACGGTGTTAGCCAGCGTCTCGTTCTGATCAGTGCCTAGGACCGGGAAGTTCTCCTGTTTGCTGGTCCATTCCATCAACTGGGCGCAGCGGGCGAAAGAAAACTGGAGGAAACTTTGCCGGTCCTGTCGGTCCATGAAGCCGCCGCCCCACAGCGATGTGTGGGTATCCTCCACAAAGTACAGGCCGTCTTCGCCGAGCGCAGGATACAGCTCCTCAAACGCCGTGATCTGCTGATTCGCAGAATGTCCGCCATCGTCGATCACCACGTTGGGGGTGCCAATCTCGCGCAGCACCGAGCGCAGAAATGAGCGGTCCTGCTGGTCGCCGATGAACACCTTCGTGATGATGTCCTCTTGCTGCTTCGCATCCGGATTGATGTCGATCCCATAGATACGTGTCGCAGGACCGAAATAGTAGCGCCACATCTCCACCGAGCCGCCCAACTGTACGCCGATCTCCAGCACCATAGGATTGGCGCTCCGGATCGGTGACAGGAAGCGCTCATAGATTTCAAAATAGTGCTCCCATTTGTGCATCACTCTGCTGTTGCGATGCTGGGCATGGAACGAATAAAGGTCGTTCATCATCTTTCCCTCGCAAGTTCACAACCGGTAACGCCGACCAAGGCGGCGAGAATGGGCTTCGTCATCATGCCGCAAGCAATGGCAAAATCACTCGGCTCGGCCGCCTTGCATCGACGAAAACCGTGTTTACGGCAATCCGTTTGCGTCGTGCCACTCCTTCCGGTTCTCCGGTATTCGGGTTGACGTCGAATTTCGGGAAGTTGCTCGATGAAACGTCCAGTCGAATGCGATGGCCGGGCAAGAACAGGTTGGCCGTCGGGAACAGCGTGATGCGAACCTTGACCATCTCGCCCGGCGCCCGAAGGCGCGGATGCGCGGGGTCTTCGGCATAGCGCAGCCGCAGAATCCCATCGGTGAGGATCATCGCGTACCCCTTGGGATAGTCGACCGAGGGCGGATGCACGTCGATCAGCTTGGCGGTGAAGTCGGTATCTGGACCATCGGTGGCCACGAACAGTTCAGCCTCGATCGGACCAACCACCTGCATTGGCGCATCGAGCGGCTGCGTCTGGAACACCAGCACGTCGCGGCGCGAGGCGAGCGGTAAATAGGGCGGCGTGCAGCCGAAGAACTCCGGACCTTCGGTCTGGTTCCACGCGCCGGCATAAGCGACCGGATCGAGGCTGCTCATCGCCCCGCCGATTGTCGGCACGGGATGCGATGGGTCGAAATCGTACGAGAGCGGCGTTGTATCCGGGGCAGGCGGCGTGCGGTCGAGCCGTCCATCCCCGTGCAGATGGAACGCGGCGAACTCGACGCCGGGCGGCGGCCAATCGGTCGCGGAGATCCACCGTCCACCATGCTCAAGTCGTCCAACCGCGTTGCGTCGCCCGTTGCCGCCACCCATGACAAAGATTCGCACCGCTGGCTCATCGAGGCCCGCGCCCCTCACAACATGGTCGAAAAAGCGCAGGCGATAGAAGCGCCAGTCGCCGGCCCAGGAGTCCAGCGCCGCGTCGGGACCGAATTCGACATCACCGAAGCAGGTACTGCTGCGATCGCCATGCGTCCAGGGTCCAAGGATCAGCCGCTGCTGGCCGCGTCCGGCGCGCTTCAGGCCGCTAAAGTTGCCGGTCGCGGTCAGCGGGTACGGATCCCACCACGACGACATGTGCACACACGAGGCGCCGCTATAGCGTTCATGCCAGCGTTCGGTGCAGATGCCGAGCTGTTGCCAGAACTCGTCAAATGCACCGTGCGTCCACTGGTCGAACAGATACGCCTCGTAGTCCGGATGATGCCGCAGAGGCGAATGGCCAGGCTTCCACGGCATGCGGGTGAACCACTCGCAAATGTCCTCGCCCGCCAGCGCTGTCCGCATCACGGGATTGGCCAGCGCCTCCGGCGAGACGAGCGCGTTCTTGAACGCCCAGGTTGCCTGCTTGAGCTCGAACGCACCCGACTGGCGAATGCCAGACTGCCACGAATTTACGAAGCCGCCGCAGTCCAGCACCTGAGCGACCAGCCCTGGCGGATCCAGGCAGCCCAGCGCAGCCTGCGTGTGGGCCGCATAGGAAAGTCCCATGGTGCAAATGCGTCCGTCGCACCACGGCTGATCGCGCAGCCAGCCACAGGTGTCGAATCCGTCCTCGCCGTCGGACAGGTATTTGACGAAGCGCCCCTCCGACCCGTAGCGGCCGCGCGTGTCCTGGTAGACGACCGCATAGCCATGCTGGGTAAAATACGCAGCGACGTCGCCGCGCGAGGCGGGGGTGGCATTCGCGGCGGTGATCTCGCTGCGGCTGGTTTCCGCGCGGCCGTACGGTGTGCGTTCCATGATGACCGGGAAGGGGCCACCGCCATCGGGCAGATGCACGTCGGTGGCGAGACGAATTCCGTCACGCATCGCAACCATGTGGGTGACAGCTTCCATTACGATGCTACCAAGCGCCGCGTCAGCACGCCCAAATCGTCCGTCATGGATTGGTCTCCGGTTCTTCCAGTTCGATGCTGAGTGCGCGCAGAGATGCCGTGTGCGGATGACGGGTGCGGCCCGCGCGCAGGTCGTCCGCCGACAGCAGCTCCACCAGCTCTCCCGCTACCATGACACCGATGCGCAAGCACAGATGCGCAACCACTGCGAGGTTGTGACTGACCAGGATGTAGGTAAGCCCGTGCGCCTGCTGCAGATCCGCCAGCAGGTTCAGCACCTCGGCCTGCACCGAAACATCGAGCGCGCTCGTCGGCTCGTCGAGCAGCAGCACCTGCGGTTCCGCCATCAAGGCGCGCGCGATCGCCACGCGCTGGCGCTGCCCGCCAGACAATTGATGCGGATAACGAAAACGCACCAAGGGCGGCAGCGCCACTTCATTGAGACCTCGCAGGATACGTCGCTCGACATTGTCCATGCCATGCACCAACAGCGGCTCAGACAACAGACGATCCACCGTCTGACGCGGGTGCAACGAACCGTATGGGTCCTGAAAGACCATCTGCACGTGACGATAGAATTCCTTCGAGCGTCCCGGTGCAAGTGTCTGGCCGTCAATCGACATTCGGCCAGTCCAGAGCGGGTTGAGCCCCGATATCGCGCGCAACACGGTCGATTTGCCGGAACCCGATTCGCCCACCAGACCAAAGCTCTCGCCACGCGCCACGCTGAACGAAACGGACTTCACCGCCTCCATGCGGCCGAAGCGAACCGAGAGACCACCGACCTCTATCATGTCTCCAGCCACGACGGATCGCGCTGCATCACTGCGAGTCGCTTCTGCCGATGGCTTAGCGTCGGCAGGCACTCCAGCAGACCACGTGTATACGGATGTCGTGCGCGCGTCAGATCGGAAGCAGCGAGTTCCTCGACCACGCGGCCGGCGTACATAACAGCGACACGGTCGCAGAAATGCGAAACCAGCGGGAGGTCGTGGCTTATAAGGATCAGGCCCATGCCACGACGCGACACCAGGTCCTCGATCAGACGCAGGATCTCCGCCTGCACGCTGGCATCGAGGGCACTGGTCGGTTCGTCCGCGATCAGCAATTCCGGATCAGGCGCCAGCATCATCGCGATCATCACCCGTTGTCCCATGCCACCCGAAAGTTCGTGTGGATAGGCGCCCGCCACGCGTTCCGGATCGCGAATCTGCACTTGTGCCAGCAGGTCGATCGCCGCCTGTCCAGCCAGCCTCCGGCCGCCGCCCCGATGCACACGCCACGCCTCGGCGATCTGGGCGCCAGCGGTCATCACGGGGTTGAGCGAAAATTTCGGGTCCTGCAGAATAAGCCCGGCGCGTGCACCACGGATCCGTCGGAGTGCTGTCTCATCGGCACGCAGCACGTCGATGTTGTCGAATGTCAGTTTCTCGGCAGTGACGACGGCATTGGATGGCAGCAGCCGCAGGATCGAGCGCGCCGTCAGGGACTTGCCTGAACCGGATTCGCCCACAATGCCAAGTTTCTCCTGGCCGAGAGTAAGGGACACGTTGCGAACGGCGTCGGACAGACCGGTGGCGGTGGGAAACTGGATCCGAAGGTTGCGGATCTCGACCAGCATCTATCGCTGACGCGGATCCAGCACGTCGCGCATCCCGTCGCCCAATAGATTGAACGCCAGCGACGCGACGAAGATGGCGATGCCCGGGATCGTCGGTACCCACCACTGATCCAGGATGAATGCCCGCGACGATGCAATCATCGTTCCCCATTCCGGCATCGGCGGCTGTGCGCCCATGCCGAGAAAACCGAGCGCCGCCGCGGTCAGAATGATGCCGCTCATATCCAACGTCATACGTACGATCACGCTGGACATGCATAGCGGCATGATGTGGCGGAGGATGATGCGACCGCTCGTCGCGCCGGTCAGTCGCACGGCGGCGATGAAGTCGGTGCCTCGCACGGTCAATGTATCGGCGCGCGCCAGCCGCGCATAAGGCGGCCACGCAGTCAACGCGATCGCGATGATCGCACTGGTGATGCCAGGCTTCAACGCTGCGACAAAAGCGAGCGCGAGAACCAGCCGCGGAAATGCCAGAAATACGTCCGTTACGCGCATCAGCACGCGGTCTGCCAATCCACCGAGGTAACCGGCAACGCTACCCACCGCCAGCCCTATCGGTGCCACCAACAGAACGACCGCCACCACCATGCCAAGCGTCACGCGCCCGCCGTACAGGATGCGAGCGTAGATGTCGCGGCCCAGCTCGTCCGTACCGAGCCAATGCGCAAACGATGGCGGCGCCAGACGCCCCGCGAGATCCTGAGCGCTGGGGTTCTGCCACGCGAGCAACGGCGCGGCGAGTGAGGCGACAATCATGATTGCGACCGTCACCAGACCTACCATCGCCAGGCCATTGGCACGGAATTGCAGCCAGCCGCGATATCGCCGTACCCACGCAGCGTGCGCACGCGACGCCGGCGTCTCGCTCAGCAACCATTCGCGTGACAGGACACCGCTCATGCGACGCGCGGGTCGAGCAGACGGTACAGCAAGTCGGCCAGCAGGTTCAGGACCAGGTAGACAAGCCCGACCACCAGCGTGGCGCCAAGTACCGCATTCATGTCGGCGTTCAAAAGCGATACCGTGAGATAAAGCCCCAGACCAGGCCAGGAAAATACCGTTTCGGTAATTACCGCGCCTTCGAGAAGTCCGGCGTAGGCCAGTGCCAGCACCGTTACCAGACGTACCGCGATGTTGCCGAACGCGTGCCGCCACAGGATACGCGTTGCCGACAGGCCCTTTGCGCGCGCCGTGATGATGTACTCGCCGGACAGCGCTTCAATCATGAAGGCGCGCGTCATGCGCGTGATGTAGGCCATTGAGAAGTACGCCAGCACCAGAGCTGGTTGCGCCAGATGCGCCAGCGCGTCCCAGAACGAATCCCAGTCGCCGGCGATGACCGAATTGATCACAAGCATGCCGGTGACGCGTGGCACGAGACCTTCGTACGCCACGTCAAGCTGTCCCGTACCAGGTGCTATGCCAAGCTTCACGTAAAATACGAGCAGGCACAGCAGGGCGAGCACGAACACCGGGACCGATTGTCCGGCCAGACTCACCACCCGCACTGCATGATCGAACCGTGAGCCTTGTCGCGCCGCGGCGATTACGCCCAGCGGAATGCCGATGATGATGGCGATGGTGATCGCCGTCGTCGCAAGCTCCAGCGTGGCAGGAAAGTATTGCGCGATATCCTCGGTGACCGGGTGCGAGGTCATGACCGAACGCCCGAGATCGCCGTGGGCCAGATTGACCAGATAGATCCAGAACTGCACCAGCAACGGCTTGTCCAGTCCAAGCTGCTCGCGTACCGCAGCGATCACGTCGGGCGGGGCGTGATCTCCGGCAATCGCGATAATCGGGTCGATCGGCATTACCCGTCCGATCAGGAACGTGACCAGCGTCAGGCCGAACAACGTGAGAGGGACGCTGGCGAAACTGCTCGCCAGCATCTGGAGTCGACCTCTCACGCCTTGGTAATCTTTGAGTAGTGCGTGTAGTCGGGCATCGGTCCCACCTTGAAGCCCGACACGCCCTTGCCAAGCACCGCTACGGCATTGCGCTGGAGCAGCATGGCGAACGGTGCGCGATCCATGAACTGCTGCTGGATCGTGTGGTACAGCGCAATGCGCTTGGCCGGGTCCAGTTCACGCACAGCAGCCTGTGATTCGCTCGTCAGTTCCTTGTCCGCGAAATGGCTGCGCCAGGCGAGGATTTTGAGTTTGCTCTGGTCCGAGTCATCGGGATTTTCGCACCACGCCTGACAGTTTGAATTCGGATCGAAATAGTCGGTGCCCCAATAGAGCATCGCCAACTGGTGCTGTCGCGCGCGCGTCTTGGTGATCACCTGCTTCTGGTCGCCCGGCTGCAGCGTCACTTTGATGCCAACCGATGCCAAATCCGCCTGGATGGCCTGCGCAATATCTGAGTGGGGCGAAGCGGAAATGTAGTCCATCGTGACCGAAAATCCGCTGCCCAGACCCGCTTCGGCCAATAATTGCTTCGCCTTCGCCACATCCTTCTTGAACGGTGTACTCTTCAGCGCACCTGGCAGCGCATCGGGAAGGAATGCCTGGCAGACGCTCCAGGTGTTCGGCGTGATGTTCTCGGCAATTGCATCGTAGTCGATTGCCCATTTGATCGCCTGATGCACCTGCACCTTCTGCAGCTCCGGCATTGCCTGGTTCATCGCGATGTACATCGAGGTGCCTTGTGGCGCCGATGTGACCGTCAGGTTCTTGTCGCCGGCGAGCGACTTCAGTTGGTCGGAGCCGAGGTCGCGCGCTATGTCCACGTCGCCCTTCTGCAGCAGAAGTAGCTGTGCTGATGCATCACCGACGTGGCGCAGCACGATCCGTCGCATCAGCGCCTTTTCCTCCGCGTGCGGGTTGGTGTCGATGATCACGTGATCGCTCGCCGCCCATTCGGTCAGCTTGTACGGGCCGGCCCCGGCGGTGCGCGTCTTGAGCCAGCCATTGCCGAGGTCGCCGTTGGCCTGGTTTGCCATGACCGTCTTCATGTCCACCACGCTGCCGACATTGGCGCTCAGGCAATACAGCACGAAGCTCGTGGCCTCGGCTTCCTCGGGCAGCTTCATCTCAAGTGTGTAGTCGTCCAGCGCGCGGATCGCCTTTTCTACGTTGTCTGGGTTGAACCCGAACTGCGTGACGATGAATCCTGGTGTTTTGTTCAGCTTGACCACGCGATGCAGACTGAAAGCAGCGTCATGCGCCGTCACTGGATTGCCGGAATTGAATTTGGCGTCGCGGCGCAAATTGAAGGTGAAGGTCAGGCCGTCCTTGCTGACGTCCCACTTTTCGGCCAGGTCGCCTTCGATCTTGGTCGCATCGTCCAGGTCCGGCCGTATCAGCCGTCGGTAGCAGTTGGCATCCACCTCGCCATTGGTGAACTCGTAGGACTCGGCTGGATCGAAGCTGACGATGTCGTCGATCTGCTTGGCCATGACCGCGACACCCTTGGGCGTGGCCGCACGCGCCTCGGTCAGAACGGCCGGCGCAGCGACGGTGGCAGCCGAGCTGGCCAGCAGGGTGCGTCTCGTCAGCATGGTGTATCTCCCGGGAGCCTGATTATCGCTACTTTGCCAAGCCTGCGCGGCAGGCGCTAGGCTCCGCCCCATGCAACGTGAGATTCGTCACTCCGCCTGCCCGCACGACTGCCCCTCAACCTGCGCCCTGGAGATTGAAGTGCTTGACGGCAAGCGCATAGGTTCGGTGCGTGGGGCGGAAGCCAACAGCTACACGTCCGGCGTGGTCTGCGCCAAGGTCGCGCGCTATGCCGAACGGATCCACCATCCCGACCGCGTGACGCGGCCGCTGCTGCGCACGGGACCGAAGGGGTCGGGGCAGTTCCGTGCAATGTCCTGGGACGAAGCGCTCGATCGCGTGGCGGAGGCGTTCATTAAAACGGCCAGTCTGCATGGCGCCGAGGCGGTTTGGCCTTATTATTATGCCGGTACGATGGGCCTTGTGCAGCGCGACGGCATCAACCGGCTGCGCCACGTCATGCGCTATTCCCGTCAGGCAAATACCATCTGCACCTCGATCTGCCAGGCCGGCTGGATGGCTGGTGTCGGCCGTTTCACAGGACCGGACCCGCGCGAAATGGCGCGCTCCGACCTCATCGTGATGTGGGGCGGCAATCCGGTCGCCACACAGGTCAACGTGATGACGCATATCATGCGCGCGCGGAAGGAGCGTGGTGCGAAGCTTGTGGTGGTCGATCCGTATCGCACCGGAACGGCGGCCATCGCCGATACGCATCTGGCTTTGCGGCCTGGGACGGACGCCGCGCTGGCCTGCGCGGTGATGCACGTCGCGTTCCGGGATGGCTACGCCGATCGCGACTACCTGGCCAGTTTTTCCGACTGTCCAGCCGGGCTCGAGGCACATCTCGCGGTGCGTTCGCCTGAGTGGGCGGCCGCGATCACCGGCCTGCCGGTGTCGCAGATCGAGGAATTCGCCGCGCTGTACTGCGAAACCCAGCGCGCGTATATACGCATCGGCTACGGCTTCGCGCGTTCGCGCAACGGTGCCGCGTCGATGCATGCGGTAACCTGCCTGCCGACGGTCACCGGCAAATGGCAGCACGAGGGCGCCGGCGCGCTGTGGAGTTACCGTAGCATCTGCAACTGGGACAAGACACTCATCGAGGGCCTGGACGCGATCGATCCCAATACACGCACTCTCGACATGAGCCGGCTTGCCAGCGTGCTCACCGGCGACCGCGAGGCGCTCTGTGGCGGCTCACCGGTGCACGCAATGCTGATCCAGAACAGCAATCCCGCGACAGTGGCGCCGGACACCAATCGCGTGCGCCGCGGCTTCCTACGCGACGACCTGTTTGTCGCTGTGCACGAGCAGTTCATGACTGAAACCGCATTGCTGGCTGATATCGTTCTGCCAGCAACGATGTTCATGGAGCACGATGATCTGTATCAGGCCGGCGGACACAGCCACATCCAGATCGGTGCGAAGCTGATCGAGCCCCCCGGCGAGTGCCGATCGAACCATGCAGTGCTTCAGGGTCTCGCGGTGAGACTGGGAGCGAACCATCGTGGCTTCGAGATGAGTGCGATGGAGATCATCGACGAAACCCTGCGTGTCTCCGGCTGGCCGGATGCGCGGACCGTGCTGGAGCGGCATTGGATCGACGTCGCGCCACCGTTCGCCGAGGCGCATTTCCACAATGGCTTTCCGCAGCCCGACAAGCGCTTCCATTTTGCACCGGACTGGCGTGCGATTGGTCCGGATTGGGCACGCATGCCTGTGCTGCCCGACTACATGCCGGCGATCGATGAAGCCACAGCCGATCATCCGTTCCGCATGGTGACGGCTCCGGCGCGGCAGTTCCTCAACACCTCCTTCAGCGAGACGCCGACATCGCGGAAGCGCGAGGGGCGGCCGACTGTCCTGCTGCACCCCGTGGATGCGGCGCGGCTCGGTATCGCGGATGGCGATCGCGTAAGGCTCGGCAACATGCGTGGCGAAGTTGTGCTTCACGCGCACCTGTTCGACGGTCTGCAGCCCGGTATCGTGGTCGCGGAGAGTGTATGGCCGAATGCGGCATTCGAAGGCGGCATCGGAATCAATGCGCTGACCAGTGACGATCCGGCCCCACCGATGGGTGGCGCGGTGTTTCACGATACATCGGTGTGGCTGCGCTCTGCGGTTGCGGAGATGCCGCTCGCCTCTGAATGAGAGGGAACCAACGGGAATGGCCAAACGCATCGCCTTCGTCGGTGCCGGTGCGATCGGCGGCTATATCGGTGCGAACCTGACGGCGCTTGGCCACGATGTCACGCTGATTGATCCATGGCCTGCACACATCGAGGCAATGCGCGCCGAAGGCATGCACCTTTACGGCATGACCGAGGCGGAGAACCGTACCGTCCGTGTCAATGCCATGCACATCACAGACGCGCAGGAGTTGGCGAAGCAGAAGCCGATCGACATCGCCTTCATCGCGGTGAAATCCTACGACACGGTGTGGGCGGCGCGCCTGATCCGCCAGTACCTGTCGCCGGGCGGCTTCGTGGTGTCGTCACAGAATTGCATAAACGAAGAGCGCATCGCAGCCGTGGTAGGCTGGGGTCGCACCGTCGGCTGCGTGGTCGGCGGCGGTGTGGGCGTGGAGTTGTTCGAGCCAGGCCATGTCCGTCGAACCATGCTGAAGAACCCCAATGTCGTATCGTTCCACGTCGGCGAGCCTCATGGCCGTGTCTCGCGCCGGATCGAGGAACTGGCCGAGATGCTGGACGGCATCGATACCGCACATGCCACCGACAATCTGTGGGGGGAGCGCTGGACCAAGCTGTGCGTCAACGGCATGCGCAATGGGGTCTCGGCCGCCACCGGTCTCGGCGGCAATGCCCGTGACAGCCACGACGCGATTCGGCGAGTTTGCATCCGGTTGGGCGGCGAGTTGGTGAGGGTCGGTCAGGCGCTCGGGTTCACCCTGGGCAAGATCGGTGCGCTTGAGCCCGAGAAGCTGGCGCTGGCGTCGGAGGGCAAGCGTGACGCGCTGGCGGAGATCGAGGCGCTGATGCTGGCGGGCACCAACGCGGCTGCGCGCAGCGATCTGCAGCGGCCGTCGATGGCGCAGGACATGGCGAAGGGGCGGCGCACCGAGATCGAGTTCATGAATGGCTTCATTGCCGAGAAAGGTGCCGAAATCGGCGTGCCGGCGCCGACTCATGCGATGCTGACCCACGTGGTGAAGCGCGTCGAACGCGGCGAGCTCGCCGCCGATCCGGCGAACGTTCTGGTGAACCGCTGACCAACTATGCCTCTTCCCCTTGCGGGAGGAGGTTGGGGGAGGGGACAGCGAACGCACCTCAACGGGTAAACGTCACCTCCGCCTCTCCCAGCCCCTCGAAGCGGACGCCGCAGACGTCGCCTGGCTTCAGATAACGCAGGCCGGTGCAGGACCCGCAGGTGACGAACTGGCCTGCGCGGACCCCGCCCTGCTCCCGCATCATGTTCACCAGCGCCACTGCGACACCGAGTGGATCGCCGGTCGGATGTCCCCCCACCTGCTCCAACACCGTCGCGCCGTTCACCGTCAGCGTCACCTTCAGCTTGCCGAGTTCCAGTCCGCGCCAATCACCGGACGGCACGGCATGCACAAACGCACCATTGCTGATGCAGTCGGCCAGCTTTTCCAGGTTCGTCACAGCATCAGAATTGCGATACCGGCTGGTAACCAGTTCGATCGCCGCGCAGCCGTCTACCGCTGCGGTCACCTCCTCGCGTGAATAGGGTGCCGCGCGCGCAGGCAGATCGCGGCGGAAGATGAACGCGACCTCGCCCTCCACGCCGCACTGCGGCACCTCGGCTGTCGGGACGCGTGCCGGCGAAGCGTGGATCGTGTCGGCGTAAATCACACCGCGCGTCGGCTCGCCATTGGCCGGCGCCATCGCCTTGAATGCGCCGACCGGCTTGCCCAGGCCGCCGGTCACCGCATCCTGGATCGCATGTGCATCGACGACACTCGCCGGAGTTGCGTCCGCGGGCAGGCCGGCAAGCAACGCACCATCGCGACGTGCCCCGACGAGCAGGGCGGCAACCCGGTTGATCTGCTGCGTATCCATCGTCGTTCCTCTCCTCAAAAAATCACCCGCTTGGCACCGCGGCGCTCAGGTGGCAACAATAGTGTCGTTTGGGACAATGTGACACGGAAGGGGGGCTGCGATGATCGGCCTGGTGCGGCTTGCCTTGCGCCGGCCATATACCTCGGCAATCGCCGCGATGCTGATCCTGCTGATGGGCGCGTTGTCCATCACGCGCATGATCGTCGACATCTTCCCGGTGATCGACATCCCTGTCGTCCTGGTGGTCTGGAACTACAACGGCCTGACCACGGAGGATATGGAACGCCGCGTGGTGTTCATTTCGGAGCGCGCCTATTCGACCACGGTCAACGGCATTTCGCGCATCGAATCCCAGTCGATCCCCAGCATCGGCATTCTGAAGGTTTACTTCCAGCCCGGCACCGACATCGGCGGCGCGATCGCGCAGATCACCTCGGTCAACAACTCCATCCTGCGCGGCGCGCCGCCGGGGATGCAGCCGCCGGGGGTGATCCAGTTCAACGCCTCGAACGTGCCGGTCGTGCAAATGACTCTGTCCAGCAAGACGCTGACCGAGCAGCAGATCTACGACTATAGCCTCAACTTCATCCGGATCCGCCTGTTCACCATCCCGGGCCTCTCCACGCCCGGCCCGTTCGGCGGCAAGTCACGCCAGATCAACGTCGATCTCGACCAGTCGCGGCTGGAGGCCAAGGGCTTCTCGCCGGTCGACGTGGTGAATGCGCTACAGGCATCGAACGTGATCGTGCCGGCCGGGACGGCGCGGTTGGGTGATCGCGAATACAATGTGCAGTTGAATTCCAGTCCTACGACAGTGGAGCGATTCAACGCGCTGCCGATCGGCGTATTCAACGGAGCGCCCGTGACGATCGGCGATGTCGGCCACGCCAGTGACAGCTTCGCCACGCAGACCAACGTTGTTCACGTCAACGGCAAGCGTGCCGTCTATCTGGCGATTTTGAAGCACGCCGATGCCTCGACACTCGCCGTGGTGGACGCCGCACGCACGGCGCTCCCTGAGATTCAGGCGGCAGCGCCCGCGGGGCTGGAATTGAAGCTCGACTTCGACCAGTCGGTGTTCGTCCGTGCGGCGGTGCAGAACGTGATCCGCGAGGCGATCATCTCGTCGATCCTTGTGTCGGCGCTGATCCTGGTGTTCCTGGGGAGCTGGCGTAATACGGTAATCGTCTCGACGTCGATTCCGCTGTCGATCTTCGCCGGCATCATGGGCCTGTTCCTCACCGGCAACTCGATCAACCTGATGACGCTGGGCGGACTGGCGCTGGCGATCGGGCTGCTGGTGGACAACGCGACGGTGACGATCGAGAACATCCATCGCAACCAGTCGCTGGGCAAACCGCTGACGGTGGCGATTCTGGATGGCTGCGCCGAGGTGATCCAGCCGCTGACGGTCGCCACGCTCGCCATCTGCATCGTGTTCTTTCCGGTCGTGCTGCTGTTCGGCGTGGCGCGCTTCCTGTTCATACCACTCGCCGCCACCGTCGTGTTCTGCATGCTGGCGTCCTATCTGCTGTCGTTCAGCGTGGTGCCGTCATTCGCGCGGTTCCTGTTGGCCGGCGAGGCGCAGCATCACGGTCCGCCGCGTGGCTTCTTCGCCATGTTCGATCGCGGCTTCAATCGCTTCCGCGACGGCTACGGCCGGATGCTGGAGGGCACGCTGAACCGTCGCGTGTTCGTGCTGGTCTGCGCCGGCGCACTGCTGGTCGTCTCCGGTGGGCTGGCGTCGGTGATCGGCCTCGATTTCTTCCCGTCGGCGGACGTCGGCCTGATCAAGCTGCACTATCGCGCCCCGCCGGGCACACGCCTGGAACGCACTGAGGCGTTTGTCCTGCAGGTCGAGGACAGCATCCGCAATATCATTCCGGCCGACGAACTCGACACCATCAATGACACGGTGGGCGTGCCATCGTCGTTCAACCTGGCCTTCGTGCCGTCCGACAACGTCGGCTCGATGGATGCTGAGATTCTGATCTCGCTGAAGCCGGGACACCATCCGTCGATCGACTACATTCGCGCGATGCGCGGGCGGCTGCCCGACCAATTCCCGGGCGGCATCTTCTATTTTCAGACGGCGGACATCGTCTCACAGGTGCTGAACTTCGGGCTGTCCGCACCGATCGACGTGCAGATCCAGGACGTCAACTTCGACCGGGCGACGGCGCTTGGCCGGCGGCTGCTGGAAGGGATGAAGCGCATTCCGGGCGTGGCCGATGCACACTTGGTGCAGGTGCTGAATTACCCGACGCTGCAGGTGGATGTGGACCGGCTGCGCGCCGCGAAGCTGAACGTCGCCCAGCGTGACGTGGCCAACAATGTACTTACGTCGCTGTCGTCCAGCGTATTGGTGGCGCCGAATTTCTTCCTCAACCCGCAGAACAACGTCAACTACTCGGTCGCGGTGCAGACGCCGATCGAGCAGCTCAACTCGGTCTCCGACCTGCTCGACACCCCGGTCTTACGGCCGGACCCCGGCGCGGCCTTGGCACTCGGCTTGGCGGCGCTGCCATCGGCGCCAGTGACGCGCCTGGCCGATCTCGCATCGGTGTATCCACGGTCAACCCTGGAATCGGTCAACCACTATACCGTGCAACGCGAGATCGACATCGCCGCCAATGTGGATGGCCGCGATCTCGGCTCCGTCGCGGCTGACATTCAGAATGCTATTGCGGAGGTGAGCAAAGGCCTGCCGATCACCACGAAGATCCTGATCCTGGGTCAGAACGACGTGATGCAGAGTTCGTTCAAGAGTCTTGGTCTTGGCATGGTGCTGGCGGTGATCCTGGTCTACGCGCTGCTGGTGATTCTGTTCCAGTCGTGGGTCGATCCCTTCATCATCATGATGGCAGTGCCCGGCGCGCTGATGGGCATCCTTTGGATGCTGGCGCTGTCGGGGACCACGATCAACGTCGAATCACTGATGGGCGCGATCATGTCGATCGGCATCTCGGTGTCGAACTCGATCCTGGTGGTGAGTTTCGCCAATGATCTGCGTGCGCGGGAGGAAGTGGGTCCGCTGCGCGCGGTGCTCGAGGCCGGCCGCATCCGCCTGCGTCCGGTGCTGATGACCGCACTCGCCATGATCATCGGCATGGTTCCGATGGCGCTGGGGCTGGGCGAGGCCGGCGAGCAGAACGCACCGCTCGGTCGCGCGGTGATCGGCGGACTGATCATGGCGACGATTTCCACACTGTTCATCGTGCCGATCTTCTACACGCTGCTGCGGCGCAGGCCGCCGGCCCTGCACAGCCTCGATACGCGCTTCGCGAGCGAGGCGGCGGGCGCCCAAGGTTCGGGAGACGCTCACCATGGCTAAACGACGGTTCGGTTCCTTCCTGGTCTATCTGATCGGCCTGCTGGTGGTGGTTGGGGCCGCCTTCACCGGTGTGCGGCTGTGGCACGACAAGGATGCGCAACTGGGCGCGGCGCGCGAGGCGATGGCGGAGGGTCTGGCGAAGGGGCCCGCGGTGCAGGTGGCAACCATTGCGCAAGGACCGAAGGAGCGACTGATCACCTTACTCGGCGATACGCGTGCGTATCAAACGGCGACGCTGTATGGCAAGGTGGGCGGGTATCTGAAGTCGATCGCGGTGGACCGCGGCGATCACGTGACGGCCGGGCAGGTGGTGGGCGAGGTAGAGTTGGCGGAGACCGATCGGCAGTACGACGCAGCGGTGAGCGATCTCACGAACAAGCGCAAGAACGCCGAGAGGGAAGGCGACCTCGTCAAACGCGGCTGGTCATCGGTGCAGACCGCGGATCAGGCAGATACCGCATATCGCATGGCGCAGGCGAATATGGAACAGCTTGCGGTGATGAAGTCATACGAAATCCTGCGCGCGCCTTTCGACGGCACCGTTACCGCGCGCTTCGTCGATGTGGGTGCCCTGGTGCAGAGTTCCGTGACCAATCAGACAAGCAACCAGCCGGTGCTGACGATTGCGGACATGAGCCGGCTACGTGTCGATGTCTATGTCGAGCAGAAGGACGTGCCATTCGTCCACGTCGGCGACTTGGCCGATGTGACCGACGGCTCGAACCCGGACCGCAAGGTGAAAGCCCGCATCGCCCGAACGTCCGATCAGCTCGATCCGCGCACCCGCACGCTGTTCGTCGAATTGGACGTGGACAACAGCGAGAACTTCATGATGCCAGGGAGTTTTGCCTACGTGACCCTACATGTGCCGGTGCAGAGCTATCCGGAAATTCCGGTGGCGGCCCTCATAGTGCGCGGCACCAACACGTTCATCGCCAACGTTGGCAAGGACAGCACAGTGCGCATGCAGCCGGTGAAGGTTGCCACCACCGACGGCTTGGTCGCCAGCCTGGCTGACGGGGCACGCATCGGCGAGAGTGTGGTTCTCAATCTTCCTGACGAAGTGAGTGACGGCAGCCGGGTGCGCCCGATCGAAAGCAAGCGCTGAAACCACGACTGGCTCATGACACAAATCTATCCGGTCAAGGTGCACACGCGCATTCGTGTGGCGATGCGCGACGGCGTCGAGCTTAACGTGCGGCTCACGCGTCCCGATGCGCCGGGACGGTTCCCCGGTGTGATGGAGTACCATCCGTATCGGCGTCTTGCTGCGGCGTTGCCTGACTGGCGTGATGAGTATCCACCGGTCGTGCCATTCCTCGCCGCGCGAGGTTATGCGGTGGTGCAGTACGACGTGCGAGGCACCGGCAGTTCGTCAGGATTCTCCACCGACATCTACTCGCCGGAGGAGCGGCAGGATGGCTACGACATGGTCGCCTGGATCGCCGCACAGCACTGGTGCACAGGCGCTGTCGGCATGATCGGCAAGTCGTATGGCGCGGTCGTGCAGTGGCAGGTGGCTGTACAGCGGCCGCCGGCGCTGAAGGCGATAGTGGTGCGTTCCGCCAACGACGATGTCTATACGGGATTCACCAATCCCGGCGGCTGCATCCGTCCCTGGATGTTCGAATACTATGCGCCCCTCATGAACGCGCTGAACTTTTCGCCACCCGATCCGGCGCTGGTGGGTGAGCGGTTCGCCGCGATCTGGGCAGAGCGATTGGAGCGGAGCGCGCCGTGGAGTCTCGGCTACATTCGCAACACGTTGCACGGCCCCTACTGGCGCGATCAGAGTCTGGCGCCGGACTATGAGCGCGTGCAGTGCGCGGTGCTGCTGATCGAAGGCTGGGCCGACTGGTATGCGACCGAGGAGCTGCGCGCATTTCAGCGGCTGAGCGTACCGAAGAAGGTACTGATCGGCCCGTGGGGTCACTACTACGCCGAGGAGAAGGAGGCCTTTCCTGGACCACGCATCGACGCACGATACGAATACCTCAAGTGGTTCGATCACTGGCTGAAGGGCGTCGACAATGGCGTGATGCATGAACCGCCCGTGACGGTGTTCGTGCGTGGCTGGCAGGCGCCGTCGCTGTTGTGCCTGGAGGATACCGGCACCTGGCGCAACGAGGCAGCCTGGCCGCCGGCGCGCGTGCAGCCGACCACCAAGTACCTGTCGCGCGGCGGGACGCTGGCGGATGTCGCCGGCAATTCTGGCTCGGACAGCTATGCGTATCGGCCGTCGGTGGGGATCACCACTGGCCGCCGCGGCCTGGGCTCGACGACCCCGTGGGCGATGCCGATCGATCAACGGCTGGACGAGGCTTTCTCGCTGCTGTTCACCACGGAGCAACTGCATGCTCCACTGGAGCTTCTTGGCGAACCGGTGGTGTTGCTGCACGCCTCATCAACCGCGGAGATCGCCTACTTCCATGTCAAACTCTGCGACGTTGCCGAAGATGGCACATCGCGTCTGATCTGCGATGGCGGGCTCCTGGCGACGCATCGCAACTCGCATGAGGTCCCGGAACCGCTGGTTACAGGCGATGTTTACGCGTTCCGCATACCGCTGCGGCATTGTGCGTACGCGATCGCGGCCGGACATCGTCTCCGCGTGGCGATCGCCAGCGCCGAGTTCCAGAATGCCTGGCCGACCGGGCAGCCAGCGGTCAACACTGTACATCATGGTGGGGCGCATGCCTCGCACATTGTTCTGCCCGTCGCACATGCAGACCCGCACCCGCTGTCCGCACCCGAGTTCGCCCCATCCCCGCACGCTCTGCCCGCCCCTGAAACGCTGGCACGGCCGGACTACCGGTTCGAACTAGATCTGGTGCAAGACACGTTAAGCTGTGTCCTGCGCCCGCCGGATGGTGGCCGCACCCGCAATCGATCGCGCTACACAGTGTCGAATTGGAAGCCGGCGCACACCTCGATCATCTCGTCGGCAACCCACGTCGCGGTGCACCCGACACTTGATATTCGGATCGAGGCGACCTGCCAGACGTCCAGCGACGAGACCAGCTACACCCACCTGTCACAGGTTCGCATCACGGTCGATGGTGCGGAGCACTTCAACAAGAGTTGGTCAGAGAGCGTGCCGCGACGGCTCTCGTGAAGCCGATCGCCCAAACGCCGGCCCCGCGCTGGATCCTGGGCGGCACGGGGGCCTGGTGCCGTCTCATTGTTTTGCCCGTGTCAACCTCTGCGTGGTAAGGCAAGCTATGGGATACTGGGGCAAGATCATCGGCGGAGTGGCGGGCTTCGCTGTGGGCGGCCCCATGGGAGCCGTGGTCGGAGCGGCGCTCGGACATGCGGCAGATTCCGGCGCGGTGCCCAACTTCCGTGCCCAGTTCCGCCCCCGGGTGGGCTGGAACCCTGCCCGCCTCGCCGCGATGTTCAACCGCCGCGACCAGCTCTTCGCGATCTGCGTCGTGGTGCTGTCGGCCAAGCTCGCCAAGTGCGACGGCCAGGTGAGCCGTCTGGAAATCGACGCGTTCAAGCGCCAGTTCCGCATCCCGCCCGAGGCGGTGCGCGACATCGGCCGATTATTCGATCAGGCGCGGGACAGCGCCGACGGCTTCGAGGCCTACGCCATGCAGTTGGGCGAGGCATTCGCCGACAACCGCGGCATGCTCGAGGACGTGCTCGCCGCGCTGTTCGTGATCGCGCGTGCTGACGGTGCGGTGAATGGACGCGAACTCGACTTCCTCCAGCGAACGCATCGTAGCTTCCGGCTCGATCAGACAGCTTGGGATCGCGTGCGCGGCGTTAGTTCCAGGCGGCCGGTATCCGATGAGCCGGACGCCTACGCGACCCTCGGCGTGTCGCGTGCGACCAGCGGCGAGGAGATCCGCGCAACCTGGAAGCGGCTGATGCGGGAGAACCATCCCGACAGCCTGGCGGCGCGAGGTGTGCCGGCTGAATTCATTGCCCGCGCCAATGAGAAGGTTGCGCGGATCAACGCGGCCTGGGACCAGATCAAGCGCGAGCGCGGCTTGTGAAGCTGCGGGTTCGCGACCTGCCGAGCCCGAACCAGGACGAACGGCCGACAGGTACCCCGATCGACGTGCTGATCATGCATTACACCGGCATGCACACCGCGCAGGAGGCGATCGATCGGTTACGCGATCCCGCCGCGCGTGTGTCGTCTCACTACGTGGTGGACGAGGATGGCGCTGTGCTGCGCCTGGTGCCGGAGGGAAGACGGGCGTTCCACGCCGGCGTGTCGTTTTGGCGGGGGCACAGTGAACTGAACGCACGATCGATCGGCATCGAGATCGTGAACCCCGGCCATGAATGGGGCTATCGCGACTTTCCGGTGCTGCAGCTCGCTGCGGTGTGCGATCTCTGCCTTGCTATCCTGTCGCGGCACCCGATCCCCGCGCGCAACGTCGTTGCACACAGCGATGTGGCGCCGGACCGAAAGGAGGATCCCGGGGAACGGTTCGACTGGCGGAGCCTGGCTGAGAACGGCGTCGGCCTGTGGCCTGAAGGGGTGCCGGATATCGGCATCGCCGGCGCGGTGCGCGATGCCGTCTGCCTGCGCGATGTGCGCGCCGCACTCGTCGACATTGGCTACCGTATCGCACCCGAAGGCCCGTTCGATCCGTCGCTCGCCACGGTGCTGCGTGCGTTCCAGCGTCATTGGCGGCCTGAGGCTGTCACGGGCGAAGCAGACGCCGGCACGCGCGAACGGCTGTCGGCGGTGCGGCGGCTCGCAGGGAGCGCGCGACGCGACGCTTGACCGGTTCCGCGATTACCCGCAATTGATTCATCGCCAGACGGCCGGACGGCTGCTGCTTGTCCCCGGGCTCGCCCTGGGGATCGTGCAGAGGAAAGTCCGGGCTCCACGGGAATACGGTGCCGGATAACGTCCGGCGGGGGCGACCCCAGGGAAAGTGCCACAGAAAACAAACCGCCCGTGCAAGTCGCGGCAACGCGGCCCGCGGGCAAGGGCGAAACGGCGCGGCAAGAGCGCACCGCGCCCCTGGTAACAGGGGCGGCAGGGCAAACCCCACCGGGAGCAAGACCGAATAGGGACGGCCGCGCCGCAAGGCGCAGGAGCATTCCCGCTCCGTCGTCCGGGTTGGTCGCGCGAGGCGCGTCGAAAGGCGCGTCCCAGAGGAATGGTCGTCCCGCACCGTCCATGGGAAACCGTGGGCGGTGCGGACAGAACCCGGCTTACAGGCCGTCTGGCGCCATCTCCAATTCGCTCCGCAGACTAGTCCACAGGAACGCAACCGGAACTATGAGAGCGTAAGCCATTGAGGAGGCCAGAAAAAACCATCGCAGGCAGGGAAATGTCTTTGACGCCCATCCACGCCCATGCTATCCCACGTCATCCCAAAGATACTGACGCAGACTGGCGTCGAGCCGGAAGGGCAACAACGGAAGGATGGCGAGCTTCCTGGGCACCCACCAGAACCGGTTGGACGCCAAGGGCCGCGTCTCCGTTCCCGCGCCGTTTCGTGCCGCGCTCCGTTCTTGCGACGAAAACAATGGCACGCATCTCGTGCTGCGCCCCTCGCATCAGCATCGCTGCATCGAAGCCTGGCCCAGCACTGTATTCGAGGCGTTGTCCGAGCCATTGAACCGACTCGATTTGTTCAGCCAGGCTCACGATGATTTAGCAGCCTCCCTCTATTCGGATGCGTTTCCGGTCGAGGCGGACAAGGAAGGTCGTATAGTTCTGCCCAACTCGCTCGTCAGTTATGCCGGACTTACCGAGACCGTGGTGTTCATGGGTCTCGGTCGCATTTTTCAGATCTGGGAACCAGAAGCAGCAGATCGCCGGCGCGCCGAGGCACGCGAACGGGCACGCGTGCATGGCTTCACGCTCCCCGCCGGTGGCTCGCAATGAACCACGTTCCCGTCATGCTGTCGGAAGTCGTCCGGCTGCTCGCCCCGCGCAGCGGCGGCGTATATCTCGATGGCACGTTCGGCGGCGGTGGCTACGCCGCGGCTTTCCTGGAGGCTGCGCCCTGCACGGTCTGGGCGATCGATCGCGATCCCGAGGCAATCGCTCGTGGCGCCAGTCTTGCCGCGCGCTTTCCCGGTCACCTGCACCTGGTCAATGGCCAGTTCGGCGACATGCTGGATCTGCTGGCAGAGCACGGCGTCACGGCACTGGATGGCGTGGTGCTCGATCTCGGCGTGTCTTCATTCCAGCTCGACGATCCGGCGCGCGGCTTCTCGTTCCGCGGCGATGGCCCTCTCGACATGCGTATGGGCCGCAGCGGGCCGACCGCTGCCGATCTGGTCAACACGCTGCCCGAACGTGAACTGGCCGACCTGTTGTACGAGCTCGGCGAGGAGCGCGCCTCGCGTCGCATTGCACGCAGGATAGTCGCGGCCCGCAGTGAGACGCCGATCACCAGCACGGCGCGGCTGGCGACCATCATTCGCGACGTCCTGCCACCAGATCGGTCAGGCATCGATCCCGCCACTCGCAGTTTTCAGGCGCTGCGCATCCGAGTGAACGACGAACTCGGCGAGATAGAGCGCGGCCTGAACCAGGCCAGCCGGCTGCTCGGTCCCGGCGGTCGCCTGATCGTGGTTTCGTTCCACTCGCTTGAAGACCGTATCGTCAAGCGGTTCATGGCCGATGCGGCTGGCCGCGCGCCATCGCCCTCACGTCACGACCCAAGGGGTTTGGCCACGCGCCCGGCCCCGCGGTTCCGCCTGCTTACGGCGAGGCCTTTGCGTCCCGGCGGTTCAGAGACCGCCGCCAATCCGCGTGCCCGAAGCGCCAGGTTGCGCGCACTTCAGCGCTCAGCCGAGGAGGGCGGGCCGTGATCCGCCCCTTTACGCTTGTCTGCTTCCTGCTCGCCTGCGGCGCGGGCCTCTATCTCTACTCGGCCAAGCATCGCGTGCAACTGGTCGACCATGAGATCGAGAAGACCGTCCGTGCCACCGATGAATTGCGCGAACAGATCAGGGTGCTGCACGCCGAATGGACACTACAGAACGATCCTCAGCGCCTTCAGGAGCTGGCCAATCAGTTCCTCAATCTGAAGACGCTGACGCCCGGTCAGTTCACCAGCTTGGCGGATCTGGATAACCGGCTGCCTGCGGTTCCGGCCCCAGAGCCTGCGGCCCCCGAGGCAACCGAACCACAGTCTGTGCCAGTGGCCCAGGCACCGCAGCCGCCGCAGCCTGAAGAGCTACCTCCTGCGCCCGCCGCGGCGCGCCCCGCCGTCTCGCCGCCGCCCTCTCGGCCCGTCGCCGCGGTGGCCGTCGCCGCCCCGCCGGTACCGCCTCCGGCAGAACACAAGCCGCCGCCGCGCCCCGTGGTTGCCGAAGCTCCACACGAGCATCCAGCTCCTGCCGAAGTGCAGCAGGTGCGCCCAACGCCGGTCGTGGCGCGTCGGGTCATCGTCGCCGAGCAGCCGCGGCCGGCCCAGCCAACCGTGCGTCCGCCGATGACCGGGTCGGCGCTCGGCATGGCACGCAGTGCCTCTGCTCCGCCGCCGCCGCGACCCATGCCCGTCAGCGCATCGCAATGGGTCGGCAACGGAGGGGGCGGTTAGACGATGAGCGACGCCCCGTCCGGTGCCTCCACGCCGCGCGGTTCGCCCGCCTATCGTCGCGGCGCCGCGTCCGCCGACACCGTGCCACGCATGGAGATGGTACGTGTCACCGAGCCTGACCTGCAGCGCCGTAATGCACTGGAGAAGACGCGCAACCGCCTCGTCTATACTGCGTTCGGCTTCGCCCTGCTGTTCCTCGCGGTGATCGCCAAACTGGCGGACGCGACCATCCTGCAGCCACTCGCTCCGCACCGGCCGGAAAAGCCAATCGCTGCTCTGTTCACGGCGCCGAAAGCCGCTGAAGCAACCGAGCTCGGCCAGCGTGCCATGATCACCGATCGCAACGGCCAGATCCTTGCGATTTCGCTGCCCACCGTCGCGGTGTTCGCCGATCCTCGCCAGGTCATCGATCCAGCCGATGTGGCGCACCGGCTGAAGCAGGTTCTGCCGCGGCTCGATGAGGACGCAGCCCGGACGCGCCTGTCCGACACCAATCGACAGTTCGTCTATCTCGAGCGGCAGGTCACCCCGCGCGAGCAGCTCGCCATCAATTCGCTCGGCATACCGGGAATAGATTTCCGCCCGTCCGAGGAGAGGCACTACCCGATGGGCCGCACGGCGGCACAGGTGCTGGGCGGCACCGACGTCGACGAACACGGCGTCGCCGGAGTCGAGCGGTCTTTCGACCAGCGCCTCTTTTCTGACAGCACGCCGCTCCGTCTGTCGATCGATGTGCGCGTGCAGGCGGTTGTGCGCGACGAACTGTCCAAGGCGATGGATGAGTTCCAGGGGATTGGTGCCTGCGGCATCGTGATGGACGTGAACACCGGTGAAGTTCTGGCGATGGTCAGCCTTCCCGACTACGACGCCAACGCCTTCCGAACGACGCCCGCGGATGACCGGTTCAATCGCGCAGTGACCGGCATGTACGAGCCGGGCAGCACGTTCAAGTTGCAGACTGCATCGATGGCGCTGGATTCCGGCATTGTGCATATCTGGGACGAATTCGACGCCTCGCGCCCGATCCATATCGGCCGCTTCACCATCACCGATTTTGAGGGCAAGAACCGTTGGCTCTATCTGCCGGAGGTACTTGCCTACTCCTCCAACCTGGGGGCAGCGCATATCGGTGAAACAGTGGGTGGTGAGCGCCAGCGTGCCTGGCTCAGGTCGATGGGCATGTTCGGCCGCGTCGGCATTGAGCTACCGGAGGCCGGAGTACCGATCATCCAGCCCGCATCGGCCTGGAAGGAGGTCGTCACGCTCACGGTCTCGTTCGGCCACGGCATCTCGGTTTCGCCGCTGCACGTGGTGCGCGGTACCGCGGCGGTTGCGACCGGTGTACTGGAGCGGCCGACCATCCTGGCACTGACGCCCGGCCAACATCCGGATGGTGTGCAGGTTATGCAGCCGGCGACCTCCGACACGATGCGCAAGCTTATGCGTCTTGTCGTGACCGACGGCTTCGGCAAGCAGGCGGAGGTTGCTGGTTACTACCCTGGCGGGAAGACTGGCACGGCTGAGAAGGTCGGCAAGCATGGCTACAAGCGTGGCTTCAAGGAGAACTTCAATGTCGCCGCGTTCACCAGCGTGTTCCCGATGAATGCGCCGCGCTATGCGGTCTACATGATGATTGATGAACCGCATGGCAACAAAAGCACCTATGGCTATTCGACGGCCGGCTGGGTGGCGGCACCCGCCGCCGGCCGGGTAATTGCCCGGATCGCCCCGATGCTCGGCATGCTGCCGGACATCCAGGACGCGCCGACGATCAATCAGGCACTGTTCATCCCACTGGAGCCCCACAGACCCGCGGGTGTCGTTGCGCGCGGACCATTGACGGTTTCCGCGCCGGGAACGCCGACCCGGCCCGCGTTGACAGTTCCTGTGACCCCGCTCGCGCCTGCCCGTCCGATTGGCCGAGAGCCACGCCACGAAGCAGACGTGCCGGCGTCGAGCGCAGTTGCCGCCGCTGAACCGCCCGCAAATGCAGCCGCCCCCTTTGCGGCTCGCTGAAATCATGAGTGCGATTCCCGTGCAGGCTCTCGCCCGTACCATTTCTGCCTCGTGGCGGAATGCGGGTCGCCTGGAAATTGCCGGCATCACCGCCGACAGCCGCCGCGTGGCACCCGGATATCTGTTCGCGGCACTGCCCGGCAGTCGCGTCGACGGCCGTACCTTCATCGCCGATGCGGTATCGCGAGGTGCCGTTGCTGTGCTCGCTCCGGCCGGGACAGCCTGGCCGCCGGGTGTGCCGCCGCGTCCGCTGCTCGAGGATCCGGAGCCTCGGCGCCGTCTCGCACAGCTTGCCGCGGGTCTCGCCGGCAGCCAACCCCGTGTCATGGTCGCGGTCACCGGCACCAACGGCAAGACCAGCACCGTCGAGTTCCTGCGCCAACTGTGGAGTTCCGGCGGAAAGCCGGCAGCCAGTCTCGGCACACTCGGCCTGCTTGCCGCTGGGTTCGATCCTGGGCCCGGCCTCACCACGCCCGATCCGGTCACGTTGGCGGAGACTCTCGCGCGGCTGGCGCGTGCCAGAGTTCAGCATGCCGCGATGGAGGCCTCCTCGCACGGCCTCGACCAGTTCCGTCTCGACGGCGTGCGCCTGTCCGGCGCCGCGTTCACCAATCTGACGCGCGATCATCTCGATTACCACGGCTCCGAGGACGCGTATCGTGCCGCCAAGCTGCGGCTGTTTGCCGAGTTGCTTCCGCCCGGTGCCCCTGCGGTCGCGAGCAGCGAGATGGACGCGACGACGCTCGCAGCGCTGAAACAAATCGCTCTACGGCGTCGGCTTGAGTTTCGCACCGTCGGCGAGGCAGGGTCAGCGATCCGCCTGCTGGCTGCCAAACCGCGTCCCGATGGCCAGCTCCTGCGCATCGAGACGGCTGGCGCCCGGCGCGAGATCAAGCTTGCTCTGCCGGGCCGCTTTCAGGCTGACAACGCCCTGCTGGCTGCTGCTCTGGCCGCGGCGCTTGGTGAACCCGATGTCCTGAACCGTCTCACCTTGTTGCACGGTGTGCGTGGCCGCCTGGAGTTGGCAGCGCGTCTGCCAAACGGCGCTGCCGTGTATGTCGACTACGCGCACACGCCGAATGCGCTGGAGCGGTTGCTGACTGCGCTGCGCCCCCACACCTCGGGCCGGCTGCACGTGGTGTTCGGCGCCGGCGGTGATCGAGACAGGGGCAAGCGGCCGCTGATGGGCGCCGCGGCCGCGCGCCTTGCCGATGTGGCGATCGTCACCGACGACAATCCACGCAGCGAAAATCCGGCCACGATCCGCGCCGCGGTGCTCGCCGCGTGTCACGGTGGACACGAAATCGGCGATCGCGCGAAGGCCATTGCGGCAGCGCTGAACGGCCTTGCGTCCGGCGATGTACTCGTCGTGGCAGGGAAGGGGCATGAGCAGGGTCAGACCATCGGCAACACTGTGATCCCGTTCGACGACGTGGATGTCGTGCGCCGCCTGGTGTCCGCATCATGACCCCGCGTTGGACCGCGCATGATCTGCTCGAGGCTACCGGCGGGACCATGGGCGCGCCGTTCGCCGCCACCGGCGTTTCGATCGATACGCGTACCATTCACCCCGGCGACCTGTTTGTCGCCTTGCGCGGCGAGACAAGCGACGGTCACGCCTTCGTTGCTGACGCGATCGCCAAGGGCGCGGCCGGCGCGATGGTGCATCATGCCGTGCCACAGGTCAGCCGGCTGTTGCTCGTCGATGATACCCTGGCCGGCCTGCATCGCCTCGGCGGCTACGCACGCGAGCGCTTCACCGGCCGCCTGGTCGCGATCACCGGAAGCGTCGGCAAGACGACGACGAAGGAGATGCTGCGGACCATACTGACGGCATTCGGCATCACGCATGCCGCCGTCGCCTCGTACAACAATCACTGGGGACTGCCGCTGACGTTGGCGCGCATGCCACCGGATGCAGAGTTCTGCGTCGCCGAGATCGGCATGAATCATGCGGGCGAGATCGCGCCCCTCGCACGCCTTGCCCGACCGGACGCCGCGGTGATTACCGCGGTGGAAAAGGCGCATATCGGTTTCCTTGGCTCGATCGAGGCCATCGCGGACGAAAAGGCAGAGCTTCTGCACGCGCTTGAACCTGGCGGCCTTGCGGTGCTGCCTGCCGACACGCCCCTGCTGTCGCGGCTGCTTGCGGCTGTGGGCGATGCGCGCATCGTGACGTTCGGTGAGGCGCGTTCCGCCGACGTGCGGCTGGTCGATCTCGCGATGGACGCGGACGGCAGCGATGTCGCCGCCGAGATTACAGGCCAGCGCATTGCGTTTCGGCTGAACGCACCCGGTCGCCACATGGCGATGAACGCATTGGCCGCGCTCGCCGCAGCCGATCACCTCAGCCAGGCAGCGCCCGAGCGTGTTGCGCGGGCGCTGGAAGGCTTTGCGCCGGTCGTTGGCCGCGGCACGCGCCGCACGATCGCCGTCCCGGGCGGTACCGCGTTGCTGCTGGACGAAAGCTATAACGGCAATCCCGCCTCGATGCGCGCGGCACTGGCAGTGCTACGTCTGCAAAGCGCCAAACGCCGTATCGCCGTGCTCGGCGATATGCTGGAACTTGGCGATTCAGGCACCGCCGAGCATCGCGCCCTTGCACCCGATGTCGCAGCGTCAGCCGACCATCTGTTCGCCTGCGGGCCGCTGATGCAAGCGCTGCACAGCGCAGTGCCCGGAGCGATCCGCGCCGGCCACGCCCTGGACTCCGCCTCGCTCGCACCCATCGTCGCTCGCTCCGTCGCTCCCGGAGACGTCATTCTGATCAAGGGCAGCCTCGGCAGCCGAATGAAGTTGGTGGTCAACGCACTCGAGTCGCGAGCGGAGGCCGCCTGATGCTGTTCGATCTCGCGCGCCCGCTGGCCAACCAGTTCATCCTGTTCAACCTGTTCCGCTACATCACCTTCCGTTCGGGCGCTGCGTGCCTGACTGCACTGATTGTCAGCTTCATCCTCGGGCCGCCGCTGATCCGCTGGCTGAAATCAGTGCAGCGCGAGGGGCAGCCGATCCGTGAGGATGGTCCGGAACGGCATCTCATCGACAAGAAGGGCACGCCCACGATGGGCGGCGTGTTGATATTATCCGCGCTCACTGTCTCGACATTGCTCTGGGTCGATCTTCGTAACGCCTATGTCTGGGCGGTGCTGTTCGTCACACTGGGCTATGGCGCACTGGGCTTTGCCGACGACTATCGGAAACTGTCGCGGCGCAACCACAAGGGCGTCTCCGCACGCGTCAAGCTGACCGCACAGATGGTGATCGGCCTCGCTGCCGCCATCTGGATCATGCTGCTGACGCGTGGCGCATTCGCCACCGCCCTGGCCGTGCCGATGTTCAAGGACGTGCTCATCCCATTCGGCTACGCCTTTCCCTTCTTTGGCATGCTGGTCATGCTCGGCGCCTCGAATGCAGTAAACCTGACCGATGGGCTGGATGGCCTTGCCATCGTTCCGACCATCATCTGCGCCGGGGTGTTCGCCCTGATCGCCTACCTGGTCGGCAATCGCATCTTCGCGGACTACCTGCAGCTCAACCCGGTGCCCGGGGTCGGTGAACTCGCTGTGTTCTGCTCCGCGCTGATCGGCGCCGGGCTCGGCTTCCTCTGGTTCAACGCGCCGCCGGCTGCGGTATTCATGGGCGATACCGGTTCGCTGGCACTGGGCGGCGCGCTGGGCGCCGTCGCGGTGGCAACGAAGCACGAGATCGTGCTGCTGATCGTTGGCGGCCTGTTCGTGGTGGAGACTGCCTCGGTGATCGTCCAGGTGTTCTGGTACAAGCGCACCGGCACGCGCGTCTTCCTGATGGCGCCGCTGCACCATCACTTCGAGAAAAAGGGCTGGGCGGAAGCCACCATCGTGATCCGTTTCTGGATCATCTCGATGATCCTTGCCCTGGTCGGCCTGGCGACCTTGAAGATCAGATGAGCATCCCTCGGTCATTGCGATGGATGCCGTTGTTGCGAATCGCGCCGCTCCGCTTTCATGCGCTCCGCTCGACGGCGGAACCTGCCTGATGCCCACACTCTCGCGCGCCGACAATTCTGTGCTGGGCCGCTGGTGGTGGACCGTGGATCGCTGGACCCTGGGTGCTGTCGGCATGCTGATCGGCTTTGGCTACATCATGATGCTCGCGGCGAGCCCGGCGGTCGCCGAACGTATCGGCTCATCGCGCGATATTTTCATCCTCAAGCAGGTGTTCTTTCTCGCGGCCGCCGGCGCGATTGTGGTGGCGGTGTCGCTGCTGTCACCACGCAGCATCCGTCGCGTCGCCATCGTGGGTTGCATCATCGCGCTGGCACTCACCGCGGCAACCATGCTGGTCGGCGTCGAAATCAAAGGCGCTCGACGCTGGATCTCGCTGCCGGGCCTTTCGGTACAGCCCTCGGAGTTTCTAAAACCGTGCTTCGCCATCGTCGTCGCATGGCTGATCAGCGAGGGTCGCCGCTCGCCGCGCTTCCCCGGCAAGTCGCTGGCCATTGGCACCTTCCTGGTGATCGCGCTGTTGCTGAAGTCGCAGCCGGATGTCGGCATGCTGGCGGTGATCACCGCGGTGTTCTTTGTCCAGCTCTACATCAATGGGCTGAACCTTTTCCTGGTGGCCGGTGCCGTCGTCAGCTTCGGGCTTGCTGGCGTCGGCGCCTACATGTTCTTCCCGCACGTGCAGAGGCGGGTCGAGAACTTCCTGCATCCCGGCAACACTACCGGCAGCGACTATCAGCCACACACCGCACTGGAGGCATTCGGCAACGGTGGCCTGCTCGGCCGCGGTCCCGGTGAGGGCCGCGTCAAGGACATACTGCCCGACGCGCACGCAGACTTCGTCTTTGCCGTCGCCGGCGAGGAATTCGGCCTGATCCTGTGCATGGTCATCATCGCCGTGTTCGCCTTCATCGTCCTGCGCGGCCTGTTGTGGCTTCTGAAGGAACAGGACCTGTTCGTCGTCCTGTCGTGCACCGGTCTGGTGACCGGCTTCGGCCTCCAGGCGTTCATCAACATGGCATCGTCGCTGCAGCTCATCCCGACCAAGGGCATGACGCTTCCGTTGATCTCCTATGGCGGCTCGTCTGCGCTTGCCGTGGCTCTTGGCATGGGCATGCTGCTCGCACTGACACGACGTCGACATCATGGTGACATGCCATGAGAGGGCCGGCAGTGCTTCCCGTGGTGATCGCGGCCGGCGGAACCGGCGGCCACTTCTTTCCGGCCGAGGCGCTGGCGAGCGAACTGCTGGCGCGCGGGCGGCGCGTGGCACTGATGACCGATGCGCGCTCAGGCGGAATTCAATCCCCTGTGTTCGCTGGGCTCGAGCACTTTATCATACGCGGCGCGGGAATTGCCGGCCGTGGGCCGCTGCGTGCGGGCAAGGCTATCGTGGCGCTGGCTGGAGGCGTGTTTCAGGCGAGACAGATCCTCAAGCGCATCCACGCTGCGGCGGTGGTCGGCTTTGGCGGATATCCCTGTGTCGCGCCGGTGCTCGCCGCTCGTCTGATGCCGCAGCGCCCGTCGGTGATCTTGCACGAGCAGAATGCCGTACTGGGACGCGCCAACCGATTCCTTGTCCGTCACGCTGACCGGCTGGCACTGAGCTTCGCCGCAACCCAGCGCGTGCCCCAGGTCGAGACGGTGGTTACCGGTAACCCGGTGCGCCACGCGATCGAGGCGCTTGCGGCGTTGCCCTATGTGCCGCCAGTGGACACGATACGCCTGCTAGTACTGGGCGGTTCACTTGGTGCGCGGATATTCAGCGACATCGTGCCGACGGCGCTGGCGTCATTGCCTGATGGCCTGCTGTCGCGCATCTCGATCGTGCAGCAGTGCCGCGCCGAGGACCTGGGTCGGGTTCGCGCGGCATATGACCTGGCGGGCATCGATGCCGAACTGTCATCCTTCTTTCCGGACGTGGCTGAGAAGCTTGCGTCGGCACATCTGGTGATCGCGCGTGCCGGTGCTTCCACCGTCGCTGAACTTGCGGCTGCCGGCAGGCCGGCGATTCTTGTGCCGCTGCCGGGCGCGATCGACGATCATCAGTCCGCCAACGCACGTGCGATGGCTGAGGCACGCGGCGCATCGATGATCGCGCAGCGGGATTTTTCACCTGACGCATTGCGCGACCGGCTCATCGCGTTGTTGTCCGAGCCCGACATGCTCAACCATGCGGCGCTTGCCGCGCGCAGCATTGCCCATGCCGATGCAGCGGCACGGCTGGCCGATCTCGTCGAACAACTCATGCGCCAGGAGGTACGGGCATGAGAGCGTTGCCGCTGTCGATCGGGACGATCCACTTTGTCGGCATCGGCGGCATCGGCATGTCGGGCATTGCCGAGGTGCTGCACAATCTTGGCTACGGCGTGCAGGGCAGCGACCTGGCCGATTCCGCCAACGTTCGCCGTCTGCGCGAGGCCGGCATACCGGTCGCCATCGGCCATGACGCTGCCAATCTCGGCAATACGCAGGTTGTCGTGGTGTCGTCCGCGGTGAAGGCTGACAACCCCGAGGTTGCGACAGCGCGTGCGCGGTTGATCCCGGTGGTTCGCCGCGCGGAAATGCTCGCCGAACTGATGCGGCTGAAGTGGTCGATCGCGATCGGTGGAACGCACGGCAAGACCACCACCACGAGCTTGATCGCCGCTGTGCTGGAGGCCGCGCATCTCGATCCCACCGTGATCAATGGCGGCATCATCAACGCCTACGGCACCAACACGCGCCTGGGCACCGGCGACTGGATGGTGGTGGAGGCGGACGAAAGCGACGGCAGCTTTCTTCGACTGCCGGCGGTCATCGCCGTCGTCACCAACATGGATCCTGAGCACCTCGATCATTGGGGCACCGCGGAGGCGATGGTCGCGGGCTATGACCAGTTCGTTTCCAACGTGCCGTTCTATGGATTCGCCGTGTTGTGCATCGACCATCCGGCGGTACAGCAGATGATTCCGCGCCTGTCGGATCGGCGCATCATCACTTACGGGTTCTCGCCCCAAGCAGATGTGCGCGCCGATCGTATCGTGCCGGACAAGCTGGGATCCACCTTCGACGTCACCATCACCGATCGCGCGCGAAACAGGGCACGCAAGTTAGGTCCGTACCGGTTGCCGATGCTGGGCAGCCATAACGTTCAGAATGCCCTGGCGGCGGTGGCGGTCGGCGTTGAGATGGAAATCGACGACGACACGCTGCGTGGCGCGTTCGCAGGCTTCCGTGGCGTCAAGCGGCGCTTCACCAAGACCGGCGAGGCGGGCGGCATCACCGTGATCGACGATTACGGCCACCATCCGGTGGAGATTGCCGCGGTGCTGAAGGCGGCACGCCAGGCCGGCGCGCGCAACGTGATTGCGGTGGTGCAGCCGCATCGCTTTACTCGCCTGCATTCGTTGTTCAACGAGTTCTGTACTTGCATGAACGATGCCGGCACGGTGATCGTCGCCGATGTCTATGCCGCTGGTGAGCCGCCGATCCCAGGCGTGACTCGCGATGCGCTGGTGGACGGGTTGCGCGCACGCGGGCATCGCAGCGTCGTGCCGCTGCCATCATCCGAACGGCTGGGGGAGATGGTGTTCGCGATCGCCAAGCCGGGAGACTTCGTCGTGTGTCTCGGCGCGGGGAACATCACGAGCTGGGCCGCAGCGCTGCCTGGCGAATTGGCGGAGCTACAGGGGCGGCGCATCGCTGGTAGTGCGGCATGACCATGGCTGCGGCCCGCATCACTGACTTCGTCACCTCGCTGCCGCCGCTGCGCGGTCGCGTCCAGGCGAACGCTCCGCTGGCGCCATTTACCTGGTTCCGCGTTGGAGGTCCTGCTGAAGCATTGGTGCGCCCTGCCGATGAAGCGGATCTCGCACAGTTCCTGCATGCGTTGCCGCTCGAGATCCCGGTGCATGTGATTGGCGCCTGCTCGAACCTGATCATTCGTGATGGCGGATTGCCGGGCGTGGTCATTCGCCTCGCGCGCGGTTTCGGCAAGGTTTCGCTGGATGGCGATGGTGTCGTTGTCGGCGCCGCGGCGCTCGACGTGACGGTTGCCGAGTACGCCGCCGCTGCGGAATTGACCGGGCTGGAGTTTCTCTCCGGCATTCCCGGCAGCATCGGTGGTGCTGTCGTGATGAACGGTGGCGCCTATGGCGGCGACGTCGCGTCCTGCCTCGATTGGGCCGATGTGGTCACACGTAGCGGCGAACGGCGCCGTCTCGCTGCGGCCGATCTCGCCTTCGCCTATCGTCACTCGCGTCTGCCACACGGCGCTGTCGTCGTGCGTATGCGTTTGCGCGCGCGGCGCGGTGTCACCGCGGCAATAGCGGCACGCATGGCGGAAATCCGCACCGCGCGGGAAGCCTCGCAGCCGGTGCGCGCACGGACCGGCGGTTCCACCTTCCGCAACCCACCCGACATGAAGGCGTGGGAGCTGATCGATGGCGCCGGTTGCCGAGGCCTGACCCGCGGCGGCGCCCAGGTATCGGAGAAGCACTGCAACTTCCTGATCAACACCGGAACCGCCACCGCAGCGGATCTGGAAGGGCTCGGCGAGGAAGTGCGGCGTCGTGTGCATGCGGCCACCGGCGTCACGCTGGAGTGGGAGATCCATCGCATCGGTGTGCCTGCGGGGAAGCCGGAGCCGGTGACATGACCCGCATCGCAGTCCTCTACGGCGGCATTTCCGCCGAACGCGAGGTCAGCCGCTCGACCGGCCTGCAGGTGATCCCCGCCCTGCGCGAAGCTGGCTTCGACGTCACGCCGGTCGAGGTCGGCGAAGACATCGGCGCTGTGATCGCAGCGCTCACTCCGCGACCCGACGCCGTTTTCAATGCATTGCACGGCCGTTTTGGCGAGGACGGCGCGATCCAGGGCGTGCTCGACTGGCTGGCGATCCCGTACACCCATTCCGGTGTGCGTGCCTCCGCGCTCGCGATGGACAAGGTCGCGGCCAAGGCGATCTTTGCCGCCGCCGGACTGCCGATCGCACACGGCCGCGTCGTGCTGACCGACGACCTTGAAGCCGCCGATCCGCTGCCGCTGCCCTACGTGGTGAAGCCGGTCGGCGAAGGCTCATCGGTCGGCGTCGAGATCATCAGGTACGGCGATAACCGTCGCGCCGAGGTTGCCCGCGCCTGGCGCTTCGGCAAGGCGGCGCTGGTCGAAGAATACATCCCCGGCCGCGAACTCACAGTTGGCGTCATGGGCGACCGCGCGCTCGCGGTGACCGAAATCATCGCGGAGGCAGGCGTCTTCTACGACTACGAATTAAAATACGCTGACGGCGGCTCGCGCCACGTCATTCCCGCACGCGTGCATCCCGACATGTACGAGCGTGCACTCGACGTGGCCCTCGCGGCACATCGCGCACTCGGTTGTCGTGGTGCGACGCGCTGCGACTTCCGCTACGACGACACGCGCGGCGAACCCGGCCGCCTCGTGCTGCTCGAGATCAACACGCAGCCCGGCCTCACGCCGACTTCGCTGCTGCCGGAACAGGCGGCGCATCACGGCATGAGCTTCTCGCAGCTTTGTGCCTGGATGGTGGAGAACGCGACATGCCGCGCGTGACCCGCGGTCCGCGCAGCGCGGTGAAGGATCGGCCAGGCCGGTTGCGGCTTCTGCTGCGCCGACAGAAGCGCCTGTTGCGTCCTGCCGGCTGGGTTGCCTTCGCGGCGGTCGTCGTGCTGCTCGGTCTGTTCGCTCTGCGCTCGGCAGCACCCGGCGGCACGGTCGCGACACTGCGCGAACGCCTTGGTGGTGCCACCGCCTTCGCCGGCCTGCGCGTCACTGATGTGGTGGTCGAGGGCCGCGCCAATACGCCAGAACCGTTGCTGCGTGCGGCGCTCGGCGTCAGCAAGGGAGATCCGATCATCGGCTTCTCGGTGGAACAGGCGCGCCAGCGTGTGGAAACCCTGTCCTGGGTAGAACACGCCACCATCGAGCGGCGTCTACCCGGCACCGTCGTCGTGTTTCTGCAGGAGCGGCGTCCGTTCGCCATCTGGCAGAATCAAGGCAGGTTCGTGCTGATTGACCGCAGCGGCCAGGTCGTCGCCAATGAGAACCTTGCCGAATTCCGCCAGCTTCCGCTTGTTGTCGGACCTGGAGCGCCAGGTGCTGCCGCCCCGCTGATCGACGCACTGACCGATCGTCCCGAGCTGCAGAAGCGTGTCATCGCCACCGTGCGGATCGGCGAGCGGCGCTGGAACCTGCGACTCAACAACGGTGCCGATGTGATGCTGCCTGAGGGACACGAGATTCCGGCACTCGATCGGCTTATGCAGCTTCAGCAAGAGCACGCGCTGCTCGATCGCCCGCTTGCCGCAATTGATATGCGGCTTGGCGATCGACTCGTGGTTCGCCCGCGGCCGGACGAGAAGAAGCCGACATGAACGACATGTCCCGCCGCATGCTGCCGCCGGTTGGCGAGCCCGATGAGCCAGAGCGTTCGCGGTACGGGCGCTCCGGACCGTTCGGCGTGCTGGACATCGGCACGACCAAGATCGTCTGCCTGATCGGCCGTACCGAAAGCGACGGGACGCTGCGTGCACTCGGTTTCGGCTGGCAGAAAGGACGCGGCGTGCGCGGCGGCAGTGTGGTCGATCTCGATGCCGCCGAAAAAGCGATCCGTGCCTCGGTCGGCCAGGCGGAGGACATGGCCGATACGCGGCTTCGCTCGATTACGGTCAATCTCACCTGCGGTCAGCCGGAATCGCGACTGTTCAATGTGCAGTGGCCGGTTGGCGGGCGCGCGGTGGAAGAGTCGGACATCCGCCGTATCGTGAACGAGGGCAGGGGGCGCGCCGGGGTCGATGGCCGCGAAGTGATCCACGCGATACCGCTGACGTTCTCGGTCGACCAGACCGATGGCGTTGCTGACCCGCGCGGACTGTTCTGCGAGGAGCTGACGGCGCGGCTGCACATCATCGATGCCTTCTCGACCGCGCTGCGCTCCCTCGGTGCCTGCATCGGGCGGTGCGATCTCGATATTGGCGAATTGGTATCCGCACCGATGGCCGCGGGCCTTGCAACACTGGTGGCCGACGAACGCGAATTGGGTGCCACCGTCATCGACATGGGCGGCGGCACCACCGGCATGGCGGTGTTTGCCGAGGGCCAATTGCTGCACACGGCGCAGCTTCCGGTTGGCGGCGTGCACGTGACCAACGATCTGGCGCGGCTGTTGTCAACACCGGTCGCGCATGCGGAGCGTTTGAAAGCGCTGTACGGCAGCGTGCAGTCCTGTCCAGACGATGAGCGCGAGATGCTGCCGGTGCCGCTGGTCGGCGAGGAAGAGCATCAGATCGCGAAGGTGCCGCGCAGCATGGTGGTGAACATCATCCGCCCGCGGCTGGAAGAGACTTTCGAGATGGTGAAGGAGAAGCTCGATGGCTCGGGACTCACCCGCGCTGCGGGAACGCGCGTGGTGCTGACGGGCGGCGCCTGTCAGCTCACCGGCGCGCGCGAGTTGGCGGGCCGGATTCTGAACAAGCAGGTGCGTCTCGGCCGTCCCATTGCGCTGCGTGGTCTGCCTGACTCGGCATCCGGTCCGGCATTCGCAACGGCAGCCGGTCTGCTGGCCTGGGCTGCCGGCGAGGGACGTACCATGCGCGACGTCGACCTCGACGTTGAACGTCCGACGGGCCTGCTCCGCCGCGTCGTCAATTTTTTGAAGGAGCGCGTCTGATGCCCGATTTTTTTGCTCGTGCGCGCCTCCGGCGCAACGCGAATCGCAAGATGTGGCGTAACTACGAATCGGCACGACTGGGGGAGAAGTCGCTATGACTTTGAATCTCACCATCCCGCAAACTCCGCATACCGACTTCAGCCCGCGCATTACCGTCATCGGTGTGGGCGGCGGCGGCACCAATGCGGTGGACAACATGATCACCGCGAACCTCCAGGGTGTGGAGTTCGTCGTCGCCAACACCGACGCGCAGCAGCTTATGCACAGCCGCGCCGATCGACGCATCCAGTTGGGCCCGCATATCACCCAAGGGCTCGGCGCCGGTGCGAAGCCAGAGGTTGGCAAGGCGGCGGCGGAAGAGGCGTCCGACGAACTGTCGCGTCATCTCGACGGCGCGCACATGGTGTTCATCACTGCCGGCATGGGCGGCGGCACCGGCACGGGTGCTGCACCGGTGATCGCGCGCATGGCACGAGAGCGCAACATCCTCACCGTCGGCGTGGTGACCAAGCCGTTCGGCTTCGAAGGCGTGCGGCGCGCTCGCTGTGCCGATCAGGGGATCGAGGAACTGCAGCGCCACGTCGATACGCTGATCGTGATCCCAAATCAGAATCTCTTCCGCATGGCCAATGAGCGCACCACTTGGCGGGAGGCGTTCAAGATGGCCGACCAGGTGCTCTACATGGGCGTGCGCGGCGTCACCGATCTGATGATGGCGCCGGGTCTGGTCAATCTCGACTTCGCCGATATCCGCACCGTCATGGCGGAGATGGGCAAGGCGATGATGGGCACCGGCGAGGCGGAGGGTGAGAACCGCGCGATCCGTGCGGCCGAGGCGGCAATCAGCAATCCGCTACTGGAAGACACCTCGATGGCCGGCGCGCGTGGCCTGCTGATCAACATCACCGGCGGCGATGACCTGACGCTGTTCGAAGTGGACCAGGCGGCGAATCGCATCCGCGAGGAGGTGGACGAGGAGGCCAACATCATCTTCGGCTCGGCGATCGATGAGTTGCTGTCGGGCCGCATTCGGGTGTCCGTCGTCGCGACCGGCATCGATTCTCCGGCAATGGCTGAACACGATCGGCCGCGCCTGGTCGCTGTGGGGGGCAACGCGATGCCGATGCCGCAACCCATCCCGCTGCCGATGCAGGCAATGTCGCTTCCAGCCGGTGCGGTGCCGGCGCCCGGCATGACGATCGGGCTGCAACCGCTGCGTCAGGCTGCTCCGCAAATGGTCGCAGTGACCCAGTCCATGCCGGAAATGGCGCCGCTGATGGAGGCAATGACCGCACCCGCGTCGGAGCCGCTCGCTGCACCGCAGCAGCGAGGTTCATCGACCGCGTCGCGAGCCGGCCTGTTTGCCGAGGCACCGCGCCCGGTCAGTGCGCCGGCTCAGGGGCAGCCAGCGGCCGAACCGTCTCGACCCAGTCTGTTCGGCACGGTCACCGGGGCTTTCCGCCGGCGACTGAACACACCGGCAACTCAAGACGAGCCGCCACCGGTTCGCGCTGAGCCCACGATGCAGCAGGAGCCGCCGCACCCCGGACAACCGCGCGCCTCGGTGCGTCAGACGGCCGGCGATGAGGTCGGGCTGGACATACCAGCTTTCCTCCGACGCCAGTCGTCATAGCGCCGGCGCGGAGGGGCGTTAGGTGGGGTATGTGAAAACCGTAAAATCAAAGGCTTCTGCGGATACACTCAGAAACAAACATTGACTGGTCAAGGCTCGGGAACGGCAACTAGCTTGCAGTTTGCCGCAAGAGCGAAGAAGGCGAGGTGAATGGACGGTCTGCCGCAAGCCCTGGGTTCCGAGATCACCGCACGCTGTCAGCAGACGCTGAAGGCGTCGATCGGCTGCGTCGGTGTGGGCCTGCATTCCGGACAGCGGGTCACCCTGACCTTCCGCCCGGCGGCGGCAGATCACGGCATCGTTTTCCACCGCAGCGATCTCGGTGCGGACATCCCGGCCCGGTTCGATCGGGTTGTCGACACGAGGCTCGCCACCGTGCTGGAGCATGACGGCGCGCGGATCGGCACGGTCGAGCATGTCCTGGCGGCGCTTGCCGGCTGCGGTATCGATAACGTGGTGGTCGAGGTCGATGGCCCGGAACCGCCGATCCTGGATGGCTCTGCCGCACAGTTTGTCTTCCTGCTGGATTGCGCCGGTACCGTTGCGCAAGACGCGCCGCGGCCGACCATAGAGGTGCGTCAGCCGATCCGTGTCAGTGACGGCGATGCGTTCGCCGAATTGCGCCCGGGCTCCGCCGGCCTCGACATGGCGCTGTCGATCGATTTCGCCGCCCCTGCGATCGGGCGCCAGGCGTTGTCGCTGCGGCTGACGCCCGACAGTTTCCGTCGCGAGTTGGCCGGCGCCCGTACGTTCACGCTGGCCGAGGAGGTCGATGAGCTGCGGGCCGCCGGGCTGGCGCAGGGCGGCAGTCTGGATAATGCCGTTGTGGTCGATCAGGCGCGGGTGTTGAACCCTGCCGGGCTGCGTGTGCCGGATGAGTTCGTCCGTCACAAGCTCATGGATGCCGTCGGCGATCTGGCTCTTGCCGGTGCCCCGCTGTGCGGCCGCTTCATCGCGCATCGGTCCGGCCACACCCTCAACAACCGGTTGCTGCACGCGCTGTTCGCCGAACGGGCCGCATGGCGGGAGAGCGTGCCTGCGCAGCTTCCGGTCGCCGCCGAATAGTCCCAGCCGCTTCGCTCCGCGGCGCCGCATGGTATAAGTGCCGCGATGACACCGATTCACTTCGCCACGCCGTGGCGCTTTCTCGCGAGCCTTGTTGTCCTGCTGCCGGTGCTTACCGCTTGCGGCGGCTCGAAGGATGACAACGCCAATGCCACCACAACCGTGGCTCCGGTCGAGGAGCTGTACAACAACGGCATTGATGCGCTGAACGCTCGTCGATACGAGACTGCGACGGACCAGTTCAACCTGGTGGAGCAGAACTACCCGTACTCGAGCTGGGCGGTGAATGCGCAGTTGATGCAGGGCTACACCCAATATCTGCGCAACAACTACACGGACGCCATCGCCACGCTCGATCGGTTCATCCAACTCCATCCGGCGCACCGCGATGTTGCCTATGCCTATTATCTGCGTGCTCTCTGCTACTACGAGCAGATCGCGGACATTCAGCGCGACCAGCGCGGCACGGAGCTGGCGATGAATGCGTTGCAGGAAGTGGTGAACCGCTTCCCGGACAGCGCCTACGCCCGCGACGCGCGCCTGAAGATCGACCTCTGCCGAGACCACCTCGCCGGCAAGGAGATGGAGATCGGTCGCTGGTACGAGAGTCAGCACCTCTACGAGTTGGCGATCGGCCGTTTCCAGCGCGTCGTGGATGACTATCAGACAACCAACCACGTGCCCGAGGCGCTGCATCGACTGACCGAGATCTACTTGCTTCTCGGTCTCCGCGATCAGGCGCGGAAGACGGCGTCGGTGTTGGCGTACAACTACCCTGGCAGCTCGTGGTACGAGGACAGCTACAACGACCTGTTCGACAACGGGCTGGTGCAGCAGCCAGGACCGCCGCGCAAGCCAGACGATCGCGGCTTCCTGTCCCGCGCCTGGCACTCGGTCTTCTGAGCTGTCGCGGCAGCAGGCGCAGCCGCATGCTCACTGCCATCTCCATACGCGACGTTGTTCTGATCGAGCGGCTGGATATTTCGTTCGACCAAGGTCTGACCGTGCTCACCGGGGAGACGGGGGCGGGCAAGTCGATTCTGCTGGACAGTCTTGGCCTCGCGCTGGGGGCGACGGGCCGATGCCGGACTGGTGCGTGCGGGCGCCGCGCAGGCCAGCGTGACCGCTTGCTTCGCGCCCCCTGCCGGGCATCCTTCGGCAACGCTGCTGGCCGAGCAGGGGTTGGATGCAGAGGACGATATCGTGCTGCGCCGTGTGCTGACCAAGGATGGCCGGACGCGCGCCTTCATCAACGACCAGCCGGTCGGCGTGGCGTTGTTGCGACGCGCGGCGTCGCTGCTGGTGGAGGTGCAGGGGCAGCATGAGCAGATCGGCCTCGCCGATCCGGCCAGCCACGCCGGTTTGCTCGACGCGTTTGGTGTCGCGCAGTCGCTGCGCGATGCCGCGGCAGCGGCCTGGCGCGCGTGGCGGGCGGCGGTCGCTGCATTGGAAGCTGCCCATACAGCGATTTCGGCGGCGCAGCGCGACGAGGATTGGCTGCGTCACGCCGTGGAGGAGTTGGCTGGTCTGTCGCCGCAGCCGGACGAGGAAGCGCAGCTCGCCCAGGAGCGGCACCGATTGCAGCAGGGCGAGCGGCATGCCGAGGCGATTGCTGCGGCACTGTCCGAGCTGGCACCGCACGATCGTCGCAGCCCCGCGCCTGCCGCCGTGCTGCGCGCTGCCTGCCGTGCGCTGCAGCGCCTGGTGACGTCGGCTCTGCCTGACGCGACCAATCCGGCGGAACCGGCGATTGCCGCGCTGGAACGGGCGGAGGAGGCGCTGGCTGAGGCAGAGAGCTTCCTCACCCGGCTGGCCGACGAAGCGGACGCGGATCCGCGGCTGCTGGAGCAGGCGGAGGAGCGGCTGTTCGCTCTGCGCGCGGTGGCCCGCAAGCATGCGGTGGCGGTGGCGGATCTGCCGGCACTGCTCGACACGCTGTGCGCGCGGCTGGCCGCTCTGGAAACCGGCGCCGCCGAGGTGGTTGCGCTGGAACAGGCGGTTCGCCAGGCGCGCGAGGACTATGTGGGTTCCGCCGCTGCGCTCGCGACGGCGCGGCGGGTCGGCGGCAGCACGATTGGACCGGGCGGTGGCAAAGGAACTGCCGCCGCTGCGGCTCGACAAGGCACGGTTTCACGCCGAGGTCGTGGCGCTGGAGGAGCGCGAGTGGGGACCGGCGGGAACCGACGCCGTGCGGTTCCTGATCGCCACCAATCCGGGTCAGGAATTGGGACCGCTCGGGCGGATCGCGTCTGGCGGCGAATTGTCGCGGCTGATGCTGGCGTTGAAGGTGGTGTTGTCATCCGGCTCGCCTGTGCCGACCTTGGTGTTCGACGAGGTCGATGCAGATGTCGGGGGTGCCACGGCGGCCGCGGTCGGTGAGCGGCTGGCGCGGGTGGCGGAGCGGGTGCAGGTGCTGGTGGTGACGCATAGTCCACAGGTCGCCGCGCGCGGTAGTGCGCATTTGCGGGTGTCGAAGCAGGCGTCGCGAGGACGCACAGCGACGCGGGTCCATCAACTGGACGCGACGGAGCGGCGCGAAGAGATCGCACGAATGTTGGCTGGCGAGACGATCACCGAGGCCGCCAGGGCGGCGGCCGATGATCTGCTCGGGGCTGCCGCGGCATGACGTGGTGGACTGTTCCCGCCCCGGCGAGGGGTGGGGGAGGGGACTGTGCCGCATCGCCCCCCGCCCCTCGCGGGAGGGGGAGGATGGGGGCCGATGACGGTGGATGTGGGCGACCTCACGGAACAGGACGCCGCGGCTGAGCTCGCACATCTGGCACGCGAGATCGCGCATCACGACCAGCTGTATCACCAGAAGGACGCGCCGGAGATCAGCGACGCGGAGTACGACGCGCTGCGCAGACGCAATGCCGCGATCGAGGCCCGCTTTCCACATCTGATCCGCGAGGACTCGCCATCCAACCGCGTTGGCGGTGCGCCGGAGAGCGGGTTCGCAAAAGTCCGCCATCGCGTGCCAATGCTGTCGCTCGACAATGCAATGAGCGCGGAAGAATTCGGCGAGTTCTGTGCCCGCGCGCGACGTTTCCTCGGGCTGGCGGCCGACGCGCAACTGGCGTTCGTCGCCGAACCGAAGATCGATGGATTGTCGATCAATCTGACCTACGAGGACGGCCGCTTCGTGCGCGGTGCGACACGCGGCGACGGCACCGAGGGTGAAGACGTCACCGCCAACCTCCGCACGATGGATGCGGTGCCGACGCGACTGAAAGGCCGCGCGCCGTGCGCTGATCGAAATCCGCGGCGAGGTCTTCATGACCAAGGCCGACTTCCTCAAGATGAATGAGGCGCAGGCCGCCGCCGGGCAGAAGGTCTTCGCAAACCCACGCAACGCCGCCGCGGGCAGCCTGCGCCAGCTCGATCCGCGCATCACGGCGGAACGGCCGCTGTCGCTGTTCGCCTATGCGCAGGGCGAATCGAGCGAACCCGTGGCCGACACCCACTGGCACTATCTGAAGCGGCTGCGCGATTGGGGTTTTCGGGTGAACCCGCTGTCGCGTCATCTGGAGAGCGAGGCGGACGCCGCCGCATTCCAGGACGAGATCGCGCTCGAGCGCTCCGGTCTCGGCTATGACATCGACGGCGTCGTCTACAAGATCGATGACCTGGCGCTGCAGCGTCGGCTGGGCTTCGTCGGTCGCGCGCCGCGCTGGGCGATTGCCTGGAAGTTCCCGGCCGAACAGGCGATGACGGTGCTGCAGGACATCCGCATCCAGGTGGGCCGCACCGGCGCGCTGACACCGGTCGCGCGGCTCGAGCCGGTGAATGTCGGCGGTGTGCTGGTGCAGAATGCGACGCTGCACAACGAGGACGAGATCGCGCGCAAGGACATCCGCATCGGCGACACAGTCGTGCTGCAACGCGCCGGCGACGTGATCCCGCAGATCGTCTCGGTGGTGACCGAGCGGCGGCCGAAAGGGGCGAAGGCCTACGTGTTCCCTGAGGTCTGTCCGGTGTGCGGCAGTCACGCGATGCGTCCGCCGGGCGAGGCGGTGCGGCGCTGCACCGGCGGGCTGATCTGCGAGGCGCAGCGTGTCGAGCGGCTGATCCATTTCGTCTCGCGCCCGGCATTCGACATCGATGGTCTTGGCGAGAAGACGATCCGTGAATTCTACGAGGAGGACTGGCTGCACAGTCCCGCCGATCTGTTCCGTCTGCCGGCGCGGGAGGCGGAAATCGCCGAGCGAGAGGGCTGGGGCAAGGTTTCGGCACGCAATCTCGCACGGGCGATCGAGGCACGGCGGCGCATTCCGCTCGAACGGTTCATCTACGCGCTTGGTATCCGTCGGATCGGTGTATCGAATGCGCGGCTTCTGGCACGGCACTACGGCAGCTTCGCGAACTGGCGCACCGAGATGCTGGCCGCGGTCGAGGCTGGTGCAGAAGCGCGCGCCGAGCTCGACAACATCATCGGCATCGGACACGCGATCGCCGAGGAGCTTGCCGAATTCTTCGGCGAGCGACGCAATATCGAACTGCTGGACGAGCTGGCCGACGAGCTGACGATCGAGGACGCGGCGCGTGCGCAGACGGCAGACAGCGAGATCGCGGGCAAGACATTGGTGTTTACCGGCACGCTGGAGACGATGACGCGCCCGGAGGCAAAGGCGCGAGCCGAGGCGCTCGGGGCGAAGGTCACCGATAGCGTGTCGAAGAAGACCGATTTTGTCGTGGTTGGTGCGGATGCCGGATCCAAGGCGCGCAAAGCAGGCGAACTCGGCGTCCGCATCATCACCGAGAACGAATGGCGGGAACTGGCAGGGCTCGGATGACTGCAGCGTTGGAGTGATGCCCCGGGCGGAGGTTCTGACTCGTGATCGATATCCGTGCCGTCATCCGACGGAGGTCGGCATGACGCGGTGCCACCCCGGCGGCGCGCCTGACGGCGTCCAGTTGATGGCTGCGGCAGTTGATCAGCGCGGGGGCGGCGGGCCGGTGCCGGACTGTGCTTCGAAGCACGGGGTTGGTGGTCGCATGTCAGTGGGCGAGCGGAGCCGAGGGTCAGGCGAGAACGCCTGGTCGATGAAGTCGCTCAGCAGGCGCACGAGGCTGCCGCCGTGCTCGATGATGAGCTTTTGCACGTCCCGCCAAAGCGAGTGGCTGGGCAGGATGCCGAGATCGCGGCAGATATCGGCGATGACAGCACCGATCGGGCGACGGCGGACCTCGGCGGCGATCTGCTCTGCGGTGGGCAGGCCGGCGAGACGCGGATCGGGCGGCGCGGTGAGCGGCCGGGCAGCGGATGGCCGGGCCTTGGACTGGCCGCGCGCTCGCCTTGGTCCTGCGTCCAGCAGGGCGGCGCACCGGGTCACCCGGTCCTCGAGGGCCTGCGCGCGATGCAGGCCGCGGGCGATGCGCGTGAGGATCAGCGCGATGTCGGTGGTGCCGAAGCAAACCTTTCTGGCGAAGATGGGATCGGCGGCGACGCGCTGGCGGACCGTCGCGACGAGTTCCTTGCCGTAGTCGATCAGCTTGCGGACGAGGGAGAGCAGGCGGCCGGCGCGGCTGGGCTGGGGGTCGGGTTGGGTGGTTGGTGGTGAGGCGGCGGCCGGTGGCATGAACGTAACAAGAACACAAGCTGCGGGTGATGTCAAGTCGCATTCACATTATAGGTTAATGCAGATGACCGAAGAGATAGGCACCGTGTCCACCTAGAAATCCGCACCACGCGGACACATGAATGGACATGGCACCGCGGGCGCACTCTGGTCAGACGTCCGGCGGCCCGCGCGGGAGATCCAAACAACGGCAACTCAGGGAGACGGCGAATGATGTATGAAGTCCGCAACTACCACTTCCGCCCAGATCTGTTTGACGCCTACAAAACCTGGGCGAAAAACGAGGCGATGCCCTATCTCGGAACACAGATGGATGTGCTGGGATTTTGGGTCAACGGATCCGACACGCCGGAGGTGCTCGGCGAGCCTCAGGACCGCCTCGGCTCCGCGAATGTCACCTGGATCGTCCGCTGGCGGGATCTGGCGCATCGCAACGAGGTGTGGACGCGAGTGCTCGCGAGCCCGGAATGGATCGACATTTTCTCGCGCGTCCCGGAAGGGAGGGCCAGCTACCTGCGGATCGAAGCAAAGTTTACCGATTTGCTGATATAGCGGCACTCCCGTTGCATTTCGCTGATATAGCGGATCCGACCCCCGGCAACGTGGTGACGGTGACGCGGATCGATCGCTTGGCGCGCGACTTTGGACGTGTTCGCCATCGTCAAGCAGATCGTGGATGCGGGCGGCCAATTCCGGTCACTGGCCGAACCGTGGGCCGACACCGCCGCCAGCACCGGGCGCTTGATGATTGCTGTTCTCGGCGGGCTTGGATCTTATCCGCACCCGCACGGCGGACGGCCGCGAGCGGGCTAAAGCACGTGGCCAGCATATGGGCCGACCGCCGAAGCTCACGCCGCAGCAGCAGAGGGAAGCACGGCGGCGGGCCGGCCGAAGGGGCAACGCTCAAGGAACTGGCGAACAGCTACAACGTCGGCAGAGCGACGATTTCGAGCCTCGCGGCATGACTGCCACAGAGAGCAAATTTGGATGGCGACTGGGTAGTTTGGACTTAACGGCACTCAATTAGGCGTGCCGGTGGCGCGGGATTCCAACCCCCGGCGGTTTTGGTCAAGACAAACCGTTTAATTGCTGTGGCTCTTGACTAGCGAGTGATCCGGTGGGTCAGTCGCGACAATTCATTCTTCATAAAGTGCTCGTACTCCTTGGCCATCGCAGGCGAGACAACCTCGATCATCAGCCGATTTTCCAGCCAGAATTCAATGACATGGAAGAATGGCTTCTGTCCTCCTCGGGCACCTCGTCCGAAGGTCTTGGTGCGCCAGCCCTCACGCGCCCCAATGCGCCCGATCTCATCCTGCTCCAGCGGCACCGAGAGCAGCATATGGAACGGCCAAGCATGGGGTGGCGTCTTGTTCTCACCGAACAAGACCGGATCGTCATTGTTTGCAATGTCGAGAGTGGCCTGCTCCGGATAGACATCTATCATCGTGCCGTGCGCGTCACCGCTCGTTGCCATGAAAGCGCCGTCGAGCGGCCCGAACGGATGGCATTCGCCACCCATCAATTCGGCCAGTACCTTGGCGACATGCTGCGGCTCGCGCGCCGGAATCGATACGTGGTAGATCATTTCCCTCTCCCATGTGTTCGCTGGTTTATGGGCGGTGGGCAACCGTAGCGGTCCCGCACCTCAATTGCAAATTGAACCGCTCTCTAGCCAGCGCATCCCTTTCTGCATGAACGACAGGCTATAGGGCGCATCAGTGACCACGCTATGCACAGGCTGATCCGGCAGGATAAAGCCACGCTGGAGCGAGACGAAACGCGGCGATGGTTGCGAACGCAACCGCGCACTCCTGCAACTTAACATATGCCGGCTTATGCGTTTTTGACACCGACCTGCGGGACAGCGAGCAACACACGATGTAGAATCGGCGGGATTGTCAGGGTCAAAGCGATAAATCCCGAGCTTGATGGTAACAACGTGCGCGCCAACTGCCCCAACTGCGGCGGCGCAGTCACCACCTTTGAGTTTAGAAATGGCACGACAAACCAAGAGTATGGACATGTAACCCTGGAAGGTCAGCACAAATTCCGAGAGCAACAGTGTGCCGGGATCACATATAGGCTGCTGAGGTGTGTGCAGGTTGCGGCCGGGGTGGGCTTGCTGAAGTTCACTACCTACATCACAATCGGCAATGGCCTGAGGGTCTGGAGCGCTTTTTCCCGCCCACCATCGACAAGCACTCGATACCGGTCGGGGTGCCGGAGACATCAAGGCGGAATTCGAGGAAGCCGAGCTTTGCGCATCTGTGCAGGCATGGCGTTCAGCGTCCGCGATGCTGAGGTCTGTGCTCGAAAAGACCCTTAAGGTGAACGGATACGACGACGCGAGAGGCAATCTCAAGACCAAATCGACCAAGCCGTCGCCGACGGGATACTCACGGAGGCTCGCTCCAAGCGTGCCCACGCCAACATCCGTGTTCTTGGAAATGACATTTTGCACGAGCCGTGGCGAGAGGTAACGCCCGACGAGTTCGACGACGCCCATAGGTATGCACATAGGATTTTGGAGGACTTCTACGACGACCGACCAACAATCGAGGGTATATTAGTCTCGAAGAACCGCATTCAACCACCACAACCTGGACTTACCCCGGTTTCGTGGAGTGCTGAGCGTTTGGGATCAGACGATCTGATCTGACGGCATGTTGGCCTCCTGTTTCGAGACATTCTTTGGTTCGGCCCCTGGCGGAGCCATTCTTCCGTCCCGACCCGCACGATGGTGCGGCTGCCGCGCACAGTGGCGGTCAAGGACGGCCCCTACTTGGGGCCGCCCAAAGGGCTTGTCCTTGACGGCCGCGAGCACGGCGGCAGGCTTGTGTGCGTTGGGATTGACTGCTGCTGCATGATGCCGCCGCTCGTAGTCGATCGGTGAGAGATATCCGATCGAGGAATGGCGGCGGCGTGGATTGTAGAAGCCCTCGATGAATTCGAAGACCGTACGACGTGCTTCGGTCTGTGTCTTGAACCGACACCGATCGAGCAGCTCGCACTCGAGGGTCGCGAAGAAACTCTCGCACATCGCGTTGTCGTACGCGTCGCCGACCGAGCCCATCGATGGGCGCACGCTTGCATCACGACAGCGGCGACCGAACTCGATCGAGGTATACTGGGCGGATTTAACTGATCGTCGCAACACGACCTTGTTGGCCTATCGGTCGATGCTGACCCAATCTGGACAAGCATAGCGCCGTGCTCGGTCTCGTCCAGGACGGGCCGGCGCTACGCGCCGGTGCCGCAAGCGGCATCCTCGACAAGACCTACGCGCGGCGCTCTGCCCGAGGCAGGTCGGCTCCAAGGAATGGTCCTCTTGGTCTCACCAAGGAATCTGCATATGGATCCGGACAGGCGACATCCGAAGCCACGGTAACATCCCGTCCTGAGGCAACACGGGGGTCAGTTCCGAGCGTCGCTTGACATGGCCGACATAATCAATTGCTCAAGCACCTCTGCCGGCGTTTGCCAAGCAAGCGTCTTTCGGGGCCTTGCGTTGAGGGCGGCCGCCACGGCCGCAATATCGTTGGCGCTATGCACGCTGAGATCGGTGCCTTTCGGAAAATACTGACGCAGCAGTCCGTTGGTATTCTCATTGGTACCACGCTGCCATGGGCTGTGAGGATCGCAGAAATAGACCTGGATGCCAGCGTCGATCTTCAGGCGTGCGTGCTGAGCCATCTCAGCTCCTTGATCCCAAGTCAGCGACCGACGCAATTGCTCAGGCAAGGTGATAATCGTTCGCGTAATAGCATCGCACACCGCCTCGGCACCATGCCCGGCGAGTGCGGGCCCGTTCTTCACACGAGCCTCGTGGCCATGGTCCATCATGCGCGGCAGGTGCAGCAGCAGAGTGAAGTGCGTCATACGCTCCACCAAAGTGCCAATTGCGGAACTGCCAAGGCGCAGGATGAGATCCACTTCCCAGGCCAGGAGCACGGCGTGACAGCTGCCTCCGGCGCGGGGGGAGGGAGGGCGGGGGATGGACGACATCTCATTTCTAGCGGCGCCGCGCAGAACCGCCGCCGCTCATCTCGTCCTGCCACCACCGGGCGACCTGGTGAGAACAATGGCGCTCGACCAGACCGATCCGAACGCCGCCTCCGCCTCGTCATCGCACTTCAAAGTGTTGCGACGACCATTTAAGTCCGGCCTGCGAACCCTGGTCGGAGTGATGGATCACGCCGCGGGGCCGCCGCGTCCCCAGCGCCATGTTCAGCGCATCGATGACCAGTTGTTTGGCGAGTGACGTGGCCATCGACCAGCCGACAATGCGACGGCTGAAGGCATCGAGCACGACCGCGAGATAGAGAAAGCCTGCCCAGGTCGGGATGTAGGTGATGTCGGCCACCCACAGCCGGTCAGGCGCTTCCGCCGTGAAGTTACGTTCAACCAGGTCGGGCGCCTGGCGGCCACCATCCTTGACCGTGGTGACGACGAACTTGCGTCGGCTGACACCGGCAAGACCGGCCTGCGTCATCAACCGCGCAACCCGCTTGCAGCCAACAGAAATGCCCTTGGCGGCAAGCTCGGCATGCACCCGTGGCGCGCCGTAGGTGCCGCGCGAAGCTGTGTGCGCAACACGGATCGCCGCGATCAGCACCGCGTCTGTCTCGGCACGCCGCGACGGCCGCCGCTTCACCCACGCATGATAGCCGCTGGAGGAGACACCCAGCACGCGGCACATCGTGGCGATCGGATAGTCGGCCTGGTGATCACTCACGAACCGGAACCCTTCGGTGGGATCGCGTTCGTCTCCCGAGCGAACCAGGCCGCCGCCTTTGAGAGGATCTCCCGCTCAAGCCGCAGTTGGCGGTTCTCACGCCGCAGCCGGCTGAGCTCCTCCCGCTCCGCTGTCGTCAGGCCGCCGTCGCCGCGGCCCGCATTGCGTTCCCACTGCGCCACCCAATTCCTGATCGACTGTGCCGTCGGTTCGAACTCATGCGCCAGTTCCTCAGGCGTGCGGCCAGCGTGCACCAACTCAACCATCTGACGACGGAACTCAGGCGGGTAGGCTCCTCTTGTCTTGGCCATCGTGGACTCCTCGAACACAAATAGTCCGGTGTCCACCAAACCGGGGCAACTTCAACCGGCGCCGCCACCGTGACCCAATGGATGGGCGTGTCCCTTGTGGGCCACAGCACAAAATGAGGACGCGACGACGCCAGCGAAAAAGCCGCAGCAAGCCGTGTCGGCGCAGCCGAAAAAGCCACAGCAAGCCGTGCCGGCAGGGGCTTTCCTCAATATGGCCCGTGACTACGCTGATGCGGCCAACGAGCTCTTTATGGTAGCGGATGCCAGACCGAAAATTCATGGTCATCTGCCATTAAGCAGCCCGCTTTATCATTGATATAGCCATACTGCCGAGTTGGCCTTCAAGGCTTTCCTGAAGGCCAAAAATGTCCAGCCCGCAAAGGAACATGGGCTTGTTAAGCTTTACGATGAAAGCCGGAATTTGGGGCTCGTGATAGGCCCAAGGGACAGATTTGAAGTTGGCAATGTCGTGTCGCAACAAGTATCAAGGCTTTCGCTATTTTAATTTGGCGTCGACCTCGCGGCCTGACTTGGCGTGGGTCCGCGAAACTATCACGGAGCTATTGCGGGCCGTCGAGTTCACATGTGCCGCCCATCGCCGCACCGGGCGTCGCGGTGAAGATGATTCTTACTTTGGGGAAGGGAGAGGACAAAGCGCAAGCGAGGCCCGCGCAAAAGACCCAGACGAAGGCGACAGAGCCATAAACCATGTTATCGGGCGCCGACAGGAGACCTAGTCCAGGAGACCGAGCATGTCCCAGCCAAGAACCGGCGGATGCCTGTGTGGCGCGATCTGCTACGAAACCGTCGGAGACCCCGTCTTCACCCTGCGCTGCCATTGTCTCGACTGCCAGAGGCAAAGCGGTGCGGCGCAAGTTCCCGTTGCACGCGTGCCCAGCGCGGGGTTCCGCATCCTCCAGGGCACGCCCAGGCGATACGTCACGAAGGCAGACAGCGGCAACGAGATCGTCCGCGTCTTCTGCGGCGATTGCAGCACACCGCTCTACGCGCAGGTTGCGACCCGCCCGGATCTGGTCGGTCTCCGAGTCTGCACGCTGGACGATCCGAGCTGGTTCCGGTCCGAGGCCGACATCTTCATGCGGAGCGCGCAGCTACAACGGGCTTGGGGTGATCTGGCCCACGAGTTGACCGCCGACGGGTTTGGTCATCCAAAAAGGGTGTCCTACAACGGCAATGAGGCGACGATTTCGCGGCTGGCACCAAATGGTAGCTGCGGCTGAAGCAGAAAGCTAGGAAATGGGCGTCAAAAATTATCTGATCGAAGGCGTTTCCGGCACCGGCAAAACTGCGGTCTGCAAAGAATTGCAGCGGCGTGGCTACCATGCCATCAATGGTGACCGTGAATTGGCTTATCTAGGCGATCCGGAAACTGGTAAACCGGCGGATGGTCTCACGCACGAGCCCTCGGCTATCTTCAGGTCCGAGCACCACATTTGGTACGTAGAGAAAATAAAAACCTTAGTCGCCAACCAAGATGAGGCGGTAACCTTTTTCTGCGGTAGCTCGAGGAACTTTCTCAAAATTCATCGATCTTATTTGACGGCGTTTTTGTCCTTGAGATCGACCTTGAGACCTTGAACCGGCGGATAGATGAGCGAGTGGCACTGGACCCAACTGACTGGGGCGCAAAACCAGCGGAACGGCAAATAATTGCTAGATTGCATCAGACGAAAGAGGCCATACCTCGCAGCGGCGTGACAATAGACGCCACACGACCACTTGAACAAGTGGTGGATGAGATTCTCTCGAAATGCAGAGAGGCAGACTAATGGGGCCCCACCAGGCTCGACCATGATGCCCGCATGGCAAGCCGCGGGCGAGCCTCGCAACTTATATTACAGTAATACCTTTGCTGCGTGAATCAAAGGAAAGACGTGGATGGCGCGCCTTCGCACGCCATGACGGCGTGGGGCAGCCGATGAGTCAATCATTGTGGTTGTTGGCGTGGATGGCCGGGCCAAGCCAAGCCCGGCCATGACGATGAGGGCAGACCGCGCAGGCGGACGGTCATTCATTGTGGCGGTTGGTATAACATATGTATCACCCTATCGGGCACGTCCTCCAGGAGGCCGAGCATGTCCCAGCCAAGAACCGGCGGATGCCTGTGTGGTGCGGTCCGCTACGAAACTGTCGGAGACCCCGTCTTCACCCTGCGCTGCCATTGTCGCGACTGCCAGAGGCAAAGCGGCGCGGCGCATGTCCCCGCTGCCCGCGTGCCCAGCGCGGGGTTCCGCATCCTCCAGGGGACACCCAGGCGATACGCCACGAAGGCAGACAGCGGCAACGAGATCGTCCGTGTCTTCTGCGGCGATTGCGGCACGCCGCTCTACGTGCAGGTTGCGACCCGCCCGGATCTGGTTGGCCTTCGAGTCTGCACGCTGGACGATCCAAGCTGGTTCCGGCCAGAGGCCGACATCTTCATGCGGAGCGCGCAGCCTTGGGATCATGACGAGACTGGCGTGCCGAAATATGATGGCTACCCGCCGGAACGATCCTATCCCACCGCAACCGGGCCATGAGCGGAACAATGCCATAGCGCGTTGCCAAACGGTCGTGCCGGCGTTGTTATACCAACTCGCATTCTGAGTGACGTGCCTGCCGCTCCGTCGTCACGGCGGGGCTTGGCCTCGCCATCCACGTCTTTGCCGATGCATGCGAGAAAAGACGTGGATGGCTGGCCTTCGCCGGCCATGACGAGGGGGCGGCTACGCTCCGAGTTCGGCGGTCTGCGCGTGCGCTGCGAGCAGCGCCGGGAAGCGCTCGGGATCACCGCGCGCCATGCCACATTCGGTGGCGACGCCGTCGACACGGGCATGGCGCCGCGCGGCGGCGAGGCGTGCGGCGTTGCCGGCCATGTCGTCGCGGTGAACGAGGCCGAGATAGAGTTCGGTTTCCGGGCGGAACTTCAGCCCATCGAGCGGTGCGAAGAATGCATCGTCGGTGCGTGGCCTGGGCACCGGCAGGTGGAAGAACTGGATCGGCCGCCGCACCCCAGCTGATACCGCGTTGGTCATCTCGACCATGATCCCGGCGTCCTTCGGCTGGATCACGTGCTCGTCGGCCGGGCTGCCGTAGCACAGGTGGTAACCGAGCTCGATCGCCGCCGGGACGCCGTCACCGATCGCGATCAGCTCGGCAATCGTCTCCGTCCGGAAGTCGACCGGCCCCGGCTCGTAGTAGCCCTCCCAGGCGATGACCTCCTGGCACACGTCCCATTGCAGCGCGATGCGGTCGTGCGGCAAAGCCTGAGCGATCGCTGCGACCTCGCCGAGCATGTGCGCCGTCAATGTCGGGATCAGCGCCGGCCGGTCGGTCGGCACCATGTTGTTGTAGGTCGGCGCGATCGGGGTTGGCAGCGAGATCTGGAACTTGACGCCGGCGGGGATTGCACCCTCGCGCTGCAGCCGGTCGAACAGTCGCCATGATTCAATCGCCATGTCGGCATAGCCGGTCTTGACGGTCGCCGGGTCGAGCCGTGCGCCTGGCTTCACGCGCAGGCGCGGAATTTCGCGCAGCACCGCGCCGTCCCACTGGGTGAACCTGAACGGCGGCACGTCGCTTGCGACCTCGATGGCTGGGTTATCGGCCAGCACTTGCTGCAGAAAGCGGATCCAGGTCTTGCGGATACCGGTCTCACCGTCCGGCAGGCGCCTCAGATGCGGTCCGGTCGCCGCCGACAGGGTACGGAACACCGTCTCGGCGTCCGGCAACGGTATGCTGCCGACGAAATGGACGATCGGCTTGTGCGTTGCTGCTGCGCTCATCGCGGTCATCTCCCCGAGAGAGTTTTATCCGTTCGACATCGTCGAGTGTAATCTCATCTCCGGCGCGATTGTAGAGCACCGAATGCGGTATGCGAACGGCGTGTCGGCGGCACTTGTCCACTCGTAGGCGGAGTTTTCCCAAAGGGTTCGCCGGATCTTTCGGGACGGGCCTTCCCGGTGTTTCGAGGAAGAAGACCGACCTTGTCGTCGTCGTCGCCGATGCCGGATCCACGGCGGGCAAGGCAGGCGAGTTCGTCGTGCGCACGATCACCGAGACTGAACGCCGCAACCTTGCCGGCCTGGGATAACAGTCCGTCAGTGTGAGGCAGTTCATAGCCGTTCCTCCCCCCAGCGCAGATTCTGCCGCGAAGGGTCAGAGAAGGAGAACGGGTGATGAGCGAAGCAAACACAGTATGGCACACACTGGAGCAACGTCGCAGCCGCGCTGCCAATCGCGAACGCAGCGGCGTCCTGATCGCTGTCGCACTGCTGTGCGTGATGGCTGCGGCGGAGGTGCTGTTCCTGCGCTTTGTTGCCGGACCGGACAGCGTCAACCTGATCTCCGCGGCCGAAGGCATTCCTACAACGGACTGAGCCCGTCTCACCTTTGCGCTCTGCGTCGCGGTGCCTGGGTGGTCGTGATGACGTGACAGCCCGCCAGTCGCGACAACGGTGAAGTATCCGCGGATGAATTGCGCATGTTGAGCCACCGGAGATTGGTCAGCGCGCTCAGCGGTGTGAGGTCGGTAACCGGCGTGCTGGTTAGATCGAGAAACTCCAGCGCGGTCAGCGCGGCAAGCGGCGCAATATCGGCGATCCGTGTGGCGGACAGATCGAGGCTGTGCAGATTGCGTAATCCCATCAGCGGCGCTGCGTCGGTGATCCGGGTGTCGCCGAGATCGAGACGCTCCAGCCTCGTCAGCCGAGCCAGCGGCGCAATGTCATCGACCATCGAACCGGTCAGGAAGCAGCCCTCCAGTTCGGTCATGCCCGCGAGCGGTGCCAGGTCGCTGACGGCGGTGAAGGACAGGTGCAGACGCTGCAGTCGGGTCAGCGCGGCCAGTGGAGCGATATCGCTGACGCGCGATCGCGTCAGCAACAAGGTGCGCAAACCTGTCAGGAGAGAAACCGGGCGCAGGTCAGTGATGTAGCTGCGCTCCAACCGCAGCTCGACGATATGCGGGATCCAGTCCGCGGGCAGCGCCTGACCCTCAAGGATCAGGCGCGCGACCTCGACGGGATCAATGCGCACGATGGAACGGCTTGTCGCCCTTCACCGTGACTCGATAGCCGGAGCGGACCTGCGGGAAGTAGTCCCACATCGCGATGTGCTGCACACAACGATTGTCCCAAAACGCCACCGAGTCCGGCTGCCAGCGGAAGCGCACCTGCCAATGCGGTCGGCCGCAATGCTCGTAGAGGAAGTCGAGGATCGCGCGGCTCTCCGCCTCCGGCACGTCCTTGATCGAATGGGTGAACACCGGATTGACGTAGATCGCCTGTCGCCCGGTGACCGGATGGGTGCGGATCACCGGATGCTCGGCGCGCGGAAACGTCTTCGGTCCCTCGGCACCAATCAGCCGGTTGGTGCGCGAGTAGTTCATCGAGCCGTCGTGGATCGCGGTGAGGCCGGAGAGGAACTGCTGCATCGGCTTGGATAGCGCATCGTACGCCGCATACATGCTGGCGAAGATGGTGTCCCCGCCGACCGGCGGCACGATCTTGAGGTTGAGGATCGAGCCCATCGGCGGCTCCGGATCGCACGACACGTCAGAATGCCAACGTTCACCGGAGATGCGCTTCGAATTCGCGTCCGCATGGATCGGCAGGATTTCCGGATGACCTTCCGGTCCTGGCGTGTTCGGATGGATGTGCAGCTCGCCGAACTGCCGGCCGAACGCCTTGTGCTGATCGAAGGTCAACTTCTGGTCTCGGAAGAAGATCACCTGATGTGCCATCAGGGCGTCGTGCACTTCCTGGTACTGCTGATTACCGAGCGAGCGGCTGAGATCGACGCCGGAAATCTCGGCGCCGATTGCGGCAGTCAGCGGTTTGACTTCAATGGTCTGGTAGGCCATGGGCGTCGCTTCCTCAAGTGCGCTGTTGGCGGACTATCGCAGCGACGTACACGGCCTGTCCAGCAGCCGGCGTACGTCGCAGGGCGACCTGGTAGCGACGCATTCTCGCAGGAATAGCGGCGGTGGCGAGGCAGACCGTCATGAAGATCGGCATGTCCATCAGCAATCACTTCGCTTCGACATTGGCACACTGCATTCGCCCCGATCGATCGATCCGGGTTGACGGTGTTCAGCTACAGAGTAAGCGCAATGCTTTAGAAGCAGATCAAGGATCTACCTCAGCGCGGTTGGGCCGGCGCGGTCACCTGGTGATTGTCAAGGCTGGACCACACACCCTGGGAGTCCACCTGCACCTTGCCGTTGAGGTGGAGGACGATCGTGCCCGGGGTGGGATTTGCCGCGGCACCCGGTAAGGCCGGAGCCTGGTAGTTGTTGTTGTTGTTCACGTACGCCATTGGCGCGGGGGCCGCCGGATAGGCTGCCTGACCCTGGGTCGGTCCACCAATTGGCCCTGTCGTCGCCTGTGCCATTGCCGCGCCTGCTAACCCCCCCGTTCCCAGCGTGGCTACGCTTGCCAGCAGAAACTTCCGCATTCCGTCCTCCTTGTTGCGCCGGGTCCCTGTTACTGCACGCGTCACGCCCGTCGGCTCGTCTCGCAGTTTGCTCCTGCGGCCACATTAGTGAGCGCCGAACTGGGATGCGAGCTGCTCCTACCCCCGGCCGGCCGAGCCGCGGTCACGCTGCCCGTGCTGGCCGTAAGGTCTGCCATCAGTTGGAGGACGACCTCTAAGCCCTCGCCCGCATGACAGCGGCATTACGTGAGCGGCCATCGCAGCTGCCGAAAAGCTCGCAGATCAGGCGGGCGACTTTGCTATGTGCAGGTCCTGCATCCCGTAATGCGGTCTCTCAAAAAAACCTTGCAGTGACTTGAACACTGGTCGAACTGTCGCTCGCGATGGCCGTGAAGGTGGGCGCGCCGACAACGGTGCCGCGGTCACTCTGCGACGTGACCAAATGACAGTTTGCTGCAGTATTTGCCAGCAAGCTGCCGTCCAGCCGCGATGTCGCTGACGTTTTGCGCATGCGCCTGAGACAACCAAACGGCCAGAGAAATTGCGACCATCAACTGGAAGACAAGGGTCGTCCGGTGGAAGGCGTATACCCGATGTACCATTATGTGCATTCACATCGATGTTGCCTGAGCGGCAGCGGCCCAACCCCACCGGGCGCCAAGTATTTGGTCAAGGCCATGTGGAGTGGGGCGGCACATGAAGCGCCGTCCCCGCATTTCCTTTAGGCTTGTCCAGGAGGTTTGTAAGCCCCACTGAGCTTCGCCCGCTTCTGGCGGATGGTATTTACCTCATCCATCGTGAACAGTCGCGTCAGGTGCACGTTCTGCGAGGTGCCGGCCGACACCGCAATGCCACTTATCGCCACTGCCATGTCGGGGTCAGGCACATCGAAGATCACCATCGCACCGGGACCATTGACGGCCATACCATACATTGCGACCAGCTTGCCGCCTGCGGCTTCAATTGTCTGTTTCACCGCAGCCTGGCGATCGGCGTCAGGGTGCTGCCTCATCGCGTTCAGGGCTTGCGGTGTGTAGTCTCCCGTGAAGCAGAACAACATCGACGTTACTCCCTAATTCTGTTGAGTACCGCACTCGTTTTACTGGGGAGTTGTTGGCCGTGGCATTCCGCAACCGATTGTATAGCGCGCAAAGTGATGCAATATTGCAAGCGGTTTTCCGCGGAGCGGACGGATGAGCGACGATCACAGATCCAGGTGCCCGATCAATCTCACGCTCGAGGTGGTGGGCGACAAGTGGAGCCTGCTGATCATTCGCGACATGATGTTCGGCAACAAGCGGCACTATCGCGAGTTGTTGCGGTCGGAGGAGGGCATTTCCTCCAATATCCTCGCCGATCGGCTGCGGATGCTGCTCGCGCAGGGGATCATCACCAAGGCCGACGACCCGACGCATCTGCAGAAGTCGGTCTACAGCCTGACCGAGCAGGGCATCGAGCTGCTGCCGGTGCTGGCGCAGATGGCGGTCTGGGGACGCGAATACCTGCCGGTGAGCGAGGAACTCGGCATCCGGGCGCAACTGCTGGAGGAGGGCGGCCCGAAGATGTGGCGCGCGTTCATGGAGGAACTGCGCGAGCGGCACCTGGGTGCGCCCCCGCGCCGCCGCGCGACATCGGTCACGTCACAACTGCACGCCGCTTATGATGCTGTCGTTTTCCGGCAGGGGCGTATTGCTGACCCCATGACATCGGCGGATGGTTTCCCACATGCTGGGTCTGCACAGGCAGGAGGACCTCCATGGCAAGCATCAAGCGGCACGCAAGCGCGGTCTGGCAAGGCAGCGGCAAGGAAGGCAAAGGCAGCCTCACGACGCAGAGCGCGACCCTGAAGGAGACGCCCTATTCGTTCACCGCACGGTTCGGCGACGGCAAGGGCACCAACCCGGAGGAGCTGATAGCCGCGGCGCATGCCGGCTGCTTCAGCATGGCGACGGCGTTTCAGCTCAGCGGCGCGGGTCATCCACCGGAGAGCCTGCACACCGACGCGACGCTGACCATGGAGCAGGAAGGCGCCGGCTGGAAGATCGCCGCGGTGCATCTGGTGTTGCGCGCCCGGGTGCCGGGTCTGGAGGATGCGGCGTTTCAGAAGCTGGCAGCGGACGCGAAGGCAAATTGTCCGGTGTCGAAGGTGCTCAACGCCGCGATCACGCTCGACGCGAAGCTGGAGTGAGCGACGACGAACGAAAGACGTTGGTGGCCGGGCGAAGGCCCACAGGCGCTAACATAGTGAATCGACTGGCGCACTGTCCCCTCTTTCGTGATGGTCGAGCTTGGCTCGGCCATCCACGATTTTGTCTGATGCGGAAGTCGTGGATGGCCGGCACTGAGGCCGGCCATGACGATAAGGCGCAGTGCTTTGGCGATTTGTTGGCGCCTAGCGGGCCGAACCCGGCCATGACGATAAGGCGCAGTGCTTTGGCGATTTGTTGGCGCCTAGCGGGCCGAACCCGGCCATGACGATCAGGGGCGTCACACGTTGAAGCGGAACAGCAGGATATCGCCGTCCTTCACGACGTATTCCTTGCCTTCGACGCGCATCTTGCCGGCGTCCTTGGCGCCGGCCTCGCCTTTGCACGCGAGGTAGTCGTCGTAGCTGATCGTCTCGGAGGCGATGAAGCCGCGTTCGAAGTCGCCGTGGATCGTGCCCGCGGCCTGCGGTGCCTTTGTGCCCCGCACGACCGTCCAGGCATGCGCCTCCTTCGGCCCGACGGTGAAAAAGGTGAGCAGCCCAAGCAGGTCGTAGCCGGCGCGGATCACCCGATCGAGGCCGCTGTCGTGCAGCCCAAGCCCCTCGAGGAATTCGGCGCGATCCGCCTCTGGCAGTTGTGCAACCTCCGCCTCGATCGCCGCCGATACCACCACGACGCGCGCGCCTTCCGCACGTGCGTGTTCCACCACGCGCTCGGTGAACGCATTCCCGGCTGCGGCCGCACTCTCCTCGACATTGCACAAGTACAGCACGGGTTTCGACGTCAGTAGTTGCAGCCGCTTCACTGCTTCCGCCTGCTCGGGCCGAATGACAGCACGCACGGGGCGTCCCTCGCGCAGCGCGACAACCAGCGGCTCCATCAGTGCGACCGACGCGATCGCCTCCTTGTCGTTGCCGCGTGCGCGCTTATGCGCGGCGAAGAGCCGCTTCTCCAGGCTGTCGAGATCGGCGAGCATCAGCTCGGTCTCCACCACTTCTGCATCGCGCAGCGGATCGATGGCGCCTTCGACATGGGCGATGTCGGGATCCTCGAAGCAGCGCAGCACGTGGATGATCGCGTCGACCTCGCGGATATGCGCGAGGAACTGGTTGCCGAGTTCCTCGCCCTTGCTGGCACCGCGCACCAGGCCGGCGATATCGACGAACTCCAGCGTCGTGGGCACGACCTTTGCTGACTTGCCGATCACGGCGAGTGTGGTGAGGCGCGTGTCCGGCACTGGGACGCGACCGACATTCGGCTCGATGGTGCAGAACGGATAGTTCGCCGCCTGGGCTGCCGCTGTTGCGGTCAGCGCGTTGAACAGCGTGGACTTGCCAACATTCGGCAGTCCGACAATGCCGCAGTTGAAGCCCATCTACTTCGGCTCCCGCGCCAACAGCGCGACCTTGGTCATGAAGTCTTCGGGCTTGCCCTGTACCAGTAACGGTGCGGCATCGGCCACGGCGTCGAGCAATGGCAGCAGCCACTCGCGGTCTTGCTTTACGAAGTCGCCCAGCACGTGGCCAAGGACGCGCTCCTTCTGCCCGGGATGGCCGATGCCGAGACGCACCCGCCAGTAGTCCTGCGTGCCGAGGATGCGGTCCATGCTGCGCAGGCCGTTATGGCCTGCCGCGCCGCCACCGCGCTTCACCCGCACCTTGCCGGGCACCAGGTCGAGTTCGTCGTGAAATGCGGTGATCGTGTCGATCGGCATTTTGTAGAACGCGGCGGCCTGCTGCACCGACACACCCAACTCGTTCATGTAGGTCTGCGGTTTCAGTGCGAGGATCTTTTCACCGGCGACGCTGCCCTCGCTCATCAGGCCCTTGAAGCGCTGGCGCCATGGGGTGAAGCCGTACTTGATGGCGATGGTGTCGATTGCCATGAAGCCGATGTTGTGCCGGTTCCGGGCCATCCCCGGCTCCGGATTGCCGAGGCCGACCCAGAGCAGCATGACTCGTTGGAATCAGCGCCGGGCGCCGCCGCGTGCCGGAGCAGCGGCCGGAGCCGCGGCGACAGGAGCCGCTACCGGTGCGGCCGCTGCCGTTGGCTCGGCGGAGACTTCGGCCAGCTTGGTCGGCGGCGCCACAGTCGCGACAACGAAGTTGCGGGCGACCGCCGGGCGGGCGTTCTCGGTACCCTTCAGGTCCTCCCAGCGCACCGCATCATTAAAGTCGAGGTCGGCGAGGTCGGCGGTGAATTGCTCGGGGATACGCTCTGGCTGGGCGTAGACCTGGACGGTGTGCCGGATGACGTTCAGGACGCCACCGCGTTTGAGGCCTGGGCTGAGCCCGTCATTCTCGAAATGCACTGGCACTGACACGCGGATCGGCTCGCCGGGTGCGAGGCGCTGAAAATCGACATGCTCGGGCGCGTCGGTCACCGGGTGAAACTGGACGTCGCGAAACAGCGCCTGTGTTGCATCACCGTTGATCTTGATCTCGTAGAGGCGCGACTGCCAGCCGGGGCGGCTCAGTTCGCGCAGTATCGCGCGAGGATCGAGTGCGATGAGGCTGGGCGCCTGGCTGGCCCCGTAGATGACGCCGGGCATCTTGCCGGCTCGCCGCGTCGCCCGCGCCGCCCCCTTACCCGCTCGCGTGCGTGCCTCGGCCTCGATGGTCACGACATTGGCCATGGTCCCCGCTCCTGCAAATGGCAGCGCCGGCCTCCAGGGGTGCCGGCGCGGCGGGGATGTAGCGGGAATGGCCGCTTCCGGCAAGGTTCCACCGGATTCGTTTTCACAGGATCGCGGGTTCGATATCCGTGCGCCGGAAGTCCTCTCCCTTGAACAGCAGCCGCGCGCTGTTCGCCCGTGCGCACGCGTAGGCGAAGCAGTCGCCCATGTTCCGCGCCGCCGGATGCCTGCCCTTGCCGAACTGGGCGTAGGCTTCCGATGCCATATCGAATTCGCGTTCGCCGATGCCTACGAAGCTGAAGTCCATGGTGTCGAGGAACAGACGGACACGTACCCGGGCGGAAGGGACCGAGAACATGTAGCTCCGCGCGAGGCCCGCAACCGTTTCCCAGACCGATAGCGCTGAGCACAGCCGGCGTTCATCGGCATCGAGGCAGTCCACCAGAGCCAGCGCCTCGGCCTCTCTGGCGACGATGGTCACCAGAGCCGAAGCATCGGCGAAGATCGTCACGGCTCCCCCGACAATTCGTCGTAGAACGCCTTATCGGCCGCCTGACCTGTGGGCGGCGGCAATGGTTGGGCTTCCCAGAGCCGCGCCACACGCTCGCGCAATCGAATAGCCTTCTCGGCTCGTTGGAGTTCGGCTTCGACCGCCAGACGGACGGCCCCCTGCTTGGTCAAGCCGCGCCGTCTGGCGAGCTCGCTGACCAGCCGGGTCGTCGTTTCATCCTTGATGTAGAGCGGCATGTGACGCGACTATCCATATATCCTCAGTGGGATATATGGATATTCAGACCGTTGCACAAGATTTGGCATCTACGCCACTCGTCGGCTTGCCGCGAGGGCGCTCGGCAATTGGGTGATCGCGTGGTCGATCAGCCGCGCATCCGCGTCTGCCGACAGTCCCTCGGCAATAACCTGCCGCGCGGCGGTCGTCGCGACCTCGACCGCGGTCAACCGCACCTCGTCCACCGCGGCCTTCTCGGCAGCGGCAATGCGGTCCATCGCCATCTGCTCGCGCCGACGCGCCGATGCCTCAGCCTCCGCACCCGCGGCCGCTGCGACGCGCTCGGCTTCCGCCTTGGCTCCCTCGATCAGCGCCTGAGCCTCGCGCAACGCCTCGGCCCGCCGCGTCTCAGCTTCGCGCAGCATCGCCTCAGCCTCCTGACGCAGCCGCGCGGCCTCGTCCAGCTCGGTCCGGACCTTGGCGGCGCGATCGTCCAGCATCTGCGCCAGGACCGACCAGAGTTTGCGGCCGAACAGCACGAAGAACAGCACGAAGGCGATCAGCACCCAGTTGCGCGGTTCGGCGAAGAAGCTTGGCTCTGGCATGGCGGCGCGTCCTCAGGCGATCCGGCGTGCGGCCAGCGCGGCACCGATGGCGCCATCCAGCCGCTGCGCATCCGGCGGCGATCCGGTCAGGCGGCCGATCACCGTGGCCGCCGTCTCGGTCGCCACGTCGCGCAGCGCGCGCATTGCCGACGCGCGCGCCGCGTTGATCTGCGTCTCGGCGTCGTGCAACTGCTGCTCCAGCCGCTGATTCAGCGCCGCGATGCGTGCCGACGCCTCCTGCTTCGCCGCATCCAGCGCCGTATTGATCGCCGCCTGCGCTTCGGCCCGAGCGCGAGCCGTAGCCTCTGCGACATGCTTCGCCGCCTCGTCGGCCCTTGCCTTGGATGCTTGCGCAGTCTCCAGATCAGAGGCGATGTGACGCGCGCGCTCCTCGAGCACAGCGCCGACCTTCGGCAGGGCGATGCGCGACAGCACGATGTACAGCACGGCGAAGATGATCGCGCCCCACACCACCTGGCTGGTGGTCAGTGGGTTGGCGAAGTCGAGTTGCGGCATGCCTGCCGCCTTGGCGGCGGTTGGCAGCAGCAGCGCCGTGAGCAGCGCCCAAATGATGCGGGTTGGGCGTATCGGCATCAGACGAACAGGATGATGAACGCGATCACCAGCGCGTAGAGCGCCACCGCTTCGGTCAGCGCGAACCCGAGGATGGCAAGGCCGAACACGCGCTCGCGCGCCGCCGGGTTGCGCGCCACGCTGCTGACCAGGGCGGCGAAGATATAGCCGATGCCCACGCCGACACCCGACAGCGCGATAACGGCGATACCCGCGCCGATGGCCTTTGCGGAAGCGAGATCCATGGTTCTGTGTTCCTTCGGGTTAGTGGAGGTGCACTGCGTCGTGCAGATAAATGCAGGTGAGGACTGCAAACACGTAGGCCTGGAGTGTCGCCACCAGAATTTCGAAGCCGATCAGCGCCACGTTCACCGCAAGCGAGAATGCGGCCGGGACCAGGAAGATGATGCCGGCGCCCCCGAGCATGATCACGAAGGCGCCGAACACTTCCAGCATCACATGGCCGGCCATCATGTTGGCGAACAACCGTACCGACAGAGAGATCAGGCGCGACAGGTAGGACAGCACCTCGATCGGGACCAGCAAGGGCATCAGCGCGACCGGCACGCCCTGCGGCACGAAATAGCTGAAGAAGTGCCAGCCATGGATACGGATCGCGACGAACGTCACGAGACCCACCACGAACACGGTCAGTGCCAGCGTCACGGCGATGTGGCTGGTGAAGGTGAAGAAGTACGGGAAGACGCCCAGCAGATTGCCGAACAGGATGAAGAAGAACAGCGTGAAGACGAACGGGAAATATGAACGGCCTTCAGGGCCGATTGTCTCGGTGCACATGCCCAGCACCGCTTCATAGGCCATCTCGGCCGCCGACTGCAGTCGTCCAGGCACCATCGCGCGCGGACGCATGCCGAGCCACAGCAGGCCGAAGGTCAGCAGGCCGGCGACGACCATCATCAGATTGGCCTGGGTAAAGTTCACTGACGCGCCGATCCGCCCCAGCGCGGGATGCAGCTGGAACTGGCCCATCGCGTCGATCGATCCTCCGGCCGCCACTATCGTCCCCCGTCCCGGACCTTTGGTCCCCGTGTCGGTCGTGGCGCGAACAGGCGCCAGACGTTGAGTATTCCAGCCGCGCCACCCAGCAGGACGAACACCGCCATCAGGATGGGTTTCGTGCCGAACAGGCGGTCGAGCCCATAGCCGATGGCGACCGCCACCACCAGAGCCGAGACCAGCTCGATCCCCACCCGCAGGCCGATCCCCCAGGGACTCATGCCGCCGAGGTCGCCGGAACTCCCGGCTGACGATGGCGGCGGGGCATCAAGCCCCTGCCTGCTGCGGGCGGATTTCAGCCTCTCTTCGAAGGAAGGAGGCTCTTCCTCGCCCGGTGCATCACTCATGTCGGCTCCTGGCAGGAGGCCCGCCGGAAAGCCGGGGCTTGCTACAGTTGGGGTTGGACAGTGTCAAGAATGCAACCAGCGAGCCGGGGCGGCATATCCGGCCCGCTGTGTCGGTGGCACGGACCGCGTGGCGGCTTCGTGGGCGATCATCGCCGAAACCACGTCGCGGCGGTCGGCCTTCATCGCTGAGTTGATCAGCATCTGGAAGAACAGGTCGCGTTGCGCGTTGCTGCCGCCGAGCAGGCGGATCTTGTCCTGGCGCGGCCCGAGCAGATCGACGACGCGCGCGTGTTCGCTGCGGCGGTGGGCAAGTGCTGCCTCGCAGGCGGGGATCACCACGTCGGCGATCGCCGGGGCGGTCCATAGCGCGGGATCGGCGGCGAGATCGCGCAGCGCGTCGACGTAACGGGCGGCGGCATCGCGTTCGGTGGCAGCCAAGGCCAGCATCAGATGCGGGACCAGGAGCAGATGTCCGGCATCGCCGGTGCGGGCTTCGGCCTTGTCGGCGAGTTCGTCCCAGCGATTGCCGACGTCGAGGCCGAGCAGTTCCAGGCGCCACAGCAGGGCGGTCGCGTTCTGCAGATCGACATAGTGGTCCGGCACGGCCTTGGTCATCGGATCGTCGAAGTTGCGGATGTTTGCGTCATAGCTCGCAAGCACGGCGTCGCGTTCGCCGAGATCGAGCTCCATCAGCGTGCGATGCCACCAGAGGTGATGGATCAGGTTGTTGCCGGCAGACCAGTTTGGGATCTGCGATTCCAGCCAGTGGCAGCCTTCACGCGGGCGGCAGTCCATCTCCAGCACGTGCGTCTTGACGTGGTGCGCGAAGTAATTCGTGCGGTCCTGTTCCAGTGCGGCATCCACTGCGCGTTCTGCCGCGGCGTAGTCGCCGGTCTCCTCGTGCGCGAAGGCCCAGACGCATTGCAGCATGTCGTAGCCTGGCAGATCGGATGACCAGAGTGGCGCGATGCGGTCGGCCTGCTCGCGAATCTTCTGGGTCTGGCCGTGGCGGAACCAAGTCGTGTCGCAGATGCGCAACGCCAGCAGGTCGGTGGGGGTTGCGTCGAGGATCTGTCGCCATATCGCGAAGGACTTGTCGAGTTCGCCATCCGCCCAGGCGGCGAACGCGGCGACATGCTGCTTTTCGCGCTGCGTGGCGGTGGCGGCAGCGGATTGGGCAGTGGCGAGGGTGGAGGCGATCTGTTGGCGGTGGGCAGGATTCGCCGCACCGAGAAGGAGGTAGCCTTTGAGGCAATGCGCCATGACGAAGTCTGCGTCGGCCGCGATGGCTTTGCCGACGAGTGCCATCGTGTCTGTGTGGTATTTCAGGTAGTGCTCGACCGCACGGTCGAACAGACGTGCCGCTTCGGTGCTGTCGGTCGACAGCGGCAGGTTGCGTTCGTCCGGTTTCATGATGCTGGTGCTCCGATCCGGAGTTTGTTGCCGCCTTCCGCGCCGAGTGCGTTGCGCAGGGCAGTGAGCAAAGCGCCGATCGATGGCGTGGCGCGTGGCGGGCGATTGGCGACACGGCGTTCGGGCGTTTGCAGCAGCCAGCGGGCGGGGCGCATGTCCTCGGTCGCGCGTTGCACGTGGAACGTGCCGGAGGCTGTGGCGACGTCCACGCCGTCGGCGCGAGCGGCGATGCGTACTTCGACGCCCCACAGAGTGGCGCAATCGACCAGCAGCGCACGCAGTACATGTATCTCCCCGTGCCCTGGGAGGGGGAGGGGGAGGCTCAAACCGGATCCTTCATCGTTACAACTTCGGCCCTTCCAGTATTTCCGGGGCGATCTTGCGAGGCTGCCATTTGCCATCGGTCAGCGCGCCCTGCCATTTGCCGTTCTCCACCACCACCTTGCCGCGTAATAACGTCAGGCATGGCCACGCCTCCATCTTGCGGCCTTCCCATGGCGTGTAGTCTGCCTCGTGCAGGTCCTGTGCGCGGATGGTGCGCTTGTCGGTCGGATCCAGCACGCAGATATCGGCGTCCGATCCGGCTGCGATGGCGCCTTTGCGGGGATACAGGCCCATGATCTTCGCCGCGTTGGTCGACACCAGATCGACAAACCGGCTCAGTGAATACCTGCGCTTGCCGACCATCTCGGTGTACATCAGCGCAACGCGCGGCTCGACGCCGGCATTGCCGCCGGTGGTGTCATCGATCCGTACGCCTTGCAGCTTCTTTGCCAGCGTGCAGCAGATCTCATCGGTGGCCACGCAATTGATGCAGCCATCGAGGGTGCCTGCCCACAGTGCTGCCTGGTCCTCGGCCGACTTCAGCGACGGGTAGGTGTGGTAGATCTGACCGTTCGTGCGCTTGTAGTCCTCCGACGTGTAAAGCATGTACTGGTGCAGCGACTCGCCATAGATCGACACGCCGCGCGCACGCGCCTCGCGGATCGCCGACACGCCGGATGCAGCCGAGGTGTGCATCATATACAGCGTGGTGCCGACCTTCTCGGCGAGGCGGATCACACGACGGAACGAGATGTCCTCGGATAGCGTGTTGTGCACTTCCGCCATGTTGGCAAAGCCTGTGCGCCCTTCGCGGATCAGTTTGCCGTACATGTGCATAACGATGTCGTTGTCCTCGGAGTGGATCACGCCGAGGCCATTGTTCGCGCGCAGCACCTGGAACACTTCCCAGATGTCGCCGAAGTCCACCATGCGTCCCTTGCGCGACGGCGTGATGTCGGTGGTGAAGATCTTCACCGTCGGGAACCCGGCCTGGATCGCTTCGGCCAATTGTTCTGGCAGCGTGAGCGGTAGCGCACCTTCCACCATGATGTGCTGCGCATAGTCGCAGGCGCAGTGACCGTTCCAGTCCTCCTCGCGCTTCGCGATCGCGTCCTGCACGTTCGTGCCCTGGCTGGCGCGCGTGAAATCGATCATCGTCGTGGTGCCGCCATGCACCGCGGCACGCCCCACCACATCAGGAGGCTCGGTCAGCCCGGCGCTGCCGTCGGGGTTAGGCAGGTGCCATTTGCAGTGCACGTGCGGATCGATGCCGCCGGGCATGACAATTTTTCCCCTCGCATCGATTAGCCGCGCACCGTCCGGTATCGGCAGGCTGCCCTTGGCGGCAACAGCGACGATCTGCTCACCAGCGATCGCGATGTCGTAGGCACCCACGCCCTGCGGCGTCACCACGGTATCGCCACGCACCACCAGATCGACCATGGCTGCTTCCTTCCTGTCTTTCCTCCTATGGTTCCGCGTCTCAGCGGAACAAGCAAGAACCGACGGCGAGTTCAGACGCTATCGGTGGGGTCAAGAGGTCCGGCGAAGGAAAGCATTCGCGCCGTTATCCAGAGTTTGAGCGACAAGCACATCGATGCGGCGGTGGACAGGACGGACTCACACCCGACCGTTAGCATGGAGGAACAACGGGGAGGAACGTCAATGAATCGCTCTGCACTATATTTCGCCGTGGGCCTGGTCCTGCCGGTGACCGGCGCGGTTGCACAGTCTTCTAATGACCTTACCGGCGCATGGTCCCTGGTCTCATTGGTCGAGGATCACGGCGGCAAGCTAGAGCACCCTTTCGGTGAACAGCCGAACGGGATGATCAACTACGATAGAAATGGCATGGTCATGGTGTTTATCGCGAGCAATAATCGACCGAAAAGCTCTGACCGTCCAACCGTGCCTGTCGGACCGTCGGTGGCGTATTATGGAACCTATGCGCTGGATGGAAATAACCTGACGGCTCACGTCAAGGGGTCCACGTATCCCAACTTTGAGGGCACCGACCAGAAAGGCGTGATTGCAATCATGGCGACAACCTGAAACTCGTACGAACAATTACCGGCGGTGCTCAGCCATTCACGTCAACCCTCGAGTTGAAACGGATCAAATAGTGTAAGGCCAACCTCGATCTTCTGGAGCGCGCGGCACCGCCGCCCCTTGCGATAACCGACCGGGCGGAGGAAGGCGGGCGCTAGACCACCCGCCCGCTCTCCGGCTCCATGAGGTGCATCTGGTTCAGGTCTGCGGTCAGCGGCAGCACCTCGCCGGGTTCCGCGTGCGTTGCGGGATCGACGCGGGCGCAGACAGGCTCGTGGCCGACGAAGAAGTGCACCATCGTCTCCATGCCCATCGGTTCGACCACATCAACCGGCAGCTCGACGCGTGTCCAGCCTGGGCGGCCGGTCTCGTGGTATTCGAACAGGTGCTCCGGCCGTAGCCCGAGCACCATCTCCTTGCCCTTGTACTTGCCATAACGATCGGTACGCGACGGCGGCACCGGCAGCACGATCTGGTCGGTGATGCGCACGGCCAAGCCGCCATTGGTGCCGTCCTGAACACGTACCGGCAGGAAGTTCATCGCCGGCGAGCCGATGAAGCCCGCGACGAAGCGCGTCGTCGGGTTGTGATACAGCTCCTGTGGTGAACCGACCTGCTCGATCACGCCGTGGTTCATCACCACCACACGGTCGGCGAGGGTCATTGCCTCGATCTGATCGTGCGTCACGTACACGGTGGTCGTGCGGACCGTCTGGTGCACCTTCTTGATCTCGGTACGCATCTGCACGCGTAGCTTGGCGTCCAGGTTCGACAGCGGTTCGTCGAACAGGAACACCTTGGGGTTGCGCACGATGGCGCGCCCCATCGCCACGCGTTGCCGCTGTCCGCCCGACAGAGCGCGCGGCTTGCGATCGAGCAGCATGCCGATGTCGAGAATGCGCGCCGCCTCGTCCACGCGGCGGCGGATCTCGTCCTTCGGGAACTTCCGCAGCTTCAGGCCGAAGGCCATGTTGTCGAACACGCTCATGTGCGGATACAGCGCGTAGTTCTGGAACACCATGGCGATGTCGCGATCGCGCGGCGGCACATCGTTGACCACGTCGCCACCGATCCAGATCTCACCTTCGGTGATCTCCTCGAGGCCGGCGATCATGCGCAGCGTGGTCGATTTGCCGCAGCCGGACGGTCCGACGAGAACCACGAACTCCCGATCGGCGATCTCGAGGTCGATACCCTTCACCGCTTGCACGCCACCATCGTAGTTCTTGACTACTTTGCGGCAGGAGACTTCAGCCATGGTCTTGTGGTTCCCTCGTGGTTGGCGGTGAGCTTATCCCTTGGTCGCACCGGCGGTCAGGCCGGCAACGTAGTAGTCCATCAGGAAGGCGTAGATCAGGATCGGCGGCATCGAGGCGAGCACGACGGCCGCCATGATCTTGCCCCACTGGAACACGTCGCCGCGGATCAGGTCGCTGATGATGCCGACGGTCAGGACCATCTGGTTCGATGTGTAGAGATACGCCAGCGGATACAGAAAGGCGCCCCAGCTCACCGTGAAGGCGAAGATCGTGGCGGCGATAATGCCGGGCATCGCCACAGGTATGAATATCCGCCACAGCATCTGCAGATAGCCGGCACCGTCGATCAGCGCTGCCTCATCCAGTTCCTTTGGGATCGAGCTGAAGTAGCCGATCATGATCCACGTGCAGAACGGCACCGCCAGCGTCGGATACAGCAGCACCAGGCACCAGAAACTGTTGATCAGGCCGAGCCAGCCGATGATCTGGAACAATGGCAGGAACAATAGCGATGCAGGGATCAGGTAGGTGAGGAACACACCGGTCGCCAGCGCCTGGCTGCCCCAGAATCCCATCCGCGCCAGACTGAACGCGGCCAGCACCGAGATGGTGATACTGATTGCGACCACGAGGACCGTGATGATCACGGAGTTCAGGTAGTAGGTCTGGAAGTTCGGATACGTGATCAGGTACCAGAAGTTCTCCAGTGTCGGGTGGTGGGGAAACCAGGGATTGCCTGACTGCGCCGAAATCTCCGCTGAGGACTTGAAGCTGGTCATCAGCGTGTAGAACGGCGGGACCAGGAAGATCACCACGAAGAAACCGAGCGCGATGTAGCTGCCCCACAGCGCCCATGCGCGCTGGCGATGGAGGCTGTGGTGTCGCCGCCGGGTCGCCGGCACCGTCCCGACAGGCGCCGTACTGGTGCTCATGCCGCAATCTCCTTGCTGCGCCTGGTGACGCCGCGCAGCACGAAGAATGCGGCGAACGCGAGGATCGGGAACATGAACAGGCTGACTGACGCACCCAACGGGATGTCGCCCGACTGGATGCCGACCTGGAATGCGTAGGTGGCGAATATGTGCGTCATGTCCTGCGGTCCGCCGCCGGTCAGGATGCGGACGATGTCGAAGTCTGCGAATGTCACAATCAGGCTGAACAGCACGGTGATGGCGATGATGTTGCGGATCATCGGCAGGGTGACGAAGAACATCTTCTGCATCGAGTTGGCGCCGTCGATTGCCGCCGCCTCATAGAGCTGCTCCGGCACCGACTTCAGTGCGGCGAGATACATGATCATGAAGAATGGCGTTCCGAACCAGACGTTCACCGTGACGGTGCAGAACCGTGCGATCCAGCCGATGCCAAGCCAGGGCACCGAGGCGAAGCCGAACTTGTTAAGGATCCAGTTGAAGGCTGAGTAGGAGGGATCGAACATCCACCACCACGCCAATGTGGAGAGCGCCAAGGGAACCACCCATGGCACCAACAACAGGCCGCGCCAGATGCGCTGGTTCTTGCCCGGGATGTTATGCATCAGGTGGGCGATGATGAAGCCGATCAGCGCCTTGAAGACCACCGCGGTGACCGCGAACAGGCAGCTCTGGAAGATGACCAGTTGGAAGGTGTTGCGCTTCAGCAGGAACGCGAAGTTTCCCAGACCGACGAACGCCGTCATCTTCTTGTTCAGCATGCTGAGGTAGATCGCATAGAACGCCGGATAGACCACGAAGCAGGCGATCAGCAAAATCAGCGGCAGGCACAGGAAGAAGGCGATGGTGGATCGCTGCTGCGTGAAGCGTTTCAGGCTGCCGGTGCGGCGGATTCCCGCCATTGCTGGAACCATTGCGCCAGCAGGAACGCTTGTGCTGTCGGCCATCCTATTCTCCCTTGTTCCGCCAGCACGGCGGACACGCGCAGAGCGCAATCCGGCGCCGGACCCGGCACGTGCATGCCGAGGTCAGGCAGCCGCGTGGGCTTCCTGTTTGTGACTGACTGTGATGCGAGCCGCGATGCAGCTTCGCCATCCACGTACCTCCCACGCCTTCCGGATCAACCGGACGACCGTCAAAGCCAGACCCCTGCCTGTGGCGGTTATCCCGCCCTCGTCGACCACGCTCTTTGCCGCCAAATCGGGCAAAGGACTACGGGGTATCTTATTATTTACCAACCAACGCTAGCGGCTGGCGTTGCAATGTGCAACGCCAGCCATGCAGCCGTTTCGCTCGAAATGGTCAGCGCGTGAAGCCTTCCAGCTCGTCTTTCGCCCAGGCAATCACTTGCTTGATCGATTGGCCTTCCTTGATCCGCGCCATCATCTGATTGTGGATGGCACGGTTGTAGACCTGCACAGCCACGTCCGGCGATGCCTCGGATGAAGTCAAACTTGGCTTCGCGTTATGCCATTTCCGGATCGGGTAGTTGTACACCGTGCCGGACGGCGGCTCGACGGTCTCCCAGATCTTGAAGTCGAGCATTCCCTCGAACGGCGGCAGGTCATAGCCGGCCACGCCGTTGTCGCGCTCCTCGACCTGTTCACGCTCCATCAGGTAGGTGATCAACTCCTTCGATGCCTGCTGGTTCTTGCTGAACTGCCAGACACCCCAGAAGAATGTGGCAGTCGGCACGAAGCGGCCCTTGGGGCCCGTCGGCGCCGAGAACGTCCAGCAGTCCTTCGCGACGTCCGGAGCATCTCGCTTCGCCACCGCCCACGCTGACGGCGGATTGAAGATCAGCGCGCTCTTGCCGGAGATCAGTGCGCGATTGTTTGATGCGTCGTCATAGCTGACGGCATCGTCCGGATAGAACTTCACCAACTTCTGGCAGAATTCGAGGACCTGCATCACTTCCGGCGAGTCAAGCGTGATGTTGCCATTCTCGTCGATCAACTTGGCACCGTATGCAGCGAACAGTGCGCCGTGCGTATCAGTTGCGTCGGTATTGGTGCTGCCGCCGAGCCCGAGTCCGAAGGTCAGGCCGTCCTTCTGCGCCAACTCGGCGTATTTCATGAAGGCTTCCCAGGTCCAGCCATCCTGTGCGGCCGTATGCTCCGGTTTCACCGCATACATCGCCTGCAGATCAAGGCCGTTCTTCTTGAACCACTCGATGCGTGCGCAAGGTGGCTTGGCCTGTGTGCCGGAACTGCTTGGGACCGCCGTCCATTGGCCTTTCTGCTTCGCCAGGTACTCGGCCGTGGCGTTGACCGCGCCATACTTGCCGGTCAGATACTTGATCGCATCATCCATTGGCGCCAGCGAGTCATGGCTGTTGTATACGTCCCAGTTATAGAACGTGTAGGCGTCGTGCCCGGTCTTCGCCTGCGATTCTGCAACGCCGGTCAACTGCAGCTTGTTGCCGTTGCCGGTGATGAAGTCGGCGGTCACCTCGACCTTGTTCTTGTCGGCCCAAGCGTTGACCTGCTTCTGCATGATGTCGTTGCCGCCGGGTACCCAGTGGTCCCAGAAACCGATTGCCACCTTGCCGGCGGCGCCGGCAGTGCGGATGTGCACCAGGGGCAACGCCGCGGCGGCCGCCCCCAGTTTTAGCGCACTGCGGCGCGAGACTCTCTTCGACTTGATCATTCCACGTTCTCCCTTTGTCAGCCCCGGTGCCGTGTGGTGACGTCCGTCTTCTGCGAACGACGCCTTCCCCTGGCCAGCCTACCCTTTACTCACTTGCCACGCGAATTCGCCGGAGTTTATTGGCCGAAATGGTTACGCACGGTACTATCCGGCCGGAATGCTCTCGCGATTTTTGCGTTCGGTCATTTTCGAGGCTTGGCCCCATAGGCGCTGACATAAGCGCCGCACCTTTCGATCCACCATGCCGCAGTGGTCCAACGTGTCAGTCGGACAGCTCGTGCAGGCTCGGCAGCAGGTAGTCGGCGAACAGCTCGGGATTCTCCGCGAACGGGAAATGCCCGACACCCTGCATCGCCTGGAAACGCACGCCAGGGATTTTGGCCGCGGTGGCGGCCGAATGTTCGACGGTGCAGGAGTAGTCGTACTCGCCGGTCAGCATGAACAGGCGGCAGCGGTTGGTGTCGATGCGCTCAACGCGCTCACGCGCGTCCCAGTCGCCGGCGTAGAACTCGATGTCGCCGAAGAAGACCGCCGGACCGCTCTGGGCATAGTGCCAGGCGATGTCGGCGACGCACTCGGCTGGGCTCTGTGGCGCGATCAGGCCGCGGATCCATTCGGGGACGAAGAAGCCGGCGTTGATCTGCGGGTGGGCGGAGAACGGCGTCTGGCGGCGTTCGATGCGCTCCGACGCTTCGCAGGCGATGATGCCGGCGAAGGCGTCGGGATGGCGATAAGCCAGCTCGAGGCAGATCTCGCCGGACATCGAGGCGCCGAGGACGATCGGACGCCGCAGGGCTGTCGCCTTAACGAATTCCATGATCAGGGCGACGTAGAGATCCGTGTTGAGCCGCCATGAACCGGGGATTCCTCTGGCGGGTGGCGGCGACTTGCCGTGCCAGGGGAGATCAAAGGAAACCATTCGATGCGACGCGCTTATCCGTCGGTCGGTCATCAGGCGGTGGAACTGCCGCCCGTCGGCACCAGCGGTGTGCAGGCACAGCAGATCACGGCCACCGCTGCCCGTTTGCTCATGATAAATCTGGTAGGTGGTGCCACCGACAGTCACCGGCACGTAGCCGCCGGTCACGGGCGGCGCGGGCGTCGGCGTGCCGAGGGGCGGATGAAGCGAGGCAGACACTGGGGTGGTGCGGCCGAGCGCCAGCCATTTGCCCACCTCCAGGACTCGGCGCACGACGTGGCAGTGCTGCAGGAACGCCAACTGGTCGCCGCGCACCGAGAACTCCGGCACGCGGGCCAGCATGGCGAAGATCGCGTGATGGTGCCGCGGCGGCACGGGGGCGAGGAATTTCTCCCAGACCGGAGTGGGTGCGGCCAAAGTGAACTGAGGGACTCCGCCGCCCGACAATCGGCCTTCGGCGAAGGCAAATGTGGTGTTCGCGCCGTCGTCGACCACAGTGAAGGCCACCGACCAGGGACCACGCCAGACGGCCAGCACCGCATCATCGGCGCAGGCCTCGTACCAGGCGGCGGCATTCGGCCACGCGCTCATGCCGGGTCGATCAGACGCAGGACGGCGGGGTGGTAGGCCTCGGCGTTGCCCGCCTGCTCGGACTCGCGCAGGCGCTGCATGGTCAGTTCGGCTCCTGGGACAGCGAGGCCGGCGGCCGCCGCCATTTCCAGCGCGTAGGACAGGTCCTTGATCGCGTAGCGCGTGGAGAAGGCGCGCTCCGGGAAATCGCGTGGCAGCATGGACTTCATGCCGTGACTGCGCAGCACGAAGCTGTCGCCGGAGCCCTTGGCGATGGTGGGCAGCAGCAGTTCCGGGGCCACGCCGTTGCGCCGGCCAATCGCCATCGCCTCGGCCAGCGCTGCTGTATGCTGAAACACCAACATGTTGTTGAGGATCTTCACGACCTGCCCGCAGCCTATGCCGCCGCAATGCGTCACGTCAGTGCCCATTGTCTCCAGGATTGGGCGGATGTGTGCAAACACCGGGTCCGTGGCGCCGACCATGATGGAGAGCTCGCCGCGGGCGGCGGCCTCGCGGGTGCGAGCGACGGGCGCATCGGCATAATCGATCCGGCGCGCGGCCAGTCGTGCGCCGATCTCGCGGGTGAGCGCCACCGACGAGGTGGAGGTGTCCACGAGACATTGGCCGGGCGAGAGGTGAGACTCGAGCGCGGCTACAACCGCGGCGACCGCCTTGCCGTCCGGCAGCGACAGCAGGATCAGGTCGCATTTTTCCGCAATTTCAGCGAGTTGTGCTGGCTTAACGCCATCGGCGGCCAGCCGCGCCAGAGGCTCCGGGCGGAGATCGTGCGCCAGCACGGGGCGGCCGGAGCGGCGGGCGAGGTGGCCGCACATCGGCTCGCCCATCACGCCGAGACCGATGAAGCCGAGAGTGGCGATCGGCCGCAAGGTGGCGGATGCGTCGGGCATATCGCGGCTCTCCTCGGGCTGTGCCGCGCAGTCTAGACTGCGCTACCGGTAACCGGGAGAGGGCCATGTTCGCGTCGGTGCGTGGCACACGGATCTATTTCGATGTGGAAGGCATGGGGCTGGTGCCGGATGGCGCCACCATGCGCGAGCGGCCCGTGGCAATGGTTATCCATGGCGGCCCGGGCGGCGACCACAGCGGGTTTAAGCCTGCCTTTTCGCCGCTCGCTGCGCGCATGCAGCTGGTGTATTTCGATCATCGCGGCCAAGGGCGATCCGACCCCGCCGATCCCGCAACCTACACGCTGGACGAGAACGTCGAGGACTTGGAGGCGCTGCGGCGTCACCTGGGTTTGGGGCCGATCGTATCGATCGGCACATCCTATGGAGGGATGGTCGCGATGGCGCATGCCGCACGGTATCCCGATGCGGTGTCGCACCTGGTGCTGATCGTGACCGCGGCGCATGGCGGGTTCATCCCGCGCGCCGAGGCGTTCGTCCGCGAGCGAGGTTCGGCCGAGCAGCGGGCGGTGTGCGAGACGCTATGGGCCGGGGCTTTCCGCTCGGCCGAGGAGATGCGGCATTACTACGCGGTGATGGGGCCGATGTATGCGCGCTCGCACGATGCGGCGGCAGGGAGTGCGGGCCGGGCGCGGACAATCCATTCGCCCGAGCCAATCAATCGGGCGTTCGGGCCGGACGGTTTCCTGCGGCAGTTTGACCTGCGGGGGGAACTGGGGCGCATCAAGGCGCCGACGCTGGTGCTGACGGGGCGGCACGACTGGATCTGTCCGCCGGAGTTCTCGGAGGAGATCGCGCGGCTGATCCCGGGCGCGGACCTACGGGTGTTCGAGCGGAGCAGCCACTCGATCCGGAGCGATGAGCCAGAGGCGATGGTGGATGCGATTTCGGGGTTTTTGGTGTATCGGTAAGCGAACGATTGTACTGGTGACGCGGATCGCGCTCTCCTGAGCGTCACGTCGCCATGTACCCGCCATCGACATTATATGCCGCGCCGCTCACAAACGAGGCTCGGTCGGAGCATAGCCACACCACCATCTCGGCGATCTCCTCCGGCTTGCCCATGCGATGGAACGGCACCTTCGCCATCAGCTCCGCACCGCGGCGACGCATCGTGTCCTCGGTCATCGGCGTCTCGATATAGCCGGGACACACCGCGTTCACCCGCACCTTGTCGTCGGCGTATTCCAACGCCGCGGTCTTGGTCAGCCCGACCACGCCATGCTTCGCCGCGACATAGCCGGACGAGGTGGGCAGTCCGATCAGGCCGGCGATCGATGCGGTGTTGACGATGGCACCACCGCCCTGCGCCACCATCTGCTCCAGCTCGTACTTCATACACAGCCAGACACCCTTTAGATTCACTGCGATCATCCGGTCGAATGCGGCTTCCGACCACTCAGCGGTCTTCCTGCCTCCCGCATCCACATGGAAGCCTGCGATGCCGGCGTTGTTGAACGCGCAGTCGAGCCTGCCATAGGCCGCGACCACCGACTTCACCGACGCCGCGACTGCGCTTGCATCGGTGACATCGCCGGTCAGCGTCATCGCCTGACCGCCCCCCCGATTGATCAGTGCCACCGTCTCCTGCGCCGCTGCTTCGGCCGCATCGGCGACCGCAACGCGGGCCCCTTCGCGCGCGAACGCCAGCGCCGTGGCGCGGCCGATGCCGCCACCGCCGCCGGTGATCAGAGCTGACTTGCCATCCAGCAATCCCGCCATATCTACCTCCTTGGCTGCGTTTCTTCCCATCGTCTCGTAACAAGGCTAGCATAACAGGGCGGGCAATGGATCACCGGGTGATGCGCGAGGAGATACTGGCCTACAAGCGAGAGCGTATTCTCGAAGAGGCAGTCAAGCTGTTCTACCAGCGAGGCTTCACTGGCACCACGCTCGACGACATCGCCGCGGAACTGGGGGTCACCAAGCCGTTCATTTACACGCATTTCCGTAGCAAGACCGATCTGTTGGCAGCGCTCTGCAAGCCGACCATCGAGTTGTCGCTGGAAGCGGTCGCCCGTGCCGCGAAGTCGCCCGGTTCGCCCACCGCACGGTTGCACCGCGCGATCGTTGGCTTCACCGAGGTTGTGCTGTCGCGCCAAGCCAACATCGCGATCTATTTCCGCGAGGAGAAGAACCTGGCACCCGATGCGCTCACCGAGATCAACGCACTGCGCAAGAAGTTCGACCGCGTGCTGTCCAACCTGCTGACCGAGGGTGTTGCGGCCGGCGAATTTGACGTTGGCGACGTGAACCTCGCCGCGCTGGCGATCGGCGGCATGATCTCGTGGGCCTATACTTGGCATCGTCCGGAAGGGCGGCTCCCGCTGGAGGACATGTGCGAGCGCATGGCCGACCTTGCGTTGCAGATGGTGGGTGCGCGGAGCAAGGTGACGGTCTGACAGCCGACTGGCCGGCAGCGTCAATTCCACAGCGCATTTTTCAGCGCCGTTGCCATCATCTCTAAGGCCATTCCAGCCGCGCGGATGATCCTGCCCTGGCCGACAAAGCCGTGCAGCTGATCCGAGAAATGCAGGTGGATCACCCGCACACCCTCACGTTCCAGCCGCTCCGCATACGCCACACCCTCGTCGCATAACGGATCGTAAGTCGCGGTCAGCACCAGCGCGGGCGCAGTGCCGGACAGGTCCGCAGCGCGCAGTGGCGAGGCGCGCCAATCAGCGCGGTCTTTCGGGCCATGCAGGTAGTGGTCGATGAACCAGTCCATCGTCTTCGCGGTCAGCGGCACGCCTTCGGTGACGCGTCGATAGGAGTCATGCGTCATGCCCATGTCGGTCGCGGGGTAGACTAGCAACTGAAACACCAGCGGCGGCAGATCGCCGTCGCGCGCCATCAGCGCCATCACCGCCGCAAGATTTCCGCCAGCAGAATCACCGCCTACTGCGACGCGCCCGCGATCAATGCAGAGAGCATCCGACTGCGCGATCACCCAGCCGGTCGCTGCCGCGCAGTCATCCACCGCGGAAGGGAACTTATATTCGGGCGCCATCCGATAATCGACCGAGACCACGCGGCACTTCGCCGCGTTCGCGTAATGCCGGCATGCCACGTCGTGTGAGTCGAGATCGCCCAGCAGCCAGCCGCCGCCATGATAGTACACCAGTGCGGGCAGCACCTCGTCTGCCTTCGTGCCGATCGGCCGATAGGCGCGCAGCGGAATCGCACCATGTGGCCCGGAGCACGACAGATCGCGCACTTCGGCGACGTCCTGGGGATCAGGCTGTACCACTGCGCGACCCGCCCTGAACGACTGCCGCGCCTCGTCTGGGGTCAGCGTTTCCATCGGCGGACGTCCTGCCGCGCGCATCATGGCGAGCAGAGTTTCGGCGTCGGGATCGAGCGGCATGCGCGAACTCCTCAGTTGGTCCAACCGATGATGGCAGCCGCCACGTCCGCGGGCTTGTCGAGTTCGGCAAGATGCCCGGCGCCTTCGATCACCTTCGTCTCCGCCCGACCGGCAATTCCCTTGGCGATGCGATCGGCATAGCTGCGTGGCATGATGCGATCGTGCTCGCCCCAGATCAGCAGCGTCGGCGCGTTGATCAGCTTCAGACGCTTCTCGAGCTTCGTGTTGCCGAGGGGCCAGAAGATGCGTGCGGCGGCTTCGTTGGCGCGCGTTTGTTCGATCGGCCATTCGACCGAATTGGCGCCCTCCGGCACCGACTTCAGCGCCTTCCAGATCTCGGGATCAGCGCACATCAGGCCGGGCACCGCATCGGCGCGCTGTGCCCAGGGATCGGTCGGTGGATCGGCCTCGTCGAACAGGCCGAACGGCGCGATCAGTGCCAGCCGTCGCACGCTTGTCGGCCAAAGCGCCGCCATCTCCGCAGCCATCGATGCGCCCACTGAACTACCGGCGAGGTCGGCGCCATCCAGTCCCGCCTTCGCCAGCAGATCATGCACCGCGAGCAGCCAGTCGAGATGCGTATCCAGTGCGGAATGACCCCGGTCGCCGCCCGGGAAGCCAGGCAGCGACGGCACGATCACCGTGCGGTGCTTCGCCAGTTCATCGAGGAACGGCACCCACCGCGGCAACCCGCCGAAACCGGCGAGAAACCCCAGTTTCGGGCCGCTGCCCTTGCGCCAGACGCGGGTGGCAAAGCCGTTGACATCGACGGTCAGCGTTTCGGGTTCGCTCACGGCATACTCCACTGCTGGGCGACGCTTACTGGCCGGTAGTATCGGCGACCTCTTGGCACGTCAATCGCGCCCACCGCCGGTCAGCGGCACGAACGCCACAGGTAGAACGGTGCGTTGCGTCACCGTTCCCGTCGCGTCCTTGGTAACCAGTAGCAGCTCCTGGTCGCCGTGCCGTGGGCCGACCGGAATGACCATGCGACCGCCGGGGCGTAGCTGTTCGAGCAACGCGGGTGGTATGTCGGGCGCCGCAGCGGTGACGATGATCGCGTCGAACGGTGCGCGTTCTGGCCAGCCGAGGCCACCGTCGCCGGTACGCAGTTCGACGTTGTGGCAACCTTGTCCCGCCAGGGCGGCCGCTGCGCTGGATGCGAGCTGCGGGATTGCCTCGATCGAGCAGACGCTGCGGGCAAGCTCGGCAAGCACCGCCGCCTGGTATCCGGACCCAGTGCCTATTTCGAGCACTGTGTGCCCTGGCTCCAGGTCGAGCAACTCGGTCATCAGTGCGACGATGAACGGCTGCGATATTGTCTGACCATGCCCAATCGGCAGCGGTCTGTTCTCGTAGGCTGAACGCTCGGAGCCCGGTGCCACAAACGCCTCGCGCCGCACTTCGGCAAGCGCTGTGGCAACCCGTGGCGAAAGCGTCGCGTGACCGGTCCAGTGTGCAGTCTCGCGCATCTCGGCAGCGATCTCGGTCAGCAGTGCAGAACGCTCGTCCATGCCAATTCCTACCACGTGTCTCCGCTTTGCGCGCCAAGCCGAGCGGGGTGTAGCGTTCGGAACCAAATCATCCGAGGAACGATACGATGGACGTGCACGAGGCCGGCGCTGCGACCGACCACATCGCGAGGGCGCGCAGGCTGGCGCCGCTGCTGACCGCGGCTGCTCCGCGCATCGATGAAGCACGCGAGCTGCCGTCTGATGTGCTGGACGCGATGCACGGCGAGGGCATGTTCCGACTGCTGGTGCCGCGCTCGATCGGTGGCGCGGAACTTGATCCAGCGACCTACATCCAGTGCGTGGAAGCGATCGCGAGCGGCGATGCCTCGGTCGCCTGGTGCATGAACCAAGGTTCCGGTTGCTCGATGTCGGCCGGATATCTCGAGCCGCGTGTCGCGCGCGAAGTGTTCGGTGGCGAGCGCGACGTGTTGGCCTGGGGCATGGGACCTGGTGCGAAGGCGATGCGCGTCGAGGGCGGCTGGCGCATCACCGGCACATGGGCATTTGCCAGCGGCAGCCGCCATGCAACCTGGCTTGGCGCGCATTGTCCGTGCTTCGAGGCCGACGGCACGCCGCTGCGTCATCCTGATGGAAGGCCCTGGGAACGCACCATGCTGTTCCGCCGCGAGATCGCGACCATCAAGGATGTCTGGCAGGTGGTGGGACTTCGCGGCACGGGTAGCGACACATATTCGGTGCAGGATCTGTTCGTCGATGATGCACACACGATAACCCGCGACCGGCCGGAGGAGCGCCGCGAACCGGGGCTGATCTACCGCTTCGCCGCGATGCAGATCTATGCATCGGGCTTCGCTGCGGTCGCACTCGGTGCCGCGCGCGCAGCGCTCGACGCTTTCATCGACCTTGCCCGTGGCAAGACACCGGCCCTGACAACGAGCGCATTGCGCGACAATGCAGTGATTCAGTCGGCCATCGGGATCGCCGACGCGAAGCTGAATTCCGCCCGCATTTGGCTGATCCACGTGCTGCGCGAGACGCAGGACGCGGTGACGATCGCCGGCGAGCTGACGACCGATCAGCGCATCGCCATACGGCAGGCTGCAACCTTTGCGATCCATCAGGCGAAGGAAGTGGTCGATGTCGCCTATCACGAGGCGGGTGCCACGGCGATCTTCGATGCCAATCCGTTTGAGCGCCGCTTCCGCGACGTGAACACGGTGACGCAGCAGGTGCAGGGCAGGCGTTCGCACTTCGAGACGGTGGGGCAGCATCTGCTCGGTTCGCAGCCGAACCTGCGCTGGCTGTAGGCTCTCCCGACCAAGCAACACCAAGGGGGAACGTTCGTGACACGCATGCTGCTTCGCGCGATCGGCGCGTGCTGGCTCCTGATGACGGTACACGCCGCGTCCGCCGCGACCACGTGGGAATGCTATGTGTACAATCCAGTGGCCACTGTCGCCGCGGTGAAGGGCATCATCCGGCTGATCGACAGCGTCAAGCGGCAGACCAATGGCGAGCTGCTGATCAATCTGCATCTCGGCGGAAGCCTGCCGATCAGCGCCACCAATATCACCGCGGCCGTGGCGGACAACGTCGTGCAGATGGGTGACGATGGGTTCGCTACGGGTAATGTGCCGATCAGCGCGATTTTGCGTCTGCCGATGCTGCTCCAGAGCGACGCTGATCTGGCCAAGGCTATGGCGATCCTGCGGCCATATCTCGATCAGGACTATGGCAAGAAGGGCATCGTTGTGCTCAGCCAGTACTCCTATCCGTTTCAGGTGCTGTGGGGACGCAAGAAGATCGCGTCGCTCGCCGACATAAAGGGCCTGAAGCTGCGGGTCACATCTGTGGAGCAGGGTGAGTTCATCCGCCGCTTTGGTGGCGTGCCGTTGACCATCGGCACCCCCGAGGTTGCCGCGTCATTGGATCGCGGCCTGGTCGAAGGGGTGCTGACCGCGAGTTCCGGCGGAGGGGTCACGTGGCATGATCTGCTGAAGTCCCGCTACGGTTTTCCCACATCGTTCGTGAATTCCACGGTGATCGTGAACCAGGACGCGTTCGACAAATTGCCGCCCGCTTCGCAGAAGATCGTGAAGGACGCCGCGACCGAGGCAGCGACATGGGCGATCGGCGAGATGAACCGCCAGGAGGATGACCTGACCGCGCAATACGCGCACGACGGCATGATCACCACGCCGGCGTCGGCGGATGACGTGAAGCTGGCGACGGAGAAGTTGCGACCCTATTGGGACGAATGGGCCAAGGCGCACGGTCCGGAGGCAAGCGAGGTGCTGGGCAAAATCCGCGCGGCGGTTGGACGATGACCAAGGTGGATGACACCGAGTTCCCAGGCGAAGCAGCCGAGGAGGCGTATCATCCGGCGCCGACGCTGCTGGAGCGTGGCTGCATGGTGCTCTGCGAGATCGCGATCGGCGTGATGGCGTTTGTTGTCATCCTGGAGATCATCACGCGCAACCTGTTCGGCTTTTCCTACGAAATGTCCGAAGAGCTGGGCGGCTATATCATCGTCGGCATTACCTTCCTGAGCCTGCCGGTGTGCCAGGTGTATCGTTCCTATCATCACGTGCAGTTCATCCAGAGCCGATTGTCGCCGCGGCTGCGCGCAATGTCGCATCTGCTGTTCGATCTGCTGTCGTTGGCATTCTGCGGGGTGCTGATCTGGCAGTTGACGCGGTTCGAAATCCAATCTTGGTACTCCGGCGACGTGGCACCGACTCTGCTGGCCACGCCGTTGTGGATTCCGCGGCTGCTGATGCCGATCGGCTCGGTGGCGGTCGCTGTGTCGCTGTTGCGCTCGGCCGCGCTTAATTTACGGCGCTGTCGGCGATGAGCGTCGCACTCGCGCTGATCGGCTCGTTCGGACTTTTCTTGCTGCTGCTGGCGGCCGGCATGGCGGTACCGTTCGCGATCGCCGTGCCAGGCGTGGTGTATCTGCTGCTGCAGAATGGCGTTACCTCGCTGAAGGGCATCGGGCTCGTCACCTGGGGCAGCATGAACAGCTTCACGCTGACCGCGATCCCGCTGTTCGTCCTGATGGCCGAACTGATGCAGCGCAGCGGGTTGTCGTTCCGCATTTATCGGGGGCTGGCGAAGGTGGTGTCGCGTCTGCCGGGCGGCTTGCTGCAGACCAACATCGTTGGCTGCGCTTTGTTCGCGGCGATCAGTGGCTCGTCGGTGGCGACGGCAGCTTCGATCGGTGGCGTGGCACTGCCGCAACTGGTACAGCGCAATTACGACCGCAAGCTTTCGGCCGGTTCGCTGGCCGCGGGCGGTACTCTCGGCATCCTGCTGCCGCCCAGTATCGCCCTGATCATCTACGGCTCGTTCACCGAGACATCGGTGGCAAAGCTGTTCATGGCGGGTGTGATCCCCGGCCTGATGCTGACGGGCATGTTCATGCTGTATATCGGCGTGCGCTCGTCCTGGGGTCGCGTGGTGCCGCGCGAAAGCGGCGCCGCGGGTGGCGTGCTGCTGGCACTTGCCGACATCGTGCCGTTCGCATTGCTGATCTGCGGCATCATGGGCAGTATCTATTCCGGCGTGGCCACGCCGACCGAGGCTGCTTCCGGCGGTTGTTTGTTCGCGTTGCTGCTCTGCCTGGCGTGGGGTGAGCTGAGGTGGCGGCAATTCGTCGATGCGTTGCACCGAACAGTGCAGATCGTCGGCAACCTGCTCTTCATCATCTATGCCGCTTACATCTATGCCTATGCGATCGGCGTGGCGGGCGTGGGCGAGAGCGTCACCGCGTGGCTGGTCGGCCTCAACCTGAGCCACTTCGAGTTCTTCGCGGCGCTGTTCGTGTTGTACACGGTCCTGGGCTGCCTGGTGGAAAGCATCGGCATGATCGTGATCACCGTGCCGCTGCTGTATCCGGTGCTTGGGAAATACGGCATCGATCCGATCTGGTTCGGCGTGATTCTGGTCATGTATGTCGAGCTCGGCCAGATCTCACCGCCGATCGGTATCAACCTGTTCGTCATTCAGAGCATCTGGGACGGCGAGTTGGGCGACGTGGTGCTGGGGACAATCCCGTTCCACGTCATCATGTTCGTGTTGCTGTTCCTGCTCACGGCCTTCCCACAACTGGCGCTGTGGCTGCCGGCGCACATGAACTAGGGGTCGACGCGCGCGGTCGCGCTGCCGCTGGCTACCTCCTTGCCGTCCTGGTTGGTGGCGGACAGCGTGAGATCGACGAAGTGCTTGCCACCTTCTTCGCGGATCGCGGTTACCGTCGACTTCGCATCGAGGTCATCGCCGGGCCACACCTGATTGGTGAACCGCACCCCGAATTTGGTCAGCCGGCCGTCGCCGACATAGTTCGTCAGCATCTTGCCCGTCAGGCCCATGGTCAGCATTCCATGCGCAAACACGCTAGGATAGCCTGCCTTTTGCGTCACATAAACTTCGTCCGCATGCAACGGATTATAGTCGCCGGACGCACCGCAGTACATGGTGATCTGCGTGCGCGACAGGTTTTCGGCCACGCGCTCGCTGTGCGTGTCGCCGACCTTGAGCTGGCTTGCTTTCAGTGCCATGTGCGCCTCCTCAGCTCCGTTCCACCGGGCGTTCCGTTGTCACGCCGACGCTGCGCGCCGTGACCACAAGTTCCCCCTTCTGGTCGCGATATTCCGTGATGCGCTCGCGGAATGTCAGCTTGCCGGCACGCCTGCTTTCGCGTTCCCACGTGTTGCCGGGCTTCGTCTCAACCGTCAGCACGTCACCAGGCCGTAGCGGGCGGTGATATTCGAAGTGTTGCTCCGCATGCAGCCCACCGCCGCCGGACGGATTGCTCTCGACGCCACTCGCGGTCTTGCCGGAGCCGAACCACGGCTTGCCCGGACGCCAGCGCAACGGATAGTCGGGATCGAACTGAGCGACCGCCTGCGGGAAGGTGGGCGGCGCGATGATGCCGCCGACCTCGGTCTGCATTGCTGCCTCCGCGTCCTGGAACACTGGATTGGTATCGCCGATGGCGCGCGCGAACAGCATGATATGGCCCGCCTCGACGGGAAATGTGATCTTCGCCAACGGTTTCCTCCGATCGCTTCTCGACTGGGCGCGAAGCCTAACCCGCAACATTGCCCGCGCACAACGGGACGCGGCATAGTGCGCGCCATGCGACGCCCTGTTCGCCGCCTCGCGCGGCCCCGTATCCGCGCGGATCTCGATGCCACCGCTGTGCCAACCTGGCGTCCGCCGCGTATCGCAACCGCCGATGCCGCATCGTTGCACTTCGTGCTGTCGCCGGGCCGGCTGCCGCGCGGCCGAAGGGTCTACGCGATCGGCGACATTCACGGCTGCCTGGTCGAGCTTCGTCAGTTGCACAAAGCGGTCGTCGACGATCTTATGCGACGTCCGGCGGCGTCCGCGGTACTGCTGCATCTTGGCGATTACATCGATTTCGGTCCCGACAGTGCCGGCGTGGTTGCCCTGCTGGCCGGCGGACCGCCCGTCGCCGGTTTGCCGACCATCAATCTGATGGGCGACCACGAACGCACCGCTCTGGATGCGCTGTCAGGTGATGGCGCGGCGGCGACTGATTGGCTGCACGTCGGCGGCCAGGCAGCCTTGGATAGCTGGGGCATTGAAGCTGGCAGGCCGCGTGGCGATTGGCGTGGGAGGGTTCCAGTTGAACACATGGAATTTCTTGAGTCTCTCGCGATCGATCATCGCGATGGCGACTATCTGTTTGTGCATGCAGGCATCCGACCAGGCGTGGCGCTGAGCGGTCAGACGGACGATGACCGACTTGGCATTCGCCAAAGTTTCCTGGCGAGCGAGCAGGACTTCGGTGTCATTGTGGTGCACGGCCACTCTGCCAGTCCGTCCCCAGTGATCAGGCCGAACCGGATTGGCATCGACACTGGCGCGGGAAACGGCGGTCGACTCACCTGCGCGGTGTTCGAGGACGATGCCGTCGCCTTCCTGTCGGCGTGACTCGCCATTGACGGGTCATGCCCTTCGATCACAATGCCCGCCAAGGCGGTATAATCGGGGGAGACGACAATGACCACCTTCGTTCTGATTCATGGTTCCTACCAGGGCGGCTGGATCTGGCAGCCTGTCGCGAAACGGCTGCGCGAAGCAGGTCACGACGTGTACGCGCCGACGCTGGACGGCTGCGGCGAGCGGCGGCATCAGGTTCGCCCTGGCATCGATGCGACGACACAGGCATCGGAAATCGCCGATCTGCTGTTCTTCGAGGATCTGCATGACGTGGTGCTGGTCGGAACCAGTTCGGGTGGCATGGTTGTGTGCCGCGCCGCGGAACTCGCTCGCGAGCGCGTCGCGCGCCTGGTCTTCGTGGACGCTCTGGCCTTGTTCAACGGTGAGCGCATTCGCGACATCGTGACGCGTTCCACCAGCGTCACCAGCGTCACCAGCGGCCTCACGAGCGGTCCATCCCGCGAGGATGCGGAACAGCGCCTGTTCGCTGATCTTGAACCGTCCATGCGGGCCTGGGCACTCGCACGCTATACGCCGCATCCGGTCGGAGTATCCGAGACACCGGTGAAACTCGACAGCTTCTGGAGCCAGCAATGGCCGACAACGGTTGTCTGGTGCCGACGAGCGCCGAATCCCGGCCAGGCGCATCAGCGACGGACAGCCGAGAGGCTCAAGGGCAAATGGTTCGAACTGGATACCGGACACTATCCGATGCTCAGCATGCCGCATGAACTGACGGGGCTGCTGACCCAATAGATCAGAGGAGTGCGCGGATGCTGTTCACCTGCCTGCCGGAGGGGGCACGAATCCCCGGACGTTTCCCTGGTCCCGTGCATGCCCGCGGCAAGTGGTTCACCATCGACATTCACTGCCACGTGACCAGCGTCAAGGCCGCCACCATGGTCGAGGGCAACGAGGCCGTGTCGCGTTGGTTTCTGGAAACGCAGGCGAACCCGCGCAGCCAGCACGTCAACCGTCAGAACGCTGTGCGGACGCGTATGCAGGGGACATCGGCTGAGCAGCGCATCGCTGATATGGACCTGATGGGGATCGACATCCAGGCGATCTCGCCGGCGCCGCGGCAGACCTATTACGGCGCGGACCCGGACCTCGGGCAGGCGACCGCGCGCACGATCAACGACGAGATCGCCGATATTGTCGGGCGCCATCCTGATCGCTTCACCGGCCTTGGCACTATACCGTTGCAGGTGCCGGAGCTGGCGATCGCCGAACTCGAGCGGCTGCACAAATCGCTCGGCATGCGCGGCATCGAGATCATGACGCATGTGGCCGGCGATGATCTGTCCGATGAACGCTTCCGCAAGGTGTTCAGGCGGATCGAGGAATTGGGACTGCTGGTGTTCATGCACCCCGACGGCTTCACCGAGGCGCGTCGGTTCACGGAGCATTACTTTGCCAACGTCATCGGCAACCCGCTCGATACGACGGTGGCGCTGCATCACCTGATCTTCGGCGGTGTACTGGAGGACTGCCCTGGCCTGAAGCTGGTGGCCGCGCACGGTGGCGGATACCTGCCGGCCTATGCAGGGCGCATCGACCACGCGGCGTCGGCGCGGCCGGATACCGGCGAGAAGCTGAAGGAAATGCCGGGGATGTATCTGCGCCGTCTATACTTTGACTCTCTCGTCTACACGCATGCCCAACTGGAGTACCTCGTGGCGCAATTTGGTGCCGACCACATTCTGGTCGGCACCGATTACCCGGCGGACATGGGCGAGACCGACCCCGTGGGCTTCATCGAGGGCACGCCTGGGATAGATGACGCGACGCGTCGAGCGATCCTGGGCGGCAATGCGGCTAGACTTCTGGGTATCGAAGTGCCGGCAGGGAAGCGCTGAGCCTAAGCCCGCTTGACGTGTGCCTCGACAGGAACCCCCGCGACGCGAGCTCTTGCCGTTGTCAGAGCTTCGCCCCTCTTCATTGACTTGCTCCATCAGTACGCGGCGGTGTTTGTATTATAGTTTCCCAACCCCGTAGCGGGCGCAGTCTTCATCCTGCTGCGAGGTGCCGCCGCCCACGCCGCAGGCGCCCTCGATTACGCCGTCACGCAAGATCGGCACGGCGCCCTGTCCCATGATCATGTGACCGCCTTCCGCGGCGGCAATACCGGCTGGGGTCGGGTGATGTGCGCGCTCGGACAGTTCACCGCTGGGGCGGCCGAAGGCAGCCGATGCAACTGCCTTGCCCTGACTGCCGTACGCGCTCGCCCATATGGCATTGTTCATCCGCTGAAACGCCACTAAACGCCCGCCAGCGTCGCAGACCGCGACGCTGATTCGGATGTTGAGTTCCCTCGCCTTGGCAAGCGCGCCTTCGATGACGCGGTTGGCTTCTTCCAGTGTGAGAGCCATCGTTCAATCGCCTCAGTTCTGGTGGTTCGCGCGGTAGTAGGAATTGCGCAGGACCCGGCCGGGCAGCGCGCCGCAATGCTTGCCGTCTTCCAACAGAATCTGGCCGTTGACGACAGTCATGTGAATGCCCTGCGCCGGTTCACGGATCCGCATCGCGCCGGTCGGGAAGTCGTGGACGACCTCGTGCGGCAGCGGGCGCACCGTATCTGGGTCGAATATGACGATGTCCGCCACCATTCCGGGCTGCAGCAGGCCGCGATCGTGCAGTCCGAAGATTGACGCCGATTCAAAAGTCAGCCGACGCACTGCGTTTTCCAGTGACATGATGTGCTTCTCGCGCACCCACTCGCTTAACAGACGGGTGCTGAAACCGAAGCCGCTCTGGAACTGGACGTGCGCGCCGCCGTCCGACAGACCGATGATCGCGTTCGGGTAGTTCAGAATCTTCGCGACTGCTTCATCATCGACGTTGTTCTCGCCGTGCAGGAACGCGGTGTCGAGATTCTCCTCGACGACGAGGTCGAGGAAGGCGTCGATGATGCCTTTGCCCTGCATCTTGGCGATCTCGCCGATGGTCTTGCCCTCGAGCCCCTTGTTCTTTGGCAGCACCGCATGCTGGACCGTCATGTAGTCCCACCACGTGCGGCAGATCCCAGGAGGCATGGTATCCACCTTGAACTCTACGGCTTCGGCGTGGAGCTTGTTGCGGACGTCCGGATCGCTGTAGGCACGCAGTTTCTCGTCGTCCGAGGCGAGCAGAATCGGATGCCACGTCGGCAGGCCCCGGAAGGTTTGCGTGTTGCGCATCGTGAAGAAGTCGGTGATGCGGTTGGGCGTGCAGGTCGGATAGGCGCGGATGCCCTTGGCAATCGTCGCATCGACATGCGCGATCTGCTCTTTCCACTCGTTCGGACGGCGCATGGATTGATTGAGGTTGTTGTAGACGACCGGGCGCCCGGTGGCCTCGGACAGGCGGCTCATCAGGCTGTTCTTCATCTCGGCGCCGTTGCCGCCGCCGCTCTGGATCACGCCGGTGCCGAGTTCGCGCAGCACATCGCACAGCGCGAACATCTCTTTCTCGTCGGCCCACAGCGCCGGCAGGTGCACGCCCTGCGGATCATAGTGGCCCTGGTTGCGCGACACCGAGAACCCGAGCGCGCCGGCGCGCATGGCGTCGCGCACGACGTCCTGCATCGCCTTGATCTCGTCATCGGTCGCGGCGCGCTTCTGGCATTCGTCGCCCATCACGTAGTAGCGCACCGCGGTATGACCGATGAAGGTGCCGGCATTGACACCGAGATTGCGGTCGAGCCGCTCCATGTATTGCGGCATCGTCTCCCAACTGAAATCGACGGTGCGCAGCACCTCCATCGGGATCGCTTCGACATAAGACAGGAACTCGGCCAGCCGTTCCGACTTGCCCGGCCGTACCGGCGCAAGCGACAACGAGCAATTGCCGAAGATCACCGTGGTGGCGCCATGGTCGCACGAATACGAGCACAGCGGGTCCCAGGTGACCTGGGCGTCGTAGTGGCAATGATTGTCGATGAAGCCAGGTGCCACCACGGCTCCTTGTGCATCGACGACGCGCGATGCCGCTCCGCTCAGCTTGCCGATCTCGGCGATCTTGCCATCCTTTACCGCGACGTCGCCACGGAATGCGGGCATGCCAGAGCCATCTACGATACGGCCATTGCGGATCAACAGATCATACGTCATCGGCTGCTTCTCCTCCCAGAGACAAGTGCGATTTTGCCAAATATAGCGCAGGCGGGCCGTCGCGCATACCCTGGGTCAGACAATCATCTGAATTCGAAAGGAGACGGTCCCGTGAGAGTCAGCCTGTTCTATCAAATTCAGGTCCCGAAACCGTGGACTGCATCCAGTGAGTCCGAACGCATCCACGAAGCTCTGGAGCAGATCCCGTTTGCCGAAGAACAGGGCTTTTCCAGTGTGTGGTTTTCCGAACACCACTTCCGCCCGGTGTGGTCGCACAACAGCGCTCCCGACCTCACTCTCGCGGCAGTCAGTCAGCGCACCAGCAGTATTCGCCTGGGCATTGGTGTGGTCCTCGCTCCCATTCACCACCCGCTGCACGTGGCGGCACGCATGGCGACGCTCGATATCCTGAGTCATGGGCGAGTGGACGTGGGCCTGGGCCGCACCGGCTATCCTTACCAACTCATCCCATATGGAACGGACCTGGGCGACACGCGAGGCATGTGGCTCGAGTTTGCCGACGTGCTGCCGCGAATCTGGACGCAGGAGACCGTGTCGTATCAGGGCAAGTATTTTCAAATCCCGCCACGCGAGGTTCTGCCGAAGCCCGTGCAGCGCCCGCACCCCCCATTGTGGTCCGCGTGCGGCAGCGACGAAACGGCGCGCCTGACGGGAAGCCTGGGAATGGGCGGACTGTTCGGCAGCGAAGGCGGTCCGGGCCGCGTCGAGCAACTCATGGCGCTGTATCAGGAAGCGCTACAGACAACCCGAAGCCCTGCTCCCACGAGACGCGCCGCGCTGATGACTGCCGGCTATTGCCATGAAGATCCAAAGGTCGTCGCTGAGCGCGGCACCGAGCTGGTGGGCTGGTACCTCGAACAACAACGCGAGCGCGCCCGCCTGGTATGGCGCGACTACGATCCGACCACCGTGCCGGCGGATTATCGCGGCTACTATGCGCGCGATCAGCGTCTCGCCAGCGGACCGCATCCTGGTGAGCCGACACCCCACGATGTGCGTGAGCAGGGCACGACATTCTGCGTCGGCACGCCGGCGGAGTGTATCCGGTTTCTCGAGCTGTACGAAGCGATGGGCATCGAGGAAGCGATCTTGCTGTGTGCCATCGGGCCGGCACAGCACAGCGAGGTGCTCCACACCATTCGTCTCTTTGGCGAGGAGGTAATTCCGCACTTCCAGGCCAAAGAGTTGCGTGCTGCCGTGGCGCAGGCGTCAGTGTAGTTTGCGGATCAATCCTGCCCAGCGATCGAGCACGGGCAGGATCTGTTCTTTTCCCTCGGCCGGCAGGGTCACATTCACCCGTGCGGCCCCGAGGTCACGGAATCGCTGCAACTGCGCGAGATCCTCGGGCGCGCCGCCAATGGTCACCGGCAACGACTTCGAGTCACGCCCGGCTTCGGCAGCCATCTGGCGGAAGCGCGGCATGTACTCGTCGGGATTGCCGCTGCTCGCGTTCGGATACCAGCCGTCGCCATAGCGGATCGCGCGCCGCGCCGCGTAGGGGAAGGCGCCGCCGAGGAGGATCGGCGGATGCGGTTTCTGTGTCGGCTTTGGCCAGGTCTGCATCGACGGCACCTTGACGATGTCGCCGTTGTACTCCGCGGTGGACTTCGTCCAGATCTCCTTCATCGCCTCCATCTGCTCGCGCATTTTCTTCATGCGTGTCGTGAAGACTGTGCCGTGCGCCTCGATCTCCTCGGCGTTCCAACCGCCGCCGATGCCGAACAGAAACCGTCCGCCGGTCACCTGATCGATCGACGCGACCAGCTTCGCGGTCTGTATCGTGTCGCGCTGGATGACCAGGCAGATGCCCGTCGCGACCTTCAGCTTCTTGGTGGCGGCTGCCGCGGCGGTGAGCGTGACGAAAGGATCCATCACGTCATAGTAGCGCTTAGCCAGTTCACCACCGCCGGGTGCGGGCGTGCGACGCGGCACCGGAATGTGCGAGTGCTCTGCGGCCCACAACGAGTTGAAACCTCGCTCCTCGAGTGCCACGGCAAGCTCGGCTGGAGTGATGGAATAGTCGGTGAAGAAGATCGAAGCGCCAAAATCCATGGATCTGTGCCTTCACTGCGGATGCGGCGATGCTGCGCCGTTCGGCTCTCGGTGGCAAACGGGCAGCGTGCGTGGGACACTGCGGTCAAATCAGATGGATGGGAGAGCACACATGAACGCTGATCAGCTTCGTGCCATGCAGGCGCCTCTGAAACAGCGCTATCGCGATGCGCCAGATGCGGCACGCGTTCCGGCGCGTGCCGAGGCGCGGCTGGACAGCGACGCGATCGCCTGCGCCGTCCCGTCCTGGCATGGCGAGACCCAGGCCGGGCTGCATCCAGCGACCGGCGGTTCAGGTGAGCTTGCCTGCTCCGCCGATATGCTGCTGGAGGCCGTCGTCGCCTGTGCCGGCGTCACGCTGCGCGCTGTCGCGACCGCATCGGGCGTGACGATCCGCAGTGGCCGTGTCATCGCGGAGGGCACCTGGGATGCGCGTGGGACGCTGGGCATCGATCGCAGCGTGCCTGTTGGGCTGAGCGACATCGCGCTGCGGTTCGAGATCGACAGCGACGCCGATCCGGCGAAGCTGGAGCGCATGATCCAGACCACCGAGCGCTACTGCGTCATCCTGCAAACGCTGCGCAATCCACCGAAGATCACCGTGGGGTAAGCGCTTGGTCGGCCGCCTGCTTCCCGGCGATGCGCCCGAACACAACGCCGGCCACGAGGCCTGTGCCACTGCCGTAGTTGTGGAAGTAGAGGCCACCCAGAATTTCGCCCGCGGCATACAGGCCCGGTATTGGCACGCCGGAGGTATCCTCCACCTCCGCCGATGTCGTCGTCTTCAGCCCGCCGAAGGTGAAGGTCACGCCCGCGGTGACGCCGTAGGCATGGAACGGCGGCGTATCAAGCACCTGCGCCCAGTTGGTTTTGTCGATCGACAGCCCCATCGTGCGCAGGCCATCGTGGACGTTCGGATTGAACGGCACGTCGGGTCGCGGCGCGGCGTTGTACTGGCGCAGCGTGTCCAGCACCGCGGCGGTGTCCACGCCGGTCAGCTTCGGCGCCAGTTCCTCGAGCGTGTTCGCCTGCTCCTTGGTGATGCGCGCGATGCGGTATTCTTCGCGCAGCAGATGCACGATCTTCGCATCGAAGATCTGCCAGGCGAACAGGCCAGGCTGCTTCATCACCTCATGCCCGTACTTGGCATAGGTATAGCTATGAAAATCAAGACCCTCATCCAGGAAGCGTTCACCGCGCGCGTTCACCAGCACGCCGAACGGGTAGTTGTGTTTCTGGAATTGATCGCCGACGGAGAGGTCGCCGTACGGCGGCGCATTCATGTCCCACTGCACGGCATGTGCGCCGGACCAGTGGCCGGCGACCGCAGCGCCGACATCGATCGCCATGCGATGACCGATGCCGGTATTGTATTTTGTGCCACGCACCTTCGCGAGGTCCCAGTTCGGCCCGAGATAGCGGGCGCGCATTTCCGGATTGGATTCGAACCCGCCGCATGCCAGCACCACGGCGCCGGCGCGCAGATCGAATTGCCGGAAGCGGTGGCGAACCCGTACGCCCTCAATCCGTGCATCGCCGTGCAGCAGTGCTGTCGCGGTGGTGTCGTAGAGTACCGGTATGCCGACGCGCTCCAGCCGCTCATGCAGCGTTGCGACGAGGTGCTGGCCGCCGCCCAGGATGTGGCACGCAAGTCCGCCCCAGAACTTGAACTTTCCGTCCACCTTGAATGCCTGCCGACCGAGCGCCGGCTGAAACCGTACGCCTTGCTGGCGCAGCCAAAGCCCGGCGTCGAAACTATTGCCGATCAGCACCTCGGTGAGATCTGGATCGCAACGATATTCGGTCAGCCGGCCCATGTCGTCGAAATACTGGCCTTCGGTGTAGCTGCCGAAGTCGATGCTGCCGAGATCGAGATCGGCGATGTCGGGTGCAAGGCGCAGCAGGTCATCGACCTTGGAATAGGTGAAGCGGAATGCCCCGCCGGTGAACGCCGAGTTGCCGCCGCGCGCGTCTCTCGGCGCCGTCTCGATCATCGCGACGGTGGCTCCCGCTTCGTGCGCCGACAACGCGGCGTTCGCCGCGGCATTGCCTGCGCCGATCACCAGGACGTCAACCTTGCCGAATTCCGCTGGTGTCATGCGTTGCCTCCCGAATTCTCCGCCGTAACTCTCGCACGGTGCTTGACATCGCACCAAGACGTGGAATGCTGGCCATACACCGGGGTGTCCTCATGCGAGGGCTGAGATCAAACCCGCGAACCTGCTCTGGATCATGCCAGCGAAGGGAGATGTGATGCACATCGTGGTTGTCGGCGGCGGAATTCTTGGTGCAAGCGCCGCTTTTCACCTGGCACGCGCGGGCGCGGAGGTGACGATCGTCGATCAGGTGCATGAGGGGCGCGCGACGGCTGCCGGAGCGGGCATCATCTGTCCCTGGGTGTCGGGTACCGATGACGCGGCGTTCTATCGGCTGTATGTCGAGGGCGCGCGTTATTACCGCGAACTTGTGCCGGTGCTCGCGGAGCGCGGCGAGACCGATCTCGGCTTTCGTCGCGTGGGCGCGCTGGTGGTCTCGGACGATGCCGATGAGCTCGCGGCTTTCCACGCCATGCTGGATCGTCGTCGTGTCGACACGCCGGAGATGGGCGCCACGAGTGTGCTGTCACCGCGCGATGCGCGGGCGTTGTTTCCGCCGCTGCGCGCCGATCTCGCAGGTCTGCATGTCGCGAATGGCGCGCGTGTAGACGGCCGACGGATGGCGGCGGGTCTGTTGCGTGCGGCGCTTAGTCTCGGCGCCCGGCAGGTCGAGGGCCACGCCGAATTGCTGGCCGACGGCAATCGCGTCACAGGGGTCGCGGTGCGCGATGCAACGATTGGTGCGGACGGTGTCATCGTTGCCGCTGGAGCGTGGGCGCCTTCGCTGCTGTCGCCTCTTGGCATCACGTTGTCGATCGAGCCGCAACGCGGTCAGATCGTGCATCTGCGTCTGCCGCAGCAGGATACGCGCGACTGGCCGGTCGTGCTGCCGCCGGGCAGTCATTACCTGCTGGCGTTCGACGACTCGCGCGTTGTTGTCGGTGCGACGCGCGAGACCGGCGCGGGTTTCGATTATCGCGTCACTGCGGCGGGTCAAGCCGAGGTGCTGGCGGAGGCGCTGCATGTTGCGCCGGGTCTCGCGACGGCGAGCGTGATCGAGACGCGCGTGGGGTTTCGTCCGGTCGGGCCGGGTGTGAGGCCATTGCTCGGTCCGGTGGACGGGCTGGACGGGCTGTTGATTGGCAATGGTCTCGGTGCGGCCGGACTGACCATCGGGCCGTTCGCTGGTCGGCTGCTGGCCGACGCGGCATTGGGTCGAGAATTGTCGTTTGATCTCGCGGTGTTTGATCCGATGCGCCGCGCGTCACAGGAATTGCGAATACCGCCGCTGCGCTGAACTCCCGCCGCTATTGCGGCGAACCCGTGTAGGGGTACACCAGATCCCCGGTTTTCAGCGACAGCGGCCACAGGATCACTTCGGTCTTTGGGTCCTTGAACTGCTCCACATCGTTCGCCTTCACGGTCTGGAACTGCACCTCGTTAACGCGCGGCGCGGCCCATTCGCCATTCGGTCCGAACTTCACGTCGCCGACGATGGTCTTGAACGTGTGCGTGCGCAGAAAATCGGCGAGCTTGTCCTGATCGAGGCTCTTGGTACCCTCCACTGCCTGTTGCAGCACCTGCATGTAGCCGAACGCGAATGGCGGCAGATAGTAGCCCAGCGGATCGACACCGGCGGACGCTGCCTGCGCCTGATACTTCTTGAGGAACTCCTTGCTTTCGTCGCTCGCCAACTTTGACCATGGCAGCCAGTAGTCGTAGTCGACTATGCCATTCAGCAGCGGGCCGAGCTGTACTTTTATCGCCGTGCTCTGCAGGCCGACCATGCCGCCGCCGAACAGCTTGGCCTTCAGACCGACCTCGTGCGCGGCACGAACGATGCCTACCGAGTCAGGCGGATATGAGCAGACCAGTACGAGATCGGGATTGGTCGCCTGGATGGCGCGGACAATCGGTGTGTAGTCGCTCGTACTCGGCGGGTAGGTCTTGTCATAGACGACCTTCAGTCCGGCCTGCTTCGCCAGCACGCGTGCGCCGTCCATCGCGTTGTGCGGGAACTCCGCATCGGCGCCAACCATCGCCAGCGTCTGGGGCTTGGGATTCTGCGCCATCGCCGTGGCGAAGAAGCCTTCGGCGAAGCTCTGCTTCGGCTCAGGCCCGCCAGTCGGCGTAAAGGAGAAGTATTTCGGATACTGGAACTCCGTGTTCACCGCGAGGCCGAACAGGCTCAGGAAGGTACGGTTGTGCTGAATCATGATCGGCATCGCCGGCGCGATCATGTTGGTGCCGTAGCCGCTGACCGCCACGTCCACTTTGTCCACGTCCAGCAGCTTGGTGTAGAGGCCGGGGATCGTGGCCGGGTTGGACTGATCATCGTAGTAGATCAGCTTCACCGGGCGACCCAGCAGGCCGCCCTTGGCGTTGATGTCGGATTCCCAGATCTGCATGGCCAGCAGCGCGGCCTTGCCGTTCGGTGCGAGCCCGCCGGTCAGCGCCATGCCGAAGCCGATCGTGATCGGGGTCTGCGCGTAGGCAGGCGCGATGCACGCGAAAGCCACGGCGACGGCGAGTGCGAGACGCCTGGACAGCATCGAACGGTTCCTCTCTGTTGATTGCTTGCCCGTATCCTATGGGGTGGCGCAGTGGCACGCCAGTGGCTCGGACCAGCCGGCCGCTGGCTTCTGCCTCAGCGAAGAGTACATGAACACTCAGCCGCCAGATCGTCGGGACGACGCCGGAGAGACTGAGGCCATCTGCGGCGCTGCAAATGCGCGAAATTTATATGGCAGCTACGTCGGCATGAAGCGCTTGTACGTTGAGTTCGCCGACGGGAAGGCCGCAGAAGGCGGTTTCGGCTCCGCAGGCGAGGATCGCTTGGTGAAGGTCTGCGGCTATAGTAGTTCACGAGACTTGTCCCGGTCCGAGAACGATCCTCGTGCGGCTTGCTGGGCATGGGTACAAAGAAGGCCGCAGCCTCGGCGCAGATGATCTAGTACTAGTTGCCGGGCAGACATCGTGGCGCGACAGCCGCTATGTGAGAGGATCGAAGGCGAGGGGGCCGAGAGTGGACCTTCAATTACCTCTGGCGGACCTGCGGCAGCACCAAGAGATCACAGGGGACACGGCAGCCCTAAAGGCTGCTATTGTAGCGATAATCGCAGTGCTGCCCGAATGGCAGCGGGCCGCAATAATCAGCAGACTGGACGCGTCTGCAGATGGGGCCGACAGCAAAAATGCCAGGTCCTGTATGACGGGTGTCGAGGCGGCCCATCAGACACACGCACTGAAGCGGCTTGTTGCACTGGTGAAGGGTTCAGTAGCGGCTCTGCGCCCATGATGACTGGCGCGCTCGTCCTTCAGTGAGGGCCCGAACCGCGCGCCCGCGGCGCGACGCCCCAGCGCGAGGATTGCTTCTCATCTGGCCGACCCCAGCGCCGTCGCCGCGGCCGGCGTCGACCAGGGCTTGCGGGTCCGCGTCCTGCTGATGGAGGCACGAGCGGCAGTGGCACGCCAGGGACGATGCGCTATGCTCTGCCGACCGAGCCATAGGAGCGTCCGATGCAGGACCTTGACGAACAAACCGTCACCGAAGCCGCTCTCGCGCAGATGGCGGATACGCCGGACCCGCGCCTGAAGGAGATCATGGACGCCGCCGTGCGGCACCTGCACGCGTTCGCCCGTGACGTGCGCCTCACGCCAGCCGAGTGGCTGACCGGCATCCAGTTCCTCACCGCGGTTGGGCAGGCGTGCACCCCGTTTCGTCAGGAGTTCATCCTGTTGGCCGACGTGCTGGGCGTCAGTGCGCTGGTCAATGCGATGCACGACAAGAAGGCGCGCGAACTCGGCACGCAGAGCAGCCTGCTCGGCCCCTTCTATCGCGAGGGCGCGCCGGACCTGCCGCTCGGCGCCAGCATCGTGGCGAAACCGTCGGTGCCGGAGATCGTGGTGTACGGTGAGGTCACCGACAACGACGGCAAGCCGGTTCCGAACGCCCTGGTGCAGGTATGGCAGACCAGCGAGCACGGTCTCTACGATCTCCAGGCGGAGAATGCGGCCGAGGTGATGGACCTGCGCGCGAACTTCCGCACCGATGCGGACGGGCATTACCATTTCCGCACGGTGCGCCCGCTGGGCTATTCGATCCCGATGGACGGCCCGGTGGGTGAGATGGTGAAGGCGCAGCAGCGCCACGGGTTCCGGCCATCGCACATCCACTTCCTGATCGGCGGCGACGGTTTTCGCGAATTGGTCACCGCGCTCTACTTCGGCGACGACGAACATATCGACTCCGATACCGTGTTCGGGGTGTCCGGTTCGCTGGTGGTTGGCGCTAAGGATGATCCGGAGTTGCCGCTCGCGGGATTGAAGGCGGTCCGTTATGACTTCCGCCTCGCGCGTGCCGAGGAAGGCGACACTGGGCGCGTCGGCGCCGATCCTTCGAAGCTGATGAAGGCCGCGGAGTAATGGCCGGGTCAAGCGCGGCCATGACGGAATGGAGGCACGCTTGATGCCGCGTCGGCTGATCGACATTTCGGTCGCGCTGAAGGCGGGGATCAAGAGCGACCCGCCGCACTCGCTGCCGAAGATCGACTACTTCGACCATCACATGACCGCGCCAGCGATGGCGGAGTATATGGGCGTGCGGGTCGATCAGTTGCCGGATGGCGAATATGCAGCGGTCGAGCGCGCCAACATCAGCACTCACAACGGCACGCATCTCGATGCGCCGTACCACTACTTCTCGACGATGAACCATCGGCTGAAGGAGGGCGGCGAGCCGTCGTGGCGGATCGACGAGGTGCCGCTGGAGTGGTGCTTCCAGCCGGCGGTGAAGCTCGACTTCCGCCATCTGCCCGATGGCTATGTCACGACGCCGGGCGACGTGGAGGCGGAGCTGAAACGCATCGGCCACACGCTGCAACCGCTGGAGATCGTGGTGGTGAACACCGCGGCGGGGGCGAAATACGGCGAGGACGATTACGTCGATTCAGGCTGCGGCATGGGCAAGGCGGCGACCTTGTGGATGCTGGAGCGCGGTGTGCGCCTGGTCGGCACAGACGGCTGGAGCTGGGACGCGCCGTTCTCGCATACGCGGCGGAAGGTCGCGGAGACCGGTGATGCCGCATTGATCTGGGAAGGCCACCGCGCCGGACGTGAGATCGGCTATTCGCATATCGAGAAGCTGCACAATCTGGAGATGCTGCCACCCGATGGGTTCGAAGTGGTGTGCTTCCCGGTGAAGGTGCATCGCGCGTCCGCGGGATGGACGCGTGCGGTGGCGATCCTGCCTGCGTGAAGATCTGTGTGTTCGGCGCCGGGTCGGTGGGCGGCTACCTGGCCGGCTATCTGCGGCAAGGCGGGAACGACGTATCGGTGGTCGCGCGTGGCGCTCATCTCGCGGCGATCCGCACCAATGGCCTGACGGTGGAGACGCCGGACAGCTCTATCACCGTGAAACTGCCCGCCAGCGACAATCCCGCCGATCTCGGCCCGCAGGATGCGGTGATCGTCACCGTGAAGGCACCGGCGTTGCCATCGGTCGCCGCCGCCATCGCCCCGCTTCTTGGACATGACACGCCTGTTGCATTCCCGATGAACGGCATTCCCTGGTGGTACTTTCATGCGCATGGCGGCGGGTTCGATGATCGCCGCCTGCCGCGCCTCGATCCGGATGATTCACTTTGGCGCACGGTCGGTCCCGATCGGGCGATCGGCGGCATCTTCTGGCCCGCCTGCTCGGTGCCAGCTCCAGGTGTGGTGCGGCTGCTCAGCGGCGCCGGCAGCGGCACCGTGTTCGGCGAACCTGACGGCAGCAGCACGCCACGCATCGAGGCGCTTGCCACCGCATTCCGTGCCGGCGAGCTGCCGGTGACCATCGCGCCGAACATCCGACAGCTCATCTGGCAGAAGCTGGCATTCAATCTCAGCGCCGGTCCGATGTGCGTGCTGACAGAGTCTCCGGTGCGAGCCACGCACGAGGAGCCGGCGTTGAGCGACTGCTCGCGTCGTATGCTGGCGGAAGCCCAGGCGATCGCGCTCGCCATGGGTTGCCGGCTCGACATCGACGCGGAGCGCGTTGTGGCAACCAACACGCGGCTCGCGCACCGGCCGAGCATTCTGCAGGATCTGGAAGCCGGGCGGCCGATGGAGATCGATGCGCTCTACACTGTGCCGCTGGAGCTGGCGCGTCTGATGAATGTGCCGACGCCGACGCTCGATCTTCTGGTGTCGATGATCAAGCTGCGCGCAGGTGCGGCCAGCCTCTATTCCGGCTGAGCCGCGACGCCGATCAGCCAGGCGCGCGCATCCGTGGCCGACCACCAGCTCACCACCAGATGCGGCGCGTGCGCTGCAATTCGCAACGCCTGCTCGGGATCGCTCTCGACGAAATGCGTACAGCCCCAGCGCGTTGCCGCCTCGGCCTTGTAACGCGCGACTGTATCAGGGGTGTGCGGGATCGCGAGGGGGCGGCATTCCAGCGGCAGCGCTCCATGTCCCCAGTGTTCGAGCCATGCCTGCGTGCGTTCGCGATCCGCGTCGGGCCGGCCGGTGATCACCACGGCGCGTTCAGGCGAGAAGAAGGGCAGGGTAGGGAACGGCTCCAGCCCATGCCGCCGCATCACCGCCTCGGCGATGTCGGCCCGATACACCTCGTCCGGCACATCGGGTAGGAACACGCCGTCGAGGTCGAGACCGTAGAATGGCAGCTCGGTCGCCCGATCCGGGCCGGCGCCGGTGGCACGCAGTGCACGGCCCGCGGGCGTCGCCTCGCCGCGTTCCCACGGGAACCGCCATAGCGTCCGCATTGCATGCGACAGATCCGGCACGTAGCTGGTGACCTCCGGGTCGTGCACCACGGCGAGTGTCAGGCAGTCCCGCCCCTCGCGCAGCAGGGCCGCCCGCACCGCGTCCATCGTCCGGCCGGTGCTGCAACCATCGTCCACCAGCAGGACCCGATCGCCGCTGGCTGGCGCGCCGATCCACTGAGTGACGCTGGTGGTTCGCTCGAAGCCGATCATTGCCAGTGGTAACGCCAGGATGCCGGAAGCCATCGTGGCCGGCACGAGGCCGCCACGCGCGATCCCGACCACGGCGTCGGGCTGCCATCGGGCAGCACGGTCCAACAGCGCGGCGATCATCCGCTCGGTCTGGTCGTAGCCCAGAAAGACCGGCATGCGGCCGGTATCCAGCCCCTTCCACTCGCCCATCACGGATTCTTGCGGCTTGTCAATTTGTCCCAGTTCATGTAAGCGCACGCCCGTTACCGAAAGCAACCTTTGGCGCGTCCTGTGAGGCGCGCCATTTCTTTTCCGCCGGCAGCGCGGTCTGGCCTAAAACCCAGCCCTCCCAGCGGCGGATCCATGGCTCGGGTGGGGCGGTATCAGGCCGGTTGCCTGCCAGCACATTCAGCACACACAGCACACCAAGGACGCAGTCGAACCGGTCTTCCCCGGCGGCGTCGCTGCCGAAACCGTCTGCCGTGGCCTGCTGAAGTCCGACGTCCGGCAGGATTTCCAATGCTGCCATCGCGCCGGCGAGCTGGTCGGCGACGGCTGCCCGGTCTGACTGCCGACGCTTGCTCCCATTCAGCCGTATGCCGATGTGGCGCAGTGCCTCGGCAGGATAGGTCTCGGCAATCGCCACCGAGCCCGGAGCGAGCAGCTCCCGGTATGTGCCGGCGAACGGCCACAGGCGGACATCGCTGCGGCTGGAAAGGGCCGGGAGCAGCAAGTGCTGCCAGGCCGCGATTGCCGCCTTGCCGGATTGGTTGGCCCCCAGCGTCCAGAACAGCGGTGCGCCGGCCGGCCGTTCCGCCGTTGCCCGGTCGCAGGCGCGCGACAGCGCGACGGCACCCTCGAGCCCCAGTGCCGCTGCATGTGCCGCCCGTGTCATCCCGCGTACGCCGCGCGCCGGATAGAACGGCCGGTCGGGTCCAAGCTCAGCGAGCGTGGCGCACACCCGGAAGAAATGTGGCCGCGTCGCGGTTGTGGCCAGGAAATGCAGAAAGTCTCGCTCCGCCAATCCCGCGGCATAGGCGCGCGGCAGACCGATCGGCAGATCGACGCCGAGAGCCACAGCCCCACCGGCTGCCATCGCGCGTAGCCGGGCAAGGAATGTCGGCACATCGCCGACAGGTACCGGCGCGGCAAGCCGCCATACGCCAACCTCGTGGCGCGCAATAGCGACCCAGCGTTTGCGCGGATCGACGCTCCAGTCCGCGTGCGCGGCGATGGTGGCGCAATGCCGATGCAATGACGGCTCGGCGCGCATTCCGGTGGCGCCTTCCTGCATGGAGTAATCCGCCCACGAGACAGTGGTGCCGCAGATGTTACAGCGGCTTGTGCGCGCGCTCCAGCAGGCGTGACAGGAAGCCGGGCTTCTTCGCAGCCTTCGCTGGTTCCGCCGCCTTCTCCCTGGCGCGGGTCTCGGCCTCCTGCTGCCGTTGCTTGCTGGCAAGCCACTTGTCGAGGCTCATGCCCGCCTTTGCCGCGCGCTTCGCCTCGTAGGAGCGCTGCCCTTCGGTCAAGCTCTTTGGCGTCTTCAATGTGCTCCCCCATCGGTCGCGCCGGTTTTGGCAGGCTGGCCGGCGGCGTTCAAGACCCAGCCGAAAAGTGGAGCGCAGCCATTGCGCGCCACGAGGGCCCACGACTATGTCAGGCGTGTCGGACACACAGCAGCAACATTGTCGTGCTATCGCCACCCCGGCTCAGCATTCTCGGACGCTAAGAAAAGATGCTTCTCGACAAACTGTTTTTTCGAGCGGGGTGGATATCGCCGAAGCCTCCCGGGCAGAATTACGATTCAGCAGCACCGGTCGCTTTCATGCATATCCCAAAAACGTCAGGTACGGCATTGACCGCCGGTCTCCGCTCAGCGATCAAGCCGCGGCGAGAGGCCACCGGCTGCGACCGCGCTCTCTTCGGCAGCTTTCGCGCCTTCGACAGCTTCGTGCCGGACGAACGCAGTCGCGTGTTAATGGATCCTGCTGATCTGCCGCCGGACAGTGACTTTATAGCCGGCCACATCGCCTTCTCATCGCTCCGACAGCGTTACGGCTCAGCCAATTATCTTACTGTCCTGCGAGAGCCGCTATCACGAATCCTGTCGCATTGGCTGTTTTGGCGCACCGTGCCTGACGACTACCTGGCACGGTTCGGCGCGTGGGCCGATTACGTCCGGCGCGCAAGGGAACCGCTGGTAGATTTCCTATCCGGCACGGACATCGCCTGCCACACTGACAATCTGAGCATCCGGATGCTGGTTTGGCCGCATCGGCTAGTCCCCGAAGACGCCTTTATTGATTGCTGTGATGACGACGTCCTGGTGAACGAGGCTATCGTCGCGTTGCAGCAGTTCGCTTTCGCAGACGTCATCGAAAACGCCAACATGCAGACCAACCTGGAGAGCTGGCTCGGTCGGCCGGTGCCATATTCCACGATCAACGAGACGCCTCGTATTCCGCTACAGCTGCAACGGCCCCTACACAGCGAGCTTACCGCTGAGGCCCTCGATTTGATGGAGCAGCGCACTCGATTGGACCGCAGGGTATGGGCGTGGCTGGCAAGCGAGCGCATCACAGGGGCCAGCGTCGAAACGCTGCGGCAGCGCACCATAATGTGCAACGTGGCGCGGCAAGCCACGCTCATGACGCCGTGTCCCGAGGGGATCGACTAGGGATCGCGCTGGCGGATTCCGACGGTGAGTATGGCTAACCGGATCGCAAACCGCTGCCGCTTGCTCGGCCAAGCCGTCGCTGGCGCGGTCCGATGTCTGCTGCCACTATGGCGGCCGACCACATCGAGGATGCAATGCCCTTCCTGACTGAACCCGAGCCCGAACGCGGCGCTATCCTGCCGGTCATGTCCGGCATTTCGCGGATCGTCGCCGCCAATCCAGGACCGATGACCTACTACGGCACCAACACCTATCTGATCGACACGCCCGACGGCGTCGCCGTGCTGGACCCAGGGCCGGAGGAACACCCGGAGCACGTTGAGGCCATCCTGCGCGCCACCGGGCCCAACGTCGCGCTGATCCTGGTGAGTCACACGCATCACGACCATATCGGGGCGGTGCCGGCGCTGCAGCAGGCAACCGGCGCGCCGACCGTCGGGTTCCATGTTAGCGGCGACGATACGTTCAGCGCTGACATCAAGTTGGCCGATGGCGACAAGATTGCCGGCATGACCGCGATCCACACGCCCGGCCACGCGTCTGACCATCTTTGCTTCGCTTTGCCCGCGAGCGACGGGACCGCGGTGCTGTTCAGCGCCGATCACGTCATGTCGTGGTCCACCAGCGTGGTCAGTCCGCCGGGCGGCGACATGGGGGAGTACTTTGCGAGCCTGCGACTGCTGCTGGACCGCACGGACGAAGTGTTCCTGCCGGGCCATGGGCCGTCGCTACCTCAGCCGCGGAATCTGGTGCGTGAGATGCTGACGCATCGCATGATGCGTGAGCAGGCGATCCAGCGGAAGCTGTCACAAGGTCCGGCCGGCACGTTTGTGCTGATGGACGCGTTGTATTCACAGGTGCATCCGCGCCTGCGCCGTGCCGCGGAGCGCAACGTGCTGGCGCACCTGCTGAAGCTGGAATCGGAAGGCAAGGTAAGGCGCGACGGCGAGACGTGGCAGGCGGCCTGATCGCTCGCGCGCCGTTAATGGGTTCGCAATGTCGGTTCGCGTAGTATCCGCCGCGGCTCTCTGACAGGCCCAACGAGGCGAACGATTTCCAATGGCTGCAGCCGTTCTCGCGCGGCGCGTGACGTGGTTGCGCGCGCGAATCGCGAAGGCCTCGCCAAGTGCCGCGGTATTCAGCCCCTGTCCGTGGTTTCTTCTGATCATCATCGCCGTGCTGTTGGTGGGCGAAGCCGGCGCGCTGTTGTTCCGATTGCCGGCGCCGCACGCGACGATCCCACCGCTCGGAGTGCTGATTGTCTCGCTGATCATGCTGGTCTTTTTCGCCAGCATCTCACTACCGCGCAACCTGCCTGAGTGGGGCTATTGCATCGCGGCCGGCCTGATCCTGCCACTCGGCAACACCATCATGCCAGCTGCGCTGACGGAGACCATCGCGTTCTTGCCGCGCGTGTATGACGCCAACGTAGCAGCCCTCGATGGGACGCTCGGTGTGCAGCCGTCGTTCGTCGTCGGCGAACTGTTCGTCCGCTTCCCGGACCTCGCATGGCTGTGCGCCGCCGTCTACGCGGGTGTGCTGCTTCCGACAGCCATTCTGGCGCTCGCAGAAGGGCATCACGGGCGTCGCACTGGCCTGGGAGCGCTGCCGACATTCCTCGTAATCGCCGGCGTAGGTTATGTCGTCTATCACATCCTGCCGGTGATTGGTCCGGTGCCATATTTCGGCGATGCATTCCCGCTGCCGTCAACGCGCTCACACCTTCCGGCGCCGCGCAATTGCATGCCGTCACTGCATACCGCCTGGGTGCTGATGGCGTTTCTCACGTCTCGTGGCATGCCCTTGGCGCGCGTCATCACTGTCGTCTGGCTCGCGTTCATGCTGCTCGCCACGCTTGGCTTCGGCGAGCATTATCTGACCGATCTGGTGTGTGCCGCGCCGTTTGTCCTGGCGCTGCGGGCGTTGTGCGCGAGCGATCTCTCATGGTCGGCGCGCCCGCGCCGGAGCGCCTTCCTGGTCGGCGTCGCAGCGTTCTGCGTCTGGGGTCTCTCGATTCGCGGCAACCTTCATTCTGCGGCAGTGCCCGGCTTCGTGCCCGCCATGATGATCGCGACAGTCACTGCTTGCGTGGTGTGGGAACGCCGCCTGGCGAGGGCGCAGGGTCTGCTCGATCCGCTCCGACCCCTGGTGGCCGGATTCAACTGACCGCTATTCCATCCGCCAGCCGCGATCGCGATGCATCACCGGCGTATGAGTTTGTGCGGTGCGTTCCGCCTCACTCATGGCGAGCCACAGCCGCAGCCGTTCCAGCACCCGTCGCGTCGGCATGGCGAGATCGAGCGCCAGCGCCTCGGCCATCGCGTAGTAGCGCAGTTCCTCCAGCTCGCCATCGCCGCCCAGCGTGCCGGTGACGTGACGAGCGTCGACCACGAAGAAGCGCGCGTTGAATCGGATCGGGCTGGGTGGCGGAGTGACGGCGCGCGCCAGCAGGTGCAACACGTCAAGATGAGGCGGCGTACCAAGCGAGAGGCCGGTTTCCTCATGCAGTTCGCGCGCGGCGGCGATGCCCAGGCCGTGCGCCAGCCTGGCATTGGCGCTCTTGCGCAGCAGATGCTCGGTCTGTGGCGCCAGCGGCGTGGTGCTGGGCGCATCAAGGTCCTCGCGATCGACCGCACCACCGGGAAACACCAGCCGGTTCGGCATGAAGCGATGCTTCGCGCCGCGCATGCCCATCAGCATCGCCACGTCATCGCCGTCGCCACGATAGACGATCAGGCTGGCGGCGTGCCGCGGCCGCACGGCCCGCGGACGCGGCGGCGTTTGATTGTCGATGAGGGGCGCGTGGTGAACGTGGTCCTCAGGCAAGGTCGAAACCCCGTGTTCTGAGGTAGGCCGCGAAGCCGAAGCGCTCGGGCACCGAAAGCTGGCGCGCGATGTTTTCGCTCCAGCCAACACGTTCGCGCGGCGGATAGACGTCGTTGTTCTTGAGGCTGCCTGGCGCCACGGGTTCGCGTGCTCCGCGGCGTTCGTCGTAGGCGCGGATTTCGTCGTCCTGCCGTGTTTCATCGTAGCGTTCGCGGTGTACCACCACAGACGGTGGCAGGCGCATCGAAACGGGGCGACGGAATACCGGCCAGCCGACGGCAAGGCCCGAGACCGGATAAACGCCGGGTGGCAGTGACAGCAGCGGCGTGACTCGCTCGATGTGGCTGCGCACGTAGCTGATCGGGCAGGTGCCCAGCCCGACCGCGTCCGCCGCGGCGATGAACTGTGCCATCGCCAGCGAGCAATCGACTGCAGTGTTGAGGAACGTGTCGAGGTTGTTGTTGGCATGTGGCATGCCGTGCTGCTCGCACAGGCGCTGATTGCGCCGCATGTCGCCGCACCACACCAGGAATACCGGCGCCGATGCGATCCAGTCCATCGTGGCGATCCAGTCGGCGATCTGCTTGATCCGCGCGCGGTCGCGCATCACCACGACGGAGTACTGCTGCAGGTCGGATTTGGTCGGTGCCGACTGCGCAGCGGCAAGCAGCGCGTCGAGCAGCGAATCCGGCACAGACTGCTCGGTGTAGCGCCGTGTCACGCGGCGATCGAGCAACGGCGCCACTTCCGGTGGTACCTCCACGCCCGGCAGATCGATCCCGAAGCGAGCCCGCAACAATTCAGCACTGTCGGCCATCGCGCACCTCTGATCATCGCGTCGCACACTTGCCGGAATGTGGCGACCGCGCAAGGCTGCGCGCAGGCCTTGGAGGAGACCGTCATGCCGGCACCGTACGCAACGCATCGCGCGCAGATCAAAGCGATTCTGATCGCCTGGGGGATGCCGGAGGAAAACGCCGAGCCGACCGCGGACATCCTTTCCTGGGCCGATCTGCATGGCGTGGATAGCCATGGCATGTCGATGCTGCCGGGCTATGACCGGATGCGCCGCAATGGGCGCGCGAAGATGGATGCGCGGCCGACGATCGTGAAGCAGACACCGATTTCTGCGCTGGTGGATGGCGGCGGCGGCCTGGGTCATGTGCCTGCACATTTCGCCATGCAGGTTGCGATCGACAAGGCGAAGGCCTCTGGCATGGCAATCGCGGCAGTGCGCAACTCGGCGCATTTCGGCGCCACCGGCTACTATACACTGATGGCGGCGAAGCAGGGGCTGATCGGCATGGCGTGCACATCGGCTTCCGGCATCCAGGTGGCACCGACCTTTGGCAAGGAGGCAAAGCTTGGCACCGATCCATGGTCGTTCGCGGCACCCTCCGATGACGATCGGCCGTTCCTGTTGGATATGGCGACGACAACCGTCGCGGCCGGCCGCATCCGCAACAAGGCGAACGAAGGGTTGCCCACTCCGCCCGGATGGGTGCTGAACAAGGACGGGCTGCCAAGTACAGATCCGCTGGAGGCGCGCGAGAAGGGCGGGTTCCTCACATCGCTCGGCGGGTCACCGGAAAATTCCAGCTACAAGGGCTATGGCCTGTCGGCAATGGTGAACATCCTGGCGTCGTGTCTGTCAGGCACAACCCTCATTACTGACCCGCAGCATACCAAGAAGCCGCAGGGCATGGACATCGGCCATTTCTTCATGGCGATCGATCCGGGACTGTTCCGCGACGCGGGCGAGTTCCAGGCAGATGTGGCGCGGTTCTCCAACGATCTGCGCGCGACGAAGCCCGTGGATCCGTCGCAGCCGGTAATGGTTGCCGGTGATCCACAATGGAACAACGCTGCTAAGCGGATGGCTGAAGGGATTCCGGTCGGGCCCGGCCTGCTCAACCAGGTGCGGCAGATCGCGCAGGCATCTGCCGCACCATGGTTGCTGGATTAGCGGTCGTCGTACCGGACATTGGGGTCACGGGAACGATCGTCGCGGCTCCGGTCACGATCGGGACGATAGGCATTGCGGTCCTGTTGCGCCTGTTGGCGGCGGAGCTCGTCCTCCCGGCCACGCTCGTAGGCGTTGCGGTCGTTGTTATTGTTGTTGTCGTTGTTGAGGAACTTCTTGGCTTGGCCCATGAAGTCGTTGCTGTCGGCGCGCGCCGGCGCCGATAGCGACACAAGCGGAAGCGCCAACAGGGCACACGACGCTATCGCGGTGATGGATCGCATGGCGTGATCCCTCCTTGGTTGAACCACTGCGGAACGCGGCGGGCATCCATGGGTTCGTCACGTCGGGTCGTTCGTGTGGAAAACCGTTCGTGAGGCGGCGCTACACCACCAGCGCCGCCCTTTCCGACGCGGCACGAGCCCAGGCGGCGTCCATGTCTTCGTCGAACAGCTCCGTGAGCTTCTTCATCATCGTGCCGCCGAGTTCCTCGGCATCCACGATGGTCACCGCACGACGATAGTACCGCGTCACGTCGTGGCCGATGCCGATCGCGATCAGTTCTACTTGGTCACGACCTTCGATATCCCGAATGACCTCGCGCAGGTGCTTCTCCAGGTAGTTGCCCGGGTTCACCGACAGCGTCGAATCATCCACCGGCGCGCCGTCACTGATCACCATCAGAATGCGGCGATGCTCGGGACGCACCAGCAGACGGCGATACGCCCACAGCAAAGCCTCGCCGTCGATGTTCTCCTTCAGCAGCCCCTCGCGCAGCATCAGCCCTAAATTCTTGCGCGCGCGGCGCCACGGCGAATCGGCCGCCTTGTAGATGATGTGCCGCAGATCGTTCAGCCGCCCGGGATTGCGCGGCTTGCCCTCCTGCACCCATTTTTCCCGGCTTTGCCCGCCCTTCCAAGCGCGCGTGGTGAAGCCCAGCACTTCCACCTTCACCGCGCAGCGCTCCAGTGTGCGTGCCAGGATGTCGCCGCACATCGCCGCCACGGTGATCGGCCGCCCGCGCATCGACCCTGAGTTGTCGATCAGCAGCGTCACAACCGTATCGCGAAACTCCATGTCGAGCTCGCGCTTGTACGACAGCGCCTGCATCGGATTGACCACCACGCGTGACAGCCGCCCTGCGTCGAGCAGCCCTTCGTCCAGGTCGAACTCCCAGGCACGGGTCTGCTGCGCCAGCAGGCGCCGTTGCAGGCGGTTCGCCAGCTTGGAGATAACACCTTGCAGGTGCTGCAACTGCTGATCCAGTTGCTGGCGCAGCCGAGTCAGTTCATCAGGATCGCAAAGCTCCTCAGCCTCGATCTCCTCGTCGTATAGACGAGTGTATGCACGATATATCGCCTCGTGGTCCGGGTTCGGCCGTTCGCGCCGCGGCTGCGGGCCGCCCGGACGATCGTCACCTTCGGCAATCGCTGCCTCATCGTCGGATTCGGTGCCTTCGTCGTCGGCCGCGTCGCCTTCCATCTCCTCGGGATTGGCGCCGAGCATGCTGTCCTGCTCTGCCTCGCTCTGGCCGGAGCCATCCTGCTGCTCGTCCTGCTGGCCGGACTGTTCGCCGCCTTCCTCGCCTTCCTCGGTCTGGTCCTCAGGTTCGGCGTCGCTTTCTGCCTCGGCGAGATCGAGCGCGGCCAACAGCCTCCGCGCGGCGCGCGCGTACGCCTTCTGATCGTCCTGCGCCCGGTTCATCTCGACCAGCGCCGTATCCGCCGTCTCGCCCAGCGTGTCGCGCCACATGTCGAGGATGCGCTGCGCGGCCTGCGGAGACTTCTCCCCTGACATCTGCTCGCGCGCGAGCAACGACAGCGCGGCCTGGATCGGCAACTGGTCCTTCCGCGTCATGCGGTCGTAGCCCTCGGCCTCGCATTCCTCGGCGAGCTTCGACTGCAGATTGGCAGCGACGCCAGACATGTGGCGCGAACCGACAACCTCGACGCGCACCTGCTCGAGTGCGTCATACACGTCCTTGGCTTCGCGTCGCGCCGGCATGCGGGCCACATGCAAGGCGTCGTCATGATGTCGCAGACGCAGCGCAAGTGCATCGGAGGCGCCGCGCAGCCGTGCCATTTCTGCCGGCGGCAGGGCGCGCGTGGGAAGCGGCAGCCGTGCGCGTTTGCCCGAGAGGCCGGACGGCCCTGGCTGGAACGCAACCTGCACATCCGGCACGTCCGCGATCGCGCGCAGCACGCCGGCGGTGGCGCGCTTGAATTCCTCGGCTCGCGTGTTGTCTTTGTTGGTGCCGCTCATTCGTGCGCTATCCCGTCAAGCAATTGGCAACCAAGGCACCCGTACCACTTTCCTCTCCCGCGCGTGGCGTGGGGGAGGGCAGGGAGGGGGTGCCGTCCGTGTCGCAGGAGATAAAATTCGCCCGTGCCGCTCGAAGGTATCCCACCGATGCGGAGCGGCGTCTTTGGTCCCGATTGCGGGGTAACACCATAGGCTGGCATTTTCAGACGTCAGCATCCGGTGCCGCCGTTCGTGCTGGACTTCGCGTGCCCCGCGTTGGGGGTGGCCGTGGAGGCCGATGGCGGGCAACATGCGGAGCCGCGCGAGCATGAACGGCGTGACCGGTTCCTCGCGGAATATGGCTGGCTGGTGCTGCGCTTCTGGAACAATGAAATTCTGGCCGATATGGACGGGGTCATCGCCGTGATCCAAACAGCTTGTCAGCATCGAGCGGCGGCAAGACCCCCTCCCCACCCTCCCCCGCGAGCGCAGGAGAGGGGGCACTGATCTGCTTCCCCCGCGCCGGGGGGAGGGGGGCTCAGCCTCAGTTGAACTTCCTGGTGGTGAACCCTCCGGTCGGGATCTCCTCATTGAAGCAGCGCTGATAGTACTCGCCCACGGTCGCCCGCTCCGCCTCGTCGCACTTGTTGAGGAACGTCACCCGGAACGCGAACCCCACCTCGCCGAAGATGCGTGCGTTCTCCGCCCACGTGATCACCGTGCGCGGCGACATCACCGTGGAGATGTCACCATTGATGAAGCCCGCACGTGTCAGGTCCGCCAGCGCCACCATTGCCTCGATGCGCTTCTTCATCACGGCATCCTTCGGATCGGCATCCAGCTTCGCCAGCACGATGGACGTCTCCATCGCGTGCGGCAGATAGTTCAGCGTGGCGACGATGTTCCAGCGGTCCATCTGGCCCTGATTGATCTGCTGCGTTCCGTGGTACAGGCCCGTGGTGTCGCCAAGCCCAACCGTGTTGGCGGTCGAGAACAGCCGGAACGATGGATGCGGCCGAATCACGCGGTTCTGGTCGAGCAGGGTCAGCTTGCCCTCGACTTCGAGTATGCGCTGGATGACGAACATCACGTCCGGTCGGCCGGCGTCGTACTCGTCGAACACCAGCGCGCAGGCGTGCTGCAGGCACCAGGGCAGGATGCCCTCGCGGAATTCGGTGATCTGTTTGCCATCCTTCAGCACGATGGCGTCCTTGCCGATCAGATCAATGCGGCTGATGTGGCTGTCGAGGTTCACGCGGATGCACGGCCAGTTCAGCCGCGCCGCGACCTGCTCGATATGCGTCGACTTGCCGGTGCCGTGATAGCCCTGGATCATGGTGCGGCGGTTGAACGCAAAACCGGCGAGGATCGCCAGCGTCGTCTCGCGATCGAACTTGTAGGCGGTGTCGATGTCCGGGACGTGCTCGGTACGCACCGAAAAAGCCGGTACGACCATGTCGGTGTCGATCTCGAACACCTCGCGTGCCGCAACCTTGGTGTCAGGCAAATCGATTGCGGAAGTCGGGCGAATTTCGGCCAGGGTGGCAACCTTGTTCATCGGCTGGGCAGTTCCTGTTTGCTCGGTGGAAAGTCTAACCCCGGCTCACGCTGGTGCAAGAGCAGCGGCTTCACCCGGCAGCCGCCACGCTCGGCACGGGCATCAGGCGCGAGCGCAGAGCGGCGTAAGCAAGGTTGATGGTCTTAAGTCGTTCCTCGGCTGCGCGGTCTCCACCGTTGGCGTCCGGATGGTGCCGCTTGGCCAGTTCCTTGTAGCGTGTTTTCACCGCGTCGAGCGTTGTCGGCCAGGAGAGACCGAGTGTCGCCAACGGCTCCCGCAACTCGGGTGGCACATCGCGCTGCGCTTGAGACGGGCCGCGCTTCACCCGTCCGGCGGCGAGCAGGTGCAGCGGATCCCGCAGCAATTCCTCATCCCAGGCGGCCATCTTGCCCAACCGGCCGAGCGGCCAGGAAGGGCGCTGCCACGCGGTGTCGGCACGGAGCTGCGCCTCGATTTGCCCGGGAGACATGCCCTTGTAGTAGTCCCAGGTCGCGTTGTAGGCGCGCACATGCTCCAGGCAGAACCACCAGTATTCATTCAGATTGCGTCGGGATTTCGGCGCGCGATATTCACCCATCGCCTCGCAGTCGGGCATGTCGCAGGACCGGCCCGGCGCGGCTGGGTCGGGTGCGTAAGCCCTGGTCCGAGGGAAACGTCGGCTCATGGTGCCGTTATGGGCAGCTTGGCGGGCGCTTGGCAACTGGCTCTTGGCCCTGTTGGAGGAACGGACGATATGTCGGGAATGCAGTCGCGTGCCGCAAAACTCGAAGCCGTGTTGACCCAGGCATTTTCGCCGACGCTGCTGCGCGTGGTCGACGACAGCGCGCAGCATGCCGGGCATGCAGGCGCGCAGCCCGGCGGCGAGACGCACTACAGCGTGTTGCTGGTATCCGCCGCGTTTCACGGCATGAATCGACTGGCGAGGTCGCGTGCGGTGCATGCGGCGCTGGCCACCGAGTTCTCCGGCGGGATGCACGCGCTGTCACTGACACTTCGCACACCGGAGGAAACAAAGTCGCGCGCGACCGGCTGACTGCCAGCGAGAAGAATCTTCTGCAGAGCCTGGCGGCGAACGCCATCTCGACAAATTTCTGCTATGAGCAGCGGCACAGGCTGGGGTGATAATAGATGGCTGCCGACAAGGACATGGACCGGGTGGATCGCGAGATTCTGCGTCTGCTTGCGGCGGACGCGTCGCTGTCGCTCGCGGACATCGCAGACCGGGTTGGGCTCACGTCAACGCCCTGCTGGAAGCGCATCCGGCGAATGGAGCAGGCTGGGGTGATCCGTGGCCGGATCGCGACAATCGACCCGGCGAAGGTCGGGCTGCCGGTGGCAGTGTTCGTGGAAGTGGAGGCCGCCGATCACTCGGGCGACTGGCTGAAACGCTTCGCCGAAGTCGTTCAGTCGATGCCGGAGATCGTCGATGCCTGGCGGATGAGTGGCGACGTCGACTACCTGATGCATGTGGTCGTGCCGGACATCGCAGCCTATGACGACTTCTACCGGCGGTTGATCGCTGCGGTGCCGTTGCGCAACGTCACGAGCCGGTTCTCGATGGAGCGGCTGAAGGCGGCGCCGCTGCCGATCTGAGGTAACAACCATTTCTTAGCACCCCTGTGTTTCACTCCTGGAGGTTCAGACAGGGGGCAGTGGTGCCGAGCAGTCGCTTGATCAATCGAAACGTCGTGGCGGAGCGCGGCCGCACCAGCATGCGCCTGGAACCCGAGTTGTGGGACGCGCTCGCCGAGATCTGTGCGCGCGAGAAGCAGGACATCAACCGGCTGGTCCGCCAGATCGAAGCGACGGGCCATAGCGGTGGCCGCACCAGCGCCGTGCGGGTGTTTGTGCTGAAGTATTTCCGGGATGCGGCGTGCGAGGCCGGGCACGAGGCCGTCGACCATGGCAAGAACAGTTATGCGCGGCGCGCCGCGCCGGCCTGCGACTCGTCGTCCTCGGTCGGCCCGGTATAGAGCTCGGGCCAGCGCCGCCGCACGACGGGGCTGTCGGTGCCGTAGGCGATGCAGGTGTTCAGGATCGCCGGCGCGCCACCCATTTTGGCAGTGATGCGGATATCCAGCCGGTCGCTGCCCGGCCTGTCGGCCTCACCGGCCGCCTCCGCCTCGCGCTTCGCTCGGGCAGGGTCGATTGTCTGGTAGGCGGTGGTTGCCATCTGTTGCAGTAGCTCACGCAGGTGCGTGCAGCCCATTGTGCCGCCGATCCGCTTGGCGGCCTCCTTCAAAAAACCTGGCTTGATCCGCAGTCCGGCGAGGCGCGCGAAATTGGGGGCCGCGGACGGGCAGATCGCGTATGGGGTATGGTCGCTTGCGGCCTCGCACGCCAGGATGAGTCGTTCCTCGTTGACCGTCAGGCGCAGCCACATGCCGTGGATCGGTTCTGCCGGCATGAATGTAGCCGCGGTCGCGGTTCGCCGAACCATAGCTTTTCGTGTCGGTGAGCTGTGCCTCGATGTCGTACAGGCCGTCGGCCCGATGATAGCCGCGCAGAACAATGTCGCGCGAATGGAGCAGTTCGCGCTCCTTGGGCGGGCTCAGAGGCATGCCGGGCTCCTGGTTCTTGTGCGACGCAGCACTGGGATATGGCATCAGGGCTGTCCTTCGCAAACCCCCTGGGTAGGGGCCACAAGCATGCGTGCCGTGTAGGAAAACCTTAACAACCTATGGAAAGTCCCTCACGCCGTGATGATGGCGGGGCGGGGATGTCGGCTGCTAGTCTGGCTCCAGCGGGCGCGAGATGGGCGTCTGCCTGACCAATTCACACACCTGCGGGGATTCCAGAATGGCTGACAACAACGCGGCGCGGGATGGCGCGCGCTCCCTCACGCGGGACATGCTGCAGCAGATGAATGCCTACTGGCGCGCGGCAAATTACCTGTCCATTGGGCAGATCTATCTCATGGACAACCCGCTGCTGCGCGAGCCGTTGCGCAGAGAGCACATCAAGCCGCGCCTCCTCGGCCACTGGGGAACCACCCCCGGCCTCAATTTCATCTACGTTCATCTCAATCGCATGATCGTCGAGCACGATCTGAACATGATCTACGTCACCGGACCTGGTCACGGCGGACCCGGTCTGATTGCGAACACCTATCTCGAAGGCACGTACAGTGAGGTCTACCCGAACATTCCGCAGACCGAAGCGGGCATGCAGCGGCTGTTCACCCAGTTCTCATTTCCCGGTGGAGTGCCAAGCCACGTTGCGCCGGAGACGCCGGGATCGATCAATGAGGGAGGCGAACTCGGTTATTCGCTGCTGCACGCGTATGGCGCCGTGTTCGACAATCCGGATCTTCTCGCGTGTTGCGTGGTCGGTGATGGTGAGGCCGAGACGGGACCGCTCGCGGCAAGCTGGCATTCGAACAAGTTCCTCAATCCGGCACGCGACGGCGCTGTGCTGCCAATCCTGCATCTGAACGGTTACAAGATCGCCGGTCCTACCGTGCTGGCGCGAATTCCCGACGAGGAGCTGCATCAGCTTCTCGGCGGATATGGCTACAAACCTTACGTCGTTGCCGGCGATGAGCCAGGCGCGATGCACCAGAAGATGGCCAGCACGTTGGATGCGGTGATCGCCGAGATCAGGGCCATCCAGCAGGAAGCGCGCAGCAACGGTTTTCGGGAGCGGCCGATCTGGCCAATGATCGTGTTGCGGAGTCCCAAGGGTTGGACAGGACCGAAGGAAGTTGATGGCAAGCCCGTCGAGGGAACATTCCGCGCGCATCAGGTGCCGCTCGGCGAGGTGCGAACCAATGCAGACCATCTGCACATGCTCGAGCAATGGATGCGGAGCTATCGGCCTGAGGAGCTGTTCGACGCAAACGGCCGAGTGATGGCCGAGATTGCTGCTCTCGCACCCAAGGGTGACCGGCGCATGGGCGCCAACCCGCATGCCAATGGCGGCCTGTTGCTGAAGAGACCTCGCGCTGCCCGATTTCCGCGATTATGCGGTCGCTGTGCCGACGCCGGGCGCGGTCGACGCGGAGTCAACCCGCCTCACCGGCCAATTCCTGCGCGATGTGATGCGATTGAACGCCGATAGTCGGAACTTTCGCGTCATGGGGCCAGACGAGACTGCATCCAACCGATTGGACGCATTGTTCGAAGTCACCGACCGGTTGTCGACCGCGCAGATACTGCCGTCGGATGACCATGTGGCCCCGGATGGCCGCGTGATGGAGGTGTTGAGCGAGCATCTGTGTCAGGGCTGGCTCGAAGGCTATCTGCTGTCCGGACGTCACGGCTTCTTCTCGTGCTATGAAGCGTTCATCCACATCATCGACTCGATGTTCAACCAGCACGCAAAGTGGTTGAAGACAACACGGGAAATCCGTTGGCGTCGCCCGATCGCCTCGTTGAACTACTTGCTGACCAGCCACGTCTGGCGGCAGGACCACAATGGTTTCAGCCATCAGGATCCCGGGTTCATCGACCACGTGATGAACAAAAAGGCGGATGTGGTGCGGATCTATCTGCCGCCCGATGCCAACACGCTGTTGTCAGTGGTCGATCACTGTCTGCGCAGCCGCAACTACGTCAATGTCATCGTTGCCGGCAAGCAACCGGAGGCGCAGTGGCTGTCGATGGATGCGGCGATCCGCCATTGCACGGTCGGCATCGGCATCTGGACGTGGGCCAGCAACGACGACGGCGTGGAGCCGGACGTCGTCATGGCGTGTGCCGGCGACGTACCTACGCTGGAGACGCTCGCGGCGGTCGATCTGTTGCGGACGCACCTGCCCGATCTGAAGGTGCGCGTGGTCAATGTGGTCGACCTGATGACGTTGCAGCCGGCGACAGAGCATCCGCATGGCCTGTCCGACTGGGAATTCGACTCGATCTTTACCCCCGACAAGCCGGTGATCTTTGCATTTCATGGCTATCCCTGGCTGATCCATCGGCTCATCTATCGGCGGTCGTGCGCCGAAAGGTTCCATGTCCGGGGCTACAAGGAGGAAGGCACAACAACGACACCGTTCGACATGACGGTGCTCAACGACCTCGATCGGTTCCATCTGGCCGGCGACGTGATCGATCGGATTCCTCGGCTGAGAGGCATCGCCGGGCACGTGAAGCAGCTCTGTCGCGACAAGCTTGTCGAGCACCGGATGTATGTGCGCACGCATGGCGAGGACCTGCCAGATGTCCAATCGTGGCGGTGGGGAGAAGTGCGGACATAGGGGTAGGGGCGGCCTCAGAAAATTCCCGACGCCACCTGGCCAGCCTCCAGGAACTTTTCGCGCCGCCGCGCCTTCAGCGTGGCACCGTCCAGCCCGACCAGCGGCAGCAGCGTCTCGGCCACCGTATCCCCCACCGCGGCCATGGCTGCCGCCGGGTTGCGCTGGGCGCCGCCGAGGGGCTCGGGGATCACCCCATCCACCAGCGATAGCCGCATGAGATCGTCTGCGGTCAGTCGCAGCGCCTCCGCCGCGGCGGGTGCCTGCGCTGCGTCGCGCCACAGGATGGAGGCACAACCTTCCGGCGAGATCACCGAGTAGATCGCGTGCTCCAGCATCAGGACGCGATCTCCGGCGGCGATCGCGATCGCGCCACCCGATCCGCCCTCTCCGATGATCGTGGCAACCAGTGGCACCGGCGCTTCGAGGCACGCCTCGATCGAACGTGCGATGGCCTCTGCCTGGCCGTGCGCCTCAGCGTCAATTCCCGGGAAAGCGCCGGAGGTATCGACGAAGCTCAACACCGGCAGGCCGAAGCGACCGGCGAGCTCGACCAGCCGCCGCGCCTTCCGGTAGCCTTCGGGCCGCGCCATGCCGAAATTGTGCTTCACCCGGCTGTCAGTGTCGGCACCTTTCTCGGTCCCCAGCACCATCACCGAACGTCCGCGGAACCGTCCCAGCCCACCCAGCACCGCCGCGTCGTCGGCGAAGGCGCGATCGCCCGCGAGCGGCGTGAAGTCGCTGATCAGAGTGCTGATATAATCCATTGCCTTGGGCCGGTCGGGATGACGCGCGACCAGTGTCTTCTGCCAGGGTGTCAGCTTGGCATAGGTCGTCCGCAACTGGCGATCCGCCACTGCGGTGAGGCGCGACACCTCTTCGGCGATGTTGATGCCGCCGGGCTCCGACATGCGGCGGAGCTCCTCGATCTTCCCCTCAAGTTCGGCGACCGGCTTTTCAAAGTCGAGGTAATGGCGCATAGGCCGCGGGCTTTAGCACAAATCCCCGAGGCGGAAAGGTCGCTGAGCGGCGACCTGGCGGGCCTTCGATAGTGGGCAGCTCACAAGCCGCTGTGCGGATTGGCCGGGAAGAAATAGCTGAGGGGTACCCCGAAAACCTCGCTCAATCGGCCAAGGTGTTCCGAGGGCACACGCTGCGTCGCACGCTCATAGGCTTCGATCCGGTCCGAATCGATCCCGAGTGCCTGGGCCAGCAAGTCCTCGCTCAAGCCCAGCGCGCGACGCTTGCCCCTGATTCGCCGGCCGACATGCTGATCAATCGCGGTCACGTTGCCCGTCCCCGCCAGACGTCATTTCTACGTTATTAGGCCGTAAACCTCCTGCTGCCAAGTACAAACTGCGGCGGCATCATTAGGTCAAGCCGGCCACTTTCCTTCCCGCCGCCAAAAACTCAGCGGCAAGCTGCGAATCATCGCAGAGCCGCGCCAGCACGACCGCTCCGACCATGCCCGAGAGTGCCTCCAGTGCGCGTTGGCGCCGGTGCCTCCGCGGCAGGCAGCGCTCCAGCACATCGAGCATGCGCCGGATCGACGCGGTGATTTGCGGGCGCGTGTCGCGCCGCCGCGCGATCTCGGGGCCCAGCGTCGTCAGGACGCAACCGCTTTCGGCCGCCGCGATATGTGCCGGATCGAGGTAACTTCCGACGATGCGTGCCAGTGCGGTCGCCGGGTCGGCTTCCTGACAAATTCGCTCCCATCGGGCGGCGGAGCGCGCGAGGGCGGCAGCCGACACTTCGGCCACCAGCGCCTCCTTCGAGGCGAAATGCGAATAGAACCCGCCATGCGTCAGGCCGGCGTGGTGCATGATCGCGTCCACCCCGACCGCGTCTATCCCATGGCCGCCGAACAACTCGCCAGCGGCGGCGAGTATCCGTTCGCGCGTTCCTGCCTTTCGCTCCCCGGTCATCCGATGCTCCGCATCCTGAATTGCATGACGATCGTCATGTATTTGCTTGACTAAGCTATGACGATCGTCATGTTGTTGGCAAGTACGGAGGAGAAGGGATGGTGCCTCACCGCGTGGCCCGGTTGCTGGCTGGGCGCATCCACTATGCCTGGGTCGTCGTGGCCGTGATGTTCACGGTCATCCTGGCGACCGTGGGGGTGCGCGCCGCTCCTGGCGTGCTCATTGTGCCGTTGGAGCAAGCGTTCGGCTGGAACGCCGCGACGATCTCGGGCGCGATCTCGCTGAACATCCTGCTGGGCGGCCTGGTCGGACCGTTCGGCGCCGCTCTTATCCAGCGCATAGGCATGCGCGGTACGGTGCTGAGTTCGCTCACCTTGTTGGCTGCGGGCGCCGGCGGTGCGGCGTTCGCGACCCGGCCGTGGGAGCTTTACGCAACCTGGGGCGTGCTGGTCGGCATCGGCTCCGGCGCCGGCATGGTCGGGATGGCGACCGCGGTGGCAAATCGTTGGTTCGTCGCACGTCGCGGCCTCGTGGTCGGGCTGCTGACGGCGAGCAACGCCAGCGGGCAACTCGTGTTCCTGCCCCTGCTGGCGAGCCTTGCCGAGCATCTCGGGTGGCGGAGCGTTCCGTGGCTGGTAGCGCTGGTGATTCTGGCGCTGATCCCCGTCGTGGCGCTGGTGCTGGCGGAAAGTCCCGGCAGCGTAGGGCTTGGACCGTACGGGGCGGCTGCCGAACCGCCGATCGCGCGGACGACCGCCAATCCAGTGGTGGTTGCGCTGTCCGGCCTGAGGCGCGGCGTGCGCTCGCTGGATTTCTGGCTACTGTTCTCGAGCTTCGCGGTGTGCGGTTTCTCCACCAACGGGCTGGTGGCGACGCACCTCATTCCCTATTGCATCGATCACGGCATTCCCGCGGTAACGGCCGCCAGCCTGCTGGCTGCGATCGGGGTGTTCGACCTGATCGGCACCACCGCATCGGGCTGGCTCACCGATCGCTACAACGCGCGGGTCCTGCTGTTCTGGTACTACGGACTGCGCGGACTGTCGCTGATGGTGCTGCCGTTCACCAACTTCAGTCTGGTCAGCCTGTCGATCTTCGCGGTGTTCTACGGGCTGGACTGGGTGGCCACGGTGCCACCGACCGTCGCCCTGACCAACGAGGTGTTCGGCAAGCGCGACGCACCGGTGATCGTGTCATGGATCGTCTGCGGCCATCAGATCGGCGGTGCCATCGCCGCGGTCGGCGCCGGCGTGATGCGCAACGAGACCGGCAGCTATCTCGGCGCCTTCATCGCCAGCGGCGCAGCGTGCCTGATCGCGTCGCTGCTGGTGCTGCGGATCGCACGTCGGCCGGTGCTGGCGATCGCGGAGTAAGCGCTACGCCAACCGCCGCGCCAGCGGGTGATGTGCCTCCACCAGTCGCTGGAGCCGCTCGGCCAGCACGTGCGTATAGATCTGGGTGGTGGCGATATCCGCATGTCCCAGCAGCAATTGCAGACTGCGCAGGTCGGCGCCATGCGCCAGCAGGTGCGAGGCGAAAGAATGTCGCAGCACATGCGGTGACACCCGCGCCGGGTCGAGGCCAGCTTCCAGCGCCACCTGCCTGAGCAGCAGGAAGAACGCCTGCCGCGTCAGCGTGCGACGCGGGTCGCGGCCGGGAAACAGGTGTCGCCCCTCGCCGTCTTGCTCCGCCACCAGTTCGGCGGCGGCCTGCTTCGCCTTGTCGGACAGCGGCACGATGCGCTCCTTGCCGCCTTTGCCGCGGATCAGCAGCACCGCGGCATCGCTGGCCAGCGCTCGGCGTGGCAATGCCAGCAGTTCCGACACCCGCAGTCCGGTCGCGTAGAGGATCTCCAGTGCCGCCCGAGCGAGTGCGCCTCGCTGCCCGGGAAGACGCTTCGCGGAGTCCAGCAGCGCCTCGACCTCCTGTTCGCTCAGGTATTTCGGTAGTGTCCGCGGCAGACGCGGTGCGTCGAGCAACGTGGTGGGATCGTCCGTGCGCACACCTTCGCGCAGCAGAAACCGGTGGAATTGTCGCAGAGCCGACAAACGCCTGGCGGCCGTGCGGGCAGCGAGACCCACGCGGTGCAGGCCGGCCATGTAAGCCTGCAACAGCGCCGCATCGCACTGCGCCGGCGGCTGGCCGCGTGCGGCGGCGAAGGCGGCAAAATCGTCCAGATCGGCTTGATACGCCATCAAGGTGTTGCGTGCCGCGCCGCGTTCAGCGGCCAGCATCTCCAGGAACGCCTCGACGTGCCGATCCACTCAGTGGCTCTGGAACTTATCGTTTGGCAGCACCTTTTCCACCGGGTGTGGCGTCGGGTTGGGCGGATACCCGCCAAGGAACACCACCGCGGCACCGAGGACCACCAGCCCCGCCGCGACGACGATCAGAAAGATGCGGATCATCGTCTGCTCCACCGACTCGTGCCCATGGATTCGCTGTCGCCATCTTGGCCCGGAATGCGGCCGGTGTGCTAGCGTTCGCAATCATGATACGCAATTCCGTACTCAAGGAAGCTGTGCCACTGCCTGACGCATTCGCCGGACGCAGCATCGTCCTGGTCGGGCTGATGGGCGCCGGCAAGACCTCGATCGGCCGGCGACTGGCCGCGCGGCTCGGCCTGCCGTTCCGTGACGCCGATTCGGAGATCGAGTTGGCAGCGGGCTGCACGATCCCGGAGTTGTTCTCGCGTTATGGCGAGGCCGACTTCCGCGCCGGCGAACGCAAGGTGATCCGCCGGCTGTTGTCCGGTGATCCGCTCGTGCTCGCATTTGGTGGCGGCGCCTTTATTGACCCCGAAACGCGTGCACTGGCGCGCGAAGAGGCGGTTTCGGTCTGGCTGCGCTGCCCGCTGGCTCCGCTGCTCCGCCGTGTCGCCGGGCGCGACAACCGACCCCTGCTGGCCGACGGAAATCCGGCGGATGTCATGCAGCGGCTGATGGATGTACGATACCCGATCTATGCGGAGGCCAACGTGATTGTCGATTGCGTCGATGAGAGCCCGGACGCGACTACCAGCCGCGTGCTGAATGCGCTGCTCGACTGGCAGGCGCCGCGACGGCTGTCAGTCGCTCTGCCCAGTACCAGCTACGACGTCGTGATTGGCGACGATCTCCTGACGCGTGCCGGCGCACTGCTGGCGCCGCGCATGGAACAGAAGCGCGCGGTGGTGGTGACAGACGAGACAGTGGCACGCCTGCATCTTCCCGCTCTGTTGCGCGGCCTGGAGGCAACGGCGGTCAAGGTCAGCCAAATCGTCGTGCCGCAGGGCGAAGCGTCAAAAAGCCTCGCGAGCTGGCAGAGCGTGGTCGATCAGTTGCTGGAGGCCCGCGTTGAGCGGCGCACGACGGTGATCGCACTTGGCGGCGGCGTCGTTGGCGATCTCGCGGGTTTCGCTGCCGCCACGACGCTGCGCGGGCTGCCGTTCGTGCAGGTGCCGACCACACTACTGTCACAGGTGGACTCGTCTGTGGGTGGCAAGACCGGGGTGAACACGTCGCAAGGCAAGAACCTCGTCGGTGCGTTCTATCAGCCGCGCATGGTGCTCGCCGACACCGGGACCCTCGCCACGCTGCCGCCGCGCGAGCTGCGCGCGGGTTATGCCGAGATCGCCAAGGCTGGCTTGATCGGCGACGCGGCATTCTTTGCCTGGTGCGAGGCGAACGGCGCCGCCGTTGTTCGTGGCGACCGCGAGGCGCAAGCCGAGGCGATCATGCGCGCCTGCGCGTTCAAGGCTGCAGTGGTGGGCGACGATGAGCGCGAGGAAAAGCCGAACGACGGCCGCGCTCTGCTCAATCTCGGCCATACGTTCGGCCACGCGCTGGAAGCAGAATACGGCTACACGGGCGGCCTGCTGCACGGCGAGGGTGTCGCGGTGGGGCTGGGGCTGGCGTTCCGGTTGTCGGCGCGGCTCGGGCACTGTGCCGCGGACGATGCGGATCGCGTGGTGTCGCACGTCTCGACATTGGGCATGCCGGCGGAGCTGCGCATGCTGAACCGGCGCTTCTCCGCCGAGACGCTGGTCGGGCACATGCGGCGCGACAAGAAGGTGCGCGATGGGGCCCTGAAGTTTGTGCTCGCGCGCGGGATCGGCCAGGCGTTCACCGCCGGCGACGTGCCGGCCGAAGCTGTGACCGAACTGCTGCGCGATGAGGGATGTGGCGCGTAGGCGACGGACCCGCGCCCGTCAGAAATGGCCGCGGACTCGGAGCCGCCCGACTGGGCGACGCCGAGTCCCGTTCAGCTCAATCGCAGAGCCGCACGTCGAGCACATACCAGCACTTGGGGCCAGTGGTCTGCGCAACTCTTTGGACCGGATGCTCGTCGGCAACGCGTGAGATGCCATACCCGTCGACCTGCCAGTGGCCCGCCGGGGCGCTGTAGGACGCCAGGAACTGCGCTTCCACCTTCGATGCCGCATGGCCGTTGACCACGTAGTCCTGCGCGTGGACCAGAGGCGCGAAGGCGTTGAGGGCCACGGTGGCGGCGGCTAGAACCAGAAACTTGCCCATGACCCTCTCCGTTCGCTTCGGCGGTTTCGTGACGCGACGGAACATGTGTGGGAGGGAGCCGCGCCGATATGAAGCGATTCACAGCTCGGCCGATGTGTCAGGTACGGGCGTTGCTTCGATGATCTGGTCGCTGTGAAATCAGGCGACCGCGCCAGTCGCGAATGGGGGGAATGAGCAATGGCTGACCTGGACGCTCGTCGACAAAAGCTGAAGGACGACTTCATCGCAGCACGCGGCTATTGGAGCGGGCTGTGGGATGGCGTGCTGCAACTTTCGCCCGAGTACTTCGAGGCTTACAGCGTGTTGTCGTCCGTGCCGTGGAAGCACGGCACGCTGCCGCCGAAGATCAAGGAGCTGATCTACGTCGCGATCGATGCCTCCACGACGCATCTCTACAATCCAGGCACGCGAATCCACATCGCCAATGCGCTGAAGCAAGGCGCCACTCGGGACGAGGTGATGGAGGTGCTGGAGATCGTCTCGGTACTCGGCATTCACACCATGTCCACAGGCCTGCCCATATTAATCGACGAGCTGCGCAAGTCCGGTCGCGGCGGCGAGGTGAAGGAAGGTCCGCTTACCGCCGAGCAGGAAAAGCTGAAGCAGGAATTCGTGCAAAATCGCGGATATTGGAATCCGGTGTGGGAACAGTTCCTGCAGCACTCGCCAGAGTTCTTCGACGCCTATTCCCGCTTGTCGTCGGTGCCGTGGCAGTACGGGACGCTGGGACCTAAGATCCGCGAGCTGATCTACGTCGCGATCGATGCAGCGACCACGCACCTCTATCTGCCCGGCCTGCGCACCCATATACGCAACGCGCTCGGCCACGGCGCGACAGTGGCGGAGATCATGGAGGTGCTGCAGCTCACCAGCGTTCTCGGCATCCACACAATCACCGAGGGCGTTCCCGCGTTGCTGGACGAAGCGAAGAAGGCGGGCATCTCCCGAACGTCCTGATCGAGCCGACATTACGACAATGAAGGCGATCCGATCCAATGGATCAGATCGGTCATCACCGTCGAACACGCTTGCCTGTGCTGGCGGAGGTGCCGCAGGCGCTTCGCATCAGCTTGCGATGCAGTGATCCGCGCGTCAGAGAAGCGACGTGACGATCAGCGGAAGATCGAGTGCGGTCCGGATGCGGCCAGGGCCGGTGCCGCATCGGCGGTATCGTGAGCCGACGCGGAGGGCTGCCCCTGAGCTCTTCGTCCCTCAGCCGGCTTGGTCGCCGCGTGGCCGGCGGTGGCACCCAGGGTCTGGGACAGCTTCGCGGAGGCATCGAGGACCATCGGCAACAGGGCGCGTGGCCGCGGCGGACGCATTCGCATCGTGGGAGCACTGACCGAGAGCACAGCCACCACCTGGCCTGACGCGTCGCGCACCGGAGCGGCGACAGTGGCCGCGCCGGCGACGACTTCGTCAGTGGTGAGCAGATAGCCGCGAGTGCGGATGCGCTGAAGATCGGCGGCGATCCATGCGGCGTCGGTTCTGGTTGCCGGCGTGAAACGTGGTAGGCGCTGGGCGAGTACCTGGGTCTGCACCGCCTCAGGCGCGTGGGCCAGCAGCAGTCGGCTGGACCCGGCGTGCAGTGGCTGACGCTTGCCGACCTCACTGTAGAGCCGCAGGCCTGGGTCGGCCTGATAGATCGCGATGGTCTCGCTCTCCAGGCCGTCGCGTACTCTAAGATAGACATTCTCGCCGCAGGTCTTGCCGAGAGCGGCGAGGAACGGCATGGCGGTCGCCTCGAGTGCGCCCTGCTCAGCCGCCGCGCGGCCCAGGACGCCCCAACGGGCGCCGAGCCGCCACATCCCGCGCGCTTCGTCCTGGATCGCAAAGCCTCGCGCTTCCAGGGTGCGTAGCAGGCGGAAGCCGGCCGTGCGGGTGCAGCGCGCCTGGTCGGCCAGGGCCGCCAGGGGGGCCGGACCGATACGCGACAGTGCCTCGAGCAGGTCGAGCGCGCGGCCTACCGCGGCGATGCTGTAGTCTCGCCCGGCAGCAGTCGGCTCGTGCGATCCGTTGCTGGAGCGGGCCTTGGGTCTGGCCTTCCCCTTGCTGCGGCTAGCCTGCGCCATGCGTACACCTACGAAATGATACCGGTTGAAACCAAGTTAGCACGGGTGTGACCGGATTGGCATGGGGGCAAACGAGAAGATGTGAGCAAGTAACGCGCAAGTTCCCTGTGAGCGATCTGGACGGCCGGTGCGAATTCTCGCACCTCGGCCACTACGGGTCAAAGGGAGCGCGGAAAAGCGCCGCCCGCTTCCTTGTCCCGCCGGACAGCGTGCGCTAAAGCCCCGCGTTCGCGGCTGGGCGGGCGCACGAGCGCGGGCGTGGTGGAACTGGCAGACACGCCAGATTTAGGTTCTGGTGGCGCAAGCCGTGGGGGTTCAAATCCCTCCGCCCGCACCACGCTGCGGGTGGATATCGACGGGGTTGGACAATGCAGGTTACCGAAACGCTCTCCGAGGGGCTGAAGCGCGCCTACACCGTGGTGGTTCCGGCCGCCGATATCGAGAGCAAGCGCGCCGCCCGATTGGCCAATCTCGGCAAGACACTGACCTTGCCTGGGTTTCGGCCGGGGAAGATCCCGCCCACCGTGGTGCGCCAGCGCTTCGGCACGGCGGTCAATGCCGAGGTGCTGGAGGAGTCGGTTACCGAGGCCACCCAGCAGGTGCTGACCGAGCGCGGCCTGCGGCCAGCGCTCCAGCCCAAGGTCGACGTTCTGAGCCTTGATCCGAGCGGCAACTCCGCCAAGGACCTGGAGTTCAAGGTCGAGCTCGAGCTGCTGCCGGAGATAACGTTGCCGGACTTCGGGACGGTTCAGCTCACCCGGATGCGGGCCGAGGCACCGGCCGAGGCCGTGGACGAGGCGCTCGCCGGCATCGCCCAGCGCAATCGGACCCTCGAACCGATCACGGCCGATGAGCTCGGTGACCGAGGCGCGGCGAAGGGCGAGGTGCTCACCGTCGATTATGTCGGGCGCGTCGATGGGGCCGAGTTCCCGGGCGGTACCGGCAAGGGCATCGAGGTGGAGATCGGTGGCACGGGGTTCATTCCGGGCTTCAGCGAGCAGCTCGAGGAGATGAAGCCGGGTGAGACCCGCACGATCGAGGTTACCTTCCCGGCCGAATACGGTGTGCCGACCTTGGCCGGCAAGGACGCAAGCTTCGATGTCACCGCCAACGCGCTGAGCCGTCCGCTGGTGCCGGCGCTCGACGATGAGCTGGCGAAGAAGCTCGCCTTCGAGGATTTCGCCGAGATGCGGGAGACCGTTACCCGGCGGTTTCAGACCGAGTACGACCAGATGGCGAGGCTGCGGCTGAAGCGCCAGTTGCTGGATGCGCTCGCGGACATGACCAGGTTCGCCTCCCCCGAGGGGATGGTCGAGCAGGAATTCAGCCAGATCTGGCAACGCCTGGAGGCAGATCGGCAGGCGGGACGACTGGACGATGATGATAAGGCGAAGGACGAGGAGACGCTGAAGGCCGAATATCGCGCCATCGCGGAGCGCCGCGTCCGGCTGGGCCTGTTGCTGGCCGAGATCGGCCGGGTGAACAGCATCACCGTGGGACAGGACGAGATGACGCGTGCGATGCGCGCTGAGGCGATGCGCTATCCGGGCCAGGAACAGCAGTTGTTCGAGTTCTTCCGGCAGAACCCGCGGGCGGCCGAGACGCTGCGCGCTCCTTTGTTCGAGGAGAAGGTCATCGACTTCATCCTGGAACTGGCAAAGGTCGAGGAAAAGACCGTCACGCCGGAGGAACTGGCGGAGGAACCGCCGCCGGCCACGGTGGCCGCCGACCCACCCGCGACTATTACCGACCAATCTGTGGCCGCAACCGACCCGCCCGCGTCCACCATCGACCAACCTGCGGCCGCTGACCAGTCCGCGGAGGCCACCGACCGGCCCGCGACTACAGAATGAAGCACTGGCCGTCTGGCCGGTTGGAGTCCAGACCGGTTTAGCCTATCTATGGTGACGTGCCGACTTGAGGGTGTCCACCATGAAGGATCGCGATCCCGTTGAGATCTATTCCAATAATCTTGTGCCAATGGTGGTGGAGCAGACCGCCCGGGGGGAGCGCGCCTACGATATCTATTCGCTCCTGCTGAAGCAGCGGATCATATTCCTCACAGGTGCGGTCTTTGACCAGGTCAGTTCACTGATCTGCGCCCAGCTCCTGTATCTCGAGTTCGAGAACCCCAGCAAGGACGTCTCGTTCTACATCAATAGCCCCGGCGGTGTGGTCTCGGCCGGCCTCGCTATCTATGACACGATGCAATATATCCGCAGCCCGGTATCCACCGTCTGCATTGGGCAGGCGGCCTCTATGGGCAGCCTGTTGCTGGCCGCCGGCGCCAAGGGCAAGCGCTACGCCCTGCCCAATTCGCGGATCATGGTTCACCAGCCTTCGGGCGGGGCCCAGGGCCAGGCGACCGATATTGAAATCCAGGCGCGCGAGATTCTGACCCTCCGAAAGCGGCTGAACGAGATCTATGTCCGCCACACCGGCCAGCCGATCGAGGCGATCGAGCGCAAGCTGGAGCGTGACGCTTACATGTCGGCTGAGGAAAGCCGTGATTTTGGCCTGGTCGACGAGGTGGTGGAGAACCGCCCCACGCCGGAAGAAGTTGGCGGGCGGTCCTGACCTAGCGCCATCAGTTCTCGGGCCGGCACGCCACATCTGCTGGCCGAAGGGACGGCATCAGCCTAGGCCGATCGTGGTTCTTGTCCCTTGCGGCCCCCGGAGAGTAAAGTCACCCCTGTGGCTCCCCGCGAGTCCGGGGCAGGAGTACGCATGAGCAAGTCCGGCGATTCGAAGAACACTCTCTACTGCTCATTCTGCGGCAAGTCCCAGCATGAGGTTCGCAAGCTCATCGCCGGGCCGACGGTGTTCATTTGCGACGAATGCGTCGAACTCTGCATGGATATCATTCGTGAGGAGCACAAGACGCATCTGGTCAAGTCGCGCGACGGGGTGCCGACGCCGCGCGAGATCTGCAAGGTGCTGGACGACTACGTGATCGGCCAGGACCATGCCAAGCGTGTGCTCTCTGTCGCCGTCCACAATCACTACAAACGGCTGGCGCACAGCCAGAAGAACAACGACATCGAGATCGCCAAGTCGAACATTTTGCTCGTCGGCCCGACCGGGTCCGGCAAGACGCTGCTTGCCCAGACGCTGGCTCGTATCCTCGACGTGCCGTTCACCATGGCGGATGCGACGACGCTGACCGAGGCGGGCTATGTGGGCGAGGACGTCGAGAACATCATCCTGAAGCTGTTGCAATCGGCCGACTACAACGTCGAGCGGGCGCAGCGGGGCATCGTCTATATCGATGAAGTCGACAAGATCTCCCGTAAGTCCGACAACCCGTCGATCACGCGGGATGTGAGCGGCGAGGGCGTCCAGCAGGCGTTGTTGAAGATCATGGAAGGCACCGTGGCCTCGGTGCCACCGCAGGGTGGTCGCAAGCATCCGCAGCAGGAGTTCCTGCAGGTCGATACCACCAACATATTGTTCATCTGCGGCGGCGCATTCTCCGGGCTGGAGAAGATCATAGCCGCCCGCGGCAAGGGTTCCGGCATCGGCTATGGTGCGGAGGTGCGGTCGCAGGACGAGCGGCGAACCGGCGCGATTCTGCGTGAGGTGGAGCCGGAGGATCTGCTGAAGTTCGGCCTGATCCCCGAGTTCATCGGCCGCTTGCCGGTCGTGGCGACCCTCGAGGATCTCGACGAGGGCGCACTGATGGAGATTCTGACCAAGCCGAAGAACGCGCTGGTCAAGCAGTATGGCAGGCTGTTCGAGATGGAGGGGGTGAAACTTTCCTTCACGGACGACGCTTTGCACTCTGTGGCGACGCGGGCCATCGCCCGGCGCACCGGTGCTCGCGGCCTGCGTTCGATCATGGAGTCCATCCTGCTGGGCACCATGTTCGAGCTTCCCGGTCTTGATGGAGTAGAGGAGGTGGTGATCAACCGCGAAGTCGCCGAAGCGCGCTCCAACCCCCTCTACCTGTACGGCAAGGGGAGGGCGGAAAGCTCCGCCTGAGCCGCTGGCAACGGTCGCTCGCGAAATTGCGACCCTGGAATTTGAAGGTCTTGCGCTGCATTGCCCGGCAGCCGATATGGCATCCTGTCCAGGGGGCTTGCCGGCCCCTTGGGGCGCCTCCCGTGCCGCAAGGGTTCCATAAGTCGGGCGGATTGGGCGTCGACTGTCCATAAAGGAGGTCAACCATGAACGACTCGGATCGGCCTGCGCCGGAACCTCAGGGACGCCCGGACGAGAAAACACCGGACGAGACAACACCCGTTTCCGCCGCGAGCGGCGACGTGCTGGCCGTGCTGCCATTGCGCGATATCGTCGTATTTCCCCACATGATTGTGCCGCTGTTCGTCGGGCGCGAGAAATCTGTCCGTGCGCTCGAAGCGGTGATGAAGGATGACAAGCAGATCCTGCTGGTGGCGCAGAAGAACGCCGCACAGGATGATCCATCCGCCGACGATATCTATCGTGTCGGCACTGTCTCGACGATCCTGCAGTTGCTCAAGCTCCCGGACGGCACGGTGAAGGTGCTGGTGGAGGGCGGCAAGCGCGCGAAGATCACCGGCTTCCGTGACACCGACAGCTACTTCGAGGCGTTCGTCGAGGCGATGCCTGATCAGGGCGCCGATGCCAAGGAGCTCGAAGCTCTCGGCCGCACGGTGGTGTCGCAGTTCGAGCAGTACATCAAGCTGAACAAGAAGATCGCTCCCGAGGTCCTGGTCTCGCTCAACCAGATCGAAGAGCCTTCGAAGCTCGCCGACACGGTGGCGAGCCATCTCAACCTCAAGATCGCCGAGAAACAGGAGCTGCTCGAGATCGCCAAGATCGGCGAGCGGCTGGAGCGGGTGTTCGGACACATGGAGTCCGAGATCGGCGTGCTGCAGGTCGAGAAGCGCATCCGCAGCCGCGTGAAGCGGCAGATGGAGAAGACGCAGCGCGAGTACTACCTGAACGAGCAGCTCAAGGCGATCCAGAAGGAGCTCGGCGAGGGCGAGGACGGCAAGGACGAGAACGCCGAACTCGAGGCGCGCATCAAGAAGACGCGTTTCTCGAAGGAGGCGCGCGAGAAGGCCATGCAGGAGCTGAAGAAGCTCAAGACCATGAGCCCGATGAGCGCCGAGGCGACGGTGGTGCGCAACTATCTCGACTGGATGCTGTCGATCCCCTGGAAGAAGCGCAGCAAGATCCGCAACGATGTGACTGCGGCCGAGAAGGTGCTGGAGGCGGATCACTACGGGCTGGAGAAGGTGAAGGAGCGTATCATCGAATACCTCGCCGTGCAGGCGCGGTCGCCGAAGGTGCGGGGTCCGATCCTTTGCCTGGTGGGACCGCCCGGCGTCGGCAAGACCTCACTGGGCAAGTCGGTTGCACGCGCGACGGGACGCAACTTCGTTCGCATGTCGCTGGGCGGCGTGCGCGACGAGGCGGAGATCCGCGGCCATCGGCGTACCTATATCGGCTCGATGCCCGGCAAGGTGATCCAGGGCATGAAGAAGGCGAAGACCTCCAATCCGCTGTTCCTGCTGGACGAGGTGGACAAGCTGGGCGCCGACTGGCGCGGCGATCCGTCCTCGGCGCTGCTGGAGGTGCTGGACCCCGAGCAGAACTCCACCTTCGCCGATCACTACCTGGAGGTGGACTACGACCTGTCCGACGTGATGTTCGTCACCACGGCAAACTCGCTTCGCATGCCGCAGCCGCTGATGGACCGCATGGAGATCATCCGCATCCCCGGTTACACCGAGGATGAAAAGGTGGAGATTGCCAAGCGCCACCTGATTGCCAAGCAGTCGGAAGCGCATGGACTGAAGGAGACCGAGTGGCACATCTCGGATGACGCGCTGCGCGACCTGATCCGCTACTACACCCGCGAGGCTGGCGTGCGGAACATGGAGCGCGAGATCGCCAACCTCGCCCGTAAGGCGGTGAAGGAGATCGTCACCAAGAAGACGAAGAGGGTGGCGATCACACGGAAGAACCTTGAGAAATACTCGGGCGTTCGCAAATTCAGGTTCGGCGAGACCGAGGCTGAGGACATGGTCGGTGTGGTTACCGGCTTGGCCTGGACCGAGGTCGGCGGCGAGATCCTGACCATCGAGTCGGTGCTGTTGCCTGGCAAGGGCAACATCAAGATCACCGGCAAGCTGGGCGACGTGATGCAGGAGAGCGTGTCGGCTGCGTTGAGCTACGTTCGCAGCCGTTCGACGCGGTTCGGCATCAAGCCGACATTGTTCGAGAAGCGCGACATCCACGTGCACGTACCCGAGGGTGCCACGCCCAAGGATGGACCGTCGGCGGGCGTCGCGATGGCCACATCGATCGTGTCGATCCTCACCGGTATCCCGGTGCGACGCGACGTGGCGATGACCGGCGAGATCACGCTGCGTGGCCGCGTTCTGCCAATCGGCGGATTGAAGGAGAAGCTGCTGGCAGCGCTGCGTGCAGGGATCACCACGGTGTTCATTCCCAAGGAGAACGAGAAGGACCTTGCGGAGATTCCGGACAACGTCAAACGGCACATGAAGATTGTGCCGGTTGCGGACGTGGATGAGGTGATCGCGCAGGCGCTGGCGAGCAGGCCTGAAGCGATCGAGTGGGAGGAGCCGGCAGAACCAACGCCTCCGCCTCCGCCACAGCAACCCGCAGCTTCGCTGCCGCACTGATCGCGCGTACCTAAGAAAGGCCCGTCGGCATGGTCCGGCGGGCCTTTCTGCTGCATTGACGTGGCAGAAACTGCGCCATTAGTGTCGCGCCCCCGGTCGGCCATCGGCGTCGGCGCCACCTTGCATCACCGCATCAAGAGGAATTGAGCCAGTGAACAAAATGGATCTCATCGCGGCTGTCGCGGACCAGACCGACTTGCCGCGCACCAAGGCGACCGAGGTGGTTGATGCGGTGTTCGGCGTGATCGAGGGTGCGCTCAAGAACAAGGAAGAGGTGCGGCTGCTCGGGTTTGGCACGTTCGTGACGGCTGAGCGCAAGGCTGGCACTGGCCGCAATCCACGCACTGGCGAGGAGATGCCGATCCCGGCTTCGACCACCGTCCGCTTCAAAGCGGGCAAGGGATTGAAGGACGCGGTTCAGTGACCACTGCGGGCGGTTAGCTCAGCGGTAGAGCGTCTCGTTTACACCGAGAGGGTCGGCGGTTCGAATCCGTCACCGCCCACCAATGGTGAGTGCTTGACCCGGCAATGCGAGCGCCGTAAGTCGTGCCCCCTGTTTTGCGCGGGCGTAGCTCAGTTGGTTAGAGCGCCGGCCTGTCACGCCGGAGGTCGCGGGTTCAAGTCCCGTCGCTCGCGCCAGCAAGCCGGGGCCTATGGCGGTGGCGCGCGGTTAGGGTTAATGTCCGCGCGTTTCGCGTCGGGGGTGTCCTGGCATGGCCCGGTCATAAGGGCCGCGTCCGGCGTGTGACACACGCCTGTTCGATCGGACCTGACATGCAGCCAGTGCTCTACGGATATCTGCCCGTCCTGGTGTTTATGGTGATCGCCGGGGGAATCGCCTTGGCGCTGGTGGGCGGCTCGCTGATCGCGGCGCGGCAGAAGCCGTATCCCGAGAAGGTGTCCGCCTATGAATGCGGCTTCGAGCCGTTCGACGATGCCCGGCGCCGCTTCGATGTGCGGTTCTATCTGGTGGCAATTCTTTTCATCATCTTCGATCTCGAGGTCGCGTTCCTGTTTCCCTGGGCGGTATCGCTGAAGGACATCGGTTGGTTCGGCTTCCTGTCGATGCTGGGTTTCCTTGGCGTGCTCACCGTCGGCTTCGTCTACGAGTGGTGCAAGGGAGCGCTGGATTGGGAGTGAAAGACGTGGGTCCCGGCCTTCGCCGGGATGACGACGCTCGGCGGCGTCAATTGGGAGTAGCGGCATGAGTGGAAGCACTGCCATCGCCTGGAACCGCGACGCGCTGCCGCCGGGTCCGGAGCAGGATGCTGTGGTGAAGGGCATCACTGGTGAGATCGCCGACAAAGGCTTCATCGTCGCCAACATCGACAAGGTGGTGAACTGGGCGCGCACCGGCAGTCTTTGGCCGATGACATTCGGCCTGGCGTGCTGCGCGGTGGAGATGATCCACGCCTATATGCCGCGCTACGACCTCGATCGGTTCGGCACCATCCCACGCGCCTCGCCGCGGCAAAGCGACGTGATGATCGTCGCCGGCACGCTGACCAACAAGATGGCGCCGGCGTTGCGCAAGGTGTACGACCAGATGCCTGAGCCGCGCTGGGTGATCAGCATGGGAAGCTGCGCCAACGGCGGCGGATATTACCACTACAGCTATTCAGTGGTGCGCGGCTGCGATCGCGTCGTGCCGGTAGATGTATACGTACCTGGCTGTCCGCCGACGGCCGAGGCACTGGTGTACGGGATCATGCAGTTGCAGAAGAAGATCCGCCGCACGGGGACAATCCTTCGTGGCTGATCTCGCTGAAGCCGTTGCTGCTCTGCCCGGCGTTCGTGCCACCACGACGGAGAAAGGTGAGGTTGTCGCGCATGCCGATCGCGACCGATTGCTGCAACTGGTATTGACGCTCCGGGATGACCCGCGGTTCGCGTTCGAGCAGGTCATGGACATTTGCGGCGTCGATTGGCCGGAACGCACCGAGCGGTTTGATGTGGTCTACAATCTGCTGTCGGTGTCGCTCAATCAGCGCCTACGCGTCATCGTCACGACCGATGAGAACATCCCGGTGCCGTCCGTTCACACCGTATGGCCCGTCGCGACGTGGTGGGAGCGCGAGGCCTGGGACCTGTTCGGCATTGTGTTCTCCGACCAACCCGATCTGCGGCGCATTTTGACCGACTACGGATTTGAGGGACATCCGCTGCGCAAGGACTTCCCGCTGACCGGCTATGTGGAGGTTCGCTACGACGAAGACCGCAAGGCGGTGGTGTACGAACCGGTACGGCTGACGCAGGATTTCCGATCGTTCGATTTCCTGTCGCCGTGGGAGGCAATAACCACGCTGCCTGGCGACGAAAAGGTTCACACGGCACGGGCGGCGGAAGTGCAGCCGCCATCCGAGACGAAGGCGTGAGACGATGAGCGAAACGCCAGATATCGACGCCAGCCCGACCGCGACCCGCGTGGTCGAAATCGACAGCCACGCGATCAACTTCGGGCCGCAGCATCCGGCGGCGCATGGCGTGCTGCGGCTGATCCTGGAGATGGACGGCGAAGTTGTGGAGCGCGCCGATCCGCATATCGGTCTGCTGCATCGCGGCACCGAGAAGCTGATAGAATACAAGACGTATATGCAGGCGGTACCGTATTTCGATCGACTCGATTACGTTTCGCCGATGTGTGAGGAGCACGCCTTCGCGTTGGCGACCGAGAAGCTGCTGGACATCGAGGTACCGGAGCGCGGGCAGTGGATTCGCGTGCTGTTCGCCGAGATCACCCGTGTGCTGAACCACCTGCTGAACGTGACAACGTATGCGCTGGATGTCGGCGCGATCACGCCGAGCCTGTGGGGCTTCGAGGAACGCGAAAAGCTGATGGAGTTCCATGAGGCCGCGTCAGGTGCGCGACTGCATGCGAACTACTTCCGTCCTGGTGGGGTGGCGAAGGATCTGCCGGCGGGATTGGAAGCGCGCATCGCCGCCTGGGCCGAGACGTTCCCGAAGTTCGTGGACGATCTGGAAGAGTTGCTGACCGGCAATCGCATCTGGAAGCAGCGCACGGTCGATATCGGTGTGATGGATGCGCAGGCGGCGCTGGCGTGGGGGTTCACCGGGCCGTGTCTGCGCGCGAGCGGCGTGCCCTGGGATCTGCGCCGGTCGCAGCCCTATGACAAATACGCCGAGGTGGACTTCAAGATTCCGGTCGGGCGCAACGGCGATTGCTATGATCGGTATCTCGTGCGGCTTGCCGAGATGCGTGAGAGCGTGAAGATCATCCAGCAGGCGCTGGGCAGGCTGAGGCCGGGCCCGGTGAAGGTGCAGGACCACAAAATCACGCCGCCACACCGCTCCGAGATGAAGCGGTCGATGGAGGCGCTGATCCATCACTTCAAGCTCTACACCGAGGGCTATCACGTGCCGGCCGGTGCCACGTACACTGTGGTGGAGAGTCCCAAGGGGGAGTTCGGTGTCTATCTTGTCGCCGACGGCACCAACCGCCCCTATCGCTGCAAGATCCGCTCGACCGGTTTCGCGTTCCTGCAGGCGCTTGACGTAATGGCGAAGCGGCACATGCTGGCGGACACAGTGGCGATCATCGGGTCGCTCGACATCGTGTTCGGCGAGATCGACAGATAGAGATGGCCGAGAAAAACGACACCGGCTTCGTTCAGCCGGAGCACTTCCTGTTCGATGCGGAGAGCGAGGCGGCAATTCCACCGATCCTGGCGAAGTATCCGCCGGGGAAGCAGGCGAGTGCGGTGCTTCCAATGCTGTACCTGGTGCAGGACCAGATGAAGCGGCAGACCGACAGCGCCTGGGTGCCCACTGCGGGCATGGACGAAGTGGCGCGACGGCTCGATATGGCGCCGATCCGTGTCTATGAGGTTGCCACGTTCTATTTCATGTTCAACCTGCGGCCGATCGGCAAATGGCATCTGCAGGTCTGCACCACCACGCCGTGCTGGCTGCGCGGTTCGGATGACGTGGTGGCGGCGTGCCGAGCGGAGACCGGCATCCAGGGCTGGGGCGAGACCAGCGCGGACGGTGCATTCACCATGACCGAGGTGGAATGCGTCGGCGGCTGCGTCAACGCGCCGATCATCCAGGTCAACGATGATTTCTACGAGGACCTGGACGCTGAAAGCACGAAGCAGTTGCTGGAGGCGTTGCGGCGCGACGCTCCACCGAGGCCGGGATCGGTAACGGGCCGTCAGACATCCGCGCCCGAAGGTGGACCGACGACATTGACGACACTGACCTTCGGTGCGGAGAGCTGAGCCGATGTTGCAGGACAAGGACCGCATCTTCACCAACCTCTACGGTCTGTACGATCCGCTTCTGAACGGCGCACGTGCCCGTGGCGACTGGGACAATACAAAGGCGATTCTCGAGAAGGGCCGTGATGCGATCGTCGAGGAGGTGAAGGCCTCGGGCTTGCGTGGGCGCGGCGGCGCCGGATTTCCCACCGGGCTGAAATGGTCGTTCATGCCAAAGCAGTCGGACCGGCCCTGCTACTTGATTGTCAACGCCGACGAATCCGAGCCTGGCACCTGCAAAGACCGCGACATCATTCGCCATGATCCACACAAGCTGGTCGAAGGCTGTCTGGTCGCCGGCTTCGCGATGGGAGCGTGCGCCGCGTACATCTACATCCGCGGTGAATTCGCCAACGAAGCAAAGGTGCTGCAGTCAGCGATCGATGAGGCGTACGCGGCGGGGCTGATCGGCAAGGATGCGTGCGGATCGGGCTATGCGTTCGATGTTTTTCTGCACCGTGGCGCCGGCGCCTATATCTGTGGCGAGGAAACCGGCCTGCTCGAAAGTCTGGAAGGCAAGAAGGGTCTGCCTCGGCTGAAGCCGCCATTTCCGGCCGCCGTTGGGCTGTATGGTTGCCCATCGACGGTGAACAACGTCGAGAGCATCGCAGTGGCGCCGACCATCATGCGGCGTGGTGCGGCGTGGTTCAATGCGCTGGGGCGACCAAAGAACTCGGGCCAAAAGGTGTTCTGCATCTCCGGCCACGTGAACAAGCCGTGCAATGTCGAGGAAGAACTGGGCATTCCGTTGCGCGAATTGATCGATAGATATGCCGGCGGCGTGCGTGGTGGGTGGGACAATCTGCTGGCGGTAATCCCCGGTGGCGCCTCGGTGCCGGTGATCCCCAAAAGCATCTGCGATGATGTGCTGATGGACTTCGACTCGCTGCGCGATGCGAAGAGCGGACTTGGCACCGCGGCAGTGATCGTGATGGACAAGTCCACCGACATCATCAAGGCGATCGCGCGACTGTCGAAGTTCTACATGCACGAAAGCTGCGGCCAGTGCACGCCATGCCGTGAGGGTACCGGGTGGATGTGGCGTGTCATGACACGCATGGTTGAGGGCAGGGCAGAGATCCCCGAGATCGACACGCTTGATCAAGTCACACGTCAGATCGAGGGCCATACGATCTGCGCCCTCGGCGACGCCGCGGCCTGGCCGATCCAGGGTCTGATCCGCCACTTCCGCCCAGTGATGGAGCAGCGGATCACGACCTATAAGGCGCGCACGCCGATGCGGATGGCGGCAGAATGACAATGTCATTGCGAGGAGCGCAGCGACGAAGCGATCTCGGTCAAGTACTGTGCTCGTCATTTGACCGAGATTGCTTCGCTACGCTCGCAATGACGATGGTTTGGGACCTCTCATAATGGCCAAAGTCACCGTCGACGGCATCGAGGTCGAAGTACCCAACGGCTCCTCGGTCCTGCAAGCCTGTGAGGCCGCGGGGAAAGAAATCCCCCGCTTCTGCTATCACGAACGCCTGTCGATCGCCGGCAACTGCCGCATGTGTCTCGTCGAGATCGAAAAGACGCCGCCGAAGCCGATCTCGTCCTGCACCTATCCCGTTGCCGATGGCATGGTGGTGCACACCAATTCACCGATGGTCCGCAACGGCCGTCGCGGCGTGATGGAATTCCTGCTGATCAATCATCCGCTCGATTGCCCGATCTGTGATCAGGGCGGCGAGTGTGATCTGCAGGACCAGGCAATGGGCTACGGCATGGATCACTCGCGCTACGCCGAGAACAAGCGGGCGGTGAATGACAAGAATCTTGGCCCACTGGTAAAGACGGTGATGACGCGCTGCATCCACTGCACGCGCTGCATCCGCTTCATCACCGAGGTCGCCGGTGTGCCTGACCTCGGTGCCACGTCACGCGGCGAGCACATGGAAGTGGGGACCTATGTCGAGAAGGCACTGGGTTCCGAACTCTCCGGCAACATCATCGATCTCTGCCCTGTTGGTGCACTGACCTCCAAACCCTATGCATTCGTCGCGCGGTCGTGGGAATTGTCGAAGGTCGACAGCATCGACGTGCTGGACGCGGTGGGCACAAACATCCGTGTTGATGCGCGTGGGCCGGAGGTCTTGCGCATCCTGCCACGACTGAACGAGGACGTGAACGAGGAGTGGCTCGGGGACAAATCGCGCTTCGCGCTCGATGGCCTGCGGCGGCGTCGGCTCGATCGGCCATGGGTGCGGCGCAATGGCAAACTGATCGAGGCAAGCTGGTCCGAAGCCTTCACCGCAATCGCCGAGAGGCTGCATGGTGTGAGCGGAGATCGTATCGGTGCCGTGGCAGGCGACCTGTGCGACGTCGAAAGTATGTTGGCGCTCAAGGACCTCATGACGGCGCTCGGCTCGGCCAATCTCGATTGCCGCCAGGATGGTGCCCGCCTAGATGCGACGCGCCGCGACTTCTACACGTTCAATACGTCGATCGCCGGCATCGAGGATGCGGATGCGATCCTGCTGATCGGCACCAATCCGCGCCGCGAAGCGCCAGTGCTGAACGCGCGCATCCGCAAGCGGTGGCTGGCCGGCAATATTCCGATCGGCCTGATCGGCAGCGAGACGGATCTGACCTACCGGGTGCAGGAACTTGGCGCGGCGCCCAGCGTGTTGACCGCACTCCATGATGGTTCACACGACTTCACAAAGGCTTTGCGTGACGCGAAGAAGCCAATGGTCATCGTCGGTCAGGCCGCGTTGGCACGCCCTGATGGATCGGCGGTGCTCGCCGCGTCGTGGCGGTTGGCGGCGTCGGTGGGTGCGCTCGCGCCCGAGTGGCACGGCTTCAACGTGTTGCACACGGCCGCCGCGCGTATCGGGGCACTTGATCTGGGGTTTGTACCCGGTGCCAACGGCAAGTCGCTCGCACGGATGCTGGAAGGTGGCGTCGATGTTCTGTGGCTGCTCGGCGCCGACGAACTCGACACGGCTCGAATCGGCGCAAGTACGTTCGTTGTGTATCAGGGGCATCATGGCGACGTCGGTGCTGCGCGTGCCGACGTCATACTGCCGGGTGCCGCTTACACGGAGAAATCCGGTACCTACGTCAACACCGAGGGCCGCGTTCAGCGCAGCCTGCTCGCCGTCTATCCGCCCGGCGAGGCGCGCGAGGACTGGAAGATCGTGCGCGCGTTCAGTGAAATGGTCGGCCGTACGCTGCCATACGACACGCTCGACGCGCTGCGCGCGCGGCTTGAGCAGGTAAACCCGGCGTTTGGCCGCATCGGCTTCCTGCCACGCTTCGGCTGCTCTGATCAGGGCGGACCTGCCGGCGATCCCGCCGCGCTGTCCGATGCGCCCTTCGTGCCGGCGATCGCCAACTACTACCAGACCGATCCGATCAGCCGCGCCAGCCCAACGATGGCGGCCTGCAGCGCTACCTTCGCCGCCACGCCATTGGTCGCGGCTGCGGAATAGCACGATGCGGTCCTTCTTCTACGATACCGACATTGGCCTGGTCATCCTGACATTCGCCGAATCGCTCGCGCTGCTGGTGCCGCTGCTGATCGGCGTCGCGTATCTGACCTATGCCGAACGCAAGGTCCTGGCCGCGATGCAGCTGCGCAAGGGACCGAACGTGGTCGGCCCCTTCGGGTTGCTGCAGCCGTTCGCCGATGCGCTGAAGATGATCATGAAGGAGACGATCATCCCGGCCGGCTCCAATCGGTTGCTGTTTCTCCTGGCGCCGATGCTGACCTTCAGCCTCGCGATGATCGCCTGGGCGGTCATCCCGGTGAATGAAGGCTGGGCGATCGCCGACATCAACGTGGGCATTCTCTACCTGTTCGCGATCAGCTCGCTTGGCGTCTATGGCATTATCATCGCCGGCTGGGCGTCCAATTCGAAATACGCGTTCCTGGGCGCGATGCGCAGCGCGGCGCAGATGGTGAGCTACGAAGTCTCGATGGGCTTTGTCATGGTCTCGGTGCTGCTCTGCGTCGGCAGCCTGAACCTGACCGACATCGTGCTGGCACAGCATAAGGTGTGGTTCTGCCTGCCGCTGTTTCCGATGTTTATCGTGTTTTTCATCTCGTGCCTCGCGGAGACCAACCGTTCGCCGTTCGACCTGCCCGAGGGGGAAAGTGAAATCGTTGCCGGCTTCTTCGTCGAGTACAGCGCGATGGCCTTCGCGCTGTTCTTCCTCGGCGAATACGCCAACATGATCCTGATGAGCGGGATGACCACCATCCTGTTCCTCGGTGGCTGGCTGGCGCCGTTCGGCGTGGTGCCATTCACCTGGATACCAGGTCCGATCTGGTTCATCCTCAAGGTCTGCTTCTGCCTGTTCGTGTTCCTGTGGGTGCGCGCGACCTTCCCGCGGTATCGCTACGACCAGCTCATGCGTCTCGGCTGGAAAGTGTTTCTGCCGCTATCGCTGATCTGGCTGACACTGACCGCCGGAGCGCTGATGCTGTTTGGGTGGCTGCCCAATGCATGAAGGACATCGCTGAATGGCGTTCCTCGACCGCACCGCACGCAGCATGCTGCTGGGCGAACTCGTCGCCGGGCTAGGGCTGACACTGCGCTATTTCTTCAAGCCCAAGGCCACGATCAACTATCCCTACGAAAAGGGCCCGATCAGCCCGCGCTTCAAGGGGGAGCATGCGCTCCGCCGTTACCCCAACGGCGAGGAACGCTGCATCGCCTGCAAGCTGTGCGAGGCGATCTGTCCCGCCCAGGCGATCACCATCGAGGCCGAGCCGCGCGAGGATGGCTCCCGCCGCACCACGCGCTACGACATCGACATGACCAAGTGCATCTACTGCGGGCTGTGCGAGGAAGCCTGCCCGGTCGATGCCATCGTCGAAGGCCCGAACTTCGAGTTTGCTGCCGAAACGCGTGAGGAACTGCTCTACGACAAGCAAAAGCTGCTGGACAACGGCGACCGCTGGGAGCCTGAGCTCGCGCGGCGCCTGGAACTGGACGCGCCCTATCGATGATCGCCACCATCGCCTTCTATGTGTTCTCGGTGATCCTGCTCGCCTCTGCCGCGATGGTGGTGAGTTCGCGAAATCCGGTGCATTCGGTGCTGTTCCTGATCCTGTCGTTCTTCAACGCTGCGGCGCTGTTCCTGATAGCGGGCGCAGAGTTCCTGGCGATGATCCTGCTTATCGTCTACGTCGGCGCGGTCGCCGTGCTGTTCCTGTTCGTGGTGATGATGCTGGACATCGACTTCGCCGAACTGCGTGGCGGGTTCCAGCGTTATCTGCCGGTCGGCGCCACGGTGGGCGCGGTGCTGTTCATCGAACTGGTGTTGGTGCTGGGCGGTTGGAAATTCGCCCCCGATGCAGCCACGCTGCGTCTGTCTCCGGCATCCGCGCAGGTCAGCAACACAGCGGCACTCGGCCGACTGCTGTACACGGACTATGTGTTCCTGTTCCAGACCGCCGGCCTGCTGCTGCTGGTGGCAATGATCGGCGCCATCGTGCTTACGCTGCGCGACCGTAAGACCTCGCGCCACCAGAGCATTCGTACGCAGACCGAACGCACTGTGGCAGAGACACTGGAGATGGTCACGGTGTCGTTAGGTGCAGGTGTGAAGGAGACCGGCATATTCCGCCCGAAGGTTGCCGAACCGGAGCCTGTCGAGGAAGTGCACCATGGGCACTGAAGTCGGTCTCAGCCACTTCCTCGTGGTGTCCGCCATCCTGCTTGTCCTGGGCATCTTTGGCATATTCCTCAACCGCAAGAACGTCATCATCATCCTGATGTCGATCGAGCTGATCCTGCTCGCGGTCAACCTGAACCTGGTGGCGTTCTCGGCGGCACTCGGCGATCTGGTAGGGCAGGTGTTCGCGATGTTCGTGCTCACGGTCGCTGCCGCCGAAGCGGCGATCGGCTTGGCGATCGTGGTGATCTATTTCCGCAACCGCGGCTCGATCCAGGTTGAGGACGTGAACCTGATGAAGGGCTGAACGAGCAGTGGTCGTCACACGCATCCTCCCCCTCCCCTTGCGGGAGGGGGTCGGGGGGAGGGGGCAGTGCCACGCCCTCTACCCCCTCCACAAAATGCCCTCCAAGGGCAGGAGGAGCAGTACACCATGATCTACGCCGTCGCGGTCTTTGCGCCACTGTTTGGCGCCTTGGTCTCCGGCCTACTTGGCCGTGCCATCGGAGACCGCGCCGCCATAGCTGTGTCGATCCTGTGCATGCTGGTCGCCGCTGCACTCGGACCGCTTGCCTGTTTCCAACTGGTCGGCGGCAACGACGATCCGGGCACCGTCTCCCTCGGCACCTGGGTCGAGGCCGGACGTTTCCACGTCACCTGGGCGCTGCGCTACGACACGCTGTCGGCGGCGATGGTCGCAATGGTGACCTTCGTCGCCATGCTGATCCACGTCTACTCGATCGGCTACCTGGCGCACGATGCGTACCCGCGTTATCGCTTCTTCGCCTACCTGGGCCTCTTTACTTTCTCCATGCTGATGCTGGTCACGGCGGACAATCTGCTTCAACTATTCTTTGGTTGGGAAGGCGTCGGCCTCTGCTCGTACCTGCTGATCGGTTACTGGTACGACCGCCCCGCCGCCAACGCCGCCGCGATCAAGGCGTTCATTGTCAACCGCATCGGCGACCTTGCCTTCGCGGTCGGCGTCGCGATGGTGTTCCTGAAATTCGGCTCTATCGAATTCTCCACCATCTTTCCCGCCATTGCGCAGCACCAGGCTGACACCTATTCGGTACTTGGCGGCACGTTCCCTGCCCTTGAGGTTATCGGTGTGCTGCTGTTCATCGGGGCGATGGGCAAGTCGGCGCAGATCGGCCTGCATGTCTGGCTGCCCGATGCGATGGAAGGCCCCACTCCGGTCTCCGCGCTGATCCACGCTGCGACCATGGTTACCGCTGGCGTGTTCCTGATCGCTCGCATGTCACCACTCTATGAGTTCGCACCGTTCGCACTCGGCATGGTCACCCTCGTCGGCGCCACCACGGCGCTGTTCGCGGCGACCATCGGCTGCGTGCAGACCGACATCAAGCGTGTGATCGCCTACTCCACCTGCTCGCAGCTCGGCTACATGTTCACTGCCGCCGGCGTCGGCGCGTTCCAGGTGTCGATCTTCCACCTGATGACGCACGCCTTCTTCAAGGCGCTACTGTTCCTGAGCGCGGGCTCGGTGATCCACGCCATGTCCGACGAGCAGGACATGCGCAAGATGGGAGGTCTGTGGCGACTGATCCCCTGGACATGCGCGGTGATGTGGATCGGCAGCCTGGCGCTCTCGGGGATCCCGCCCTTTGCCGGCTACTATTCGAAGGACGCGATCATTGCCGCGGCCTATGCGTCTGGTACCGGCATTGGCATGTACGGCTTCATCTGTACGGTGCTGGCGGCGTTTCTCACGGCGTTCTACTCGTGGCGGCTACTGATCATGACGTTCTACGGCAAGTCACGTGCCGACCACCACGTGCTGGAGCATGTGCACGAAAGTCCACCTGTGATGATCGTGCCGTTGTTGGTCCTGGCCCTCGGCGCCGTCATCGCCGGCAAGCTGCTCGATCCATGGTTCATCGGCGAAGGCTGGCAAGCATTCTGGAACGGCAGCATTTACAATGCGCCCGACAATCATGTGCTTGCCGCGCTCGATCACATCCCGGCGTGGGCCGAGATGGCGCCTCTCGTCCTGGGGCTGGCGGGCATAGCCCTGGCGTACATCATGTACATGGCATTCCCGCTGTTGCCGATGCAACTGGCCACCACGTTCCGCGGCATCTATCTGTTCCTGCTGAACAAGTGGTATTTCGACGAACTGTATGACGCGATCTTCGTGCAGCCGATGATCCGGCTGTCGCGAATATTGTGGCAGACTGGCGACGCGACGCTGATCGACGGAGTGCCCAACGGCCTCGCCGAACTCGCGGTGGATGGCTCGCAACAGGCGGTGAAGATCCAGACCGGCTCACTCGCCCTCTATGCGTTTACCATGCTGATTGGCGTCGTGGTTCTGGTCGGTATCTTCCTGGTGTCGCGATGAACGCCGCCGGTTTCCCCATCCTGTCGCTGATCACCTGGCTTCCGCTCGTCGGTGGGCTGATCATCATGTCGGTGCGCGGCGACGAGGAGACTGTCGCCTCCAACGCGCGCTGGACGGCGCTGTGGACGAGCCTGATCGTGCTGCTCCTGTCTATCGTCTTGTGGGTGAAATTCGACCAGGGCGAGGCAGGCTTCCAGTTCGTCGAAGAGATCCCATGGCTGCCGGAATACGGGGTTGGCTACAAGATGGGCGTCGACGGCATCTCCGTGCTGTTCGTGTTGCTCTCCACGCTGCTGACGCCGATCTGCATCCTGTCGAGCTGGGATGTCATCAAGCGTTCGGTGCGCGAATACATGCTGACCTTCCTCATCCTCGAGACGATGCTGGTGGGGTTGTTCTGCGCGCTGGACTTCGTGGTGTTCTACATATTCTTCGAGGGCGTGCTGATCCCGATGTTTCTCATCATCGGCGTCTGGGGTGGGTCGCGGCGGGTCTATTCGGCGTTCAAGTTCTTCTTGTTCACGCTGACCGGCTCGGTCCTGCTGCTGCTGGCGCTGCTCGCGATGTGGTTCCAGGCCGGCACCACCGACATCACCGTGCTGCTGAAGACGCCGATGCCGGTGGGGATGCAGGTACCTGGCTTTTCCTGGCGTTCCTTGCCTCGTTCGCGGTGAAGTTGCCGATGTGGCCGGTGCATACCTGGCTGCCCGATGCGCACGTTGAAGCTCCCACGGCGGGCTCGGTCATCCTGGCGGGTGTGCTGCTGAAGATGGGAGCCTATGGCTTCCTGCGCTTCTCGGTGCCGATGCTGCCGCAGGCATCGGTCTACTTTGCACCTTTGATGTTCACGCTTTCGGTCGTCGCGGTGATCTACACTTCGCTGGTCGCGCTGGCTCAGGAGGACATGAAGAAGCTGATCGCCTATTCGTCCGTCGCCCACATGGGCGTGGTGACCATCGGCATCTTCACGTTCAATGTGCAGGGCATCCAGGGCGCGCTGTTCCAGATGCTGTCGCATGGTATCGTCTCGGGCGCGCTGTTCCTCGTCGTGGGCGTCGTCTATGACCGCATGCATACCCACGAGATCGCCCGCTTCGGCGGCCTGGCCGATCGGATGCCGCTTTACGCGACGACCTTCATGTTCTTCACGTTGGCCTCGATGGGGCTTCCTGGCACATCGGGTTTCGTCGGAGAATTCCTGGTGATCGTCGGCTCGCTCCAGGTGAACTTCTGGCTGGCGCTGCTTGGCGCTACCGGCATGATCCTGGGTGCGGCCTATATGCTGTACCTCTACCGTCGCGTGATATTCGGGCGCCTGACCAAAGAGGATCTGCGCGCGATCCTCGATCTGTCGCCACGCGAGGTTGCTCTGTTCGTGCCGCTGATCCTGATCACGCTGTGGATGGGTGTCTATCCATTGAGCTTCAGCAGCTTCTGGGATGCCTCTGTCGCGGCGATGGTGCAGCGCCACACGGCGGCACTGACGACCGACAACAAGTTGGCTGCCGGCCAGACCCAACCGTCATGGTCGCCCAGGGCCGACAACGGTAAGGGCACGCGGCTATGAACTGGGCGATCGCACTCCCCGAGATTGCCCTGTCCGTCGTCGCCATGGCGATACTGATCTTTGGCGTGCTGCGGCGTGACAACAGCTTCTTCCTGTCCAGCATGTTCGCCCTCGGCGGCTTGCTGCTGGCCGCCCTGCTGGTGCTCACGTCGAGCCGCGGCATCGGTTATCACGGCCAGTTTGTCGCCGATGCGTTCTCCAGCTTTGTGAAGATCCTGGTGCTCGCGGGGGCGGCGCTCGCGCTGATCCTGTCGCTCGACTACAATCGCAAGAACAACATCGCACGCTTCGAGTATCCCGTGCTGATGGTGCTTTCGGTTGTCGGCATGATGGTGATGGCATCGGCCTCGAACCTGATGACGCTGTATCTCGGCCTGGAGCTTCAATCGCTCGCTCTGTATGTGCTGGCCGCGTTCGCGCGTGACGATGTGCGTTCGTCTGAGGCTGGCCTGAAGTATTTCGTGCTTGGCGCGCTGGCCTCCGGCCTTCTGCTGTACGGCATTTCCCTGGTCTACGGCTTCTCCGGCACCATGGACTTCGCAGCATTGGCGAGGACGCTGACACGGCCCGAGAATGCCTCACCGGGCCTGATCGTCGGCATCGTCTTTGTGCTGGTTGGCGTCGCCTTCAAGATCGCTGCCGTGCCCTTCCACATGTGGACCCCCGACGTCTACCAAGGCTCGCCCACGTCGGTAACTGTATTCTTTTCCACCGCGCCGAAGGTCGCCGCATTCGCGCTGTTGCTACGGACCATGGTCACCCCGTTCGGGCATCTGCTGATTGCCTGGCAGGACCTCATCGTGCTGATGTCCATAGCATCGATGATCCTTGGCTCGCTGGCCGCGATCGGTCAGCGCAGCATCAAGCGGCTGATGGCGTATTCCTCCATCGGCCATATGGGTTACGCGCTGATCGGCCTCGCTGCCGGCACGCCTGAGGGTGTGCGCGGCGTGCTGATCTATCTCATCGTCTATGTGTTCATGAGCGCCGGCACGTTTGCCTGCATCATCGCCATGCAGCGCCGAGGCCGGTCACTGGAGGAGATCACCGACCTCAGTGGCCTCGCCCGTACCGATCCGATGCTGGCATTGGCGATGGCGGTCTTCATGTTCTCAATGGCAGGTATTCCGCCGTTGTCCGGTTTCTTCGGCAAGCTGTACGTGTTCCTCGCCGCCGTGCAGACCGGCATGTGGACGCTCGCCGTCATCGGCGTCCTGACGTCCGTGGTGGGCGCTTACTATTACCTGCGCATCGTGAAGGTGATGTATTTCGACGCGCCTGAAGCACCGTTCGATCCGCGCCCCGCATCTCTGTCATTCGTCGCCGCAGCCAGCGGGCTGTTCACCACGTTCTTCTTCGTCTTCCCCGCGCCGTTCGTTGGCGCGGCGCAGGCGGCGGCGAAGGTGCTGTTCGGATGAGCCTGTCATTGCGAGGAGCAACGCCGGTCGGGATCGCACGCCCATGCTTCTCGTCGTAGATTGCGGCAACACCAATGTCGTCTTCGCCGTCCGCGACGGCGCGGCGTGGCGGGGCATCTGGCGCGTCCGCACCGATCCGCAACGCACGTCGGACGAATACGGCGTCTGGCTGATGAGCCTGTTCGACCATGTCGGTCTCAAGCGTGACGATCTTTCCGCCGCGGTGATCGGCACTGTCGTTCCGGCCGCGCTCTATAACCTGCGCCGTCTGTGCCGCGACTGGTTCAGTATTGAGCCGTTGGTCGCTCGCTCCAGCCTCGACTGGGGCTTCGACATACGTGTCGTCAATCCGGCCGAGGTCGGCGCCGACCGTCTGCTCAACACGCTCGCCGCTCACCGGCGGTTCGGCGGCCCGCTGATCATCGTCGATTTCGGCACCGCCACGACGTTCGACGTGGTGGACAAGGACGGCGCCTATCTGGGCGGTGTCATCTGCCCAGGCATCAACCTGTCGCTGGAAGCGCTGCACCAGGCCGCGGCGCAGCTTCCCCGCATCGGCATCGCGCGGCCGCAGGCGGTGATCGGCCGGCAGACGGTGCCGGCCATGCAGTCGGGCATTTACTGGGGTTACGTCGCCATGGTCGAGGGCCTTGTTGCGCGCATCAAGGCGGAGTACGGCGGGCCCATGAAGGTGGTCGCCACGGGTGGCCTCGCACCCCTGGTGGCTGAGGGCACCATGGTTATCGAGCAGATAGAGCCCGATCTTACCCTGGATGGCCTGCGAATGTTGGCCGAACGCAACCCAGCCCCCACATTGCGTCCAGACAAATCACGTCTGATCGAACAAGACTGACGAAAGCAACGAATGGAATCTGAGCTAGGTGATCTTGCCTTCCTGCCGCTGGGCGGGACGGGCGAGATTGGGATGAATCTGAATCTTTACCGCTGCGACGGCAAATGGCTCGCGGTGGACTGCGGCATTGGCTTCGGCGGCGCGGCGCACCCCGAGGTGGACGTGATGATGGCCGACCCCGGCTACATCGCCGATCGGCGCGATCAACTGGTCGGGCTGGTCATCACCCATGCGCATGAGGACCATGTCGGCGCGGTCGCCTGGCTTTGGCCGCAGCTGCGCTGCCCGGTCTATGCCACACCCTTCACTGCCACAGTGCTGCGCCGCAAGCTCGCCGAGGTGCAGTTGCTCAATCAGGTGAAGCTGCACGTTGTGCCGCCTGGTGGCTCAATCGAGCTCGCGCCGTTCCGGCTGCAGTTCTTGCGCGTCACGCATTCCATTCCCGAGGCGCAGGCGCTGGTGATCGATACGCCGCATGGCTTGCTGCTGCATACCGGTGACTGGAAACTGGATCCCGAGCCGCTGATCGGCCCCCGGACGGATGAGGCGGCACTGGCAGCGCTGGGCGACCGCGGCGTGCTGGCGATGATCTGCGATTCCACGAATGCCATGGTGGAAGGCCATTCCGGCAGTGAAGCCGAGGTGCGGCAGAGTCTCACGGCGTTGCTGCGCGACCTGCGTGGACGCATCGCGGTGACCTGCTTCGCGTCCAACATCGTGCGCATCGAATCGGTGACGCACGCGGCGCACGCTGCCGGCCGCAGTGTGGCACTGGTGGGCCGCTCGCTGCGCAACCTGGACGCGGCCGCGCGTGAGTGCGGGTATCTGCGTGATCTGCCGCCTTTCCTGACGGAAAGCGACGTCGACGATGTGCCTGACGACAACCTGTTGATGCTGGTCACTGGCAGCCAGGGTGAACCGCGCAGCGCACTGGCGCGCATCGCATTGGATACGCATCCACGTGTCGCGCTGGGGGAGGGCGATACCGTGGTGTTCTCCTCGCGCGTGATCCCCGGCAACGAGCGCGCGATCGGCATCGTGCAGGACAACCTCGTGCGCCGCGGTGTCCATCTGATGACGGACGTCGACCACCTGGTCCACGTTTCCGGCCATCCGGCCCGCGATGAACTTCGGCGGCTGTATCGCCTGGTGAAGCCGCGCTACGCGGTGCCGACGCATGGCGAGTGGCGGCATCTTTCGGCACATGCCGCGTTGGCGCAGGAGGCCGGGGCCAAGCCGTTCCTGCTGGAAGACGGCGACGTCCTGAGCCTCGCGCCGGACGCGGCGCAGGTGGTGGACAGTGCACCGGTGGGTCGGCTTGTGCTGGACGGCAATCGCCTGACGCCGTTTGGCGGCGGCGTGATGAGCGCGCGTCGGCGGATGCTGTTCAATGGCGTCGTGCTGGCGAGCATCGCGGTGGATGCCAATGGCCGGCTGCGCGGCGAGCCACGCGTCAGTGCGCCCGGCTTGTTCGACAGCGATGATGCGGAACTCGATCGCGTTGGCAGCGAGTTTGCTGAGGCATTGGAAGATCTGCCGATTTCGCTTCGCCGCGACGATGCGGCGCTCACCGATGCGGCACGCGCGGCGTTGCGTCGCGCGCTGGGGCGGCGGTTGCAGAAGCGGCCGCTGGTGGATGTGCATCTGCTGCGTGTATGAACTGGTTCACCGGCATCGTTCTTTACACTCTGATCTGGTGGATTGTGCTGTTCGCGGTTCTGCCGATCGGCACGCATCCGGTCGAAGACCCTGACGCGCAGAGCGGCTGGCGCGGTGCGCCGGAGCACCCGCGGCTGCTGATGAAGGTGGTCGTCACAACGCTGGTCGCCACCGTCGTCTGGTTTGCTGCCTGGCTGCTGATCACCAGCGACTACGTGAGCTTCAGGCACGGCTGGTTTGCCGCTCCGAACGACTGACGCCGCCACCACGGTCAGGGAAGAGGATGGTCCTCCGACCTGCCGTGTGACGGCGTTTCCTCCCCAAACCTGGCCCCGCGCCCCAGGCGCCACGGGCCGTGCTCTTGTTAACCGTTCATGAACGAAGAGTCACGTCGTTAAGTACGAAAATCTATCATTGACCGAGATTTTATTGCGCGAATCCGGTTGTGCGGCGCACAAAAATTTTCGGCAGATGCAACGGTGCCCGGACTGGCGGTAGAGGCTGCCGCCGGTTACGGTCGCCGCCCCGCAATCAGATGGACCAAGCCCGCGATGCGCCTGTCCCGTAGCTTCATACCGACCATGAAGGAGACGCCTGCCGAAGCGCAGATCGCCTCGCACCGGCTGATGCTTCGCGCCGGTCTGGTGCGGCAGACCTCGGCTGGCATCTACGCGTGGCTGCCTCTCGGCTACCGGGTGTTGAGGAATATCGAGCGCATCGTGCGCGAGGAGCAGGACGCGGCGGGTGCGCAGGAAGTGCTGATGCCGACAATTCAGTCGGCGGAGCTTTGGCGCGAGAGCGGGCGCTACGACGACTACGGCAAGGAGATGCTGCGTATCCGCGATCGGCACGAACGCGACATGCTGTACGGGCCGACCAATGAGGAGGTGATCACCGATCTGTTCCGCCAGTCGGTGCATTCCTATCGCGAGCTGCCGCAGATCCTGTATCACATCCAATGGAAATTCCGCGACGAGGTGCGGCCGCGCTTCGGTGTGATGCGCGGGCGCGAATTCCTGATGAAGGACGCTTACTCGTTCGATTTCGATTATGCCGGTGCGGTGGTGAGCTATCGCACGATGATGTTGGCTTATATGCGTACATTCCAACGCATGGGGCTGAAGGCAATTCCGATGGCGGCGGACAGCGGCCCGATCGGTGGTGACCTGAGCCACGAGTTCATCATCCTGGCGTCGACCGGCGAGAGCCAAGTGTATTATGACTTCTGATTTCGAGAACATCGACTGGGTGAACGCGCGGTTCGACTACAACGCGGAAGATCTGGAGGCGTTCTTCAAGCAGATGACGTCGATGTATGCAGCGACCGACGAGAAGCACGATCCGGCGAAGTGGGCTCAGGTCGATCCTGCGCGGCGGCGGGAAGGGCGCGGCATCGAGGTCGGCCACATCTTCTACTTCGGGACCAAGTACACCAAGGCGATGAACACCACGGTGGCCGGGGCCGACGGGAAACACGTGCATCCCGAAATGGGCAGTTATGGCGTCGGCGTATCGCGTCTGGTTGGCGCGGTGATCGAGGCGAGCCACGACGACGCAGGCATCATCTGGCCGGACAGCATCGCGCCGTTCAAAGCGGCGATCCTCAACCTGCGGCGCGGCGATGCGGCGTGCGACGCGATGTGCGAAACGCTGTACACGCAGCTTGGGTCGTCTGCGCTGTACGACGATCGCGAGGAGCGCGCCGGGGCGAAGTTCGCGGATGCCGATCTGATGGGTCATCCGTGGCAGATCATCGTCGGTCCACGTGGCGCTGCGGCCGGCAAGGTGGAAATGAAGCGGCGCGCGACGGGAGAGCGCACCGAGGTTTCGCCGGACGAAGCACTGCGAGTGCTCTGATGGTGGTGAGAAAGCCGTGGATGGCCGGCACAAGGCCGGCCATGACGGTCAGCGCGACGTAGCGCATGTTCGGACCCTTCGAACGCGCGGTCGCCGGCCGCTATCTGCGCGCCCGCCGAGGCGAGCGCTTCGTGTCGGTCATCGCGATCTTCTCGCTGGTCGGGATCGCTCTGGGCGTCGCCACACTGATTATCGTGATGAGTGTCATGGGCGGTTTCAAGGTGGACCTGCTCTCGCGCATCCTCGGTTTCAACGGTCATCTCGGCGTCTATGGCTCCGGCGGCCGGCTTGCCAACTTCGATGATATTGCCGGCAAGATCCGTAAGATCCCGGACGTAGTCTCGGTGGTTCCGGTGGTCGATGGCCAGGTGCTGCTGAGCGGAGGGGAGGGCCAGTCGTCGGGCGGCTTCGTGCGCGGCGTCCGTCAGTCGGATCTGAAGTCGCTGCGCTCGGTGAGCGATCATATTCTGGCGGGCTCTTTGGACAACTTTAAGGGGGACGATGCGATTGCGATTGGCGTGGGTCTGGCGCGACGCTTCGCGCTCAATGTCGGTGCCGACCTTACGCTGATCTCGCCGCAAGGGGCGGCGACCGCGTTCGGCACAGTGCCTCGTGTGCGCGCCTACAAGGTTGTCGCGATCTTCCAGGTGGGCGAGAACGAATACGACAGCGGCTATGTGTTCCTGCCGCTGGAGGCGGCGCAGGTGTATTTCCAGAAGCCGGACGTCGCCACGCAGCTCGAGGTGATGGTGGGCGATCCCGAGCGCGTCACCGCCGTGCACCGCGCGATCTTCGACGCATTGCGTGGCACGGAGGTGCAGATCATCGACTGGCAGCAGAGCAACAACAGCTTCTTCGCGGCGGTGCAGGTGGAACAGAATGTCATGTTCCTGATCCTGACACTGATCATCCTGGTTGCCGCGTTCAACGTGATCAGCTCGCTGATCATGATGGTCAAGGACAAGACGCGCGATATCGCCGTGCTGCGCACGCTGGGCGCCGGCCGTGGCGCAGTGATGCGCATCTTCCTGATGTGCGGTGCATCGGTCGGCTTCACTGGGACTTTGCTCGGCCTGGTGCTTGGCGTGCTGTTCTGCTGGAACATCGAGACCATCCAGCACTGGGTGGAGGCTGTAACTGGCACGTCGGTGTTCAATCCCGAGGTGTACTATCTGACGCACCTGCCGGCGCGGCTCGACTGGCATGAGGTCGTGCAGGTGGCGGCGATGGCACTCGTGCTGTCGCTGCTGGCGACTTTGTATCCCAGTTGGCGCGCCGCACGCACCGATCCGGTCGAGGCGCTGCGGCATGAGTGATCCGCTCGTCCTGCGCGATGTGCGCCGGACCTTTCGCACCGAGGCCGGCGAACTTTCGGTGCTGCGCGGTGCCGACCTGACCCTGCGCGCGGGCGAGATCGTGGCACTGGTGGCGCCGTCGGGTGCCGGCAAATCGACGCTGCTGCATCTCGCCGGCTTGCTGGAAATGCCGGATGGGGGCTCGGTGTTTGTCGAAGGGCGCGATGCGGGTGCGCTGCCTGATGCTGCGCGCACGGCGATCCGGCGTGACACGATCGGCTTCGTGTATCAATTCCATCATCTGCTTGGCGAGTTCACCGCGCTGGAGAACGTGGTGCTGCCGCAGATGATCGCCGGCAGGTCTCGCAAGATGGCCGCCGAGAGGGCGATGGCGTTGCTGGCGTCGTTCGGGCTTGAGCCTCGTGCAGGCCATCTGCCGGGAAAGCTGTCCGGTGGTGAGCAGCAGAGGGTGGCGATCGCACGTGCGCTGGCGAACGCACCACAGGTGCTGCTGGCCGATGAACCGACCGGCAACCTCGACGTGGGGACGGCTTCGGTGGTGTTCGAGGAACTGCTGGTGATGGTGCGGCGCGAGAATCTCGCTGCGTTGATAGCCACGCACAATCCGGAGCTCGCGGCACGCATGGATCGTACCGTTACGCTGCGCGATGGGAGGGTGGTTTTGGTTTGACTGGCTGACGGCATCCCGTGGGCCGGGCCCCTCCCCCCAACCCCCTCCCGCAAGGGGAGGGGGAGTAAATGTGCGTTCAGGGCGGGCCGGTGCAGACAGGGGCAGGGAATTGCGCGAGCGGCGCCGGAGGGCACCGGGTCAGGCGCGGCGGCGCCGTGGTGGAGATGGGAAACGCCTGGTCGAGGATGTCCTTCACCAGGCCGGCGAAGTTGCCGTTCTCTCTGATGATGGCGACCTGCAGTTCCCGCCAGAGTGGGTGGCTGGGCAGGATGCCGAGGTCGCGGCAGATGTCGGCTAGGACGGCGCCGATCGGCTGGCGGCGGATTTTTGCGGCGATCTGCTCCGGAGTGGGCAGATGAGCGAGACGGGCGTCGGTTTCGCAGGCGGCGGGCGCGGTGGCTGGCCGGGGTGCGCGCGGCGCGGGTCGGGACACAGTTTCCCGAGGGGCCGCGTCGAGGCGGTTGGCGTTGCGCAGGAGTTCTCGCTTCGAGCGCGTTGGCGCGGTGCAGGCCGCGGGAGACGCGTGCGAGGATCAGCGCGACATCGGCGGTGCCGAAGCAGGACATGACGGGGCCGGGGTCGGCGAAGGCGCGCCGCCGGATCGTGGCGGCGAGTTCGCGGCCGTAGTCGATGAGCTTACGGACGAGGCCGAGCAGGTTGGCTGAGCGGCTGGGCTGGGTGGATGGATCAGGGGCGTTGGCCGCGGCAGTCATGAACGCAACAAGAACATGCGACGGCGCGGCGTGTCAAGGAATATTTTCCGCAGCCTTGTCTGAACTGGTATCGCAGTCCGAAGAAAATGTTCCGGCAGGCTAGCTGGTGACGAGGTCAAATATCATGCCGAAGCGTACAGAGTTCGAGGGGTTCTCGGTGATCGGGGGACCGCTTTACTGGCTGGGATGCCGCCTGGGCCTGGTACGCGGGGAATCCAACACGATTGCCATCGGGATCGCGCTCGGCGGATTCCTGTGGGCGGTTCAACTGGCGCTGTTCGTCATAGACGGGATGGGCAACCGCATATTCTCGCTTTCGGTGATCGGGGCGCATGTGCGCTTGCTGGTGGCCATCCCGCTGTTCTTCGTGTGCGAGGCCTGGCTGACTCCCCGGATGGCCGCATTCGTTCGCGGTATCGTCAATTCGGGGCTTGTGCCAACATCCGAACTGACGGCCATGCAATCCGAAACCTCTGCGATTGCCCGGTGGAAGGAATTGTGGCTGGCGGAACTGGTGTGCCTGTTGCTCGCCGCGCCATTATCGTTCGTCAAGCCGCCGACAGATCTGGCCGTAGGGACAACCGTATACCACCCTAATCCGGTCACCGGCGGGATGACCTTATCCGGTGGGTGGTATTGGGTCGTCTGTCTGTTGCTCTTTCGCTTTCTGATGTTTCGCTGGCTATGGCATCTGGGCCTGTGGTGCTATTTCCTCTGGCGCGTTTCGAAGTTGCAGCTTCACCTTGTACCAACAAATCCCGATGGGGTCGCCGGACTGGGGTCGTTGGAACTCGTGCACAGCCAATTCGCGCCGCTGATCATGGCGTTTTCTGCGGTGGGAGCTGCATCGTTTGCCGAGCAGATCTCGGCAGGGACAATGACCATCAATGCGATGTATCCACAACTTGTCGTCCTTCTTATCGTGTACGCAGCGTTGTTCTTGGGACCTTTGCTGATCTTCACCCTCAAACTCAATAATTGCCGCTCGAAAGGACTGACGGATTATGGGGCAGTCGCCGCGCGTTATGTGAACGAATTCGAACGGAAATGGGTCGGTGCCGATGGTGCTCGCGAGCCTGATTTGTTAGGCTCTGCCGATCTGCAATCCCTGGCCGACTTATCCAACAGCGTCAGCGTCGTGCGCAATATGCGCATGGCTCCGATCAGCCGACGGATTTTGATGGCTTTGGCAATACCGGCACTGCTTCCGATGCTGCCGCTGGTCCTGTTCGTATTTCCCATCGGCACATTGGCGGAGAATCTTGTCAAGATGCTGCTCGCGTAGTGAGCGCAACATTATGGGTGCTCGGCAACACGCCATTTCCACGCTTGTCGTCTCGTCTACTGCCGCGTACCGGTCATCTTGGCACATCAGCTTCGGCCAGGTCGCGCTCGAGGAAGAAATTGAGGAACGTACGGATGGCGGCAATCGCGGCCAGCCGCCCGATATCTTCCCAGCCCGGAGCAATCGTCGTCTCGATGATGTCGGCGGCAAGCTGAAAGGTCAGGCTGCCAACCAGCCAGCGCGCGTAACGTAGCCACACCTGGTGAAACTGCCGATCCTGGGCCGCCGGGCGTATCATGACGCGCAGGGTCTTCAGAAAGGCTTCGAATGTCCCATAGGTTATGACCACCAGGGCCATCGCGTTGAAAATGACGATCACAACGCTCGTGATGATCGTTAGCCATGCTTCCATGACAGCCACTCACCCGGCCGTTGCAGGATCAGCGCACCGTGGGCTGGCCATCTGATTGAGCCACCCCGTGATCCGAGTGTGATGCCATCAGCTGAAGATCCATCGCAAAATCGGAGGTAACAGGCGCGCTGGCACCGTAACTTCTTATCGAACCTGATTTGCGGGGACATCGGCAAGCCACCAGCGCCCAATTCGCGCGATGAGCCCGCGCAGCAACAGATACGGGATAAAGGCAAGCAACAACGCAACGATCACAGCCTCGCCCGGAAAGAACGCCTTGAGTTCGATGACCTGATAGATCACGTCCATCCCGAGCCCCAGGAGAACGATCCGGGATGTCGAGATCAGTCCTTCGTGCAGGCGAACGGCGCGCTCCGCGGGATTGGTCAGGATAGTCCAAAAATAAGGCGAGCGTCCGGTCCGCGCGTCCTTGATGCCGTCAAACAGCGCCGCGAGAGTTGCCATTGCGGGTTGGAGTATAAAGCGGAACGTCATGGGCCCGCCCGGGCGATCGATAATGTTCTGCCAGAGACGCACGCGATCCTCGTGTGAAAACCCGTTCCAGGCCAGGCCCAGCACGATCAACGCGACCATCAGAACGACGACCAGGCGCGCCAGCAGGATTTGTGTCTTCGATGGGGTTTTTGTCATCTTGTCCTATCTGATCGCGGTCAACCCGTCCGGATCGCCCGGGCCTCCATGGCCCGTTCATCGAGTGGGATCATGGGAAGCTCGCCCGGGCTTTTCGCCGGCAGACTGCGCAGGTGGTCCATGATTGCCTGCCATTCCTTGATCTCATGGACAGCATCTTTCCCCGTCCCCATGGCTACGCTGGCCTTGTCCGTGGCGCCCGGTGGCGGCAGCAGGTCGGGGGTGCCGATGCGAGGGTCGTTGAGCGCCTCGACCCTCGAGCCGAGCGGCCGACCCGTCTTGTTCTTGGGCGCGAGGGTCAGTTTGCCTTTGGTATATTTTGGAATGGCCACGAGGATGATGCCGAGATACAGCGGGCACGTGAGGCTGAACAGCCGTTCATCCTTTCCCGAGATGTCGATCGCGCGGTAACCGCGATCCAGGTCTCCCAGTTCGATCTCGGTCACAACGTCGAACGTCGGGCGCGACTTGTCGTAGTGGAACCGCATTCCGGAAGCGCGAGGAAAGTACTCGCCGGGGTGAGCGGGGCTGTCGATAAGCAGAAACTCAAGCACGTTCTTGAGTTCCTGACCGGTGAGGTAGGCGGTCACGAGCGCGCTGCCGGCCGTCATGTCCACCACGCCGGCACCAAGCGGCGCCACGGTGAACACATCATAGACCGTCTGCACGCCCGTTTTGCCCCGCGTCAAGCCGGCGCGGATCATCCCGTTTGCGCTAAAGCCGATGTCCGCTTCCGTCGCTTTCCTGAAGGCGTCGGTGACAAGATTGGCAAGTGGCGTTCCGGCCGCGATGTCGGTGAAAGTGTTCGGCAGGTCTTTCGGCACCACCGCAAGCGGCTGGTCGACGCTGTAACCGCGGGACGCGAACACGGCCGCCGTGACCGACTTTTTGAGCGCTTCGATCGCGTCACTGGTGGCGTGATCACCGGCAACGGTGTCGTCGATCGGATGAAGCCGGTAGGATTCGACGGTCAGGCTGTCGCCGTCCAGGGTGACCACCAGTTCCCCGAGATTGCGCCCTTCCAATCCGGTCTGCACCACGGGCGTGCGGCCGTTTACGATGATCGCCTCATCCAGTTCGGTGTGGCTGTGGCCGCCGATCACCACGTCGATGCCAGGCACGGCTTTGGCCAGGAGCACGTCGTCGCCTTCGGTGAAGCGCCCGTCCTTGCCTTTCTGCACGCCGCCGTGGCTGAGAGCGATGACGACGTCGACTTTCTCCGTCTCGCGAAGGATCGCCACCATTTCCTTGGCAGTTTCGATGGCGTCAGGAAACGAAACCGCTCCCGCACCGATGGTGTAGATCATGGCCTCTTTGCCGAGTACCCCGAAGAGGCCAAAGCGGATGCCACCGCGCTCGATCACGATGTAGCGGCGGATCACGTTGTCCTGGGCGAGCTGCTGCAGCGTCGTCAGTGTCGCGTCCGTCCCCGCGAAACTGGAGTTTGCCGCGAGGACCGCCGGAATGCGGCCGGCTTTGGCGGCCACGCTGATCGACTGGGCAAGACCCTCGGGTCCAAGGTCGAAATCGTGATTGCCGAAAGTGGTGGCATCATAACCCACCAGGGACATGATTTGCAGCTCGCCACCCGTCTCGCGGCTGGCGGCGCCGAAAGCTGTCCCCATGCTGTAGTCGCCCGCGTCAAGCACCAGCACAGGACCCTGATCCGCGCGCGCTTGTTTCCTCGTCGCGATCATGGCGGCGAGACGCGCGTAGCCGCCGCGGGTCGTGTCGTCGTTGAGGGTGAATGGCGTGTAGTCGGAGGACGGACCCATGCCGATGAAGGCTGAGTGCATATCGTTGGTGTGCAAGATCGTGAAGGTCTTTTTCATGCCATGTGCTTCCGCTACGGACCGCGTTCCGGTCAGTATCGTCGCGCCGACGGCCACAGCAAGGGCCAGGATTTCGCGCCGGAAGGGTGTATCGCCTGTCATGCGAGGGTCGGTCTTCCTCGCTGCCGCGGCTGTTTCTTGGTCTGATGCCGTCATCCAGCTGCATTCCCGATAATCAGAAGACGTATCACCGCCCGCCTGCTCCCAGTTCCTCGTCCGGCGGTCTGTTCGCCTTGCCAGCTCGGCTCTCCCAGGAATTTGCGGTGTCTTGTCTCCCACACGTGCCGTGGGTTCATTGACATGGATCAATGCAGCGGGACGGGTAGCCCCCTCGCGGCTGTGCGCGGCCCGGGTCGGCACGCAGCACATTGGCTGGCTGTGCTGCAGCTTCGTGAAGGCAGACGGCTCCGGTAGAATCCGCTGGTTCCTAACGCCACAGGCATGCAGTGGGGCTATCGGCCGCCGGGCCAATGACCATCGCGGCGGTCATCGAGCCCCGCAGATGGCTGTTACGAGACCTGGACATTTGGGAGTTAGGGCCTGTTGCGGAATGAGTAATTCGAGTTGGGCACGGGGCGTGCTCCTTTGTCATGGCCGAGCTTGGTCCCACCATCCACGTCTTTATTGCCTGCATCAAAGTAAAGACGTGGATGGCCGGTCTGCGCCGGCCAAGACGACGGAGGGTGCCCTTAGCGGGCCGGTACCGCGAAGCTGGCAACGCCGCTTCCATCAGGCACTGGTGCCGGCGTGAAGACGCCTGCCTGGAAGGCGATGACGCATGCGAGAGACACCAGGATGAGCCCGATCATGAGAAAGCGGGCGGCTTTCGCACCATCGGCTGATGTCAACGGACTTCGTCGCGACTCCCCTGACTGAGTCGGCAACAGCGCAATCAAACGGGTGGCAATTGCCGTCGCCGCCTGTAGCGGCCAGACACTGCTCGGCATGTTCGCGATGATCCGCGCGAGGCTTTCGGTGGCCTCTGGCTTCGGCAACCCGGCCAACCTGCCTGCCTCCAGCCACGGATCGTTCCCCAGCCGAGCAAATACTGAGGCCAAGCTGAGGGTCATGCCATTCGCTTCCGTGCCGACAGCGGCGAAGAGAAATTCGTTCAGTCCAGAACGCCGTAAGGCAAAAGCATCCGAGCTGGGCATATCAAATTCCTAGATGAAGCCGGAATGTCAGCGGTTATATCGTGTACCATACTGGTCGATACAACCGCTCAATGAGGGCGGCTACTGTCTCTGGCAAGGTGTCTGATGCCTTGATCAGACCCGCTGATGGGACAACACGGAGGCTGGGATGCATCCGCTGACGGCATGTCAGGGTAGGCGATGCACTGAGCAGCGGGGCAGAAAGACGTGGATGGTCGGCGAAGGAGGCTGTAATCCAGTCCGGAAATCGCGGGCCCTGTGCGAGGCCAATCGCTTTTTCCACAATGCACAATGCGTGGCCATGCCCCGCTCACGCCCGGCGATGGTGGACTTTGGCTATGATCCACCATCGGTTGCGTCAGGCGGCGACGCTCCGCAGGCCATGCGCATGCAGCAGGTTATGCATGATCGCGTGCAGCAGGCAGACCGACCGCACCGCAGCGATCCCATGAACCAGCATCCGCCCGAACCCACGGTTCTTCATCTTGCCATATGCGTGCTCGGTCAGCTTGCGCCGCCGATACACCTCCTTGCCACCGTCGCTTGCCATGCGGGACCGCCAATCCTGCACCGCCTGCGGTTCGTGTCTCAGCTGCGAGCGACGGTTCCGCTCGCCCTCAGGTGTGATCGGGCCGCGCTGTTTGGCCGGCGGGCTGTAGACCGCAGATCGGGACAGCGTTCTCCGAAGCTCGCGATCTCGTCCACGGTCATCGCCGTGGCATTAGCGAGCAACCGTTTCGGAACCTCGCCGCAGCGCTGTTCGATCTGCGCCACCAGGTCCACCGCCAGTCCACGCATGCCCTCGGGCTTGACCCGAGGGTTGCGCCGGTCGGTCGGCTCGATGGTCACCACAAAGCCTGTCGCAGTCGCCACCTGAACGTTCCATGTCGGGTGCGTGGCACCATCCGGCATTCGCATCTGGCGCACATCGGGATCGGAGGTCGATACCGTGGGCGCGCTTTTTGCCGCTTCTTCCTTGGCCCGCCGCGTTCGGCAAGTCGCTGCTGCGCTCGAGCGATCCGCCTTGCGCGTTCTTCCGCGGCCCGTAGGGAATGCGCCTGACGCTTGCGTTCGTCGGCCACGGCGTCCTGTTCCAGTTCGCTGTTCAGCGTCGCGACGCGTTCGGCAACCGCCGTCTCGATGCGATCGAGCTTCTCCCGTCCCGCCAGCGAATTGTGCCCGGCGCGGGCGCGTACTTTCGTTCCGTCGATCGCCAGCTCTTCCAGGCTGATCAGACCTTCAGCGATCAACGCTGTCAGGCTATGCGTCAGCAGCGTGTCCAGCAGCGCCCCGCTGTCGCGCCGGAACGCCGAGAGCATGTCGTGATTGGCCGGAACCCCGCCGGCGAGTCAGCGATATGCGGCGTGGTGTTCGCACAGCCGTTCGATGGCGCGCGCCGAGCCGACGCCGTCCAGCGTGGCATACAGCCACAGCGCCAGCAGCACCGCAGGTTCTGCCGCAGGGCGTCCCGGCAGATCGTCACGGGCTTTGATGCGAGCGTAAAACGCGGTCAGATCCAGCGTCTTGACAAACGCCCAGACCAGACGAGCACGATGCCCCGGCGGCAGCTGGCTATCCAGATCGATCGTGTCCCACCGCAACTGCTCGCGGTCTGGCAGCAGCAGGCGAAGGCCCTGGCTCATTACGAATCCTCCCGGCGTCTGGCGCAGGGAATCCGAAAATTGGCTGCAGGGGAATCGGGAAACTGCGGAGATGGAACAAAATACACCGGGTGCCGGGGATTGGATTACGGCCTGGAAGGCCAGCCATGCACGCCTTCACCTCATCTATTCCCCAGCAAGCCCTACGGGAACAACTGCTCCCCGGTCTCCGCATCCTCCACGAAGATCGCGCTCACCGGGCAGTTCTCCGCCGCCTCGAGGATCTTCGCCTCGGTATCGGCCGCGGGATCGGCCACCTCGGACTGACGGTTGTCGTTGAGCTTGAATACCTTCGGGGCAATCGACTCGCACATCGCATTCCCCACACATGCCTGGTGGTCAACCCAGACCTTCAGCTTTCGCGCCAATGCGGTTCTCCTAGTGCCAGGTGACGGGCAGCGATTTCAGCGACCGGAACGTGATGCTTGGCTGATACTCCAGCCCCTCGGTCTCCACCCTGAGATTGGGGAAGCGCTCGGCCAGTGCCTTGAAGACCTCCTGACCTTCTACGCGTGCCAGGGTCGCGCCGAGACAGTGATGCGTGCCCGACCCGAAGGCGACATGTTGATTCGGATGCCGGCTGATGTCGAACGTATCCGGGCTGGGAAACGCGTCAGGGTCGCGATTGGCCGACGAAATGAACCACCGGATGCGGTCGTTCTTGCGCAGTACCTTGTCCCGCATTTCCACGTCCTGCGTCGCGATCCGCTGAATGGATACGACCGGCGAGTTGTAGCGCAGGCATTCCTCGGTCGCCTGCTTGGCACGGCCGGCGGGATCCTCCTTGAGCATTGCCCACTGATCGGGATGCCGGGTGAACGACAGTGTCCCGTTGCACAGCAGGTTGATGGTCGTCTCGTGGCCGGCCAGCAGCAGCAGCGACGTGTTCACCAGCACCTGATGGCGGGTGAACACCCCCGCCTTCTCGCCACGCGCCAGCACCGAGATGAAGTCATCGCCAGGATCGACGATGCGTCTGTCCACCAGCGGCGAGACGTAGTCGATCATCCCCCGCATGCCTTCGGTGAGCGGCTTCATCCGGTCATACTCGCCGCGGCCGATATACAGCAGCTTCTCGGCCAGTTGTCTGACAAAGGGTCGATCCGATGCCGGGACGCCCATCATCTGGGCGATCACCAGGACCGGCAGCGGGGTCGCCAGGTCCCGCATGACGTCCATTTCGCCCTTCTCTTCGGCCGCGTCGAGCAGTTCCTTGACCGCCTCCCGGACGAACGGCCGCCAAGCCTCCATCGACTTGGGGGTGAAGTAGCCATGCATCACCCGGCGCATCTCCAGGTGGTCCGGACGATCGTGCTGGATGAACTGGTCGCCCTGGTAGTTCTTCACGTATTCGTACAGCCCGAGGTCCGACTCGTCGATTGCGGGATAGGCGGGTCTCGGGTCATTCCTGAACACGGCCGACGAAAACAGCTCGTGATGCCGCGTCAACCAGACCAGATCGTCGTGACGCGTGATGACCCACAATGCGTAGGTCTCATTCCAGTGCACGGGATCCTCGTCGCGCAGGCGACCGTAGTAGGAGTAGGGATCCGCGATCACGTCCGCGGTGAAAAGGTCATCCCGAATTGCAGTCATCATTGGCGTCCCTCCTGATGTTCTCTCTGCGTTGCCGCCTGCCTGCGATGATCACGGATGCTAGCGGCCTGGCCGGCGGGACAGGTTATCCCGTCGGAACCGCCCGAGCGCGCTTCCTGGTGTTATATTCATGTCTGCGGCGGCACGCGGCCCCCGACTTCGACCCCATTGCAAGCACGGCATAGGACCGTCCCCTGTCCAATGGACGCGAACTTTGAAACGCTACGTAACGTAACCTCCCATGTCAAACCAGAGGCCTCGGACGCGATCGCGGCTAATTTGTCCGTATGAACCCGCGCGATGTTATCGGCGTGCTTCGTGTAATTGCTTGTGGTGCCTCGATTATCGCCAGCGGGTGCAGCCAGGTGCCGAGGCCATTGCCGTGCGCACGGTTGGGCGGCGCACCGATGCTGGAATACCACCTGTACTTTGGCCGAGCATCTGTGACCGATCCGGCATGGGCGGAGTTCACTGCGGACGTCATTACGCCGCAACTGCCCGACGGGTTCACCGTTCTCGACGCGAACGGGCAATGGATGAATCCCAAAACTCATCGGATCGTCGGTGAGCCGACCTCGGTGCTCGTCGTGGCGCTGCCAAATTCAGCAGCGAACGACGCCGCGATCACCGCAATCAAGGACGCCTATCGCGCACAGTTTCACCAGCAGTCAGTCGGCACCACGGTCCATGCAGTCTGCGGCGCATTCTGATTCCGCTACGCTGGCAGTTGGTAGCCGATCGCAGCCTCGATCTCGATGGTCTTCCGTACCGCCGGCCGTGCCATCATGCGCTCATAATGCGCAGAGAGATGCGGGAACTCGTCGGGCTCCGCACCGAGCATGCCGCGGAACCGCCAGAACAGCCGGAACAGATGGATGTCGGCGATCGAGTAGCGCCCTACGGCCCAGTCCTGTTCGCCCAATCGCTGGTCCGCGACCGCGTACACCCTGCGGGCGTGCTCCAGCGCCTGTCGCCGTGCCGGATGGACGGTCGCGGCGATGAACGACATCCACGAGACCACCCGCGCCTCGCTTTCGACATCGCCTGTCGGCAGCAGCCCTGCCTGTGGGAAGCGACGAGCGAGATAGAACAGGATGCCGGCGACCTCGGTCAGCGGACGGTCGTCGAGCAGGAGCGTCGGCACCTTGCCTTCCGGATTGATCGCCAAAAATGCCGGGTCGCGGTTCTCCTTCCTGTGGAACGACAGAGGGCGACTCTCGAACGGCGCGCCGATCTCGTGCAGCGCGACATGCGGCGCCATCGAGCTTGCCCCAGGCGCAAAATACAGCGTCAGCATCGGCAGGACTCCCCGGTCATTGGCAAGCGCAGCGAAGCTAATCGAATTCGTTTGGCCATGTTGCCACCGCGCGGGTTGTAACGTCTGGATGGCTCGCGAGACCACTGTCTAGGCGGTGACCTGGCCGCCCGAGATGGGGAGACATGTCATGCGGCCCAATCCACTGAACGACGGCGTCGTTCCTGACGCAGCCCGGCTGGTTCACCCCGGTGTTCTGGGTGTTGCTGCTGGCCGCCACTGCCAGAGCCGTGCTGGCGTCGGGTCACAACCCCGCACAACGCAACCCGCGCCCAACTGTGGCGTCTTGTCCTGGATCAACTGAATGACCGCTGCAATGACAATCCGACGTCGCGCGCTGCCGCTGTTGGCGCTGGCCGCCGTCAGTACGCCGGTGCTGGCGGACACGGTGGACCTCTCCGTTGCCTGCGACACCACGCTTGCGCCGGCGCTGCGCAAGGTGGCCGCCGCCTACAGGGCGCGGTCCGGCGTGCGAGTGTTCGTGTTTCCAACGGGTCCTGGTCTGATCCTGCCGCAGCTTGTCCGCGACATTCAGAACGACATCGTGGTCACTCAGACCGCGATTCTCGATCAGGCAGTGCAGGCTGGCGTGGTCGCTGTTGCCGTCCGTGCGCAGTGGCGCAATTCGCTGGTGATCGCCGGACTGCAAGGTGCAACGGCGCTGACAGGCACTTTCGCCGCACCCGATCCAACGCCTGCGTCGGACATCGATGGCCCCGCGGTGTTGCAACGCCTCGACGTCAAGCCAACCCGCACTCTGGGCGCCGTCGATACTGATGAGGTGGCATTCCTGCTGACCACCGGGGCGGCGCAGGCCGGCCTGCTGCACATGACCGATGTACGCGCCAACGAGCGTCTCGCGGTCATTCATCCGGTGCCAACCGAGGTGCAATCGCCTCTGCTCTATGCGGCATCCGTCACGCGGCTGGCCAGGCGACCGAACCCCGATGGCTTTGTCGCATTCCTCACCACCAAGGATGCCGCGGACACGCTTGCCGCTGCCGGTCTGGAGCCGACGACATGACCCCGATCTATGATGAACAGCGCCATCCGCTGTCGCGCCGCATCCTGCATTGGGTGATGGCGCTCTCGATTCTGGTGATGATCGGCAGCGGCTGGCGTATCTACAACGCGAGTCCCATCTTCGGTTTCACCTTCCCCGACTGGGCGACACTCGGTGGCGACGTCGAAGCCTCGCTGGCGCGCCACGGCGACCCTGGCGTCGCCTCGGCGATCGAGTGGCACTTCGCCGCCATGTGGACACTGGTCATTGCTTATCTGCTGTTCGTCCTCTGGGGCATCGTGACCGGACATTTCTGGCGCGACTTCCTGCCCGTCAGCCCACGCTCCGTCATACGCGACATGGTCGACGCGCTGCGGTTCCGGCTCGAGCATCGGCTGGGCGAGTACAACGCCGTGCAAAAGGTGGCGTATTGGGGAGCGCTCGCCGCGGTGGCAATGATGATCCTGTCGGGCATCGCGATCTGGAAGCCGGTGCAGAGCTATCCGCTGGAGCTGCTGTTCGGCGGATTCCAGGGCGCGCGACTGGTGCACTTCCTCGTGATGGCCGGCATCGTGTTGTTTCTGCTGGTGCATGTCGCGCTTACCCTGCTGGTGCCACGCACTCTGCTCGCCATGGTGGTCGGTCGCGCCACCGAGTTACGCCATACTGTCACATCGGAGGACGCGCGATGACGTTCGTCAGACGCCAGGCGCTGCGGGGCGGGCTGTCGCTCGGTGCCCTGACGCTGCTCACCGGTTGCGATCTGAGCGACCACGACGCGGTGCAGCGCGTGCTGGCACGCTTCTCGCAGTGGAACGACAAGGTGCAGGCGGCGATCTTTGGTCCAGACCGCCTGGCGCCGACGTTTCCCGAAGCTCAGGCGGTCAAGGATTTTCGTTACAATGCATGGTACGGGCCAGACAAGGCGCCGCGCCTTGATTCCGCCGATTATCGCTTGCAGCTTGCGGGTCGGATCGACGACAAGCGGGCCTGGAGTGTCGATGAACTCTATGCACTACCGCAGGTCAGCCAGGTCACGCGCCACGTCTGCGTCGAGGGCTGGAGCATGATCGGCAGATGGAGCGGCACGCCGTTGCGCACCTTTCTGGAGCGGATCGGTGCCGACACCACCGCGCGCTATGTCGGCTTTGAATGTGCCGACGGCTACTACGAGGGCATCGACATGCCGACGGCCCTGCATCCGCAGACTTTGATGGCGTTCCGGCTGTCCGACGAGATCCTGCCAACGAAATACGGTTATCCATTCAAGATCCGCATCCCCACCAAGCTCGGCTTCAAGAACCCAAAATTTGTCACCGCGATCTATATCACCGACAAGCAGCCGCGCGGCTACTGGACGGATCGCGGCTACAACTGGTTCAGCGGCATCTGACGATGGATCGCGCAAGCACGTGTGCGATCGGCGTCATGGCGAAGGCGCCCCAGCCCGGGCGGGCGAAGACCCGTCTTTGCCCGCCGCTGCAGCCGACGCAGGCCGCGGAACTCAGCGCGGCCTTCCTGCGCGACATCACCGAGAACATCGCGTTGGCGTCGCGCTCTGCACCGATCCATGGCTGCATCGCCTATGCGCCGAAAGGTGACGAAGGGTGGTTTCATGGGCATCTTGCCGATGGGACGGGTCTTGTCCTGGCCGACGGATCGCCGACGATGCCGCGCGACGTGCAAGGCTTTGGCCGATGCCTGCTTCACGCGACACAGACGCTGTTCGATGTGGGATTCGCTGCTGTCTGCCTGGTGAACTCCGACAGTCCCACGTTGCCGACGGCATTCTTGTTACAGGCCACGCACGCGTTGCTATCGCCCGGCGAGCGGGTGGTGCTTGGCCCGGCGGAAGACGGTGGCTATTACCTGCTGGGTATGAAACGGCCTCACGCACGCTTGTTTGCCGACATCGCCTGGAGCACGGACAGCGTCGCGGCGGCGACACGGGCACGCGTGTCGGCGCTTGGTCTCGATGTGGTTACGCTGCCGACCTGGTACGACGTGGATGATTCGGCATCGTTGAACCGGCTTGTCACTGAAAGTGCGGACGGCGGGCTGGCGGTGCAGCCCTACACTGCGCCGGCAACCAGCGCGTGGATCGAACGCAGCGGATTGCGCAGGCGCATGAGTTTCGCCGCGCAATGACCGATCCTGCACGTCGCCTTTCGATGTTGGTCGCCATCGGCGTGCTGCTCGTTTGTCTGGTGGCGTGCGGACTATGGTTGCTGGACTGGCAGCCTGTCGGTATGGCCGATGCAACACGGTTGGCCGTGTTCGTCACCAGTCTTTGCCTCGCCGGCGCGCTGTGGCTGCTCGCAGTGGCGATCGTCCGCAGTGGGCGTCTGCCGCCGCACACGATCTGGCTGGTGCTTGGCATCGCCGCGGCGATGCGGCTGCTGACTTGGACCGCGCCGCCGATATTGTCGTCCGATATGTATCGCTACGTCTGGGACGGCCGCGTGCAGCTTGCCGGCATCAATCCGTACCGATACGTGCCGGCCGCCGATCAGCTCGCGTTCCTGCGCGATGCGGCGGTCTATCCGAACATCAACCGCGCCGAATATGCACACACCGTCTATCCGCCCGTGGCGCAGGCGATCTTCGCGTTGGCTGCCATCGCGACGCCGGGCGTGTTCGGCATGAAGCTGATGATAGCGGCGTTCGACGTGCTTGCCATCGTCGCGCTGATCCGTCTGCTGCGCGTCGCCGGACGCGATCCCGCGGAACTGCTGATCTACGCGTGGATGCCGCTGCCGGTCTGGGAGTTCGCGGGCAACGCGCATATCGATGGCGCGGCCGCCGGTCTGCTGGCCTTGGCTTTGCTGATTGCGGTGCGCGGACGTTCGATCTGGACAGGCATCGTGCTGGCCGCGGCGACACTGACGAAATTCCTGCCGCTGGTCGTGCTGCCGGCGTTCTTTCGACCTCGCGACTGGCGGTTGCCGGCTGCCTTTGTGGCGACGTTGGTGGTCTGCTACCTGCCCTATATCTCGGTCGGATGGCCGGTGCTTGGTTTCCTCCCGGACTACGTCTCCGAGGAAGGCTTTGCCAGCGGCCACGGTATCTTTCTGTTGGAGCTGCTGGGAAAGGCCATGACATTGCCGGGATGGGCGCCTCGCGCTTACATCGTTCTTGTGGTGGGCGTGCTTGGTTGCCTGGCAGCACGCTTTGCCTTAACGACTGAACTTCCCGCGGCCCCCGGTCCACGCGCGCTGATGCAGGCGCGCCAGGCGGTGATCCTGGGTGGCGTACTGCTGGTCGCGTTGTCGCCACATTATCCGTGGTATCTCGGCTGGCTCGCGCCGCTGGCGTGTCTTGCGCCCTTGCCGAGTGTGCTGTGGATGCTGGGTGCCGCACCATTGCTGGCGCATGGCTCCTTCGAGTATCTCGCGGTGCCGGGCGCGGTTTATCTGCCGGCCGTGATCCTCGCGGCAGTCGATCTTTGCCGTCGCCTGCCAGTGCCACCGCAAGCCCTACGGAGCGTGCAATGACCGAGGTCAAGGATCCGCGCCGCTACTTCGAGGCCGTGCAGACGCGCGCAACGCAGGCGGACGCACCGCCGGTATGCCTGTATCTGGAGGTTACCAACCGCTGCAATCTGCTTTGCGAGACATGTCCGCGAACGTTCGAGGCGCTTGAGCCGGCGGCGGACATGAGCTGGGAGCTGTTCACCTCAATCGTCGATCAGGTGCCGGATGTGGCACGCGTCGTGCTGCACGGTGTCGGCGAGCCGATGCTGGTGAAGGCGCTGCCGCGCATGATCCGCTACCTGAAGGATCGCGGCGTGTACGTGCTGTTCAACACCAACGGCACGCTGCTGTCGCCGAAGAAGCACCAGGCGATGATCGATACCGGACTGGACGAGCTGCGGGTGTCGCTGGACGCGGCGGATGCGAAGACGTTTCTTGCGGTGCGGGGCAAGAACTTCTTCGAGCGCATCGTGCGCAATGTGCGTGGCTTCACCGAGCTGCAGCGTGCGACCGGCGCCACATCCCCGCGCGTATCGCTGTGGCTCACTGGGCTGAAGGAGACGATCGAGCAGCTTCCGGCGTTTGTCCGCCTCGCGGAGTCGATGGGCGTGCGGGAGGTGTATCTGCAGCGACTGGTATATGACGAGACGGGCTACGGCCTGGCGCGTTCGCAGTCGTCGTTGTTCGAGACGCTGCGCGCCGAGGAGACGCGCACGATCGAGGCCGCGGCGGAGTTGGCACGCGAACGCGGCATCGCACTGGATGCCTCCGGCGCAACCGAGCCGGGCCTCAGTCTCAAGCGTCAGGATGCGGCGCAGCCGTGGTCGGCATGCCGGCGGCCGTGGTCGCTGATGTATTTCACCGCGCACGGCCGTGCGTTGCCGTGCTGCATGGCGCCGTTCTCCGCGCGCGGCTACGACAGCTACACGTTGGGCGATGCAACGCAGCAGACATTGCGCGAGATCTGGAATGGCGCGGCATACCAGGATTTCCGCACGGCACTGCTCAGCGACACGCCGCCTCGGCCGTGCGCAGGGTGTGGGATGCGGTGGAGTCTGTAGGGCACCGTTGACCCGCGTCGCTGCCGTCATCCCCACGCTCAACGAAGCCGCAACGATCGCCGGCACGATCGCGATGCTGCCGCGCGACGTGGTTGACGAGATCATTGTCGCCGACAGTTCCAGCCAGGACGGCACGGCTGCGATTGCGCAGGCGGCGGGCGCACGCGTCGTGACACTGGCTGAGCGCGGCTACGGCCGAGCCTGTGCCGCCGGAGTGGCAGCGGCAGGCGAGGGATGCGGCATCGTTCTGTTTCTCGATGGGGACGGCGCCGATCGTGCCGATCTTGCCGACATGCTGGTGGCACCGATCCGTGCCGGCAAGTATGACTTCGTCATCGGGTCGCGTGTGCGTGCCGTGCGTGAGCCGGGTTCGATGAGCTGGCATCAGGTGCTGGCAGGGTGGTTTGCGGGCTGGCTGATGTCGTTGTTGTACGGCGTTCGCTACACCGACATGTGCGCCTTCCGCGCGATCAGTCGCGAGGCGCTGGCGCGCCTCGACATGCGCGAGACGACCTATGGCTGGAATATCGAGATGCAGATGAAGGCGGCGCGGGCACGCCTGCGGATTTTGGAATTGCCGGTGCCCTACCGCTGCCGTGCGGGTGGCAGTTCCAAAGTGGCCGGTACGCTGGGTGGCAGCATCCGCGCCGGCTGGCGCATCATGCTGACGATTGGGCGGCTGGCGCTGGCGCGTTGACGTGCGCGGGCATCCAGTTCGTCGCACGGCGATCCAGGCGCGCGTCGGTGGCTTCGCCGTCGTAGTCGGGCGCAGCGGGGGTTTGGGTGAACGCGGCGCGGTCGGACAGGCAGTTGACGTTCACCACCGCGCGGAGACCCGAGCCCGTCTCGCAGACGGCGCCGACATAGACGCCACAGCGCCGGCAGAGCAGGTAATCGGCGGTACGCGAGCCGAACTGGTAGCGCTCGACCAGCGACCAGTCGGATGCGGCTATCTCCACGCAGCCGTCGCGATCTGAGACAGTGCGCGTGCCGTGCGAGCGGCAGAAGGAACAGGCGCACGAACGCAGCGGCATGAATTCCGGTGCGCGCGACAGTTGAAGCCGGACGCCGATGTTGCCGCAGTGGCAGCCGCCGGAAAGGAGCATGGTGTGCCTCGCGCGATGACCGCGGCACGCTAGGCGTTCGTCGCATCTGCGGCTAGCCTCAGGTGGATGGATGGGGATACACAATTCACGGCGTTGTGTGCCGTTGCCGATGTCAGCGACGATGCTCCAGTGCGTGTCGCGGCGGGGCACACAGCGTTTGCCGTGTTCCAATCGGCGACCGGCACTACGTCACGGAGGATGCCGGCGCCGCTGTGCTCGATCCCGCTGCGCGTGTGGGACGCGCGTGTCATCGACGACAGGTATGTGACGACAGGTATGTGACGACAGGTATGTATTGAGCTGATTTGTGAAGGAGGCAGCCATGCTTCGCAAGGAACAGAATGACCTGCTGACCCGCACGAGCGTGGGGACACCGATGGGCGAGATGTTCCGTCGGTATTGGATACCAGCCTTGCTGGCCGAGGAACTGCCGGAGAACGACTGTGCGCCGGTGCGCGTGCAGCTTTTGTCGGAGAGGCTGATTGCATTTCGCGACACCGAAGGCCGTTACGGACTGATCGATGAGTTCTGCGCGCATCGCGGCGTGTCGCTGTGGTTCGGTCGCAATGAGGAGTGCGGGTTGCGCTGTCCTTACCATGGCTGGAAATACGACGTGACCGGGCAGTGCGTGGAGATTCCGTCGGAGCCGGAGAAGAGTGGGTTCCGCGCGATGATCAAGTTGCGCTCCTATCCGCTGATCGAGCGCGGCGGCGTGCTGTGGACCTATATGGGACAGCCGGAGCACCAACCGGGGCTGCCAGAATTCGAGTTCGCGACGGTGCCGTCGGAACAGACCTATACATCGAAGCGGCTGCAATACTCCAACTGGCTGCAGGCGATGGAGGGCGGCATCGATTCCAGCCATGTGTCGTGGCTACATCGTGACGCGTTCCGCTCCGACCCGCTGATGGTGGGTGCGCGCGGCAACCAGTACAACCTAGGCGACGCGATGCCGGTGTTCGAGGTCGTCGATCAGCCCGCCGGCCTGTTCGTCGGCGCGCGGCGCAATGCGGAGGATGGCTACTACTGGCGGATCACGCCCTGGTGCATGCCGTCGTTCACCATGATCCCGCCGCGCGGCAACCATCCGGTGCACGGGCACTTCTGGATTCCGATCGACGATGAGAACTGCTGGGCGTGGAGTTTCGACTATCACCCGACGCGCGCTTTGACCGCTGCCGAGGTGCAGGCGATGCGCGACGGCAGCGGCATCCACACGCGCACCATTCCCGGCACGTATATTCCGGTGGCCAACCGCGACAACGACTACCTGATCGACCGCGCGGCGCAGAAGGCGGGCACGACCTATAGCGGTGTTGCCGGCATCGCCATGCAGGATGCGTCGTTGCAGGAGAGCATGGGGCCGATCATGGACCGCTCGCGCGAGCATCTGCTCTCCACCGACAACGGCATCATCATGGCGCGGCAGCGTCTGATGCGGGCGGTGCGCGCGCTGGAGAAGGGCGAGCCGCCACCGGGCATCGATCCCGCGACGCATCGCGTGCGCTCGGCTGCAGTGGTGCTGCCGCGCGATGCGGCGTTCGCCGATGCGGCGCGCGAGGCCTTGACGGCGCGGCCTGGTGTGGCGCCAACGTCGGTGTGAGTGGGGAGGAAGATCATGGCCTGGAAACGCATGGTGCTGCAGATCGGCATGGGCACCGACATCCGCGGCGCGGACTACACGAAAGCGGCGGTGCGAGCGCTGCGCGATGCGCTGTGGCACAACTCGCTGAGCGTGGCCGATGCGGCGGGACTGCATGTCGATTCGATGCGCGTGGAAGTGACCATCGGCGTGCCGAAGCCGGAGCTGGTGGACAAGGCGCAGGTGCTGGCGGTGCTGCCGCACGGCACCGGCACGGTGAACGTCGTCGAGGGTGGGCTGGAAATTCCCAACGACGCCGGCACCAATTCCACGGTGATCGCCAATGCGGCCGCCGTCGTGCGGCTCGACGTATAGGAGGGCGGCCATGGCAAAACGCATCATCCTCGAGATGGGCAGCGGCAATGACCTGCATGGTGGCGACTACACCAAGGCCGCGTTGCGCGCGGTGCAGGATGCCCTGCACCACAGCTCGCTCAGCTTCATTCGCAGCTTCGGGTTGGATTCGCGCCGCATGCAGGTGGAGGTCACCATCGGCGTGCAGCAGCCGGACAAGGTGGACGCCACGGCGGTGAAGGCCTCGCTGCCGCATGGCGAGGTGACGGTGAAAGTGGTGAAGGGTGGGCTCGACGTTCCGGATGAGACGTCGAGCGACGTGGCGGTGATCGCGTCGGCCGCCGTTGCGGTCCGGCTCGATCTGCCGCAGGCTAGCAGCAGGTAGATGGCCGGGTCGAGCCCGGCCACAGGAGGAGTAAAGTCCAATGCCGACCTTCGAATATACTACGCAGGACGTCGAATACCTCCGGCACGGAGACCGGAAATTCATGGCGCGGCTGTTCAAGCCGCAGGGCAAGGGGCCGTTCCCGGCGATCATCGAGGTGCACGGGGGCGCCTGGTGCAACGGCGATCTTAACGAGTGCCAGATCTACGCCGAGGGCTTTGCGCGCGCCGGGCTGGCGGTGATGGCGATCGATTTCCGCCATGCGGAAGACGGCTATCCGACGTCGCTTGCCGACATCAACTATGCGATCCGCTGGGCCAAGGCACACGCGTCCGACCTGAACACGCGCACCGACCTGATTGGCATCGCGGGCCAGTCGAGCGGTGGGCATCTCGGCATGCTGGCGGCGATGCGGCCGAGCGATCCGCGCTATGCGGCGATCCAGTTGCCGTCATCGGCGCCGTCGGTGGATGCGACGGTGCGCGCGGTGGCCATGCTGTGGCCGGTGATCAGCCCGCTGTCACGCTATCGCCATGCGTTGAAGGCGCGCGATTCCGCCAATCCACCGGCATGGGTCGGCAGCATCCCGCAACGGCACGAGACGTATTGGAAGAACGAAGCGGCGATGGCCGAGGGCAACCCGATCCTGTTGCTGGAGCGGGGCGAGAAGGTGCAGATGCCGCCGGCGTTGTGGCTCCAGGGCCAGCCCGACATCGTGCACGACTATCACGATCCGGACTATGCGGGCCCGGAACATGAGCCGCAGCGGTTTGTGAACAACTATCGCAAGGCGGGCGGCGAGATAGATCTGCTGTATGTCGACAATGCGAAGAAGGCGGGCGCCGGTTCATTTGCCCCGGCGGCAGCGTTCTTCCATCGCTACATCACGGTCTGACCTCCCTCTCCCGCGAAGCGGGGGAGAGTTGGGGAGGGGGTGCCTCGGTTATCCCGCCGGCATCTCCTCCAGCAGCCGTCCCAATCCGGGCAACGGTTCGCTTACGCCCATGATCCCCATCATCGCCCAAAGTGCGGCCTGATTTGTGGTGATCACGGGCTTACCGAACTCCTGCTCCCATGCCGGCACGAACGACATCGTCGGAAAGTTGCCGCCTGGGACTACGAAAACCTCGATCTCCGGCCGGTCGATCCTGGCGAACGCATCGCGTGCGTTCTCCGGGCCGAGCTTGCCGATCATGTAGGAATTGGTCGCCGCGAAGCCTTCCAGCGCGACGACGTGCAGCCCGTATTTGCTCTCATAGTAGTGCTTCGCCCGTTCGATCACCGGCGGCGAATAGGGCGATACCAGAGCAATCCGCTTCGCGCCCAGCGCACGCACCGCCTGGCCGATCGCCTGCGCTGAGGTGATCGCCGGACGCCGGCCGCCGCACTCATCCGCTGCGTCGTGATCTGCATCGTAGTCGTCGGCGAACAGGCTGGCGGAGGTCTGCGCCAGGCTGATCACCTCCACCTTTGCGGTGCCGAGCAGCCGCGCCTGATAGTCCACGTCTGCATCTTTGCTCGGCGCGAACGGGCCGGTGCCGCTGGTCAGCAACCTGCCGACATGCGCCTGCAAAGTTGCTGGCAGCAGCCGGCTGTACTCGATCTCCACCGTGGTGTTGGTGGACGGTATCAGCACGCCGAAATGGTGGTTCATGATACGCTCCCATTGATCCAGTCCTTGATCACGTGCTGGTCCCAGATGCGCTCGAGCGGTGTGTTGGTCATCTGGCAGTCTCCTACAGTGCGGCTTCATCGCGGATCGTCACGCGCGCGGTTCCCGACGACGGCTCCGCGTCCGGCGCCAGCAATTCAAGCGATCTCTGGTTGGTCTCGATCCCGGCCAGCGCGATGATCACGACCAGCGTCAGATACATGGCGGCGATGGTGCCGACCACGCCTGCGATACCATAAGTGTTGAACAGCGGCACGACGGCGTACGGCGTGGCGATCAGCGCGGCACGACCAGTCATCTGCGCGATGCCGCTGCCGCGAAAGCGATACGTGGTGGGGAACAGCTCCGGCGTATAGCCGCCCAGGCCGAGCGCCAGAAACAGCGACATCGAAGACACGAGCAGGAAGCCACACAGCATGATTGGCACCGGCATGACGAGGAACGGGTACACAGAGCCGATCACCGCGCAGCCTATCCCGCTCAGCATGATGCCGCGCCGTCGGCCGATCCGATCCGCGAGGAGCACGGCGAGCGCGGGTCCGGCCAGCGTGCCGGCTGTCATCGCGGCGGTGAAGCCGAGTGAGCGCGTCACGCTGAAGCCCTGCCTGACGAAGAACGACGGTATCCAGGCGGTAAAGCTGTACGAGCCGACGAGACAGGTGACGTTGACCGCCATCGCCAGCAGCGTGCGTCGCACAACCGGGCGCGAAAAGAGCACCGAGATCGGCACATGGCGCGGCGACGATGGAACCAGGACGACGACGGGCGGCGGCAATTTTCCATCCAGTGCCACCTCGTGTTCGATGCGCCGCAGCACACTGTCAGCTTCGTCGGAGCGGCCGACAGCTTCCAGCCAGCGGGGCGATTCCGGCAGGCTGCGGCGTAGCCACCACACCCATAGGGCGCCGACGCCGCCGATCACGAACATCGCGCGCCAGCCGAGCCAGGGGATCACCGCGAAACCGGTGAGCGATACCGCGAACACGCCGGAACTGGAGATCAGATTGAGCAGTGCAGTGTAGCGTCCTCGGCTTCGTGGCGGCACGAATTCGGAGATCATGCCGTAACCGACGACGAACTCGGCGCCGAGACCGATGCCCATGATGCAGCGGATGACGACCAGCCAGTCCATCGACGGAGCGACACTGGCGACGAGGGACGCGCCGCCGAAGATGAGCAGATTGAACTGATAGGCGAAGCGGCGCCCAAGCCGGTCGCCGAGCAGGCCCGCGGTCGCCGCGCCGATCGTCAGGCCGAGGAAGGTGACCGAGATGAAGGTGGCATTCAGCGCCAAGGTGGAGACGCCGCTGCTGACCAGCGCGGCGAGAACGCCCGCCATCATCGAGTTGTCGAACGAGTCGAAGAACATGCCCATGCCGACGAGCCGCAGCACGCGTCGGTGGAAAGAGCCGAGCGGCAGACGATCGAGCCGCGCCGCTGCATTGACGTGTGTGGCCATCGTTGGACCCTTCCTCTGCGCTGACGTTAGGCAGCACGGGGCGGACGGGCAAACTCAGGCCACTTGCCGCCTGCTCAGTTCGTCGGCCAGCCGATCGTACCAGGCCGTCTGATCGGCGCGCGTGAAGTGCGCGTTCGCGCCGCTTGGATTGGGAACCACGAAACAGAGCGTCAGACCAATGCACAGTGGCTGCGGACCGAGCCGCGGTTCGGAACCGGTCGAGGCAAGTTCGCGCAGGACGTAACGGTAACCGGTCATGCCATGGAAGCAGGCGATGCGCGGCCTATGACGTTCCAGCTTGGATGTCAGGAGCGCGACACCGGATGCGAGCTCCTGTGGCCGCAGATCGCCGGCGCGCGCGGTGGGTCGCTTGACGAGGTCTGTGAAGCCGAAGCCATGTGCTTGCAGGACGCGATCATGCTCCGGTTCCAGCCTGCTGACGCCAAGGGCGCTGCGAGCTGCCTCGCTCAAGACGGATCGCGAGAAGCAAGGCCAGAAGCGATTGGAGCGCCTGGCGAAATAGTGGCCCTGTGTCGCCGAGAAGATGGACGGATTGATGCCGATGAACACCACGTTCAACGCATCGCACAGCAGGTCGGGAAGCGTGTCGATTGCGACCGGCAAGTCAACCTCTCGACCTTGGTGCGGCATCCTGACACACTCAGGGTAATCGTGCAGGAGGGCGGCCATGAAGGTCGGTGTATCGCTCAGCATCCTGGCGCAGGCGGGACGGTCCGACGTCGCCGTCTACAAGGAGCATCTGGAACTTGGCGATCTTGCGGAACCTCTCGGTTTCGATTCCATTTTCGCGCTGGAGCACCACTTCACCGGCTACTCGATGTCGCCGGCGCCGGTGCAACTGCTGAGCTACTTCGCCGGTCGGACGAAGCGCGTGCAGCTCGGCACAGCCGTCATCGTGCTGCCGTGGCACGATCCGATCCGCGTCGCCGAGAGCATCGCACTGCTCGACGTTCTTTGCGGGGGGCGCTGCCTGTTCGGCTTCGGCCGCGGCGCGGCGAGCGTGGAGTACGCCGGCTTCCGCATCCCTATGGAGGAGGCGCGCGCGCGGTTTGCCGAGTCAGCACAGCTTATTCGCCTGGCGCTCAGCCAGCCCGAGTTCGAATGGCAGGGCGAATACTATCAGATCCCGCTCACCTCGATACGCCCGCGACCACTGTCCAATCCCGAGCGGCGCTTCTTCGTTTCCGCCGTCACGCCCGAGTCAGCCGAGGTCATGGCGAAACTCGGCTTCGGCATGATGGTGATCATGCAGAACGAGTGGCCGAAGGCCGCGGCCGACATCGACAGGTTCCGCGAGATCGCCGCCGCTGTCGGACACGTGGCGCCACCGCCGCTCATTCTCACCAATGTCTCGTGCGCCGAAAGCCGTGACGAGGCGCACGAACGCGCCATGCGATATCTCGGACGGAAGTGGGATTCGATCGACAGTCACTACCATTTCTCAGATGGCCATCTGGCGACAGTCAAAGGCTACGAGGCGTACGGTAAGATGACCAAGACCTACGCCAAGATGAAGGAGGACGCCGCGCGGGAGAAGGCGACCGAGTTCTACGTGAAGATCCAGATAGTTGGAACGCCGGATGACTGCATCCAGCAGATTGCCGAACTGCGGGCGCTGACCGGCACCGAGCATGTGATCGCCGACTTCTCCTATGGCGGCATGCCGCACGAGGAAGGTGAGCTGAACATGCGCCTGTTCGCTGAACGGGTTGTGCCGGTGCTGCAGCGCGACGCGCTGTTCGCTGTGCCGACCAGAGCGCAGGGTGCTGCGTCGCACGAGGATGTCTTCGCGCCGGCCTGACGTGCGTGACAACCACGCAGCAGATTTAGGGAGAGGAGCAATGGAAACGATCGTAGGCAGCGGCAAGTACACCTACAAGAAGCACGAGGATTGGGCGCACGTGCCCGCCGGTGTGGATATGAAACCGGCGGCAGTGGCCGTCGATCCGCACGACCGTATCTACTGCTTCAATCGAAGCAGTGATCATCCCGTCGTCGTGTTCGATCGAGATGGCGAGTTCCTGTTCTCCTGGGGCGCGGGCATGTTCCGTTTCCCCCACGCCATCCGGTTCGATGATCAGGGCTTCGCCTGGCTCACCGACGGCCACACCATGCAGTTCATGAAATTCACCCCCGAGGGTGAGCTTCTGCAGACCATCGGGCTGCCGGAGGGGCGGCGCGCGGATACCGGTGTGCCGGATGACGACTACAGTTCGACAGCGTGGAAGAAGGTCACGCATGGCGGCGGCCCGTTCAATATCCCGACGGACATCGCCTTCGCGCCAGACGGCTCGATGTTCATGAGCGACGGGTACGGCAATGCGCGTGTCCACAAGTACTCGGCGGATGCGAAATACCTGTTCTCGTGGGGCGAGCCAGGCAAGGAGCCTGGGCAGTTCAACCTGCCGCACGGCGTGTGGATCGATCGGCGCGGCCGGCTGCTGGTGGCGGATCGTGAAAACGACCGTGTGCAGGTGTTCGATCAGGCCGGGAAGCTCCTTGAGGTGTGGCCGACCGAGCTGATCGGGCCGGCATTCTTCTACGTCGATCCTGACGACATCGTTTATGTGGCAGAGCACAACGGCGGGATGATCAGCATCCTGACGCTCGACGGCGAGCGCCTGGCGCGGTGGGGGGATCCGATCCACCGCTCGTGCCACGGCATCTGGGGCGATTCGCGCGGCGACTTCTATGTTGTGCAACCGGGCGAGTGGGGCCGCGTTCGACGCGTGGTCAAGTTCGAGCGGCAGTAGCGCATCCGGCCGGCGGACCCGGTTCGCTCTGGCTTCACGGACGGCTCCCGCGTTAGAAGCGGACGACAGGCGGCGCCCGGGCGCGGCCGGGACGAGGGTTGATGTTGAGACGAATTCCCGCTGTCGCCCTGCTGTTGGCGCTTGGCGCCTGCACTGTGGGTCCCAACTACGCGTCGCCCGAGTGGCTTTCGCCTGCCTCCTGGTTCGCGAAGAAGGCGGAACCTATCCCGCGTGAACCCAGCGTCGCGGTGGCAGGGGCGATCGATCCGAACTGGTGGAAGCTGTTCAAGGACCCGATTCTGACAAAGCTGGAGCACCGGGTTGCCGGCGAGAACCTCGACGTGCAGGTCGCCACGGTGCGCATCGCCGAATCCCGCGCTCAGCTGGCTGTGGCAGGCGCGGCACAATTTCCCACGCTCAACGCCAACGGCTCCTACGCGCGGACGAAGGCGAGCGATGTGGGTGAGTTCGCCAGCGCACCCAACGCACTCGGCGCCAATGGCGCCTTCGGCAACACGACGGGTGGCCTTCGGAGTTCGCATCTCAACCCGTTCGACGTCTATCAGGTTGGCTTTGACGCGTCGTGGGAACTCGATCTGTGGGGCGGGGTGCGGCGTTCGGTGGAATCCGCGAGTGCGTCGGTAGAGGCGTCAGCCGAGGCGCGGCGGGCGACGCTGCTCAGCAGTCTGGCGGAACTCGCGCGCGACTACATGCAGTTGCGTGGAACGCAATCGCAGTTGCGTATCGCGCACGACAACCTGAGGACATCACAACAGAGCCTGCAACTTACGCAGCAACGCGCGGCGGGTGGTGTGACCACCGATCTCGACGTGGCCAATGCCGCCGCACAGGTGCGCACCACTGCGGCCCAGATCCCGCCACTCGAGCAGCAGGAGTTTGAGCTGATCAATGCGATCAGCCTGCTGCTGGGACAGCCGCCCAACGCGCTGCAGGCGGAACTGGTCCGCGTGCAGCGCGTACCGCCGGTGCCGCCGAAGGTTCCGGTTGGCCTGCCATCCGAGTTGGCGCGGCGGCGCCCCGACATCCGCCAGGCGGAGGCGCAATTGCACGCGGCGACCGCTGACATCGGCGTGGCGGTGGCGGCCTTCTATCCGTCGGTGACGCTGTCGGGCAGTGTGGGGCTGCAGTCGCTGCAGCCTTGGAAGATATTCAACATCGATGCGCGGCAATACGCGATGGGGCCGGGCATCACCATTCCGATCTTCCAGGGTGGTCAGCTCAGGGGGACTCTGGAACTGCGCAAGGCGCAGCAGCAGGAAGCCGCGATCAATTACCAGAAGACCGTGTTGTCCGCGTGGCATGATGTGGACAATGCGCTGACCGCGTATCGGACCGAGCAGGCGCGGCGCGATCAGTTGGCGGAGGCGGTGGTGCAGAACCAGCGTGCGCTGGTCCTGGCGCAGAGCCGCTATCAGGAGGGCGTCGCCGACTTCCTGCAGGTGCTGACGGCGCAGCAGAACCTGCTGTCCACGCAGCAGCAGCTTGCAATTGCGACCACCAACGTGTCGGCGAACCTGGTAGCGCTCTACAAGGCGCTGGGTGGCGGATGGGAGACGCAGTTGCCGCGTGCGAACGACGATCTTCGGCCGCTGGGCGCGCCGCATCTGTAGTCGCGTATTAACGCGATGGTAGGTGGTGGCGGTCATGGTCGCGCGCCATGGCGGGCTGGCGCGTATGGTTGCGGCGTCTTGGCTTCGGCGCGGCACTTGGCGGCGTGGCTTTCTACGGCGGCGTGCGGGCGGAGCTGCTGTCTACCTATTTCCCGACCGGCGTGCCGGGTTACGGCGAGGCGCCAGGTGTGACCGTCGCCTCACGGGAGCGACCCGACTACGACCCTCCCGGTGTGCGGGTTGGTGATTTCCTGCTTTACCCGCAATGGGTGGAGGGCCTGGGCTACGACGACAACGTGCTTGGCAGTAACGACAACAGGCATGGGAGCTGGTTGGTCGACACACAGCCGTCGCTGCTGATCAACTCCGACTGGTCGCGTGACAGGCTGGGCGGCTATGTCGGGATCGACGACCAGCGTTTCCTGGATCAACCGCAGCAGAGTTACACCAACTGGACGGCATCGCTGGGTGGTGCGGTGTCGATCGGCAATGACGAGCTGACGGTGGCGGTGGCGCATTTCGACCTGCATCAGCCGCGCACCGAGCTGGACGCCCTGCCGTCGGACTCGCCTGTCGCCTACAGCGTGGATGATTTCCGCGTCGGCTACACGATTGCACTGGATCGTTTCTCGGTCACGCCAAGCGTTGCGTTCTCGACGTATCGCTATGATGCGACAACGATCATGGGTGTGCCGACGTCGCAGGCGTATCGAGACCGGAATGTGCTGCAGGGCGCGGTGACCACACGGTACGAATTGTCGCCGCAACGCAATCTGCTGCTGGTGACGCGGGTGCTGGGCCAGAACTATGTGGCGCCGCAGCCGGGTACGCCTACGCTTGATTCCACCGGCTATCAGGTGCTGGCAGGGCTCGACGATGACACGGACGCGGTATGGCGCTATCGCGTGCTGGTCGGATGGGAGGTGCGCGCTTTTCATGCGCCGCAGTATCCGGCGCATCAGGCGCCGATCGCGGAGGCGGCGTTGATCTGGAGCCCGGGTGGGCTGACCACCTTCACTGCGACTGTGACTCGCGATATCGAGGACGCCGCACAGGAAGGCAACGCCGGTTACACCTACACCAGTGCGCGGCTGGTGCTGGATCACGAGTATCTGCGCAACGTGTTGCTGCAGGTGTCGGCGGGCGCGCAGCGCGCCAACTTCCTGCAAGGCGGTGGGCAGGCGAGCGATTATTCAGTCGGCGCTGGTGTAACATGGCTGGTAAACCGCAATATGCGCTTGTCAGCGACATATGATTTCACAGACCAGAGGGGCAACAGTTCGCCAACGTTACAGACCACGGGCAACTATACGCGCAGCATCGGGCTGCTGACGCTGCGGTTCGGCATGTGATCCGATGGTTTGTCTCACGGTGAAAGCGTGCTGCGATTTGCACCGATGGCGGTGAGGAGGGCTCGGTCACTGACCACGATTCTCAGCGGCACGACGAAGCCCGCGCCGCAACGGTGCCTGACGTAGGATCAACGGCGGTTGGTGGAGGCAAATGTCCGGCGTGCGGTAACTGGAAAGGCTGATTTCACTGTAAAGTTGGTTTGCCTAGCGATGAGCGCCGCAAAGTAACTTCGCAGCAATTGTGGCCTCTGACCGCACGTCAATCGGACGAGGCTGTTGAAATCGCACAGAATCTTATCGTGCCCTCAGGTTGGCGCAGAATTTGCCTCACGAGCTGTCGATAAACATTGGGGGGCCGATATGGCTAATCTGCTTGGCTCTAGGCATAGAGTTGGGAATAGCCGTCGGGCGGGGAACGATTTCGATGGTAGATGAGCAGAAAAGCGTCGTGCTCGTGGCGATAGCTCGGGCGGCGTCTCATTATGAGCCGCAGGAATGGTTCGGCCTACCGTCAAGCCAGCGGACTCGCGCGATCTATCATGAGTTGCAGCAACTTGACGCTGCGGCATCGAGGAGGCTTCAGGACGTCCGGGACCAGTCAGCGTCTGCACGGACGCGGAAGTCTCGATCGGCGGTGTAGGCGCGTTCGGCCGGCTACAGCGGGTAACCGGCGCGGTTGATGGGGTCCGCGTGCGCAAGCCTTATGCCCGTGCCTATCCTGCCCGGACCGCGACGATGTCAGGTGATGAACGCAAGAAATTTTGCGGTCAGAGAGTGGCGATCTGCCGATCTCCCTGAGCACGCGGCGCTCCGGTGGATCTCGCCATGCCGTCGGCTCCGACAACGGCGGAGCGCAAAGGCTGACTGAAGGGCGCATAGGGGAGAAGATTATCCGCCCAGCGCCCACTTGCCCCATGCGCCCATCGCCGCCTGGCGGCTGGCGATGTTGTGCGTCAGCACCGTCAGAAGGTCGCGGCGGATCGAGGCGAGCGTGTCCGCATCGTACACCGCTTGTGCACCGCATACCTCGACCAGCTTCTCGACCGCCCACTGCACCTGGTGCTGCGCATACGTCATGTCGCGACGAGTACCTAGGACATAGTCCTGCGAGATCGGCGTATCGTTGGCGATCATCGCCTCCGCTGCGGCACGTCCGCTGTGCATGGTCAGCGTGGCCGCATCGATCGCCGCGGCGGCTTCGGCAACCGTCATCTGCACGAACTCGCTTGCCGCCATGCGCGTGACACCGCGCGACACCCGTTGGCGCAGGCTGGACATTGCCACGGCAAGCGCCCGATTGCCCAATGCGATGGCCACCGGCGGCAGCGAGTAGTTCACCATCAGGCCGCGCGGGACGCGCACCAGCGGATAATCCGCATGCACCGCCGTACCCGGCGGCGTGCCGGCCAGCAGCCCGCTGAGCAGCACGCAGCGATGCTCAGGCACGAACACGTCGTGCAGACGCAGCGAACGACTGCCGGTGCCGGCAAGCCCGAGTACATGCCAGTCGTCGATGATCTCGATGTCGGTGAACGGCACAAGGAGATAGCCGATGCCGGCTGGATTACCTTGCCCGCCGAGAAAGGCGCCGATGATCGCCCAACGCGCGTAGGTACTGCCGCTTGAGAACGAATACTGCCCGCTCAATCGCCAGCCGCCGGCGACGCGTTCGGCGACGGCGCGTGGCGCGAGCGAGGACGATGCTACGGCTTGCGGATCGTCGCCCCACACATCGATCTGTGCCTGTAGCGGATACGACGCGAGCAGCCACTGATGTTCGCCGAGTACGGCGTACACCCAGCCGGATGAGGCGCAGCCCTCGGCGAGGATCTCGACGATGCGGGAGAACAGCGAGAACCGGAGCTGCAATCCGCCGAAGCGGCATGGCTGGATGATGCGCAGAATGCCGGTGCGGTGGAAGTCGGCGATCGTCTCCGGCACGACGTCGCGGGCGTCGTTGGTCGCTTTGGCGCGCTCGGCGAGCACGGGGACCAGCGTGCGCGCCTGCTCCAGCAGCTTCCGCTCCTCGGCAGTGAACGCTTCGTCCATCAGCGGTTCATGCCACGTACCGCCTCGCATACCGCGCGGGTTACTTCCGCCGTTGTCGCCTTGCCGCCCAGATCGGGCGTCATGATGCCTGCGGCGCAGACCTGTTCCACCGCACGCATCAGCAGATCGGCCGCGGGCTTCTCGCCGAGATGCTCCAGCATCATCGCACCGGTCCAGAAGCTGGCGACCGGATTGGCGATGCCCTTGCCGGTGATGTCGAACGCGGAGCCGTGGATTGGCTCGAACATCGACGGGCTGCGGCGCTCGGGATCGACATTGCCGGTGGGCGCGATGCCGAGAGAACCGGCGAGTGCCGCGGCGAGATCGGACAGTATGTCGGCATGGAGGTTGGTCGCCACCACGGTGTCGATGGTCTGCGGCTTGCGCACCATGCGCATGGTCATCGCATCGACCAGTTCCTTGTCCCAGGTGACGTCGGGATAGTCGTGCGAAACCAGGCCGGCGATCTCGTCCCAGAACACCATGCCATGGCGCTGCGCGTTCGACTTGGTAACGACGGTGAGCAGCTTTCGCGGGCGGCTGCGGGCGATGTCGAAGGCGAAGCGCATGATCCGCTCGACGCCGCGGCGGGTGAAGATGGCGGTCTCGGTGGCGACCTCCTCGGGCAGGCCGCGATGCACGCGGCCGCCATGGCCGGCATATTCGCCCTCGCTGTTCTCGCGCACGATCACCCAGTCGAGGTCGTTGGGTCCGACGTCGCGCAGCGGTGAGGTGATGCCCGGCAGGATGCGTGTCGGACGTACGTTGGCGTACTGGTCGAGCCCCTGGCAGATCGGCAGCCGCAACCCCCAGAGCGTGATGTGGTCCGGAATGTCGGGATCGCCGACCGCACCGAAATAGATCGCGTCAGCGGTGCGCAGCCAGGCGAGGCCGTCGGCCGGCATGAAACTGCCGTGTTTGCGGTACCAGTTGGAGCCCCAGTCGTAGTGGTCGACGACCAGCTTGAAGCTGGCGTCGCGCACGGACACAGCTTCCAGCACTTCGAGGCCGGCGCTGATCACCTCGGGCCCAATGCCGTCAGCTGGTATGGATGCGATGCGATATTGGCGCATGGTAGCTTCTCCAACCTCGCGTTGGGGGTACCGCGCGCGGCGGTAGGTTGCAACCTCACGTGGTGACCCGCGGGTTTTGACCGTCAACAGGACGTGATGGGAACGAATTCATCTGCTGCCGCAAGTTTCCGGGCTCCGCGTGCCACGGCATATTCGGCCGCTTAGGGAGCACCTGATGAACGACGGGCAGCAGCCAAACGCGACGACGGTGCCTACTGCCAATCCGACCACGGAGGTCGCTTCGGCCTTTTTGACGGCGGGTGGCGAGATGGCTGCTCTGATCAGCGCCAAGGACTGGGCGGCCACCTCGCTCGGTCCACGGGTCACGTGGCCGCAAAGCCTGCAGACCGTTCTGCGTATCCTGGTGACGTCGCGCTACGCGATGTGGCTCGGTTGGGGGCCGCAGCTCACATTCTTCTACAACGATGCCTACGCGGCGATGACACTGGGCGCGAAGCATCCGTGGGCGCTTGGCCGTCCGGCGTCGGAAGTGTGGGCTGAGATCTGGAACGATATTGGGCCGCGGGCCGAAACCGTCATGCGGACCGGCGAGGGGACCTGGGATGAGGGGCTGCTGCTCTTTCTCGAGCGCAACGGCTATCCCGAGGAAACCTATCACACATTCTCATATAGCCCGTTGCCCGACGATCGCGGCGATGTTGGCGGCATGTTATGCGTCGTCACCGAGGATACCGATCGAGTGATTGGCGAGCGTCGCCTCGGCACGCTGCGCGAGCTCGCCAGTTTGCTGGCGGCCGTGCGGACCGAGCCGGATGTGCTGGCGGCTATCGAGCAGGGCCTTGCGACAAGTCGGCGTGACCTGCCCTTCGCCATCGTCTGGCTGTTCGATGCCGAGACGCAGCGGGCTCGGCTTGCCTCTACGACCGGCATTACGCGAGAACATCGTATGGCAGTCCCGGAGATCGATATCGCCGACGTGGCGTCGGATCATCCGGTCGCACGGATCCTTGGCGGTTCACCGCACGTGACCATCGATGATCTGGGACGATTTGGCGCGCTTCCTTCCGGACAGTGGGATCAGCCGCCGCATCAGGCTCTTGCGGTCCCGATTGTTCAGCAGGGCGAAAGCAGACCAGCCGGAATGCTGCTCGTGGGGCTCAATCCGTTCCGACCATTGGCAGAGAGCTACATCGGCTTTGTCGATCTGGTTGCATCGCAGATCGCTTCTGGTCTGGCCAGTGCGCGGGCCTACGAGGCGGAGCGCCAACGTGCGGAAGCGTTGGCGGAGATCGATCAGGCGAAGACCGCATTCTTCTCCAACGTCAGTCATGAGTTCCGCACTCCGCTGACACTGATGCTCGGTCCACTGCAAGACGAGATCGTCACGCGTGATGGGGCGTCCGCGGACCGGCTGAACATGGTTCATCGCAACGGGTTACGACTGCTGCGACTGGTCAACACGTTGCTGGACTTCTCGCGCATCGAGGCGGGACGTGTGCAAGCGACGTTCCGGCCAACCAATCTTGGCGCTTACACCGCCGAGCTTGCCAGCAACTTTCGTTCCGCCTGTGAGCATGCAGGGCTGGTACTCACCGTGGACTGCCCGCCGTTGCCGGATCGCGTGTACGTCGACGCCGACATGTGGGAACGCGTAGTTCTGAATCTCGTTTCCAATGCATTCAAATACACGCTCGAAGGCAAGATCGATGTGACGGTGCAGCTCGCCGATGAACAGACTGTCGAACTCGCCGTCAGCGATACCGGTGTGGGAATCCCAGAGGATGAACTGCCTCGCATCTTCGATCGCTTTCATCGCATCGAGGGACAGGCAGCGCGCACGATGGAGGGCACCGGCATCGGCCTCGCACTGGTGAACGAGCTGGTTCGTCTGCACGGTGGCACAATCGCGGTGCAGAGCAGACTGGGTAGCGGGACCACGGTGTGCGTCGCGTTGCCGCTGGGTTACGCGCACCTGCCGGCCGATCATGTGTCGCACGATCGTGGACGCACGCTGCCGGAAGGTGCTGCCGCCGCGTCCTTTGTGGCGGAGGCAATGCGCTGGCTGCCGCAAACGGGAGGCCCGCCGGATCGAGATGACAGAGTTCTGGACGCCGCGCCTGGACTGTTCGACGTAGCTGAAGGCACGGACCGGGCGGTGCTTCCCAGTGTTCTGTTGGCCGACGACAACGCCGATATGCGGGACTACGTCATGCGTCTGCTGGGAACCCGATACGATGTCCGTGTCGCGGCCGATGGCGAGGCTGCATTGCGCGCGGTTGGTGAACAGCGTCCCGATCTGTTGCTGAGTGATGTGATGATGCCGCGGCTGGATGGATTCGGCCTGGTGGCGGCGCTGCGGGCCGATCCGCATCTGAGGGATATCCCCATCATCCTGCTGTCCGCTCGCGCCGGCGAGGACGCGCAAGTCGAGGGTCTCGATGCAGGTGCGGACGACTATCTGGTGAAGCCGTTTGCCGCGCGCGAATTGCTGGCGCGCGTTCGTTCGAACCTGGAGCTCGCACGCATCCGGCGCGAGGCAGCCGAGCAGGTCCGCGAAGAGGCACGCCGCCTCGAGCTGCTGAACCGCACCGGAAATGTGCTCGCCGCCGAACTCGACCTCGACCGGCTGGTACAGATTGTGACGGATGCTGCGGTGGAGCTCACCAACGCCGAGTTTGGCGCATTCTTCTACAGGGTCGTGAATGATGCAGGTGAATCCCAGACGCTTTACGCACTGTCCGGAGATTCGCGTGAGGCCTTTGACGGTTTCCCGATGCTGCAAGACGCCAAGGTCTGTGATCCGATCTTTCGACGCGATGGCGTCGTCCGCTCGGACGACATCACGCGCGATCCGCGTTATGGCCAAAAACCGCCTTATGGGGGCGGACCGAAAGTTTATCCGCCGGTGCGCAGCTACCTCGCAGCACCAGTGGTGTCGCGCACCGGCGAAGTACTCGGCGGACTGTTCTTCGGCCATTCTGACACGGGCGTGTTCACCGTGCGCGATGAGCTGGTTGCCGGCGGAATCGCGGCGCAGGCTGCGATCGCGATCGACAATGCACGGCTGTACCGCGCAAGCAGGCACGCGGAAGAAAACCTGCGCCAGCTCAACGACAGCCTCGAGCAGCGTGTATCGGCGGAGATCGCCGAACGCATGCGCGCCGAGGAAGAGCTGCGCCAGGCACAGAAGATGGAGGTCGTGGGGCAGCTCACCGGCGGGGTGGCGCACGATTTCAACAATCTGCTCACGGCCATCATTGGTGGCGCTGAGACCCTGCGACGGCTTCTGCCGCAGACGTCCGGTGCAGCGCCAGACCGCATCCAGCGCGCCATTCGCATGATCGACGCAAGCGCGCAGCGTGCAGCCACTCTCACGCACCAATTGCTGGCGTTCGCCCGGCGCCAGGCGCTCGACCCCCGCCCGCTTGACGCCAACAGGCTCGTTGCCGGCATGTCTGAGTTGCTGCGGCGCACGCTGGGTGAGGCGATCTCGATCGAGTCGGTGCTGGCCGGGGGATTGTGGCGCACCATGGCCGATCCGAATCACCTGGAAAGCGCGCTGCTCAACCTGGCGGTAAACGCCCGCGATGCCATGCCCAATGGCGGTCGGTTGACGATCGAAACGGCGAATGCCTACCTGGACGAGACCTACGCGCAGCAGCACCGGGACGTTCTGCCTGGCCAGTATGTGCTGATCGCGGTGTCGGACACCGGAACCGGCATGAAGAAGGAAACCATAGAGCGGGCGTTCGAGCCGTTCTTCACTACCAAGGAGATCGGCCACGGTACTGGTCTGGGGCTGAGCCAGGTGTACGGCTTCATCAAGCAGTCGAACGGCCACATCAAGATCTACAGCGAACTCGGGCAGGGAACGGCGGTGAAATTGTATCTGCCGCGCCTCCTCGGGGAAGGACCAATCCAGGCGGAACTATCGGACGCTCAGGAAGCTCCGAACGGTGGCACGGGGGAGCTTATCCTGGTGGTGGAGGACGACCCTGCCGTGCGTTCCCACAGCACAGAGTTGCTGCGCGAGCTGGGCTACCGTGTGATATCGGCATCCGATGGCTGGGCGGGATTGGAGCTTCTGGCGCGCTATCCTGCCATCCGCATCCTGTTCACCGATGTCGGGCTACCTGGTGGCATGACCGGGCGACAGCTGGCGGATCAGGCGCGACAGCAGCGTCCGGATCTGCTGGTCCTGTTCACCACGGGATACGCGCGCAACGCCATCGTGCACGGCGGCGTGCTGGATCCCGGCACGCATCTTCTGCCGAAGCCGTTCACCTATACCGCTCTGGCGGCAAAGATGCGCGCGCTGCTGGATGGCTGAACGTACCCCGCAGGAATTGCCGGCGCGGCAGAAATTGCCGGGTTCGTGATCGCCTGGCACGCCAGCTACGCACGTACTCGGACTGTTCCGCATGGCACGCGAGATGCACGAGATGTTGCCTGATCATTGGAGCAGGCAATCATGTCAATTGGCAGCATCGGCGCTTACTCGAACTGGTGGCAGTCGCAGAATCAGGCCACGGCAGGTTCGAGTGCGGCCACCGCCACGAGTTCGAGCAGTAGCATCCCCAACACAGGTTCGCTTGCCGCGACGAGCAACATGTCGACTTTCATGCAGTCATTTTCAGCTGATCTGCAATCGATGCTCACGCAGCTTGGCAACGAGACGGGGAGCTCGGCAACGTCATCGGCGACGACGTCAGCGACCAGTGCCAGTTCAGGGTCGGGCAATGTCGATCAGACCGGGACAGTGCAGGCGCAGGGCGCCGAGCATCACCATCATCACCATCACGCCGGTGGAGCGGGCGAGGGTGGCTCGCCGCAGAATGCGGCAAACCAACTGGTGGGTGAGATCGGGCAATCACTGCAAGGCGGCACACTGAGTGCCAGTCAAATTGGTCAGTCGGCGAACGCATTCGCGGCGGACGTGATGCAGGCGTTGCAGTCGTACGCCACAACACCAGCCAGCGCTTCCGGCTCGTCCATCCTGGCCTGAACCGTCGGGTGGGGTTGGCAGAAGCCAACCCCACCCCGCGAGATCCACCTTGCGATCGAGGTGTCGTCCCGCGATGTCGACTGCAGGAAAGCTGCTACCTACAGCGAACCCGACTGCTGACCGGAGTCGAGCCGTATCGCCGGTTCACCATGCTCGATCATGCCGATGATCGCCGCCTGGATGCCGGCGGCGCGCAATTCGCTTACGCACGCCTCGGCGCGATCAGGCGCAATCCCGGCCAACAGGCCGCCCGACGTCTGCGGGTCCAGCAGCAGCGCGGTCCGCGGATTGGCACTGATGCCGGGCAGCAGACGCCGGTTCTGCGGCGCAAGTGTGCTCTCGACGCCCGCACCGGCAAGCTGCAATGCCCCCGGGAGCGCCGGTAGCCGATCAGGCCACAGGACAGCCGCAACATCGGAGGCGCGCAGCATCTCGAGCAGGTGTCCGGCCAACCCAAAGCCGGTGATGTCCGTGCAGGCGATCACACCGAACGCACGCAGAATCCGCGAAGCAGCGGCGTTGCTCGTGCGCATGGACGCGATTGCCGCTTGGAGCCACGCCGCGCATGCGAGCCCGCGCATGTGCGCTGCGAGCACGATGCCTGTGCCGAGCGGCTTGGTCAGTATCAGTATGTCGCTCGCTTGCAGTCCCGATTTGCGCAGCAGGTTCGCCGGATCGGCCAGGCCGGTGACCGCAAACCCGAGTGCCGGCTCGGCCGCCTCGGCGCTGTGGCCGCCCACCAGCACGCAGCCGTCGGCCGCGAGCACGCCGGTGGCGCCGTGCAGCATGTCGGACAGCTCGGTCCGCATCTTGTCGCCCGATGTGTAGGGCACGGACGCGACCGCCAGCGCAGTCCACGGCTGAGCGCCCATTGCATGCAGGTCGGACAGGGCGTGCGCCGCGGCGATTTCGCCGAATACAAACGGATCGTCGATGAAGGCGCGGAAATGATCGACGCTCTGCACCACGGCCATTCCCGCAGGCGGCAGCATCACCGCGGCATCATCCGGCGCGTCGAGGCCGATCACCACACCGGCTCCGGGCAGACGAGGCAGTCCGGCCAACGCGCCGGCCAAAACCTCGGCGCCGACCTTGGCACCGCAGCCGCCGCAGCGCATCGGGTCATCTCCCTGCATTGGCGCCATCGGTTCCTGGTACATGCGCATCCAGCGCCGGTCGATCCAGTCCTTCCAGCGCCACACTGCCCAACCGGACACCGCTATCCCGTTGCGCCACGCCACTGCACGTCCATCGCCGAGACCAACGATGGCCAGTGCGCTCGACTGAGGCCGCCAGGATCGCAAGCTCTGGCCGCGGGCGGCGCGGCGCAGGTTCGCGGCCAGCGGCGCACCGGCGCGCACTGCCCAGACGCCGGCTTTCGGTCGTGCGCCGTGCTCGATCGTTGCACAGTCGCCGGCGGCGAAGACGAAGCCGTGGCTGATGCTCCGCAGCGACGCATTCACGAGAATGCAGCCGACCTCGTCGCATGCGAGCCCTGATGCTGCGAGAAAGGCCGGTCCTACCACGCCGGTCGCCCAGAGAGCGGTCGCGACTTCCAGAAAGCTGCCATCGGATAGCGCCAGCCTGCCATTCGCCAACGCGCCAGCCTGAACCCCGCAGACGAGTTCCACCCCGGCATCGACCAGTGCGGTCCGGGCGATTGATCGGGCAAAAGATGGAGCGCCTGCCAAAGGCTCGGCCGCGTCGGCCACCAGTACGATCCGGGCCCGCTCGCGGTACCGCCGCGCCAAGGCGAGTGCCAATTCGGTGCCGCCTGCGCCGCCACCAACCACTGCGAGGCGCGCGCCCGGGCGCAGTTCTGCCTCGAGAGCGGCAAGCCTCGCCAGGAACTGCCCAATCGGCTTGACCGGCACGCCGCTGCCGGTGGGCATGGCCGGCTCACCCCCGACATCGATCGACAGCAGGTCGAACGGCACGTCGGGACGTCCGGTGACCGTGATCCGCCGCTCGGCCAGGCGGATGGCAGTCGCCTCTGCCAGGATCAGCCGCGCGCCGGCTGCGGCGGCGATTGGCGCGAGGTCTATGTGCGCCTGATCGAAGCTGTACTCGCCGCGGATCAGCCCTGGCAGCATGCCCGTATACGGCGTCTCGGGCTCACGGCCGATCAGCGTCAGGCGGACACCGGGCTCCGGCCGCATGGCAAATCGGCGCAGCACCTCGACGTGCGCGTGGCCAGCGCCCAGCAGGACGAGGTCGGTCGCGACGGGCACGCGGGATTGCATTTCACCCAGCCTAGCTGGCTTGCGACGAGTCGGCGGAGCGGCGAGGATCGCGGGCATGACCTGGTCCATTCTGGTGCGTGATCCCGCGACCGGCGCGCTGGGCGCAGCGGTGGCGACACGGTTCTTTGCGGTCGGCGCGCTGGCGATCCATGTCGAGGGCGGTGTCGCTGCGCTGGCCACGCAGGCGCTGATCAATCCGATGTATGCGCCGGCCGGCATGGTGCGGCTACGCGGCGGCGAGGCACCCGACGCGGTGGCGGCGGCGCTGCTGGCCGAGGACGCGGGTCGCGACCACAGGCAACTGCACATGATCGACGCACAAGGCCGTATCGTGCAGCATACCGGCAAGGACTGCGTATCGTGGTGTGGCTCGGTGCGCGGCGCGGACATATCGGTCGCGGGCAACATGCTGGCCGGCCCGGCCGTGGTGGAACGCACGCTGGATGTGTTTCAGCGCACTGCCGGCACGCTGGCCGAACGGCTGATCGCCGCGCTGGAGGCCGGCGAGGCGGCCGGCGGCGACAAGCGCGGCAAGCAGTCGGCGGCGCTGAAGATCTGCACGCGCGATGCCTATCCGGATCTCGACATCCGTACCGACGATCATCCCGATCCACTGGCTGAGCTCCGACGCCTGTACGCGGTGAGCCTGGAACGGTTCGCGGTGTTTCGCCGCTTCCTTGCCGGCGCGGACAGTCCGTGCGGCGTGTTCGATCGGACGGTGATCGATGCCGCCATTGCGCGAGAGGGAAGACCGCCTACCTGATCGCCATAACAACGATGTCTGGGAGCTTCATGATGCGTCGTTTTCTGCTGGCCACGGCCGTTGTGGCCGCCACCGCTTTGCCTGCGTTCGCGCAGACGCTGCGGGTTTCGCTGCGGCAGGATCTCGACGTGCTCGATCCCACGCTGGCCACGACCTACGTCGGGCGCATCGTGTTCGCCGGACTGTGCGACAAGCTGTTCGACATCGACGAGAAGCTGAACATCGTGCCGCAGCTCGCCACCGGATACGAGTGGGCCGATGACAGGACGTTGCTGATTCATTTGCGGCCCGGGGTGAAGTTCCACGACGGCGAGGTGATGGACGCGGCAGCGGTCAAATACTCGCTTGAGCGCCATCTCACGCTGCAGGGCAGCTTCCGCAAGAGCGAGATCAGCGCGATCGATCATGTCGAGGTGGTGGATCCTGCAACCGTGCGGATCGTGCTCAAGACCCCGTCCGGCGCTTTCTTGTCGCAGCTTACCGATCGCGCGGGCATGGTTTTACCGCCCAAGGCGACCGAGACGGCGGGGAAGGATTTCGCGCTGCATCCAGTGTGCAGTGGGCCTTTCATGTTCGTCGACCGCGTGCCGCAGGATCACGTCATGCTGGCGCGCTTCGCCGATTATTGGGACGCCAAGGACATCCACTTCGACAGGATCATTTATCAGGTGTTTGTGGATTCATCGGTGCGGCTGGCCAATCTCAAGGCCGGCACCAGCGACATCACCGAATTCATCGCGCCCACCGACGCCGCCGCGGTGAAGGCCGATCCCAGGCTCAAGCTGGTCGTGTCAGATGCGCTTGGCTATGCCAGCATTACCAACAACCTCGACAACGGTCCACGTTCGAATACGCCTTACGGCAAGGACCCACTGGTGCGCCAGGCATTCGAGGCAGCGATCGATCGCGCGGCCCTGGTTGATGTCGTGTATAGCGGAATGTATGCACCGAGTGTGCAGCCTGTATCGGCCAGCTCGCCGTTCTACGATCCGGCACTCGTGCCACCGCCGCGGGATCTGGCGAAAGCCAAGGCGCTGCTGAAGCAGGCAGGTGTCGCGCTGCCGGTGAAGGTCGAGCTGCTGACGCCGAACCAGCCGGACGTGTTGCAGGCAGCTGAGGTGGTGCAATCGATGACGGCCGAGGCAGGGTTCGAGGTGCACATCCAGGCGATCGAGTTCGCCTCGTCGCTCCAGGCTTCGGTGCGTGGCGACTACGAGTCCTACATGATCGGCTGGTCGGGGCGGGTTGATGCCGATGGCAACACCTACGCGTTCCTGCACTCTGGGCAGGGCAACAATGCCAGCCACTACAGCAATCCGACTGTGGATACGCTGCTGGACGAGGCGCGCGGCACGACCGACGTGGCAAAGCGGCGGACGGACTATTTCAAGATCTGGGCAGAGCTGCGGCGCGATCTGCCGCTGACCTATTTGTACAATCCGCGCAACATCGTGGCGATGTCGGCGAAGCTGCAAGGCTATCGGCCGGTGCCGGATGGCATGATCCGTGTGCAGGGGCTTGAGATGGCGAAGTAGTGCGGGGATTTGGCACGCGCATTGCGTGGCCTTTATGGTTCGATCGACCGAGCGGTGAGCAACGCCGCTGCTTCCAGGGAGGCAAGCCGTCCGAACGGCTGAGGAGTACATGACCTGGGAGCTTCAACATGCGCCGAATTCTGCTGGCCATTGCCTGTCTGGTGGCAACGGCGATGCCTGCTATCGCGCAGACTCTGCGCATCTCGCTGCGGCAGGACCTGGACGTACTGGACCCGACGCTGACCACCAGCTATGTCGCGCGCATCGTGCTCGCAGGGCTGTGCGACAAGCTGTTCGACATCGACGGGAAGCCGAACATCGTGCCGCAGCTCGCGACCGCGTACGAGTGGGCCGACGACCGCACCCTGGTGATCCATCTGCGCTCGGGCGTGAAGTTCCAGGACGGGGAGACGATGGACGCGAATGCGGTGAAATATTCGTTGGAGCGTCACCTCACGCTGGCGGGAAGTTTCCGCAAGAGCGAGATCAGCTCGATCGATCGCGTGGAGGTGGTTGATCCGTCAACCGTGCGCATCGGTTTGAAGGGCCCGTCGGGTGCATTCCTGGCACAGCTCACCGATCGTTCGGGCATGATCTATCCGCCGAAGGCAACCGAGGCGGCGGGCAAGAGTTTCGCCCTGCATCCGGTATGTTCCGGTCCATTCAGCTTCATCGATCGGGTGGCACAGGATCACGTGACACTGCAGCGGTTTCCTGATTATTGGGATGCGAAGGACATCCACTTCGACCGGATTGTGTATCAGGTCCTGCCGGACAATTCGGTGCGGCTTGCCAATTTGCGGGCTGGCACGACCGACATCACGGAGTACCTGGCGCCGACCGACGTCTCGACGGTGAAGGCTGATCCACGGTTGAAACTCGCGGTGTCCGACGGGCTTGGTTATATCGGTCTGATCAACAACCTCAATCTCGGCCCGCGCTCGGACACACCGTACGGTAAAAATGCGCTGGTGCGGCAGGCGCTGGATGCGGCGATCGATCGGATGGCGCTGGTGAATGTGGTGTATAACGGCATGTTCGCGCCGAATGTTCAGCCGGTTGCACCGAACTCGCAATTCTACGACGAGGCGCTCAGCCCCTCGCCGCGCGATGTGGCGAAGGCGAGGGCGTTGCTGCGGCAGGCGGGTGTGACGCCGCCGGTCACACTCGAGCTGCTGACGCCGAACCAGCCCGATACCCTGCAGGCGGCCGAGGTGATTCAGTCCATGGCGGCGGAAGCGGGATTCGACATACGTATCGTGGCGATGGAGATCACGGCGGCGGGCCAGGTCGAGCAGAGGGGTGATTACCAGGCTTACCTGAACGGCTGGTCCGGTCGCGTCGATGCGGACGGCAATACGTTTCAATTCCTGCACACGGGCCAGGGCAACAATTTCATGGGCTACAGCAATCCGACGGTTGACAGGTTGCTCGAGCAGGGACGCGACATGACGGACATCGGCAAACGGCGGGTGGTGTATCAGCAGGTTTGGGCGGCGTTGCGGCATGATCTCCCGGTCACTTATCTGTACAGTCCGCGCAACATCGTGGCGATGACGGTGAAACTGCAAAACTTCCGGCCGGTGCCGGATGGTCTGATCCGTGTGCAGGGTCTGGAGATGACGAAATAATGCGCGGACATCTCGGCACGCGCATCGCGCAGATCATTCCAACGCTGTTGCTGGTCAGCATCCTGGTGTTCTGCCTCCAGCAGCTCATGCCTGGCGATCCGGCACTGGTGATGGCGGGCGAGGAACGGGGCGATCCGCAGGTGCTGGCGCAGATCCGCGCCGAGTTGTGGCTCGATCGGCCCCTGCCGGTGCAGTACCTGCACTGGATGGGCAACGTGCTGCAGGGCAATCTCGGGTATTCGTGGCGCATCCGCCAGCCGGTGTCGCAGCTTGTCGCCGAGAAGTTGCCGGTGACGCTGCAGCTTGGCGTAATGGCGTTTGCGATCGCCGTGCTGATCGGCGTGCCGACCGGGATTGTCGCCGCGGTCTATCGCAACCGGTTCCTGGACTATGTGGCCAACGCGATCGGTCTGGCGGGGCTTTCCACGCCGACGTTCTGGCTCGGCATCATGCTGATCTTGGTGGTGTCGGTGGATCTCGGCTGGCTGCCGCCGTCTGGGTATGTGCCGCTGACCGAGGATTGGCGGCAGTCGCTCGCCACCACGATCATGCCGGCGTTCGTGCTGGGCAACGCAATCGCGGCGATCCTGATGCGGCATACCCGGAGTGCGATGCTGACGTCGCTCGATCAGGATTATGTGCGGACTGCGCGGGCGAAGGGGTTGCGTGAGTTCGTGGTGGTGATCCGGCACGCACTGCGCAATGCGCTGATCCCCGTGGTGACGCTGGGGGCGCTGGAGCTGGGCACGCTGTTTTCCGGCGCGGTGCTGACGGAGCAGGTGTTCAGTATTCCGGGGTTCGGCAAGATGATCGTCGATGCGGTGTTCAATCGGGATTATCCGGTGGTGCAGGGCGTCGTTCTCGTCACAGCGTTTTTGTATGTGATGCTGAACTTGTTGGCGGATGTACTCTACGTGGTGATCAATCCTCGGTTGAGGGGAGGTTGAGGATGCACCCCCGCCCCCTCCCCCCGACCCCCTCCCGCAAGGGGAGGGGGAGTCTGTTCAGAACTCCCCCTCCCCTTGCGGGAGGGGGTCGGGGGGAGGGGGCCGGGCCATGAGTACCACCGTCGCCGCCCACACAATCGCTCGCGCCGCTGCGGCAATGCCGCGCAGTCCGGGGCGGCTTGCGTTACAGCGCTTCCTGCAGCGCCGCGTCGCCGTCGCCGGTCTCGTGGTCATCGTGTTGTTCATCGCCGTGGCGACCTTCGCGCCGTTGATCGCACCGTTTGATCCGGTCGCCACATCGTGGTCGGCGATCCGCAAGGCACCGTCGCTGGCACACTGGATGGGCACTGACGAGAATGGGCGCGACGTACTCTCTCGTGTCGTGTTCGGCGCACGCGCGAGCCTGCTCGCCGGCGTTGTAGCGGTGTTGATCGCCGCTGGCATCGGGGTGCCCGCCGGCTTGCTGGCGGGATTTGCGGAGGGCTGGACCGACGTTGTGCTCAGCCGGATCGTCGATGCCATGCTGGCCTGTCCGTTTCTGATCCTGGCGATCGCGCTCGCGGCTTTCCTCGGTCCTGACCTGACCAACGCCATGATCGCCATCGGCGTCTCCACCGCGCCGCGCTTCATGCGTGTGACGCGCGCGGCAACGCTGGACGCATCGAGCAACGACTACGTTGAGGCGGCGCGAGCGATCGGCAACCCCGGCTGGCGTGTGGCAGTGCGTCATGTCCTGCCGAACATCGTGCCGCCGATCATGGTGCAAGGGACTTTGGCGATCGCTGCGGCAATCATCGCCGAGGCGAGCCTGTCGTTTCTGGGTCTCGGACAGCAGCCGCCGGCGCCGTCCTGGGGCTCGATGCTGAACTCGGCGCAGCGCTTCCTGTCGCAGGCGCCGTGGCTCGCGGTGTTTCCGGGCCTGGCGATCTTCCTCGCGGTCCTGTCGTTCAACCTGGTCGGCGATGGCTTGCGGGATGCGCTCGACCCGAGGGGCCGGTAGCGGTCATTCAGGGTGATGTTGAACGCTGTCGAGGTACTGCACCCAGGTCTCCGGCAATCCGTGCACGCGGGCTCCGTCGCGCAACAACGAGATATAGCGGAACGACGGCGTGCCATCTTCATCCAGCCCGCGCGCCATGTAGGTCACGGCCGATACGATGTTCCCGTCCGTGTCCTCCGCGGATACCAGGACATGCCGGTAGTTCCGGCCTGGGACGCCTTCAGTGTAGTCCAGCCGCAGCAGTTCGCGCCGCGTGATCCGATACAGCACGCCCCACAACTCGCCGTCCGGATCGGGACAGATGTTCGCCGGTGCCGCCTTGCCCCTGGGACGGCCCGCCAGGTTGAAGCGAAGCCGGTAACCGCGGACACGAGCGACGCGCCATTCAACCGGCTGCATCCCGCGTCGCTCGCGAAAGGCGCTGTGGTGCATGTTGGAGCCGTAGGCGAGGTACCACACCTGATCGGCTGGTCGTCCGGTCAGCACGTGACCATGCCAACGGTAATGGCACCAGGACAGGAGCCACGACTTCGCCAGCAACCTGCGCCATCGAAGCCTGATGACCCTCCGGTGGGCGGAGAGGCGGCTCGCGATTTGCCGCAGCATCGTTACGTTCACTCCGGCTGCGTCGCCTTGTGCGCGAGCAGCGCCATCAGCCGGCGGTCGCGCCACTCCTGCCGCACGCCCTGCATGTTGGCCGGCAGCTCCGCGCGCCGTGCCGAATGCAGCCGGTCGATCAACGGCGCATCCCATGCCCTTGGCGTCATCTGCTGCTGCAATTCGGCATATAACGGGCCGTAGCGTTCGCAATAGTCCGCGAGCCCGCCAGGAGCATTCAGGTCGATCGTCTCCAACGGTCCCATGAAGCTCCAGCGCAATCCAAGTCCATGCTTCACCAACGCATCGGCATCCGCGGGAGAGATCACATCATCCGCGATCAGTCTGAACGCCTCGGCGAGCAGGGCGCCCTGCAGCCGGTTCAGCGCGAACCCATCCATCTCCTTGTTCACCGTGGCCGGCACCTGGCCCGCACTGGTCATCAGGGCACGCGTTCGCGACACGACCGCAGGATCGGTCCAAGGCGCGGGGCACAGTTCGACCAGAGGGATCAGATATGGCGGGTTGACCGGGTGCGCGACCAGACAGCGCGCGCGCCCGGCCAGCCCCTCGGTGAACGCGCTGGCGGGGATGCCGCTGGTCGAGCTGGCGAGCACCGTGTCTGCCGACGCCAGCCGGTCAAGTTCGCCGAACAGCGCCTGTTTTGCGTCGACGCGCTCTGGCCCGTTCTCTTGCACGTGATCCGCCGCAGCCACCGCTTCTGCCAAAGTCCCAGCAAAACGCACCCGACTGGCCACAATAGGCGCCGGCTCCTTGAGCAGTCCAACCTCTTGCAGTTCGGGCAGTCGCTCGCTGATGAAGACGAGGGCGGCTTCGATCTGCTGGGGGTAGGGATCCCACAATGCCACGTCGAAACCGGCACGCGCGAAGACGATCGACCAGGCGCGGCCAATCAGTCCCGCCCCGACCACGGCCACCTTGGTCATGCGACTCTCCTTTTGGACCCCTTGAGGTCAGCGCCGCGGCCACGCAAAGTCAACGCGTGACATTCGATCCTGATTGGCTGCGTTCGCTCGCTGGACGATCCGAGCTGCTGAGGCCGGAGGAGATGGCGCGTGCCGATGCGGCGTCGCCGGCGCTTGGCGTGCCTGGACCCACTCTGATGGCGAATGCCGGGCGCGCGGTGGCGCGTGCCATCCAGCAGAGGTTCCGTCCGTGCCGCACGCTTGTGCTCGCAGGACCAGGCAACAATGGCGGCGACGGTTATGTGGCGGCGCGGCTGTTGGCGCAGCAAGGTTGGCCGGTTGCGCTGGCTCCGTTGGCCCAGCCGCGCGCCGGATCGGACGCCGCCGATGCCGCGTCGCACTGGCGTGGTCCATCCGCACCGTTCACGGCGACGGAGGTGGCGCGCGCGGAGCTGGTGATCGACGCCGTGTTCGGCGCCGGCCTGGTGCGGGACGTTGACGGCGTCGTCGCTGATGCGTTGCGCGCGGCGCGGCGTGTGGTTGCTGTGGATGTGCCGAGCGGGCTGGATGGCGCGACCGGCGCCGTGCGTGGCTTTGCGCCGCAGGCAGCGCTGACCGTGACGTTCTTCCGGCTGAAACCCGGGCACCTTTTGCTGCCTGGTCGGGAACTGTGCGGGCAGACTCTGCTCGCCGATATCGGGCTGCCCGGTGCTGTGCTGAAGCAGGTGGTGCCGTCGTGTTTCGCCAACCTGCCGGAGCTGTGGCGGCTGCCGGTTACCGGGTCGCAGTCCCACAAATATTCGCGCGGCCATGTCACTGTGGTGGGAGGTGCGACGATGACCGGAGCGGCGCGTCTGTCCGCCGATGCGGCAAGGCGCGGCGGCGCAGGCCTGGTCACCATCGCGGCGATGGGAAGCGCCAATGTCTATCGGGCCGGTTCGCCGGGCCTGTTGGTGAGCGAGGCCCCGCTCGCCGAACTGCTGCAGGACGAACGGCGCAACGTTTGGGTGTGCGGACCTGGGCTGAGTCCTGAGGCCGCGCGCACCACGCTGCCACTGCTGCTCTCGGCGGATCGCCGTGTTGTCGCTGACGCCGATGTGTTCTCTGCATTCGCCGGCGATCCGGACGCTTTGCGCGGTGCGGCTGTCCTCACCCCACATGCTGGCGAGTTCGCACGGGCATTCGGCAGCGCCGGGGTGGATCGCTTGCAGGCCGTGCGTGCTGCCGCTGCCCGTACCGGCGCGACTGTGCTCTTGAAAGGCGCCGATACCATCATCGCTGCGCCGGATGGTAAGGTCGCGATCAACGCCTCCGCCCCACCATGGCTCGCCACCGCTGGTTCAGGTGACGTGCTGGCCGGCCTGATCGCCGGGCTGCTCGCCCAGGGCATGTCGCCGTGGGAAGCCGCAGCCGCGGGTGCCTTCCTGCATGGGCGTGCCGGTGTAATCGCGGGGCAAGGTCTGGTGGCGGAGGATCTGCTGCCGGCAATCACCAAGGCACTGGTCGAAGCAACGTGTCAGCCATATCTGCCCCGCGTGCGGTTATGATTGGCGACCGCCGCGAGGAGCGTCTGCATGAGTGACATCGCCGTCCCCGGATTGCTTGATCGCGCCATCCGTCGGATCACGAATGTCTGGCGCGATATGGCGGCGGGTGTCGAGGACGAGTTGATCGCCGCGCAGATGCGTGCCTGTCTGGCCGGCCGTGGCGGTGAGGTGAGCGTTCGCAATCGGGCGGCCAAGCTGGCGGAGACCTATCAGGGCCTGGATGAGGCCGGTCGCAAGGAGTTCCTGCGCACGCTGGCCAGCTTCGATTCCGATGCGGATGCCGTCGCGGCTGCTTACGCGGAGGTGCAGGCGGCCAGTGATCCAGCCGAGCTTGCGATAGCCAAGGCCGCGCTCCGCCGAGCACTGGAGCCGCCGCGGCTGCGGCTGCTGACTCAGTTCACTACGATCCCTGACGGACGCAAGTTCCTGGTCGATCTGCGCGGCTTCCTGCTGAAGGTTCGACGCGACGACAAGCTGCTGGCGGCGCTGGAGGCCGATCTGCGCGGTCTGTTGGCCGCCTGGTTCGACATCGGCTTCCTCGAACTGCAGCGCATCGACTGGAACAGCCCGGCGGCGCTGTTGGAAAAGCTGGTGGGCTACGAGGCGGTGCACGAGATCCGTTCGTGGCGCGACATGAAGAACCGCCTGGATTCCGACCGTCGCTGCTATGCGTTCTTCCATCCGCGCATGCCCGGCGAGCCGCTGATCTTCGTCGAGGTCGCACTGGTGAAAGGGCTCGCCGGCAGCGTGCAGGGCCTGCTGGACGAAAAGGCGCCACTGGAGGATCCGCGACAGGCGGACACGGCGATCTTCTATTCGATCAGCAACTGTCAGCGCGGACTGGCGGGCATCAGCTTCGGCAATTTCCTGATCAAGCGCGTTGTCGAGGAGTTGTCGGGAGAGTTCCGCAACCTCAAGGCGTTTGCCACTCTGTCGCCAATCCCGGGCTTTCGCGTGTGGCTGGACGAGAGGCTTGCTGCGGATCAGCCGGGTCTGCTGTCGGATGAGGAATCCGCCAGCCTCGCTTCGGCGATGCCGGCGCCGACGGGCGAGCAGGCGCTGGCTGCCATCGTGGCGAAGCGAAGCTGGTGGCGCGAGGCAGGATTGCGCAAGACTGCTGAACCGGTGCTGGTGCGGCTATGCGCGCGTTACCTGCTGGCGGAGGCGGCCGGCGGCAAGCGTGCACGCGATCCGGTGGCGCATTTCCATTTGTCGAACGGCGCGCGGGTGGAACGGATCACCCCGCTGGGCGACACGTCCGAGAAGGGCGCCAAGGAGAGCGCGACCTTGATGGTCAATTACCTGTACGATCCGGGCAAGATCGAGGATTGGCACGAGGATTATGCCGGCGAGGGCAAGCGTAACGCCTCGACGACGGTGCGGCGGCTGGCGCGGGGATGGAGTTGAGCGCACGGTGTCCGTAGTGCGCCGCCGCCATTGAGGCGATAGACTTCGAACGGGCCGTACCCGGAGACCAGCACGTCCATGGACACGCCTCTCAGCGCACCGGCTTCGCTCGAACATTTCGACTCCCGGCACGTGCATGTCCTGAAACAACTTGAGCGCAAGCTGCTCTGGCTGTCCTCGTGGATGATCCATCACGCCAATCACATCAGACCCAACCGTGACGGGCTGAAGGTGGGCGGGCATCAGGCGTCGTGCGCCTCGGTGATCTCGATCATGGCCGCGCTGTATTTCGAGATCGCCCGACCGCAGGACCGCATCGCGGTGAAGCCGCATGCGGGGCCAGTGTTTCACGCGATCAACTATCTGTTCGGCCGGCAGACGTTGGAGAAGATGCGGGGCCTGCGTCAGCTCGGTGGTGTGCAGTCCTATCCATCGCGCGTGAAGGACGGCCCGGAGGTGGATTTCTCCACCGGCTCTGTCGGCCTCGGCGTGGCGATGACGACGTTCTCGGCGCTGATGGCCGATTACGTGCGGCTGCACAATCTCGGCCGCACCGACCTGCCGCCAGGCCGCCATATCGCGATCGCTGGCGACGCAGAACTGGATGAAGGCAATATCTACGAAGCGTTGATGGAGGGCTGGAAGCACGACGTTCGCAATCTTTGGTGGATCGTCGACTACAACCGTCAGAGCCTCGATTCAGTCGTGCCCGACCGGCTGTTCGGCCGCATCGAGGGTCTGTTCCGCGACATGGGCTGGAACGTCGTCACCATCAAATACGGCCGCAAGCTGGAAGCGGCATTCGCGCTTGAGGGCGGCGAGGCGCTGCGTGCCTGGATCGATGACTGTCCCAATTCGCTGTATTCCGCTCTGACCTTTCAGGGTGGCGCATCGTGGCGTCAGGCGCTGCTGGCGGATCTCGGACGCTCCAAGGCGCGCATTATCATCGATGCGCTGGCCGATGAGCAACTTGGCGCGCTGATGACCAATCTGGGCGGCCATGACATCGAGACGATGATAGACACGCTGCGCGCAGAGGCTGATGACGACCAGCCGACTTGCTTCATCGCCTATACGATCAAGGGCATGGGTCTGCCGTTTGCCGGCCACAAGGACAACCATGCGGGGCTGATGACGAAAGAGCAGATGGAGGTGTTCCGTTCGTCGATGGGCATCCGCCCGGGCCATGAGTGGGATATTTTCGAGGGATTGGACATTTCCGAGGATGAGCTGCGGGGTTTCCTCGCCGATTGTCCGTTTGCGACGCCGCTTACGCCGGAAGGCCGCGTACTGAGCGCGCCTGTCGTGCCGGTTCCACTATCGCTGCCGGTCGCGAAGCTCGCCGGCCGCAAGATGTCCACGCAGGCCGGCTTCGGCGATATCCTCGCCGAGATCGGCCGCGGACAGGGAGAGATGAAGGCGCTCGCCGAACATATCGTTACCACGTCGCCCGACGTGACCGTATCGACAAATCTTGGGCCGTGGGTGAACCGGCGCGGCATCTTCGATCGCCACACCCGCAACGACGTGTTTCGCGACGCGAAGCTGGCGAGTGCGCAGCGTTGGGGGATGTCGCCCACCGGGCAGCATGTCGAGCTTGGCATCGCCGAACAGAATCTGTTCCTGCTGCTCGGCGCTGCCGGGTTGACGCCGGCAATGACCGGCGCGCGGCTGCTGCCGGTGGGCACGGTGTACGATCCGTTCGTCAACCGCGGGCTCGATGCGCTGATCTATGCCTGCTACCAGGATGCGCGCTTTCTGCTGGTATCCACGCCATCTGGCCTGACACTGGCGCCGGAAGGCGGACAGCATCAATCGATCAACACGCCGCTGATTGGCATGGCCGCTGATCGCCTGGCGAGCTTCGAGCCAACGCATGTCGATGAGCTGGCGATCCTGCTGCGCCACGCATTCGATCACATGCAGCGTCCTGACGGCTCGGCTGTGTGGCTACGTCTGTCGACACGCCAGCTCGAGCAGCCGGAGCGGACGCTGGATCCGCTGGCAGTGATCGAGGGCGCGCACTGGGTGGTCCCACCGGCTGACGGCGCGTGCATCGCGATTGGCTACCAGGGCCCGGTGGCACCGGAGACCATGGCGGCGTTCGCCGAACTGGCGGCCGAGGAGCCTGGCGCAGGACTGCTGGCGATCACCAGCCCGGACCGGCTGCATGCCGGCTGGCTCGCCGCGTTGCGCGCGCGACGCAATGGCGAGCGCTCGGCCATATCGCATGTCGAGCGCGTGCTGGCGCCGTTGGCACCGCATGCCGCCTTGGTGACGGTGCTGGACGGGCATCCGGCGACGCATGCGTGGTTGGGCGCGGTGCGTGGTCAGCGCGTGGTGCCCCTGGGGCCGGATCACTTCGGCCAGAGCGGCGACCTTCCGGACCTCTATCGCGAATATGGCATCGATGCCGACGCGATTCTCGATGCGTGTGCGCAGGCGCTGCTTACGTAGACGTTGTCATTGCGAGCTCCACACCCGGGCGCCGGACGCCCCGGGTGAAACCGGTACTCGTCATGGCCGAGGGCCGGCCATCCACGTCTTCTTTTGATGCGCGCCGCACAGGAGCGCGGTGACGAAGCTATCTGGTTCGTTAGTGTGCGGCCCTCGAACGGCTTCGTCGCTTCTTACCCAAGCCGGCCATGGCAATGCTTGTACTTCTTCCCCGATCCGCATGGGCATGGCGCATTGCGTGACGTATTGCGCCAGGTCGCGGGATCGTTCGGATCGACGGCATCAGACCGCATCGGCTGCGCCGCGCCGATCGTCATGGCGCCTGCACCTTCCATCGCCATCTCGGGCTCGCCGGCGAATACCGGCACAGGCTGAGGATGCATCTCGGTCATCTGGATGGGCGGCGGCGGTTGCACCGGCTCGGGCGCCAACTCGACCCGCGCCAGCATCCCCGTCACCCGCTCCTTCAACTCGTCCAGCATCGCGTTGAACAGCGCAAATGCCTCGCTCTTGTATTCGTTCAGCGGGTCGCGCTGGCCGTAGGCGCGCAGGCCGATGCCCTGGCGCAGGTGATCCAGCGCATAGAGGTGTTCCTTCCACACGGCGTCCAGCGTCTGTATCAGCAGCGACTTCTCGATGAAGCGCATCAGTTCGGGGCCCATGTTGGCCGCCTTCGCCGCCATCAGCGCATCCGCCGCCTGATCCACCCGCTCACGCAGGTGGCTTTCGTCGATGCCCTCTTCGCGGCCCCACTCCTCGATCGGCAGATCGAGGTTCAGCACGCGGCGCAGATCGTCGGCCAGTTCCTTCAGTTCCCACTGCTCGGAAAATGCCTTCTCGGGCACCCGACGCATCACCATCGTCTCGATGACCTCGGCGCGCATGTCCGCAACCGTCTCGGTTACATCGGTCGCCTTCATGAACTCCTTGCGCTGCGCGTACACCTCCTTGCGCTGAGCGTTCATCACGTCGTCGTATTTCAGCACGTTCTTGCGCGTATCGAAGTTGCGCGCCTCGACCTTCTTCTGTGCCTTCTCGAGCGCCTTGTTGATCCAGGGATGGACGATCGCTTCGCCATCCTTGAGGCCAAGCCGCTGGAGCATCCCGCCCATCCGGTCGGAGCCGAAGATGCGCATCAGATCGTCTTCCAGCGACAGGAAGAAGCGCGAGCGCCCGGGATCGCCCTGGCGTCCGGACCGGCCGCGCAACTGGTTGTCGATGCGCCTGCTCTCGTGGCGTTCCGTGCCGATCACGAACAGCCCGCCGGCGCCCTTCACCTTCTCATGCGCTGCGGCGACTTCGTCGTTGATCTCGGCCACGCGTGTCGCCTGCTGCGCAGGGTCGTCGATGCCGGCGAGTTCCTTCTTCAGCAGCATCTCCAGATTGCCGCCGAGTTTAATATCGGTGCCACGGCCGGCCATGTTGGTGGCGATCGTCACCCCACCCGGCGCGCCGGCCTGCGCAATGATGTCCGCCTCCTGTTCGTGGAAGCGGGCGTTCAACACCGCGTGCGGGATGCGCTTCTTCTTGAGGATCTCGCTGATCGTCTCACTCTTCTCGATCGAGGTGGTGCCTACCAGAACCGGCTGACCCGCTTTACGGGCCTCCTCGATCAGCGTCGCCACCGCCTCGTATTTCTCGGCCGCGCTGCGATACACTTCGTCGTCTTCGTCATTGCGGACGCAGGCAACGTTGGTCGGAATCTCCACCACGTCGAGCTTGTAGATCTCGGCAAACTCATCCGCCTCGGTCATCGCCGTGCCGGTCATGCCGCCGAGCTTCGGGTACAGGCGGAAGTAGTTCTGGAAGGTGATCGAGGCGAGAGTTTGGTTCTCGGCCTGGACCTCGACGTGCTCCTTCGCCTCCAGCGCCTGGTGCAACCCGTCGGAATAGCGCCGGCCCTCCATCATACGGCCGGTGAACTCGTCGATGATCACCACCTTGTCCTGGCGCACGATGTAATCCACGTCGCGGGTGAACAGCGTGTGCGCGCGCAGAGATTGCTGCACGTGGTGCACCACCGAGACGTTGAAGATGTCGTAGAGGTTGCCCTCGGTGATGATGCCCGCCTCGCGCAGCATGTCCTCGACGTGCTCCGACCCGGGCTCGGTCAGCGCGACAGTGCGGAACTTCTCGTCCTTGTCGTAGGTGCTGGCGTCCTTCACCAGCTCCTTCACCACCGCGTCCACCTGGCGATACAGATCCGAGCTGTCCTCTGCCGGGCCCGAGATGATCAGCGGCGTGCGCGCCTCGTCGATCAGGATGCTGTCCACCTCATCGACGATGCCGAAGAAGAACTCGCGCTGGACCATGTCCTCCAGCCGGTACTTCATGTTGTCGCGCAGGTAGTCGAAGCCAAACTCGTTGTTGGTGCCGTAGGTGATGTCCGCGGCGTACTGAGCCCGCCGCTGGTCGTCGTCCAGGCCGTGCACGATGACGCCGACGGTCATGCCGAGGAACTGGTAGATCTGGCCCATCCATTCGGCGTCGCGCCGGGCCAGGTAGTCGTTCACCGTAACGATATGCACGCCCTTGGAGGCGAGCGCGTTGAGGTAGACGGGCAGGGTGGCGACCAGGGTCTTGCCCTCGCCGGTCTTCATCTCGGAGATCTTGCCGTCGTGCAGCACCATGCCGCCGACCAACTGCACGTCGAAGTGACGTTGGCCGAGTGTCCGCTTGGCTGCCTCGCGGACCACGGCGAACGCCTCGGGCTGCAGATCGTCGAGCGTCGTCCCGCCGCCAGTCGCTCGCGGAACTCGGCGGTCTTCGCGCGCAGTGCCTCGTCCGACAGCGCCTCCATTGCCGGTTCGAGGGCATTGATCTGCGGCACCCGCCGCTGATAGCCCTTGAGCGAACGATCGTTGGCGGTGCCGAATACGGCGCGGGCAATGGCAGCGAACATGGGACCTTCTCAGATGGCCGGCCTGGGCCGGGCAGGCAGGCCCTGGATTCCCCGGTCACGCCCGGGGATGTCCAGGCGACGTTCAGATAGGACCCGTACCGCCTCGGGTCAACGACGCGACGATGTTACGCCGTTGACCCCCGGGGCCCACGAAGGGGGTTAAGTTTACCGGTGCGATTCTTGTGGCACTACCTGGCTTCGGCCATGATCGAAGCTCCGCTCTGAACAGGTGATTTTATGCCGCGTGCCACCGGTACCGCATCTTGTCTGCTCGCCGCCGCGTTGCTCGGCTGCCTCGCCGGGCCCGCGTGGGCGCAGGCAACGGCGCAGCCGCCAGCCGACCCGATCGTGGCCAAGGTGGACGGCCAGCCGATCCACCTGAGCGAGCTCAAGGACGCCGTGCAGGGGCTGCCCGCCAATGTCCGCGGCATGCCCACCCAGACGCTCTATCCAATGCTGCTGGATCAGATGATCGATGGCCGTCTGCTGGTCGCCGAAGCGCGGAAGTCAGGCCTGGACAAGGATCCGACTGTGCAGCGTCAGGTTGCGGCGGCCGAGGACCGTGCACTGCAGACGGCGATGCTGAACAAGGAGGTCGGTCCATCGGTGACCGAGGAGGCGGTGCGCGCGCGCTACGATCAGGAAATCGCCGGCAAGCCTGGCGAAGAGGAGGTGCACGCCAAGCACATCCTGGTGGACAATGAGGCCGAGGCGAAGAAGATCATCGCTCAGCTCAAGGCCGGTGGCGACTTCAGCGCGCTGGCGAAGCAGTACAGCAAGGATCCCAGCGGGGCGCAGCAGGGCGGCGACCTGGGCTTCTTCAAGAAGGACGAGATGGTGCCGGAATTCGCTGCCGCGGCCTTCGCCCTCCAGCCCGGGCAAGTATCGCCCGAGCCGGTGCATACCCAGTTCGGCTGGCACGTCATCCTGCTGGTGGAGCGCCGTCGCGCCGAACCGCCCAGCTTCGATCAGGCGCACGACGAACTGCGGCAGAAGATGATTCAGGAAGGTGTGCAGAAGGCCGTGGCGAAGGCGCGGGCCTCGGCGTCGGTTGAGAAATTCAACCTCGACGGGTCGCAGGTGCGCCCCACCGACACCGCCGTGCCGCCGCCCGCGCCAAGCAAGCAATAAACCCGTCCCGTGCAAGGAAACGCTCATGGCCTCGCCTGTCTCGCCGCTCGCCGTCCCGTTGCCGCACCTGCCCCCGCTCGCAGGTGTGCGATTGGGTGCCACTGCAGCGGGCATCCGCTACCAGGGACGCAACGATCTGGTGATGATCGAGCTTGCCGCGGGTACGACGGTTGCCGGGGTATTCACCTCCAGCAAGTGCCCCGGAGCGCCGATCGACTGGTGCCGTGCCTCGCTTGCCGGCGGCAAGGCGCGCGGCGTGGTGGTGAATGCCGGCAATGCCAATGTGTTCACCGGCAGGGCCGGGCGCGATGCCTGCGCGGCGAGTGCGGCGGCGGCTGCGAAGCTGATCGGATGCCCGGCGAAGCAGGTGTTTATCGCCTCGACCGGGGTAATCGGCGAGGTGCTGCCGCACGATAGGCTGACGGCCGCGCTGCCCGCGCTTCATGCCGAACTGCGCGACGACGCCTGGGAGGATGCAGCGCGCGGCATAATGACCACGGACACCTTCCCCAAGGCTGCGACGCAGTCCGCGCGGATCGGCGAGGCAGAGGTGCGGATCAGCGGGTTCGCCAAGGGCAGCGGCATGATCGCGCCCGACATGGCGACGATGCTGTGCTTCCTGTTCACCGACGCGAAGTTGCCGCCCGGTGCGATGCAGGCGCTGCTGACCAAGGCGGTCGGTGCCAGCTTCAACTGCACCACGGTGGATTCGGATACCTCGACGTCCGACACCGTGCTGCTGTTCGCCACTGGCCAGGCGAAGCACCCGCGCGTTCCGGCGGAGGGTGGCAGCATGCTGGCCGATTTCGCACGCGCGCTGAACGCGGTGCTGCTCGACCTGGCGCTTCAGGTGGTGCGCGACGGCGAAGGGGCGCAAAAGCTTGTGCGCGTCGATGTGAGCGGCGCCACGACGGCACGGTCGGCGAAGCGCGTCGGGCTCGCGGTTGCCAACTCACCGCTGGTGAAGACCGCGATCGCTGGCGAGGATGCCAACTGGGGCCGCATCGTCATGGCGGTGGGCAAAGCCGGCGAGCCGGCTGATCGCGACAAGCTATCAGTAGGCGTGGGCGGCGTATGGATGGCGCGGGACGGCGGCGTTGTCGCCGGCTATGACGAGGGCCCTGTTACGCAGCACATGAAAGGCCACGAGGTGTCGATCGCAATCGATCTCGGGCTCGGCCGCGGCAAGGCCACAGTCTGGACCTGCGACCTCACGCACGGCTACATCGATATCAACGGGTCGTATCGGAGCTGACGGCGCGGCTAGGAACGCGCGGGGATCAGGCTCTCGAGGGCATCGGAGACGCTGCAAAAACGGCAGCTTCGGCCAATCAACGGCTGCACCACGATCTCTCCGGACGCGCGCCAGAGGATCCATCGCCGAAGTTGGCTGTCATGCCCGTAGAAGGCGATGACCTCCTCGTATTCCTCGCCTTCCACGCAATGGTCCAGTTCGACAACCATCTGCACATCGTGGAAGTCGGCCCAACCTTGCAGCAGCATGAGATCGGCGATCTCGAAGGCAAGACCAGTGGGCAGGTTCGGGCTGATCCGGTGCATTTCCATCGAGATCCGATCTCCGATTCTCAGCGACGGCCAGTGACGGCTCACGTTCATGTGAGCAGATACCTCACGATACCGTGAATGCAAGTCTTGTAATTGAGACTCGCACGATTGTTCAATCGAAACGGCACCGTTCCGAGATGTCGTGTGATAAGCGTTAAGCATCCGATTGATTTATTGTAAGAATTAGTTAGATACCGTTATGCAATGTTCGCCGCTAGTTCATTACGGATTTGCAGCTTGTTTAATCCTGATTCAATACGAACTGGGTTCTGAACGAAATTTCACCGTCTCGCCGCGTCACGGCGTGCCATTGACGTAGAGCGCCAGAATGTCCGCAACCGCACGATTGAGCGGCGTTGGCACACCGACCCGTTTGCCGAGTTCGACGACCGCCCCACTCAGCCATGGCAATTCCAGACGATTGCCGCGAGCCAGATCTCCCTGCATCGACGCGGTCATCTGCGGCGGCAACGTCTCGACGAATCGCATCCGCTCCTCCGCGAAGTCGTCGGCCAGCCTCACGCCGAGAGCCTGGCCGACCGCGACAACCTCGCGTGTGATGTCGAGCAGAAAGGCCCGGGTCTGGGGATTGGCGCGGATCGGGCCGATGCTGGAGCGCATACTGGCGGTGCAGGCCGACATTGGCACCAGGAAGGCGAACTTCTGCCAGATCGCCAGGTTGATGTCCTCGGCGATCTCGGCGTCGATCCCCGCCGCGGTGCAGGCGTCCGACAACGCCACGACGCGCGGCGTCCGCGTGTTGTCGAGTTCACCGAAGATAAGCTTTGCCATCGTGCCCGTGTGCCGGATCACGCCGGGGCTTGCGATCACCACGCCAATCTGACCGACGCCGCCGATCACCGCCTCGCGGCCCAGAGTGCGGGTCAGCACCTCGTCCTTGCTGACGCCGTTCTGGAACGACACCACGGCCGTGCCAGGTCGGACCAAGGGCTTCACCGCTTCGGCTGCGGCCTCGGTGTCCCACAGCTTCACCGCGATCATCACGACATCCGCTTGTGCCAGCGTCACGGGATCGTCCGTCGCCGTCACATGGTTCAGATGCAAATCGCCACGCGCGCTTTCCACGCGCAATCCGTGTTCGCGGATTGCCGCAAGGTGTGCTCCGCGCGCGACGAACGCGACGTCGTTGCCGGCTGCCGCCAGCCGTGCGCCAAAATAGCCGCCGAGGCCGCCGGCCCCCATGACGACTATACGCATGCGCTTCGTTCAGCTGATCGGATGCGCATCGTCAACCTCAAATGCCGCCAACGTGCTGGACCGCGTGGTGGTGGACCAGCAGCATTCCGCCGACCACTAAAGACAATGCGACGATAGCGAAAAGCAGCGTCCGGTCGACGAGCGTGTCGCGCGGCGAGCGTTCCGCGTACCAGAAATGCCGGTACCACGACTTGTGCGGCTGCAGTGGAGCGATCGCCATTTCCCCGCTCATTGTGGTTCGCCATCCAGTATGAGATGCGGTGATGCCAGACGCAATCGGCGGAGGTTTGCATGGCCTGGGTGAGCGTGCAGCGTGATACGCGCGGCGTCGCCGTGATCACGATCGACAATGCAGCCAGACTGAACACGCTGAACACGCCGGTGATGACCGAGCTGATTGCCGTGGTGGAGCGTCTTGGGGCTGACGAGACCTTGCGTGCCGCCGTGTTGCGCGGCGCCGGCGAACGCGCCTTCATCGGCGGCGCCGACATTGACGAGATGGCCGGTCTCGACCCCGTGTCGGCGCGCGCCTTCATCACGCTGGTCCACCGCAGTTGCGACGTGTTCCGCCGCATGCCGGTGCCGGTGATCGCGCGCATCAAGGGCTATGTGTTCGGCGCCGGCGTGGAGGTTGCGGCCGCCTGCGACATGCGCGTGGCAGGTACCGACGCGCAATTTGGCATGCCGGAGGTGCGGCTTGGCGTGCCCTCGGTGGTCGAGGCAGCGCTGTTGCCGCAATTGATCGGCTGGGGGCGCACGCGGCAATGGCTGCTGACCGGCGACACGATCAACGCGGCGACCGCGCATACCTGGGGGCTGGTCGAGGAGATTGCCCCGGCGGAACAACTCGATGCCGCTGTGGAGCGGCTGCTGGAATCAATCTTGGTGTCCGGTCCTCGTGCGGTCCGTTTGCAAAAGACGCTGATCACAGCGTGGGAGGACCTGCCGCTGCGCGACGCGATGCAGCGCGGCATCGATAGTTTCGCTGCCGCATGGGAAGGCGAGGAGCCGCGCCGGATGATGCAGGATTTCCTCGACCGGAGGCGCGAGCGTAAGCTTGCTGAAGGACGGACGGAGAAACCGGAATGAGCGAGGAGACGATCACCGGCGCCGAATGGCTGGCGCGCACGCTTGCCGCGAACGGCACAACGCATGTGTTCTTCATCGATGCGGTGCTGCGACGGACACTGATCGAACTCGGCGCTCTCGGCGTCACACGCGTGCTGGCGCACGCCGAGAAGTCGGCGGCCTACATGGCCGATGGCTATGCGCGCGTTGCTGGGCGCCCCGGCATCTGCTTCGCGCAGTCGGTCGGCGCGGCGAACCTGGCGGCCGGTTTGCAGGATGCGTGGTTCGGCCACAGCCCGGTGATCGCGCTGACCGGGCGCGAGCCACCGCTCTTTCATCATCGCAACACGTATCAGGAAATCCCGCATCGGCCGCTCTATGCGTCGGTGACGAAGTTCTCGGCCGATGTCGCGGATGCCGCCGACCTGCCGCGTTTGCTGCGCCAGGCATGGCGCGAGGCGATGACGGGGTCCCCGCGGCCGGCACATCTCGATCTGTATGGCCGTTCCGCAAACGTCGTCGAGACCGGCATGGTAAGCGAGGCCGCGGTCGCCGATCCTGCGCTGCAACTGACGATGCCCCCGTATCGGCCGGCGCCGTCGGATGACGAGATCGAGCGTGCAGCCGCGAAGCTGCGCGCGGCAAAGCGGATCGCCATCGTTGCCGGTTCCGGCGCCGCAGCTTCGGGCGCCGGGCCGGAACTGCTGGCGCTCGGGGAAGCATTGGCCGCACCGATCGGCACATCGCTCGGTGGCCGTGGCTTGATACCGACGCTGCATCGCCTGTCCATCGGTTGCCCGGGCAACTATGCCGCGCCACCCGCCAACCAGATCGTGCACGAGGCAGACCTGGTGCTGTTTGTCGGCTGCCATACCGGCGATCAGGTGACTCATACGTGGCGGATCCCGCCGCTGGATACCCAGGTGGTGCAGATTGACATCGATCCGCTGGAATCTGGCCGCAGCTACCGGAACACACTCGGTCTGATGGGCGATCCGAAGGCGACGCTGGCGAAGCTGAACGCGGCGATTGGCAGGCCGGCACGCGATACCGGGTTCGCCGATCGTGCGGCCGGCATCGTGGCGGCCTGGCGCGAGGCGCGCGCGCCGCGTCTCGCCAGCAACGCTGCGCCGATCCTGCCGGACCGGCTGTGCGCCGAGATCACCCGTGCGCTGCCGGAGGACGGCATCCTGGTCGCCGACACCGGCTATTCCGGCATCTGGACCTCGACGCTGATTGAACTGAACGGCACAGCACAGACCTATCTGCGCGCCGCGGGTTCGCTCGGCTGGTCGTTCCCGGCGTCGCTCGGTGCGAAGTGCGCGGCGGGCAGGCGCAAGGTGATCTGCTGGTCGGGCGACGGCGCGATCTACTATCATCTGACCGAGCTTGAGACTGCGCGGCGGCGCGGCATTGCGGTTGTGCTGGTGATCAACAACAACTCGGGCTTCGGCCAGGGCTGGCCGAACATGCAGCGGCAGCAAGGCAACCGGCCGGGTGATGTGAGCGAACTCGGGCGCTTCGGTCCGACAAATTTCGCTGATGTCGCGCGCGTTTTCGGACTGCGCGGCATTCGCGTCGAGGAGCCGTCGCAGATCGCGCCGGCGCTGCGCGAGGCGCTTGCGTCGGATGAGACTGTGGTCGTGGATGTCAACACGGACATCGATGCGCGCGCTCCGGAGCCTTGGTTGCCGCCTGGCGCATGATGCGATGCCACTGATATTTCACGAGCGCGTCGGGCTGGAGGGTCGGCGGATCAGCCCGTTCTCGTGGCGCATTCGTTATGCGCTCGCGCACAAAGGGATCGATCCGGAAGTGGTGCCGACGCGTTTCGCCGACGTGGCACGCATTCGAACGCTCAGCGGGCAGGATTTGGTGCCGATCATCGAGCACGATGGAGAGGTCGTGCACGACAGCTGGTCGATCGCCTGCCATCTGGAGGATACTTTCCCGATCGTCCGTCGCTGTTCGGTGGGGCTGCTGGTCGCGGCGCCGCACGGCTGGTGAATTTCTGGTCCGATGGCGTTCTGGGCCGTGCCATGCGGCGTCAGATCTACGTTGATTTCATCCGGTGCATCGATCCGGGCGACCGCGCGTACTTCCGCCGTTCACGCGAGGCGCAACTCGGGATGACGCTGGAACAGTACAGCGCTGATCGCGACGCGGCATTGCCTGACCTGCTGGAGACTTGCGCGCCGCTGGAACGCACACTGTCCGAACAACCATTCCTTGCCGGCGCGGCACCTGCATACATCGACTACGTCGTGTTCTCGGTATTCCAGTGGGCGCGCATCGGTAGCCCACGTGATGTACTCGAGGCTGCGCCGCTGATGGCCGCGACGCGTGAGTGGCGCGCGCGCATGGTGTCGCTGCACGGCAATCTCGGCGATCGGTTTGCCGGCTATCCAACGGAGGGCACATGATCAGCTACGATCTCAAGGGCAAGACTGCACTTGTCACTGGTGGCGCGTCGGGCATCGGCTTTGCCACCGCGCGCATGCTGACGAAATTCGGCGCGACCGTGGCGGTGAACTTTCTCGCCGACGATCCGCGCGGGCCGGAGGCGGTGGACAAGCTTAACGCCGAGGGCGGCAAGGCAATCATGGCACCTGGCAGCGTCGGCGAGGCCGGTGGCGCGGAGCGTATGGTGCTGAAGGCGATCGACGATCTGGGACGGCTTGATCTGTTGTTCAACAACGCAGGCACGCCGGGTACACGTCGGCGCATCACACCGCCCGAGCTTGAACTGATCACCGAGGATCTGTGGTCGCTGTTGCTGCAGACCAATCTGCTCGGCGTGTTCCGCGGTTCCAAAGCGGCGGCGCCGGCGCTGAAGGCTGCGCAGGGTGCTATCGTGAGCACTGCCTCGATTGCTGGTCTTGGGCGCGCCGGTTCCAGCCTGGCCTACAGCGCGACCAAGGCAGGCGTTGTCAGCCTGACGCAAAACCTTGCGCGCGCGCTGGCACCTGAGGTGCGGGTCAACGCGATTGCCCCCGGCGCCGTGGACAGTTCCTGGATGGTGGAGTGGACCAACGAGGAACGGCAGCAGTCTATAGAACGGGCGCTGCTGAAGCGCCGTTGTCAGCCCGAGGACCTGGCTGAGGTGGTGCTGTTCTTGGGCTTCGGAGCGGCGATGGTGACCGGGCAGACGATCACCGTCGATGGTGGGCTAACCCTGTAGGCTGGAAGCGTTCTGGCCGTCGCGACTCGCAAGCGGCATCCCCCGTCGTCATGGCCGCCGGCCCTCGGGTCGGGCCAAACGCCCGCCCGAGGATAGGCTCGGGCCCGCCATCCACGTGATGCTATCAACAAAGCCGTGAATGGCGGGGCTTGGCCCAGGGCCAAGCCCCGCCACGACGGATGAGACGATCCGTCCCAACTCGATTTACTTACTTAGAATGTCAGGACGATGTCCGAGCCGAAGGTGAACGAGTTCTGAGTGCCTTTGGTATTCGCAGGCGGATTGTTGTTGAACGGATCGTTGCTGGTAAAGGCGTGATCCCAACGGACTTCCGGACGGACCAGCAGACCGGTTACCGGAGCGGGCAACGCCGGCTTCCAGGTCACGCCGACTGTCAGGGCGCCGTAGGTCGAATTACTGCCGGGTGCACTATGGACGAGGACCGGAAAACCCTGCTGGAATTGGACAAAGGAATTGTTGGCCGGGAAAGAAGCAACAAAGAAGTTGTTGTCATCCCGCCAGTACTCCGCCCTGCCATTCAGGGTGAGCGTGTCGGTCAATGCGTACGAAGCGTACTGTGCAAGGCCGAAGCCATTCACTGCCTTGCCGACGAAGCCATAGCCATCGCGAACCCAGTTGGTTTCAGTGACGAAGGTCCAGGTGTCGCTCGCCTTCCAGGTGGCCACTACGTCGTTGAAGAAGCGCCACTGGCCGTTGGCATTGATCCCGAGGGGCGACAGCGCGCGGGTAGCGTCCTCCGGTCCGAAATGCGTCAGGGCCAGAATGGTGAGGTTGCCGCCCAGGAAGGTCAGGTTGAACCCGCCGATACCGCCGATCGCACCGTTGTTGTCTCCCAGAGGCCCCACCGTTGTGTTCGTTCCCGTGTCAATACCGGAGTATATGTCGAGCACGTCATTGACATGGGTCGTCGCCAGCGCGCCGGTGTGCTTGAACGGCAGGCCGAACTGGAAGATGTAGGAGTGCGAGTAGAACGGATTGGTTGACGGATCGATCGTCTCGTAGCCCAGCGGCGTCGGATACTGTCCGACCTTGAGGTCGATGCCACCATCGGTGATCCACGGCAGATGCGCCAGGACATTCGCCTCGACGACGTCAAGCTGATAGCGCTGTTCCGGGTCAACCTGGTTCAGTTCACCGAGGAACTGTGTGTACCTCGCGTCTGAGCCGTACATGAACTGGACCTTGAAGCCCCATTGATAGTCGGGGTTCTTGGGATCGAGTGGTTTGTTCGCGGTCAGCAGCAGTTGGTTCAGTTGCACCTGGTTGGCGTGGTCCGTGAACAGCTGTCCCCAGTTCTGACCGGTTGCCGGGCGATACGGATTCGCGATAATGCCCGATTCGAGCTGCGCCGAGAAATGAATCCCGTCGATCCATAGACCCGGAGGCGGCGCCGCAGGGGCCGGAGCCGCAGCGGGTGCCGCGGGCGTCGCCGCAGCAGGCGGCGGTGCGGTGGTAGCGGGCGCAGTGGTAGCCGGTGAAGTGGTAGCCGGTGAAGTGGTAGCCTGAGCTGTGGTAACCGGGTCGGTGGTAGCTGGTGCGGTAGGATCCGATGCAACAGAAGTTGAAGTCGCAGCCGGTGACGGTGTCTGCGCATGTGCGGCCGACATGGCGGCGGCAATGCTGGCTGCCGCGAGCCAGCCCGCGGCGCTTGTGAGTTTGCTGTACTCCATGGTTGCCTATGTTACCTTTCGCTTCCCCATACATCCGTAGACACAAACGAGGGGCGCCTGCAATCCGGCGCCCCATCGCCCGTGTTCGATTTTCAGAAGACCTGCTCTCCGTGCAACACCAGGTCGAGACCTTCGCGTTCCTCCTCCTCGTCCACACGCAGGCCGACAAGCAGCTTGGTGACCATCAGCAGGATCAGTGTGCCGACGCCGCTATAGACCAGCGTTGCGGCGACGCCCTGACACTGGATCCAAAGCTGTGTCAGGCCGCCTGGGCTGCCGTCCGGCGACGCGTCGGTTGCCGACAGCGGACCGTAGGAGAACACGCCGGTGAGCAACGCGCCGACGATACCGCCCATGCAGTGCACGCCGAATACATCCAGGCTGTCGTCATAGCCGAACATGTGCTTGACGCTGGTGGCGCACCAGAAGCAGATCACGCCGGCGGCGACACCGATGATGATCGATGCGCCGGGCAGCACGAAGCCCGAGGCGGGGGTGATCGCGACCAGACCGGCGACCGCGCCAGAGATGCAGCCCAGCACAGAGGGTTTGCCCTTGGCGATCCACTCGGCGAACATCCAGCCGAGAGCCGCCGCCGCAGTAGCGATCTGCGTCACTGCCATCGCCATGCCGGCGCGGCCGTTCGCAGCGACAGCGGAGCCGGCATTGAAGCCGAACCAGCCGACCCACAGCAGGGACGCGCCGATCACCGAATAGGCGAGGTTGTACGGCGCCATGTTGTCGGTACCGTAGCCGACCCGCTTGCCAAGTACCAGCGCGCACATCAGACCGGCGATGCCGGCGTTGATATGCACGACAGTACCGCCGGCGAAGTCGAGCTGGCCGTTGATGTTGCTCCAGCCGCTCGGCGCCCACATCCAGTGGGCCACCGGCGAATAGATCAGCAGCGACCACAGCGTCATGAAGATGCACAGTGCCGAAAACTTCATGCGATCGGCGAAGGCCCCCACGATCAGCGCCGGCGTGATGATCGCGAAGGTCATCTGGAACATCATGTACACAGTTTCGGGAACCGTCGTCACCATCGGCGCGACATCCTTGATTCCCGACTGGAGAACGAACGCCTGCGTGTCGTTGCCCTTGCTGATATGGTCGGCGATACCGTTCAGCATGAAGCGTGACAGGTCGCCGACATAGGAATTGCCTGGTGTGAAGGCCAGGCTGTAGCCGGCTACGCACCATACGATGGTGACAATGCAGGTGACGGCGAAGCACTGCATCAGCGTGGCCAGAATATTCTTCTTCCGGACCATGCCCCCGTAGAAAAGAGCCAGACCCGGGACTGTCATCATCAGCACCAGCGCGGTGCTGGCGAGCATCCAGGCAGTGTCACCGGAGTCAAGTTTGGGCGGAGCGTCGTCGGCCAGTGCCGGCAACGCAACCAGCATCATGGGCAGCATGGCACCAAGGCCCCAGCTAAGGCGGGGTCGAATCATTATTCTGTTTCCCTATTGGTTGGCTGTCGTTCAGAGTGCCGCGGTGTCCACCTCGCCCGTGCGGATGCGCACGGCGCGTTCAATGTCATAGACAAAGATCTTGCCGTCACCGATCTTCCCGGTGTGAGCGGACTTGGTGATAGCCTCGATCACCTGGTCGGTGAGATCGGCCGGCACGACCACTTCGATCTTCACCTTCGGCAGAAAGTTCACGTGGTACTCAGCGCCACGGTAGATTTCGGTCTGGCCCTTCTGCCGACCGAATCCCTTCACCTCGGAGACGGTGAGACCCTGCACGCCAAGTGGCGTCAGCGCCTCGCGCACGTCATCGAGCTTGAAGGGCTTGATGATGGCCATGATCAGCTTCATGTCGCTGCCCCCTGATTGCAATCCGATCCACCGCCACCTTCGCGACGGAACGGTCTATGGGGGACTATCAAGAATCGTGCCGCGGCGGGTTAATAGCCGATGGCGCGCCGCTCATGACGTGTTTTCCGCTTTCACGACGTTGACGCCCCGGGATCAGAGCAGACCGTGACGGTCAGAGACGAGTTTGCCTAAGAAACTAGCAAGATTCGTCCAAAAGCAAAGCGCCCCGCCATCCTTCCGAATGGCGGGGCGCTGCAGGTGCCGTCAGCGTTAGACTGAGTAGTACATCTCGAACTCGACGGGGTGGGGCGTATGCTCAAAGCGATACACCTCGCTCCACTTCAGTTCGATATAGCTCTCGATCTGGTCGGTGCTGAACACGTCGCCGGCCAGCAGGAACTCGTGATCGCCCTCCAGCGCGCCGATCGCTTCACGCAGGCTGCCACACACTGTCGGGATGCCCTTCAGCTCTTCCGGCGGAAGATCATAGAGATCCTTGTCCATCGGATCGCCTGGATGGATCTTGTTGCGAATGCCGTCGAGGCCGGCCATGAGCATCGCGGAGAACGCCAGATAAGGATTGGCGCCTGGATCAGGGAAGCGCACCTCGACGCGCTTGGCCTTCGGGTTCGTCGCATACGGAATGCGGCACGACGCCGATCGGTTGCGTGCCGAATACGCCAGCAGCACCGGCGCCTCGAAGCCTGGGATCAGGCGCTTGTAGCTGTTGGTCAGCGGGTTGGTCAGAGCGTTCAGCGCCTTGGCGTGCTTGATTATGCCGCCGATGTAATAGAGCGCCATCTCTGACAGGTCGGCATAGGAGTTGCCGGCGAACAGCGGCTTGCCGGCCTTCCAGATCGATTGGTGCACGTGCATGCCGGAGCCGTTGTCGCCGAAGATCGGCTTCGGCATGAAGCAGGCGGTCTTGCCGTAGCTATGTGCGACATTGTGGATGCAGTATTTGTAGAGCTGCATGTTGTCGGCCAGTTTCACGAGTGGGCCGAATTTCATGCCGAGTTCATGTTGGCTCTGGCCGACCTCGTGGTGGTGCTTTTCGACCACGACGCCCATTTCGGCCATGGTGGACAGCATCTCGGCGCGCAGGTCGCTTTCACTGTCCACCGGGGGCACCGGGAAGTAGCCGCCCTTCACCGCCGGCCGGTGACCCATGTTGCCCTCGGGATAGTCCTTGAGCCCTGCCTGCGGCCCTTCCTGACTGTCGATCTGGTAGAGGCCGTAATTGCCGCCGGTTCCGAACCTTACGCTGTCGAATACGAAGAATTCCGCCTCGGGGCCGAAGAACGCAGTGTCTCCGACGCCTGACGACTTCAGATACGCTTCGGCCTTCTTTGCCGTGGAGCGCGGATCGCGATTGTAAGGCTGCCCGGTGGACGGCTCGACGATATCGCAGAACAGAATCAAACTCGGCTTGGCGGAGAACGGATCCATCATCGCGGCGTCGGGGTCCGGCATGAGGATCATGTCGGACTCGTTGATCGCCTTCCACCCGGCGATCGAGGATCCGTCGAACATGATGCCGTCGCGGAACGTGTCTTCCTCGATCGTGGAAACGTGCTGCGCTGTATGCTGCCACTTGCCGCGTGGGTCAGTGAACCGCAGGTCCACGTATTCCACGGAGTGCTCGGTGAGCATCTCCATGACCTTACCCACGCCGTTGCTGCCTGCGGGCCTTCTCGCCATGTATGGTTTCCCCGTCCTGTCTCCGGCCGGCGCGCTGGTGATCCACTTGGGAACTGGCGCAAGCTGTCGAGGGCCGCACCATGCGACCCCTTCGCGAAGTGGCCCGTCTACTCGTTTCCGCCACGGGCCGAAAGCGGATTCCTCTAATTCATGTGCGCTAGACTGCGTCCTCGCCGCGCTCGCCGGTACGGATGCGGATTACATCCTCGACCGGGGAGACGAAGATCTTGCCGTCGCCGATGCGTCCGGTGCGGGCGGCATTAATGATTGCCTCCACAGCGCGCTCGACCACAGCCTCTTCGCACACCACCTCGATCTTCACCTTTGGGAGGAAGTCGACCACGTACTCGGCGCCACGGTACAACTCGGTGTGGCCCTTCTGCCGGCCAAACCCTTTCGCCTCAACCACGGTGATGCCTTGCAGGCCAACCTCGTGCAGCGCTTCTTTCACCTCATCCAGTTTGAACGGCTTGATGACGGCTTCGATTTTCTTCATGCGCGTCCACTTCCCGGCTTGCCGGGCCTCCCTGTCTGGCTGCCCGGATCAGTCCTGGACGAAACGGCAGCGTGAGAGGTTTGCACGCGGCGTGCCAAGCGGCAATGCAGCGGTCGTGACAGCGGCGATAAAACCGCCGCGCCCACTGCCTGGGCGGTCTCGGTGATACGTTGCCCGGTTCTTGGGCACTTACCGCCCGGGCGAGGTGTCCGTGCGGTTGCTGGCCTGCCCCCCGCAACCCATACTGGGTGCGCATCCAACGGTGGGGAGCCGTCCTCTTGTGAAGCCCGCCAATAATCTGCTTTCCGGTATCGGCACGACAATCTTCACGGTGATGTCGGGGCTTGCCGTCGAGCATGACTCGATCAATCTCGGCCAGGGATTTCCCGACAGCGAGGGTCCGGCGGACGTGGTTCGGGCCGCCGTCGACGCGTTGCTGGACGACCGCAACCAGTATCCGCCAATGCCCGGCTTACCAGAGCTCCGTCAGGCGGTCGCGGCGGCCAATCGGCGCTTCTATGGGCTGGAGGTGGATTGGGCGAGCGAGGTTGTGGTGACCTCCGGCGCCACCGAGGCGATCACCGCCTGTCTGATGGCGGCGCTCAACCCAGGTGACGAGGTGGTTCTGATCGAGCCGCTGTACGACACCTACGCGCCGGTGGTTCGCCTGCTGGGGGCGCTGCCGCGGTTCGTGCGATTGGAGCCGCCCGATTGGGCGCTGCCGCGTGCCGCATTGGCCGATGCGTTCAACCCAGCCACGAAGGCGATCCTGCTGAATTCGCCGATGAACCCGTGCGGCAAGGTGTTCACCGAGGAGGAGCTCGGGTTCATCGCAGAGCTTGTGCTGCGCCACGACACCTATGCGATCTGCGACGAGGTGTATGAGCACCTGACCTTCGACGGTGCCCGCCACATCCCTCTGATGACGCTGCCAGGCATGCGCGAGCGCACCATGCGGGTCGGCAGCGCGGGCAAGACGTTCTCACTGACCGGCTGGAAGGTGGGCTACGTGACAGCGCCCGCGGCGGTCGCCACCAACGTGGCAAAGGCACACCAGAACCTGACCTTCACCACGGCGCCCAACCTGCAACGGGCCGTCGCTGTCGGGTTGGCGAAGGACGATGCGTATTTTGCCTCGCTGTCGGGCGCATTGCAGGCCAAGCGCGATCGGTTGGCGGCGGGGCTGGCGAGCCTGGGACTGACGGTGCTTTCCGCCAAGGGCAGCTACTTCATCACCACCGACTTCCGGCCGCTCGGGTTCAACGGTGACGATGTCGCGTTCTGTCGCCATATCACCGAGCACGCCAAGGTCACCGCGATCCCGGTCTCGGCATTCTACGACGCGCCGGGCGCGCCCAGCCACTACGCCCGCTTCGCCTTTTGCAAGCGTGACGAGGTGCTGGACGAGGCGGTGGCGCGACTGCATGCGCACTTCGGCGCGCGTTGACGGAGGCCGGGTGAAGGGCCTAAAGCCGGCGCCCCGGATGGCGGGCATAGCTCAGTTGGCAGAGCGCCAGGTTGTGGTCCTGGATGTCACGGGTTCAAGTCCCGTTGCTCGCCCCATTCCCGGGCACTCGCATTGACCCGAACCGCCGCCCTCATCCTGGCCGGTGGCAATGCCAGACGGATGGGTGGCGTCGACAAGCCGCTGCTGGAACTCGGCGGGCAGAGCATGATCGAGCGCATCATCCTTCGGCTGGACCCCTGCCGCATCGCGATCAGCGCCAATGGTGATCCTGCGCGGTTCGCCGCGCTGAATTTGCCGGTGTTGCCCGATGGTGCATTCGCCGGCCAGGGACCGCTCGCGGGCCTGTTGGCAGGGCTCGACTGGGCCGCCGCCCTGGGCGCCGATGCGTTGCTGACGGTGCCCGGCGATACCCCATTCATTCCGCGAGGGCTCGCCGCTGCGCTCGCTCCGCCGCCCGCCTGCGCCGTAGGCAACGGGCGGGCGCACCATCTGGTCGCGCTCTGGCCGATCACCTGCCGCGACAACCTGCGCCAACTGTTGGCGGCAAAAGGCCGGCGCGACATCGCCCACTTCGCCGCCGCAATCGGCATGCGTCGGGTTGATTTTGCCGTTGCGAAATGGGACCCCTTCCTCAACGTCAACACGCCGGAGGACCTGACGCTGGCGCGTGCCATCGCGGAGGCGGAAGCATGAGGAAGACGGTCGCGATCGGCGGCCTCGGCGCGATCGGCCTGAAGCTGGCGCGGGCACTGGATGCTGGAGTCGACGGGTTGCAACTGATCGCCGTGGCTGCGCGCGATCCGGCGAAGGCCGCGGCCAACGTGCGCGACTTCCATGCGCCACCGCAGGTAGTATCGCTTGATCGCGTGGCCGAGGCCGATATCGTCGTGGAAGCCGCGCCCGCCGCGGTGTTCGAGAAGATTGCGATCGCTGCCATCGAGGCGGGCCGCATCTTCGTGCCGGCGTCGGTCGGCGCCCTGCTGCCGCGCATGCACATGGTGCGCCGTGCGCAGGAAACCGGCGCGCGCATCGTCGTGCCGACCGGTGCACTGCTCGGCCTCGACGCCGTGCGGGCGGCGGCCGAGGGGCATGTGGCGAGCGTCACCATCGAAACCCGCAAGCCGCCGCGAGGTCTGGAGGGCGCGCCTTATCTGGTGAAGCACGGTATCGACGTGAGCGACCTGAAGGCACCAAAGCGTGTGTTCGAGGGCAATGCGTTCGACGCCGCCGCAGGCTTTCCGGCCAACGTGAACGTCGCGGCGGCGTTGGCCCTCGCGGGCATCGGTCCGAACCTGACGCGCGTCGAGATCTGGGCTGATCCCGGCGTCGACCGCAACATCCACACGATCCGCGTCGAGGCCGAGGCGGCGCGTTTGACCATGACGATCGAGAATGTGCCGAGCGCGGAGAACCCGCGCACCGGACAGATCACCGCGCTATCCATGCTGGCCTGTCTGCGCGGGCTGGTGTCGACGCTGAAGGTCGGTTCGTAGCGAACGCCAATGCTGGCGGAGCTCCTGTATTTTGTCTCGATCGCCTTGTTCGGTTTCGTGATCCTCGGCGCGGCGCAGCTTCCCAGCGGCATAGGGTTGGTCATTGCGATCTTCCCGGTTTTCATCGCGATGATCGTGGGCTTCGTGATGTGGGTCTATGCGTGGTCCGAATTCGGCCCGGTGGTGAGTGTCGGCTCGCTCGTCGCGCCGATTGCCGCAGCCCTATTGGCACGCCGCATGCTTTCCACACGTGATCTGTATATCGCGGTGTGGGCTACGGTTGTGGTCGGTCTGGTTTGCGCACGCTTTGCGTTTCTGGCGGCCGATATCGGCTGATTGGTTGACAGCATGTGGCCGGCTGCTTTCAGTTCGGCCAACCGAGGGGGCTTCCGATGCAAGGTGTGATAGTGGCGATCGCAGCATTCGTGCTGGCGATCGGGAGTGTTCCTGCGCGCGCCGCCGACGATGTGGTGATCGGCGCGCTGTATCAGATGACGGGACCGAACGGGCAGGTCGGCAACGACGCCAAGGCGGCAATGGAGACCGCTGCCGATATCATCAATGGCAATCACAATGTTCCTATGTTGCTCGGCAAGGGGGGCGGTCTGAGCAACCTTGGCGGCGCGAAGGTGCGGGTGATCTTCGCCGACCATCAGGGCGATCCGCAGAAGGCGCGTGCCGAGGCGGAACGGTTGATCACGCAGGAACACGTGGTGGCATTGATCGGCTCGTATCAGAGCGCGACTGCTGCGACGGTCTCTCAGGTTGCCGACCGCTATGAAGTGCCCTTCATGGTGGCGGAGAGCTCGTCGCCGAGCCTGAACCAGCGTGGGCTGAAGTGGTTCTTTCGTACTTCACCGCACGACATGATGTTCACTCAGGCGATGTTCGACTTCTACCGCGATATCGGCGCGAAGACCGGGCGCAAGGTGCGGAGCGTTGTGCTGTTCCACGAGGACACGATCTTCGGCACCGACAGCTCCAATGCACAGAAGCAGATGGCGGAGGCGGCGGGGATCAAAGTGGCGGCGGACATCCGCTATCGCGGCAACTCGCCATCGCTGTCGGCAGAGGTGCAGCAGATCAAGGCTGCCGATGCCGATGTGGTGATGCCGACGTCGTACACGTCGGATGCGATCCTGCTGATGCGCGGCATGCACGACCTGGGCTACGCGCCGAAGGCAATCATGGCGCAGTCGGCCGGATTCGCCGAACAGTCGCTGATCGACGCGGTGGGGCCGCTGATGGAGGGCGTGATGAGCCGCTCTGCATTCGCGCTCGACGCCGTGAAGGCGCGACCGGCAATTCCGGCGGTGAACGCGCTGTTTCGTGCCCGCAGCAACAAGGACCTGAACGACAACACGGGGCGCGAGATCACCGCGCTGATCGTGCTGGCGGATGCGATCAATCGCGCAGGGTCGACCGATGAGGAGAAGATCCGCCAGGCGCTGATCGCGACGGACGTTCCGGGCGATCAGACGATCATGCCGTGGCAGGGCATCAAGTTCGACAACACCGGGCAGAACATCGCCGCGACACCGGTGATCCAGCAGATCAAGGACGGGAAGTACCACACAATCTATCCGTTCGACGTGGCGGCCGAGGAAGCGGTGTGGAACGTCGGGAAGTGACGCCGTGAGAGATGGAGAAGAGTTCTCCCCCTCCCCTTGCGGGAAGGGGCTGGGGGGAGGGAGCCGCGGATGGTCGCCCCGTCCCCCTCCCCTCAGCCCCCTCACGCAAGGGGAGGGGGAGAAGAGTTTGTGACCCTCACCATCCTCCTTCAGGTCGCTGTCGGCGGGCTGTTGATGGGGCTGATCTACGCGCTGGTAGCGGCTGGTCTCAGTCTCATCTTCGGCCTGATGGACGTGGTGAACTTCGCGCACGGCGAACTGCTGATGCTGGGCATGTACGCCACGTACGTTGTCTGGCTGGCGACCGGCCTCGATCCGCTGCTGCTGCTCATCCCGGTAGCCATCGCGCTGTTCGCTGTGGGCGTCGCGATCTATCACCTCCTGATAGCGCGCGCCCTTTCGGTGCGGTTCAACCGTGGCATGGTGCAGATCTTCGTGACCTTCGGGCTCGCCATTCTGCTGCGTGGCGCGGCACAGTTCGCCTTCGGCAGTGATTTCAAGAGCGTCAGCACCTCGCTGCTCGCCGGTCACACAATCGACCTCGGCGGCGTCTTTGTGCCCTTGCCGCAACTTGCCGCCGGCATCGTCAGCCTGATCGCATTCGGCGCCCTGCTTGCCGTGAGCCGCACCGAATTCGGTCGCGCCCTGGAAGCGACGCGCGAGGATCGCGAGGCCGTGGCTCTGATCGGCATCGACCGGGACCGCATCTTCGCGCTGGGCTGGGGATTGGGCGCTGCCGCGGTCGGCATCGCCGGCGTGATGCTCGCCACCTTCTACTATGTCTCGCCTAATGTCGGCGCGAACTTCGCGCTGATCGCCTATGTCACGGTGGCATTGGGCGGGTTTGGCAGTCTGTTCGGCGCACTGGTTGCCGGACTGCTGATCGGGCTGGTCGAGGCACTGACGGCGTTGCTGTTCGAGCCGTCGCTGAAGCAGGTCGGCATGTTCGCGATCTATCTCGCGGTGCTGATGTTCCGCCCTCGTGGACTGTTCGGCACACTGTGATGGAAACATCCATTACCCGCCGCCGCCGTAAGGAACTGATCGTCGGCGCGCTGCTGCTCGCCGCCATCGCGGTGCTGCCGTTGCCGATCCACGATACCTATACCCGCAACCTGATCATCATCACCGTGCTGTTCGCCGGACTGGCTCAGGCATGGAACATACTCGGCGGCTATTGCGGCCAGATCTCGCTGAGCCACGCGTTGTATTTTGGCGTCGGCGCCTACGTATCGACGCTGCTGCTGACGCGCGCTGGCATTCCGCCGACCCTGGGCATGTTCGCCGGCGGCGCGCTGGGCGGGCTGATGGCACTCCTGGTCGGCTGGCCGTGCTTTCGCCTCTCCGGCCACTATTACGCGATCGCGACCGTCGTGGTGGGTGAGATCGGCTATCTGCTGGCGCTGAACTGGGACTGGATCGGCGGCGCCACCGGCATCAACATTCCGTACGTGCGCTTCAGTCGGGGATTCCTGGCTGTGGCTGCAGTTCCGCATCGACAAGCTGCCGTATCACTACGCGGCACTCGCCTTCGCCGCAGTGGCATGGCTGGTTGCCTGGCTGATCGAGGGCTCGCGCTGGGGCTTCGTGTGGCGCGCGGTTAAGGACGATCCGATCGCGGCGCGGAGCCTTGCGGTGCGCATCTTCCCCTCCAAGATGGCAGCGGCCGCGATCAGCGGTGCACTGACCGGCATCGGCGGCGCGATCTATGCGCAATATGTCGGCTACATCGACCCGGACAGCGTGCTGTATGGACAATTGTCCATCCTGATCCCGTTGCCCGCGGTGTTGGGCGGCGTCGGCACCTTGTGGGGACCACTGGTGGGCGCCGCCGTGCTGATCCCGCTGTCCGAACTGACGCGCTCATATCTCGGTGGGTCCGGACGCGGCGTCGATCTGATGATCTACGGGGCGCTGATCATCCTGGTTGCGCTGGCGCGACCGCAGGGACTGGCCAGCCTGATCGGCGTGCGCGTGCGCGCTCCCGCCGGAGCAGACGATGCCGCCGCTGCTTGAGGTCGATCGCGTCAGCAAGTCGTTCGGCGGCGTCGCGGCCAATGTCGATATCAGTTTCGACGTGCGCGAGGGCGAGATCCTCGGGCTGATCGGCCCGAACGGCGCAGGCAAGACGTCGCTGTTCAACGCGATCTCCGGCGAGGTGACGCCGGACTCTGGCGAGGTTCGCCTCAACGGCCGGCGGATCTCCGGCCTGTCGCCCGAGCAGTGTTCGCTGCTGGGCATCGCGCGCACCTTCCAGGTGGTGCGCAGCTTCGACTCCATGACGGTGCTGGAGAACGTCATGGTCGGCGCCTTTTCCCGCTTGTCGCGCACCCGCGGCGCTATGGCGCGCGCATTGGAGACGCTGGCGTTCACCGGTCTCGACGCGCGTGTCGATACTTTGGCGCATGCGCTCACGCCCGCAGAGAAGCGACGGCTGGAAGTGGCTCGGGCGCTTGCCACCCAACCGCGGCTGCTGCTGCTCGATGAGATGCTCACGGGTCTCACGCCGGTCGAGGCACAGTCAGGTGTTCAGCTGATTCGCGATGTGCGTGCTCGCGGCATCACCGTGATGATGGTGGAGCACGTGATGGAGGTGCTGCTGCCGCTGGTCGATCGTGCCGTGGTACTTGACCTCGGCCGCGTGCTGACCATCGGCGTGCCGCAGGACGTGGTGCGCAATACCGACGTGATCCGAGCCTATCTCGGCGATCGCTATGTTGCGGCTTGAGGATGTCTCCGCCGCCTATCGCGGACTGCGCGCGCTGCAAGGCGTGTCGCTTGAGGTGCGGCGCGGGGAGATCGTCGCGGTGGTCGGCGCGAATGGCGCGGGCAAGAGCACGCTGCTGAAGTCGATTGCCGGCCAGGTCGCCGCGGAAGGCACGATCGAGTTCGAAGGCCAGTCTCTGCGGCGCATTCCCGCGCACCGGATCACACGGCTCGGCATTTCCATGGTGCCGGAGGGCCGCCGCCTTTTCCCGCGGCTTTCCGTCGAGGACAATCTGCGGCTAGGCGCATATGCGAAGCGGGGCGCCGAGAGGTTTCATCCCCTGGAGCTGGTATTCTCCCTGTTTCCGCGTTTGCGGGAGCGGCTGGCGCAGCGCGCCGAAACACTGTCCGGCGGCGAGCAGCAGATGCTCGCGATCGGTCGCGCACTGATGACTCAGCCGCGCTTTTTGATGCTGGATGAGCCAAGCCAGGGCATCATGCCGCGTCTGGTCGATGATATCCTGGCCGCCGTGACGCGCGTCCGCGAACTCGGCATGACCGTCCTGCTGGTCGAGCAGCGCCTGGTCGAGGCGCTGGCTATCGCCGACCGCGCCTATGTGCTGCAGACTGGCCGCATCGTGCTGTCAGGACCGGCGGCCGAGATCGCCGCCGATGATGCGGTGCGCCGGGCGTATCTGGGGATGTGACGCCAGTTGCCGCGCGCGGCATGCTGTCTTACATTATGTACTAACGATTGTAACGCGAACATAGAGACTTGGCATGCCACGCACCAGTCCCGCGCCAAAGGTGGAAACGATGACATTTCGGTTGGAGCCGGCGCTCAAGGCAGCTTTCGTCAGGATCGCCGGTGAAGAGCACAAGCCGATCGGTGAGCTGCTGCGCGAGCTTGTTCGCGAACGGGTCGAGCGCAAGCGTCGTCGGGCGTTCATGTCGGAGGCACGTCGCCAATCGCTTGAGGCTGCCAAGGTGGCGGCCCGGTCTGGCAGTGACGAGGCTGCGGTGATGCGGGAGCTGGATGGCGACCTGAGAGAGTTTGTCGACGAATGGAAGTGAGGCGCGGCGATCTTATCACGGTTGGGTTGGGAGGCGATTACGGAAAGCCGCGGCCGGCGCTCGTGGTGCAGACCGATGCGTTTCGCGAGCTGGCGTCGGTCACTGTCCTTCGTCTGACCGGTGAGCTGCATGATTGGCCGCTGTTCCGTGTAACGATGCGGCCAAACAAGGGCAATGGATTGCAGAAGCCTTCGCAGGTGATGATCGACAAGGCCGCATCTGTCCCGCGTGCGAAGATTGGACGGAGGATCGGCACCGCGGACGTCGCGACGATGCGAGCGGTGGACACCGCGCTGGCGACGTTCCTGGGCCTTGGATGAGGTTCAACCGGCAATGCATGTACTGATCGTGGGAGGCGGGATCGGCGGGCTGGCGGCCGCGCTGTCGTTGCATGCGGTCGGCATCGAATGCACGGTGTTCGAGCAGGTTCGTGAGCTGCGCGAACTTGGCGTCGGTATCAACACGCTGCCGCACGCGATCAAGGAGTTGGCGGCGCTCGGTCTGCTGCCGGCGCTGGACCGTGCCGGCATCCGCACGCGCGAGCTGATCTACGCCAATCGCTTCGGCCAGGTCGTGTGGCGCGAACTGCGCGGCACTGACGCCGGCTTTGACACGCCACAGTTCTCCATACACCGGGGCAAGCTGCATGGCGTGCTGCTCGAGGCGGTGCGCGAGCGTCTCGGCGAAGGGGCGGTGCGCACCGCCTGCCGGTTGATGTCGTTCGCCGAGCGCGACGACCGAGTGGTGGGACGGTTCGAACAGCGCGAGGCGGGCGATGCGTTCGAGGTCGAGGGAGACGTGCTGGTGGGTGCGGACGGCATCCACTCGACCGTGCGCGCGGCGTTCTATCCCGACGAAGGGCCGCCGGTGTGGAACGGCATGATGCTGTGGCGAGGCGCGGCTGACTGGCCGGTCTATGTCGATGGCCGCACCATGGTGATCGCCGGCGGCATGGGTCAGAAGTTTGTGTTCTATCCGATCCATGTTGACCCGGCCGCGCCGGACAGGCGGCTGACAAATTGGGCGGTGATGGCGCGCATCGGTGAAGGCACCGGTCTGCCGCCACGCCGCGAGGATTGGAATTGCCTGGGGCAGTGGGACGAAATGGAACCGTTCGTGCGTGATCGGTTCCGGCTCGATTTCGTCGATCCGCTGGAACTGATCCGGGCCTCCGGGACGTTCTACGAATATCCGATGTGCGATCGCGATCCGTTGCCGCGGTGGTCTTTCGGCCGCGCGACACTGTTGGGCGATGCGGCGCATCCGATGTATCCGGTCGGGTCGAACGGCGCGAGCCAGGCGGTGCTGGATGCACGCGCTCTCGCACGGCATCTGGCGGCCGGCGATGTACCGGAGGCGCTTGCCGGGTACGACGCCGAACGCAGGCCCGCGGCAGGGGAGATCGTGCTCAACAATCGGAAGGGTGGACCGGAGCGGGTTATCGACGTCCTGGAGGAGCGCGCACCGGGTGGGTTCTCCGATGTCGATGCGGTGGCTTCGCACGCCGAGCGGGAGGCGATCGTGCGCGGCTATGCGTCGATGTCCGGCTTTGCCCGCGAGCAGGTGAATACGCACACTGAAGCGAGCGTCATTGCGAGCGCAGCGAAGCAATCTCGGTCAGGGTGAGCAGCTTGACCGAGATTGCTTCGGCGCTGCGCTTCTCGCAATGACAGTGTGGGCGTGCGATCAGAGCAGGCCGGCGGCGATGTTGACGGTCAGGGCCAGGATGATCGTATTGAACAGGAAGCTCAACAGGCCATGTGCGGCGGCCAGGCGGCGGAACTTGCGCGCGGTGATCTGCACGTCGGATACCTGGAACGTCATGCCGAGCACCAGCGAGAAATACATGAAGTCGAGATAGTCCGGTCGTTTTTCGCTGGGAAATTCCAGGCCGCCGGCGATACCGGAGCCCCCAGGGTCGATCTCGTAGTATTCATGTGCATAGCGGAATGCGAATGTGGTGTGGGTCATCAGCCAGGAAACGAACAGCGTCATCGCCACCAGGATCACGTGCAGATTTCGCTGCAACGGCGGCAGGTCCTTGGTGGTGTCGGCGAACTCGCCGATGATTGCCGCAAAGCTGAACGTCACCGCGGCCACGGTCAGCCAGAAGATCGTCCATTCGCCCTCTTCCTGCGCCGCCGCGTCCGCCGGCATGCGGTCCAGATGCTCGGTGGTGAACAGGAAGGCGGCAGATATCAGGTAGACGATGACGCCGATGTCCCAGGCGAGGATGGCGCGGGTCGTGCGGCTCAGCTCCGCAGGCAGCAGCGGTGCGACTGCCAAACCGCACAGCAGGCCAACGAACAATTTCGGCCGACCGCGGATGACCCGCCAGCACCAGCCCAACGCACTCACGCGAGAGTGGCCAGCAGTCCGGCCATCAGCTTGCCGCGATAGGCCAGGCTGTCCACCACGATGTGTTCGTCGAGCGTGTGCGCTCCCGCCCCCTGGACGCCGAGACCGTCGAGCGTGGCGATGCCCATGGCACCGGTGAAATTGCCGTCCGAGCCGCCGCCGGAACTTTGCGAACTGATGTCGTAGCCAAGGCCACGCGCAATATCCCGCGCGGTGTCGTACAACGCCATCACCTTGCCGTTCGGCTCCCACACCGGGCGCGTGACGCCGCGTGTCACCTTGAACTGTACGTCATTGGACGATGCCGACAATGTCAGCATGCTGGCGATACCGCGATCGAGATCCTCCTGCCGCTTGGCCATCGACAGCGCCTCGCCGGTGCATGTGGTGGTGACGCAGTTCACCCACTGCCCGCCGTGGATCACGCCGACCGAGAATGTGCAGTCCTCCGTGGTCATGTCCTCGATCTCGATCAGCTTGAGCGCCATCTCGCGGATTGCCGACCGGCCGTCGGCAAGGCGGGCGCCGGCATGGCTGGGGCGGCCGGTCGCTTCCAGGTTGAAGCGCGCAATGGCGTAGCGGCCCGTCACCACCCCGCCGTCGACGCGTGCCGGCTCCGGCACCAGCACGTAGCGATGTCGCGATGCTTCCGCCTCGATGAGGTCGCGTGTCGAAGGACTTCCCACTTCCTCATCGCTGGTCAGCAAAATCGTGATCGGGAGCTTCGTCGGCACATTGGCACACGCGAGCTGGCGGAGTGCCTCGAGCGCCATGTAGTTGCCGCCCTTCATGTCCAGGATGCCAGGACCCCAGGCTCGGCTGCCATTGCGACGGAACGGCAGTCTTGCCAGCGTGCCGACGGGATGCACCGTATCGAGATGGCCCATCACCAAAATGCCCGGCACATTGGGTGTGCCATGCGGAAACGTCGCACGCACGCAATCGCCGAAGCCCATGCGGCCTGCCACCCGCTCGACGCGCCCGCCGGCGATCACCAGATCGCGCGTTGCAATGTCCATCATGCGATTCACCGCAGCGACGTCGTAGGTCGGGCTTTCGCATTCCACCCAGTTACGCAAGCCGTCCAGCATGGCATCGGCGTCAAACGGGAGATCGGCGGGATTCACGTGGCGAACTCCTTGGGTCAGAAGGCGAAGATCTTGCCGACGGCGAGTGGCGCCACGGTATCCTCGCCGCAGGTCTGGACCAATCGGTTCAGCGCGCGCCAGCCGGTGCAGTGACCGGGCGCGATGACGGTCAGGTTGAACCCGGCAATGTCGCGCACGGTCTCGGGGATGCAGCGCTCGGTCTCGCCGGAGAGATGAAAGCCGCCCATCACTGCATAGAGCTTCTGGTCGGGAAAGCACTCGCGCGCGTGCGTCAACACATTCACCACGCCGGCGTGCGAGCATGCTGTGAACACGACGATGCCCTTGCCCTTCACCGCAATGGCGAGGAAGCGTTCATCCATGATCAACGGATCGGCTTGCCAATCGCCTTTCGCGTCGCGGCGAACGTGATTTTGCAAGCCGGTTTCATATGACGTCACCCGAGGGATCTCGCCGCTCAGATAGAACGTCGCATCAAGCAGGTGCTGCGGCACATCGCTGATGACAGGCCGGGCGCCGGCGTTCGCAAGATCCTCCGGGCTGGGCAGCAGTCCCGTCGGCAGCACGCCGCCGTCCGGCTGACGCTGGCCGCGCTCGGCGAACATGCCTGGATGCAGGTAGATCGGCGCGCTGCGCTCAGGTGCCGCAGCGCGCATCAGTTCGTACGCCTTCAACAGACCACCGCCATGATCCCAGTGGCCGTGCGACAGCACCACCGCCTCGATGGCGCCGAAATCGACACCGAGACGCGTGCCGTTATGCTCCACCGCGTAGTCGACCGGCCCGGCGTCGAACAGCACGACGTGCTCATGCTGATCGGTGGTGGCACGTATCACCAGCGACAGCCCATGGTTGGCGCAGCACAGGCTGCCGCCCGCGACGCGTCGCATGCCCTTGCGCACCAGTGCCGGCCACTCGCGCGTGACGAACGGTGGTGTGCTGGACAGCGAGTCCGTCACATTGTCCACAAGCACCTGGACCTCGAGCCGATCGACTTCGGTCAGCGACGGCATGATGCGTCTCTTTCAGGTTGGGGCTACGGCAGGCACGCGAGGCGTTCGCCAAGCAGCGAAAAGAAGCCCTCGGGATCGAGCGTTTCCAGCAGCTTCACATTGTGCGGCGCGCCGGTGCGTCGCCAGCGATCGATGACCGTGCGGCCACGGCTCGGCCCCGGTGCAAGATCGACGGTGACGGCGCAGTCGCGCGTGGTGAACAGGTCGGGCCGGATCAACCAGGCGACAGCGCAGGGATCGTGCAGCGCCGCGCCGGTGCCGGCGAAGCGCGGCCCTAGCGGGACCGTCGCCTGGATGTCGCACAACGTGCGCATGCAGCGCCCTTCGCCGGCTGCGCGCAACGTCGCCAGCCTTGTCGGCGTGCACAACGCCTGCGCGGTCAGTTCGAGTGTCGCGAGCACGACTGGGCGCCCACATGCCAGCACCACCGCCAGCGCCTCCGGGTCGTTCAGCGCGTTGAACTCGGCGGCGGGCGTGGCATTGCCTTCACCCCAAGCGCCGGTCATCAGCACGATCTGTTCGATCCGCTCGGCGAGCGCCGGCTCGGTCATCAGGGCGAGCGCGATGTTGGTGGCAGGCGCGATGCCGACCAGCGTCACCCTTTGCGTGTCGGTGCGCAGGATTGTGCGGATGGCGTCGGCGGCCACCCCAGGTCCGGTGACCCCCGGTTCGCCGGCCGGCAGCCGGATGCCGCCGAGACCATCGACCCCGTGAACGCGCGTCTCGCTGACGAATGCGCCGAGCAGCGGCCGATCGGCGCCGCCATACACGGGCACCCTCGATCCGGCCAATGCGACCAAGGCCAGCGCGTTGGGCAGCGTGCGATCCAGCCCCACATTGCCGCCCGCCACGGTGACCGCCGCCACCTGGAGCTCAGGCGAGGCCAGGGCCAGCAGCAGCGCGAATGCGTCGTCGGTACCTGGATCGCAGTCGAGGATGATCGGGCCTGCCACCGTGGTTTCCTTGCCTGTGGTGGGGCAGGATGCCAGCCTGCGGCACGGGGTGGAACCTGGCATGACCACGGAATATTTCGCCGTTTCAGACGGTGATGGCGGTGCGACCGGAGGCAGTCAGGCGGTGATGGTGCCGCTGAACACCCGGACCCTGGCACCGAAGGAGCCCGAGCGCGTTTGGCGGCTGCGCAAGCACCTCGTTCAGTCGCTGCGCTCCATGCGCACCATGAAGCGGCCCGTTGAGTTGGCATCGCCGTTGCGGCCCGAACCGGAGGGCTTCGTCGGCACGGTGGCGCGCACGGCGTGCTCGCTATGCCGCGGCTGGTGCTGCAAGGGTGGCGGCGATCACGGCTATCTCGATGAACGCGTCATGGCGCGCGTGCGGCAGGCGAGGCCGGAGCTCGATGCGCGCGCGGTGATCGGGCTTTATGTCGAGCGTGTGCCGGCGACGGGTTATGCCGGGTCGTGCGTGTTTCACGGTGAAGCGGGCTGCACGCTGGACCGGTCGCTGCGATCTGACGTGTGCAACAGCTACTTTTGCACCGGGCTCGGCAGGTTCGTGACGAGCAGCGAAATTCCGACGGGTGCCATCGTTATCGCCACTCAGGACGGCGAAACCCGCATGTCGCCCGTGCTGACAGCGTAAGGCGACGGCCAGGAGGCGACATCGCCTCTGACCGTCGATCCTGCACCGGAACGGATCGTTATGGCTGGTCGGGCACCAGCGGCGCGCCCGGGGTTGCCGCCGACCTCATCCCAGATACGGATCTGGCGCGATGGCTGCGGTCCGGCGTGGTGGATCAGCCGCGGGGCGCGGTCAGCTTGAGATAGATCAGCCCGGTCATAAGTGCGTCGTTCAGCGCGTCGTGCGCCGGCAGCGCCGGCAGGTCGAGGTCGGCGAGGATGCGCGCGAAACTGAGATCGACGGTGCCGGTATAAAGCGCGTCGCGGGTGGAACGGTCGCGCATCACGCGGTCGTAATGGAGCGCCGAGACCTCGATTGCGCGGTTGGGCAGGCTGATGCCGAGCCAGGGACGGATCACCCGATTGATCATGGCGATGTCGAACTCGAGGTAATAGCCGACCAGCGGCCGCGTGCCGATGAACCGCAGGAAGTGGCCCACGGCCTCGCGCGCCGGCAGCCCGTCCGCAACATCCATCGGACGCAGCCCGTGCACCGCGACCGCGGCGTGCTCGATCGCGGCGGAGGGGCGCACCAGCAGTTCTAGGCGTTGGCTCAACAGCAGGTGATTGCCGCGGATGCGGATGGCGGCAAGGCTGATGATGTCGCTGCGCCTCCGGTTGAGGCCGGTGGTTTCAGTATCGAAGACGACCACCTCGGCCGCATCTTCGGGCTCGAACAGGAAAGCGTAGGCCGGGTCGCGCAGGCGTGCCCGCGATCGGGCGGGGTAGGAGATCCAGCGATGCAGGAACTGGCGCATGTGCCGGTCTCGGTCAGAAGGCGTCGAGGCGGAAATGATAGCTGATCCGCTCCTTGAATCGCTTGGCGATCAGCAGGCTATCGCGTAGCCCGTCATGCTGGAGCCGTGAGAGGTCCTGGGCGCGAACAAAATCATCCCCAGCCGCGCCGCCGCTGTCCTTGGCGAGGCGCGCCCTGAGCCGCAGCTCCATCAGGTATTGCAGGGCCTCCGCCAGATCCGCGGCAACATCGCGCTCCAGCGCCCCGGCAGCGACAAGCGCCTCGATGCGCGCGAAGCTGTTGACCGCCTCGATGCGGCGCTCCAGGGCGAGTGCCCGCACGCCGTGCACGATCGGGAACAGGCCGCCCTTCTTCACATCGATCTCACCCGCGTGCTCGCCGTGGCCGAGCAGGATCTGGTGAAAGAACCCGATCGGGGTATCGAACTGCAGAACCGGTCGGGCGAAATGTGACAGGAAGCCACCGGCATTGCCGATGCTCGCGAACAGGTGGCGGCGCAGGCGGTCGAGCACCGCCGGGTCGCCCGCCACGGCGGCGGCGTCGGTCAGGGCCGCCAGATTGAGAAAGCCGTCGCCGCTCGGGCGCGTCAGCCAGGCGTCGATGTCGGCACGGAATGCAGCCGCGCGCTGCGCCCATTGCGGGTTGGAAACCATCATGTTGCCGGGGCAGCGCGGGTAGCCGAAGCCGATCAGCGTCTCGGTAAAGCGGGTGCAGACCTCGCGCAGCGCCGCGTCGTCGATCGCGGCACCGTCGGCGACAATGAGCGCATTGTCCTGGTCGGTGCGGGCAAGCTGCTCGCCGCGCCCCTCCGAACCCATGACGACGAGGCAGGCGTTCGCCACCAGATCGGGGGGTGCCAGGAACGCGAACAGCCGCCGCAGAATGCTGCGGTTGAGATCGCTGACCATCTCGGCGATCGCCTGGATCTTCATGCCGGTCTCGTGCAGCGCTTCCAGCAACGGTCCGATCGCAGCGGCCGCCTGGCCAAGTTCATCGATGCTCGCGGCGCGCTCGATCTCCGCCATGACCAGATAGGATCGGCTCGACATGTGGCCGATCAGGTCGATGAGCTCCAGCACGCCGATGACGGTGCCATCGCGCAGCACCGGCATGTGGCGCACACCACGCTGCGTCATCAATAGCTGCGCGCGGAACAGGAACGCGTCGTGGTCGATGGTCACGGCCGGGAACGAGGCCACCTGCTCGATCGGCGCGTCGAATGGCAGCGCGCGGACGAGGGCGGCCCTGGCGAGATCGGCGTCGGTCACGATGCCCAGTGCGTCGTCGGCGCGGCGGACCAGCAGACTGGTGGCTTTCTCCCCATGCATCCGCAGCGCCGCAACCTGCATCGACATCGTGGCGGGGACGACGACCGGGGGATGCAGGAAGGCCTCGTTGACCTTCGCCATCATCAACGGCGCCATCCCGCGCGCCGCCTCACGCTCCGCTCGGGCGGCGAGACGCTCGCCAAGCCGCTGAGTGAACCAGGCTTCGAAGGCTCGGTTGGCGCGGCAGAGATCGAGCAACAGGCGGCGTGGCAGCAGCTGCGCGATGGTCTCCTGGCGAACCTCCACCGTCGCCGGCGCGGGCGCGGCGAGCGCACCGGCGCCAACCAGGTCGCCCGCGCCATGGACGGTGATCACGTCGTCGCCGGCCCGCTCGCTGACCAGCCCCTTCACGATCAGGTAGAGATGCGCCGGCGCCTCACCCGCCCGGATCAGCACCTCGCCCGGCTGCAGGAAGGCGATGTCGGCCGCTGCCGCGAGCTTGCGTTGTTCTGGCGCGGTCAGGTGCGAGAGGGGCGGGATCGAGAAATCAAGTGCGACAGGCATGGAGGGCACCATTCCCCTTGTGTTACGTGAGGGGCAGCAGACGGGTCTTGCCGGGCCCTTGTTTCCCTACCACACGGAGAGGGAGCGTGTAGCCGCTGCCAGTACCTCTGCACGGAGGCGACCCCAAGGCTCCCCGCCCTCGTCCGGTCGCAGAGCAAGTCTTTTTGGAGCAGCCACGTTGGGTGGGAACCGAACACCCGGGCCACGCCAAAGGTCGCCAGTTTCAGCGTTGCATTCTGCCGGGCCGTCGACCGGCAGACATAATTCGGAATGTTGATTTCGAGGGCCGGACGAAGATGTTCGTCTCGCTATTCCAGATACGGCGTCAGCACATCTTCGATCCATTTCATGAATGCGCGGACTCGGCGCGACAGATTGCTCCGATGTGCCACGACGAGGGACACGGCGAGCGCCCGGCGACGAAACTCGGGCATGATCTCCACAAGCGCTCCACTCTCCAAGTATCGGCCAATCCCCAGGAGTGGCGCCTGAATCAGGCCAAGGCCGGCGAGGGCAGCGGCTTCGTAGGTCTGCGCGCTGTTGACGTGTAGCGCACCTGGCAGCTGAAGCGTCGTGTAGCTGTCGCCGTCCGGATATTCCCATCCAATGGGTCTTGCGCCCAGCATCGTCGAAAAATGAACTGTCCGATGTCCCTGACGCTGGAGATCTTCTATCGATTGAGGGACGCCATGGCGCGCCAGATAGGCGGGACTGGCAGCGTTGGCCGTGCGCAACAGGCCCAGTGGGCGGGCAATCAGCGTCTCGTCCCTTATGGGTCCAAGCCGCAACACACAGTCGAACCCCTCTTGAACCAGATCGACCTGACGATCCGTACTCGACACCTCCAGCTCCAAATCCGGGTGAGTCGCCATGAAATCCGGCAAGGCCGGCACGATCGTCGTGCGCGCCACCTCGGTCGGAAGATCGACCCGCAAACGCCCGCGAAGCGCCACTCGATCGCTTGCGAACATCGAGTGCAGGTCATCGACTTCAGCAAGCAGATCGCGGGCACGCGCATGAAATGCGCGTCCGTCCTCCGTCAACTGCACGCTGCGCGTCGTCCGGTGCAGGAGCCTGACACCGACATCTTCTTCCAGCTTCCGGACCGCCGTTGAGGCCCTCCCCTTTTGGATGCCCAGGCTATCGGCCGCGTGGGTGAAGCTCCCCATGTCCGCTACCGTTATGAAAATGAGGATGGGTTCGAGATTTTGCATTTTGAGGCCTCAGATTGTCCACCATATAGAGAACAGTGAGTTCATTCCATCGGTGTTTATCACACATTAGAGATACAGTAAGTTCCTGAATATGGGAATCCCCCAATAGGAGAACGACAAATGTCCGAAACGATGAACCTACATCACGTACCTGAAGCTATAACCTTGCATCCCGCCCTGTGGGCCGGCCGGATAATGAGCGCGATTGTCGTTATCGCTCTGGTGGCGGACGGCACTATTCAGCTTTTCGTGCCGGCACAGATCGCGAGCATGTTGCAGGAAACCGGGTTCGCGATGGACCTGACCCGTGTCGTGGGTCCGATCATACTCGCCTGCGCCATCCTTTACGCCATCCCGGCCACCGCCGTCCTCGGCGCGATCCTGGTGACGGGCTTTTTGGGAGGCGCCATCTGCGCCCATGTCCGCATTGGTGAGTTTGGGTCACCGCCGGAAATCATTTCGCTGCTTCTGGGCGCGATGACATGGGGCGGCCTCTACGCGCGCGATCCCCGTATCCGGACCATTCTGCCGCTCATCCGTTGAACCAACAAGGGCAGTGCTCTGTCCCTCAAGATCAGGAGAAAACACATGTTTTTAGTAATGGGAATCACGGGAAAAGTGGGCGGCGCAACTGCGAAACACCTACTGGCGCACGGCAAGGAAGTACGCGCGCTCGTCCGCAATCGCGAGCGCGCGGCTAACTGGGCGAACCAGGGCGTGGAACTGGTAGACGGCGATTGGAATGATTCGGCAGCCATCGAGCGGGCCCTCAAAGGCGTCGAAGGCGCGTTCGTCATGTTGCCTTCTGTCTGGGCGCCCTCGCCCGACTACAAAGAAGCAAAGGGCGTGATTGCAAACTATGTCGAGGCGCTCACCAAGGCAGCGCCGCCGCGGGTGGTTGCGCTTTCGTCGATGGGTGCGAACAGGACCAGCGGGCTTGGGATGATCACGGCCTTGTCGCTTCTGGAGCAAGGTTTTCGCGACCTGACATCCCCAATCGCATTTGTGCGCGCAGGCGGATTTTTCGAGAATTTCCTCTACGGCTTGAAGGTCGCCCAGGGCGGAACGCTACCGGTCTACTACAATCCGACAAACCGGAAATCGACCATGGTCGCAACGAACGACATCGGCGCGGAGGTCGCAACCCTTTTGACCGGGCCGGCGTGGTCAGGGCAGCGCGTGGTCGAGCTTGGTTCGATGGTCACCGCGGATGAAGTCGCCGAGCAATTGGGTGAAGTCCTGAATCTCGACGTGAAAGCCTTTGCAGTCCCGCGTGCAGGGTGGGCGGAGGCGTTCGAGCAATTCGGCATCCCGAAGGGCCACACCAGACCTGCCGAAGAGATGTTTGAGGCCGTGAATGCAGGATGGATGGACCTCGGAGTCGAGGGTACGGAGCACGTAGCGGCTACGACGTCCGCACGCGATGTATTCGAGGCTGTACAGAACGCCGCCAAGGCGTAAGTCCGAAACGGATATCAGGCATGAGACGGCGACTGCCCGCTTCTGCGTGGGACGCGTCGCGGGAAGCGCTCAACAGTTCAAAGCAACGCGAAGCGCCTCCACTCCCGCCTGACCTTCTGAATCCGGGACGATTTAGTAGTCTCCGTTTCATGATGCATGCATCCGGTGGTGCGAAATTCAACTTCTGCAAGCTGAGTTCGAACCTATGTTACCAATATGTTGCGGCTTTCAAAAGATATGACCGAAACTCTAAAAACATCGGTCAGGCTCAACCTTTTCTTCGATGGCTCCTTGCCGTGCAGGTGGTCCCTGAGCCAAATGTCCGCTATCCACGTCTCTTTCATTCCATAGCGGACCAGCTGCTCCCGGCCAGAATCGCGCGCTGAGCCGGAACCAAGACGATCCGATTTACAGTAAGTGAAAAATCGCAGTAGGGACGCGCGGTACGCAGGCACACTTCGGTCGGCGGGAGAGCCGATGTCAGGTTACGCTTGCGTTGAGGTGGCATTGGAGGGGGCGAAAAAAACGAGTAGCATTTCATCGAACAAAAGTCCGAGGGAGCACATGTTTAGATCAATGCTTTTTACTGCATTGTTGACCATGACCCTACCGCTTGCAGTGCTCGCGCAGACGGCCGACGATTTGAAGAACGACGAGAAGACGACCGGCGACGTCCTTGTCTATGGCATGGGGTATTCCGCGAACAGGTTCAGCCCGCTCACCCAGATCAACAAAGATAACGTTGCGAGGTTGGTCCCGGTATGGGCCTATTCGCTCGCCGACTTGCAGGGCGGGGAAGGGTTTCCCGTCGTCAAGGACGGCGTCATCTACGTGACGACGCACAATGCGACGGCGGCCGTGGACGCCATGACGGGAAAGCAGATCTGGAGAGTCCTGCATGACTACCCGCCGGAAACCCTGCGGGTCGTTTGTTGCGGCATCGTCAATCGTGGCGCCGCCATCTACGAAGGCATGATCATTCGCGCCCTTATGGACGATCGGCTCGTCGCACTGGACGCCAAGACAGGCAAAGAGATTTGGATGGTGCATTCGCCCGAGCCGGTGATTCCCGCAAATGGCTACGCGATGACGGGCGCGCCGCTGATCGTCAACGGCGTTGTGATCGTGGGCGTCGCCGGCGCCGATTTCAGCCATCGCGGCCTGCTCGAAGGATATGACGCCAAGACCGGCAACCATCTCTGGCGCCTTTATACTGTTCCGGCCAAGGGCGAACCGGGGTCCGAGACCTGGGAGGGCGATTCCGCGCTTACCGGCGGCGGCAGTACCTGGGTGACCGGCAGCTACGATGCGGACCTCGACCTGGTGTATTGGGGCGTCGGCAACCCCTCACCCTGGAATCCGCGCGCTCGCAAGGGCGACAATCTCTTTACCAACTCCATCTTCGCGATCAGGCCGAAGACCGGCGAACGCGTGTGGTACTTCCAGGCGACCCCGCAAGATCCTTTCGATTTCGACGCGGTGTCGCAGCCGGTCATCGCCACCATCACTGTCGGCGGAAGTCCGCATAAGGTCGTCATCCAGGCCAACCGCAACGGCTTCCTCTACGTGCTCGATGCCAAGGACGGCAAGCTGATCGCCGCCAATCCGTTCGGCAAGTTGAACTGGGCCAGCGGCATAGACCTGGAGACCGGACGCCCGATGGTGACCGATGTCGTTACCGGTGCCCTCGAGGGGAAAAATGTCACCGTTTGGCCGTCGGTTAATGGCGTGACCAACTGGCAGCATATGTCGTTCAGCCCGCTCACCGGAACGCTCTACATAAACACGATACATGTCGGCATGACCTACGAAGCCGGCGCCCCGCCGAAGCTCGCGCCAGGCCGCCCTTCGGGCCCTGGCACCGTGAAACGGACTACGGTCGTCGATGACCCCAACATTCGCGGTTATCTCAAGGCGGTCGATCCGTTGACCGGACGGTCGAAGTGGGAGACGCCTTACCGGAGCCCGAACTACTCTTCGACCATGGTAACCGCGAGCAATCTCGTGTTCACCGGAGTCATGACCGGGGAATTCCAGGCGCTCGATGCCGACACCGGCAAAATCCTGTGGAGCTTCCAGACCCCTTCAGGCATCGTCGGACAGCCGGTAACGTGGGACCGGAACGGCAAGCAATACGTTACCGTGATGAGTGGCATCGGTGGCGTCTATGCACTGCGGGCCGGCGATCCAAATCTCCAAAACGCCCCCACGGGCGTGTCGCTGTGGACCTTCGCACTGTTCGACAAGTGAGGTGAGTGAGAAGGGGTCGGTCATGGCCTTTTGCTCCGCCATCCTTGAGGGCCATTGTCGCCGTGCCGCGAGCGGGAGAGTGACCAGGGTGGGCGGGATCTCGAATGCCAGTACGAAACAAAAATCCGGTCAGGGGCCTGCATGCGTCAGCGCCATGATCGCGCTTGGTTTCGCGCTTTCGCCCGTGATAACGGCGGCGGCTCAGGACCGGGCTCAGGTCGATGCCGGAGAAAGCGTCTACAACGACAATTGCCAGATCTGTCACGGCGAACGATTGGTCAGTACCGGCCAGACGTTCGACCTGCGCCGGTTGACGGAAAACGATCGCGCACGCTTCGATAGTTCGGTGCGTAATGGCAAGAACCAGATGCCGCCGTGGAAAGGTGTGCTCACAGATGAAGAGATCGATCAAGCCTGGCACTATATTCGCTCAAACGCTTATCAAAAATAGATCGAGACCATGTCAGATTGGCGACTGCCTGCCAAGATTTTCGGACGTTGCAGTCGAATGCCGCTCGGAGGCCAGTGTCCGCTTTCGCTGATCCCGGGCTTGGGGGCGGTCCGGCAGCTAGCGGCCAGCACCCACCACCATCTCGACACGTCGGAGGCCCCGCTGGGAGGTCGGAACGGGCCTCCCGCGAAATGCCCCCAACACAGAGGCGATCCGCGGCAGCCTAACATCCAACCCGTGAACAGCGCGGTGGAGGGATCAGTGCACCGCGGCCCCCTCCGCGCCGAGGCCGGTCTGCGAGCGTATATACTCGTCGTCGAACGCGAGACGCTCGTTCCGTGCCGCCGCGGAATTGTCGGCCTTCGATACCAGCCAGGCGACGATGACCGCGGCCGGCAGGGTGATGATGGTCGGGAAGTCGATCGGGAACACCGGTGCCCCCATGCCGAGTACCTTGCCCCAGACAGTCGGCCCCAGCACCACCAGGAGCACCGAGCCGAGCAGGCCGACATAGCCGCCCGCGAGCGCCCCGCGCGTCGTCAGCCCACGCCAGAACATCGCCAGCACCAGGATCGGGAAGTTGCTGGAAGCGGCGATCGAGAAGGTGAGCGCCACGATATAGGCGACGTTCTGCCGCTCGAAGGCGAGGCCAAGCAGGATCGCGATGATGCCGAGGGCGACGACAGCCACCTTTGACACCCGCACCTCGGTCTGCTCGCTCGCCCGACCATGTGCGATGACGTTGGCATAGAGGTCGTGCGAGATCGCCGAGGCGCCGGCCAATGTCAGGCCGGAGACCACCGCGAGGATGGTGGCGAAGGCGACCGCGGCGATGAAGCCGAGGAAGAGATCGCCGCCCAGCGCCTGCGCGAGATAGACCGCCGGCATGTTGGCGCCGCCCTTCAATGCGATGCCCTTGGCCGCGTCAACCAGATAAGCCGGATTGCTGGCCACGAACACGATCGCGCCGAAGCCGATGATGAAGGTCAGGATGTAGAAGTAGCCGATGAAGCAGGTGCCGTACAGCACCGACTTACGCGCTGCCTTGGCGTCCGTCACGGTGAAGAACCGCATCAGGATGTGCGGCAGGCCGGCGGTGCCGAACATCAGGGTCAGGCCAAGCGAGATCGCCTCGATCGGGTTGGGCGTGCTGCCGATCGGCGCCATCGACTTCATGATGGCGTCGTGCGCAGGATGGATGCGCACCGCCTCGGCGAACATGGCACCTGGGCTGAAGCTGAAATGCACCAGCACCAGCAACGCCATAAGGGTTGCGCCGCCCAGCAGCAGCGCCGCCTTGATGATCTGCACCCAGGTCGTCGCCTTCATGCCGCCGAAGGTGACGTAAATGATGATCAGCACGCCGACGATGATGATCGACTGCCAGTATTCGATCTGCGGCACCAGCGTGTGCAGCAACTGGCCGGCGCCGACCATCTGGCCGATCAGGTAGAAGATCACTACCACAAGGCTGCTCAGCGCGGCCATTATGCGGATTGGCTCGCGCTTCAGGCGATAGGCGGCGACGTCGGCGAAGGTGTACTTGCCGAGGTTGCGCAGCCGCTCCGCAATCAGGAACAGCACGATCGGCCAGCCGACCAGCCAGCCAACCGAGTAATTCAGGCCGTAGAAGCCGTTGAAATAGACCAGCGCGGCAATGCCAAGGAAGGAGGCAGCCGACATATAGTCGCCGGCGATCGCGAGGCCGTTCTGCAGTGCGGTAATTCCGCGTCCGGCGGCGTAGAAGTCGGTGGCGGTCTTGGTGCGCTTGGCCGCCCAGTAGGTGATGCCGAGAGTGATCCCGATGAATATCAGGAACATCACGATGGCGTTCCAGTTGATCGGCGCCGCAGCAGGTGATCCCTGAGCGAGTGCGGCGGTCGGCAACAGCGCGAGCGTCGCAGCCGCGACGCATAGGAAGCAGAACAACGCGCGCATCATCGTGTCTCCTCGAGCAGTTCGCGCGTCAGATCGTCGAAGGTGGTGTTGGCCTTCCACACGTATATGGCGGTCAGCACGATGGCGATCAGGATGACGCCGATTCCGATCACGATGCCGATCGTCGTGACGCCGCCCGCGACCAGCGGGGTCGCGAGGAAGCCGCCGCCGAAGGCGACCAGCAGTATGAAGCCCAGGTAGACGATGAGCACGATCGCCGACAGCGTCCAGGCGAGCCGGCTTCTTGATCGGCAGAGCTGTTCGAAGCGCGGATCCCGCCGGATCCGGTCGAGTCTCGCATCGCTCATGGCGTAACCTCCAGTTTTTTGAGGCGGGGACGTCACCCGCCCTGAATCACTCACAGTGCGACTGACCCACGACCCTTTACTAGGGCGTCTCTGCCCATCGTATGTGTCGTTGTCGACATGGTCGTCCCTTTGGTTTGTCGCCCGAATCGGCCTCTCGAATCGGTTGCTATACCGTATTATGCGTCATTTACTGCACGGTCGCCACGACCCGACAAATCCCCGCGGCGGATGTGGCTTTTGCGCAACGACTGTTAACGGCCCCCATCGACCTGGAGGATTTGTCCATTGACAAATCCTGCAAGGTCGGAAGCAAAGAACACCACAGCATTGGCGATGTCCTGCGCCGTGCCGAGACGCTTCATCGCGATCCGTTCCAGCAGCGTCTTCTGCCCGTCGGGACCGTAGCTGTCCCATTGCCGCTCGGTTGCCGGGTTGGTGCGGATGAAGCCCGGTGCCACCGAGTTCACCGTGATGTTGTAGGGCCCGAACTCGTGGGCGAGTTGGCGCGTCAGCCCCACCACTGCATGCTTCGCGGCACAATACGCCTGAATGCCGGTGAGCGACGGTTGCAGGCCGGCGCCGGAACTGGTGTTGACGATCCGGCCGCCACCGGCACGCTTCATCGCCGCCGCGGCCGCTCGGCACAGCGTGAAGGCGGCGTTGACGTTGATGTCGAACAGGATGTTCCAGTCCTCGTCGGCGACATCCTCCAATGGCTTGGGTTCCTGGCCGGCGACGCCACCGGCGTTGTTCACCAGCACATGGATCGGCCCACCGGTCTGCGTCTCGATCTGACGTATCCAGGCGGCGCCGGCGGCGCGGTCACGCAGGTCGACGACGCTCGTTGCGATGCCGCCTCCCGCCGCGGTCTCGGCAAGTTCATCGGCCGAAATGTCGGTGGCGAACACGCGAGCGCCGAGATGGGCGAAGGTCTGTGCGATGCAGCGGCCAAAGCCATGCCCGCCACCAGTGACGGCAACAGTCTTGCCGTCGAAGCGGATGTTCATGGACACCTCCTGACGGATGCGATCCGGCAGGGTACACCGCTACATCCAATACTCCCAAAGTCTCGCCTTCATCTCATCCAGGCGCTCGTCGAACGATCTCCTCTGCCAGGCGGGCAACGTGACCGACTTGGATGCTGCCATGTCGCGCTGCAGCAGTGCCTCGACCTGCGCCGCAGTATCGGCACCGAGGATGATCGCGTCGACCTCATTGTTGAAGACGACACTGCGGCGGTCGAGGTTGGACGAGCCGATGGCGGTCCAGACGCCGTCCACCACAGCGAGCTTGGAATGCAGCACCGCGTTCTGCATCTCAAAGATCTGCACGCCGCTCTCCAGCAAATCGCCGTACGCGGCGCGCCCGGCATACACCGCTGACTCGATGTCGCTGTGGCTTGGCACGACCACTCGCAGGTCGACGCCGCGGCGCGCCGCCTTTGTCATGTCCTCGCGCTCCTGGTGCGGCGGCACGAAGTAGCCGCTGGACAGCCAGATCCGCCGTTCGGCCACGCGGATCGCTTCTTCCAGCGAGATGTAATAGAGCGGCTGCTGATCGCCTGGCGCGCTGCCGATGATGCGTATGGTTTGCACACCCTGGCGCGAGAGGGCCGGAAAGTATTCGGCCGCCGGCACGGGGCCACCCTTCTGCTGCTTCCAGGTGTCGAAGAACAGACGCTGCAATTCCGCGACGGCGGGACCTTGGATTTCCACCGCAGTATCGCGCCAGTAGGCGTGCTGCGTGTTGCCGTCGGCGGGGACGCCCGCGGAGGGCGGGTTCTCGTAAGTGCGTGACAGGTTGATGCCGCCGACAAAGCCGATGCGGCCGTCAATCACCATGATCTTGCGATGATCACGGTCATTTATGGAGTGGCCTGTCAACGCAGCCACCGGGTTGATCGGATTGAACTCGATGACGCTGGCGCCGGCATGGCGCAGGGTATCGAACAGAGCGGCCGGCGTGTCGTGCGACCCGTAGGCGTCGTAGATGACATTCACCGTCACGCCACTGTTCAGCTTGTCGATCAGCAGGTCGGACAGGTGCTGCGAGCCAACAGCGACGTCCTCAAAGATGAAGTACTCCAGGTTGACGTGGTCCTGGGCTTGCTGCATCGCCTGGAACATCGCGGGCAGCGCCTGGCCGCCGTCCGTCAGCAGGCGCGTCTGATTGCCGAACACCAGCGGGCCATCGGCGAGCGCGTGCTGCAGCGCGAAATGGCGCTGCAGGGGATCCGGGTCGAGATACGCGTTGATGTTCGGCACGGAGGCGCACGCCTGAAGCGCCGCCATCGCGGTCAGGGTAAGAACGTCACGTCGGCGGGGGAGCAAGCGCGGCATGCCTGGACCATCCAAGCGCTTGGCAATGCGGCCGAACTGTGTCGGTTCACCAACTCTTGCGGATTCGATCAGGTCTCCGGCGGCGCCTCGATGACCGTGCCGGTGTAGGCTTCCACAAACACGAGATGATCGATCACCTTTTTCACGCCAGGCGTGTTCTCGGCAATCACGCTGATCGCACGACGCTCGTGGTCGTTGCCGATGGTGCCCCACAGATCGACCACGCCATTCACCACCGTGAGGTTGAGAGTGGTCTTCGGTGCCCACGGCTCGCGATTGAGCGCGTTCAGAATTTGCCCGCGAATGCTGCCATCATCTGCTGTGCCCACGGCGTGCTCACGTGCTGCCACGGCCAACGCACGCAACAGGTCGGCACGGCTGACCACGCCGACCACCCGGTCGCCCTCCAGCACGGGCACGCGCTTGATGCGACGCTCCTCCATCAGAGTGACAATCTCCTCGAGCGGAGCGTCGGCCTTCACGCTGATCACGTCGTGCGTCATCACATCGGCGACGCGACGACCGTGCGTGCGGGTAAAGTCCGCGGCCTGCCTGCCTGGCGACGCGATCAGCCGCAGCCACCAGGAGCGCCGCCGCTCGGTCCCCAGTTCGTCGCGGCGCAGCAGGTCGCCCTCGGTGACGATACCCGCCAGCGTGCCAGAGGCGTCGACGACGAAGAGGCCAGAGATGCCCCGGTCCAGCATGAGCTCGACCGCCTGGGCCACGGTCGCGTCCGGCGCCACCGAGATCACGTTCCGGGTCATCACGTCGCTGGCGATCATGATCGCGATCCTCTTGCCCTCGCGGTCAGCCGATCTATCCGCAGGCGCTGCCTATCATCGGTCAACCGCATTGCCGCAAGGTAAACCACAGCGACGGCGGCAAGACCACTGCCACCTGACAGCAGGAAGATCAGCAGGATCTGGTATTTGGCTGCCTCCATCGGGTCCATGCCCGCGAGGATCTGGCCGGTCATGATGCCGGGCAGCGTCACTACGCCGGCGGCTGACATCTGGTTGATGATCGGCAGCAGCGCGCGGCGCACCGAGGCGCGGATCAGCCCGCGCATCGCGTGGCTGAAGCGGACGCCGAGAGCAAGCTGTGCCTCGATGGCGGCGCGCTCCCGCACCACGCCGCCCAGGAGCGAATCGAGTGCCAGCGAACCGCCGTTCAGCACGTTGCCCAGGATGATACCGGCGAGCGGGATGGCGTAGCGTGCGTCGTACCAAGGCTGCGGGCGGATGGCCGTGGTCAGCGCGAGGATGGCGGTGAGGAACGTGGCGATGGCGACCGCCGATGCACCAACCGCATAGTTGCCGAAGCGGCCGAGACGCTGTTCCGGGCGGGCCGCGACCTCGCGTCCGGCGATCGACACCATCACGAGAATCACGGCCAGTGTCACAAGCGGCGAGGCGATGGCAAACACCAGGCGCAGGACGAAGCCGATCAGCACAAGCTGCACGACCAGGCGCGCTGCGGCCCAGGCGAGTTGGGTGTGAAGGTCCAACCGCAGCAGCAGCGACAGCACGCCGTCGAGCACGATCAGCACCGCGGCGATCGCGACATCGAACGGAGTGAGCAGGATAGGGTTCATGCCAGCACCAGGTGACGATCTGCCATGCGCAGATGCCGGTGGCCCAGTCGAACAGCCTGCGCGGCGCTGTGGGTGACCATGGCGATGGTGACGCCGACGGCGAGGCGTTCGCGCAGCACATCCTCGACCAGGGTTGTGCTGGCTTCATCCAGCGCGCCGGTGGGTTCGTCAAGCAGCAGCACAGGTGACCGCAAGGCGAGCGCGCGGAGCAGCGCCATGCGCTGCCGCTCGCCGGTGGAGAGCTGCACCACCTGTCCATCCAGCAGCGCGGCGGCGAGCGCGAGCCGTGGCGCGGTGGCACGGGCGAAGTCCATAGCTGCCGCGTCGAAATGGTCGGCGACCCCTTCGTGCCACCAACCGGGCTCGGCGGCGCTGTAGACCACCTTGCGGCGCCATTCGTGCGCCGGTAGCGACCGGCGCTCAACGCTGTCGAGAAACACTTCCCCCTGGTTCGGGTCGAGATCGGCAACCATGCGCAGGAACAGGCTCTTGCCGGAGCCGGACGGTCCGGTGATCGCGAGGCATTCCCCGGCATTCAGCGCGAGGTCGAACGGACCCGCCAGATGACTCTGCAGGGCGATGATGCGGAGGCGGGGCCCGCGAAAGCACTCCCCCTCCCCTTGCGGGAGGGGGATGGGGGGCGGGGACTGCTCTCCCAAACTGCGCCGACTATGACAGCTATCCGCCGGCGAACTTCGCAAGCAGCCTGATGTGCGAGCGGATCCCCTGATGGAAGCATCGCTGCTCGAACTTCTCGTTGGGGCTGTGCACCTGGTCATCGTCGAGGCCAAAGCCCATCAGCAGGCTGTCGATGCCAAGTACCTTGCGCAGCGAGTTCACTACCGGGATCGAGCCCCCGCTGCCCATCAGAACTGCCGGTTTGCCGTATTCCTCGGTGAGCACCGTCTGAGCGGCACGCACCCAGGGACTTTCCATGTTCACCTCGATGGCCGGCGAGCGCGTGCCCACTTCATACGCGACAACCGCGCCCGGAGGCAGGCGCTCGCTGACGAAGCGTTTGAACTGTTCGAACACCGCGTCCGGATCCTGGTCCGGCACCAAACGGAAAGAAATCTTGGCCGACGCCTCGGACGCGATCACCGTCTTGCCGCCGACGCCGGTGTAGCCGCCCCACATGCCGTTGATGTCGGCGGTAGGGCGCGCCCAAAGTCGTTCCAGCGCCGAATAGCCGCGCTCGCCGACAGGTGCCTCGAGGCCTATGTTGCCGAGGAACGCATCCTCGTCGAAGCCGAGGGCGTCCCATTGCGCGCGCTGCGCATTTGAGACCGGTTTGACCCTGTCGTAGAAGCCCGGGAGTTGGATGCGGCCGTTGGCGTCGTGCAGGTCGCCCAGTACGTGGGCCAGCGCATTGATCGGATTGAGCGCGGAGCCGCCATACAGGCCGGAGTGCAGGTCGCGATTGGCCGCCTTGAGCGTGAGCTGCACATAGGTCATGCCGCGAAGCCGCGTGGTGATCGCCGGCGTATCGACGTCCCACATGCCGGTATCGCTGATCAGCGCGAGATCGGCGGCGAGCTCGCTCTTGTTGGCTGCCAGGAACGGTTCGAGGTTAGGACTGCCGACTTCCTCCTCGCCCTCGATCAACGCGGTGATGCGCGCCGGGATGCCACCGGCAGCTTCCTGCCAGGCACGCATGGCCTCGATGAACATCATCGCCTGTCCCTTGTCGTCCACCGCGCCCCGCGCAACGAAACGCTTCCCGTGCGGCCCGTCGACAAGCTGCGGATCAAACGGAGGGCTATGCCACAGGTTGAGCGGATCGACCGGCTGAACGTCATAGTGGCCGTAAAACAGGATGTGCGGCCCTCGGTAGCCGTCAGGCGCCGCGTGATGCGCGACGATGACGGGATGGCCGGCGGTAGGCCGCACTTCGGCTGAGAACCCGAGGCCGGCAAGCTGGCCGCGCACCCATTCGGCGGCGCGTTGACAGTCCTGCCGGTGGTCCGGTTGCGCACTGATTGAGGCAATTCGCAGCAGATCGAACAGCCGGCCGCGCAACTCGTCGAGCGAGGCGTCGGCGTGGCGAAGGACGGCGGCGACCGTGTCGGCGGAAGGGACAGGCATACGGGAACTCCTGCGGATACTGGAGGTCCGACCGCGCGATCAGCCGTCCGTGATCGAACCGTGGCAACGCCCGAGCCTTATAGCAATCGGGGAGGAGTTCCTAGCTGGAGATCCGATGGACGACTTATACCCTGTCTCCGTTCGCGACGATGCGACCTGGCGGAGCGACGCCGAGCGGCAAACCGAGCGCGGGCCACCTCGCTGGCGGCGCCCGCTGGGCATCGCGCTCGTAGGGGTGGTTGGGTTGGCCCTTATCGGCGCTGGAGTTCTGTGGTGGCTGCATGCGCGGCAATTCGTGACCACCGACGATGCGTTCGTGGATGGCTATGTGACCCAGGTCGCACCGCAGGTGTCAGGGCGTGTCACAGCGTTGCAGTTCACCGATAACGAGCACGTGGCTGCGGGGAAGGTGCTGGTGCTGATCGACCCGCGGGACTATGTGGCGAAGCTCGATCAGGCGAAGGCGCAGCGCAGCAACGCAGCAGCCGGGCTGCAACAAGCCGAAGCGCAGATCGGCGTGTTGCAAGCCAATCTCGACCAGGCGCGGGCAAATGTGACAGTCACCCAGGCCGACCTGCTGCAGGCTCAGCAGGATTATGATCGGTTCACCTCGATCAATCCGCATGCTGTGTCGCGCCAGCAGGTCGACAGCGCCACAGCCACATACCATTCGGCGCAGGCGAAGCTCGACGCCGCGCGGCAGGCGGTGCGCGGTGCCGATGCGCAGCTGCAGACCGGGCACGCGCAGGTGGGGGCCGCTCAGGCGCAGGTGCAACAGGCCGATGCCAACGTCGCCACCGCGCAACTGCAGCTTTCGTATTGCACGATCGTCGCGCCGGTGACCGGACGAATCGCGCACCGCAATGTCGATGTCGGCAACTATGTTAATCCGGGTCAGGCGATGTTCGCGCTTGTGCAGGACGGACTTTGGGTGACGGCGAATTTCAAGGAGACGCAACTCGCCGACATACGTGCCGGCCAGCCGGTCGATATCGATATCGATGCCATCCCCTCGGTGACATTCCATGGCCGCGTCGACAGCTTCCAGCCGGGCACTGGTTCGGAATTCAGCGTCCTGCCGGCGGAGAACGCCACCGGCAACTACGTGAAGGTCGTGCAGCGGCTGCCGGTGAAGATCGACTTCGACGATGACCGCGTGAAAAACTACCAAATCTCGCCCGGCATGTCGGTGGTGCCGTACGCGCACGTCCGCTGATGGCCGATCCGAGCCTGCCTCGCTCCGCTGCCGGCAATCGCAGTCCCTGGCTGATCGCGGTGATCGTCTCGATCGCGACCTTCATGGAGGTGCTCGACGTCACGATCGTAAATGTCGCGCTGCGCCACATCTCCGGCAGTCTGGCAACCAGCCTCGACGAGAGCACCTGGATCGTCACCAGCTATCTGGTTTCCAACGCCGTCGTGCTGCCTATCAGCGGCTGGCTGGCCAACGTGATCGGCCGCAAGCGCTTCTACATGACTTGCGTCGCTATCTTCACCGGTGCCTCGGTGATGTGTGCGATGTCCACCTCGCTCAGCATGATGCTGATTTCGCGTGTCATCCAGGGCATTGGTGGTGGCGGCATGGCACCGACCGAGCAGTCGATCTTCGCCGACACATTTCCGGTCGAGAAGCGGGCACAGGCATTCGCGCTGTATGGACTGACGGTTGTCACGGCGCCGGCGGTCGGCCCGACACTCGGCGGCTGGTTGACCGACAATCTGTCGTGGCACTGGTGCTTCCTGATCAATCTGCCGGTCGGGCTGTTGTCGCTGAGTCTGGTGCAACTGTTCATCGTGGAGCCTGACGCATTGAAGCGAGATCGCAAGCGTCTGCTCAGCGGCGGTCTGACGGTCGATTACATCGGGATCGCGCTTACCGTGATCGGTTTCGGCGCCTTGCAGATCATGCTCGACCGGTATGAGCGCGATGATGGGTTCGCCTCCGACTTCATCACGAGCACCGGTGCGATTGCCGCAGTCAGCCTGATGGCACTGGTGGCATGGGAGTTGTGGCATCCTGAACCGGCGGTGAACGTCCGGCTGCTGCGGTCGCGGGCATTCGCCATCTCGGCACTCGTGATGTTCCTGTTCGGCTTCATGCTGATCAGCACAACGCAGCTCATACCGCAGCTTGCCCAGACACTGCTGAACTACGACGCGACCACGGCTGGTCTTACCCTCGGCGTGGGCGGGATCGTCACGCTGGTCATCATGCCGGTGGCTGGTGTCGTCACCGGGCGACTGGTGCAGCCGAAATGGCTGATCATGGTGGCGCTTGCAGGCACCGGCTGGGCATTGTTCAGCGCCGCTCGGCTCGACCTCAATGTTGCGTTCTGGAACATATCGCTGGTGCGGGTGACGCAGGTGATCTGGCTGCCGTTCGTGTTCATCCCGCTGAGCGCGGTTTCCTATGTTGGCGTTCCGCCGGACCGTACCAACGAGGCATCGGCCATCATCAACCTGATGCGCAACCTGGGCGGCAGCGTCGGTGTTTCCTTCACCACGACGATGTTGGAGCAGCGGCTGCAGTTTCATCATGAGCGGCTTGCCGAGCATATCACGGCGTATAACGGTTATGGCTGGTCGACGCCGCTGGCACCGATCGACGGGATGATCCAGGCGCAGGCGGGGATCATGAGCTATCTCGACATCTTCTGGCTGTTGGGCATGCTGGGGCTTTGCATCTGGCCGCTGGCGCTGTTCCTGCCTCGAATGCCGAAGGGAGCGGCGCCGGCGCACTAGCACTGGAGGCTTGCCGCATGGCGCTGAAGGATCGCATTCCGTTCGGGATGTCGCTGCCGCACCGCTCACCTGACGCGATCGACATGAATGATGTGCGGATCGTCGCCCAACGCGCCGAGGCGCTCGGGTTCCGCGATCTGTGGGTGACCGAGAACACGCTGGATCATGTGATGTGCTTCGATCCGGTGGTGGTGCTGACCTACGCGGCCGCGGTGACCAGCCGCATCCGTCTCGGTGCGTCGGTGGTGGTGCTGGCGATCCACAGCCCGCTGATGGTGGCGCATCAATGGGCGACGCTCGATTACGTCAGCGGCGGCCGAGCGATCCTTGGCGTGGGCCTGGGGCGCGAACATCACTATCGGCAGTTCGAGGTGCCGGAGGAGGGGCGCGTGCGCCGCTTCCGCGAGGAGGTCGAGCTGATCCGCGCCCTGTGCAGTCAGGCGAAGGTGGATTTTCAGGGGCGGTTCTATCGGTTGGAGGGCGGCACGATGTCGCCCAAGCCGGTGCAGACACCGTTGCCGATCTGGATGGGGGTTGGGCATCCCGATGCGGTCCGGCGCACGGCGTCGATGGCGGACGGCTGGATGGGGTCCGGTGGATCGAGCATCGCCGAGTTCGGCCGGTCCGTGCCGGTGCTGCGGGAGGCGTTGGAGAAGGCCGGACGCGACCCGGCGACGTTTCCGATTTCCAAGCGCATCTTCATGGCGGTGGATGAGCGGCCGGAGCGGGCGCGCGCGGAGCTGCATCGGTGGTTCACCGAGGTGTACCACAATCCCCCGGGCACCGACGCGTCGGGTATTCATGGGACACCCGAGCAGGTGCGGGAGAAGCTGGAGGCGGTGATCGCGATGGGCGCCAACCATCTGTTGCTGAACCCGGTGTCGCGGTATGCGGAGCAGGTTGAGGCGGTGGCCGAGGTGGTCGGGTTCTGATCCTCGGCGCGCCCAGCGTGCAATCTTGGTGAGGAGGGAAGTGGATGTTCAGTCATATCATGATCGGGAGCAACGACATCGACCGGTCGAAGAAGTTCTATGACGCCGTGTTCGGCGCGATGGGCGGCAAGCCCGGCACCGTGGATGCCAAAGGTCGAGTGGCCTACTCGCACAATGGCGGGCGTTTCATGGTGAGCAAGCCGATCGACGGTGGGGCGGCGACGCATGCGAACGGCGGCACGGTGGGGTTCACGATGAGCAGCCCCGCGGAGGCCGACGCGTGGCACAAGGCGGGGGTCGCAAATGGCGGCACGTCGGTCGAGGATCCGCCGGGCGTGCGGCAAGGGGGCGCCGGGCCGATGTATCTGGCGTATCTGCGCGATCCGGACGGCAACAAGCTGTGCGGGTTTGCTCGCGTGCAGGCGTGACGCTGGCGGGATAGCGGGTGCGAGGGGCCGCCGCGGTGGGCGGCCCCTTTGAGTCTGGGGGGAGTCTCGCGGGCGTCTCATTGCACTTTGGGTGAGACGCCGTGGGGCGCGGTTTTCTCGTCATGGCCGGCCCTGTGCCGGCCATCCACGTCTTGTTCACTGGTCGTGCCAATGATCGCCGGGTGGGCGGATGGGTCTACATCATGTCGAACAAGCTCAATGGGACGCTTTACGTCGGCGTTACCAGTGATCTGATCCGTCGCGTCTGGGACCATCGGGAGGGGGCAGGCAGCAGCTTCGTTCGCCGGTATTCCCTGACCAGGTTGGTATATTTCGAGCATCACGAGGACATACGGACAGCTATTCAGCGCGAGACCAGTTTGAAGCGTTGGCCGCGCGCGTGGAAGGTTCGTCTGTTGGCAGCGCAGAATCCGGACTGGCAGGACTTGTATCCAGCGCTGCTCGGGTGAATCGCCCTTTTCTCACTGCCCGGTCGGTAGCGGAAGGAAGGCGTGGGTGGCCGGGCTGATCCTCGGGTCAAGCCCGAGGACATGGGGCCGGCCATGACGGTAGGGGGTGATTGGGGGCGATCATGGCGGGCGGGGGGCGAGCGTGACGATCAGGCGGCGGCTTCGGCGTATTCCTCGTCGATCTGTTGGAGGATGGGGCTGGTGCTGGCGATGAGGGCCGAGACGGTCTCTGGCTCGGGCAGGCCGTAGGCGGCGGTGGGCGGGACGCCACGGCAGGCACGGATCTCGGCGGCGCGCCGTGGGTACATCAGGGCGTACTGCTCGGCCGCGTCGTAGCGGGCGAATTTGTTGTCATCGTCGGTGGCGGGTGGCGGGGGCGGTTCGGCGGTGGCGTGGCTGTCGGCGGCGAGCAGGAGGCCCTCGGCGGCGTGCGTGGTCCAGGCGTCCTGTTCGCGCGTGTCCTGGACGGAATCGCGTTTGCGGCGGGCGACCTGGACACGCAGAAGCAGGGAGCGGGCGGCGTTGGCGGTGCGCATGAGGTGGCTGGCCTGGGCCTGGCACTTCATGGCGGGGATGGTGTCGCTGAAGAGGGCGCGGGCGTGGCGGATGCAGTCCCGCGCCTGGGTGTCGGCGGTGACGACACGGGCGGCGATGCGGGCCTCCTCGGCGTTGACGGGGCACATGGAGGCGATCTCGGCGATCGCGGCGTGGACACGCTCGGCGATGAGGTCGGGGTCGGTGAGGTGTGGGGGCGGGATGTCGGTGTAGAGGTCGGCGACGATGGTGCGGTAGACGGCCTTGGGGAGAAGCTGGAAGGGGTCG